>NZ_JBNWCF010000001.1:0-1080697 GCF_053522545.1 Rhizobium sp. 21-4511-3d | reverse complement strand
GATCAGCCGCTCAGATCGGGGCTGACCGTTGTGCCGTGTGATGACCACGCGGACATTTCTACCTTGCAAACCGCCGGACATTCCAACTCTCCCGCCACATTGGATAGGCGTCTCCGACGGCCTGATAAAGCCGCCCGCTTCCCCGGATTGGCTGCCGTCACGTCCTGCGCTTGAACGTGTGCTCCACCGCCGGAAACGCTCGTGAGCGGACGTCCCTCGCATATTCCTCTGCGGCAGCACCAGCGCGCTTGCCGAGTTCGTCGTAGCGTTTGACGAAGCGTGGCGTGAAATCGTTGAAGATACCGAGCATGTCGTCGGAGACGAGGATCTGGCCGTCGCAGGCCGAGGACGCGCCGATGCCGATTGTCGGGATATGGATGGCCGATGTCACTTCGCGGGCCAGCGGCTCGACGGTGCCTTCGACGACGACGGCAAAAGCGCCGGAGCCGCCGATCGCGTGGGCGTCGCGGCGGATCTTCGACGTCTCGTGTTCCGTGTGCCCGACCGAGCGGTAGCCGCCGGCGGTATGGACGAGCTGCGGCATCAGGCCGATATGGCCGAGAACCGGGATGCCGCGCGCCGTCAGGAACGCGATCGTCTCCACCATCTCCTCGCCGCCCTCGAGCTTGACGGCGTCGCAGCCGGTTTCCTGCAGGATGCGGACGGCGTTGCGGAAGGCCACTTCCTTTGATTCCTGGTAGGTGCCGAATGGCATGTCGACGACGACGCAGGCCTTCTCGACGCCGCGCATCACCGCCTTGCCGTGGGCGATCATCATGTCGAGCGTCACGCCCGTCGTGGTCTCCATGCCGTAAAGCACCATGCCGAGCGAATCTCCAACAAGAAGAAGATCGCAATGGGCGTCGAGGAGACGCGCCATCGGCGTCGTATAGGCCGTCAGGCAGACGATCGGCGTGCCGCCCTTCATGGCGGTGATGCGGGATGGGGTCAGGCGCTTGCTTGTTCCGGATGCACTCATCGCACCGCTCCTATCCTTGCCACGCCCTGCCCGCCGATAACCCTGTTATCCAGCAGCCGCGTCGTGCCGATCCTGACGAAGAGCGCGACGACAACGGGATCGCTGATGACCTCGACCGGTTTCAGCGTCGCGGCGTCGCGAACGGCGACGACTTCGGGATTGGCGAGCGGCTCCCGGCCAAGGAATGCTTTCAGCAGATGTTCGAGCTCGGCGGGATCGGTCAGGCCGGCCGCGACCAGCCGCTCAGCCTCGGCGAGCGTCTGCGGCACGATGACTGCTGCCTTGCGCTCGCCGGCGCTCAGATAGACATTGCGCGACGACAGCGCCAGGCCGTCGTGATCACGCACTGTCGGCACGGGTACGATGCGCACCGGCAGCGCGAGATCATCGACCATACGCCTGATGACGACGACCTGCTGATAATCCTTCTCGCCGAAATAGGCGCGCTGCGGCTGGACGATATTGAAGAGCTTGCAGACGACGGTGGCGACGCCAGCGAAATGCCCGGGCCTGACTGCGCCTTCGAGCTCACGGCCGATCTCGGGCACATCGACAACCGTCATCATCGGCTTCGGATACATGTCGGCGACACCGGGCGCGAACAGGATGTTGACGCCGCCCTGGCGGAGCATGGCCGTGTCGCGGTCGAGATCGCGGGGATATTTGCTGAGGTCCTCGTTGGCACCGAACTGCAGCGGATTGACGAAGATCGAGGCGACGACGATGTCGTTCTCCACCCTCGCCCGCGATACCAGCTCCATATGGCCGGCATGCAGATAGCCCATGGTCGGAACCAGGCCGATGGTGCGCGATTGCCGGCGCAAAGCCTCGAGCGCTGCGCGCAGTTCGCCGATGTCAGAGAAAACTCGCATTATCCACCCGTCACTCCACCTCGCGCGCATAGAAATTGCAATCGGGCCGGAAGGTCAATCCTCGTACGGGCCTTCGTCCAGGATATAAACGATTATATGCTAATCTGCTGATAATGGGAGCAAATTTCGGGAGGCCGAACTGTGCTGGAGGGCAGCGCCTGCCCTTGCCTTCCCGCTGATGATGCCAATCTCACAGGGGATCCTGTTTCAGCTGGAGGTTCCCTTGCCCTGGATTGCCTATATCGTTCATTTCATCGCCGCCGCGTTTCTGACCAACGGCATTCCGCATTTCGTCAACGGCGTCAGCGGCCGCGCTTTCAGGACGCCTTTCGTGAGGATGAGCGGCAGCAAACTGAGCTCGCCCGAGGTCAACGTCATCTGGGGCTGGCTGAATTTCCTCATCGCCTTCCTGCTCTTCGCCAATATCGGGCCGCTCTATATCGGCACGCCCGGAGATACGATCTTCGTTGCTGCGGGCATGCTGGTGATGGGCGTCATTCTCGCCCGGGTCTTCAGTTCCGACGCGCGCTGAAGAGTTACTTGCTAAAAGCAAGTGACTACGATAGTGACTTGCTTCATGCAACGGACCAGCTTCGCCATCTTTCCATGCCCTGCCGCCCGCGCGCTGAACAGCGTCGGCGATTCCTGGAGCATCATGATCCTGCGCGACGCCTTTCAGGGGCTGACGCGCTTCGACGACTTCCAGAAGAGCCTCGGCATCGCGCCGAACATCCTGACACGGCGCCTCGCCCATCTGATCGAGGAAGGCATTTTCGAGAAGCGGCTCTATAGCGAGCGCCCTGCCCGCTACGAATATGTGCTGACGGCGAAGGGACAGGATTTCTTCCCGGTGCTGATGGCGCTGTCGACATGGGGCGGACGCCACGCCCCGCAGGAAGATCTTGCCTATCTTCTCGGCAATGCATCCGGCGAAGAGCTTGATGCCAAGCTGGTCGATGCCCGGAACGGCGAAGAACTTACCCCCCGGAATACCTGCCTGCTGCCCGGCCCTGCGGCCGATGAGGCGGCGCATGAGCGCATTGCGCGGATGAAGGCCTGGTATCTGGGCTTTGATGCCTAGAAAGGACAAGAATATGGATCGGATCGTCGTTACCGGCATGGGCCTCGTCTCACCGCTTGGAACAGGCGTCGAGACTGCCTGGAAGCGCCTGCTTGCGGGCGGCTCGGGGCTGCGCGTGCTGGGAGAGGATGTCGTCGGCGATCTTCCGGCCAAGGTCGGCGGCGTCGTGCCTGACATTGCCGAGGATGCCGAAGGCGGATTCGATCCCGACCGCTATATCGTGCCGAAAGACCAGAAGAAGATGGACCGCTTCATCCATTTCGCGATGGGGGCTGCCGATGAGGCCGTCCGTCAGGCTGGATGGATGCCGGAAGATGCCGCTTCGCGGGAGCGCACGGCAACGATCATCGCCTCGGGCGTCGGCGGCTTTCCTGCGATCACCGATGCTGTCCGGACCGTCGAGACACGCGGGCCGCGGCGTCTGTCGCCCTTTATCGTCCCCTCCTTCCTCGTCAATCTGGCAGCCGGTCAGGTCAGCATCAAATACGGCTTCAAGGGGCCGCTCGGTGCGCCGGTCACGGCCTGTGCCGCCAGCGTTCAGGCAATCGGCGACGCGGCGCGGCTAATCCGCTCCGGCGAGGCCGATGTGGCAATCTGCGGCGGCGCGGAAGCCTGTATCGACCGCGTGAGCCTCGGCGGCTTTGCGGCCGCTCGGGCGCTGTCGACGGGGTTCAACGAGACACCGGAACTTGCTTCGCGGCCGTTCGACACCCAGCGTGACGGTTTCGTCATGGGCGAAGGCGCGGGCATTCTCGTCATTGAGACGCTTGAGCATGCGCTGGCGCGTGGTGCGACACCGCTCGCCGAACTCGTCGGCTATGGCACGGCGGCTGACGCCTATCACATGACCGCCGGACCAGAGGATGGCGATGGCGCGCGCCGGGCGATGGAAGCCGCCATCCGTCAGGCGAAGATCGCTCCCTCCGAGATCAAGCATCTCAACGCTCACGCGACCTCCACCCCGGTCGGCGACCGCGGCGAGATGGCGGCGATCGCAACGGTCTTCGGCCGCAATGGCGAGATCGCCATCAGCTCGACGAAATCGGCGACCGGCCATCTGCTCGGTGCGGCAGGCGGGCTGGAGGCGATCTTCACGATCCTGGCGCTGCGCGATCAGATCGTCCCGCCGACGCGCAATCTCGAGGAAGCCGATCCGGTGGCAGAAGGCCTCGATATCGTCGGCAAGACGGCACGCAAGGTCGAGATGGAATACGCGATCAGCAACGGCTTCGGCTTTGGCGGCGTCAATGCGAGCGCCCTCTTCCGCCGCTGGCATTAAACGCGATGGCGGGCGCTGAGCCCGCCACTTTCAAATCCCCGCAGATGCCCTACACTCCTGTCTATATGGCTGGAGGCTCCCGCATGCGTGCTCTATCCGCAATTCTCGTCCTGTGTGCCGCATTCATCACCGCATCTCTGCCTGCGCGAGCGGAAGATCCGCTGGAGACGACGCAGCAAGTTATCGAGCGGCAGATCAGTGCCTTCCTGAAGGATGATCCGGATACGGCCTATTCCTATGCCGCGCCTGGCATCAAGGCGTTGTTTCCGGACAAGAACGTGTTCTTCGCGATGGTGAAGAAGAGCTATGAGCCGGTCTATCATCCCGGCAATTACGCCTTCGGCCGCAGCAAGTCGGTCGATGACGGCGCGATGATCTATCAGGAAGTGCTGATTTCTGGCCGCGACGGCAAGGACTGGACGGCCATCTATCAGATGGCGCGCCAGCCTGACGGGCAATACAAGATCAATGGTGTCCAGATCGTTCCGAACACCGACAGCAAGGGTATCTGATCTCAAACGGGATCGAGATCGCCCCTCGCCCATTCGTCCATCGTCTCGGCCATGAAATCGGCGAAGCGGTCTTCGGCGATCGCCTTGCGGATGCCCTGCATCAGTTCCTGATAGTAGTTCAGGTTATGCCAGGAAAGCAGCATGCCGCCGAGCGCCTCGTTGGCGCGCACCAGATGGTGCAGGTAGGCGCGGGAGTAATCGCGGGTTGCCGGGCAGTTCGACTGGTCGTCGAGCGGGCGCATGTCCTCGGCGTGGCGGGCATTGCGGATATTGACCTTGCCGCGGCGGGTGAAGGCCAGACCATGACGGCCGGAGCGGGTCGGCATCACGCAGTCGAACATGTCGATGCCGCGGGCGACCGATTTCAGCATGTCATCAGGTGTGCCGACGCCCATCAGATAGCGCGGCTTTTCGGTCGGCAGAACGGGAAGCGTCGTGTCCAGCATGCGCAGCATGACGTCTTGCGGCTCGCCGACGGCGAGGCCACCGACGGCATAGCCCTTGAGGTCGAGCTGGGCCAGCGCTTCGGCAGAGCGGATACGCAGGTTCGGCTGGTCGCCGCCCTGGACGATGCCGAACATCGCCTTGCCCGGCTGGTTGCCGAAGGCAACCTTGCAGCGCTCCGCCCAGCGCAGCGAGAGCTCCATGGCACGCTCGATCTCGCGCGGTACGGCGGGAAGCGCCACGCATTCGTCGAGCTGCATCTGGATATCGGAACCGAGCAGGCCCTGGATCTCGATCGAGCGCTCCGGCGACATATGATGCAGGCTGCCGTCGACATGCGACTTGAAGGTCACGCCCTGCTCGTCGAGCTTGCGCAGACCGGAAAGCGACATGACCTGGAAACCGCCTGAATCCGTCAGGATCGGGTGTTCCCAGCGGATCAGCTTGTGCAGGCCGCCGAGGCGGGCGACGCGCTCGGCGCCAGGGCGCAGCATCAGGTGATAGGTATTGCCGAGAATGATATCGGCGCCGGTTTCACGCACCTGGTCGAGATACATCGCCTTGACGGTGCCGACGGTACCGACGGGCATGAAGGCGGGCGTGCGGATCGTGCCGCGCGGCATGGAGATTTCACCAAGGCGGGCGCCGCCATCGGTCTTCTTGAGGGTGAACTGGAAGTTCTCGGTCATCTGTCGTTCCGGAAAAGAAGGCTCGAATCGCCGTAGGAATAGAAGCGGTAGCCTGTCGAAATGGCGTGTTCGTAAGCCGCGTGCATGGTCTCGAAACCGGCAAAAGCGGAGACCAGCATGAACAGCGTCGAACGCGGCAGGTGGAAATTGGTCATCAGCATATCGACCGCCTTGAAGCGGTAGCCCGGCGTGATGAAGATGCCGGTGGCACCGGCCCAGGGCAGGATTTCGCCGCTGTCGGCCGCCGCACTCTCGATCAACCGCAGCGACGTGGTTCCGACGCAGACGATGCGCCCGCCCCTCGCCCGGACGGCGTTGAGCTTGGCGGCAATCTCCTCGGTCACATAACCGCTTTCGAGATGCATCTTGTGATCGTCGGTATCATCGGCCTTCACCGGCAGGAAGGTTCCGGCGCCGACATGCAGCGTCACGAAATGGCGTTCGATGCCGGCCTTGTCGAGAGCGGCGAAGAGCTCCGGCGTGAAATGCAGGCCGGCCGTCGGTGCGGCGACAGCGCCCTCTTCGCGGGCATAGATCGTCTGGTAGTCGGCGCGGTCGCGCTCGTCTTCCGGGCGTTTGGCAGCGATATAGGGCGGCAGCGGGATATGGCCGACCGACGCGATCGCTTCGTCGAGAGCCGGACCGGAGAGATCGAATGCGAGTGTTACCTCGCCGGCATCGCCCTTCTCGACGACGGTGCAATCGAGCTGGCCGAGAGAGCAGCTTTCGCCGCTATGGCCGAAGGCGATGCGATCGCCTTCCTTGATGCGCTTGCCGGGCTTGGCAAAGGCCTTCCAGCGGTTGGCGCCGACACGCATGTGCAGCGTCGCCGAAACCTGCTGGCCGCCTGCCCCTTCGCGATGGCGGATGCCCTCGAGCTGCGCGGGAATGACCTTGGTGTCGTTGAAAACCAGCGCATCGCCGGGCTTCAGGAAATTCGGGAGATCGCGAACAATATGGTCGCTCAGCACCTCGCCGGCGGACGCATCGACGACCAGCAGGCGCGCGCTGTCGCGCGGCTCGGCGGGCCTCAGGGCAATCCGCTCATCCGGCAGGTCGAAATCGAAAAGGTCTACGCGCATCGGGGTACTTTCAGGCAAAGCGAAACCCGCCCCACGTTCTCACGCAAGGGCGGGTTCCGTCAGAAATCACAATCAGACGTCGGCGGCAACCCGCATCGAGACGATCGAATCCGGGTCTACGACCGGTTCGCCCTTCTTGATCTTGTCGACGTTGTCCATGCCTTCGATGACTTGGCCCCAGACGGAATACTGCTTGTTGAGCCACGGAGAATCCGCAAGGCAGATGAAGAACTGGCTGTTGGCCGAGTTCGGGTTCTGCGAGCGGGCCATGGAGCAAACGCCGCGGATATGCGGCGTGGCCGAAAACTCTGCCTTCAGGTCCGGCTTCTCGGAGCCGCCCATGCCTGCACGGCCCGGGTTGAAGCTCTCACTGCCCTTCTTGCCGAACTTGACGTCGCCGGTCTGGGCCATGAAGTCGTTGATGACGCGGTGGAAGACAACGCCGTCATAGGCCTTCTCGCGGGCGAGTTCCTTGATGCGGGCGACGTGCTCAGGTGCCACCTGCGGCAGAAGCTGGATGACAACCTTGCCCTTGGTGGTTTCCAGGATGATGGTGTTTTCGGGATCCTTGATCTCGGCCATTCTTATTCTCCTCGTTGTTCTTGTGGAATGATGTGGATGCCGGTTACTTGCCGACAGTGACCTTGACCATGCGGTCAGGATTGCTGACTTCGCCGTTCTGGCCTTCGCCCTTCTTGATCTTGTCGACGAATTCCATGCCGGAAACGACCTTGCCGACGACGGTGTACTGACCGTTCAGGAAGGAGCCGTCAGCGAACATGATGAAAAACTGCGAATTGGCCGAATCCGGATCCTGCGAGCGCGCCATGCCGACCGTGCCGCGCACGAAAGGCGTCTTGGAGAACTCGGCCGGGATGTTCGGCAGGTCGGAACCGCCGGTGCCTGCGAGGCTCGGATCGAAGCCCTTCGACATATTGCCATACTGGACGTCGCCGGTCTGGGCCATGAAACCGTCGATGACGCGGTGGAAGGCGACGTTGTCATAGGCGCCCTTCTTGGCGAGCGCTTCGATCTGGGCAACGTGCTTGGGCGCAACGTCGGGAGCGAGCTGGATGACGACGGGGCCGTCCTTCAGCTGGATGGTCAGCGTGTCGGCTGCAAGGGCGTCGCCAACGAAGGACGCGACATAGAGCACGGCGGCAAAGGCAACATAAAAGAGTTTCATTGTAGCTCCGGTGCGGCGGAAAACCGCCTCAAGATTTGCGCTTGGATTGAAGGGCTTTAAGAACTGCGGCCGGTACGAAGGCGCTGACATCTCCACCCATGGCGGCGATTTGGCGGACCAATGTGGCGGTTATGGGCCGCGATGCCGTTCCGGCCGGCAGAAAGATGGTCTGGATATCCGGCGCCATCTGCCGGTTCATGCCGGCCATCTGCATTTCATAATCAAGATCGGTGCCGTCGCGCAACCCGCGGATCAGCAGCGAAGCCTTATGTTTGCGCGCCGCATCGACGACGAGATTGTCGAAGGAGACGACCTCGATGCCGGCAGCCCTCTGCGGCAGGATTTCGGCGAGCGACTGGCGGATGAGATCGGCGCGCTCTTCGAAGGAAAACAGCGGCGTCTTGCCCGGATGAATACCGATCGCAACGATGACTTTTTCGGCGACGTTCAGCGCCTGAACAAGCACATCCATATGTCCGTTGGTGATCGGGTCGAAGGACCCCGGATAAAAAGCAAGCGTCATGGGACCCGGCCGTTTCGTTCGTTGCCTTTTGTCATGGATGCCCCTTTACCGCAAGTCATTTGGCATGCCGATGCCGGTTGCGTGAACGGCTGATGAATGGGTCGTTCAAGGCCGTTTCAGACGCGATCTGCATAATCAAAATCATCAACGCAGCCGATGCCATTCCGGCATCCGGCTCTCCCCGGAAGTCACTTCGATGCTCATGCTCCTGATCGCCCTTGCCGTCATCATCTCCCTTATCGGCGAAGTGGCCTATGGGCTTCTCAAGGAGAAGTACGAGGTACGCTGGGTGCGCCCGGAGGTCAGCGAGCACTATGCACTGATGCGCCAGCTCGGCCGGCTGCGGTGAAAACGGGCCTCGAATCTGAACGCCAGATGAACGAGGCATTCAAGGTCGCTTCAGACCAAGCTTAGTAAACGACACGTCAACATCCCGCGGAACCATTTCCAGGCGGATGCATTTAAACACCGAAGCGTAGATGCGATACGCGCAAGAAGGAAAAGAAGATGCCCGATAAGATTACCGTCATTAACGTTTTCTGGATGGCAATGATTACGGGAATGCTTACTGCAACTGTCGCACTCTATGACCAGAAGCCTGATACGTCCAAGGTATATGGCCCTTACGCCGCTGCCCGCACGGCAATCGTAAGCCAGTACTGAGGAACGTGAACGCAACTTCGGAAAGGATTGCCCATGTTCACGATTTTGACCGTTCTGACCGCCCTCATCAGCGTAATGTTCATCGTGTCCGTGGCGTCAACGATTTCCGCCCTTCGCCGTGAAAGCGAAGAGGTGAAGGCTTACAACGAAAAGCGCATCACTTTCTAAAGCCAGTTCCCCTGCCCTGAGCGCATTCCCCTCCGCGCTCGGGCAATTCAAAAAGCCGGACGCCTTCCCCGCGTCCGGCTTTTTCTTTGTCCTTATGCCGGGCGATAGGCGAGGCAGCCACTCTTGCGGTAGGGCAGCACGAGGATTGCTCCGGATGCATAGAGCTTGCGGACGTAATCGGGACTTTCACCGCGCACCACAGCAAAGACCGATCCCCAGCGCAGCAGCTTGACGCCGTCAGGAAGGCTCGCCGGGCTGCCGGGCGGGCGGAAGACCATGGCGGCGGGCGCCTCCCCGGTTGCGGCGAAGATGCCGGCAAACAGCATGAAGACGGCGCAGAGGATGACGAGAGCCGTCACACCTGTTCTTGCGATCCGCCGCGCAAATACCATCACCGCACTCCCTTTCAGAAGTCGAATATATGCTCGATGCCGGGATCCGCAATCGGCCGGTCGCGCAGCAGCTGCGCCAGATCGGTGATCCTGACCAGAACCAGCAGGCGGTCGCTGTCGAAACCGGCACGCGGAAAGCGGGCGATCAGTTCACCGGGCGGCGGCGCCTGATCGCTCGCCGGTGCGGTCAGCGACACCATGATCTGGTCATTTCCGGCAATCTCCCGGACATTTCCGCCCGCCTTGGCGATGTCGGAGAGAATATGGGTGAAGCGGTCGTAGCGCGGTGTTTCGATGAGGATGCCATTGGCACTCTCGGAGAGGACGCGGACATCGGGCATTGCCGACAGCGCCTCGGCCGACATGCCGGAAACAACGGAGAAGATCGTCAGCTTGGCCTCGCCGGTGGCTGCCACAGCATCGGCGATCATTCCGGCATAGGCGATCTTCGCCTTCCATTCACCGCCGAGCGCCAGGCGACGTTCCCAACCGCGCACGGGCTCATCGACGGGTGCCGCCCAGAGCTTGTCGATCTGCGGCTGGAAGGGATATTTGTACCAGGGCGTCTGGCGCAGGAAGGCGGCGTAATCGATCGCCATGTCGCGGGCGATACTGTCCTGCGGCGTCTTCTGATCGCCACGCCAATAAGCGGTCAACCGTCCCAGCGTTTCTTCATAAGCAGCCTTAAGGCCCATTTCGAGGGTGAAACTGACGCCGATCGTCGCGACCATCATGCGCGTCTGCGTGTCGGCGCCGCCGTGGCGGTCGGCGATCGCCGTCAGTGCACAATCGGCCTTCCAGAAATCCTTGACGCTGGCGAGATAATCGAAGCGGTATTCGTCGCCCGTCTTCAGGACCTCGGCGAGACCGTCATAGGCATAGACGATATGCCATTCGGGATAGGTCAGGAAGGTATTGGCCTCCTCGCGGCGCATCGCGGGATCGCGGATCAGTGGGCTGTAGCTATCTGCCTGCGGATCGGCATGGCAGAAGGTCTCCACATAGGCGGCAGGACTCAGAAGGAGGAGCACGACCACGACGACGGCGGCGACGAACAATGCGAGGATCTTGAAAGCCCGGCGCATCAGCGCGCCTCGCTGCGGAAGATGTAGCTCGATGCGATCGCTGCGCCGCCAAGGAAGAGATGCGGCAGGTTTGCGAGGATCTTGAAGCCGAACGGCAGGTCCTGGATGCCGTAATTGACGATGCCGAGATCAAGATAGCCGGAGCCGGTGATCAGGCCGAGCAGGCCATCGGTGAAATAGAGCAGGCCGAAATAGAAGAGGAAGAAGCGCGAGGCTCGCACCGAGAGATAGGCAGCGATCGCAGCCCAGAGCGCCGAAGCCAGATGCAGGCTGTCGTCATAGATGTCGAGCGCGAAGATGCCGAAGGCCCTGCCCTCGGCGTCCGTCAGGCCGGGAATGTAATTCAGCGCCGCGGCAAACAGCAGCGCCACGGTATAAAGCCCGGCAATCAGTCGAAGCTTGCTCATCATTCCCCCTCAGATCTTGCCCAGATAATTATCCCAGAAGCGGTTGCGGAACAGCAGGCCGGGATCAGCCTTGCGTTTTGCCGCAGCGAAATCACCTGCCCGGACATAGGCCCGCTGCAGCTGGTCGAGGCGCGCATGCGGCCGGTACGGCAGATAATAGCTGCCGCCGATGGCAATGACGCGCTCGATCAGCGCCTCCGTCATCCGCGCCATATCGGCCTCGCCGCGCACGGTCTTCTCCTGCGAAAACAGCATGACGGCGGCAATGCGCGGCTCTGTTGCATAGGCCAGGACACTGTCGCTATCGGTGTTCACATAACGTAGCGTGATATTCAGCAGCTGCTGATAAGAGGCCGGGATAACCTCCTGGCAAGCCGTGACAAAATCGGCAAAGCGCGATGGCGAGACGAAATATTCGTGCAGGATATCGGTGCGTGTCGGATCGCGGTCGTCGAGGGTGATGACGGGTTCGTTCATCAGGCTGTTGCGGGTCGACGCCGCGGCGATCTGCGGGTTCAGCACCGCCTCCGTCCACCAGCGCATATGCTTGACGCCGTCCGAGCCGAGCTGGCGGCGGAAGATTTCGCGCGAGACGTGGCTGATCAAACCGGAGCCGGTCGCCGCCGGGATATTCGACTGATCGGCCGAGGGGCGATAGGTGATCAGCAGCGCATCTTCGAAAAAGCGATCGAGCGAGATATCCATGCGGCCATAGGCCATCTGGATCGAGGGATCGGACGCAAGGACCTCGGCAAAGCGGCGGCCGATATCCTCGCCGGCCAGATGCTCGAAACTCGGGTCCAGCAAGGTATTCGGCACCATGTCGAGCTCAAGTTCGGTAATGACGCCGAACAGGCCATAGCCGCCCATCGCGTGATTGAAGAGCTCGGTATTCTCAGTGCGCGAGCAGGTCAGCAGATTACCGTCAGCCGTCATCATCTTCATCGAGCGCACGGTGCTGCCGCAGGCGCTGAAGGGTACGGGCCAGCCATGCGCATTGACGGAAAAGGTGCTAGCGACGCCGAAATCGTTATTCGACTGCATGACGGCGGGCGAAAAGCCGATCGCATCGAGCTTGCGGATGATCGTCGACCAGCGGGCACCGGCTGCGACGCGATAGGTCCTGGCCGAGGTATCGGCCTCCAGCCAATCCTGATCGAGGGTCAGCGCCGTTCCGTTCAGCGGCAGGCTATGACCACCCATAGAATGGCGCGCGGCGCTGGCGGCGAACGATTGACCGTTGCTGCGGGCGTCGACAAGTGCGGCACGGAGCTTGCCAATCAACGCGTCCTGCGGCGGCTCGCTAAAGGTCAGATGCTGGGCGACCGGGGTCGGCGATAGCTCGCCTGCGTCATTGAGAATGGTGGCGCTTGAGGAAACATCGTCTTCTGGCGGGAAAGCCGGACCAGGATCGCTCACCGGCGTCAGAAGATACTGCCCTGCAACGGCGCCGGCGATCGCCGAGCCCGCAACGAGAACGCCGCGCCGCGTCCAATTCCCCATGATTCCCTCACCCTAAAATCAACTCAGACTAGCAGGAATCTCTTTAGCGCATAAAAAAACCGGGCGGCAGGGGCCGCCCGGTTTTCCAGCCAAAGCCGGTTAAATTATTCTTCCGTGGAAGATGAAGGTTCGTCGCCTTCGGTTGCCGGAGGCACTGCGCCGGCTTCGATCGGCGTTTCGTTGGTGATCTCACCAACCTCTTCGCTGTCGTCTTCCGGTTCGCTGATGCGCTCGACCGAAACCACCTTCTCATCCTTTGCGGTCGAGAAGATCGTCACGCCCTTGGTGGCGCGGCTGGCGATGCGGATGCCGCCGACCGGAACGCGGATCAGCTGGCCGCCATCGGAGACGAGCATGATCTGGTCGCCGTCATCAACCGGGAAGGCAGCGACGAGTGCGCCGATTTCGCCCGTCTTCGACGTGTCGGTGGCGCGGATGCCCTTGCCGCCGCGGCCGGAGATACGGAAGTCGTAAGACGATGAACGCTTGCCGTAGCCCTTTTCGGAGACCGTCAGCACGAACTGCTCGCGTGCCTTCAGCTCTTCATAGCGATCGTCGGAGAGCTGTCCCTCTTCGGTGACTTCCTCGCCGACGAGAGCGATATCCTCTTCGTCGACGCCGGTTGCACGGCGTTCTGCGGCCGAACGCTTCAGATAGGCAGCACGCTCCCACGGCTCGGCATCGACATGGCCGACGATGGTCATCGAGATGATGCTGTCGCCATCACCAAGGTTGATACCACGCACGCCGATCGAGTTGCGGCCGGCAAAGACGCGGACGTCATCGACCGGGAAGCGGATGCACTGGCCGAGCGCCGTGGTCAGAAGCACGTCGTCGTGCTCCGTGCAGGTCTCGACGGAGAGGATTTCATCGCCCTCCTCTTCCAGCTTCATGGCGATCTTGCCGTTGCGGTTCACCTGGACGAAATCCGACAACTTGTTGCGGCGAACGGTGCCGCGCGTCGTCGAGAACATCACGTCGAGGCTTTCCCAGCTGTCCTCATCCTCGGGCAGCGGCAGGATCGTGGTGATGCGTTCGCCGGGTGCCAGCGGCAGCATGTTGATGAGCGCCTTGCCGCGCGAGGTCGGCGTGCCGATCGGCAGGCGCCAGACCTTTTCCTTGTAGACGATACCGCGCGAGGAGAAGAACAGAACGGGCGTATGCGTGTTGACCACGAATAGCCGGCTAACAAAATCTTCATCGCGTGTCGTCATGCCGGAGCGGCCCTTGCCGCCGCGGCGCTGCGCACGGTAAGTCGTCAGCGGCACGCGCTTGATGTAGCCGAGATGCGAGACGGTCACGACCATGTCTTCGCGGGCGATGAGGTCTTCATCATCCATTTCGAGACCGCCATCGATGATCTCGGTGCGGCGCGGTGTGCCGAACTCGTCGCGAACGGCGCCCAGCTCTTCCTTGACGATGGTCATGATGCGAATGCGCGACGAGAGAATATCGAGGTAATCCTTGATTTCTTCGCCGATCTTGTTGAGTTCGTCGCCGATTTCATCGCGGCCAAGCGCCGTCAGGCGGGCGAGACGAAGTTCGAGGATGGCGCGGGCCTGCTCTTCCGAGAGGTTATACGTCATGTCCTCGTTGATCCGGTGACGCGGATCGTCGATCAAACGGATCAGGCTTTCGACATCCGCTGCCGGCCAGCGGCGCGTCATCAGCTGTTCGCGTGCGGTCGCCGGATCCGGCGCCTGGCGGATGACGCGGATGACTTCGTCGATATTGGCAACCGAGATCGCCAGACCGACCAAGACGTGGGCGCGCTCACGCGCCTTGCGGAGCAGGAATTTCGTTCTCCGGCTAACGACTTCCTCGCGGAAGGCGACGAACGCGCGGAGCATGTCGAGCAGGTTGAGCTGTTCCGGCTTGCCGCCGTTCAGTGCCACCATATTGCAGCCGAAGGAGGTCTGCAGCGGCGTGTAGCGGTAGAGCTGATTGAGGATGACGTCGGCATTGGCGTCGCGCTTCAGCTCGACGACGACGCGGTAGCCCTGGCGGTCGGATTCGTCGCGCAGGTCGGAGATGCCCTCGATGCGCTTTTCGCGCACCAGCTCGGCCATCTTCTCGATCATCGTCGCCTTGTTCACCTGATAGGGGATTTCGGTGATGATGATCTGTTCGCGATCGCCGCGCATCGGCTCGATCGTGGCAACGCCGCGCATGACGACGGAACCGCGGCCCGTCTCATAGGCCGAGCGGATGCCGGAACGGCCGAGGATCTTGGCGCCGGTCGGGAAGTCCGGACCCGGGATCATCTGCATCAGATCCGGCAGTTCGATCGCCGGATTGTCGATCAGCGCGATACAGCCGTCGATGACTTCGACGAGATTATGCGGCGGGATGTTGGTCGCCATACCAACGGCGATGCCGCCTGCCCCGTTGACCAAAAGGTTCGGGAATTTCGCGGGTACGACCGAAGGCTCGGAAAGCGTGCCGTCGTAGTTGTCGCGGAAATCGACCGTTTCCTTGTCGAGGTCGTCGAGCAGCGAATGCGCGGCCTTTTCCAGGCGGCATTCCGTGTAGCGTTCGGCCGCCGGCGGGTCACCGTCGACAGAGCCGAAATTGCCCTGGCCGTCGATCAGCGGAAGGCGAAGAGACCAATCCTGCGCCATACGGGCGAGCGCATCGTAGATCGCCGAGTTGCCGTGCGGATGGTATTTACCCATCACGTCACCGGTTACGCGGGCGCATTTGACGTATTTCTTGTTCCAGTCGATGCCGAGCTCGGACATGCCGTAAAGGATGCGCCGGTGGACGGGCTTCAGGCCGTCGCGCACGTCAGGAAGCGCGCGGCTGACGATAACGCTCATCGCGTAATCGAGATAGGACCGCTGCATTTCCTCCATGATGGAGATGGGCTCGATGCCTGGCGGGAGCTTCCCGCCGCCTGGGGGTGTTTGTTCAGTCAAAACAGATCACGATCTCTTTGTAGAATCACTGAAAGATTTATAGCGGAAAGCCCCGTTCCGCGCCAATTTGAGCGGGAGTTTTGAACAGGCTTTTACGGCGGAAAGGCGGCAATTCTGGCGTTTTTGCGCCGGGAGGAGACCCACGCGAAAACAGGCGGTTTGCCAAACGCGGGCAGTCGCTCCACAATCGCTAGAACCTCGCCCTCATATGGTGTTTTGGAGACCGAATGGCAAGCACCGACCAACTGATCAATGCCTTCACCACCCTGCTCGTCACTATCGATCCGCCGGGGCTGGCGCCAATCTTTCTGGGGCTGACCGCTGGCATGAGCCGGCCCCAGCGCAAGCAGGTGGCGCTGCGCGGCTCGATGATCGCCTTCATCATCCTCGCGGTCTTCGCGCTGTTTGGCGCAGGCGTGCTCGGTGTGCTCGGCATATCGATGGGAGCCTTCCGCCTCGCTGGTGGCTTGCTGCTCTTCTGGATCGCCTTTGAAATGGTCTTCGAGAAGCGTCAGGACCGTAAGGAGAAGACCAGCGAAGTCGCCATCACCAAGGACCACATCCAGAATATCGCCGTCTTCCCGCTGGCGATCCCGCTGGTTGCCGGTCCGGGCGCGATCTCGGCGACGATCCTGCTTTCTGGTGCCTTCGCCTCGTCGATCGAGCGGGCGCAGCTGATCATCGTCATTGCCGCCAACCTGCTGATCACGCTGGGCGCCCTGCTCGTCGCCGACAGGCTCGACCGTTTCCTCGGCGCGACCGGCCGGGCGATCCTGACGCGGCTTCTCGGCGTCATCCTGGCGGCACTGGCGGTGCAGTTCGTGGTCGATGGCGCCAAGGCGGCGCTCAACCTGATCAGCGCTACACCGGCCTAACAAAAACGGCGCCTCAAGGGGCGCCGTTTTCATTTGATCCGTCCGGTTCTCAGAACGGGATGTCGTCGTCGAGATCCCGCGAGAAGTTGCCGCCACTACCGCCGCCACTGCTGCTACCGCCACGGCCACCGCCGGAGGACTGGGAGGGCGCGCCGTAATCGTCGCCGTAGCCGCCACCGCCGCCACCATAGTCGTTGTTGTTGCCACGGCCGCCACCACCGCCGAAGCCGGAGCTTGCGCCGCCGCCGTCGCCACGGCCATCGAGCATCGTCAGCGTCGAGTTGAAGCCCTGCAGCACAACTTCCGTCGAGTAGCGGTCCTGACCCTGCTGGTCCTGCCACTTGCGGGTCTGCAGCGCGCCTTCGATATAGAGCTTGGCGCCCTTCTTGACGTATTGCTCGACAACCTTGCAGAGGCCTTCGTTGAAGACGACGACAGTGTGCCATTCGGTCTTTTCGCGGCGTTCGCCGGAATTGCGGTCGCGCCACTGCTCTGACGTCGCGATACGCAGGTTGGCGATCGGACGGCCGTCCTGGGTCCTGCGGATTTCGGGGTCGGCGCCCACGTTTCCGATCAGAATTACCTTGTTTACGCTACCAGCCATGCTTTTCACCTTACCTGCCACCCTGCCCGGCGGCGCTTGAAACAATCGGTGTACCTTAAACTATAGAGCCCTTGCGAGGCGCGTCCATCGGGCCGTCATCCACAAGGAATTTTGTTCTTTCTTTGTTCTATTTATTCACTATGATCCTGTCAACAGAATCGAAAACCTTCTCCTACCCCGGATTTGAGCCTCGACTCGCCCGCGAGCATCACTAAATAAGGGGCTTCATCCAAGAGACCAAAGCAGAAGACGATGAGCGAACTGAAGACGATTTCCATCCGCGGCGCGCGTGAGCATAATTTGAAGGGCATCGACCTCGATCTGCCGCGCAACAAGCTTATCGTGATGACGGGCCTTTCAGGGTCCGGCAAATCCTCGCTGGCATTCGACACGATCTATGCCGAGGGGCAGCGGCGCTATGTCGAAAGCCTTTCGGCCTACGCGCGCCAGTTCCTGGAAATGATGCAGAAGCCTGATGTCGACCAGATCGACGGCCTCTCGCCCGCCATCTCGATCGAGCAGAAGACGACGTCGCGCAACCCGCGCTCGACGGTCGGCACGGTCACCGAAATCTACGACTATATGCGTCTGCTCTTTGCACGCGTTGGCGTTCCCTATTCGCCGGCCACCGGCCTGCCGATCGAGAGCCAGACGGTCAGCCAGATGGTCGACCGTGTGCTCGCCTTCGAGGAGGGCACGCGTCTTTATATTCTGGCGCCGCTCGTGCGTGGCCGTAAGGGCGAGTACAAGAAGGAACTCGCCGAGCTCATGAAAAAGGGCTTCCAGCGCGTCAAGGTGGATGGCCAGTTCTACGAGATCGCCGACGTTCCGGCCCTCGACAAGAAGTACAAGCATGACATCGACGTCGTCGTCGACCGTATCGTCGTGCGCGCCGACATGTCGTCGCGCCTCGCCGACAGCCTGGAGACCTCGCTGAAGCTCGCCGATGGCCTGGCGGTCGCCGAATTCGCCGACAAGCCGCTGCCGCCGGAGGAAACCGCTGCCGGCGGTTCGGCCAACAAGTCGCTGAACGAGACGCATGAGCGCGTGCTGTTTTCGGAAAAGTTCGCCTGCCCGGTTTCCGGCTTCACCATTCCGGAGATCGAGCCGCGTCTCTTCTCGTTCAACAACCCGGCTGGCGCCTGCCCGACCTGCGACGGCCTCGGCGCACAGCAGAAGATCGACGCCAACCTGATCATCCCGGAACCGGAGCGGACGCTGCGCGACGGGGCGATTGCGCCCTGGGCCAAGTCGTCCTCTCCTTATTACAATCAGACGCTGGAAGCGCTCGGCAAGCATTTCGGCTTCAAGCTCGGCAATCGATGGAGCGATCTTTCCGCCAAGGCGCAGGATGTGATCCTGAACGGCACGGAAGAGAAGATCGAATTCCACTATGCCGATGGCGCGCGCTCCTACACGACGCACAAGACCTTCGAAGGCATCATCACCAATCTCGAGCGCCGCTGGAAGGAGACGGATTCCGCCTGGGCGCGCGAGGAGATCGAGCGTTTCATGTCGGCCGCCCCCTGCCCGTCCTGCGCCGGTTACCGGCTGAAGCCGGAAGCTCTGGCCGTGAAGATCGACAAGCTGCATATCGGCGAAGTCACGCAGATGTCGATCCGCGTCGCCCGCGACTGGTTCGAAGTGCTGCCGTCGCATTTCACGGCGAAGCAGAACGAGATCGCCGTGCGCATCCTCAAGGAAATCCGCGACCGCCTGCGCTTCCTGAATGATGTCGGCCTCGAATATCTCAGCCTGTCTCGCAATTCCGGCACGCTATCGGGTGGCGAGAGCCAGCGTATTCGCCTGGCGTCGCAGATCGGCTCGGGCCTGACGGGCGTGCTCTACGTTCTCGACGAACCCTCGATCGGCCTGCACCAGCGCGACAATGCCCGCCTGCTCGATACGCTGAAGCACCTGCGCGACATCGGCAATACCGTCATCGTCGTCGAGCATGACGAGGACGCGATCCTGACGGCCGACGACGTCGTCGATATCGGTCCGGCGGCCGGCATTCACGGCGGCCAGGTCATCGCCCACGGCACGCCTCAGGACATCATGGCGAACCCGAAGTCGCTGACCGGCAAGTATCTCTCCGGTGAACTCGGCGTTCCCGTGCCCGATGAGCGTCGCAAGCCGAAGAAAGGCAAGGAGATCAAGGTCGTCGGCGCGAGGGGCAACAACCTCAAGAACGTCACGGCCGCCATCCCGCTCGGTGTCTTCACGGCAGTCACCGGCGTTTCCGGTGGCGGCAAGTCCACCTTCCTGATCGAGACCCTCTACAAGTCGGCGGCGCGCCGCGTCATGGGCGCGCGCGAAATCCCGGCCGATCACGACCGCATCGATGGTTTCGAGCATATCGACAAGGTGATCGATATCGACCAGTCGCCGATCGGCCGCACGCCGCGCTCGAACCCTGCGACCTATACCGGCGCCTTCACGCCGATCCGCGACTGGTTCGCCGGATTGCCGGAAGCCAAGGCGCGCGGCTATCAGCCGGGCCGCTTCTCGTTCAACGTCAAGGGCGGCCGCTGCGAAGCGTGCCAGGGCGACGGCGTCATCAAGATCGAGATGCACTTCCTGCCGGATGTCTACGTCACCTGCGACGTCTGCCACGGCAAGCGCTACAATCGCGAGACGCTCGACGTCACCTTCAAGGGCAAGTCGATCTCCGACGTGCTCGACATGACGGTCGAGGAAGGCGTCGAGTTCTTCGCCGCCGTTCCCGCGGTGCGCGACAAGCTGCAGTCGCTCTTCGATGTCGGCCTCGGCTATATCAAGGTCGGCCAGCAGGCGAATACGCTGTCGGGCGGCGAGGCGCAGCGCGTCAAGCTCGCCAAGGAACTGTCGAAGCGCTCGACCGGCCGCACGCTCTATATTCTCGACGAACCGACCACCGGCCTGCATTTCCACGACGTCGCCAAGCTCCTGGAAATGCTGCATGAGCTCGTCAACCAGGGCAATTCCGTCGTCGTCATCGAGCACAATCTCGAAGTCATCAAGACGGCCGACTGGGTGCTCGATTTCGGCCCCGAAGGCGGCGATGGCGGCGGCGAGATCGTTGCGACCGGCACGCCTGAGGCGATCGTCAAGGAGAAGCGCTCCTATACCGGCCACTTCCTGAAGGAGCTGCTGGAGCGTCGCCCAGTGAAGAAGACGGTCGCGGCGGCCGAGTGAGATGTTGAGACAGGCGGCGGCTGACGATCTCGAAATCGTGCGCCGCCTGACCATGTCGGCTTACGGCCCCTATGTCGCGGAGTTCGGCGGCGAGCCGCTGCCGATGCGTGAGGATTATGCGCCGCGGATCGCCAATGGCGAGGTGTGGCTGCTCGATATCGATGGCGAGCCTGGCGGGCTCGCCGTTCTTGAACGCCATGCGGATCACACGATGCTGTTCAGCATCGCCGTGTCGCCTGATCATCATAGCCGCGGGATCGGCCGTACGATCCTCGGCTGGGTGGAAGACAAGACGCGCGAATGGGAGCTGCCGGAAGTCAGGCTCTACACCAATGCGCGAATGGAGAGGAATATCGCGATCTACCGCGCCTTCGGCTTTCAGGAAACGGGTCGACGGCCGAACCCCTACCGGCCAGGATGGGTGATCGTCGACATGGCAAAGCAAATCGCCTGAACGGGCAAAGGGAGGAAGAGAATGAGCAAATCCGGCACTATCCGCGTCGGTATCGGCGGCTGGACATTCGAGCCTTGGCGCAATCATTTCTTCCCCTCCGACCTGAAGCAGAAGGACGAGCTCAATTATGCCAGCCGCCAGCTGAAGGTCATCGAGGTCAACGGCACCTATTACAGCTCGCAGAAGCCGGAGACCTTCGCCAAATGGGGCGCGGATGTGCCCGATGGTTTCATCTTCTCGCTGAAGGCCAGCCGCTTCGTCACCAACCGGAAGGTTCTGGGCGAGGCCGGAGAATCCATGCAGCGGTTCCTGACGCAGGGACTGACGGAACTCGGCGACCGTCTCGGGCCGATCCTCTGGCAGTTCGCGCCGACCAAGAAATTCGAGCCCGACGATTTCGAAGCGTTCTTGAAGCTGCTGCCGGACAAGCAGGATGGCCTGCCCTTGCGCCATGTCGTCGAGGTCCGTCATGACAGTTTCAAGGTGCCGGATTTCGTCGCGCTGCTGGCCAAGTACGGCGTGGCGCCTGTCGTCGCCGAGCATTTCGATTATCCGATGATAGCGGACGTCACCGCCGATTTCGTCTATGCGCGGCTGCAGAAGGGCTCGGACGAGATCAGGACCTGCTATCCGCCCAAGGACCTGAAGGCCTGGGCAAAGCGGCTGGAGACCTGGGCCGAAGGCAAGGTGCCCGACGATCTGCCACTCATCGACGCGGATCGCAAGGTGAAGGCCGAGCCGCGCGACGTCTTCGCCTTCATGATCCATGAGGGCAAGGTGAACGCCCCCTTCGGCGCCATCGCGCTGCAGGAAGAGGTCGGCAAGTAATCAGCCGGCCGGCAGTCAGAACGGCAGGACGTGGGCGGTGAGATCTTCCGCCGTCAACCCCTTGCCGGCGCGCTGCCCGGCGAGGCTGTGCAGGTAGACGCTGATCGCCGCCGCCTCGAAGGCCGGAAGGCCCTGCGCCAGGTAGGCGCCGATGATGCCGGCAAGCACGTCGCCGGACCCTGCCGTTGCCAGCCAGACCGGCGCGTTTGTGTTGATCAGCGCGCGTCCATCCGGCGCCGCAATGACCGTATCGGCACCCTTGAAGACGATCGCCGCATTGGCGCGCTTCGCGGCCATCTGTGCCTTGGCGGTCTTGCCGAGCCCGGTATCGGCGGCGATATCGGGGAAGAGACGGGCGAATTCGCCGTCATGCGGCGTCAGGACCAGACGCGGTTCGCCACCGGCGAATAGGTCGAACAGGCGCTTCGGCTCCTGGCGGAACGAAGTGATGCCATCAGCATCGAGCACCAGGCGGCGGTCGCTCAGCGCAGCGGCATAGTCCCTCGCCTGCTCGCCGATCCCGAAGCCCGGACCGAGCACGAAAGTCTGCAGGCGGTCGTCCTCCAGCCATTCTTCCAGCTGTTCCGTGTCGCCGATCTCGCGCAGCATGACCGCCGTCAGATGCGCGCTGTTTTCCGCAAGCGCTTCCGCCGGTGCGGCGATCGTCACCAGACCTGCGCCGGCCTTCAGGCCCGATATGGCCGACATCCGCGCCGCGCCGGTCTTTCCTGCCGAACCGGAGAAGACGACGAGATGGCCGCGCTTGTATTTGTGGGTCTCCAGCCTCGCCGACGGCGTCAGATGCGCCCATTGGGCCGGGGTGTTTTCGGCGATATCAGAACCGGCATGTGCGCGGACGATCCGGGCGGGAATGCCGATATCGATGACATCGAGTGCCCCGCAAAGCTCCCTGCCCGGCATCAAGAGATGGCCAGGCTTGCGGGTCATGAAGGTGATGGTCTGCGTGGCGGTAAACGCCGCCCCAAGCACCTCGCCTGTGGCTCCGTCGATACCCGATGGCAGGTCGACGGCGATGACAGGCAGATCCGCCCAGCGGACGGCCGAGATGACGTCCTCGACCTCACCGGGCACATCGCGGCTCAGACCGGCGCCGAACAGCGCATCGACGACGACGTCGCCGTCTTGTGGCTGGTATTCTTCGAGTGGCTCGACATCGCCGGTCCATTCCGCATGGGCCCGCCCGGCATCGCCCTTCAGCCGTTCGGGATCGCCGAGCTGGAAGACCTCAACCGCTGCGCCGCTCTCGGCCAGGAAGCGGGCTGCCACATAGCCGTCGCCGCCATTGTTACCGGGTCCGCAGAGGACGGCGAAGCGAAGTGCGCCGGGATAAAGCCGCATCGCGGCCGCAGCCACAGCCGCGCCTGCGCTGGTCATCAGCGCAAAGCTGTCGATGCCGCTTTCGGCCGCCGCCTTGTCGACAGCCGCCATTTCGGCGGGCGTCAGGAGCAATTCACTCAATCGATCGGTCATGACCCCATTGAAGTCAAAAAACGCCTAAAAAACAACCGGTTTCGGGCGATACAGGAGCGATCATTATTTGTGCAATTGCCTATTTTTAGCCCATACGCACTCGGTAAACCGAAACTCGTCTCCACACAAAAATCTGCGATTTCCGTGGTATTTTCGATTTTTTCCGATCGAAATTGTCATCTTTTTACGAAAAATCGCAGCTAAACAGGAGCCTTGGCGCGGTTTTGGGTGCATTTGCCGCATTTTTTCGATCTGGCCCGTTGCGAACTGGCATGATACCTGCATCATGTTTCGCGAGCGGCATACGCACGCTTTAACGGGAGAAGCGGAGAGTCATTTTCTCATGAAAAAGATCGAAGCGATCATTAAGCCTTTCAAGCTCGACGAAGTGAAGGAAGCCCTTCAGGAAGTCGGCCTGCAGGGCATTACGGTTACGGAAGCAAAGGGCTTCGGTCGCC
This sequence comes from Rhizobium sp. 21-4511-3d, assembly GCF_053522545.1. Taxonomy (NCBI): domain Bacteria; kingdom Pseudomonadati; phylum Pseudomonadota; class Alphaproteobacteria; order Hyphomicrobiales; family Rhizobiaceae; genus Rhizobium; species Rhizobium sp. 21-4511-3d. The sequence goes on along the minus strand of NZ_JBNWCF010000001.1, from coordinate 1,057,027 downwards.
AGAAGGGCCACACGGAGCTTTACCGTGGCGCCGAATATGTTGTCGATTTCCTGCCGAAGGTGAAGGTCGAAGTCGTCCTCGCCGACGAGAACGCCGAAGCCGTCATCGACGCGATCCGCAAGGCCGCCCAGACCGGCCGCATCGGCGATGGCAAGATTTTCGTGTCGAATGTCGAGGAAGTCATCCGCATTCGTACTGGCGAAACCGGTATCGACGCTATTTAAGCAGGCCTTGCCCCCAAGAGGCAAAGCCAAGTCGTCATAGCAAATCAAAGGGAGTGTTTCATGGCGAGTGCAAGCGAAATTCTGAAGCAGATCAAGGAGAACGACGTCAAGTTCGTGGATCTGCGCTTCACCGACCCCAAGGGCAAACTGCAGCACGTGACGATGGACGTCGTCTGCGTGGACGAAGACATGTTTGCCGACGGCGTCATGTTCGACGGTTCCTCGATCGGCGGCTGGAAGGCCATCAACGAGTCCGACATGGTTCTCATGCCGGATACCGACACGGTTCACATGGACCCGTTCTTCGCGCAGTCGACGATGGTCATCATCTGCGACATTCTCGATCCGGTCTCGGGCGAAGCCTATAACCGCGACCCGCGCGGCACCGCCAAGAAGGCCGAAGCCTATCTGAAGGCATCCGGCATCGGCGACACCGTATTCGTCGGCCCGGAAGCCGAATTCTTCGTCTTCGACGACGTCAAGTACAAGGCCGACCCGTACAACACCGGCTTCAAGCTCGACTCGACCGAACTGCCGTCGAACGACGATACCGAATATGAAACCGGCAACCTCGGCCACCGTCCGCGCGTCAAGGGCGGCTACTTCCCGGTTCCGCCGATCGACAGCGCCCAGGACATGCGTTCCGAGATGCTGACGGTTCTGAGCGAAATGGGCGTCGTCGTCGAAAAGCACCACCACGAAGTGGCTGCTGCCCAGCACGAGCTCGGCATCAAGTTCGACACGCTGGTTCGCAACGCCGACAAGATGCAGATCTACAAGTATGTCGTGCATCAGGTCGCCAATGCCTATGGCAAGACGGCAACCTTCATGCCGAAGCCGATCTTCGGCGACAACGGCTCGGGCATGCACGTCCACCTGTCGATCTGGAAGGGTGGCAAGCCGGGCTTCGCAGGCGACGAATATGCAGGCCTTTCCGAATCCTGCCTCTACTTCATCGGCGGCATCATCAAGCATGCCAAGGCGCTGAACGCCTTCACCAACCCGTCGACGAACTCGTATAAGCGTCTCGTCCCGGGTTATGAAGCACCGGTTCTGCTGGCCTACTCGGCCCGCAACCGCTCGGCCTCCTGCCGCATTCCGTTCGGCAGCAACCCGAAGGCAAAGCGCGTCGAAGTCCGCTTCCCGGATCCGATGGCGAACCCCTACCTCGCCTTCGCAGCGATGCTGATGGCCGGCCTCGACGGCATCAAGAACAAGATCCATCCCGGCAAGGCCATGGACAAGGATCTCTACGATCTGCCGCCGAAGGAACTGAAGAAGATCCCGACGGTCTGCGGCTCGCTGCGTGAAGCGCTCGAGAGCCTCGACAAGGACCGCAAGTTCCTGACCGCCGGCGGCGTCTTCGACGACGACCAGATCGACTCGTTCATCGAGCTGAAAATGGCCGAAGTGATGCGCTTCGAAATGACGCCGCATCCTGTCGAATACGACATGTACTACTCGGCATAAGCGAATACCGGAAAGCCCTGGCGAAAGCCGGGGCTTTTCTCGATGTCACTGAGGCTGATGGCGACATGACACTCATGTGACGAAATCCTGCACAAATCTTGATTTGAGCAGGCCCAATCACCAAATCTGGTGATGAAAGGAAGTCGTACCATGAAAGAAAGAGTTGCAAAGTTCGGTATCGGTGAAGTGGTCCGGCACAAGGTATTTCCGTTTCGCGGCGTGATCTTCGACGTCGATCCGGAATTCGCGAATACGGAGGAATGGTGGAACTCCATTCCCGCCGAAGTTCGCCCCAGCAAGGACCAGCCGTTCTATCACCTGCTCGCCGAAAACGACGAAAACGAATACGTCGCCTACGTCTCGGAGCAGAACCTGGTGAATGACGAAAGCGGCGTGCCGCTGCGCAATGAACAGGTCTACCAGATCTTCGACATGGCGCCGACCGGCCAGTTCAAGCCCAAGATGAGCCTGGCCAACTAAGCGCATCAAGTACCGATTCAAAGAAACCCCGCTCCGGCGGGGTTTTTCTTTGTCTGCGGCAACAAAAAACCCGGCGCGGAGGCCGGGTCTTCCGATGCGATATGGTCAGACGCTTACTGAGCGGTCTTTGCAGCGTTCTGCGCGTCTTCCAGCTTCTTGCGGGCTTCTTCAGCCTTCTTCTGCATGCTGTCCTGCAGGCTCTTCTGGCTTTCGGCAAGCTTCGATTCGGAAACTGCTTCGCCGTCATAAGCGCCGGTGAAGCCTTCGAGCGAGATCTTGATCGGGTTCGGAGCGCGGCGGAAGTTGATCGAGGTGAAGATCACGTCGCTGCCCTTCTTGAGGCTGGCGATCATCGCGTCGGTCAGCGGCAGTTCGGCCGTGCACTTGTCGGGCAGGCAGACTGCATAGTCGAGCTTCTGGCCCTTGTTGTTGTCGATCTGCATCATGATGCCGGGCGGGATCAGGCGGGCGGTCGGGACCGAGACCTGGAGGATCTTGCGGTTGACCTTGCCGGAAACGCTGATGAGGCCGACAGCCGTGACCAGCTGCCCGCCATTGGCGAGGATCAGGTTCTGGACGACGCAGATGTCGTTGTCTTCCTGCTTGCTGCAGGTCTTGTACCAGCCGAGCCGCGGTGCGCCGGCAGCCTGCTGCGGGGCATTGGCGGCGTCCTGAGCGAAGGAGGACACCGGTGCCGAGGCGGCGCCGAAGGCAACTGCGAGAACGGACAGGGCTGCCCGCATTTTCTTTTCAGACTTGAAGATCATAACGGATTCCGTCTCCTGATACCCATTCGGGACCGCGACCTGCAGCCCTCTCCAACCGGGTCATTCGGCACTCCACCTCATAAAACAATGAGGCAAATGCATGACCCCGAACTTCGGGAACACCTGTTACATTGAGGCGCTTCAGATATCCAGTATTTCTTTGGCAATTTCTGGATGCTCGTAAAGATTTGAGGGCGTGAATGTTCGATTTTTCGCGCTCCGTGATAGTCTTCGCGCGAATCGAGCCCTGCCGGAAAGGAAATTCAGAGATGCTCCGGATCGCCCTGCCCGCCGTCTTCGCCCTCATCTGCACTGCCGCCGCCGCTGAGCCGCTTCACGGCATTGCAATGCATGGCCAGCCGGCGCTGCCTGCTGATTACAAGAGCTTCCCTTACGTCAATCCGGATGTGAAGAAGGGCGGACATATCACCTATGGCGTGGTCGGCACCTTCGACAATCTCAATCCGTTCATCCTGAAGAGCATGCGCACGACGGCGCGCGGCATGTGGGACCCTGATTACGGCAATCTCGTCTACGAATCGCTGCTGCAGCGTTCGCGCGACGAGCCCTTCACGCTCTATGGTTTGCTCGCCGAAAGCGTCGAGTGGGACGACAACCGGACCTTCATCCAGTTCAACCTCAATCCGAAGGCGAAATGGGCGGACGGCCAGCCCGTTACGGCCGAGGACGTGATGTTCACCTTCGAGCTCTTGCGCGACAAGGGCCGGGTACCCTTCTCGACACGGCTCAACCTGGTCTCGAAGATGGAGAAGGTCGGCGAGCGCGGCGTCCGCTTTACCTTCAACGACAAGGCCGATCGCGAAACGCCGATGGTCTTCGGGCTGATGCCCGTCCTGCCGAAGCATCTGATCGATCCGGAAACCTTCGACCGTAGCTCGCTGACGCCGCCCGTCGGTTCTGGGCCGTACAAGATCAAGACGGTGAAACCCGGCGAGAGCATCACCTTCGAGCGCGACCCGAATTACTGGGGCAAGGACATTCCGTCCAAGGTCGGGATGGACAATTACGACCGGATCACCGTTCAGTATTTCCTGCAGGACACGACGCTGTTCGAAGCCTTCAAGAAGGGCGATGTCGATGTCTATCCGGATGGAAGCCCCGGTCATTGGGCGACCGCCTATAATTTCCCGGCAGTCAGCTCCGGCGCCGTCATCAAGGACACGTTCCAGCCGCAGCTGCCGAGCGGCATGTTCGGCTTCGTCTTCAATACCCGCCGGCCGATATTCCAGAACGTCAAGCTGCGCGAGGGGCTGTCGCTGGTCTTCGATTTCGAATGGGCGAACAAGAACCTGTTCTCGGGTGCCTACAAGCGCACCGAAAGCTTCTGGCAGAATTCCGAGCTTTCGAGCTTCGGCGTCCCAGCCGACGCGCATGAGCTTGCGATGCTTGGGCCGCTGAAGGACAAGATCGATCCTGAAATCCTCGACGGCACCTACAAGCTGCCGGTTACCGACGGCTCAGGCCGTGATCGCAAGGTGCTGAAGCAGGCCGTCGATGTTCTCAAGGAAGCCGGTTATTCGATCAAGAACGGCAAGATGACCGATGCCAAGGGCAAGGCGCTCGCCTTCGAGATCATGACACAGAATGCCGACCAGGAAAAACTGGCGATTGCCTACCAGCGCTCGCTGCAAACGCTCGGCATTACCACTTCGATCCGCACGGTCGATGATTCGCAGTATCAGAGCCGGACGAACAGCTTCGACTACGACGTGATCGTCAAATCCTATGTCTCGTCGCTTTCGCCCGGAAACGAGCAGCTTTCCTATTGGGCCTCGGCGAGCCGCGACCGCGAGGGCAGCTCGAATTTCGCAGGCGTTGCCGATCCCGATGTCGATACGGCGATCAAGCATCTGCTGACGGCCCGCTCCGACGAGGATTTCACCGCGGCCGTGCGCTCGCACGACCGGTTGCTGCTCTCGGGTCACTACGTGCTGCCGCTCTATCATATCGACCAGCAATGGATCGCCCGAAGCAAGCGCATCGGTCATCCGGACAAGGTTCCGCTCTACGGATACCAGCTGCCGGCCTGGTGGGACCAAAGCGCCCAGTAGGCGGTTCCTTTTTCCTGCCTGGTTGAAGTCGGCGGCGTGAGCGCATAGATGGCGTGAAACACGGAAGCCAGAAAAGGAAAACACCATGGAACGCATTACCATCGACGTCGTCTCGGATGTCGTCTGCCCGTGGTGCTATCTCGGCAAGGCGCGGCTGGAGCTCGCCATTGCCGAAGTGCAGGACGAGGTCGGCGTCGACATCAACTGGCGCCCCTACCGGCTGAACCCCGATTACCCGCCTGAAGGCGTCGACCAGAAGAAGAGCCTGGAAGAAAAGCTCGGCGGCGCTGAGCGCGTGGCGCAGGCTCACAAGATGCTCGCCGATTTCGGCAAGGAAGTCGGCATCAACTTCAATTTCGAGGCAATCAAGATCGGCCCGAACACGCTCGATGCGCACCGGCTGATCCACTGGGCGATGATCGAGGACCGCGATAAGGCCGACAAGGTCGTCAATGGCCTGTTCAAGGCGAATTTCGAAGAGGGCCGTAATGTCGGCGATCACGCTGTCCTGCTCGATGTCGCCGAGAAGGCCGGTCTCGACCGCGCCGTGACCGCTTCGCTGCTGGCATCGGATGCCGACAAGGTTCTCGTCGTCGAAGAAATCGAATCGGCGCAGAAGATGGGCGTCAACGGCGTGCCGTTCTTCATCTTCGACCAGCAATATGCCGTCAGCGGCGCACAGACGCCGGATGTGCTGGCCGGCGCGCTGCGCGATATCGCCAAGGCGAAGGCCGAAGCCCGCGCAGGAATGAACTAACCCTTCGCCAGTTCCGCCAATTGCGTCATGATAACGGCTGCGCCCTGCAGCCGTTTTTCCGGCGTCGGGAGATCACGGGTCAGGAACAGGCTGTGATCCGGGCGGATCTTCGCCATCGCGCCCTGCTTGCCGATATAGCCGACGAGATTTGCCGGGTTCGGGAACTCCTTGTTCCGGAACTGCACGACGATCCCCTTCGGGCCGGCGTCGAGTTTCTCGACATTGGCGATGCGGCAGAGCGATTTCACATAGACGATCTTGAGCAGATGCTGGACCTCGATCGGCATCGGGCCGAAGCGGTCGATCATCTCGGCGCCGAAGCCGTCGATCTCCTTCAGCTCGGTGATTTCGCCGAGGCGGCGGTAGAGCGCCATGCGCAGGTGCAGGTCCGGGACGTAGTTGTCGGGGATCATCACCGGCGTGCCGACGGAGATCTGCGGCGACCAGCCGGTATCGGCGATCTCGTCGACGCCCTTCACTTCGGCAACGGCTTCCTCGAGCATCTGCTGATAGAGCTCGAAGCCGACTTCCTTGATATGGCCTGACTGTTCCTCGCCGAGAAGATTGCCGGCGCCTCGGATGTCGAGGTCGTGGCTGGCGAGCTGGAAGCCGGCGCCCAGCGTATCCAGCGACTGCAGCACCTTCAGGCGGCGCTCGGCGGTCGCCGTCAGCACCTTGTTGACCGGCAGCGTGAAGAGCGCGAAAGCGCGCACCTTCGAACGGCCGACGCGGCCGCGCAGCTGGTAGAGCTGGGCGAGGCCGAACATATCGGCGCGATGGACGATCAGCGTATTGGCGGTCGGCACGTCGAGACCGGATTCGACGATGGTCGTCGACAGCAGCACGTCGTATCGGCCTTCATAGAAGGCATTCATGATGTCTTCGAGCTCGCCCGCCGGCATCTGGCCGTGGGCGACCGCGACCTTCAGCTCCGGCACGTCGGACTGCAGGAAGGCATGAACGTCTTCGAGATCGGCGAGACGCGGGCAGACGTAGAAGCTCTGGCCGCCGCGGTAATGCTCGCGCATCAGCGTCTCGCGGATGACGAGGCTGTCGAAGGGCGAGATAAAGGTGCGCACCGCCATGCGGTCGACGGGCGGCGTGGTGATCAGCGACAGCTCGCGCACACCGGTCATCGCCAGCTGCAGCGTGCGCGGGATCGGCGTTGCGGAGAGCGTCAGAACGTGGACGTCGCTCTTCAGCTCCTTCAGGCGTTCCTTGTGCTTGACACCGAAATGCTGCTCTTCGTCGATGATCAGCAGGCCGAGATTGGCGAAATTGATGCCGGCGCCGAGCAGCGCATGCGTGCCGACGACGATGTCGGTCTTGCCGTCGGCGACTTCCTTCTTGGTCAGCGCCAGATCCTTGGAGCCAACGAGACGCGAGGCCTGCTGGACGCGGACCGGCAGACCGCGGAAACGCTCGGAAAAAGTCTTGAAATGCTGGCGCGACAAGAGGGTCGTCGGAACGACCACGGCAACCTGGACACCGTTCATGGCGGCGACGAAGGCGGCGCGCAGCGCCACCTCGGTCTTGCCGAAGCCGACGTCGCCGCAGACGAGGCGATCCATCGGACGGCCGGCGGCAAGATCGCCGCGGACGGCCTCGATGGCCGTATCCTGATCCTCGGTTTCGTCATAGGGGAAACGCGCGGCGAATTCGTCGTAGAGGCCTTCAGGCGTCGTCAGCACGGGCGCGTGGCGCGTCAGGCGCTCGGCGGCGATGCGGATCAGCGCATCGGCCATGTCGAGCAGGCGCTTCTTGAGCTTGGCCTTGCGCATCTGCCATGCGCCGCCACCCAGCTTGTCGAGCATCGCCTCGGTGCCCTCGCCGCCATAGCGCGAGAGCAGATCGATATTTTCGACCGGCAGGAAGAGCTTGGCCTCATCGGCATATTGCAGTTCGAGGCAGGCATGCGGGGCGCCCGCGGCCTCGATGGTCCGCAGGCCGATGAAGCGGCCGATACCGTGTTCGGCGTGGACGACGATCGAACCCTCGTCGAGGCCTGCCACTTCGGAGATGAAGTCAGCGGCGCGCTTGCGGCGCTTCGAGCGGCGCACCATGCGGTCGCCGAGAATATCCTGCTCGCCGATGACGATGAGGTCGCCGGTTTCGAAACCGGATTCGAGGCTGAAGACGGCCGATGCCGCCTCCCCCTTTGCGAGCGACACGACGTCCTTCAGAGCCTCGATCGGCTTGACGCGCTCGAGGCCGTGTTCGTTCAAGACCTGCAGCAGGCGGTCGAGCGAGCCTTCGGTCCAGGCGGTGATCAGCACCTTCGAGCCACCTGCCCGCTTGTCGGCGATGAACTTGACGACCGCATCGAAGACATTGACGCGCTCGGCATTGCCTCCGCCTTCGGCATTCGACCGCGCCCAGCGCTCGCCCTGGCGGGCATCGATATTGACGACGCGGCGCGCCTCGCCCTCATGCTCGTTGAACGGCGTCATGCGGATGGCGTTGAAGGCATCCAGCGTGCTGGCGAAACTCTTGCTGTCGAGATAGAGCTGGCCCGGTGTCACCGGCTTATAAGGCGTGCCCTGCGCCATCTGGCCCTTGGTGGGCTGGCCGGAGCTCAGGCGCGCGTCATAATAATCGAGGACCAGCTTGGAGCGCTCCTCGGCGGCTTCGCGGACCGTGTGATCGGTGACCAGCTGGAAGCCCTTGAGATAGTCGAAGACCGTTTCCAGCCGCTCGTAGAAGAGCGGCAGCCAGTGTTCCATGCCGGCATAGCGGCGGCCCTCGGAAACGGCGAGATAGAGCGCATCGTCGCGGGTCGCCGCGCCGAAGGCCGAGAGATAGTTCTTGCGGAAGCGGCTGATCGTATCCGGCGTCAGCGTCACTTCGCTCATCGGGTTCAGATCGAGCGAGCGGACCTGCCCCGTCGTGCGTTGGCTGGCCGGATCGAAGCTGCGGATGCTTTCCAGCGTATCGCCGAAGAAATCGAGGCGCACCGGCTCTTCCGAGCCCGGCACGAAGACATCGAGAATGCCGCCGCGCACGGCATATTCGCCGACTTCACGGACGGTCGCGACGCGGTCGAAGCCGTTGCGCTCCAGGCGGCCGGCAATGTCGTCCATGCGCACCTGATTGCCCGGACGGGCGGAGAAGGCCAGGCTTTCGATGACCTCCTGCGGCGCCACCTTTTGCAGCATCGCATTGACGGTCACGAGAACGATCGCCGCATGCGGCTTTTTCTGGTGGGCGATGAGGCCATTCAGCGCCGCCAGGCGGCGTGCCGAGGTATCCGCGCTCGGCGAAACGCGGTCATAGGGCAGACAGTCCCAGGCGGGCAGCGTCAGGACCGGGATTTCGGGTGCAACGAACGCAAGCATCTGCTCCAGATCGGCCATGCGCTGGCCGTCGGAGAGAATATAGGCGACCGGCTTTCCGGCGCGCGCCAGTTCGGCGAGCAGCAGCGGCTCCATGCCCGCGGGCACGTTGCCGATCGTCAGCGGCTCGGAAGCGGCTGCGAGCTTCTTTGCATCAAATCCTGAAATCATTCCGGTTTCCTGGGAAGATCATCGGCCGGATAGGGAAAGTCTGGCCTGAAAGAGACAATCCGTTCGAACATCGGCGTCTGAAAACGCTCCGGCACCGGCCATGTTCCCATCACCCAGCGCAGAAGATCGTTGTCCTCTTCGTTCATGATGGTTTCGAGCTCGTCGAGTTCGGCTTCCGAAAGGGTCGGAAGCTCGGATTCGGCAAACTGCCCGAAAACCAGATCCATCTCGCGCAGGCCCCGGTGCCAGCAACGGAACAAGATCCGGCGGCGGCGCGGGTCCAGCCCGGCACTCGAGAGCGTTACACCTGTCATGGCAATACCTTCCTGTTGATGCGCCTCTATAGACCCTGGAAAGCGGCTTGTCAGCCTTGCCAAGGCCCCATTCTTCATCGCATTTTGCGGCAATGCGCCCGACCATTCTCGATCCGCTGTTTTCCCCCGTTTCGGCTCTCGCAGGCGTCGGCCCGAAGATCGCGGAGTTGCTCGTCAAGCTGCTCGGCCGCGAGACGCCCGACGACACCCGCATCATCGACCTCCTCTTTCACGCGCCTCATTCGTTAGTGGACCGCCGCAACCAGCCGGGGATCGCGCGGGCGCCGCAGGGCGCGATCGTGACGATCACCGCACGCGTCGACCGGCATCAGGCGCCGCCACGCGGCAAGAGCAACATTCCCTACCGCGTCTTCCTGCATGATGAGACCGGTGAGCTCAGCCTCGTCTTCTTCCGCGGCCAGGCGGCCTGGCTGGAAAAGCAGCTGCCGCTCGACGAGGAAGTCACCGTCAGTGGCAAGGTCGACTGGTTCAACGGCCGTGCGACGATGGTGCATCCCGATTACATCGTGAAGGCCAGCGAGGCGGAGAACCTGCCGCTGGTGGAGCCGATCTATCCGTTGACGGCCGGCCTCTCGCCGAAGACGCTGCGCAAGATCATCGACGCGGCACTGCCGCGGATGCCCGAGCTGCCTGAGTGGATCGACTTCCCGGTGGTCCAGAAGCAAGGCCTGCCGTCGATCCGCGACAGCTTCATGACGCTGCACGAGCCGCGCGGCCCTGAAGATATCGATCCGCAGACGCCGGCGCGCCGCCGCCTTGCCTATGATGAGTTTTTGGCCGGTCAGCTGTCGCTCAGCCTTGTGCGTCAGAGGCTGCGCAAGGTCGCTGGTCAGCCCGTACATGCTACTGGAGAAATCAGCTCCAAAATATTGCAATCCCTTCCCTTTTCGCCAACAAACAGCCAGACGGAAGCGATCCGCGAGGCGCTTGCCGACATGGCGGGTGAAGATCGGATGCTACGGCTCCTGCAGGGTGATGTCGGCTCCGGCAAGACGCTGGTGGCGCTGATGACGATGGCTGCGGTCATCGAGAGCGGCGGCCAGGCGGTGCTGATGGCGCCGACGGAAATCCTGGCGCGCCAGCACTATGCGACGATCTCGAAATTCGCGGCATCCGCCGGGTTGGGGATCGAGGTGCTGACCGGGCGGACCAAGGGCCGGGAGCGCGAGGATATCCTCGAACGCATCGCCTCGGGCCAGGCACAGATCATCATCGGCACGCACGCCCTCTTCCAGGACAGCGTCAGCTACAAGAACCTGATGCTCGCGGTCGTCGACGAGCAGCATCGTTTCGGCGTCCACCAGCGCCTGCGGCTAACGGCGAAGGGCATCTCGCCGCATATGCTGGTCATGACCGCGACACCGATCCCACGCACGCTGGTTCTCGCCGCTTTCGGCGACATGGACGTCTCCAAGCTCACCGAGAAGCCCGCAGGGCGCAAGCCGATCCAGACGATCACGATCCCGAACGAGCGCACCGGCGAGATCGTCCAGCGGCTGAAGGGTGCGCTTGCCGAAGGCAAGAAGGCCTATTGGATCTGCCCGCTCGTCGAAGAGTCCGAAGAGAGCGACCTGATGTCGGCGGAAGAGCGTCATGCGACGCTGACCTCCGCGCTCGGGCCTGGCATAGGCCTGATCCACGGCCGCATGAGCGGACCGGAGAAAGACGCAGTGATGCTTGCCTTCAAGAGCGGCGAGATCCGGCTGCTGGTCGCGACGACCGTGGTCGAAGTCGGTGTCGACGTGCCCGACGCAACGATCATGGTGATCGAGCATGCCGAGCGTTTCGGTCTTGCGCAGCTCCATCAGCTCCGCGGCCGTGTCGGCCGTGGCGATGAGGCCTCCACCTGCATCCTACTCTACAAGGGGCCGCTCGGTGAGACCGGCCATGCGCGGCTATCGATCATGCGCGAGACCGAGGATGGCTTCCGAATTGCGGAAGAGGACTTGAAGCTGCGCGGCGAAGGCGAGCTTCTGGGCACCCGCCAGTCTGGCACGCCGGGGTTCAGGATCGCCAGCCTTGAGGATCATGCCGATCTCCTGGAGATCGCCCGCAAGGACGCTGCCTATCTGATCGAGCGCGATCCCGATCTGACGAGCGAGCGCGGACAGGCGGTGCGCACCCTGCTCTATCTATTCCGGCGCGATGAGGCGATCCGCTTTCTTCATGCGGGCTGAGGCCTTCGGCTTCTCGGCGCCCGGCACGACCGGCAGATATTCCGGGGTCACGAGACCGCCGGAAACGAGAAGCTTGGCGCCGTCCTCAGCTGTCATGTCGAGCACGACGATCTTTTCGCGCGGCACGAAAATCAGGAAGCCCGCGGTCGGCACCGGCGTCGGCGGCAGGAAGACGCTGACCATGTCCTTGCCCATCGCATTGAACTTCGAGGCGATCTCGCCCTTGGCATCGGTGGCGATGAAGACCAGCGACCAGAGGCCGGCGCTCGGATATTCGATCAGACCGACCTTCTTGAAGGAATCGCTGCGCTCCTTGAGCACCGTCTCGAAGATCTGCTTCAGGCTCTTGTAGATGCTGCGCACCAGCGGAACCCGCCGCACCAGCGACTCGCTGAACTGCACGATCGTCTGGCCGATGAGGTTCTTGCCGAGGAAGCCGATGATGGTGATGAAGATCATTGCGATCAGCAGGCCGGAGCCGGGAACGGCGAAATTCAGGTAACTGTCGGGGTCATAGCGGGCCGGGATATAGGGCTTCACCCAGCTGTCGGCCCAGCGGACGACGGACCATGTCAGCCAGAGCGTAATAGCGATCGGGGCGCAGATGATGAGCCCTGCGAGGAAGTTGTTTCTGATGCGCGTGGCAATCGGCAGGCGGGGAAGCTTGTTGGTCATCGCTCGCGATGAACTCCCTTGAGTCTATCAGCTTTCGTGATCAGGCGCTCCCCCGTACCTTCGTAACGAAGCTGCCAGAATTCGGTTCCCCGGACAAGCCTCGTCCGGGGATTTCAGGCTTCACTCCACCGTGACCGACTTGGCGAGATTGCGCGGCTGGTCGACGTCCGTGCCCATGAAGACGGCCGTGTGATAGGCGAGCAACTGGATCGGCAGCGAGAAGATCATCGGGGCGATGATTTCATCGACATTCGGCAGCGTAATCGTCGCCATGGTCGGCAGCTTGGAGGCGCCCGCACCCGCTTCATCGGTGATGAAGATGATGCGGCCGCCACGGGCCGCGACTTCCTGCATGTTGGAGACGGTCTTTTCGAAGAAGCGGTCATAGGGCGCGATGACGATGACCGGCATGTTCTCGTCGATCAGCGCGATCGGGCCGTGCTTGAGCTCACCGGCGGCATAGCCCTCGGCGTGGATATAGGAGATTTCCTTGAGCTTCAGCGCGCCTTCCATGGCCAGTGGGAAGCTGGTGCCGCGGCCGAGATACAGCACGTCGCGGCACTTGGACAGCTCGCGCGACAGGCTTTCCATCTGCGGCTGGATGAGGTTCAGCACGCGGCTCATGATGCGCGGCATTTCCGAGAGATGCTTGACCAGCACCTTCTCGTCCTTGGCGCTGAGTACGCCGCGAGCCTTGGCGGCGCCGAGCGCCAGAGAAGCCAGCACGGCGAGCTGGCAGGTGAATGCCTTGGTGGAGGCAACGCCGATCTCGGGACCGGCCATGATCGGGAAAACGGCATCGGATTCGCGGGCGATGGTTGACTCGCGCACATTGACGACGGCGCCGATCTTCAGGCCGTTGTCCTTGCAGTAGCGCAGCGAGGCCAGCGTATCGGCTGTTTCGCCTGACTGCGAGATGAAGAGCGCGGCCTGCGTCGGCTGCAGCGGCATTTCGCGGTAGCGGAACTCGGAGGCGACGTCGATTTCGACGGGCAGGCGCGCATAGCGCTCGAACCAGTATTTGCCGACGAGACCGGCAAGATAGGCCGTGCCGCAGGCGGAGATCGCCAAGCTGCTCACCGATTTGAAATCGATCCCCGCCGCATTGGCGCCGATCGTGTTCTCGGCGAAATTCACATAATGGCTGAGCGCATGGGAGATGACCTCCGGCTGCTCGTAGATTTCCTTTTCCATGAAGTGGCGGTGATTGCCCTTGTCGACGACATAGGCCGTCGCCTGGGAAATCTGCTTCTGGCGCTTCACGACATTGCCGTTGAAATCGACGATCGTCGCGCCTTCGCGGGTGATGATCGCGCAGTCGCCGTCGACGAGATAGGTGATTTCGTTGGTGAAGGGCGAGAGTGCGATGGCATCCGAGCCGAGGAACATCTCGTGCTTGCCGTAGCCGATGGCGAGCGGCGGGCCGGAGCGCGCGGCCATGATCGTGCCCGGATGATCCTTCAGCATCACCGCCAGCGCATAGGCGCCGGTGACGCGGTTCAGCATTTTCAGCATCGCCGCCTGCGGCTGCAGACCCTCGCGCAGATACTTCGCCATCAGGTGGGCGATGACTTCGGTATCGGTCTGGCTTTCGAAGACCGAGCCTTCGGCGGTCAGGTGATCGCGGATTTCCGAGAAGTTTTCGATGATGCCGTTATGGACGACGGCGACGCCTTCGACGAAATGCGGGTGGGCGTTGGTTTCGTTCGGAACGCCATGCGTTGCCCAGCGAGTGTGGGCGATACCGGTCGTGCCGGGCAGTGGCTCCGCATCAAGGCGCTTTTCCAGATTGAAGAGCTTCCCCTCGGCGCGGCGGCGATCCATGACGCCGTCATGGACGGTCGCGACACCCGCGGAATCATAACCCCGGTATTCCAGGCGCTTCAGCGCATCGACCAAACGCCCGGCAACCGGCTTGCTACCGACGATCCCAACGATACCACACATGAAATAATCCCCAACCGCTTCGAAATAGTGACGCCACTCCTAGCAATTTATTCTTATTTCTCAATCGGTCAGGCGGTCACTTTGGATTTCGGGCCGTAACTCAGCCCTTGGCCTTCTTCTGAGCCTTGATTGCCAGGGCGCGCTCGCGCAGCAGCTTGGCGCGCTCAGGCTTCATTTCCTGACGGGCGCGGCCGAATGCGAGAGCATCACCGGGGACATCATCGGTGATGACGCTGCCGGACGCAATGTAAGCGCCATCCCCAATCTGGACAGGTGCGACCAGCGAGCTGTTCGACCCAATGAAGGCGTTGGCACCGATTCTGGTTTCGTGCTTATTCACCCCGTCGTAATTGCAGGTGATCGTCCCTGCCCCGATATTGGTGTGCGCACCGACCACGGCGTCGCCGATATAGGTCAGATGGTTGACCTTGGCGCCCTCCGCGATCTTGCCGTTCTTCACCTCGCAGAAATTGCCGACCTTAGATCCCTCGCCGAGATCGGCACCGGGGCGCAGGCGGGCGAACGGGCCGACGGTGGCGCCGGCGCTGACATGGGCGCCTTCGATATGCGAGAAGGCATGGATGACGGCGCCGCTGTCGATCGTCACGCCGGGGCCGAAGACGACATTCGGCTCGATCAGCGCATCCTGGCCGATGACGGTGTCATGCGACAGGAAAACCGTTTCCGGCGCGACCATCGAAACGCCCGATATCATCAGCTCGTGGCGGCGGCGCTCCTGCCAGAGGCGCTCGATATTGGCGAGCTCGGCGCGGTTGTTGCAGCCGGTCATCTCGACTTCCGGCGCATCGACAGCCGTAACGCGCCCACCGAGCGAGCGAGCGATCTCGACGAGATCGGTCAGATAATATTCGCCCTTGGCATTGCTGTTGCCGATGCGGGCGAGCAGATCGAGCGCCTTGCGGCCGTTGATCGCCATCAGGCCGCTGTTGCACCATTTGACGGCGCGCTCGGCATCCGTCGCATCCTTCTCCTCGCGAATGGCAATCAACTCACCGTCCTTGACGAGCAGACGGCCATAGCCGGTCGGCCTTTCGGTATGGAAACCGATGACGACGATGTCGCTGCCGTCGGCCAACCCCTGACGTGCTGCCTTCAGCGGTCCATCGGTCTGCAGGGGTACGTCACCATAGGTGACGAGGATGTCGTCATAGCCGCGGGCGATCGCCTCGCGGGCGGCGAGCACCGCATGACCGGTCCCAAGCCGCTCCTTCTGCAGATGCGTCTCGACGGCGACGCCGCCGATCGCGGCCGCCTTCGCAACCTCATCAGCATCACGGCCGACGACGAGCGCGACCGAGGAAATGCCTGCCTTCGAGACAGCATCGACCACATGCGCGATCATCGGCTGGTTGGCGACCGGATGCAGAACCTTCGACTTCGAAGACTTCATGCGGGTGCTGTCGCCGGCGGCGAGAATGACGGCAAGGCAGGTGCGTTCCATGTGCAGGCTCCGGGAATCCATTGTTCGGCGCTTTGCTGTGACATAGCAGCAAGGCGAAGCGGCGACAAAGATGAAAAATCGGCTTACGCCGCTAGGCCGAGACGCGGCTGATCGTCAGGAAGGCTTCATGGACGTGATCGCGCCCATCGATGATCACGTCTTCCATCGCCTTGCGGGTCGCCGCGACATCACCGGCGGCGATCATATCGACGATGCGCATATGGGTGTCGGCGATATTGGAAAAGCCGTTCTGCGACGGCGGCGTACTGATGCGGAACATGCCGACGAGTGCGGCCTCGATCAGGCTGCCGAGCGTGCGCATGAACGGATTGTGCGAGGCATCGGAGACCGCCAGATGAAAGCGAAGGTCGGCGAGCGCCAGGCTTTCGGTCGTGTGTCCGGGCTCGGCCATGACAAGCGCCAGTTCACGCAGATGGGCGATATCGTCGCCGGTGGCACGCTCCGCCACCAACCCTGCGGCGAAGGGCTCGAAGGCCAGGCGGATATCGTAGAGCTGCAGAAGGAACTCTTCGGTGACACCGTTGTCGAAATGCCAGGCGATGATCTCGCTGTCGAACATGTTCCAGAGGTTCTTCTCCGTCACACGCGTGCCGACGCGGGCCTTGGCGACGACCATGCCCTTGGCGGCCAGCGTCTTCATCGTTTCGCGAAGAACAGTGCGCGATACCTTGAACCGCTGGGCGAGCTCCGCGTCGCCGGGCAGAATGGAGCCGACCGGATAGGTTCCGGCGACCATGGCCCTGCCAAGCTCATCCACGACCTGGGCGTGGCTCGTCCGCGTTTTCCGTCCCGCCTTGCGGGTATCAAGCATTCTGCTGCGCAAGCAACACGTCCTCCGTCAGGCATACCTCTTGTTCAGGCTGGAAAGGAACAGAATGGCCTTCTGCATCAAGATGAATGCGAAGAGCAGAAGCCCGATCAAGATCTTCGTCCACCAGCTCGACAGGGTTCCGTCGAAGGTGATGTATGTCTGAATGAGCCCCTGTATCAGGAGACCGATAAAGGTTCCCGCTACGAATCCTGCACCCCCAGTCAGCAGCGTCCCTCCGATGACGACCGCTGCGATGGCGTCGAGCTCGACGCCCACCGCTGCAAGGGAATAACCGGCCGACGTATAGAGAGAAAAAACGATTCCGGATAGGCCCGCCAGAAAGCCCGAAAGCGCGTAGATCTGGATGGTGGTCTTGGCCACCGGAACGCCCATCAACTCTGCCGTTTGAACCCCGCCGCCGAGCGCGTAGACGTTGGTGCCGAAGCGGGTGCGGTGGGCGAGGAAGATGCCTGCCGCAAAGACGATCAGCATGATGGCGCCGATCAGCGTCAGGCGCCCGCCGCCCGGCAGGCGGTAATAGATGCCGGTCAGCGTCGTGTAATAATCATGCTCGATCGGAATGCTGTCGATCGACAGCACGTAGGACATGCCGCGGGCCAGGAACATGCCGGCGAGCGTGACGATGAAGGGCGGCATCTTCAGGTAATGGATGACCGCGCCCATCAGGCCGCCGAAGGCGGTGGTGATGACGAGCACCATGGCGAAGGCAACCAGCGGATGGACCGCCGTGTCACGCAGGATGACCGCCAGGAAGACGCCGGTGAAGGCGATCACGGAGCCGATCGACAGATCGATGCCGCCCGAGATGATGACGAAGGTCATGCCGACGGCGGCGATTCCGAGGAAAGCGTTGTCGGTCAGAAGATTACCGGCGACGCGGGTCGACAGCATGTTCGGATATTGCAGCGCGCAGGCCGCATAGGACAGGATGAAGATGACGATCGTGGCGAGCAGAGGCAGGTAACGGGAATTCATTTCGGCTGCTCCACGCGCACGCCCGCGCTCTCCACCGGCTTGCGGCTGAAGAAGGCGGCTGCCGATTGCAGCGCCGGCGACTGGATGATGAGAATGACGAGGATGATGATCGCCTTGATGATCAGGTTGAACTCCGGCGGGAATCCGGAAAGCAGGATGCCTGTATTGACCGCCTGGATGATCATCGCGCCGATCAGCGACCCCAGGATGCTGAAGCGGCCGCCAAGCAGCGAGTTTCCGCCCACCACAACAGCCAGGATGGCATCGAGCTCCAGCCACAGTCCGGCGTTGTTGGCATCGGCGCCCTTGATGTCGGCGGCGACGATGATGCCGGCGATCGCCGCGCAGAGGGCGCTCAGCATATAGACGGCCATCAACAGCACCGGGGTACGAACGCCCGAGAGCGTGCTGGCACGTCTATTGATGCCGACCGCCTCGACCAGCATGCCAAGCGCGGTGCGGCGCACCAGCAGGATGACGATCGCGCCGACGAGCAGCCAGATGACGACCGGCATCGGCAGATAGGCGAAGGAGCCGCTGCCGAAGAAGATCAGGCCCGGATCGTTGAAGGTCATGATCACGCCTTCGGTGATCAGCTGCGCGATGCCGCGCCCGGCGACCATCAGCACGAGCGTGGCGATGATCGGCTGGATGTTGAGGATGGCGACGAGGAAGCCGTTCCAGACACCACAGAGCAAACCGACCGCAAGCGTGACGACAAGCGTGTAGGCCAGCGAATTGCCCGAAACGATCGACGAGGCCGCGACCGCGCCGCAGATGGCAATGACGGCGCCGACCGAGAGGTCGATGCCCTTCGTGGCGATGACGAGCGTCATGCCGATCGCCAGCAGCGCCACGGGCGCGCCGCGGTTCAGCACGTCGATGAGGCTGCCGTAGAGCCGGTCATTTTGAACAACGACGTTAAAAAATTGCGGGAACATGATGAAATTCGAGGAAAGAATGACAACAAGCGCAATCAATTGCGGCGCCAGGCGGATGGCGAGCGCCTTAAGTGAGGAACTCATGCATCCTCCGTCTTCTTCTCGGCCGCGGCGATGGCATCGACAATGCCCGACGCGGTAATGCTGTTGCCTGAAAGCTCGGCGATATGTTCGCGGTCACGAAGTACGATGACACGTGAACTATAGGCGACAAGCTCTTCTAATTCCGATGAAATCACCACCAGAGACATACCCTTGGCACAGAGCTCCTCGATCAGCCGGATGATCTCGGCATGCGCCCCGACATCGATGCCGCGCGTCGGTTCGTCGAGGATCAGGAAGTCTGGACTGGTGGCGAGCCAGCGGGCCAGGATGGCCTTCTGCTGATTGCCGCCCG
Organism: Rhizobium sp. 21-4511-3d; assembly: GCF_053522545.1. Classification (NCBI taxonomy): domain Bacteria; kingdom Pseudomonadati; phylum Pseudomonadota; class Alphaproteobacteria; order Hyphomicrobiales; family Rhizobiaceae; genus Rhizobium; species Rhizobium sp. 21-4511-3d. The sequence continues at coordinate 1,037,992 of NZ_JBNWCF010000001.1, read as the reverse complement.
ACAAGAGCCGGATCGGCTTCTCGCGGTCGGTGGTGCGGATATCCAGCGTCTTGATGTACTGGTCGGCCAGGGCGTTCTGTTCGCTGCGGGAGAGCGGCCTTGCCCAGCCGCGACGGGCCTGCAGCGCCAGCGCGATATTCTCGCGGATCGACAGGTCGCCGATGATGCCATCCGTCTTGCGGTCCTCCGGGCAGAAGCCGAAGCCCTGCCGGATCGCCGCCCGCGGGCTGTTGAGCGCAACGGGCTTGCCGTCGATCTCCGCCTTGCCGCTATCGGCATTCTCGATGCCGAAGAGCAGCTCGGCCGTCTCCGTGCGCCCGGAACCCAGGAGGCCGGCGACACCGACGACTTCGCCGACGCGGACTTCAAGATCGAAGGGCTTCACCTTGCCGCGCTTGCCATAGCCTTCGAAGCGGTACTTCATCGCCCCGGCCTCGGTGCTACGTTCCTTGGCCGCTTCCTCCGCATGGGCGAGTTCGCGGCCCAGCATCATGGCAATAAGGCCCTGGCGCGGCAGCTCGGCGGTGTCGCGCGTGCCCACAAGGCGGCCGTTGCGCAACACCGTTATGCGGTCGCTGATCTCATAGACCTGCTCCAGGAAGTGCGTAATGAAAACAATGCCTAGCCCCCTCTCCTTCAAGTTTCTGATGATGCCGAAGAGCATCGCCACTTCCTGCGTATCGAGGCTGGCGGTGGGCTCGTCGAGGATCAGGACCTTGCCGGAGAGATCCACGGCCCGGGCGATGGCGATGACCTGCTGCACGGCGACCGAGAAGCGGTCGAGCTGTGCGGTCACGTCGATCGTCAGGCCGTATTGGGCGAGCAGCTCGCGCGCCTGCCGGTTCATGGTGCGGATATCGACCATGCCGAAGCGCCGCGGCTGGCGGCCGAGAAACAGGTTCTCGGCGACGCTGAGATTGGGAAGGAGGTTGACCTCCTGGTAGACGGTGCCGATGCCAAGCCGCTGGGCGGCGAGCGTATCGCCCGGATCGATGTCACCGCCATCGAGCGTCAGGCTGCCGCCGTCACGGCGATAGGCGCCCGTCATGCATTTGATGAGTGTCGATTTGCCTGCTCCGTTTTCGCCGAGCAGCGCATGCACTTCGCCCTTGCGCAGGGTGAAATCCACCTTGTCCAGCGCGACTGCGCCGGGGAAGAATTTCGATATGCCTGATGCGACGAGGACGTTCTCGAAATCGTGAATCATGGTCCGGCCGTTTCCTGATATGCACCCCGTCATGCCGTTGCAAATGCGGGACATGACGTCCCGCACGCAGAGGCAGTCCCGCACCGGTCCATGATGGGCCGGTGCGGTTCCAGCGTCAAATCAGTAGCCCTGACCCTTCTTCTCCTCGTAGACCTTCATCGGATCGTCGGCCTGCGTGTAGAGCTTGGATTCCGTCTGGATCCACTTCGGCGGTGCCTTCTTGTCCTTCAGGTAGGCATCGAGCGCATCGAAGGCGGGGCCGGCCATGTTCGGCGTCAGCTCGACGGTAGCGTTCGCCTCGCCGTCAGCCATCGCCTTGAAGAGATCCGGAACGGAGTCGATCGAGATCGTCAGGATGTCCTTGCCCGGCTTCAGGCCGGCTTCCTTGATCGCCTGGATGGCGCCGACGGCCATGTCGTCGTTATGGGCGTAGAGGGCGCAGATATCCTTGCCGCCGTTCTCCGCCTTCAGGAAGCTTTCCATGACTTCCTTGCCCTTGGCGCGGGTGAAGTCGCCGGTCTGGCTGCGGACGATCTTCAGGTTGTCATGGCCCTTGATGGCTTCTTCGAAGCCCTTCTTGCGGGCGATGGCCGGCGAAGAACCGGTCGTGCCCTGAAGCTCGACGATGTTGCACTTCTTGTCGCCGACGGTCTTGACCAGCCAGTCGCCGGCAACCTTGCCTTCATGGACCTGATCCGAGGTCACGGCGGTGAGATAAAGATCCTCCGGGGCCTTGATCGTGCGGTCGAGCAGGATGACCGGGATATCGGCTTCCTTGGCTTCCTTCAGGACGGCATCCCAGCCGGTTTCGACAACAGGTGCGAGCAGGATGGCGTTGACGCCCTGGGCGATGAAGGAGCGGATCGCCTTGATCTGGTTTTCCTGCTTCTGCTGAGCATCGGAGAACTTGAGATCGATGCCGCGCTTCTCGGCCTGCTGCTTGGTCACGGTCGTTTCGGCAGCGCGCCAGCCCGATTCCGAGCCGATCTGCGAAAAGCCGACAACGAGACCGGCAGCCTGGGCCGAACCGAACATGCAGGCAGCCAGAATCGTGGCACTCAAGAGTGCAGTTTTCAGTTTCATGATTGTCTCTCCCAAAAGGCCGCCTCCTCGCGGCACGAGAGTCAAAAAATCATATAGTATTACTTTTGTAAATCGTAATTCTAGCATGCAGTGCAGCAAAAAAGGCGCCCCTTTCGGAGCGCCTTTCGCAATCGCAAAAGTTGAGGCCTGATATTATTGCGGCAGCTTGTCGTCGACGCCTTCGACGTAGAAGTTCATGCCGAGCAGCGTGCCGTCATCAGCCTTCTCGCCGGCCTTCAGCCAAGGCGTACCGTCCTGCTTGTTGATCGGGCCGGTGAAGGGATGCAGCTCGCCGGACTTGATCTTGGCTTCGGTTTCCTCGGCCATCTTCTTCACGTCATCCGGCATGTTCGTGTAGGGCGCCATCTTGAGGATGTTGTCCTTCAGGCCATCCCAGCTCTGCTCGGACTTCCAGGTGCCGTCGAGCAGCGCGTGAACGCGCTTGGAGTAGTAGTTGCCCCAGGTATCGACAATCGCCGTCAGCTGCGCCTTCGGGCCGGCTGCGATCATGTCGGAGGCCTGACCGAAGGCGTGGATGCCGCGCTCTTCGGCAACCTGCATCGGCGCGGTCGTGTCGGTGTGCTGCGTCAGGACGTCGACGCCCTGGTCGATCATCGCCTTGGCGGCGTCGGCTTCCTTGCCCGGGTCGAACCAGGTGTTGACCCAGATGACCTTGAGCTTGAAGCTCGGGTCGATGGACTTGGCGCCCTGCTCGAAGGAGTTGATGCCCATCACGACTTCCGGGATCGGGAAGGAGGCGATGTAGGCAGCGCCGTGGTTCTTCGAGGTCTTGGCAGCGATCTGGCCGAGAATGTAGCGGCCTTCATAGAAGCGCGAGTTGTAGGTCGCGAGATTCGGGCCGGTCTTGTAGCCGGTGCCGTGCTCGAACTTCACGTCCGGGAACTTGGCGGCAACCTTGACGGTCGCGTCCATGAAGCCGAAGGAGGTCGTGAAGATCAGCTTGCAGCCGGAGCGGGCGAGACGCTCGATGGCGCGCTCGGCGTCCGGGCCTTCCGGCACGTTTTCGAGGTAAGGCGTTTCGATCTTGTCGCCGAATTCCTGCTGGATCTGCTGGCGGCCGAGATCATGCGCCTGCGAGTAGCCGCCGTCGGTGTGCGAACCGACATAGACGAAGCAGATCTTGGTCTTGTCCGCCGCCTGAGCGGAACCGACGCTGATCAGCGCGGCAGCCGATGCGGCAAGTGCGAGTGCTATTTTCTTCATGGTGACCCCTGTTGGTTTTGAAGAGATTTCCGGAAACCCGTCTGATTTTTTTCTTCTATCGCTCCGGTACGAAGGCTTTTCCAAGCGACGCGGGCGTATTGATCAACGTCGTGCGCCGATTATGAGAAATGATGATGAGAACCACAATAGTGGCCGCATAGGGCAGCATCGACAGGAACTGCGCGGGGATGCCGATGCCGAAGGCCTGCGCGTGCAGCTGCAGAATGGTGACGGCGCCGAACAGATAGCCACCGGCAAAGACGCGCAGCGGCCGCCAGGAAGCGAAGACGACCAGCGCCAGCGTGATCCAGCCGCGCCCGGATGACATGTTCTCCACCCATTGCGGCGTATAGACCAGCGACAGCTGAGCACCGGCAAGACCGGCGCAGGCGCCGCCGAAGATGACGGCCAGATAGCGGGTGCGGATGACGTTGATGCCGAGCGCGTGGGCCGAGGCGTGATTGTCGCCGATGGCGCGCAGCTTGAGCCCGGCGCGGCTGCGGAACAGGAACCAGCTGACGCCGACCAGGAGCGCGATCGACAGGTAGAAGGTCAGGTCCTGGCGGAACAGCACCGAGCCGATCACTGGGATATCCGACAGGAACGGGAAGACGATGGGACTCAGCCGGATGCCGGGAACGCTGACGAAGGATTCGCCGAGCATGCCTGACACGCCGAGACCAAGAATGGTAAGCGCCAGACCTGTCGCCACCTGGTTTGCCACCAGCGTCAGCGTCAGGAAGCCGAAGAGCAGCGAAAACAGCGCGCCCGCGGCGATACCGCAGATCAGGCCGATATAGGGCGAGCCACTCATCTGCGCACCGGCGAAGGCGGCGACGGCGCCCATGATCATCATACCCTCGACACCGAGGTTGAGGACGCCAGAACGCTCGGCCACGAGTTCGCCGAGCGCGGCGATGACGAGCGGCGTGGAGGCGGTGATGACCGTCAGCAGGATGGCTTCGAAGATGCTCATGCCGCGCCTCCCCGGACCCGCGACCAGATGATGCGGATCTTGTAGTAGATGAGCGTGTCGCACGAGAGCACGAAGAACAGCAGCAAGCCCTGGAACACGCGCGTAACCTTGTCGGAGACGCCGATCGACAGCTGCGCTGCCTCGCCGCCGAGATAGGTCAGCGCCAGCACCAGGCCGGAGAGAATGATGCCGAGCGGATTGAGGCGGCCGAGGAAGGCGACGATGATCGCGGTAAAGCCATAACCCGGCGAGATAGCCGGCTGCAGGTGGCCGATCGAGCCGGAGACTTCGGAAATGCCTGCGAGACCGGCCAGAGCGCCCGAAAACAGGAAGCCGAACCAGATCATCCGCTTCGAGGAAAAGCCTGCAAAACGCCCTGCCCGTTCCGACTGGCCGAGGACGACGATCTCGAAGCCCTTCAGCGTGTATTTCATCATGAACCAGACGAGGATCGCGGCAACGATCGCGAAGATGAAGGCCCAATGCGCGCGGCCGGACTCCTCCCAGATCGCGGGCAAGGTCGCTTCCGGCGGAAAGCCGACGCTTTCAGGGAAGTTGAAGCCCTGCGGATTGCGCCAGCGGCCACGGATCAGCCAGTCGAGGAAGAGCTGGGCGATATAGACCAGCATCAGCGAGGTCAGGATCTCGTTGGTGTTGAAATGCGCTTTCAGCAGCGCCGGGATTGCCGCAAACAGCGCCCCGCCGATCGCGCCCATGATCAGCATCAGCGGCAGCACCATCGGCGAATGCCATTCGGTGAAGACGATCGGCAGGATCGAGCCGGTAATGGCGCCGACCGTGAACTGGCCTTCGGCGCCGATGTTCCAGTTGTTGGAACGGTAACAAACCGAAAGACCGACGGCGATCAGGATCAGCGGTGCGGCCTTGATCGCCAGCTCGTGCAGCGACCAGACTTCGAGCAGCGGCTCGATGAAAAAGGCGTCGAGCGCCTCGATTGGGTCCTTGCCGAGAATGGCGAACATGATGGCGCCGGCAATCAACGTCAGGGCCAGTGCGAGCAGCGGCGAGACGAAGGCGTAGAGCTTCGAGACCTGCGGACGCTTTTCGAGTTCAATGCGCATGTCCGGCCTCCGCAGCGGGCTTGCTTTCATGCAGGCCGCCCATGAACAGGCCGATCTTTTCGCGGGTCAGTTCGCCCGACGGGAATGGCGGCGACAGCCGCCCTTCGGAGATGACGGCGATCTCGGTCGCGACTTCGAAGATCTCGTCGAGATCCTGGCTGATGACGACGACGGCAGAACCGGCACGGGCCAGATCGACCAGAGCCTGACGGATGCGGCTTGCAGCACCGGCATCAACGCCCCAGGTCGGCTGATTGACGACGAGGACGGCCGGCTGGCGGTCGAGCTCGCGGCCGACGATGAACTTCTGCAGGTTGCCGCCCGACAGCGACCCAGCCGCCGGATCGTCTCCGCTCTTGCGGACATCCATGGCTTCGGAAATGCGGCGCGCGGCGGTCTTGACTGCGCCGTGCTTGATGACACCGAGGAAGCCTCCGCCAAGGAAGGACTTGCGATCCGACTGGCTGCGCGCCAGCACCAGATTGTCAGAGAGCTTCATGGCCGAGACGGCGGCGTGGCCGTGGCGTTCCTCCGGGACGAAACCGGCGCCGAGAAGACGGCGGGCGGTAATGCCGAGCGTGCCGACCGGTTTTGCGCGAATCATCACCGCGTTCGGCTCGGCAACGGGATATTCGCCGGAGAGCGCATCGAAAAGTTCGCTCTGACCATTACCGGCCACACCGGCGATCGCCAGGATTTCGCCGGAGCGGACAGCCAAAGAGACGTCCTTGAGCGGCATGGCGAAGGGAGTACGCGCAGAGACAGAAAGGCCGGTCACCGCGAGCTGGACTTCGCCCTTGTTGCCGCGGTCGGGATGGGTGACGGCTGCGACATCGCTGCCGACCATCATGCGGGCCAACGATGCCGGCGTTTCCTGCTTCGGATCGCAGGCGCCGGTCACCTTGCCGTGGCGAAGAACGGTGGCGCGGTCGCAGATGCGCTGCACTTCCTCGAGACGGTGGCTGATATAGAGAACGGAGCGGCCCTCGGCCTTCAGCTTGAAGAGTGTCTCGAACAGCTTGTCGGCTTCCTGCGGCGTCAGCACCGAAGTCGGCTCGTCGAGGATGATCAGTTTCGGGTTCTGCAGCAGGGCGCGGACGATCTCGATGCGCTGGCGTTCGCCGACCGAAAGGTCGGCCACATGCGCATGCGGGTCGAGCGGCAGACCGTAGGCGCGCGACAGCGTGCGTGCCTCTTCGGCGATCTTGCCGATCGGAATGGTGTCAGCGAGCGAGAGAGCGATATTTTCGGCAACGGTCAGCGCTTCGAACAGCGAGAAGTGCTGGAAGACCATGCCGACGCCGAGATTGCGGGCCTCGCCGGGGGAGCCGATGGTGACGGGCTTGCCTTCCCAGAGGATGTGACCAGCCGTCGGCTCCAGCACGCCGAACAGCATTTTCACCAGGGTCGATTTTCCCGCACCGTTTTCTCCAAGCAGAGCATGGATTTCGCCGGGGGCTATATCGAGGTCGATTTCATTGCAGGCAGCAAAGCTGCCGAAATGCTTGGTCAGCTTCTGGACCGACAGTAACGCACCCGACGACGGCGCATTGGATGACGACACGTTCCCCTCATTTCTCTCTGCCGATCCGTCCTTTTTCACGGAATCTCTATGGGATCAGCAGCGTAGTTCCAGTCGTTTTTCTTGCTTCCAGATCCGTGTGAGCCCGTCCCACCTCACGTAGCGGATATGTTTGATTGATATTGATACGCACTTTGTTGCTCAGCACAACAGCAAATAGCGCGTTTGCACAATCCTTAAGCTCTTGCGGTGTCGCAATGTAGCTGAAGAGCGTCGGCCGGGTGGCAAAGAGCGAGCCGCGCTGGGCGAGTGCGGCAAGCGTGAAATTCTCAATGCCGCCAGAGGATTGACCGAAGGAGGCAAAGAGACCGCGCGGCTTCAGGCAGTCGAGCGAGTGCGGGAAGGTGTCGCGGCCGATGGAGTCGTAGACGACATCGACGCCCTTGCCGCCGGTGATTTCCTTCACCCTGTCGACGAAGTTTTCCGTCCTGTAGTTGATGACGTGATCGTAACCGTGCTCGAGCGCCAGCTTGACCTTGTCGTCCGATCCCGCCGTACCGATGACGGTAGCGCCGAGCGCCCTCGCCCACTGACCGGCGATCAGGCCGACGCCGCCGGCAGCGGCGTGGAACAGCAGAACCGTTTCCGGCCCGACCTTGAAGGTGCGGTTCAGCAGATACTCTGCCGTCATGCCCTTCAGCATCATCGCGGCGGCGGTTTCGAGACTGATGCCGTCAGGCACCTTGACCAGATGCTTGGTGTCGATGTTGCGCTCGACGCTATAGGCGCCATCGGCGCTCGCGTAGGCAACCCGGTCGCCGACGGCAAAGCCGGTCACGCCCGGGCCGACAACGGTGATGGTGCCGGAGGCTTCCTTGCCGGTGACGAAGGGCAGATGCGGCGCCTTGTAGGTGCCGTCGCGGAAATAGACGTCGATGAAGTTCAGGCCGATCGCAGCATGTTTCAGCTGCACCTCGCCGGCGCCGGGCGGCGGCAGATCGACATCCACATAGTCAAGAACCTCCGGGCCGCCATTGCGGCTGAATGCGACTGCCTGCGTCTTTGCCATTGCGCCTGTCCTATTCGCTCTTTCCAAGCGCCGGGAAGAACTGCAGCACGGCGCCGATGCAGTAGAGATAGATACCGCTGATGATGAAGAGGACAACCGCCCAATGCGGCATATCGAAATGCATCAGTAGCGAATAGATGCCGAGCGCCGACCAGAGAAAGAAGACGCCGAGATTGAGCGGCCGCAGGCGCTTGACGCGGACCGGATGCAGGAAATTGATCGGCAGGAACGTCAGGAATACCGAGACCGTGACGACGATCATCGCGGTCATGGCGCTCGCATCCATGACGAAGAGCGTGAAGACGATCATGTTCCAAACGACGGGGAAGCCCGAGAAGAAGTATTCCTCAGTCTTCATGCCCATATCGGCATAATAGATGGCGCTGGAGACGACGATCATGCCGGCCGCGGCAAAGGACCAGGGCTCGCCGATCATGCCACTCTGATAGAGCGCGAAGGCTGGTAGCAGCACGTAGGTGACATAGTCGATGATGTTGTCGAGCGTGTCGCCCGACCAGTTCGGCAGTACTTCCTTGACCCGCACCTTGCGGGCGATCGGGCCGTCGATGCCGTCGACGAGGAGCGCCAGGCCCAGCCACCAGAACATGTCGATGAAACGATGCTCGGCAGCGGCCACAACGCCGAGGAAGGCCAGAAAGGAGCCGGAAGCCGTCAGAATATGGACGGAAAAGGCGCGCATCTCCGCGTAGGGTACGCGCTTGTAATTGAAAATCTTCATGTTTCCCCGTAGCGCCTGCCGCCCCCTGATACTCCCGGGCGCGTTTTGGCCCTAATATGCATCCTTTGCCCCGCTCCGCCAGATCAAAAGCGAAAACAGCCCACAGAGCATTGAATCATGAGAATGACATGCATATTTCGCAGCTGGCACGCGGCAGAGAATGGATTGCCTTTAATTTGCGGTGGTTTTGTAATATCAGCCTCGCAATAGAACTTTCGTGCGATGAATACGGGATCCGATACCGAAATGAACGCCCCTGCAAAGACCGAAGATTTCGCCTCCTCCATTCCGGCAAACGTCTATGCCGAAACGGTGCTGAGTGTGACCCATTATACCGACCGGCTCTTCCGCTTCACGATGACCCGGCCGCAGGGCTTCCGTTTCCGCTCGGGCGAGTTCGCGATGATAGGCCTGATGGTCGAGGGCAAGCCGGTATTCCGCGCCTATTCGATCGCAAGCCCTGCCTGGGCCGAAGAGCTCGAATTCTTCTCGATCAAGGTTCCGGATGGCCCGCTGACCTCACATCTGCAGGGCATCAAGCCTGGCGACCAGGTGCTGATGCGCAAGAAGCCGACCGGCACGCTGGTCCTCGACGCGCTGACCCCCGGCAAGCGCCTCTACATGTTCTCGACCGGCACCGGCATAGCACCCTTCGCCAGCCTGATCCGCGATCCCGAGACCTATGAGAAGTTCGAGGAAGTCATCCTCACCCATACGACGCGTGACGTTGCCGAACTGAAATACGGCTTCGACCTCGTTGACGAAATCCGCAACGACGAGCTGCTCGCCGAAATCGTCGGCGACAAGCTGCGCCACTATGCGACCGTGACCCGCGAGGATTTCGAGCGCACCGGCCGCATTACCGACCTTATCGAGTCCGGTAAGCTGTTCACCGATCTCGGCATCCCGCCGATCGATCCGGCGATCGACCGCGGCATGATCTGCGGCTCGTCGGCCATGCTGAAGGACACCAAGGAACTGCTCGAAAAGGCAGGCCTGGAGGAAGGCGCCAACAGCAAGCCGGCCGAGTTCGTCATCGAACGCGCCTTCGTCGGCTGATCGCTCCAGACAATCTGATTGCAAACGGCTCCGGAAACGGGGCCGTTTTCATTTCTGGCTGAGATAGTCGATCAGTACGGTCATCGTGTCACGGGCGGCGTCGGTGCGGCCCTCGCGGATCGCCTCGATCGTTGCGACATGCAACGCGATCGAGCGCTCCATGCGGGACGGGTTGGCGGTCGAGTACCAGATGCGGCGCGAATGGGTCTGCACCGGGCCGAGCGCCGCGGTGATGAACTGGTTCGGACAAGCCTCTTCCAGCACTTCGTCGAACGCCTTGTCGGCGGCGAAGAAGGCGGCGAGATCGCCGCTGTCGGCGCAGGCCCGCATGGCGTTCTCGCAGCCGGCCAGCGCCTCGCGCTGATCCTCGTTCGCGTGCTCGGCAACGAGGGCCGCGGCAATCGGCTCCAGCTCGCGGCGCACCTGCATGACGCTGGCGTGGTCGTCAGGGCCGATCTCGGCAATCTGCAGGCCGACGCGTGGGCGCACGATGATCAGGCCCTGCCAGGCGAGCTTCTGGATCGCCTCGCGCACCGGCGTGCGGCCGTGCCCGGTCATATCGATCAGCTGGCGCTCCGTCACCATGGCACCGGGCTTCACAGCGAGCGTGACGATCGCGTGCTCAAGCGCCAGGTAGGATTGGTGACTTTGCGAGTTCTGCATTCGGTGATCCGCCGCAACTTACTGATATATCATCCCTTACACGCATCCTGCGCAATGGCAAGGTTGGGTGTGGGGATGACATATCAAAGAGCGGTGACTTCACGTCACTCGTGACGGAGTGCCTCGATCGGGTTCAGCTGGGCGGCGCGCCGGGCCGGAAAATAGCCGAAGATCATCCCGATCGCCGCCGAGAAGGCGAAGGCGACGCCGATCATCAGCGGGCTGACGACGAATGGCACCTTCAGCAGCGTCACCGAAACGAAGCCGATCCCCATGCCGAGCACGATACCGGTAATGCCGCCGAACAAGGACAGCGCCACCGCCTCGACGAGGAACTGCATGAGGACCTGCGTCTCCAGCGCGCCGATCGCGAGACGTATGCCGATCTCGCGGGTTCGCTCCGTCACCGATACCAGCATGATGTTCATGATGCCTATGCCGCCGACCAGCAGACTGATGGCGGCGACGGCGCCGAGCAGGCCGGTCAGCAGCGTCGTCGTTCCGGTCATCGCTTCGGCGATCTGTGTCATGTCGTTGACGTTGAAATCGTCCTCGCGGCCTGGAATGATCTTGCGGCGCTCGCGCAGCAGGTTTTCGGTCTCGTCCTGGATCTTGGAGGTCTCGACACCATCGCGCGCCGAGATGACGATCATCTGCACATTCGCATTGGCCTTGCCGCCGATACGGCGCTGGTAGACCTTCACCGGCATGATCACCACGTCGTCCTGGTCATTACCCATGCCCGACTGACCGCGCTTGGCGAGAACGCCGATGACGCTGCAGGAAACCTTGCCGACGCGGATCTGCTGGCCGGTGGGATCGGCTGCGCCGAAGAGCTGGGAGCGCACGGTCTCGCCGAGGATACAACGCGCCCTGCCCCGTTCCTCGGCGGCATCGAAGGTGCGGCCGAGCGCCATGTCCCAGTCCTGGGCGATGAAATAGTCGTTGGTCGTACCCATGACGCTCGTCGAATGGCTCTGGCCGCCATAGATGACCGTCGCAGTCGTCTGGTTGAGCGGCGCGACAGCGCGCAGGCCAGTCACCTGATCGCGGATCGCATCGACATCCTTGACCGTGAAACGCCGGGCCTCCGTACTGGCGCGTCCGGGGCCGAACTGGCCGGGCCGGGCAAAAAGCATGTTGGTGCCGAGCCGGGAGAGCTCGGCCGATACCTGCGCCGTCGTGCCATTGCCTATCGTCACCAGCGCGATGACGGCGGCAACGCCGATGACGACGCCGAGCACAGTCAGGAACGAGCGCAGCATGTTGCGGGTGATGGCGCGCAGCGCGAGCTTCAGCGTCTCAAGAAACATGGCTGGCCTCCTGCTGATGCGCCACTTCGGCTTCCAGCTTGCCATCGACGAAGCGCAGCAGGCGCTGGGCGTAGGCGGCGATATCGGGCTCGTGGGTGACCATGACGATGGTGATCCCCTGCTCGCGGTTCAGGCGCGTCATCAGATCCATGATCTCGATGCTGGTCTTGGTATCGAGATTGCCCGTCGGTTCGTCAGCGAGCAACAGTGCCGGTTCGGTGACGATGGCGCGGGCGATTGCGACGCGCTGCTGCTGGCCACCGGAGAGCTCCTGCGTCTTGTGATGTTCGCGGCCAGAGAGGCCGACGAGCTTCAGTGCCTCGCGGGCGCGCTTGTGACGCTCCGCGGCATGCATGCCGCGATAGATCAGCGGCAGCTCGACATTTTCGAGCGCCGAGGTGCGCGACAGAAGATTGAAGCCCTGGAAGACGAAGCCCAGCATGTGGCGGCGCAGCAGCGTCAGCTGGCTGCGATCGAACCCGGTCGTCGAGATGCCCTGGAAGACATAGTCGCCCGAAGTCGGCACATCGAGGCAGCCGAGAATGTTCATCGCCGTCGACTTGCCGGAACCCGAGGGGCCCATGATCGCGACGAATTCATGCGTGGCGATCGCCATATCGACGTGATCGAGGGCACGGATCGCCGCCTCGCCCTCGCCGTAGATCTTCGACACCTGCCGGAATTCCAGAAGCGGCGGAGTGCTCATCATCCGCCCGCCTATCGTGTCCTGGCGGTGGCGTCGGTCACGAGCGCATCGCCGTCCTTGATCTCACCCGAGGTCACCTGCGTGAACTGGCCATCCGACGAGCCCACCTGGATGACGAGTGGAACCTGGCGTTCGCCGCGCAGCACCCAGACACGGCGCTTGTTGCCGGTCAGTGCTTCGCCACCGGCGCCCGATCGCGGTCCCATGCGGGGTGGACGGAAGAGACCGAAAATGCCGCGGTTGCGGCCGGCGCCCGTTTCCGGCGGCGCATAGCGCAGCGCGGCATTCGGCACCATCAGCGTGTCCTTGACGGCCTCGACGGTGACGTCGGCTGTCGCCGTCATGCCCGGGCGCAGCAGCAGGTCGGCATTGTTGACAGAGAGCACAGCCTTGTAGGTGACGACGTTGTTGGTCGTCTCCGAGGCAAAGCGGATCTGCTCGATCTCGGCGGGGAACGTCCGGTCCGGATAGGCGTCGACGGTGAAGGTCGCCTTCTGGCCGACGGCGATCTGGCCGACATCGGCCTCATCGACATCCACCTGCAGCTCCATCTTCTTCAGGTCGCCGCCGATGACGAAGAGAACCGGTGCGGAGAGCGACGCGGCAACGGTTGCGCCCGGATCGACCGAACGCGTCAGGATGACGCCATCGATCGGCGAGACGATCTTCGCCTTGGCGAGATTGACTTCCGCCAGCTGCAGATCGGCTTCCGACGATAGCACGTCGGCTTCGTTGATCTCTTTGGTGGCGACGGCGGAATCGAACTTGTAGCTCGCGTCGTCGAGGCTCTGGCGCGTCGTGACGTTGCTCTGCACGAGGTTTTTGACGCGATCCAGCGAGGTGCGCGCCGATTCCAGATCGGCACCGGCCTTGGTGACATTGGCTTTCGCGGAAGCGAGCTTGGCGCGCGAGCTCTTGACGTCGGCTTCCAGCTTGTTGGTGTCGAGGACGGCGAGCACGTCGCCCGCCTTGACGGTGCTGTTATAGTCGACATTGACGTCGCGCACCGTGCCGGAAAGCTCGCTCGAAATATCGACCTGCTCCGTCGGCTGCACCGAACCGGTGGCTGTGACGAGAACCGTCAGGTCGCCGCGCTTCACCGGCTGGGTCGTGTAGCTGTATTCGTTGCCGCCGCGGCCGGAATAGTAATAGGCCGCACCGCCACCGATGATGACGATCGCGGCGGCTGCCAGCAGTCTCCCCCGCCAGCGGCCGGATTTGCGGCGCTTGCCGGATGCGGCGAGAACGGCCGCGAGATCGTTTTCGGCATGCTTGGCGGGCGATGTCTTCGGGCCGGTTCCAGTTTCGGAATCGCTCATAAAATCCTCAAACAGAGATATGGGAGCACCTGCTCCGTTCATCCCTAGATAGTCACAGGGTAGATGAACCGGAGATTAGCGATAGCGCCGCATTGGCACGGAAAGCGGGCATTGTGCAATTAAATCTTGGTAATAAAACTCCGCTTTTCAAACCGGATCGCCCGGAAACTGCGCCGCGCCGGCGACAGGATGCAGCCAGTGCTCGCGCCTGATGATCCAGACCTCCTGTGCCGGCTCGATTCCAACAGGAGGACCATCGAACGAGCCGAGCCGCAGCTCGGCTTTCTCATCCGTTAGGCAAAACAGGCGGCCGCCGCAATGCGGACAGAAACTGCGCCCGGCAAAGACGGATACATCGCCGGAATAGGTCAGGGCCGCGCGCGGCCATATCGCATAGGCGGAGAACAGCGAGCCGCTTTCCTTGCGGCAATCGGCACAATGGCAAAGACCGGATGTCAAAGGCTCGCCCCGGATCTCGTAGCGGACGGCGCCGCAGAGACAGCCGCCGCTGCGCAGCGCGCTCACATGCCGAGGCCGGGCGTCGGGTGCGGCGGCCTGCGCTTTGCCGCCATCAGCAGGTCGAGCTCCGTGGCTGAGGGACCGAACTTGTCGAACAGCCGCTTCGCCTCGTCATCATCGAGGCGGTATTTGCGCGCGAATTCGCTGATGCTGTAGGGCCGTCCACGGATCACCTTGTGGGATGAGGTCTTGCTGTCAGTTGTATGTCCGGTCATCGAAAGAGCCCTCCTGCGCGCTGCATTTACAATCTAGGGCGGCGGTCGATCATGGAAAGGCCAGCGGAAAAACGTGAAACAGAATGCAACCTGAAAGTAATCATGGAACTATACTTATAGTTGGTGAGATAAATTGCCGCGTTGACTGAGAATTTCATCCGGTCCGATAGTTTACGGGCACACGGTACAATCGGAGGATGGACCAATGCTCAATCGTGCACTTCTGCTTACCTCGCTTGCTTTTCTCGGCGCCACGGCCTTCATGGCAACACCGGCCTCGGCGCTGACAATGAAAGAATGCAGCGCCAAGTATAAGTCCGCGCAGGCGGACGGCTCGGCAAAAGGCGTGAAGTGGAACGACTTCCGCAAGGCTCAATGCGGCGCTGACGCAACCGCCGAGCCCGACGTTTCTCTCAACACCAATGAAGAGCCCGAAAAGCCGACAGTGGCTGCCCCCTCGGGCGTGAAATTCCCGACCGCAATCTCGACGAAATATGCCAGCGAAAAGCCCGGCAAGGCCCGCATGCATACCTGCGTCGATGCATACAACGAAGACAAGGCCAGCAATTCGCTTGGCGGCCTGAAGTGGATCCAGAAGGGCGGCGGCTATTACAGCCTCTGCAATGCCAAGCTCAAGGGTTGATGGCGGACTAGGAGCCGGTGCCTCGCCGAAGCTAGCGGCGGGGCATCCCCAAATCTCGCGATATGCGATAGCTTAGGCTTCGATCATATTAAGGCCATCCGCAAGTGCGATGGCGGTCGCACCCGGAACAAGACGGCAGCCGATGAACGGCCCGTCCAACGAGGGGTCAGGCCATGTGGGATATCATCACCATCGTCGCAATCTTCAGCGTATTGTTCCTTGGCCGCGAGGCCCAGACCGTTGTCGCCAAGGCACGGGCGTCCAACTGGAACGACTTTCCGCGGCGCTGAACCGCGATAATCGACGGCAAACAAAAAGCGCGCTCAACGGCGCGCTTTTTCATTTCCGGTTTCGTCCGGCCTTAGCGGCAGACGCGAACACTCTCCATATGCCAGCCGCCATCATAGGCGTTGGCCACCTGGCGGTCCTCGAACCAGCAACGCGGCGGCGGGGGCGGCGGCGGCTCGACATAACGCGGGCCGTTATTGACAATGGCTCCGCCGATCATGCCGCCGATGACGCCGGCCGCGAGGCCACCGGCAATGGCTGCGCCGGTATTGTCGTGATAGTGCCGCCTATGGCGCCAGTCGTCCGCGGCTGCGTTGTCCGTCACTGCAATCAGGCAGCTCGCACCAATCACCGCCGCCAAGATCGAACTCGTTATCTTCTTCATCGTCTCTCCAGTCGAGCTTCCGCGCTTCGCGCTGTGGCACTCAAACATCGAAACAATGGCATCATTGCGATTAATCCCGCATTAACGACGCCGTCCTACAGACATGACAAAGCCCCGGCGCGAACCGGGGCTTTGTCTCAGGCGCGGGCGATTACCAGCGTGAATAGCTGCAGACGCGCTTCTTGGCGAAGACCACACGGCCATGGCGATGGTAGCGCACCGTCCTCACACTGCAGTGGCGGCGCGCGTGATGGCGCGAGCGGTAGTGATGGCGGCGCCAATCGTTATGGTGACTGCGATTCCAGCGATCCCCATGATGGCTATCCCCGACCGTCACCGTGACACTGTCGGCCATGGAGGGCGTGGCACTCGCGGTGATAGAGGCGAGACCGATGAAACAGGCAACAAGAAGCTTCTTCACTATATTCTCCGCATATTGAGCCGGATACCGATCCGGGCATGGCATCATTCAGTCGATGCCAGCTAACGCGGGGGAAATGTGATTGTTCCGCAAAAGACGGAATGCGGCGAGCGCTAAGCCTTGGAAAAGGCGGGAGAATGCCGATTCGGGTTGGCAGAGAGAGGCAACGGGAACAGTCTTTGCCGGTTGCTCAAATCGGAAAATCACTGGGAGAAAGTGGTGAGAGCGTCGGGGTTCGAACCCGAGACCTACTGATTAAAAGTCAGTTGCTCTACCGGCTGAGCTACGCTCTCCCACGGTGCACTGGACAGCGATTTGCCGCCCCGGCTGGAAGTGCGCGGAACATATGCAGGCGACCCATTGCGGTCAACCGAAAAATCATGCCTTTCACAGGCGTTCGGCACATTTCTTGCCGGAGCGCAAAAAGGTGATTGGCAATCGCGTGGCCGCAGCGCTAGAGAACGGCCTGATTGCAGCCGGAGAAGATGCGTGTCGATTGCCGATATTTCCCTGTGGAGCGCCCTGATCGCCGGTGCTCTGTCCTTCCTCTCCCCCTGCGTTCTGCCGCTCGTTCCGCCCTATCTCTGCTATATGGCCGGGATCTCCGTCGATCAGTTCCGTGGCGGGACGGCTGTTGCCGTGGCTCCCGATGTGCGCCGCGGCGTGTTCTTCTCGGCGCTGTTCTTCACGCTCGGATTCGCGACCGTATTCGTGGCGCTGGGTGCCGGTGCCTCCAGCATCGGCATGGCTCTCCGCCAGCATCTCGACATCCTCTCGAAGATCGGCGGCCTGATCATCATCATCATGGGCCTCAACTTCCTCGGCGTGTTCCGAATCGGATTGCTGGCGCGCGAGGCCCGCTTTCAGAATGGCGGCAAGCCGGCGACGCTGACCGGCGCCTATGTCATGGGTCTTGCCTTCGCCTTCGGCTGGACGCCCTGCATCGGTCCCGTGCTCGGCGCGATCCTCGGCGTCGCCGCGTCGCGCGAGACGGTCGGTTCCGGCGCCGGGCTGCTTGCCATCTATTCGCTGGGTCTTGCCATTCCCTTCTGGATCGCAGCCGGTTTCTCGGGTGCCTTCATGCGGTTCCTGGTGCGCTTCCGCCGTCATCTCGGCACGGTCGAGAAGATTCTCGGCGGGCTTCTGGTGCTCACCGGCCTCGCCTTCATGTTCGGCTTTATCAGTCAAGCCGCGATCTGGTTCCAGCAGACCTTTCCAATCCTGATGCAGATCGGCTAAGCGGGAAGCATTCGCCCGCTCTGCAACTTGCCCCGGACGGTCCAGTGGCCGATATCATCAGCCTGCTCCTGCCCTTCTTCGGCCTGATCCTGATCGGCTATATCGCCGCGAAGGTGACGAAACAGCCGGCCGAGGCGCTCGGCTGGCTGAACACGTTCATCGTCTATGCCGCCCTGCCAGCGCTGTTCTTCAAGCTGGTATCGCGCACGCCGGTCGAGGACCTGGCGCGGATCGATTTCATCGTCACCGATCTGGCCGCCACCTATTCGATCTTCATCGCGATTTTCGTCATCGGCCGTTTCATCCGCAAGAGCCGGATGGACGAATCGACGATCCAGGCTTTTGCCGGCGCCTACGGCAACATCGGCTACATGG
Source organism: Rhizobium sp. 21-4511-3d (assembly GCF_053522545.1). Taxonomy (NCBI): domain Bacteria; kingdom Pseudomonadati; phylum Pseudomonadota; class Alphaproteobacteria; order Hyphomicrobiales; family Rhizobiaceae; genus Rhizobium; species Rhizobium sp. 21-4511-3d. Next base: position 1,019,945 of record NZ_JBNWCF010000001.1, on the reverse strand, counting down.
GTCCCGGGCTGGCGCTGATCGCCTTCGGCGACAGGGCTGCGGTTCCGGTCGCGCTGATCGTCTGCCTCGAGAACGCGTTGCATTTCATCGTGGCGCCGGCGATGATGGCGGCCGCGGGCGATGACAAGCGCTCACGGGGGCAGATTGCCGCCGATATCGTTCGCAAGGTCGCGCTGCATCCGTTCATCCTGTCGACGGCGGCCGGCTTTCTTGCGGCGGGGCTGGAGTTCGAGCAGCCATCGGCGCTCAGGCAGTTCATCGACTATCTTGCCCAGGCGGCCGCGCCCTGCGCGCTGTTTGCGATGGGCGTCACGCTAGCGCTGCGGCCGCTCAAGCGGGTGCCTGTTGAAATCAGCTACATCGTTCCGGCCAAGCTGATCGTCCATCCGCTCGTCGTCTATGCCGCGCTGACGCTGGTCGGTGGCTTCGAGCCGGTCTGGGTTTATGCCGCGGTGCTGCTCGCGGCACTACCGACCGCGACGAATGTCTTCGTCCTCGGGCAGCTCTATCACGTCTGGCAGGAGCGCGCGTCGGCAACGATCCTGATCACCACCGCGCTTTCGGTGGTGACCGTCTCCCTGTTCCTGATCGCGATCAAATCAGGCTTTCTTCCGGCTTAGCCTTTCCTTCAGGGCGTCCGGAATGCCGCGGAGACCGCGGCCGGGCTCGATGCCCTCGCGCATGACGATGTTGCGCAGCGGAGGGATGGCCGAGAGGATGTGCAGGCCGGCGGCGCGCAGCATCTGCACCGGCAGGAAATCCGAAAGCAGCGAGCGGTTCAGAAGATCGACGCTGGCGGTGCGCGTCATGATATCGGCGCGGCGCTTGCGGTCGAACTGCTCGCCTGCATCGGCTGCGACCGGCAGTTCGGCGCGGGTGCAGAGAATATCGGTCAGCGCCATGATGTCGCGCAGGCTGAGATTCAGCCCCTGAGCTCCGATCGGCGGGAAGACATGGGCAGCCTCGCCGATCAGCGCGATCCGGGCCTTACCGAAGCGATGCGCCATCATGCCGGACAGTGGCCAGACCTGGACGCCCTGCTCGACGGTGACTTTGCCGAGCATCGATTGCATGCGTTCCTCGACAAGACGGCTCAGATCCTCAAGGGAGAGCTCCGCATTCTGAGCGGCTTCCGCCGGGTTCTGGACCCAGACGAGGCTGGAGCGGCTTCCCGAGAGCGGGACCTGGGTGAAAGGGCCATGCTCAGTGTGGAATTCGGTGGAGATGTTCTGGTGCGGCACCGAATGGCTGAAATTCAGCACCATGGCCGATTGCGGGTAGGACCAGTTACGGACGTCTATGCCGGCAGTTTCGCGCAGCTTCGACTTGCGCCCGTCAGCGCCGACGGCGAAATCGGCCGTCAGCTGCTCGCCGCCGACAAGCGTCAGCGTCACGCTCTCGTCGCCGATTTCGATCGTCTCGGCGAAGGCGTCGAAGCGGGTGATGTTGCCCTCGCCCGCGATGGCCGTTTCCAGCACATCGGTCAGAGCCCTGTTCGGGAAATTGTAGCCGAAGGCATCGAGGCCGACTTCGGCGGCGCGGAAGGTCGTTGCCGGCGCCCGCAGCAGGCGATTCGTGCCGTCGATGATGCGCATGCTGGTGAGCGGCGCGGTCGACGGCTTCAGCTTGTCCCAGAGGGTCAGGCGATCAAGGAAGCGGATCGACTGATCCATCAGCGCCGTGGTGCGCCGGTCTTCCCTGGCTGCAGGCGGCGCGATCAGCGCCACGTCGCGGCCGCCGCGGGCAATCGCTACCGCGGCAACCATGCCGGCGAGACCGCCACCGATCACCGCCACTTCGAAATTCTTCATCGCATTGCTTCCGTCATCAGATGACGGCGAGCCGGCTCTATGCCGCCGGCTTCGCCTGACGACGCCAACTATAGCCCTTGCCGCTGTCCGCGTCACGCACAGCCGGCTGATAATGATGCTGAATTCCCGGCAGACGATTTTCCGAGAGACGCTTCAGCGCCGTCTCGTTGGTCACCGCGAAGCTGTCGATGCCGACGCGCAGCATCAACGGCACCTGGTCGATCAGCACGTCGCCGACGGCGCGCAGTTCGCTCTTGTAGTCGAGGCGATCGCGCAGCAGCGAGGCGTGGCTGAAGGCGCGGCCATCGTTGAATGCCGGGAAGGCAACGGCGATGATCGCCAGACGGTCGAGATAGGGCTCGAGCTTGCGGACATCGTCGGCCGGCTTAACCAGCACACCGAGACCGACATCGTTGCTCTCATCGGCCCTGGCGATCAGCTCGTCGAGGCCAAGCAACGGCTTCTGATTTTCGGTTGCCTTGACTTCCTCGGTCTCGATAACCCAGGGATCGTTCTCGACAAAACCGGTTTCTCTCCAGATCTTCGTCATCATCCCCTCCTTACGCAGCTTCGGCGGCAGAGCCGTAAAGCGCGTCCTTGAACGGCTGCGGCCCGACACGGCGATAGGCTTCGAGGAAGATTTCCGACTGATCCTTGCGGATCTTCAGATAGGTATCGACGATCGTCTCGATGGCGTCGGTCACCTTCTCGGGCTCGAAGCCTCGACCAATGATTTCGCCGATCGAGGTGTGCTCGTCGCCGGAGCCGCCGAGCGTGATCTGATAGAGCTCGGCACCTTTCTTCTCGACACCAAGCAGACCGATATGGCCGACATGGTGATGGCCGCAGGCGTTGATGCAGCCGGAGATCTTGATCTTCAGCTCGCCGATTTCGGCCTGGCGCTCGGGATTGCCGAAGCGGCGGGAGATTTCCTGGGCCACCGGGATCGAGCGCGCGTTGGCGAGAGCACAGTAGTCCAGGCCCGGACAGGCGATGATATCGGTGATCAGGCCGGCATTGGCTTCGGCGAGATCGATGGCGACGAGGCCGCGATAGACGGCTTCGAGATCGGCCAGCGCGACATGCGGCAGGATCAGGTTCTGTTCGTGGCTGACGCGGATTTCGTCGAAGGCATATTCTTCGGCGATATCGGCAATCGCATCCATCTGGCTGTCGGAGGCGTCACCCGGAATGCCGCCGATCGGCTTCAGCGAGATCGTCACCATGCCGTAGTCGGGGTTCTTGTGCGGCTGCACGTTCTGCTGGACCCAGCGGGCGAACGCCGGATCGGCCTTCTTCCAGCGGGCAAGGTTTTCCCAGCCTTCGGCGCGCTGCGGCAAAGCCGGCGGCGCGAAATAGGCGGTGATCGCATCGACGTCCTGTTCCGGCAGCTTCAGCTCGGTGTCCTTCAGCTGCGCGAACTCGACCTCGACCTGGCGGGCGAGCTCTTCGGCGCCGGTCTCATGGACGAGGATCTTGATGCGGGCCTTGTACTTGTTGTCGCGGCGGCCGTGCAGATTGTACACGCGCATGACGGCGGTCGTGTAGGACAAGAGGTCCTCTTCCGGCAGGAAGTCGCGGATCAGCTTGGCGACCATCGGCGTGCGGCCCTGGCCACCGCCGACGTAAACGGCAAAGCCGATCTCGCCCTTGTCGTTCTTCTTCAGATGCAGGCCGATATCATGGACCTGGATTGCGGCGCGGTCACGCTCGGCACCGGTGACGGCGATCTTGAACTTGCGCGGCAGGAAGGAGAATTCGGGGTGGACAGACGACCACTGACGCAGGATTTCCGCATAAGGCCGGGGATCAGCGACTTCATCGACGGCGGCGCCGGCGAAATGGTCTGCCGTGACGTTGCGGATGCAGTTGCCGGATGTCTGCAGCGCGTGCATTTCGACAGTTGCCAGTTCGGAGAGAACGGCCGGCATGTCCGAGAGCTTCGGCCAGTTGAACTGCAGGTTCTGGCGGGTGGTGAAGTGGCCATAGCCGCGGTCATAGGTGCGGGCGACATGGGCCAGCATGCGCATCTGCTTGGAGCTCAGCGTGCCATAGGGAATGGCAATGCGCAGCATGTAGGCATGCAGCTGCAGGTAAACGCCGTTCATCAGGCGCAGCGGCTTGAAGGCATCTTCGGAAAGCTCGCCGGCGAGACGGCGCTGGACCTGATCGCTGAACTGCGCAACGCGCTCGGCGACAAAGGCGTGGTCAAATTCGTCGTAACGGTACATCAGCTTCCTCAGACATCAATGAACTTGGGATCGGCAACCGCATATCCCGGAGCATATTCCATGGTCGGGCCTTGCGCGCGAATGCGCTCGCGCAGGCGCAGCGGCCACAATACGCCGTTGGTTTCCTGAACCTCGATGACATTGACGTCAACGACCTTGTTGTCGGCATAGGCTTTCTTGCCGATGTCCTCGAGCGCGGCGACCGCTTCCGCATGGCGGGCGACCAGCGCATCCTGCAACGAGGTGACCCACGCGCCATTGGCGTCGAGCCAGACGGCAATGCCGTCCGTCAACCGGTTGGCGGTCAGTACCTTGTCTACCATAATCAGCTCCTTGCAAGTTCCGGCACGCTCGCCTCCCGGCGAACCAGCGGCTCGGACAGTTCGAAATTGGCGCCTGCCACTGCATCGCCGATAATGACCATGACGGGTCCCGTCAATTCGTCACGATGCTGCAGGTCGGGAAGATCGCGCAGAATGCCATGCATGAGACGGCGCTCGGCGCGGCTGGCATTCTCGATGACGGCAACCGTCGTCTCGGCGGGAATGCCCGCAGCCATCAGACGCTCCGCGACGGAGGCGGCAACGGTGCGGCCCATATAGACGGCGATGGTGGCACCCGAGACGGCGAGGCTTGCCCAATCCGGCAGCACGTCGCCGGTCAGGTCGTGGCCCGTCGTGAAGACCAGCGACGAGGCGACGCCGCGCAGCGTCAGTGGCAGTTCGAAATCGGCAGCGGCGGCGAAGGCGGAGGTGATGCCAGGCACCACTTCATACGCGATACCGGCGGCGCGGAGAGCCGCCATCTCTTCCCCTGCCCGGCCATAGACCAGCGGATCGCCGGACTTCAGGCGCACGACGCGCTTGCCTTCGCGGCCAAGCTGGACGAGCAGATCGTTGATTTCTTCCTGAGACTTGGAATGGCAGCCCTTGCGCTTGCCGACAGAGATGCGCTCGGCGTCGCGGCGACCCATGTCGACGATCGCCTGCGGCACGAGCGCGTCGAAGACGAGCACATCGGCTTCCATCATGACACGCTGGGCACGCAGCGTCAGCAGGTCTTCGGCACCGGGACCGGCGCCGACAAGCCAGATACGGCCCTTCGCCTTGCCCGTTTCCTGCAGCAGCGCATGTGCGGCGCGTTCGGCTTCCGGCAGATTGCCATTGGCCACGGCATCGGCGACGGGACCGGAGAAGAAGCTGCGCCAGAAGACACGGCGGGAAACGCCGCGCGGAATGAGGTGCTCGACCGTCTTGCGGTAGCTGGTGGCCAAGGTCGCGAGGCGCCCAAGCGACGGCGAAAGCAGCTGGTCGATCTGCGCGCGGATCATCTGGGCCAGGACCGGACCGGCGCCTTCCGTGCCGATCGCGACAGCGACGGGCGCGCGATTGACAAGCGCCGGCGTGAAAAAATCGCAATAATCGGGCTGGTCGACGGCATTGGCCGGGATTTTTGCGGCGCGCGCTGCATCGACGATGGCGCGGTCGGCGGCCGCTTCTCCAGTAGCCGCGAAGACAAGGGCTGCGCCCTCGACTTGTTCGGCAGAGAATGCCGCCCGGACGGTCTCGATGCGATTGGCGATCAGGAAGGCGTGGTAGCTGGCTTCCGGATGATCGGTATAGGCAATGACGCGCGCTTGCGTATTCAGCAGCAGGCGCACCTTCGCATAGGCCTCGTCCCCGTTACCGAAGACGGCTGCGATCCGCCCTTCCACACGGAAGAAGGCGGGGAAAACCGATAGCTGTTCGCTCTTGGAAGGCATTATCATTCCACTTCGAAGTTGCGCCAATATGCCTTTAACCGGCAAGGCGTTGAAGAAACAGAAATTCGAAAGCCTACGCGGTCCGCGTAATCTTTTGCCTGCATGCCACTGATTTGAGAAAAGTCGCCCGAGCGACGCCGTTGTCGCTGCAGTGCAATGTAAAGCCTGTGATCAAAAACGTCCATCGGGCAATTCGGCATTTTTCTTCTTGCCCGGGCGGGATAGACTTGCTGCGACAAGGAGAAAGTCATGGCTTCAAAGACGATTGCTCCACGCCTGCTCGAGGTGATGGAGCGCGATATCCTGCCGATGACCGAGCGCGGCGTTTCTGCCGGCAACAAGGTGTTCGGCGCGGCAATCCTGCGCAAGTCCGATCTCTCGCTGGTGGTCGCAGAGACCAACAACGAGCTCGAAAATCCGCTCTGGCATGGCGAAGTGCACACGCTGAAACGCTTCTACGAACTCGGCGAGAAACCGGCGACCAAGGACCTGATCTTCCTGTCGACTCACGAACCCTGCACCATGTGCATGTCGGCAATCACCTGGGCGGGTTTCGATAACTTCTATTATTTCTTCAGCCACGAAGATTCCCGAGACAGCTTCGCCATTCCGCACGACCTGAAGATCCTCAACGAAGTCTTCGGCCTGGAGCCCGGCGGATACCGCCGCAGCAACGCCTTCTGGAACAGCTTCGCGATCGCCGATCTGGTCGAGACCGAGGCGGACGCGCTGAAGAGCGAGCTGAAAGCGCAGACTGCCCGCATCAAGTCCCGCTACGACGCTCTCTCCGGCGCCTATCAGGCCTCCAAGAGCGATAACGACATCCCCCTGAATTGAGCGATCATGGAAGCCTCCAAAGACATTTCGTGCCTCATCGAGATCATGGCAGCGCTGCGCAACCCGGAAACGGGATGCCCCTGGGACATCGTCCAGACCTTCGAGACCATCAAGCCCTATACGATCGAGGAAGCCTATGAGGTTTCCGATGCGATCGAGCGCAATGACATGGACGATCTCTGCGACGAGCTCGGCGATCTCTTGCTGCAGGTGGTCTTTCACGCGCGAATGGCGGAGGAAGCCGGCGAGTTCGCCTTCGGCGATGTCGTCGAGGCCATCACCCGCAAGATGATCCGCCGCCACCCGCATGTCTTCGCCCGCTCCGATGCCGATACGCCCGATCGCGTGAAGAAGCAGTGGGACGAGATCAAGCAGGCGGAGAAGCGCGAGCGGGCCGAGCGGCGCGTCAGGCGCGGGGTGACCGAGGATTCTAAGGCAGGGTTTCTCGGCTCCGTGCAGCGCAGCTTCCCGGCGCTGACGGAGGCGCTTAAGTTGCAGGAACGTGCCGCGAAGGTCGGCTTCGACTGGTCGGCACCCGAGCCGATCCTCGACAAAATCGAGGAAGAGATCGGCGAACTGCGCGAGGCTTTGGTGCATGGCGACCGGGCCAAGGTCAGCGACGAGCTCGGCGATCTCATCTTCGCCGTCGTCAATATCGGCCGCCATGTCGATGCCGATCCGGAGCAATCCCTGCGCGGAACGAACACGAAATTCAGGCGCCGTTTCAATCATATAGAAACCGTTCTTGAGAAAGAAGGCGAAACGTTGGAGGCCGCAAGCCTGGAGCGGATGGAAGAGATCTGGCAGGCGGCGAAAGCCATCGAACGGCAACTCGGCTGACCCGCCATGAAGCTCTCCGGCCTTGAGATCGCGATTGCAGGTGCCGGTATCGGTGGATTGTCACTGGCCGCGCTCCTGGCGCGCCACGGCGCAAACGTCACCATCTACGATCAGATGGCAGCGCCGCAGCCGGTCGGATCCGGCTTCGTGTTGCAGCCGACGGGATCCGCGGTTCTCGCGGCGATGGGGCTGCTCGACCAGGTGGAACAACGCGGCGCGCGGATCCGGCGGATGCATGGCAAGCTCTCGGCGACGGGCCGCACCGTGCTCGATGTCGGTTACCGCAATGGGGCGTCCGGCATCGCCATCCAGCGGGTGGCACTTTTCGATCTGCTGCTCGATGCCGCTGTCGCAGCCGGCGTCAGTTTCGAAACGGCTTCGCGGGTGACGGCGTTCGAACCGGGCGCGAGGCCGCGGTTGAAGCTCGGCAATGGCAAGGCGTCCGCCGCTTCCGATCTCGTCATCGATGCGATGGGGGCCAGCTCGCCGATCGGCTACAAGTCCTCGACCGAGCTCGATTACGGCGCGCTCTGGGCCACCGTTCCCTGGGATGCATCGGGCGTCTTCCGTTCCGACGAACTGGAACAGCGCTATCACCGGGCGAGCCAGATGGCGGGCGTCCTGCCTGTCGGTACGGCCAAGGATGGGGCGGCGCCGATGGCGACCTTCTTCTGGAGCATCCGCAACAAGGATGTGGCAGCCTGGCGCGATGCCGGACGTGAGGCGTGGATCGATGCCGTGCATCGCTTCTGGCCGGAGGCTGCCCATTTCGCCGCATCGGCCGAGCCCGTTCATGCACGCTACCGGCATCATACGCGGGTGCCGCTCGCAGGACAGAATGTCGTGAAGATCGGCGACGCCTGGCATGCGACGAGCCCACAGCTCGGCCAGGGGGCCAATATGGCACTGCTGGACGCTGCCTCGCTCTGTACGGCGATGATCCGCAAGGCAACGGTCGTCGATGCCATTTCACGGCATCTGCGCCAGCGTCAGATGCATATCCGCTTCTACCAGCTGCTGAGCCGCGTGCTGACGCCGTTCTATCAGTCGGATAGCAAGGTCCTGCCGATGAGCCGGGATCTGATGATCGGCCCGGCGACGAAACTACCGTTCCTGCGCAGCCTGATCACGACGCTGGTGACCGGTGAGCTTCTCGATCCTGTCGGGCGGATTGGTCTGGAGTGGCTTGCTTCCGATAGCGAACCGGCCGGAAGCGATCAGACGGCGCTGGTATAGCCGAGCGCCGAGAACTGCTGCTGGAACCACCAGTAGCCCGCCAACGTCAGCAATGCGACGATCGCGAAGAGCACCCAGCCGGTGACCGTCAGCTTCTTTTCGGCGGCATTGCGATAGTTCAGGCCTGCGCCGGCGAACAGAAAGCCCAGGCCGAAGACCAGGCAGGCGGGCACGGCGAGGAAGGCTCTCAGCTGATAGTGGACCTCGGGAACACCGGCCTGCGCTTCCTTCAGCGGCTGCAGCAGGAAAAACCAGGCAAGCGCGCATCCGATAGCGATCAGCAAAAGACCGCCTGCCCGAGCCTTGATACCAGCCATGCCGTGCCCTCCAATGATCTGATACAGTGCGAGATTGCGAGCGCTCAGCGCTCCCAATCTTCCTTCGCCGCCTTCTGCGTGCCGAGCCGTCCTTCGAGTGCCGACGCTTCAGCCTCGGCCATGCGCACGTCTAGCGTCACGGAGCCGTCCTCGTTGTCCTCGCGGGCATCGACGATGGCGTGCTCATAGATCCACGACAGCAGCGCCAGTTTCGAAACCGGCACGGTAATCGAGGTCTCCGTCATGACGCCGGAAAGGCGGCGGCTGATTTCGTCCATCAGCCGGTCGACGCCCTCGCCGCTGACGGCCGATACCGCGACGACATTCTCGGCGCCGGATGCCTTCTGGACGATGGCGTCGTGCGTTTCCGGCTCCAGCCGGTCGATCTTGTTCCAAACCTCGATGATGCGCTTCTGGCCCTCAGCTTCATCGATGCCGAGATCGTTCAGGATGCGCAGCACGTCGGCACTCTGGGCCGGATTATCGTCATCCGCCATGTCGCGGACATGCAGGATGAGATCGGCTTCCAGCACCTCTTCCAGCGTCGCGCGGAAAGCGGCCACCAGATGGGTCGGCAGGTCGGAGATGAAACCGACGGTATCGGAAAGGATGACGGTGCGGCCATGCGGCAGTTTCATGCGGCGCAGCGTCGGATCGAGCGTCGCGAACAGCATGTCTTCGGCGAGAACGCCGGCACCGGTGATGCGGTTGAACAGCGTCGATTTGCCGGCGTTGGTATAGCCGACCAGGGCGACGATCGGATGCGGCACCTTCTTGCGCTTGGCGCGGTGCAGCTGGCGGGTCCGCACGACCTGCTCAAGCTCGCGCTCCAGCTTGATGATGCGATCCTGCAGCATGCGCCGGTCGGCTTCGATCTGGGTTTCACCCGGACCACCCATGAAGCCACCACCGCCGCGCTGGCGCTCAAGGTGGGTCCAGCTGCGGACCAGGCGGCCCTTCTGGTAATTCAGGTGCGCGAGATCGACCTGCAGCGTGCCCTCCTTGGTGGAGGCGCGGCGGCCGAAGATTTCGAGGATAAGGCCCGTGCGGTCGATGACCTTGACGTTCCATGCCTTCTCGAGATTGCGCTGCTGAACCGGGGTCAGCGGGTGATCGACGATGACAAGCCCCGAATCATGCTCGTCGAGCTTGGCCTTGATCTCTTCGATCTTGCCGGTGCCGAGCAGCGTTGCAGGCCGGGGATCATTGATCGGGACGACGGCGCCATAGACGACATCGAGGTCGATCGCTTCGGCGAGACCGCTTGCTTCTTCAAGCCGGCTTCCCGGCGAACGTGTCGTGGAGATTGCACCATCGGATGCGGCGCCACGTCCCCGGCCCTGCTTGAGCACGGGCACGACGACGGTCGCGCGCATATCGTCCCGGAGCTTTTCGGCTTCCGGGATGATGGAATCGTTCTTCGTATCGCGTGTCGAAATGACTTCTGATCCTATCAGGAAGCGGCTTCTTCGCTCTCGAACATCTGCATGGGCTGGCCCGGCATGATCGTCGAGATCGCGTGCTTATACACGAGTTGCGAATGACCGTCACGGCGAAGAAGAACGCAGAAATTGTCGAAGGAAGTGACAACGCCCGTGAGCTTAACGCCGTTAATCAGAAAAATTGTAAGGGAAATCTTTTGCTTGCGAACAGTATTGAGAAATAAGTCCTGCAGATTCTGAGAACGTTCCGCCATCGCGCCGCTTCTTTCTTTATTGCCGGCGTGTTTCAGCCGGTAGAATACTAATCAACCTCTCCAGGCCGTCGGCAGGTAACCCTCACCCCTGCGTCCAGCAAATCTTGGTATCAAATCGCAATCTTTTCCGCAACGTCGAAAAAGGCTTCCCGAATATTCTGCGACACGCTTCCGGGATGGCCATTGGCGATCGTCTGTCCATCGATGGAAACCACGGGAAAACAAATGCTTGTCGCCGCCGTGATGAAAACCTCGCGTGCAGCCAGCATTTCGGCAACGGTGAACTTACGTTCCGCGACCTTGAGGCCCAGTTTGGCGCCGACATCCAGCAAGGTGGTGCGGGTAATCCCTTTGAGGATGCCATGCTCTGCCGGACGGGTGATGAGCGTACCGTCGGCATCGACGAACCAGACGTTGGTTGCGGCGCCCTCGGTAACGAAGCCGTCACGGTCGACATAGATCGCTTCCTGGGCGCCGGCCTCCTTCGCCTGCTGGCGGGCCATGACGTTCGGCAGCAGACCGACGGTCTTGATATCGACGCGGTCCCAGCGGTTGTCGGACACGGTCACCGCCTTGATGCCATTGGCATTCTTCTTGGCGATGACCGACGGGTCCGTGCTCTTGGCGGTGATGACGATCGACGGCTTGGTGCCTTCGGCCGGGAACACATGGTCACGGCGCGCGACGCCGCGGGTGACCTGCATGTAGAACAGGCCGTTCTTCACCTTGTTGCGGCGAACGGTCTCGCGAATCACATGCACCATGGCTGCCCGGCCCATCGGCGCAGCGATGCGCAGCTCGCTCAGCGAGCGGTGCAGGCGGTCCAGATGGCGGGTGATATCGACGATATAGCCGTGGCGGATCTCGCAGACCTCATAGACGCCATCGGCGAACTGATAGCCGCGGTCCTCGATATGAACGGCTGCTTCAGAGTGCGTGACGTACTGGCCGTTGACGTAGGAAATTCTGGGCATGGGAAACCTGATGCTGGGGCAATGACATGAACCGGCGCATGGCCTGCGCCGGCAGAAGCTTAGACGCCGAGCGACTTCAGCTTGCGGTGAAGCGCCGAGCGCTCCATGCCGACGAATTCGGCGGTGCGCGAGATATTGCCGCCGAAACGGTTGATCTGGGCGATGAGATAGTCCTTCTCGAACATCTCGCGCGCCTCGCGCAGCGGCAGCGTCATGATGTGATAGTCGTTCTTGGCCGAGACTTTCGGCAGCATGTCGCCGAGGTCCGTCGGCAGCATGTCGGCGGTGATCGGCGCGTCCGGGCCGTCGGAACGGGCCAGGATCATCAGCCGCTCGATATTGTTGCGCAGCTGGCGGATATTGCCCGGCCAGTCATGGGCCTGCAGAACGGCCATCGCGTCATCACCGATGCGGCGCTGGCGAATGCCGGCCTGTTCGGAAATCTGGCGCATCAGCTGGTCAACGAGGAACGGAATGTCCTCGCGGCGCTCGGCCAGTGCCGGAACCCGGACCGGCACGACGGCCAGACGATGATAAAGGTCTTCGCGGAACCAGCCTTCTGCAATGCGGCTTTCGAGATTGTAGGCGGTCGAGGAGATGATGCGGACATCGACCTTGACGCGCTTGGAGCCGCCGACGCGCTCGAACTGCTGGTCGACGAGCACACGCAAGATCTTGTTCTGCGTTTCACGCGGCATCTCGCCGACTTCGTCGAGATAGAGGATGCCGCGGTGCGCTTCCTCGAGCGCGCCGGTCTTGCGGGCCTGGCCTGGCGAACCCTCGGTGCCGAAGAGCGCGATTTCCATCCGGTCGGGAGTGATGTTGGCGGCGTTGAGCGCCACGAACGGGCCGTTGGCGCGCGTCGACTTCTTGTGGATCATGCGCGCCACCAGTTCCTTGCCGGAACCGGATGCACCGAAGATCATGATGCGGCTGTTGGTCGGCGAGACCTTCTCGATCGTCTGGCGCAGCTGCGAGACGGCAACCGACGTGCCGATCAGCTCGACGGCATCGCCTGCCCGCTTCTTGAGCTCGGAGACTTCGCGCTTCAGCTTGGAGTTTTCCAGCGCGCGCTCGGCGATCAGGATCAGGCGGTCAGCCTTGAAGGGCTTCTCGATGAAATCGAAAGCGCCGCGCTTGATGGCGGAAACGGCCGTTTCGATGTTGCCGTGGCCCGAGATCATCACGACCGGAATATCGGGATGGCGCGTCTTGATCTCGTCGAGCAGCGACAGCCCGTCGAGCTTGCTGCCCTGCATCCAGATATCGAGGAAGATCAGCCGCGGGGCGCGATCGGAAATCGCTGCCAGTGCGCTATCGCTATCGTGAGCGGTGCGGGTTTCGTGGCCCTCGTCGGACAGGATCCCGGACACGATCTCGCGAATGTCATGCTCATCGTCAACGACGAGAATATCAGAGGCCATAAACGCTTTCCTTGTCGCTTTCAGCAGGGGCCGAAGATGCCGGCTCGAGACGCGGTAGATGCACGCGGATCATGGCTCCTCTTCCCTGGTCAAATTCTGCGGGCGCATCATGCAGCTCAAGCTGCCCGCCATGCTCTTCAATGATCTTCTTGACGATGGCGAGGCCCAGGCCCGTGCCCTTCTCCCGCATCGTCATATAAGGCTCTAGAATGCTGTGCCGGTTTTCCACCGGCAGACCGCGACCGTTATCGATGACATCGACGGTGAAGCGGTCACGGCCTTCGTCCATCGCAGCCCGTACCAGCACCTTGCGCTCGTCGCGCTCTTCGCTCGGTACGGCCTCGATCGCCTCAACGGCGTTCTTGATCAGGTTGCCGAAGGCCTGACCCAGCATGCGGCTGTCGAACATGCCTTCGAGCGGCCGTTCGCCGAGCTCCTGCAAGAAGCTGACATGGGTGTTGCCCATCTCGCGCAGGAACATCGCATCGCGCAGGATGTCGCGCAGATCGCTCGGTTCCTTGGTCGGCTTCGGCATGCGGGCGAAAGCCGAGAATTCATCGACCATGCGGCCGATATCGCCGACCTGGCGGATGATCGTATCCGTGCACTGGTCGAAGACGGTCTTGTCGTCCTGATTGATCTGCTTGCCGTAGCGGCGCTGGATGCGTTCGGCCGACAGCTGGATCGGCGTCAGCGGGTTCTTGATCTCGTGGGCGATGCGGCGGGCAACGTCGCCCCAGGCGGTCGAACGCTGAGCGATGACGAGATCGGTGATGTCGTCGAGGGTGATGACGTAGGATTCGCCACTCTCCCTCACCTCTTCGCGCGTAACCTGGACGCTGAGCGTACGGACCGTGCCGCCGCGCACCAGAGCGATCTGCTTGCGGAAATCGCCGCGGTAGCGCTGTGCGGCCTCTGTGAGGACCTGATCGACCTCGGGAGCGATATCGGAAAGCTGCTTGCCGAGCATATCAGGCGCTTCGAGCGCCATCAGCGTCTCGGCCGAACTGTTGACGATGGTGATGCGGCGGTCGCTCTCGACGCCGATGACGGCAGCGGTAACGCCCGACAGCACGGCCTCGATGAAGCGGCGGCGGTCGTCCACTTCGTCCTTCGCCTCGAGGATTTCGTCACGCTGGGTGCGGATTTCCGAAATCATCTTGTTGAAGGTGCGCGACAGGTTGGCGACGTCGCCATCGACGGCGTGAACCGGGACGACGATATCCATGTTGCCGGATGCAACGCTGTCGGCCGCGGTAATCAGCAGCCGGATCGGGCGGACGATACGGTCGGCGACGGCAATTGCCGTCCAGATGGCGGCAAGCAGAACGATGAGCGCGAAACCGATATAGAGAACCGCGAAGGCGATCTGCAGCGAGACCCGCCCAGCTTCCATCGACTGATATTCGCTGGCGTTTTCCTGCATCAGGCGCATGGCGCCCATGACCTTCGGATCGACGGCACGCACCGTGTAGAGGAAGGCATCAGGAATGGATTCGAGCTTGATGATGGCGCCGACGAGGTTGGTGACACCCGGCGGAATCAGAGTCGGCTGGCCGGCGGCGGCCTTGGTCAGCGCATCCTGCGGAATGGCCGGCAGCGGCTTCTCGGTCTTGATGTCTGCCTGCGTGATCACCGCGCCGTTGCTTTCGACCAGGAAGGCGCCGAGCAGGCCGCGTCCGCGCGCCTGGCGGGTCATCAGGTCGGCGAAGCCGGTACGGTCGAGATTGTAGAGCGTGCGGTTGCGCTCCAGGTCGTTCGCCATCGAGACCGTCTGGCCCTGGAGATAGCTGGCATTCTCCATCATGTAGGCCTGGCCGACATTGCGCGACGAGCTGACGATCGACTGGGTGCGCAGCGAGAACCACCGGTCGAGACCAGCGTTCAGCGTGATACTGGCAAAGAGGGCGACAAGAATCGCCGGGGTGATCGCCACCAGTGAGAAAAGCACGACGATGCGGATGTGAAGCCGCGCTGCGGCCCTTCCGCGGGTTCGCGCCTTCATCAGCCGCGCAACCTCACGGCCGATCAGCGCCATCAGGCCAAGGACGAAGAAGGAATTGACGACGACGGAGGTAATGACGACGCGCGAGGTCGGCTCGATCGGCGTGAAGCCGAGCAGCACGAAGAGCGTTGCAGTGGCGCAGAGCAGCGCACCGCCCGCCAGCATGAGGCCCGGCAATGCGAAAAGCGCGCGGCGATCGGTAACGATCGCAACTCCCTCTTCACCCGCCGCAGGCGATGCCGCATCCTGCTTCATCAGGTCATTCTCCTGGCAGCAAATCGCCGCCACGCCACATCTGCAACCAACGGACCGGAAATCGAAAGCGTTCGCTCAATCCCTGAATGAAGAGATCAGCGGCACAGACCATCTGTTATGGTTACGATTGTCCAAACCCCATGCGTGACCTTTAAGCAACGCATTGTGGCGAAAATGCAACGCATCCCGCCACATTGTCAAGCTGTGCGGGAGCTCCGGTAGACCGAAACGCCGAGCTCACGGATCTTCTTGCGCAGCGTATTGCGGTTCAGACCGAGAAGATCGGCCGCCTTGATCTGGTTGCCCCGGGTCGCTGTTAGCGCTGCCAGGATCAGCGGATACTCCAATTCCGTGAGAACACGGTCATAGAGGCCGGGCGGCGGCAGATTCTCGCCGAAGCTGGCGAAATAGGCGCGCATATTCTCTTCGACGGCCTGGGCGATGGTCATCGAACCCGAGCGGATCGGCCCCTTGTCGATCGGGCTATCAGGCACGTCGGAGCGCAGCTCGCTCTCGATGATTTCGCGGGTGATCACATCCTGTGGATAAAGTGCCATCAGGCGGCGGATCAGGTTCTCGAGCTCGCGAACGTTACCCGGCCAAGCGTAGGCTTTCATGAGCTCCAGCGCTTCCTGGTCGAATCGCTTGGTGCCGAGACCCTCCTTTTCCGCCTGCTGGATGAAGTGGCGGACGAGATCCGGGATATCTTCAGCGCGGTCGCGCAGCGGCGGCAGGCGCAGCGGCACGACGTTGAGGCGGTAGTAGAGGTCTTCGCGGAAGAGACCCTGATTGATCGCCTGCTTAAGGTCCTTGTTGGTGGCGGCGACGATGCGCACGTCGGTGCGGATCGGTGTGCGGCCGCCGACGGTGGTGTATTCGCCCTGCTGCAGGACGCGGAGAAGACGCGTCTGCGCGTCCATCGGCATGTCGCCGATTTCGTCGAGGAAGAGCGTGCCGCCTTCGGCCTGCTCGAAACGGCCGGTCGAGCGGTTCTGCGCGCCGGTGAAGGCGCCCTTCTCGTGGCCGAAGAGTTCGGACTCGATCAGATCGCGCGGGATGGCGGCCATGTTGATGGCGACGAAGGGGCCGTTGCGGCGCTTGCCGTAATCGTGCAGGGCGCGGGCGACGAGCTCCTTGCCGGTACCGGACTCACCGGTGATCATCAGTGTCAGGTCGGTCTGCATCAGGCGCGCCAGGACGCGGTAGATTTCCTGCATCGCGGCGGAGCGACCGACCAGCGGCATACCGTCCTGCATGTCCTCGTCGAGCTTGGCGGGCTTCTTTTTCGGCTCGGCCAAGGCCCGGCCGATGATGCCGATCAGCTCCGTCAGGTCGAAGGGCTTCGGCAGGTAATCGTAGGCGCCCTTCTCGGAAGCCTTGATCGCCGTCATGAAGGTGTTCTGGGCGCTCATGACCAGCACCGGCAGATCCGGCCGCGCCTTCTTGATGCGCGGCAGCAGATCGAAGGCGTTCTCGTCGGGCATGATGACGTCGGTCACCACAAGATCGCCCTCGCCCGCCGAAACCCAGCGCCAGAGCGTGGCGGCGTTCGAGGTGATGCGGACATCGTAGCCTGCGCGGCTGAGCGCCTGATTGAGCACCGTACGAATTGCCGCATCGTCATCTGCGACGAGAATCGTTGCTGTCATCGAGAAGTTCCTGTGGGGTTTGCAATTGCCGCGTCATCGGAAGAGGCATCCTTGGATGCCGGCATCAGGACACGGAAGGTGGTCTTGTTGTTCTGGCTGTCGCATTCGATGATGCCGCCATGGTCGCCGATGATCTTGGCGACCAGAGCAAGGCCAAGGCCGCTGCCATTGGTCTTGGTGGTGATGAAGGGATCGAAGAGATGCGGCAGCAGGTCGGAGGGCACGCCCGGACCATTGTCCTGCACGCAGAACTCCAGCGGCAGCGAGATTTTTTCGCGGGTGCCGGCGACGGAGAGGCGGATGCCGGGACGATAGGCGGTCGTCAGCAGAATCTCGCCGTCTTGCCGTTCGCCGACGGCTTCGGCGGCATTCTTCACCAGATTGAGGAAGACCTGCACCAGCTGGTCGCGATTGGCATAGACGGCCGGCAGCGACGGATCGTAATTCTCGGTGATGCGGATCTGGCGGGCAAATCCTGCCTTGGCCACGGCCTTCACATGATCGAGGACCGAATGGATGTTGACCGGAACGCGATCGACGGGGCGCTCGTCGGAGAAGACTTCCATGCGGTCGACCAGCGAAACGATGCGGTCGGTCTCGTCGCAGATCAGCCGGGTCAGCGCCCGGTCCTCATCGACAGCCGACTGTTCGAGAAGCTGAGCAGCGCCACGGATGCCGGAGAGCGGGTTCTTGATTTCATGCGCCAGCATCGAAGCCAGCCCGGTGACGGAGCGCGCCGCGGCGCGATGGGTCAGCTGACGGTCGATCTTGTCGGCCATCGAACGTTCCTGGAAGACCACTACGACGGAGCCCGGCGCGCTGATGACGGGCGCGACGTACAGGTCGACCAGCTTGTCCTGGCCAAGGCGGGGCGAGCTCAGATCGACGCGATACTCGTTGACCGGAGCGCGGCGCTCGCGGACCTGATCGATCAGCGCCAGCAGCGGGCTGCCGAAAGGAATGAAGGTCGAGATCCTGTAGCGCGCCAGATGCGAGGCACTGGCGCCGAAGAAGGCTTCCGCCTCCCAATTGGCGAATGCCACGAGACCGGCCTCGTCCACCATGATCACAGGGTTCTGGATGGCATTCAGCACTGCCATCGCCACACCACTCGTCTGATCGGCCTGCGTCTTGTCCGTCATGCCGCCTCCCGGCTTTGAACTGCCTCTGCACCTGCAGAGAGCGCATCGTGAAGCCGCCGCTCCACCTCCAGCGGCTGGTTCGAAGTCATGATCGCCGCCCTTTCTTCCCCGGTAAGGCCGGGGGCGTATCGTTCGAGATACCAGCCGAGATGCTTGCGGGAATGGCGTATGGCGACATGCTCACCGTAGAATTCCAGCATCATCCGGTAGTGCTCGACGGCAATATCGGCGATCTCCGCGCTTTCAGGACCGGCGGCACCGGCAAGAACGCCGGCATGCCACGGACGGCCCTGGCAGCCGCGGCCGATCATCACCGCATCGGCGCCCGAGCGGCGGAGAATTTCTTGGGCATCTTCGGGCGTGTTGACATCGCCGTTGGCGATCAGTGGCACCGAGACGACATCGCGGACGGCGCGGATCGCATCCCAATCCGCCTTGCCCTCGTAGAACTGCATGCGGGTGCGGCCATGGATGGTGATCAGCTGGACGCCTGCCTCCTCGGCACGCTTGGCAATATCAGGGGCGTTCAGCGAGTTGTCGTCCCAGCCGAGGCGCATCTTCAATGTGACTGGAACATCGACCGCCTTCACGGTCGCCTCGATCAGCGTCAAAGCGTGATCGGGATCGCGCATCAGCGCCGAACCGGAATAGCCGCCGATAACCTTCTTGGCCGGGCAGCCCATGTTGATGTCGATAATATCGGCGCCGGCATCCGCGGCGACCTTGGCCGCCTCGCCCATCCAATAGGCTTCGCGCCCGGCAAGCTGCACCATATGCGGCTTGAAGCCGGCAGCCTTCAGGCGCGACCAGGATTCGGCGGTGTTATTGACCAGCTCGCGGCTCGCCACCATCTCGGTGACGACGAGGCCGGCGCCATAGCGCCAGGCCAGCTGCCGGAACGGCATATCCGTGACGCCGGACATGGGCGCCAGCGCGACGCGGTTGCGCACGGAGACGTTTCCGATCTGCAATGGCGCTGCTAGGTTCACTGGATGCAATTGATTATCTTTCAGGCACACAATATTGCTGCACTATTTTTAGCCATAGACGAATGGCTTGCCAAGAGGCTTTGGTTGGAATTGATATTTTTTGGGCAGATGCTGGAAAGCCGATGACCAAGGCTATAGAGCACTTACGTCGCTTTCTGCATATTTTAGGGATTTATGCCGCAAATGCATTCGAAGCAACCACTATCGGCCGGGATCGTCGTCGTCGCCGCGGGGCGCGGCGAGCGTGCTGGTGCCTCCGTCGAAGGGCCGAAGCAGTATCGCATGGTCGGCGGCAAGCCGGTTATTGCCCATACGCTTGAAAACTTCATGACATGGGAGCACGCCGCCCATATCGTCGTGGTCATCCACCCCGACGACGAGGCGCTGTTCGACAAGGCGCTGCGCCATATCCTTTCGGCGACGCCGATCGAGGCGGTACATGGCGGCGCGACGCGCCAGCAATCGGTGCTGGCCGGCCTGCGTCATCTCAAGGACAAGGGCATCAGCCACGTTCTCATTCACGATGCGGTGCGGCCGTTCTTCGACCATGTGCTGCTCGACCGTGTCGCCGATGCGCTGATTGCCGGAGCGCCTGCAGTCCTTCCGGCCACGCCGGTCGCCGACACGCTGAAACGCGCCGACAAGACGGGAACCGTGCTGGAGACCGTGTCGCGCGAACATCTCTTTGCGGCGCAGACGCCGCAATCCTTCGCTTTCGACACCATTCTGGCCGCGCATGAAGATGCGCATAAATCCGGCCGGAGCGATTTCACCGACGATGCCTCGATTGCCGAATGGGCGGGCATTCCCGTGACCATCGTTGAAGGAGCTGCCGACAACATGAAGCTGACCGTGAAGCGCGATATCGCCCTTGCCGACAACCGCCTGTCGTCATCGGCCCTGCCCGACGTGCGTACCGGCAACGGCTATGACGTCCACCAGTTGGAGCCCGGCGACGGCGTGACGCTCTGCGGCCTGTTCATTCCGCACGATCAGAAGCTGAAGGGACATTCGGATGCCGACGTGGCCCTGCACGCCCTGACCGATGCGCTGCTTGCCACCTGCGGCGCCGGCGATATCGGCGACCATTTTCCGCCATCCGATCCGCAATGGAAGGGCGCGGCATCCCGCATCTTCCTCGAGCATGCCGCCAAGATCGTGCGCGATTGCGGCGGGACGATCATGAATGCCGACGTCTCGCTGATTGCTGAAGCGCCGAAGGTCGGGCCGCATCGCGACGAAATGCGCGCCAATCTTGCCGAGTTCCTCGGCATTTCGATCGGCCGCTGCTCGGTGAAGGCGACGACCAACGAGACGATCGGCTTCGTCGGCCGCCGCGAGGGCATTGCTGCCATCGCCACCGCGACCGTCGTCTTCCGCGGCGCGAGGGATTGACGATGTTCACGGCCGAGATCCTGGCGCTTGCTGAAAAGATCATCCGAGATTTCTCGGCTGAAGGGCTGATGGTCTCGACGGCGGAGAGCTGCACGGGCGGATTGATCGCCGGTGCCTTGACGGAGATCTCGGGATCCTCCGCCGTCGTGGACCGCGGTTTCGTCACCTATACGAACATGGCGAAGATGGAGATGCTCGGCGTCCAGGAGCATACGCTTGCACGCTTCGGCGCCGTATCCGAGGAAACCGCGCGGCAGATGGTGCATGGCGCCCTCTTCCGCTCGCGCGCTGCTTTTGCCGTCGCGGTGACCGGCATCGCCGGGCCTGGCGGCGGATCCCCGGAAAAGCCTGTCGGGCTCGTTCATCTCGCGGCAAAATCACGACAGGGCGCGCTCATGCATCACAAGATGCTCTATGGCGATATCGGCCGCGACAAGGTGCGGCTTGCGACCGTCAAGACGGCGCTGGAAATGCTGCTGGCGCTGAAGTAGCATCCGGGAACAAAAGTCTTCTGCCACCGTTTCTGCCGCGTTGCCGGCCGCTGCCGGTTTTGAAGGATGTTCCCATGCGATATTTGGCTGCCATCGGCGTTGCGTTGAGCCTCGGCTGTATTTCTGCCGCGGAAGCACCGTCCAACTATCAGACCTATTCCGGCATCCGTGTCGATTCCGACCCGGTGCTGCTCGCCCGCTACGATCGAGCGCTGTCCTATTGCCAGCCGGAAGCGATGTCTCATCGCGGCTCGCCGGATACGCACAGCATGATCTACAACGTGGCTCTGCGGAACTGCCTCTACCGGCGCAGTTTCGTGGATCGGGGCTACTACGCCTATCCGGCAAACCAGGTCTTCGACCATTTCCTGGACAGGTAGGCGTCAGCTGCCGTAGATCGCCGATGCGCGCTTTTCGAAGGCTTCCGTGAACATGCGGAAAGCCCTGTCGAACATCGTGCCCATGAGCGCGCCCAGAATGCGGCTCTTGAACTCGTAATCGATGAAGAAATTGACCATCGAGCCCGGCGTGGCTTCGGCGAAGCTCCAGCGATTGTCGAGATACTTGAACGGGCCGTCGATGTATTTCACGTCGATGATACGCTCTGCCTTGTTGAGCAGCACCTGCGTCGTGAATGTCTCGCGGATCGCCTTGTAGCCAACCGTCATATCGGCGACCAGCAGGATCTTGCCGTCGCGTTCCTTGCGGCTGCGTATCGTCAGCGCCTCGCAGAGCGGCAGGAATTCCGGATAGCGTTCGACATCGGCGACGAGGTCGAACATCTGCTCGGCTGTATGGGGAACGGGACGATGCGTTTCGAATTGCGGCATGAAGCGCAGTTAAGCGGGCGCGCCGAGAAGATCAAGAAGGCGGCCCACGTCTCGCCGGCTTTTCAGCTGCAAAACCGGGATATCAGGGCCGTAACGGTCGATACCAGCAATCACGAGCGGCGCGAACCGCTGTTCGAAAGTCCAGATATAGGTGAGGAACTCGCGGTCCGGCAACTGCTCCCGGCAACCGGGCGCCATGTCCGGCCGCGTCTTGCCGAGGTGGAAGAACGCGCGCTTGCAGATGCCCCACAGGCAGATCCAGCGCGGCATGCGCACCCAGATGATGAACTGCGTGCGCGGCACGCGGATATCGAAGGTCGAGGGGCCGGTGCCGTCCATCAGCCAGCCTTCGCCGTTGACGACCTCAGTGATCAGCGCCCGCTCCTCGGCCTTCGCCCGCTTGACCCAGCCGGGCAGCCAGAAGAACTCCCTGTCCATCGAGACATGCCGCAAGCTGAGAAGGCCGGCAAGTTTTCGCGACAGCGTGCTCTTGCCGCCGCCCGAGCAGCCGACGACCATGATGCGCCCTGAGCCGCGGATAAGGCTGGCCGCTTGAGCGAGGTCGTCGATATAGGCAGGCATCGCATCGCTCCGCATGTCGGCAAACAAAAAGCCGCGGCGAAAATCACCACGGCTTCTCGAAAATGCAAGCAGGGATTTTATTCCGCGGCGATCAGCAGCTTCTTTTCGCGCGCCGCTTTCAAACGGGCGAAGTCATCGCCGGCGTGATGCGAAGAGCGCGTCAGCGGGCTGGAAGCGACCATCAGGAAGCCCTTGGTGTAGGCGACCGTCTCGTAGGACTTGAATTCCTCCGGGGTCACGAAGCTTTCGACCTTGTGGTGCTTGCGGGTCGGCTGCAGGTACTGGCCGATCGTCAGGAAGTCGACGTCGGCGGTGCGCAGGTCGTCCATCAGCTGCAGCACTTCGTTGCGCTCTTCGCCGAGGCCGACCATGATGCCCGACTTGGTGAACATCGTCGGATCCAGTTCCTTCACGCGCTGCAGCAGGCGGATGGAGTGGAAATAGCGGGCACCGGGGCGAACCGTCAGGTAATTGCCGGCGACGGTTTCCATGTTGTGGTTGAAGACGTCTGGCTTGGCTGCGACGACGCGCTCCAGGGCACCCGGCTTCTTCAGGAAGTCAGGGGTCAGGATTTCGATCGTCGTCATCGGCGACGCTTCACGGATCGCCCAGATGACCTTCTCGAAATGCTCGGCGCCACCATCTTCCAGATCGTCGCGGTCAACCGAGGTAATGACGACGTGGCTGAGGCCCATCTGCTTGACGGCCTTGGCGACGTTCTCGGGCTCGGCCATGTCCAGCGCATTCGGCTTGCCGGTCGAGACGTTGCAGAAGGCGCAGGCGCGGGTACAGATCTCGCCCATGATCATGAAGGTGGCGTGCTTCTTGTCCCAGCACTCGCCGATATTCGGGCAGCCGGCTTCCTCGCAGACGGTGACGAGCTTGTGCTCCTTCACGATCGAGCGTGTCTCGGCATAGCCCTTGGAGGTCGGCGCCTTTACACGGATCCATTCCGGCTTGCGCAGAACTTCCTGGTCCGGCCGGTGGGCCTTTTCCGGATGGCGCACCCGCTTGGCGTCGGGATTGATCGTGTCGAGAATGGTTACCATTACCGTGTCAACTTTCCGCCGCCCCAATGCGGCTTCATCAGTCTGCACATAAGTCTTTTAGCCGTCTGTTACAATCGGCCGCTCATGTGCATCATCGCCGGACGAGCCGGGCGAAGAATATCAGCAGGCAGGCGCCCAGGAATCCGGTGACGAAGTAGCCGAGCCGCCCGCCGGCCACTTCGATATGGAACTGCGCCAGGATGACGGTCGCGACGACCGAGCCGACGATGCCGAGCACGATGTTCAGCAGAATGCCGTATCGCGCATCCATCAGCTTGCCCGCGAGCCAGCCCGCAAAACCGCCGATGATGATTGCCGCCAGCCAGCCTACGCCTTCCATGTGAGCCCTTTTCCTACGCTATCGCCCTGGCGATCAGCACCACGATGATGGCGCCGACCGTGGCGTGAATGATCTGCACAACCAATGCATTTTCAATGCCGAGCGAGATGCCCAGCGCATTGAACAGAAAGCCGCCGACGAAGGCGCCGATGATGCCGCTCAGCAAGCACCGGATCAAACCGCCGCCGCCGACCACGAGGCTTGCCAGAAACCCGGCGACGAGCCCGATCAGCAGGAAGATGAGCAGTGCCTGCGTACCCATTGACATGATGATTTCCTTTCGTTTTTCCGCCCCGTCAGGACAGTTCACACCATCCTGATAGAGAGGGCGGAAACGGAAATTATCAAGCGTTCAGCACGCGGCCGTATGCGTCGAGCACGGCTTCCTTCATCGATTCCGAAACGGTCGGATGCGGGAAGATCGTGTGCATCAGTTCTTCTTCCGTCGTTTCCAGGTTCATGGCGACGACGAAGCCCTGGATGAGCTCGGTGACTTCGGCGCCGACCATGTGGGCGCCGAGCAGTTCGCCGGTCTTCTTGTCGAAGATGACCTTCACCATGCCCTGGTCTTCACCTAGCGCGATCGCCTTGCCGTTGGCGACGAAGGAGAAGCGGCCGACGCGGATATCGCGGCCGGCTTCCTTGGCCTTGGCTTCGGTCAGACCGACCGATGCGACCTGCGGGTTGCAGTAGGTGCAGCCCGGAACCTTGCTCTTGTCGGTCGGGTGGACGTTCGGCAGGCCGGCGATCTTCTCGATGCAGACGACGCCTTCATGCTCGGCCTTGTGGGCGAGCATCGGCGGGCCGGCGACGTCGCCGATGGCGTAGATGCCGGGGACGTTCGTCTTGCCGTAGCCGTCGATGACGACGCAGCCGCGGTCGGTTTTCACGCCGAGCGCCTCGAGGCCGAGGTTCTCGATATTGCCCTGGACGCCGACGGCCGAGATCATCCGGTCAGCGGTGATCTGCTGCGACTTGCCATCGGCTGTCTCGACGGTCGCGGTGACGCTGTCAGCGCCCTTTTCGACCTTGGTGATCTTAGCGCTGGTGAAGATCTTCAGCCCACGCTTTTCGAGCTGCTTGCGGGCGATCGCGGTGATCTCAGCGTCCTCGACCGGCATGATCGTCGGCATGACTTCGACGACGGTGACGTCGACGCCCATCGAGCGGTAGAAGCTCGCGAATTCGATGCCGATGGCACCCGAGCCCATGACGATCAGCGACTTCGGCAGGACATCCGGCTTCAGCGCTTCGAAATAGGTCCAGATCAGCTTGCCATCCGGCTCGATGCCCGGCAAAGCGCGCGGACGGGCGCCGGTGGCGATGATGATGTGCTTGGCCGTATAGGTACCGGCTTCGCTCTTGATGTTCTTCGGCAGCGGATGCTGCGGCTCGACGACAGGCTTCGAGGACTTGGAGACGGTGATCTCGCCGGGCTTGGTGATCTTCGCCTCGCCCCAGATGACATCGACCTTGTTCTTCTTCATCAGGAAGCCGACGCCGGCATTCAGGCGGCCGGAGACGGCGCGCGAGCGGGCGACGACGGCCTTGGTATCGGCCTTGACCGAACCTTCGAGAACGAGGCCGTAATCCTTCAGGTGGTTCGAATGATCGAGAATTTCGGCGGAGCGCAGCAGCGCCTTGGTCGGGATGCAGCCCCAGTTGAGGCAGATGCCGCCCAGGTGCTCGCGCTCGACGATCGCGACCTTCAGGCCGAGTTGGCCGGCACGCACTGCCGCGACATAGCCGCCAGGTCCAGAACCGATGATGATGACGTCGTAATTCTCAGCCATGTTTCCTGCCTTTTTATCCGGCGAGGCGGGTCAAAAGCACCCACTCGTGTTTCTTGCTGCCTTCGAAAAGCGGTACGGCGTCAGCGCGCGCCGCTTCCGAAAATCCATTCTTCTTGTACAGCGCGAGCGCTGCGTCATTGTCGCTTGCGGTGATCAGGCTGACCGGCAATCCGTTTGCCCTGTCGATCTGGTCACCGAGCAGCTTCATTCCAATGCCGATACCGCGCAGATGACGGTAGACTGCCAGCGTGCCGATGAACCAGCCACCGGCGACCGTCTTCTGCATGGCGATGACGGGCGCCAGTGCGGGACGGTCCGTCTTGAGGGCGTGGATCCCCTCGCCCAACTCGTATCCGACTGCAGCGCCGGCGACCTCGCCGTAAGCTTCGGCAACGACTGCGTTCTGCCAGCTGCCCCATTCGCCGTCCCGGCTCATCTTCAGCCGGCCATGCTCCAGAGGCGTATCGGTCTTGCCGTTGGCAACCTCCGAAAACCACAGCCAGGAGGCAAAGCCATGCGAGCCGATATCGACGAGGATCGCGAGCTCGGCCGCATCCTTCCGTTCCGCCGCTCTAAGCGCTGCGAAAGCGCCGCCCATGGTCACAGCCCCAGCATCATCCGGACGATCGATTCCATGCCGCGCCCTAGAGCGCGGGTATTTTCGGCATCGAGATGGATGCCATCGAGCGGCGTGGTCTTGGCGACGGAATTGCCGTCGAAGAAGCCGCAGCCGAGTTCGTCGGCGAGATCGCGGTAGAGCGTTGCGAGCTTCGCGGACTCTTCGATGCCGCCAGGGAACGATGCGGCGAAGGGCACGTTGCCCGTCGCGCAGATCGCCGGCGGCGCCACGATCAGGATGTCCGGACCGTCGAACTCGAAGGGCCAGGCGTGATTGCGGATCAGCCGCACCAGCCGGGCGATGCCCTGGCAGGCAGCAAAAGCCGAACCCGCCACGACAGGCTTCATGTCGTTGGTGCCGAGCAGGATGATGATGAGATCGAGCGGCGCATGCGTCTGCAGAATGGTCGGCAGAATGCGTGCGCCGTTGCGGTCGCAATCGGCAAGATGGTCGTCGAAGGCGGTGGTCCGGCCGTTCAGACCTTCGGCGATGACGCGGACATCGCTGCCGAGAGCAGCTTGCAGCGCGCTCGGCCAGCGATCTTCATAGGCATGGCGGCCGATCGTCTCGGCGCTGTAGCCCCAAGTCAGCGAGTCACCATAGCAAAGAACGGTCTTCGTCATTTCCGCCTCCGCCCTTTGATCAGACCAGCATGCCCATCGGGTTTTCGATGTAGCCCTTGAACGCCTGCAGCACCTCGGCTCCGAGCGCGCCGTCTACGCAGCGGTGGTCGGTCGAGAGCGTGACGCTCATGACGGTGGCAATCGCCATTTCGCCCTTCTTGACGATGACGCGCTGCTCGCCTGCGCCGACCGCGAGGATCGTTGCATGCGGCGGGTTGATGACGGCGGCAAACTGCTTGACGCCCATCATGCCCATGTTCGACACCGACGTGGTACCGCCCTGGTATTCCTCAGGCTTCAGCTTGCGGTCCTTGGCGCGCTTGCCGAGGTCCTTCATCTCGTTGGAGATGGCCGAGAGCGTCTTCAGCTCCGCCTTGCGGACGATCGGGGTGATCAAGCCACCCGGGATGGAGACAGCAACGCCGACATCGGCGTTCTTGTGCTTGACCATCGCATTCTCGGTCCAGGAAACGTTTGCATCCGGAACGTCGCGGAGAGCAAGCGCCATCGCCTTGATGACCATGTCGTTGACCGACAACTTGTAGGCGGGAACGCCGTCCTTGGACTTCGGTGCGGCATCGTTGAGCTGGGCACGGAGCGCCAGAAGCGCATCGAGCTCGCAATCGACGGTGACGTAGAAGTGCGGAACGGTCTGCTTGGATTCGACCAGGCGCTTGGCAATGACCTTGCGCATGCCGTCATGCGGCACGAGTTCGTAGGAACCCGCTTCGAACAGCTTGAGGACGGCTTCGTCGGAAGCGCCCTTCGGGGCTGCGGCAGGTGCCGGTGCGGCGGCCTGCGGCGCGGCTGCGGCCGGAGCCTTGGCACCACCGCCAGCGACGGCAGCTTCGATGTCGCTCTTGACGACGCGGCCGTGCGGACCGGAACCGGAGATCGCCGAAAGGTCGATACCGGCTTCCTTGGCAAGACGGCGGGCGAGCGGCGACGAGAAGGTGCGGTTGCCGGACGATGCAGCTGCAGCAGGTGCTGCGGCTGGAGCCGGAGCAGCGGCGGCCGGAGCCGGCTGGGCAGCAGCGGGTGCTGCTTCCGCCTTCGGTGCCGGTGCAGCTTCGGCCTTCGGTGCAGAGCCTGCACCGCTTGCGGCAGCCTTCACGTCTTCGCCTTCGGCAGCCAGAACCGCGATCAGCGCGTTGACCTTGACGCCTTCGGTACCGGCGGGAACGACGATCTTGGCAACAGTGCCTTCATCGACGGCTTCGACTTCCATCGTCGCCTTGTCGGTCTCGATCTCGGCGATGACGTCACCCGACTTGACGGTGTCGCCTTCCTTGACGAGCCACTTGGCCAGGTTGCCCTCTTCCATGGTCGGAGACAGGGCAGGCATCGTGATGTTGATAGGCATCGGAACAGCCTCCCCTTACTTGTAGCAGACGGTTTTCACTGCCTGGACGACTTCGTCGACATTCGGCAGCGCCAGCTTTTCGAGGTTTGCGGCGTAGGGCATCGGAACGTCCTTGCCGGCGATCGTCAGGACCGGTGCATCGAGGTAATCGAAGGCCTGCTGCATGACGCGGGTGGCGATTTCCGTGCCGACCGAGTTCTGCGGGTAGCCTTCCTCGACGGTGACGAGGCGGCCGGTCTTCTTGACGGATTCGATGACCGTCGGGAGGTCCATCGGGCGCAGCGTGCGCAGGTCGATCAGTTCGGCGTCGATGCCGATCTTCTCGAGCTCGGCAACAGCCTTGACCGCATAGGTCATGCCGATGCCGAAGGAGACGATGGTGACGTCCTTGCCCTGGCGGTGGATGCGCGCCTTGCCGATCGGCAGAACGAAATTGTCGAGCTTCGGCACGTCGAAGTGCTGACCGTAGAGAATTTCGTTTTCGAGGAAGACGACCGGGTTCGGATCGCGGATCGCAGCCTTGAGCAGGCCCTTGGCGTCAGCTGCCGTGTAGGGCATGACGACCTTGAGGCCAGGGATCTGGCTGTACCAGGATGCATAATCCTGGCTGTGCTGTGCGCCGACGCGGGCAGCTGCGCCGTTGGGGCCGCGGAAGACGATCGGAGCGCCCATCTGGCCGCCCGACATGTAAAGCGTCTTAGCAGCGGAGTTAATGATCTGGTCGATCGCCTGCATGGCGAAGTTGAAGGTCATGAACTCGACGATCGGCTTCAGGCCGGCCATGGCAGCGCCGACGCCGACGCCGGCAAAGCCGTGTTCGGTGATCGGGGTGTCGATGACGCGGCGTGCGCCGAACTCCTGCAGGAGACCCTGGGTGACCTTGTAGGCGCCCTGATATTCGGCAACCTCTTCGCCCATGACGAAGACGCTGTCGTCAGCGCGCATTTCTTCGGCCATCGCGTCACGCAGTGCTTCGCGAACGGTCATGGAGACCATTTCAGTGCCGGCCGGGATTTCCGGATCGTTCGGCACGGATGCCTTCGGCTCGGCCGGGACCGGAGCGGCAGACGACTTCTGTTCGGTTGCGGCAGGCGCCGGAGCAGCAGCGGCCGGAGCCGGCTCAGCAGCGGGGGCAGCCGACGAAATATCGGCAGCCGATTCGCCGTCCTGCAAGAGGATCGCGATCTTGGCGTTGACCTTGACGTTTTCGGTGCCGGCCGGGACCAGCAGCTTGCCGATCACGCCTTCATCGACGGCTTCGACTTCCATCGTCGCCTTGTCGGTTTCGATTTCGGCAATCACGTCACCCGAGGTGACCTTGTCGCCTTCATTCTTGAGCCACTTGGACAGCGTGCCTTCTTCCATCGTCGGAGAGAGGGCGGGCATGAGGATATCGATAGGCATTGGTTCCCTCCCCGATTAGAGCAGAATGTCGGTGTAGAGCTCGGATGCATCCGGCTCCGGATCGTTCTGGGCGAAATCGGCGCTATCGGCGACGATGTCGCGGACATCCTTGTCGATCGTCTTCAGATCGTCTTCGGAAGCCCAGCCCTTTTCGACGAGGCGAGCCTTGACCTGCTCGATCGGATCCTGCTCGGAGCGCATCTTCTGCACTTCTTCCTTGGTGCGATACTTCGCCGGGTCGGACATCGAGTGGCCGCGATAGCGATAGGTCAGCATTTCCAGGATGATTGGACCCTTGCCGGAGCGGCAGTGCTCGAGCGCCTCGTCTGCGGCAGCCTTGACGGCGCGCACATCCATGCCGTCCACCTGGACGCCCGGAATGCCGAAGCCCGAACCGCGCAGCGAGTAGTTCGACTGCGCCGTTGCGCGGGCCGTCGAAGTGCCCATGGCGTAACGGTTGTTTTCGACGATATAGATGATCGGCAGCTTCCAGAGCGCCGCCATGTTGAAGCTTTCGTAGACCTGGCCCTGGTTGGCAGCGCCGTCACCGAAATAGGCGACGCTGACCGAGTCGTTGCCGCGGTAGCGGTTGGCGAAAGCGAGGCCGGTGCCGAGCGACACCTGGGCGCCGACGATGCCGTGGCCGCCGTAAAAGTGCTTTTCCTTGGAGAACATGTGCATGGAGCCGCCCTTCCCGTGGGAATAGCCGCCCTTGCGTCCGGTCAGTTCCGCCATGACGCCGCGCGCACTCATGCCGGTTGCCAGCATGTGACCGTGGTCGCGGTAAGCCGTGATGACCTGGTCGCCTTCCTTCTGCGCCATCTGCATGCCGACGACGACAGCTTCCTGGCCGATATAAAGGTGACAGAAACCACCGATGAAGCCCATGCCGTAAAGCTGACCGGCCTTCTCTTCGAAGCGGCGGATCAGAAGCATCTCGCGATAGGCCTTGAGCTCCTCATCGCGCGTAAAATCGGCAACCGGACCACCGTTGGAGGCCTTGGCTGCGGATTTCGTGCTGGTTTTGCGGCTGGAAACGGTCGCGTTCTTGCGAGGCGCCATACAACCCTCCCTATGGGTTTGTCGTTCTTCGAGTGGCGCGTACCATAGGGAAGAAAGATGGCCACAGCAATGCCATAAATGCATGGCACGTATTCAGGATTAAGCCACTGATAATTCTATCGAATTATCGATTAACCAGTATTCGGTTAATTGGAATATGAATTGAATATGACGACCTCGTCGGCGCGTGACATATTCAGCTGGTAACGGGCTTTCTCGTCCAGCATATCCTTGTCGAGAGAGCCATCACTCAGCAGCGCGACCTGCTGCTCGATATGCTCGCGCTTAGCCTTCAGCGTCGCCAACTCCTTCTCGCGTGCAATGCGCCGCTGCTCGAAGACTTCCGTGGCACGCAGGCCGTAATCGCCATGGATGCAATGATAGCCGAAATAGGAGAGAAAGGCGACCGTCATGGCCGGAACCACGAACCGGCCGATCTTCTTTTTCTTATGATGCTTTGTCCACATACGCACACATGCTCTAAAACGCATTACCTATGCGAAGAGAGTAGCGCTCAGAGATTAACCGTCCGTTGACTATGAATTCTTGCGGGCAAGAAAAAACCCGCGCCGGTGAAGCGCGGGTTTCAAGGCATTGAGCTTTAAGGGCTATCAGCCGCGGATGATCGAGCGGCCGGCATAGCGGGCCTGCGGGCCGAGGCCCTCTTCGATACGGATCAGTTGGTTGTATTTTGCAAGACGATCAGAGCGCGACAGCGAGCCGGTCTTGATCTGACCGCAGTTGGTGGCAACTGCGAGATCGGCGATCGTGGAATCTTCGGTTTCGCCCGAACGGTGCGACATGACAGCGGTGTAGGCTGCCTTGTGCGCGGTGTTGACGGCGTCGAGCGTCTCGGTCAGCGAGCCGATCTGGTTGACCTTGACGAGGATCGAGTTGGCAACGCCCATCTTGATGCCATCGCGCAGGCGGG
This sequence comes from Rhizobium sp. 21-4511-3d, assembly GCF_053522545.1. Classification (NCBI taxonomy): domain Bacteria; kingdom Pseudomonadati; phylum Pseudomonadota; class Alphaproteobacteria; order Hyphomicrobiales; family Rhizobiaceae; genus Rhizobium; species Rhizobium sp. 21-4511-3d. Next base: position 988,295 of record NZ_JBNWCF010000001.1, on the reverse strand, counting down.
CCGAGTTGGTGACGAACAGATCGTCGCCGACCAGCTGAACCTTCTTTCCAGCGAGATCGGTCAGGGCCTTCCAGCCATCCCAATCGTCTTCAGCCATGCCGTCTTCGATCGAGATGATCGGGTACTGGGCGGCGAGCTGTGCGAGGTATTCGGCCATGGCACCCGATTCCAGCGTGCGTCCCTCGCCTTCGAGAACGTACTTGCCGTCCTTGAAGAATTCGGTCGCTGCGCAGTCGAGGCCGAGATAGATGTCTTCGCCCGGCTTGTAGCCAGCCTTTTCGATCGACTTCATGATGAAGTCGAGGGCCTCAGGGGCGCTCTTCAGGCCCGGTGCGAAACCGCCTTCGTCACCGACGTTGGTGTTGTGGCCCTGAGCCGACAGTTCCTTCTTGAGGACGTGGAAGACTTCCGAGCCCATGCGGACGGCTTCGCGGATCGAGTCGGCGCCAACCGGCAGGATCATGAATTCCTGGAAGTCGATCGGGTTGTCTGCATGTGCGCCGCCGTTGATGATGTTCATCATCGGAACCGGCAGCAGGTGAGCGGAAGCGCCACCGACGTAGCGGTAAAGCGGCAGGCCGGCGGCCTGAGCGGCAGCCTTGGCGACAGCGAGCGAAACGCCGAGGATGGCGTTGGCGCCGAGACGCGACTTGTTCGGCGTGCCATCCAGCTCGATCATGATGTTGTCGATCTGGATCTGGTTTTCGGCATCGATGCCGCCGATGGCATCGAAGATCTCGGTGTTGGCGGCTTCGACAGCCTTTTCGACACCCTTGCCGAGATAGCGCTTGCCGCCATCGCGAACTTCAACGGCTTCATGCGCGCCGGTCGAAGCGCCCGACGGAACAGCCGCACGGCCCATGCTGCCATCTTCGAGATAGACGTCGACTTCGACGGTGGGGTTGCCACGGCTATCGAGGATCTCGCGGGCGATGATATCGGTAATTGCAGTCATGGGTTTCTTCCTGCTCGGTGGGTGGATAAATCGTTTGAAATCGTCTTAATCGAAGGCACGCAGATTGCAATGGCGTTTTCACAGCCGTTTTTGAGCCGCCTAACATGCCTTCGTTTCAGGCCACCTGCGTGGCCTATTACAAGATCATGTCAGCCTTTTGAACGTCAGGCCGACTTTGCGATCGCATCGAAGGCCAGAAGCTTTTCGAGAAGCCGCGGCATGTCCTTCAGATAGACCATATTCGGGCCATCCGACGGCGCATTGTCAGGATCCTCATGCGTCTCGACGAAGACGCCGGCAACGCCGACGGCGACGGCCGCACGCGCCAAGGTCTCGACGAATTCGCGCTGGCCGCCACTCGATCCGCCCTGCCCGCCCGGCTGCTGCACCGAATGCGTGGCATCGAAGATCACAGGCGCGCCCATGGCCGCCATGATCGGCAGCGAGCGCATGTCGGAGACCAGCGTGTTGTAGCCGAAGGAAGCACCGCGCTCGCAGAGCAGGATGTTCGGGTTGCCCGTCTCATTGAGCTTGGCGAGAACGTTCTTCATGTCCCACGGAGCCAGGAACTGGCCCTTCTTGACGTTGACGGCGCGGCCGGTCTTGGCCGCAGCAACGAGAAGGTCGGTCTGGCGAGAGAGGAAGGCCGGGATCTGCAGGATGTCGACGACGGTTGCGACCTCTGCACACTGCTCCTCGGTATGAATGTCCGTCAGAACCGGGAAGCCGAATTCCTTCTTCAGATCAGAGAAGACTTCGAGCGACTTGTCGAGGCCGATGCCGCGCTGCGCCGAGAGCGAGGTGCGGTTGGCCTTGTCGAAGGAAGACTTGTAGACGAGGCCGATGCCGAGCTTCTTGCAGAGTTCGCTCAGAACACCGGCGATCATGAAGGCATGTTCGCGGCTTTCCATCTGACAGGGGCCAGCGATGATCGACAGCTTGCCGGCATTGGAAAAGGTAACGCGGCCAGCGCCTTCGCCGACGGCGACTTCTGCATTGGTGTTGCTCATTGGGTCTCCTCGAAGGCGAAGATCGCGCCTTGTCCCGGCGCCGGCTTCACCAATAGACGATTGTTCATATTCACGTAGGTGATCCCGTTAGCAGCCAAATGCGCCGCTGTCACGGCCAGATCAGCGACCGCAAAGACGATTGCCCGCGCCCGCAGGCCGTTATCGGTGCCAAGCGGCTCGACATCGAAATAGGCCTCCATCCCTTCTTCGGAATAGATGACGATCCGGACATTGCTGAGAGCGAAGGAAAGGCCGAAGGCGGCCTCACCGGGCGCCACGCCGCCGGTTGCCGTCTGCAACAGCGACGCGAAGGCATCGGGCTCCTCTGCGCTGAGCGCGATCTCGACGATGCCGAGAACGCCGTTGGCATGAGTCTCCAGCGCCTTGCGATCGGCCGGAAAGGCGTTGATCCGCTGGCAGGCGAAGAAGAAGACATCGGGCGCCCTCAGATCGGCGGCAAAGGCGAGCTTGAAGGCGCCGGTCGCCTGCGTTCCATCGGGCATGACGATCGGGCGCGAGAACTCCACCATGTCACCGCCGCTCAGCTGCGCGCCATCATAGGCGGCCCTGTCCGCATCGGCATCGTCAGTACCGAAGACGACCGCCGAGAATCCATCATCGCCGCAGCGGAAGCGGAAGGCCTGGTCGCGGGCGATAAAGCTGTTGCCCTTGGCGGCGGCGGCATCGCACTCCGTCTGGCTCGCGATGCCGAGCGGCTCAAGATAGGTCTTGTCGGCGAGGAAGACGCAGGCATTCTCCGTTCCGAATGGATGGCGGCCACTGGCAGCGACGGTGAAACCGAGACGGCCGAGTCGCTCGCGGGCGACATCGATATGGGTGACGGGCAGTACCAGATGATCGAGCGGATGCGTCATGGCGGTTCCCTCCGGTGAAGCCGGCAGAGATTTGCACGCCGCGCCGGGCAAAGCGCAAGCGCGGATAACCAATCCGGCAAAGAAACTTTCAAAAATGACGAAAAATGATGGGAAGTTTTACCAATATTTAGGCACTTGCGGAACACATATGGAACATATAGTGTCCGTTCTGGCTTTGTTTCACGAATCTGGGGAAAGACTTCGATGCTGACGCGCAAACAACAGGAGCTTCTCCTCTTCATTCACGAGCGGATGAAGGAGTCCGGCGTACCGCCGTCCTTCGACGAAATGAAGGATGCGCTCGACCTCGCCTCTAAGTCGGGCATTCATCGCCTGATCACAGCGCTCGAAGAGCGCGGCTTCATTCGCCGCCTACCGAACCGCGCCCGCGCACTGGAAGTCATCAAGCTGCCCGAGGCCTACAGCCCCAGCATCCAGCCGCGCCGCGGCTTCTCGCCAAGCGTCATCGAAGGCAGCCTCGGCAAGCCGCAGCCCGTCGCGCCGCCGAAGCCGGCGAACGAAGACAATAGCAGCTCGATCTCGGTTCCTGTCATGGGCCGCATCGCCGCCGGTGTGCCGATTTCCGCGATCCAGCAGAACACCCATGACATCACCGTTCCCGCCGACATGCTCGGAAACGGCGAGCACTACGCTCTTGAAGTCAAGGGCGACTCGATGATCGAGGCCGGCATTTTCGACGGCGACACGGTGATCATCCGCAATACCAATACCGCCAATGCCGGTGATATCGTCGTCGCCCTCGTCGACGATGAAGAAGCAACGCTGAAGCGCTTCCGCCGCAAGGGCGCATCGATCGCACTCGAAGCTGCCAACCCGGCTTACGAAACGCGTATCTTCGGGCCTGACCGCGTCAAGGTTCAGGGCAAGCTTGTCGGCCTTATCCGCCGCTATCACTGACGGCGATTTCATCACCGTCAAAAGTGCCGCTGCGCCAATCATAGGCGCGGTGGCGGGTCCAGGGGCGATCGAGATCCTCGAAGGATGCGGTGACTGCTGCAGCGCCTCCATCGAAGCGCAACTCGACAGAGCCTGTCTTTCTTAAAGTAGCGCCGGTAAAAAGCAGTGCGCCAGAGCGGCAGCTTTCGAGCCGCAGGCGCACCGGTGTGACGACGATATCGGATGCATCGCAGGCGGGGCCGAGGTAAGCGGCATTGTCGATGACCGTCAGCACCGAGCCGTTCTCCAGCTTTGCCGTGCACCAGGCTTTCTTTACGCAGGAAAACCGCTCTTCCCTGGCATTGGCCGCAATGGCGCTCTGCGCTTCCTGCTGTTGCGCTGATGTCAGCCTCAATCTTTCACCCGGCGGCGCGGTCGGGACCGATGTCGATGCCGATGCCGATGTGATAAAGATCGGCTCGCGATGGCTGTCCAGCACCAGAGCCCGTTTCCACTGATCGAAGATGAAACCCGGCGGGCGCTCGCGATTGGTAGCGATTGTGCTGGAACCGACGATCCCCGCCATGCTGCCGTCCTCAGCAATGACGATCTTCGGCGGCGGCTTCTCGGGAAGCATGACGACCACAAGCGTCGACAGGGCCATGATTGCCGTGCCGATATGCCTCAGCCGGGTGCGCAGCAGGGTCAGTAACAGGAAGCCCGCGACCGCGGCCGGGAAATACCAGGCAGGCAATCGGCCGACGCCGATATCACCTCCCCAGGACGAGACGGTCTTGGCGATCGCGATCACCAGATCGAGACCGAAGCCGACCACCTGCCAGGCCCAGGCATCCAGCCCGAACGGCATCAACAGCATTGCAAACAGCCCGGCCGGCATGATGACGAAGGAGATGACGGGCATGGCGGCGAGATTGGCAGGCAGGCCATAGGCCGTCAGCCGGTGAAAATGCTCGATCGAAAACAGCGCCGTCGAGAAACCGCCGATGACGGAGGTGAGCAGGATGCCGCCGAAGAAGCCGGCCGCCGATGACATGAGCCTGACGAGGCGCAATTTCGCAAAGGGCTTGTCGCGGGCCGGCCGCTCCTTCCAGAGCGCATAGCCGGCGACCAGCGCCAGCGTCGCGGCAAAGGACATCTGAAAGCTCGGCCCCATGATTTCTGAGGGCGAGATGGCGATGATGATCAGCGCCGAGAGCGCCACGTTGCGCAAACTGATCGACGGCCGGTCGAAGAACACCGCCGTCAGCATGATCGCCATCATGATGAAGGCGCGTTCGGCGGAAACCGCGAAGCCGGAAATCAGGAAATAGGCGGTGACGGCCGCAAGCGCTCCGGCAGCCGCGATCTTCTTGACCGGGTAGGCCTGGGCGACGGACGGAAACAGGCTGAGCAGCGTGCGGAACCCGACGAAGAAGATGCCGGCAGACAGCGCCATGTTGAGGCCCGATATGGCGATGATATGCGCGAGGCCTGATTGCCGGAGTGCCTCCGTAGTTTCTGCCGAAATCGCCCGCCGCTCGTCGGTCACGAGCGCGGCAGCGAAAGCGCCAGTATCGCCGGGCAAAATGCCCCTGATGCGATCGCCGATGCCGCTTCTCAACCGGTAGAGCCACTCGAAGGCGCTGTCGGTCAGCGAATGCTCGTCTGCGGCCCCCGGCCTCACCGCCGCCGGCGCCCCATAGAAAAACCCATTGGCGCCAACGCGATCGAAATAGGATGAGAACGAGAAGTCGTTGAGACCGGGGAGTGCCGGACCGGAGGGTGGCGTCAGCCGCGCCCTGCCCTTCACCCAGGTTCCCGTCTCGAACTCGGACTTGGCGCCGCGGGCGATGACAGTCACCCGGGCGGGCGGGCGTTTCACCACCGGGTTTTCGGTTGCGCGCAATGACAGCACGTAGCGCCAGCCGCCGCGGCCGTCGCTTTCCCGGCGCTCGACCCGTCCTGTGAGCGTCGTCGTCACGGCGGAATCAAGCAGGATGGTCTCGGCTCTCCACGTTTCGAATTGCGCAGTCGCGACGCCTGCCGCGACCAACGTCAATGCGGCGATCACGACGCGCATCCCCTCCCGCGCCCGATCGGTCACGATCATGAGAGTGAACAGCACCGCGATGAAGAAGAGCGGTATAATTGGCGAAACGCCATTGCCGGCCGCAAACCACGCCACGGCACCAAAGCCGAGCGCAACCGGCGCGAAGAGCATTCGGCCACCGTAGGCGAGCTCTTCGTCGGCGCATTTCGGGATGGCGCCTATCGCGCGCCTGAAGGATGATCGGAGTCGATAAGCGCTGAGCGTGGCCGGTGAGTGCCGCATCGGCACGGGCGAGAGGCCAGAATAGGCGCGCGCTGGCTCAAGATGCGGCAATTTGGCCGCATCCTCCGAAAGTTCCAGGCTGATCTCGCTGCTTTTCAACCCCGGCATGTAAAGAGCCTTGCGACCCATTAAAATACAACCAAGATGCAACCCTGCGCGCGTTTCAGCAACAATAATCGATTGAAAAAACGCAAAAAATCGTGAGTGCAAAAAGCCTAAATAAATCATCGGCTTCCGCTATGCGTTTACAGCATCGCAGGAGTGCCTAAAAGTTGATACTGCGATGCACAAAATGGCGTCACGGTAACTTGGCATTAGGCGCGCTATCATATAGCAATCTGAGCGGACGCTTAACCCTATGGCGCTTTTATGGCGCCGCCGCCAATTTGGAGGATCAGAATGACGGATCAAAGCGCAACAATCAAAATCGGCGACAAGTCCGCCAATCTTTCCGTAAAGAGCGGAACGATTGGGCCAGATGTCATCGATATCGGCGCACTCTACAAAAACACCGGCTCCTTCACGTACGATCCTGGTTTCACCTCGACCGCATCCTGTGAATCGAAGATCACCTACATCGATGGCGATGAGGGCGTTCTCTTGCACCGCGGCTATCCGATCGAGCAGCTGGCCGAGCACGGCGACTTCCTGGAAGTCTGCTATCTCCTGCTTTACGGCGAACTGCCGACGGCAGCTCAGAAGAAGGACTTCGACCACCGCGTGACGCACCACACGATGGTGCACGAACAGATGAGCCGCTTCTTCACCGGCTTCCGCCGTGATGCGCATCCGATGGCCGTCATGTGCGGCTGTGTCGGCGCCCTGTCGGCCTTCTACCACGACTCGACCGACATCACCGATCCGCACCAGCGCATGGTCGCTTCGCTGCGCATGATCGCCAAGATGCCGACGCTGGCCGCAATGGCCTACAAGTACCACATCGGCCAGCCCTTCGTTTACCCGAAGAACGACCTCGATTACGCGTCGAACTTCCTGCGCATGTGCTTTGCCGTTCCCTGCGAAGAGTACACGGTCAATCCGGTTCTCTCCCGCGCCATGGACCGTATCTTCATCCTGCATGCGGACCACGAGCAGAACGCTTCGACCTCGACCGTTCGTCTCGCCGGCTCTTCGGGTGCAAACCCGTTCGCCTGCATCGCGGCCGGCATTGCCTGCCTCTGGGGCCCTGCTCACGGCGGCGCCAACGAAGCAGCGCTCAACATGCTGTCGGAGATCGGCTCCGTCGATCGTATCCCCGAATATGTCGCACGCGCCAAGGACAAGAACGATCCGTTCCGCCTGATGGGCTTTGGTCACCGCGTCTACAAGAACTACGATCCGCGCGCCAAGATCATGCAGAAGACGACGCATGAAGTTCTCGGCGAACTCGGCATCAAGGACGATCCGCTTCTCGAAGTGGCGATGGAACTTGAGCGCATCGCGCTCACCGACGAGTATTTCATCGAGAAGAAGCTCTACCCGAACATCGACTTCTACTCGGGTATCACGCTGAAGGCGCTCGGCTTCCCCACGACCATGTTCACCGTTCTGTTCGCTCTCGCCCGCACCGTCGGCTGGATCGCTCAGTGGAACGAAATGATCGAGGATCCGCAGCAGCGCATCGGCCGCCCGCGCCAACTCTATATCGGTGAAGCACAGCGCGATTACGTTCCGGTTTCCAAGCGCTAAGCGCCCGGACAATCCGAAAACAAAAAACCCGGTCAGCGATGACCGGGTTTTTTCTTGTCCAGAACGTCGAGAACGATCTCCGCCGCCTTCTCTCCGGGTGGCTTTTCCGTCTGCATGCGTTGCCAGACGAGATCGTAGCCTTCCAGCATGGTGCGCCGCTGCGCGGTATCGCCGGACAGCCGCTCCATCCAGCGGGCAAGCGCTCCGCCACGGACGCTGTCGTTGAAATATTCGGGTACCACGGCGTAATCGGCAATCAGGTTCGGGATCGCCGCCGTCCAGGTCTTGATGCGCGAGGTCATCAGCGAGATGATCCAGTCGGTCTTGTAGGTCGAGACCGTCGGCACGCCTGCGAGCGCGAGCTCGAGGATCACCGTTCCGGAGGCGGCCAGCGCCGCATCCGCCTCGCCAAAAGCGCGCCACTTGGCATCGCTGCCGATCAGGATCTCGGGCTGCACTTTCCACTGCGATACCAGCTCGCGCACCAGCGCCTCGCGGCGGCTCACCGTGGGCATGACGAAGCGGATGTCGCCATTGCGCGCCAGGAGATCGTCTGCCGCATCCTCGAAGAAGGGCATCAGCTTGGATATCTCGGTCGAGCGCGAGCCCGGCAGCAGCATGATCGTCTTGCGCTGATCCGGCGAGATGGCTCGGGCCGCGCGGCTGCTTCGGGCAGCCAGCAGATTTGCGTCCGCAGTCAGCCTGTGTCCGACATAGGTCGTCGGCGGGCCACCGAGGCGCTGCATGACTTCGGGCTCGAAAGGCAGAACGGCGAGCACATGATCGACGTAGCCGAGCATGCGCTGGGCGCGGTATTCCTTCCAGGCCCAGACGCTCGGACAGACGTAGTTGACGACCGGCAGATCAGGCAGCGCCGTGCGCACGCGCTTGGCAACGCGATGAGTGAAATCGGGGCTGTCTATGATGATCAGGATGTCGGGCTTGGCGGCAATCAGCGCCGCCGTCGTCTGGCGGATCAGCCTGTAGAGCGTCGGAAGCTTGGCGAGCACCTGACTGATGCCCATGATCGACAGTTCGGAATAGTCGAACAGCGATTTGAGGCCCTGCGCTTCGAGCGCCTCTCCGCCGACGCCGACGAGCTCGACGGGGCCGTCATGGATGCGCTTCAGGGCAGCAATCAGATCGCCGCCCAGCAGATCGCCGGATACTTCGCCGGCAATGATGCCGATCTTCAAATTGCGGCTCATGCGAGCCCCCAGGACGGCAGGCCGCGATCCAGTCCAGTGACAAACAGGCCGGATGCATTGGCAGCAGCGATCAGCGCTTCGCGTTCCAGCACCAGTGCCCTGCCCGCCTCGACGGCGATCCCCGCCAAACCGGCCTTTCTGGCATTTTCAACAGTCGACGGCCCGATCGAGGGCAGATCGGCGCGCAGGTCCTGCTGCGGCTTGCAGAGCTTGACGAGGACGCCCTTGCGGCGGGCGGAAATGCGACCTGCTGTGCGCAACGAGGCGACACGCTCCAGCATGCCGTCGGTGCCTTCGGGGCCTTCGAGCGCAACAACGCGGCCGCCGACGGAAACGGCGCCCTGTCCGACATCGAGCAGCCCCAAGGCATTTGCTGCCTCGGCCGCCTTCAGGATATCGGTGATATCGTCCTTGTCTGGTGCGACCACACCGACCGGCCCCACCGAGGCCAGCAGATCAGGTGCGATCTCCTGGGCGCCGATGACGCGGCGGCCATCAGTTTCGATAAGCTTGATGACCATTTGCAGCACGGTGTCATCGCCGCCAGAGAGCAGCGTCCGTATGACCGAGGGTACCTTGCCGACGGTCTTCCAGCTGGGTCGTATCTCACGCCATTCCGGGCGGCGGCGCACCCCTCCGGACATGACGACGCGGCGGATGTCATTCTTGCTGAAAATGCCTTCGAGCGCTGCGAAATCGGCGACGCCGATGACGGCGTGGTCGTAGTCCTGCCAGGAGCGGTCGAGCTCGCCCTTCAGGGAGATGATGAAAGGTTCATCGCCGGCGGCGCGGGCGGCCTCGGCGACATAAGCCGGCAAAAGGCCGTTCCCGGCGATGATCGCCAGACGGCCCTTTGCAGTGTCACCAGCCAGAGACACGCTCAGCCTTTCTGTCCCCGCGTCGGCGAAGACAGCGCCCGGTCGCTTTCAGCAGCGATGAAATCGAGGATCTCGACCACCTGCGGGCAATCGGCATATTCGGCGCGGATTGCGGCAGCATTGTCGCGTACCGAATTGGCACCTTCGAAGATTGCCTTGTAGGCACGGCGAACGATGTGGATGACGGCGCGGTCGATGCCTGCACGGGTCATGCCGACAACGTTGAGGCCACCGAGAAGGCCCGGATTGCCGTTCAGCATGCCGTAGGGAATGACGTCGTAGCTGACGGCGGACAGACCGCCGACGAAAGCCTGGCGGCCGACGCGGGTGAACTGATGGACCGCACAGCCGCCGCCGAGAATGACGCGATCCTCGATCGTGACGTGGCCGGCCAGCATGACGTTGTTCGACATGATGACGTTGTTGCCGACGCGGCAATCATGCGCCACATGCGAATTGGCGAGGAAGAGATTGTTGTTGCCGACGATCGTCTTGCCGCCGAAATCCGACGTGCCGGTGTTGATCGTCACGCCTTCGCGCATCGTGCAGTTTTCGCCGATGGTCAAGGTCGTCTCTTCGCCGGCGTGATGGACGCTCTGCGGATCGCCGCCGATCACGGCCATCGGGAAGACCTTCGAGCCCTTGCCGAGCTCGGTGCGGCCGGTCACGATCGAATGCGGATGCAGATGCACGTCATCATGAAGCGTCACCTTCGGCCCAACATAGGCGAAGGGGCCGATCGTCACGTTCTCGCCGATGACGGCGCCGTCTTCGACGACGGCCATCGGGTGAATACGTGCGCTGGCAGCAACCGTGCTCATGCCTGGTCCTTACGCAGGATCATCGCGCCGATATCGGCTTCCGCCGCAAGGTTGCCATCAACCTTGGCGTCGCAATGGAACTTCCAGATATTGCCGCGCTGCTTCAGCTTCTTGACGTGGAATTCGACGCGGTCGCCCGGGATAACCGGCTTGCGGAAACGGGCATTGTCGATCGTCATGAAGTAGACGAGGTTGCCGTTCGAGCCGTCCTTGCGGGCGCAGATAGCACCAGCCGTCTGCGCCATGCCCTCGATCAGGAGCACGCCAGGCATGATCGGCGATTCCGGAAAATGGCCGGTGAACTGCGGCTCGTTGGCGGTGACGTTCTTGATACCGATCGCAGAATCGTCGCCGTCGATCTCGATGATCTTGTCGACCATCAGGAACGGATAGCGATGCGGCAGGAGCTTCATGATCTCGATGATGTCAGCCGACGAAAGAGAAGCCTTTGCTTCTTCAGTCATTCCTTGTCTCCCGTTTTACTCGCCCGCGCACCGGAGCGTATCATTATTTCCGCGGACTCGCGCAGGAAATCCTTGATCGGACGCGCCGGGATGCCGCCATAGCGCTCGCCTGCAGGAATGCTCTGCACGACGCCACTCTTGGCGGCGATCTGCACGCCGCTGCCAATGGTGATATGGCCGTTGAGGCCCGCCTGACCACCGATCTGCACGCCGTCGCCGATCACCGTACTGCCGGCAATGCCGACCTGAGAGACGATGGCGCAATGGCGGCCGATCTTCACGTTATGGCCGATCTGCACCTGGTTATCGATCTTGGTGCCTTCGCCGATCACCGTATCGTCCATGGTGCCGCGATCGATCGTCGCGTTGGCGCCGATCTCGACATTGTCCTGGATGATGACGCGGCCGATCTGAACGATCTTGATCATGCCGCGCGGTCCCGGCGCATAGCCGAAGCCATCCTGGCCGATACGGGCACCATTATGGATGATCACGTGATTGCCGAGGAAGGCACAGAGAACGCTGGCGCCGCTCGCGATCGAGCAGTTCCGGCCGATCTTGACGCCCTGCCCGATGATCGCGCCTGCGCCGATGCGCGTGCCAGTGCCGATCTCGACATTGGCACCGATGATCGCGAGAGGCTCAACGACGACTCCGGCTTCCAGCTTGGCAGTCGGATCGATGACGGCGCCGGTACCAACAGTCGCGTCGTCCGACATGGCCGGAAGCGGCTGCAGGGCCGACGGATGAAGGTAGCCGCCCGCCATGGCGAAAGCCGCATGCGGGTTTTTCGATATGAGAGCCGGGATATGCGGCGGGATCGCCGACAGCAGCGCGGGATCGCACAGCACGGCGGATGCCTCGCAGGTCTCAAGCTCAGCTTTGCTCTTCCGCGAGATCACATAGCAAAGGTCACCCGCCTGGGCCCGGTTGACCGGAGCCACAGAGCGAATGATCACATCTGCCTTTGATGAATCGGGAAGTTCTGCCCCGAGATATTGGGCGAGCTCAGAGAGCGTCACCCCATCCCGAGGCTTGAAGAACGAATTTTGCTCCATCGGCAATGCTCCAGAACGGAATTCCAGTATGGTTCCGGACTGCCGATATCAGAATTGGTTGTTGATGCCAAACTTGAAGTACTGCGTCTTGTCGTAGTCCTTCTTGAGTACCGGCATCGCGTAGTCGACGCGGAGAGCGCCGAACGGAGACTGCCAGATCAAGCCAAGACCGACGGATGCGCGAAGCGCTGCATCTTCACCATTGACCGTTTCAGGGCTGGTGACCTTCACGTCGTTGCCGAACAGCGTGCCCGCATCGGCGAAGACGGCACCACGCAGACCGAAGTCACGCGGGAAGCCAGGCATCGGGAACGATGCTTCAGCCGAAACCGTGAAGTAGGTCGTGCCACCGAGCGGATCATCCGGACCATTGCCGACGCGCGGGCCGATACCCTTGTTTTCGAAGCCACGGATATCGCTGTTACCCAGCGTGAACTGGTCGAAGATGTTCAGGTCCTTGCCGAGGCCGACGACATAACCAGCACCAGCAGAGAGCGAGCCGATGATGTCGGCGTCGTCAGCGAGCAGGTGATAGTAGCGGGCCTTACCGTAGACCTTGTAGAATTGCGAGTCGCCGCCGAGGCCTGCGATTTCGTTGGTCAGGGTGGCGTAGATACCTTCACGCGGCAACGTCATGTCGTCGAGCGTGTTGTATGTGAAGGTCTGCGAGACCGACGACTTGATCCACGGACCGTTGTTGACGAGATCCTGATACGGCGTCGACAGATCGCTCAGATCACTACCGCTGGAGTCATAGTCCATACGCTTGAAGTTATAACGGAAGGTCGAAGCCAGATCTTCGGTGATCGGCGCAGTTGCGCGCAGAACCAGGCTGTCTTCCGTGTAGTCGTAGTTGTCGTTGCTCGAGGTTTCGCTGTGGTTCAGGTCGAAACCGGTCGCCAGGCGATAGCCGAGGAAGTAGGGCTCGGTAAAGCTCAGGCCGTAGCTCTGCGAACCTTCGAGACCACCACCGGCCGAAACCTTGATGTACTGGCCGCGGCCGAGGAAGTTCTTTTCTTCGATCGAGGCTTCGAGGATGAGGCCGTCGCCACCAGCAGCGTAGCCGGCGCCGATACCGAACGAACCGGTCGACTGATCCTGGACATCAACGACAACGACGACGCGGTCCGGAGCGCTGCCCGGCTGCGTGCTGATGTTGACCGACGAGAAGAAGCCGAGAGCTTCGAGGCGGCGCTTCGCCTTGGTGATCATCTGCTGATTGAATGCGTCGCCTTCGGAGACGTCGAATTCGCGGCGGATGACGTAGTCACGCGTGCGGCTGTTGCCGCGGATTTCGATGCGCTCGATGTAAGCGCGCTCGCCCTGGTCGACGAGGTATTCGACGCCGATCGTGTTGTTGCCGAGGTCGCGGTTGCCGCGCGGCGTGACACGGGCGAACGGATAGCCTGCCGAAGCAACCTGATCGGAGATCGCTTCCATGGACTGCTGAACGCTCTTGGCGCTGTAGACTTCGCCTTCATGCGTCTTGACGAGGCCCTGCAGCTGCTCGCCGCTGACGCCATCGACGGTCGACTGAACGGTGACCGCGCCGAAGTTGTAGCGCGGGCCTTCCTCGATATTGAAGGTCAGCGTGTACTTGTTCGTGGTTTCGTCGAACTGGGCGTCGGACGAGACGATCTTGAAGTCGGCATAGCCGCGGTTGAAGTAGAACTGGCGCAGCGCTTCTTCGTCGGCGCGCAGCTTGTCTTCGTTGTAAACGTCCTTGCGCGTCAGGAACGACAGGAAGTTCGAGCGCTTCGTCTGAATGACGGCAGCGAGGCGGCCGGCGCTGTAGGCATTGTTGCCTACGAAATTGATGGCGGCGATCTTGGTGCGATCGCCTTCGTCGATCACGAAGGCAAGGTTCACGCGGCCTTCGCCGAGCGGAACGACCTGCGTCGTGACATTGACTTCGCTACGGCCGGTGGCGGCGTAGGCTTCCTTGATGGCGGCGATGTCGGCCTGGATCTGCGCATCGTTGTACGGGCCAGAGGCGTGCGTACCAACGACGGACGCCAGCTTGTCGTCCTTGACCTTGCGGTTGCCGTTGAAGACGACCTGGTTGACCAGCTGCGCTTCCTGGACCTGCACGACGAGCGTACCGCCGGAGACGGAGATCTTCACGTCGGAGAAGTAACCGGTGCCGTAGAGCTGCTTCACCGAGTCATCGATATCGGTGTTCGAGAAGCTCTTGCCCGGCTGAATGGTGAGGTTGGAACGCACAGCCTCCGCACCGACGCGGCTTGCCCCGCGTACATCGATGCGCTGAATGACTGCGGCTTCAGCCGCACTCGCAGAGACGATTGTAATGACACCTGCGCCCGAAGCCACAACACTTGCAGACAGCGCAACCGCCGATACTGCGTTCAAAAATCTTGAACCAGCCTTCATTTCACCCATTACCTTTTTTCTCGTCCCCGTCGCCGGGATAACCCCGATTCCGGCCACGTGTGTCGTTTTACCCGCTTTTGACATACAAGCAAGGTAGCAAGTTAATTTCTGTTTACTTCATTTCGAAGCGTGACCCATTCGCCACTACAGCTTTGAAACATCGTAAATAAACGGTAATTTTCCCTCGCCAGACGCCCTTATCCAATGAGCGCGCTTATGTCATTCCAAGTAGCAAAAACCATTAGCGAGAGCACCATAGCCAGACCAATGCGAAATGCAATTTCCTGAGCCGATGAACCCAAAGGTTTTCCCCTCACGGCTTCAATCGCATAGAACATCAGATGCCCGCCATCAAGTACCGGGACGGGCATGAGGTTAAGCAATCCAATAGAGACCGACAATACCGCTGCCAGTTGCAGCACCGCGGCAACACCAAGCGTCGCCATCTGACCGGATGCCTGCGCAACGCGGATCGGTCCGCCGAGCTGGTCCGGCTTCATGTATCCGGCAAAGAGATTGCCGATATATTTGAAGGTGCCAGTGACGATATGCCAGGTCTGGACCGTGCCTTCCTGGAGCGCCTGGACCGGCGTGTAGGTCTGGATCCGGAAATGGCCGACTTCCTGGTTGGTGACGATGCCGATCAGGCCGATCTCGATCTTGTTGCCGAACTGGTCGGTCATATCGGTGCGCTTCGGCACCATCGGCAGATCCATCTTCTCGCCGTTGCGTTCGATGCTGACGACGATCTTCTGCTCGGGACGAATGCTGACATAGCGGCGGACATCGTCGAAGGTCTCGACCTTGCCGCCATCGATCGCGATCAGCAGGTCGCCCGGAAGAATGCCGGCCTCCGCCGCAGCGCTCTCGGGCTTAACCTCAGCGACGACAGGATCAGCGACAGAGCGGCCGTAGATCGAAAACAAAACAGTGAAGATGGCGATTGCCAGAATGAAATTGGCAATCGGACCGGCCGCTACCGTCGCCGCCCGCTTCCAGAGCTTGGCGCCGGCAAACGAGCGAGCCCGGTCCTCGTCGGACATTGCGTCGAGAACGCTGGTATCCGGCTTGCTCGATGCATCCTCGTCCCCGAAGAATCGCACATAGCCGCCGAGCGGGATGGCGGAAATCTTCCAGCGCGTGCCGTGGCGGTCGCTGAATCCGATGATTTCGGGGCCGAAGCCGACGGAAAAGGCCAGAATGCGGATGCCGCTCCAGCGGCCAACGAGATAGTGGCCCATCTCATGCACGAAAACGAGCAGTGAGAGCACCAATACAAAGGGGATAATATATCCCGTCAGGAAGCCGAATATACCGGTCAAGCCTTCCATAAGTTTCTTCCGCCGCCTTTCGCCGCTTTCAAAGTCCGAACAGTGCCGCACCGAGCGGCGCTGCTGCTCCGCCCTTTATCAAGGAAAAACCTGTCGCAAGCAAGAAAGCCGCAAAGCAGGCAAAAATCAGACCGTCGACGCGGTCCATGACCCCGCCATGTCCGGGAATCAGATGGCTCGAATCCTTCACGCCGAAACGGCGCTTGATGAAGGATTCGAAGAGATCGCCCGCCTGGCTGCAGACCGACAGGATGAAGGCAACCGCCGCGGCGACGACCCAATCGGCGCCCGGCACGAAGATGTAGGCGATCAGGCTACCGGCAATCACCGCCGAGACGGCACCGCCCATGGCGCCCGATTGTGTCTTTCCGGGAGAGATCTTCGGCGCCAGCTTCGGGCCACCGATGGCGCGGCCGACGAAATAGGCGAGAATATCGGTCGCCCAGACGACGGCAAAGACGAAGAGCATGGCATGCAGGCCGGAAAGGTCGGCGCCGCGGATTTCGGCGAGCGCGATCCCCGTCAGCCCGGCATAGACGACGCCTGCCGGAAACCAGCGGCTGACGCCGCGCAGGACGACGAAGCCGATCGCGACCAGAAAGAGTGCCAGGAGAGCCCCGAGCGCCCAGTCGAAACGCTCCAGCAGGATTGCAAGGGCAATGGCGCCCTGCCCGGCCCAACCGACGACATTGGCCGCCGGCTGCTCGCGCTGCAGGCCTGTGATCGCCGACCATTCATAATAGATCAGCAGCCCGATCAGCGACGACAGCGCGCGGAACGCCAGACCTCCGTACCAAGTCGCCGCGAGAACGATCGCGGCCAGAATGATTCCTGAGATGATACGGAGCTTCAGTTCCTGCTGCATCAAGTACCCACTGCTGCGGCCTGCGACGACAAGCCACCGAAACGGCGGTCGCGGGCGGCGAATTTTTCGAGGGCGGAATAGAAGAGTTCGCGCCCGAAGTCCGGCCAGTATTCCGGCACGAAGATGAATTCGGAATAGGCGGCCTGCCAGAGCAGGAAGTTCGACAGCCGCTCCTCGCCGCTGGTGCGGATGATGAGGTCGGGGTCGGGAATACCAGCCGTATCCAGCCGGGCATTGATCAGCGCCGCTGTCACGTCCTGCGCCCGCAGCACGCCGGCCTCGACGTCCTTGGCCAGGCTCACCATGGCCCGGGCGATCTCGTCGCGCGAGCCATAGTTGAAGGCGATCACGAGCGTCAGCGCAGTGTTGTTGCGCGTCGTCTCCTCAGCTTCCAGCAGCAGATCGAGAATATCGCTGCGCAGCGTGTAGCGATCACCGATGATCCGGATGCGGACATTTTCGGAATGCAGTTCGGCAAGATCGCGGCGGATGAACGCCTTGAGCAGGCCCATCAGATCCGACACTTCGGCTTCGGGCCGGCGCCAGTTCTCCGAAGAGAATGCGAACAGCGTCAGATACTTGACGCCAGCGTCGCCGGCAGCACGCACGGTCTCGCGTACGGCTTCGACACCCTTGCGGTGGCCCATGGCGCGCGGCAGGCCACGCTGCTTGGCCCAACGGCCGTTGCCATCCATGATGATGGCAACGTGTTCTGGCATGCTTGCGAATGCTGGTTTCGACATTTCCCGTCCGGTTTCTTGGGGGCGCAGGCGAAAGCCTTAGACCTGCATGATTTCCTTTTCCTTATCCGCAAGCAAGCGATCGATTTCGGAAATCGTCTCATCCGTCATCTTCTGCACACGATCGGACTGGGCGCGGCTTTCATCCTGGCCAATGACACCGTCCTTTTCGGCTTTCTTAAGGCCGTCCATGCCGTCACGGCGAACATGGCGAATCGCCACCTTGCTCTTTTCGGCGTAATCGTGGGCAACCTTGACCAGCGACTTGCGGCGCTCTTCGTTGAGCTCCGGCAGCGGAATGCGCAGATTCTGGCCATCGACGATCGGGTTCAGGCCGAGGCTCGATTCGCGGATCGCGCGCTCGGTGGCGGAAACCATCGACTTGTCCCAGACCGAGACCGACAGCATGCGAGGCTCCGGCACGGTGATGTTGGCGACCTGGTTGAGCGGCACGCGCGAACCGTAGGCTTCGACCATCACCGGATCCAGAATGTTGGCCGAGGCACGGCCGGTGCGCAGCGATGCGATATCGCTCTTGAATGCGGAAACCGCGCCATCCATGCGGCGCTTGATTTCCTTGATGTCGATGCCTTCACTCATAGCAATGCTCCCGTCTCAGTCGCAATCGCGCCGTCTCACGCGGCGCAGTCTATCGTCAGTTGTCGGATACGATGGTCTTGAGGCCACCGCCCGTCAAGATTTCAGCAAAACCACCCTTCTCGTGGATCGAGAAGACGATGATCGGAATGGAGTTTTCGCGGGCAAGCGCGACGGCTGCGACGTCCATGACGGCGAGGCCCTTGTCGAGCACTTCCTTGTGCGTCAGCCGGTCGAAGCGCGTCGCGTCCGGAACCTTCTTCGGATCGGCCGAGTAGATGCCATCGACCTGCGTGCCCTTGAAGATCGCTTCGGCGCCCATTTCGGCGGCGCGCAGCGCTGCTGCAGAGTCGGTCGTGAAGAAGGGATTGCCGGTACCGCCGGCGAAGATCACCACGCGGCCGAGCGACAGGTGGTAGAGCGTCGCGCGCTGGGAGAAGCTCTCACAGATCTCCGGCATGGCGATGGCCGACAGGACGACCGTATCGATATTCAGCTTGCGCAGCGAGGTTGCGAGCGCCAGCGCGTTGATGACGGTCGCGAGCATCCCCATGTGGTCGCCGGTCACCCGATCGCCGCCCTTGGAAGCGACTGCAACGCCGCGGAAAATGTTGCCGCCGCCGACGACGACGCCGACTTCGACGCCCATCTGGCGGGCTTCAGCGATATCAGACGCGATGCGGTCCGCCACCGCTACGTCGATACCGAAGCCCTGGCTGCCCATGAGGGCTTCGCCGGAAGCCTTGAGTAGAACACGTTTGTAGACAGGCTCTCGCGACATCTTGGCTCCTCGTTAATCACCGCTGACTGCCGGATACACGAAGGGCACCGCGTTGTCACGCGATGCCCTTGCGTTTTCACATGTATGAGGCGCTATCAGCCCTTGGCGACAGCAGCAACTTCAGCAGCGAAGTCGCTCTCTTCCTTCTCGACGCCTTCGCCGAGGAGGAGACGTGCCATGCCGACGACTTCGATCTTCGCGCCGGCTTCCTTTTCAGCTTCCTTGACAGCAGCTCCGACCGTCAGGTCGGGGTTGATGACGAAAGCCTGCGAGAGCAGAGCGACTTCTTCGAAGAACTTGCGCATACGGCCTTCGACCATCTTTTCGATGATGGCTTCCGGCTTGCCGGATTCGCGGGCCTGCTCGATGAAGACGTTGCGTTCGCGCTCGGCAACTGCAGCGTCGACTTCTTCGGCGCGGATCGCGAGCGGGTTGGTCGCAGCGATGTGCATGGCAACCTGGCGGCCGATCGAGGTCAGGACAGCCTTGTCGCCTTCCGACTTCAGAGCGACGAGAACGCCGAGCTTGCCGATGCCGTCGCCGGCAGCGTTGTGGATGTAGGTCGCAACGACGCCGTGCTCGACTTCGAGCTTGGCAGCGCGACGGAGCGTCATGTTTTCGCCGATGGTTGCGATCGCGTCCTTGATGGTGTCGGCGACCGGCTTGCCGGATGCCGGGTAGGTCGCAGCAGCGATGGCTTCAACCGAACCGTCGGTGCCGAGAGCAACGTTGGCGATGCCGCGGACGAGGTCCTGGAAGGCGTCGTTACGGGCAACGAAGTCGGTTTCGGAGTTCAGCTCGACGACAACAGCCTTGTGGCCGGCGCCAGCGATGGCAACCAGACCTTCGGCAGCAGCGCGGCCGGCCTTCTTGTCGGCCTTCGAGATGCCCTTGGCACGGAGCCAGTCGATCGCTGCTTCGATGTCGCCGTTGGTTTCCAGCAGCGCCTTCTTGCAGTCCATCATGCCTGCGCCGGACTTCTCGCGCAGTTCCTTTACCAGTGCAGCCGTAATCTCGGTCATAAGCTTCCTCTTTGTCGGTTCAAACGGTGGCCCGCGAAACGCGGTGCTGCACCGGATTGAGGCACGAAATGTACCTGTATGTATGACAGCGTGATGAATGACGCGTCATATCGAAACTGTGGCGGCAAGGGGCAGATCGCCCTCGCCTGAAATGGTCAAGGCCGCCGAACTTCTGAGAGTCGCGAGCGGCCTTTCCCAATCTCTGGAAAGCATGACGGGCGATACTGCCCGCCTGCTTCTTTATCAGGCGCCGGTTTCGTCGAGCGCCGGCTCAACCGGTGCATCGATCGCTGCGCCGAGATCGCGGCCCGATGCGCCCTGCTGACGAGCGATGCCGTCGATGGCAGCGCGTGCGATCAGGTCGCAGTAGAGAGCGATGGCGCGCGAAGCGTCGTCGTTGCCCGGGATCGGGTAGTCGATCAGGTCCGGATCGCAGTTCGAGTCGATGATGGCAACGACCGGGATGCCGAGGCGCTTGGCTTCGTCGATCGCGATCTTTTCCTTGTTGGTGTCGATGATGAACATCAGGTCCGGCGTGCCGCCCATGTCCTTGATACCACCGAGAGCCTTGTCGAGCTTTTCGCGCTCGCGCTCGAGGTTCAGGCGTTCCTTCTTGGAGTAGCCGGAGCCTTCCGAGCTCAGGATCTCGTCGAGCTTGCGCAGGCGCTGGATCGAGTTGGAGATCGTCTTCCAGTTGGTCATCATGCCGCCGAGCCAACGCGAGTTGACGTAGTACTGAGCGGAACGCTTGGCCGAGTCAGCGATGAGCTCGGAAGCCTGACGCTTGGTGCCAACGAACAGAACGCGGCCGCCACGGGCAACGGTGTCGGACACGACCTGGAGGGCGCGCGACAGCATCGGAACCGTCTGAGCGAGGTCGATGATGTGAATGTTGTTACGATCGCCGAAAATGTACGGCTTCATCTTCGGGTTCCAGCGGTGCGTCTGGTGGCCGAAGTGGACGCCTGCTTCAAGAAGCTGGCGCATAGAAAAATCGGGCAATGCCATGCCTAGTCATCCTTTTCCGGTTGAACCCCCGCAAGACGAACAGCATCCTTTCGGGATGCCACCGGGCGGAACAATCCGGATTTCTCCCGGACCATCCCATGCCTTGCGTGTGGAATGCGGGTGCCCTTACAGTCGATTCACTGCAAATGCAAGGCTCGCGCGGAAAAAACTGCCTGATTGCAGGGATCCGCGGGCGCTGCCAGCGTCAATTGTCGGTTTCAGCCGGGCATGGCCAACCGGCCGGCGCCTTGAGGCCCGACGGCAGCTTCGTCGAGGCGTCGCCGCAGGCAAGCTCGATCTGCGTCTGCTCCAGCCCCTGCGCCGAAGACAGATCGACGCCTTCGATGCGCGTCAGATACATGAAGGCACGGTCGAAGCTGACCTGACCACCGAAAGTCGCGCCGACCATGTTGGCGCGCGACAGGTTCGCGAGCGAAAACTTGGATTCGCTGAGCGTCGCCTTGCTGAAATTGGTACGGCCGAGCTCGGCCTTCTCGAAGCTTGAGCCCGAAAGCTGCGCGCCGGTGAAGTCGGCGCGCTGCAGCTCAGCAGCAACGAAGGAGGCCTTCTGCGCCGAGGCATTCTGGAAAACCGAGCGGTAGGCCTCGATCTTGTCGAACTTGGCGCCGTCAGCCTTGGCACCCTCGAGCCAGGCACGCACCAGCGTCGCCTTCTCGAAATTCGCCGAAGTGAGATTGGCGCCCTTCAGGCTGGTCTGCGACAGATCGGCGTCCGAGAGATTGGCGCCCTCGAAGTCGCTCGACTCCAGCATCAGGTTCTTCTTGTTGCAATTGCTCCAGTCGACGCCGGAATAAGGCGTATCGCTGCAATCGGCCGCCATCGCGGGCAGCGCGGCGCAGACGGCGCCGAGCGCGATCAAGGATGTCGCAAGCAATTTTACCGGCATGTGTGCCATGCCAACCTCCCGGAAGAAGACCTGCCGATTCGATGCGGCTTCAAGAGGTTACTTGCAGGTCTCGGGCTTCTTGTCGAGCATTTCAAGTTTGGCGAGCTTTCCCGTCAGAACGAAGTCGCCGTAGTCCATCGTCAAGTCACGGGTGATGCCGTTCTCATAGAGCTTGAACGACATGCGGTAGACTGGCAAGGCGTCGGTCTTGCTATTCTCGTTGAAGTAGGAAATCGTCACCGGCCAGAAAGCGGTCTTGGCGAATGCGCCGGCATTACCGGCATCAGCCTCGTCGCCGGCCTTGGGGCTGACGAGCTTGCCGACAACGGTCGTGGTCGCCAGGGCCTTGTCGCCATCGTCGGAACCGTCGAAGACGCGGGCTTCGAAGAAGCGCTTGCCCGACTTGGCGTTCTCGATCACGTCGAGCATGTGCTCGGTCGGGAAACGGCTCTCGGCGAGCTGCAGCTCCTTTGCCTGCGGGCTCGTCAGATCGACGGTGACGCCATCGGCCTTGTCGCTCGCTTCGCCGTTCACTTCCTTGTCGAGTTGGTCGTCCGTGAAGGACTTCGTCTCGAAGGTGAACTTGCGGTCCTTGATATTCTCGAAGGTCTTGGTCTGCTGGTCGCTGACGCGGGTGTTGTCGCCGGTATCGATCTGCGTCACGAAGCGGAAATTGGTGGTGAAGCCTTCGCAGTAATTGCCGTTGAATTCGTAGACCATGCGGCCCGACATGCCGGCAATGCCCGAGCGTTCCGAGGCGTCCTTGAGCTCCAGATCGTAAATTGCCCGATGCGCGACAAGGCCCGAAGCGATCGCCGCTCCGGCAGCGGGCGCCGCAGCCCATGCATTTGCGGAAACGCTTGCAAGCAGCAGAGCGGCAAGACTCGATCGGAACATCCATTATCTCCTGTTGGACTCGGCCGCGATGTTATAAGAACGCTTTCGGCCAAATCGAGGCTGGAAGCTGTCATACGCAATATTCTAGTCTTGATGCATAATTTTTGAAGCATTGACAATGAAAGTGGAGGCGAAAATGTCCGACCAGATTGCCGCAAAACTCAAGGAAATGGGGATAACTCTGCCGGAAGCGGCTGCTCCTGCGGCGAACTATGTTCCCTATGTGATCAGCGGCGGACTTCTCTACATCTCCGGCCAGCTGCCGCTCGAAGGCGGCAAGGTCGCCGTCAGCGGCCATCTCGGCAAGAATGTCGACGTTGCCGCCGGCCAGCGCGCCGCCGAACTCTGCGCCATCAACATTCTGGCGCAGGCCAATGCCGCACTCGGCGGCAATCTCGGCCGCATCAAGCGCGTCATCAAGCTGAACGGCTTCGTCGCTTCCGCGCCTGAATTCGTCGAGCAGCACCTCGTCATCAACGGCGCGTCCAACCTGATCGCCAACGTTCTCGGCGAAGCCGGCAAGCATGCGCGCGCCGCCGTCGGCATGGCAGCCCTGCCGTTCAACGCCGCCGTCGAAATCGATGCCATCATGGAAATCGCATAACATGACCTCCGCAGCCTGGATCAAGGAAGTTCCGGTCGCCCATCGCGGCTATCACGACACCAACAAGCTCGTGTGGGAAAACACGCTGAGCGCGTTTTCGCGCGCTGTCGAAGCCGGTTTTGCGATCGAATGCGACCTGCACTACGCCTCCGATGGCGTGCCGATCATCTTCCACGACGAGAACCTCGAGCGCCTCTGCAACATGCCGGGCGATATCCGCGCCCGGACCTCGCAGGAACTGGGCCTGCTCTCGGTCGGCGGCACTGCCGACAAGATCCCGACGCTGAAGCAGCTGCTCGATCTCGTCCAGGGCAAGGTGCCGCTGGTGCTCGAACTCAAGGGCCGCGAGGCCGATGACGAAGGCTTTGCCGAAACAGTGCTCGAAGTGCTCGAGGGATACCAGGGCAAGGTGGCGCTGATGAGCTTCGACCATTGGCTGCTGCGCGACCTGAAGGCGCTGAACGCGCCCTACCCGGTCGGCCTGACTGCAAGCGGCAACAAGCCGGAGGAATTCGAGGTGCATGAGAAGGCGATGGCGCTCGGCCTCGACTTCATCTCCTATTTCTTCGCCGACCTGCCGAACCCGTTCATCTCGGGCCAGCGCGCCAAGGGCATTCCGGTGATCACCTGGACGGTCCGCGACGAGAAGGCCCGCAAGCATACTTTCGAAAACGCCGATCAGATGACCTTCGAGGGATTTGATCCGCGCGTTTCGGTTTGATGCTCGCTTTTTGGACAAGATCGTGCGCAGACTGAAAGGGAGCCACACTCCTCCCCCGAAGGCTTCGTCTTTTGCTCCATGACTGATGAAATCTCGATCCGCGTCGAACGGTCTTTTACCGCCATTTCCCCGGAGAGCTGGTCACGGCTCTCCGGCACCTCGAAAGCGGCGGACACCGTTCCCTACAATCCATTCCTCTCCCATGCCTTCCTGTCCTCGCTTGAAGAATCAGGCTCGGCGACGGCCGATACAGGCTGGCTCGGGCATCACCTGCTGCTGGAGACAGACAAGGGTGAGCTGATCGGCGCCCTGCCCGGCTATCTCAAGAACCACAGCCAGGGCGAATATGTCTTCGATCACGGCTGGGCCGACGCCTTCGAGCGCGCCGGCGGACGCTATTATCCGAAGCTGCAATGCTCGATCCCCTTTACGCCAGCGACGGGGCCGCGCCTGCTCGTCGCCGAAGGTTTCGAGCGGCGGCCGATCCAGAGTGCGATTGCCGAAAGCCTCAAGGAAGTGGTGCGCCGCCTCGGCGTCTCCTCGGCGCATGTGACCTTCGTTCCTGAAGACGAGATCTCGGTCTTCGAGACGGACGGCTATCTGCATCGCACCGACCAGCAGTTCCATTTCATCAATGATGGCTATGCCAATCACGACGCCTTCCTGGAGACGCTGGCATCGCGCAAGCGCAAGGCGTTGAAGAAGGAGCGGCGGGCGGCGCTTGAGAACGGCATCAGCATCGACTGGCTGACCGGCGCCGATCTGACCGAGCGGATATGGGACCAGTTCTTTTCTTTCTACATGGACACCGGCAGCCGCAAATGGGGCCGGCCCTATCTCACGCGAGACTTCTATTCGCTGATCGGCCAACGCATGCCCGACGATATCCTGCTGGTGATGGCCAAGCGCGACGGGCGCTATGTGGCGGGCGCCATCAATTTCATCGGCGGCGATACGCTTTACGGCCGCCACTGGGGCTGTATCGAGGATCACCCCTACCTGCATTTCGAGGTCTGCTATCACCAGGCGATCGATTTTGCGCTCGCCAAGGGTTTGAAGCGGGTCGAGGCGGGAGCGCAGGGAGAGCACAAGCTCGCCAGAGGTTATCTGCCGGTGACAACGCATTCGGCGCATTACGTCGCTCATGCCGGGCTTCGCCGTGCGATCTCGGATTATCTCGAGCGCGAGCGCGAGGATGTCGAGCATATGAACGAGATCCTCACCGACCACAGCCCCTTCCGCAAAGGCGAACGGCAGCAGGAGGATTGACGCCCTCGGCTCCGCCGCGCTACCCGAACAGCACACATGAGGAGATTTTCGATGACCAGCGCCGCCTATGACGACAACAACATCTTCGCCAAGATCCTGCGCGGCGAAATCCCCTCGCATCGCGTCTACGAAGACGAGCAGACCGTTGCTTTCATGGACGTGATGCCGCAGGCGCCGGGCCATGTGCTCGTCGTTCCCAAGGCGCCTTCGCGTAACCTCCTCGATGCCGATCCGGCAGCGCTTTCGCATTCGATCACCGTCGTCCAGAAGATCGCCAATGCCGTGCAGGACGCCTTTGACGCCGACGGCGTCTTCGTCTGCCAGTTCAACGAACCGGCGGCCGGCCAGACGGTGTTCCACCTGCACTTCCACGTCATCCCGCGCCACGAGGGCGTGGCGCTGAAGC
This sequence comes from Rhizobium sp. 21-4511-3d, assembly GCF_053522545.1. Taxonomy (NCBI): domain Bacteria; kingdom Pseudomonadati; phylum Pseudomonadota; class Alphaproteobacteria; order Hyphomicrobiales; family Rhizobiaceae; genus Rhizobium; species Rhizobium sp. 21-4511-3d. Next base: position 962,569 of record NZ_JBNWCF010000001.1, on the reverse strand, counting down.
CGCATTCCGGCAAGATGGAGGACGGTGCCGTGCTTGCCGCCAATGCCGAGAAGATCAAGGCCGAGCTCGGCTGAGCCAGCAATCGTCGGGAGAACTATCGATGATCCGTCATACCGTGGCGTTCCGCCTCAAGCATTCCGCCGGTTCGCCTGAAGAGAAGGCGTTTCTCAGCGCCGCACTCGATCTGGCGCAGATTCCGAGCGTACGCAACTTCGAGCAACTCCGTCAGACCAGCCCGAAGAACGCCTTCGCGTTCGGCTTTTCCATGGAGTTCGAAAACCAGGCCGGCTACGACGCCTATAATGTGCATCCCGCCCATGTCGCCTTCGTGCGGGACCGGTGGGTGCCCGAGGTCGAGGATTTCCTCGAAATCGACTACCAGCCTCTCTGAGGCCGGCGACCACTTGAAAGCAAAAAAGGCCGCATTGCTGCGGCCTTTTCGTTATTCACCTGCCGGTGACATTCAGTTCTTGCGCGGCACTTTCGGTACGGCGCTGCCCTTCTTGGGCGCGGACTTGACTTCGGGCTCGGCCGAGGCTTTGGCCTTCTTCGCCGTGACCTTCTTCGCCTTGGTCTTCAGCTCGCCATCGTCGTCATGATCGGCTTCCGGATGTATGGCCTCGGCTTCGGGCTTCGGCTTGATCGGCGCCAGTTCCGAAACGGAATTGAGCACGATGCCGGGTTTGCCGTCTTCCTTCGGACCGACGCTGACAGTAACGACGCCACCCTTCTTCAGCTTGCCGAAGAGGATTTCGTTGGCCAGCGGCTTCTTGATGACATCCTGGATGACGCGAGCGAGCGGGCGGGCGCCCATCTTCTCGTCGTAACCCTTTTCGGCCAGCCAGGCGATCGCATCCTCGTGCAGGTCGAAGGTCACGTTGCGTTCGGAAAGCTGTGCTTCCAGCTGCATGATGAACTTCTGGACGACCTTGTGGATGACGGCGGTCGGCAGCGAGGCGAACGGAATGATCGCATCGAGACGGTTGCGGAACTCCGGCGTGAACAGGCGGTTCAACGCCTCTTCATCCTCGCCGCTGCGCTTCGACGAACCGAAGCCGAAGGCGGCCTTGGCCATTTCGGACGCGCCCGCATTGGTCGTCATGATCAGGATGACGTTGCGGAAGTCGATCTTCTTGCCGTTATGGTCGGTCAGCGTGCCGTGGTCCATCACCTGCAACAGGATGTTGTAGATATCAGGATGCGCCTTCTCGATTTCGTCGAGAAGAACGACGCAATGCGGATGCTGATCGACGCCATCGGTCAGGAGACCGCCCTGGTCGAAGCCGACATAGCCGGGAGGTGCGCCGAGCAGACGGGAAACCGTGTGACGCTCCATGTACTCAGACATGTCGAAGCGCAGCATCTCGACGCCGAGCGAGGAAGCAAGCTGCTTGGCGACTTCCGTCTTGCCGACGCCCGTCGGGCCGGAAAAGACGTAGGAGCCGATCGGCTTGTTCGGTTCACGCAGACCGGCACGGGCCAGCTTGATCGCCGTCGACAGGGCTTCGATCGCCGTATCCTGGCCGTAGACCACCGAGCGCAGTTCCTGCTCGAGATTGGCAAGAACGGCTTCGTCATCCTTCGACACGGTCTTCGGCGGAATGCGGGCCATGGTCGCGATCGTCGCCTCGATCTCCTTTTCGGTGATCAGCTTGCGGCGGCGCGACGGCGGCAGCAGCATCTGCGCTGCACCGGTTTCGTCGATGACATCGATCGCCTTGTCCGGCAGCTTGCGGTCCGAGATATAGCGGGCCGACAGCTCGACAGCCGACTTGATGGCGTCATTCGAATAACGCAGGTGGTGGTACTCTTCGAAATAAGGCTTCAGGCCCTTCATGATTTCGATCGCATCGTCGATCGACGGCTCGTTGACGTCGATCTTCTGGAAGCGGCGAACCAGAGCCCGGTCCTTTTCGAAGAACTGGCGGTATTCCTTGTAGGTGGTCGAACCGATGCAGCGGATCGCACCCGAAGACAAAGCAGGCTTCAGGAGGTTCGATGCATCCATCGCGCCGCCCGAGGTGGCGCCGGCGCCGATCACCGTATGGATTTCGTCGATGAACAGAACGGCGCCCGGATACTCTTCGAGCTCCTTGACGACCTGCTTCAGGCGCTCTTCGAAGTCACCGCGGTAACGGGTGCCGGCGAGCAGCGTGCCCATGTCGAGCGAGAAGATGGTGGCGTCAGCGAGCGCTTCCGGAACCTTGCCTTCGACGATGCGCTTGGCGAGGCCTTCGGCGATCGCCGTCTTGCCGACGCCGGGATCACCGACATAGAGCGGATTGTTCTTCGAGCGGCGGCACAGGACCTGGATCGTGCGGCTGACTTCGGCGTGGCGGCCGATCAGCGGGTCGATCTTGCCGGTCTTGGCCTTTTCGTTGAGATTGACGCAGTAAGCCTTCAGCGCATCCTGCTGCTTCTTGCCGGCTGCATCGTCCTCGCCGCCGCGCGATGCGCTCGGCTTGCTTTCGGATTCGTCCTCGGCACCACGCGGGGTGCGGCTTTCCGACGAGCCCGGCCGCTTGCCGATCCCGTGCGAGATGTAGTTGACCGCGTCGTAGCGGGTCATTTCCTGTTCCTGCAGGAAGTATGCGGCATGGCTTTCGCGCTCGGCGAAGATGGCGACGAGCACGTTGGCGCCGGTCACTTCTTCGCGGCCGGAAGACTGGACATGGATGACGGCACGCTGGATGACGCGCTGGAAGCCGGAGGTCGGCTTGGAGTCCTCGTCATATCCGGTGACTAGGTTGGAGAGTTCGTTGTCGATGTATTCGATCAGTGTCTTGCGGAGCGCGTCGAGATCGACGTTGCAGGCACCCATGACCGCGGCCGCATCGGAGTCGTCTACAAGGGCGAGCAGCAGATGCTCGAGCGTCGCATATTCGTGATGCCGCTCGTTGGCAAAGGTCAGTGCCTGATGGAGCGCCTTTTCTAAGCTAGGCGAAAATGTTGGCACGTTGTGATCCTCACTTCTTTTCCATGACGCATTGCAGCGGATGCTGATGCTGCCGGGCAAAGTCCATCACCTGGCTCACCTTGGTCTCCGCTACCTCGTATGTGAATATCCCGCATTCACCGACGCCGTGGTTATGGACATGCAGCATGATGCGGGTGGCACTTTCGCGATCTTTCTGGAAAAACCGCTCCAGGATGTGGATGACGAATTCCATGGGAGTGTAGTCGTCATTCAGGATGAGCACGCGGTAGAGATTAGGCTTCTTGGTCTTCGGCTTGGTACGTGTAATGACCGAGGTTCCGCGATTTCCGTTGTCCCCGTTCCTTTCGCCATCGTTTTGCATCCGGATCGGCTTTGCGATCATTTTCATTCATTCCTCGATCAGTCCGATGGTGCATGGGAGGATGCTTTACCCACCGAATATCTGAAACACTAACTTAGTTCATAATGCTGCGATTTTAAGCCCCTTGTTCCCGACTGCAATCACAATTCCGCAGGACTTGACGCAAACGCGAAAAAAGTCCCGGACTATTTCTTGAACGCGGCAGAAAACAAAAAAGACCGGCCGCAAGTGCGTAGCCGGTCTTCGTTTTTCAAGGGGTGCGCCCATCAGGCGCATGAAATCAGGCCGCGGCGGGCGTCGCCTGCGCTGCGGCCTTCGCGGCTTTCACGATCGGTGCTGGAACCTGCGCTTCGTAGGGCTTGTAAGCGCCCTTGGCGAGGTCGGAATACATTTCGCCCATCTTGCTGGCTTCGGCGACGAAGCCTTCGTAGGACGATTTCACATAGCTGCTCTGAAGGTCGAAAGCAGCTTCGATGCTGCGAACGCCCGTCAGCGCCTCGAAATGCTTGACTGCGTCTTCAAAGGATTTCTTGGAATATTCCACCGCTTCGGTGGCGATCGCCTGGAAGCCCTTGGCGCTATCCGAATAGCTTTTGAGCATCGTGTCCATGGCTTCCTTGCCCTTGCGGTTCGTCTCGTCAAAGTTGAACATGCACAACCTCCTCTTCGGCTCTGCAGCAAAAAGGTAGCTGCAAAGCTTCAGGAGTCAAGCGGTTTTGTGCGATGCAAAACGACTCATGCGTGCATTTGCAACCGCGAATTCTCAAGCAAAAAAGAAGGACGTACATCCATCGTTGATTTTGCAGACATATATCAGCAAGTCGCAACCTGAGGCTTCGCCATTAGCCAGCGAAGCCTCGAAACACATTTGCGTTTGCCTCCTAGTCGAGCAGATCGGCCGGCACCTTGCCGCCATTCTCCGACAGCCGCTTCATCAGCGCCTTGTGGAGGAACATGTTCATCTTGGCGGAGTCGCCGGTATCACCGGAATAACCAAGCTCGGCTGCCAGCTCCTTGCGCTCGGCAAGGCTGGCGTCCATGCCGACCGCCTTCATCAAATCGACGATCGAGCGGCGCCAGTCGAGCTTCTGGCCGCTCTTCTTCACGGCAGCATCGAGGATGGGTACGATATCGACGGGAGCTGCGGTGCTCGGCGCGGGTGCGGAAGGCGCCGGAGATGCTGCGGGCGCTGCAGCCGCAGGGGCGGCCGACGGCGAAGCGGGAGCCGCCGCAGCGGGCTCGGCCTTCGGCGGCGCAGCGGCCGTTACCGGTGCCGCCTTGGCCTCACCGAAGATCGCATGCTTGATCTTGTCGAAAATACCCATGTCCTCAGCCTCCATTTTGGTTGATCGCATTCGCAATCCCTAAAATGGAGCAGAGGGCGGGTTCATCCAGCGATTCCGCCCGGATTGTTTCGGCAAAAACAAACGGGCCGCAGAGCGGCCCGTGATATTCAGCGAATGGCGGCGCTGATCAGAGATCGACGTCGAGGATCGCCATCGAGAAGTTATAGGAGCGGTCGCCGTCTTCGTCATCGATATAGACGACACCCAGGAACTCCTCGCCGAGGTAAACTTCAGCCGAGTCGTTCTTGCGCGGACGCGCCTTCACGACGATTTCCGGATTGAGCGTTTTCTTGAAATAGGCGTCGAGCTTCTTGAGTTCTTCAGGCTTCACACTTGATCTCCTAGCGGTCTCAGTTGGCCGCTTCTTGCACAGGAAAAGCGGCGCTGTAAAGGCTGCCGGCACGCAAGTGCACCGGCTTTCCCCTTGCGTTTGCGGCCCGCTTTTTCAGCCGTTTCTGATATGAGCGGCTCAGATATCGGCGCCGATCACCTGGTCCATTATCCGCGACGGCTCCGAACACCCGGCTTCTCCGACCACCTTCGCCGGCACGCCGGCAACGGTCGTCTTCGGGGGAACGGCCTTCAGCACCACCGAGCCTGCGGCGACGCGCGAGCAATAGCCGATCTCGATATTGCCGAGGATCTTGGCCCCCGCACCGATCAGCACGCCGCTACCGATCTTCGGATGGCGGTCTGCGCCTTCCTTGCCGGTACCGCCGAGCGTCACGCCATGCAGGATCGAGACGTTGTCACCGATCACAGCCGTTTCGCCGACGACCAGACCGGTTGCGTGATCGAGGAAGATGCCCTTCCCGATCCGCGCCGCCGGATTGATATCCGTCTGAAATACACTGGACGAACGGCTCTGCAGATAGAGCGCCAGATCGCGGCGTCCACGGTTGAGCAGCCAATGAGCCAGGCGATGGGTCTGCAGCGCGTGAAAACCCTTGAAATAGAGCACGGCTTCCATGAAGCGCAGGCATGCGGGATCGCGGTCGTAGATCGCCTGGATGTCGACACGCAGGATGTCGCTCCATTCCGGCCAGTCGGACAGCATCTCGTCAAAAGCCTGACGCAGCAGCGTCGCCTGCATATCGGGATGGTCGAGGCGTTCGCAGATACGGTGGATGACGCATTCTTCCAGCGAGCGGTGATTGATCACCGTCGAATAAAGGAAAGCCGCCAGGACCGGATCCTTCTCGGCAGCAACGCGCGCTTCTTCGCGCAGGCTGTCCCAGATCGGATCCATCACCTTGAGCGAGCTTGCAGCTTCAAGAGGACGAATGTCTGTCTTCGCGACCATTACCGGTCTCCTCATTTCCCTTGGGAAGGTCATTGTATAAAGCAAAACGGCTGTAACATAAATGGGTGCAGCCGCCAGACCTTTTTAGGATGATTTTTCCGTGAATATCCGCTCAAAAGCGGCATGTCACCGTCAGGCGACCTTCTCGTAAAACTCCAGAACGGCCTTCTTGAACACCCTGTCGCCGACCGCCAGCATGTGGTCGCGGCCCGGGATATCCAACGCTTCGGCATTCGGCATCAGGGCGGCAAGCTTCTGGGGCGAACCCGCGATGTCGTCCTTTGTTCCGACGCCGATCAGCGTCGGCGCCTCGATCTTGCCCATGTCGGCCCGTGCGACGAGATCGCGCGATCCGCGGATGCACATGGCAAGCGCCTGGCGGTCGCTCCTGGTCTGCTCGGCAAACATGCGGAACATTCGGCCGCGATCATGCGTGACGGTATCGACCGAGGGCGCCAGCAGTGCATCGGCGATCGGGTCCCAGTCGCCGACGCCATCGGTCATGCCGATGCCGAGACCACCGAGCACCAGCGAGCGGACGCGGTGCGGATTGGCAAGTGCGGCGAAAACGGAGATGCGGGCACCCATCGAATAGCCCATGACATTGGCTTCCGGAATGCCGAGATGGTCGAGAAGGGCCATCGAGTCAGCCGCCATGACCCAGGGGCGGTAGGCCTCGGCATCATGCGGCTTGTCGCTTGCGCCATGGCCGCGGTTGTCCATGGCGATGACGCGGTAGCCGGCATCGCCCAGCGTTTTCAGCCAGCCCGGATGCACCCAGTTCACATTGGCGGTCGAGGCAAATCCGTGGATCAGCAGGACCGGCGCACCATTCGGATCGCCTTCATCGAAATAGGCGAGGTTGAGGCCATCATGCGTGAAGCTGGAGAATGCTGGCGTATTCAAGTTCATAAAGGCTGGTTCCTGTTTGCGGCGGACCATATTTTATCGCTGCCGCGAGGTGAACCCCGGCGGGCAAAAAACCATGCCGCTTGCGGCGCTTTGGCTCTACACATTTGCGGCGAAGAAAGATAATGTCCGGCCAAATTTCAAAGCATTCGGAGACAGACATGGCCGGCCACAGCATTCCCCACTTCCAGAACGACGGCGGACACCGCGTGATCGAAGTCGGCGTGAAGGAATTCATGTGCACCGGCGCATCCGTGCCGTTCGACCATCCGCATATCTTCATCGACATGGGCGACGACAACGAAAAGGTCTGCTCCTACTGCTCGACGCTCTACCGCTTCAACGGCGCGCTGAAGTCCAACCAGACGAACCCGGCCGGCTGCGTTTTCCACGTCAAGGCCGCCTGATCATTTCTTCCGGGATCGGATAACAGATGCCGGTCGAACATGCCGCCATTGCGGGCGCTGGAATTGCGGGGCTGACGGCCGCGCTGGCGCTTGCCAGGCACGGTATCGGCTCCGACATATTCGAGCAGGCAAGCGAGCTTGCCGAAGTCGGCGCCGGACTGCAGCTCTCTCCCAATGCATCGCGAATCCTGCGTCAACTCGGCGTTCTCTCCGAGATCGAAAAGCACTGGCTTGAGCCCGAGATGATCCGGCTCGTCGCCGGCGATACGCTGCGGCCTCTCGCCGCCGTTCCGGCCGGACGTTTTGCGCGCGACCGGTGGGACGCGCCCTATGGCGTGCTGCATCGCGCCACCTTGCAACGGGTTCTACTCGAAGCCGTGCGCAGCAATCCGCTCTGCCGCCTGCATCTTGGAATACCGTTCGAATCCGCCAGCCTGCCTGCCGGGTTGGTGATCGGCGCCGATGGCGTCTGGTCGAAGATGCGCCAGCACATTCCCGGCGCGCCCTCGCCGCGCTTTTCTGGCAATATCGCCTATCGCTTCACGATTTCTCAGGCGTCGGCGCCTGATTTCCTCGATCGCGACAATGTCGCGGCCTATCTCGGTCCTTCCGCACATCTCGTCTGCTATCCGCTGAAGGAAACCGCGAGCTTCAATCTGGTGGCGATCACCGGTGGCACGGATGACCGGCATCTATGGGACGGCGGAGCGGAACGTCACCAGCTGCAGATATTGCGATCGCGCTTCAAGGGCTGGCACCCGGGCATCACGTCACTCTTCGGAGACATCGCGCCCACCTTCTGGCCGCTCTACGAGGCGACCGAGGGGCGCTGGCAGAACGGGCGTGACCGCGTGCTGATCGGCGATGCCGCACATGCGATGATGCCCTTTGCCGCACAGGGCGCGGCGATGGCGATCGAGGATGCTTTCGAGCTTGGTGAGATGTTGTCTCGGGAAGGTGCCGAACAGGCCCTGCCCCGCTTCGAAGCGCTGAGGACGGCGCGGATCGCCAGGATACGCAAGCGCGGTGCGTTCAACCGCTTTGCCTATCACGCCCGCGGTCCCATCAGGATCGGGCGTGATATCGTCTTGTCGCTGAAGCCGCCGCAAAGCCTCGCGGCGGATCTCGACTGGATCTACGGCTACCGGCCGCAGGTCTGATCAGACAGCGTTCGATGCGGCAAAGCCGCGCTCGATGTCGGCCTTGATGTCGGCAACATCTTCGAGACCGATCTGCAGGCGGATCAGCGGGCCGCCTTCCGGCGCCTTGGCGATACGGCGGTCGTTCAGGTTGACGTGAACCGCGAGGCACTCGAAACCACCCCAGGACCAGCCGAGGCCGAAGATGCTGAGCGCATCGAGGAAGGCATGCGCCTTTGCCTTGTACTGCTCGGCGGAATCGGCCTTGAGCACGAAGGAGAAAATGCCGCTGGCGCCCTTGAAGTCACGCTTCCAGATGTCGTGCCCCTTGAAGCTCGGCAGGGCCGGATGCAGCACCTTGGCCACTTCCTCTCGGCCCTCAAGCCATTTTGCAACGGCCAGCGCGCTTTCGTTGTGGCGCTCCAGGCGGATGCCCATGGTGCGCAACCCGCGCAGCACCTGGTAAGCGTCGTCGGGCGCGCCGCAGATACCGAGCGTGATGTTGGCTTCCTTCAGCTGCTCCCAGTGCTTGGCATTTGCCGAAACGGTGCCCATCAGGATATCGGAATGGCCGGCCGGATACTTGGTCGCGGCGTGGATCGAGATATCGACGCCGAAATCGAGCGGGCGGAAATAGACCGGGGTCGCCCAGGTGTTGTCCATGGCAACGACGGCGCCGTGCTTGTGGGCAATTGCGGCGATGGCCGGGATGTCCTGCATTTCGAAGGTATTCGAGCCCGGGGCCTCGGTGTGCACCAGCTTGGTATTCGGCTTGAACAGCTGCTCGATTCCTGCGCCGATCGCCGGGTCGTAGTACTCCACCTCAACGCCGAGGCGCGTCAGCATCGTATCGCAGAAATGGCGGGTCGGCGTGTAGACGGAATCGACGATCAGCGCATGATCGCCGGAAGACAGAAAGGCCAGGAAAGGCACAGTGACGGCGGCAAGGCCCGACGGCACCAGGATCGTTCCAGCAGACCCCTCCAGTGCGTCGATCGCCTCGCAAAGCGCATCCGTCGTCGGCGTGCCGCGGGTACCATAGGTGTATTTCTGCGCCCGCGTTTCCATCGCCTTGGCATTCGGGAACAGCACGGTCGATGCATGCACGACGGGCGGATTGACGAAGCCGTGATATTCCGAGGGATCGTTGCCGAGATGCGAGAGGCGGGTGTTGATGCCTGCATTTTGCAGGAGACCGTCTTTGTCTTTCATAGTCTGAAATAGCCTTTGGCGAGGGATGCAATGGGCGAGTTTTGGACCTCGGGAAAAGGCGGGTCAACCCCGTAGCCGGAACTGCCCGAAAATTACCCGCATCGTTACTTTCGCAGATATATCAGTGAATTGCGCGGTATTTTTCCGCAAAACACTGCCCAAATACTATCCAACTGCCTATGAGAACGGCGCATTTTGCCAAAATGCCGAATTTTGCCGCATTTATTGTCTGCGACACTTGACCGTCTTGGCATTTGCGACTGTGATAGAACCACTCGCGCCGGGAGGGTGTCGAGAATTGGGGGGAAGGTTTTCTTCGGCCGTCTCCTCCACAAAGAACATAAGACAACAGATAAAAGGTTGGGAAAAATGAAGATTAAGCTCCTGTCCGCCGCCGTCGGCGCAGCAGTTTTCGCTCTTGGCGCCCATGCGGCCTCGGCAACCACTCTTGAAGACGTAAAGGCAAAGGGTTTCGTTCAGTGCGGCGTCAACTCGGGCCTGCTCGGCTTCGCGCAGCCTGACGCTTCCGGCAACTGGGCCGGCTTCGACGTTGATTTCTGCAAGGCCGTCGCTTCCGCCGTCTTCGGCGACCCGACCAAGGTCAAGTACACGCCCCTCTCTGCAAAGGACCGCTTCCCGGCCCTGCAGTCGGGCGAAGTCGACGTTCTCTCGCGTAACACCACCTGGACGATCAACCGCGACACCGCTCTCGGCTTCAACTTCCGTCCGGTCACCTACTACGACGGTCAGGGCTTCATGGTTCGCAAGAGCCTGAACGTGAAGTCGGCTCTCGAACTCTCCGGCGCTGCTGTCTGCGTACAGTCCGGCACCACCACCGAGCTGAACCTCGCCGACTACTTCAAGGCCAACAACCTTCAGTACAACCCGGTCGTTTTCGAAAAGCTCGAAGAAGTCAACGCTGCTTACGACTCCGGCCGTTGCGACGTCTACACGACCGACCAGTCCGGCCTCTACTCGCTGCGTCTGACGCTGAAGAATCCCGACGAGCACATGATCCTTCCGGAGATCATCTCCAAGGAGCCGCTCGGCCCGGCCGTTCGCCAGGGTGACGACCAGTGGTTCGACATCGTGTCCTGGACGGCTTACGCGCTCGTGAATGCTGAAGAGTTCGGCATCACCCAGGCCAACGTCGACGAGATGAAGAACTCGCCGAACCCGGATATCAAGCGCTTCCTCGGCACCGAAGCCGATACCAAGATCGGTACCGACCTCGGCCTGACCAACGAGTGGGCCTATAACGTCATCAAGGGCGTCGGCAATTACAGCGAAGTCTTCGAGCGCAACGTCGGTCAGGGCAGCCCGCTGAAGATCGCACGCGGCCTCAACGCTCTCTGGAACAAGGGCGGCATCCAGTACGCACCGCCGGTTCGCTAAGCTTTTGACATGAATGCCGGAAAGGCGGGAAACCGCCTTTCCATCTTACAAGAAAAAAAGCCCAAAAACGGGCACATAGGGGATTAGGCTCGGCATGACGCAAGAGGCTGTGCACACGACACCTTTGCCGGAGAGCCGCTGGACGCTCCAGTCGGCACTTTACGACCCCAGGTTAAGGGGCATCTTTTTCCAGGTTCTGACCGTAGTTCTGCTCGTTGGTTTCATAGCGTGGGTCGCTCACAATACGGCGATCAACCTGCAACGCAGCAACACGGCATCTGGCTTCGCATTTCTCAATGGGCGAGCAGGCTTCGAAATCGGCCAGTCGCTGATCTCCTATTCGAGCGATTCGACCTACGGCCGGGCGCTCGTCGTCGGCATCCTGAACACCATTCTCGTTGCCATCACCGGCATCATCACCGCGACGATCATCGGCTTCATCGTCGGCATTGGACGCCTGTCGCATAACTGGCTGATCGCCAAGCTTTGCACCGTCTATGTCGAGGTGTTCCGCAACATCCCGCCGCTGCTCGTCATCTTCTTCTGGTACTCCGGCGTTCTCGCCGTGCTGCCGCAGCCGCGCGAATCCCTGCACCTGCCCTTCAGCATGTTCCTGAACAACCGCGGCCTCGCCTTCCCGAAGCCGATGTTCGAGGCGGGCATGTGGGTGGTGCTGGCCGCCCTCGTCATCGGCATCATCGCGACCGTGATCACGGCGCGCTGGGCGCACAAGCGTCAGGCCGCGACCGGCAAGCAGTTTCACACGATCTGGGTATCAATCGCGCTGATCGCCGGCCTGCCGATCCTCGCCTTTCTGGTGACCGGCCTGCCGATCTCCTTCGACGTGCCGGTGGCCGGCAAGTTCAACCTGACCGGCGGTTCCGTCGTCGGCCCGGAATTCATGTCGCTGTTTTTGGCATTGTCCTTCTACACCGCAGCCTTCATCGCCGAGATCGTGCGTGCCGGTATCCGCGGTGTGCCGAAGGGCCAGTCGGAGGCAGCCGGTGCACTCGGCCTGCATCCGTCCTCGGTCACCCGCCTCGTCGTCGTGCCGCAGGCCTTCCGCATCATCATTCCGCCGCTCACCAGCCAGTATCTGAACCTGACCAAGAATTCGTCGCTGGCAATCGCCGTCGGCTTCTCGGATCTCGTTGCCGTCGGAGGGACGACGCTCAACCAGACCGGCCAGTCGATCGAGGTCGTCGTCGTCTGGATCGTCGTCTATCTCGGGCTCAGCGTGCTCACCTCGCTGTTCATGAACTGGTTCAACGCCAAGATGGCACTGGTGGAGAGATAAGATGTCCGGCTCGAACATTTCTTTCGTCCGCAATGCCATGCTGGAGCCAGAACCGGCTCCCGCAAGCCAGCGCGGCGCAATCGCCTGGATCAGGCGCAACCTGCTCGCGACACCGAAGGACATCGTGCTGACGGTGATTGCGATCGCAGCACTCGCCTGGGTGCTGCCACACATGATCAACTGGCTGTTCATCCAGGCCGTCTGGACCGGCACCGACCGCACCTTCTGCGCCACGACCGTCCAGGGCGGCACGCAGCCTGATGGATGGAGCGGCGCCTGCTGGGCCTTCGTCAACGCCAAGCTCGATCAGTTCGTCTATGGCCGCTATACGCTCGACGAACGCTGGCGCCCGACGCTGGTGTTCATCATGTTCGCAGCGCTGCTGACGCCGATGCTGATCCCGTCGATGCCGCGCAAAGGTCTGAACGCGCTGCTGCTGTTCGTTGCCTTGCCGCTCGTGTCGATCTGGCTGCTTTACGGCGGCTTCGGTCTCGAGATCGTCGAGACGCCGCTCTGGGGTGGCCTGCTGGTGACACTCGTGGTCTCCTTCGTCGGTATCGCCGTGTCGCTGCCCTTCGGCATCATCCTGGCGCTCGGACGTCGCTCGCAGATGCCGGTCGTCAAGATGGTCTGCGTCATCTTCATCGAGGTCATCCGTGGCATTCCGCTGATCACCGTCCTGTTCATGGCGAGCGTCATGCTACCGCTGTTCCTGCCGCAGGGCTGGAATGTCGACAAGCTGATCCGCGCCGTCATCGGCGTATCGATCTTCGCGTCCGCCTATATGGCCGAAGTCATCCGCGGCGGCCTGCAGGCCATTCCGAAGGGTCAATATGAGGGCGCCGCTTCGCTCGGCCTCGGCTATTGGCAGAAGATGCGGCTGATCATTTTGCCGCAGGCGATCAAGCTCGTCATCCCTGGCATCGTCAACACGTTCATTGGTATGTTCAAGGATACGTCGCTGGTGTCGATCATCAGCATGTTCGACCTGCTCGGCATCGTTCGCCTGAACTTCTCGGACGGCAACTGGGCCTCTGCAGTCACACCATTGACAGGATTGATCTTTGCTGGCTTCGTCTTCTGGATTTTCTGCTTCGGCATGTCGCGCTATTCGGTGTTCATGGAACGCCATCTCGACACCGGCCACAAACGATAAGAATTGAGGGTAACAACTATGGCTGAAGCTAAAAAGCTCACCGTCTCCGCGACCGAGGTCGCCGTCGAAATCACCAACATGAACAAGTGGTATGGCGACTTCCACGTTCTGCGCGACATCAACCTGAAGGTCATGAAGGGCGAGCGCATCGTCATCGCCGGCCCGTCGGGCTCCGGCAAGTCGACGATGATCCGCTGCATCAACCGTCTGGAAGAGCACCAGAAGGGCCAGATCGTCGTCGATGGCACCGAGCTGACCAACGACCTGAAGAAGATCGACGAAGTGCGCCGCGAAGTCGGCATGGTGTTCCAGCACTTCAACCTCTTCCCGCATTTGACGATCCTGGAAAACTGCACGCTGGCACCGATCTGGGTGCGCAAGATGCCGAAGAAGCAGGCCGAGGAAGTCGCCATGCACTTCCTCAAGCGCGTCAAGATCCCGGAACAGGCCAACAAGTATCCGGGCCAGCTCTCCGGCGGTCAGCAGCAGCGCGTGGCAATTGCCCGCTCGCTGTGCATGAACCCCAAGATCATGCTGTTCGATGAGCCGACCTCGGCTCTCGACCCTGAAATGATCAAGGAAGTGCTCGACACCATGGTCGGTCTCGCCGAAGAAGGCATGACCATGCTCTGCGTCACCCACGAAATGGGCTTCGCCCGCCAGGTCGCCAACCGCGTCATCTTCATGGACCAGGGCCAGATCGTCGAACAGAATTCGCCCGCCGAATTCTTCGACAATCCCCAGCACGAGCGCACCAAGCTCTTCCTCAGCCAGATCCTGCACTGAGGCTCAGCCAATTCCAGGAAAAGCCGCCGGATCGATCCGGCGGCTTTTTTTGTTTGAGCGGGATATCCGTCAGCGGGATGCCAGCGTGCGCAGCATCTTGCAGAGACCGGCGAGACCCGAGTCATAGCCGCCCGCTGCCACGTCGCGGCAGCGCACCAGCATCTTCTTCTGGTCGCTCGGATCCATCCTGCTGAACTCGCGGGCCACGGCACCGGGCGTGATATTGGCACCATTGCCGTTGCTGCCGGTCGCGCTGCTGCCGATCCCGAGACCGAGGGTGGCGCCGACGCTGTTGCCGACGTCTGCACCGACATTGGCGTTGATGCCGCTGCGGCCACCGACGGAAGCAGTGACATCGGCATCGAGCAGCTGGCTGCCGCCTGCCGTTGCACCCACCTTGGCATTGACGCCGTTGCTGCCGCCGGCAGAGACATCTGCATTGATGTCGGCGAGCTTGCTGCTGCTCAGCGCATTGGCGCCGACCTTGGCCTTGACGCCGTCGCTGCCGCCGACCGTTGCGTCGACATCGGCATCGACGAGGCCTTTCGAGCCGCCGACCGTGGCATTCGTATTGGCGTTGATGCCCTTCGAACCGCCGACGGATGCTCCGACATTGGCGCCGAGGCCGCCGGAGCTGCCTGACGACACGCCGACGCTGGCATTCACACCATTGCTGCCGCCGATCGAGATATCAAGCGCGTGAGCAGCGCCGAGCGGCATGACAAAAATCGAGCAGGCGGTTGCGAGAACGGCAAGCCGGGTCCTGGAATAAGCGTAAGTCATTGTACTCCTCCGTTTTCCAAATGCCGGATTTGACCGGCAGCCGAAAATCGAGGGAACGCGCGAACCATCGATCGAGTGGACCCGGCCATTGCAGCCAAGCCCATGGACAGCGAACGTAAGAATATTAGAATTGTTTCACGCAACCAAACCTCTAGGTTAGCGCGAAGAAAAGATCGAAGCCGGCCGCTCCGAAACGGGACACTTTCTCGTCATCAGCGGCCTGTTTGCGAATCGGCGCGCTTCCGGGCCATAGAAAAAAGACTGCGAAATCCTAGTTCTAAGATGCAGCCTTGCCGTTGATGGAGCACTCCGATGAAACTTGCCCTTGCCTCAGTTCTGATCGCTGCAGCGCTGCTCTCCGGATGCAATACCGCGGGCGGCGATATCTCCGGCCCCGGCCTGGCGCCGATCCCGGGAAGCATCACCTACAACGGCCAGCCGCGCACGAAGCTGACGAAGTCGCCGATCGGCTCCTACTTCCCGCATACATTCGTTGATGCCCGCGGCCGCGAGGTCGAGGAAACCTATATCATCCGCCCGGATCGCAGCCTAATGATCGCCAACCGCGTCTACCGGCCGATCTTCCGCTGGAACGATTGATCCGCCCACATGGAGCGGCTTGCAGCTGCCATCATTGCTCTGACCGCCTGGACTGGCCTTGCCATCCAGCTCGATGCCAGTATCGCGGTGTCCGGTTCGGCAACTGAAGCCATATGGGTGATGGTGCGTTACTTCACGATCCTCACCAATCTCGCCGTCGCGCTTGTCATGACGGCCGCAGCCTTCGATCTCAAACGGATCGCCACGCCGCTCGCTCTCGGCGGTGTCACGACGAGCATCATCCTTGTCGGCGTGGTGTTTGCGCTGCTGCTGCGCGGCATGGTGGAGCTCAGCGGCGGGGCGGCCGTGGCCGATGCCCTCAATCACCGCGTCACGCCGCTGCTGATGACCGTCTATTGGCTGATTGCGGTGCGCAAGCGCGCCCTGCCCTCCGCCGCCCCGCTGCTTTGGACACTGCCGCCGCTCGTCTATTTTCCCTATGCGATGATCCGCGGGCGGATCGAGGGGATCTATGCCTACCCCTTCCTCGATATCCACAGCATCGGCTGGGGCGGCGTGCTCCTCCACGCGCTGGCGATGGGTGCCGGCCTGCTGCTGCTCGGCTACGCCATGTTGGCGGTCAACCGGCAGGCGCACCGCGCGCTCAAGATCCCCTGCTGGAACAAATAAGCGTGAAAGCCATTCTCCTTTCCACGAGAAGAGGAGTAGAGACAATGACATACGATCCGAACAACCTGAATGATCCGAATCGCCCGCTCAACCCGACGAATGGTCCGGACTTCCGCACCACGCCCGTCGGCGCCCGCAAATCCAGCTCCTGGGTCGGCTGGGTCGCAGCCATCGCGGTGATCGCCGTTGCCGCCTTCGCCTATATGGAATGGAACGGCACGCCCGATACAGACCCGCAGACGACGGCTTCGACCAAGAGCGAACCGGCAGCTCCGGCTCCCGCACCGGTAACGCCGATGGCCCCGGCCGACAACAATGCCGCCCCTGCCCCGGCAACCCCGCCGGCACCGGGTGGTGGCGCCACGCAGCAGTAATCTGACCGAAGGCCCGGTGTTCGCGCCGGGCCTTTCTCCTTCATGCGCGGCAGCCCGTTAAGCTTACCCGCTAACCCTGATGAAAAGAACGCATTGCCCGCCCGCCCGGCCGGGTCTATCGAATGCCTCACGCCCCTTGTAGCTCAACCGCCAGAGCAGCTGCGTTGTCAGCAGCCGATCCAGGTTCAACTCCTCGGCAGGGGCACCATTCTTCCGCAAGATGCTATCAACGACTGGCGAGCTGCCAGCTCTGCTACCCTGGTCTCATAGCTACAGACTGGCTAGGCACTGGCTTTGCGAAGAACTGATATGTTTGAAGCGCTGTATGGGGCCTGGAGTGGCACCTGAAATCAAATGGCGACCCCTGCAGAACCGCGATAAAACGGAAATTTCCAAGCGAAAACAATAAAACTATTGGCTGGTGTGGGGAAATTTGGTGCAATTGATTCCATTGTGGAATTTTAGCCCGCCCCCTCACCTGCTAAGCTATTCTCATGCCCTACCAACCCCTCTACCACTGGCGCCGGACGAAGCTCGACGAGAGAGACATACCCACCGATAACGACTGGTCAGGGTATGACGGAGAGGTGTGTATCGGGAGGATACAGCGGCAGACCAACGGGCCGATGAAAGACCAGTGGCTTTGGACTGGGGGAACGATTCGCCGAGCACCGAAGAGGCTACTGCCCCATAGCGCATATGTCGGGGAAGGCCGGGAGGCTATGCGGGCGGTTGAGGAATGGTACCACCGGCAGCTTGAGCTGAATGGCATCGAACGTCCGAGCGATTGACTGACCGACCACTGCACCGATATTCCGGCAACCCTTATGACCCGCCTGCCCTGCTCTTCATGTCCGACAACTCGCGCTCGAGTCGTTGCTGGTTCGTCTTCAAATCCATGATGACATCGCGGGCGCCATAGACGCTGCCAGAGGCTTCCTTGCTCTCGTTGATCTGCCGCTGCTGATCGGCGAAGCGCTGGTCGTAGGCCGCGAATACCCGATCCAGTTCGGCCCGCGGGACCTGGGCGTCTCTTAAGTCCTTGACGCTCGCTTCGGTGCGGGCGCGGTCTTCAGCGCTCCGCTGCGTGCGCCAGACGAGCTCGTCCTGCGTAACCATCTTGTCCGCGATGATCGCGATCGAGGACTTCAGGTCGCTCGTGGCGTCTCGGATCGGCCAATAGACCAGACCGCCAACGATGGTGCAGAACGACAGGGCGACGGCAATGGCTTGCCACTGGGGCTTATTCCGCTCGGCTATGTTCGTGGCGAGGGCGGCTACAGAAGTTCGCATCTCGCTGGAAAGAGATGCGACAGCCGATTCCATCTGCTTGAAGCCAGACCGCATCTCCGATTCCAGATCGGACTGCCGGCGGCCGAGATTGGTTACCCGCTCGCCGAGCTGGGCAGTCATCGCATCCTGGTAATGCCGATTTGCGTCACCGTTGTTGTTCATATCATCCGCCATCTACCCGCTGCCCTGCCTTTCAAATGCATTCGATGCTTAGCGGTTTCCCGCATATTTCTGCTTTGCCTGCTTGCCCCAGGCATCGCAGTCGGCCGCGAGCTGGTCTCGATTGTCGGCGGTGATCTCCCACCGGCTCTGCGTCCAGCGCACCTTCTCGCCGACCTTCGGGATTACCCGCTCGACCTTCGCCGTGCAGGCGTCCGGCAGATCGGGGAAATCGAAGTGTGCCTGCGTCTGGCCGGTGGTGACGGCAGCCTCGTTGAGCTGAGCGTCGAGCGTCTGGCACCCCTTGGCGCTGGCGAGCAGCAGGACGATGGGAATGAGGATCAGTGTCTTGACTGCCATTGGATGTCCTCCTCAGTCCACACCGCGCCGTCAGGGCTCGTGTCCGCCTTGATGCGGGCTTCGAGGTCAGCCTTTGCTTTATCGCGAGCCGTTGCGGCTGCCAGCGCTCGCTTGTCGGCATCGGCTCGGAGTTGGTCCGCTGTCTCGCGATCCTTGCGCTCCTTGTCGAGCTGCGCCAGCGCGGCAGTCAGGCGAAAGCTGGCGACCATGTCTTTCGTCGCGGCGGCTACTTCGCTCTGAACTCGGCCGTTGATGACCTGGCCGAACAGCGGCAGACGCAGGCCCTCGTAGGTGAAGAACATGACCACAGTCGCCAGGATCATGCCGATGATGATGGCGGCCGGGATCTTGATGACGTCCGAGAGGTTGCCGAACATCACTTCAGCCCCGAGACGCAGATTTCAGCCTCGCCTATGCGCTGGGCGTCACCCATTTCCCGGCGCTTGACGAGACCACCGACAACCAGGCCGCCTGCCCTGTTCCATGCCGTCTGAGCTTCGCACGCTTCCTTGTACCGGCCTTGAACGGCAAGCCGCGCCGCGGTTGAGTTGACCATGCCGTTGACGCCGAAGTTATAGGCGCCGGATACCTGTGACGCCTGCACCGAAACCGGGAAGGACTTGAAGCCCTTGATGCGCCTCGTCAGCGGCAGGTAATAGTCAGCATAGACGCGTTTCTCGAGAATGGCTTCGCACTCTTCCTTGGTGAAGCTCATAGCGGCGGTGACGGGCTTGCCGTTGATCTGTGTCTCGCCGTAGCAGATATCGTAGATCTTGGCGAACGGGTCCCAGTGCGCCTTCAGGACGAGGCCTTCCCATGGCTTGATGAGGCTGTCGGTCGCGAGAATGACTGCGGGAGGCGTGCCATCCTCAGAGAAAAGCGCGCCGCCGATCAGGGTGGCGGCCAGCATCGCCCCGGCGATTGCAGCCTTGCCACGCTTCGTCGCGACGATTTTATTCATCGGCATTGCTTTGACCTTTCGAGAGAGATGACTGGGCGACGAACCGGGCAATGAAGGCTGCAGCAACCGTCAGGCCCGAGAGGACGGCGAAGAGCCGCGGCGGAATATCGACGTACCCGTCCATCAGCGGCAGGGCGACTTCCAAGCCAGAGAGCAGGCCTGCAATAAGCATCAGCCGGACACTCCACGCGCGCAAAAACACCCGGCGCCAGTCGGGGATGAACATTGGATTTCTCCGTTGTTTGGGGGTGTGGTTAGTGCTCTCTATTGCGATGCGACCGGCTTGGGCCTAGAAAGCAAGAAGCTACGGGCTTCTAGGGATTAAATGAATGGACGACGCCGCCCCAAAAGTCAGCGATAGCTCGACATCCACAATTCCCAAATCTGTGAACATCCCGCCGACGACTATCATCGAACACCCTATCCACGTCGCTCCAGGTTGTATTGTTATGGCCGAGAGCATTGGTAAATATTGCTTCATTAACGGCAATACTTGCATTTTCGATGGCGTGACCATCGGCAAGTTCGTCACCTTCGCCCGCAACTGCCAGATTGGCGGAGTGGAGCACCCAATACACTACGTTTCTACGAGCTTCTTTCGGATTTCGAAAAAGTGGTTTCCTGACGATCCTGTTGCTCAAGGAGCAAATGTTGTCCCAAACACGAGGCCAAAAGGCAGGAAACGATCAAACAAGATCGTTATCGGCAATGACGTGTGGTTCGGGGCATCGAGTCTGGTTTTAAAGGGTGTCACGATAGGTGACGGGGCGGTTATCGGTGCTGGCGCCGTGGTAACCAAGGACGTGCCGCCGTACGCGATCGTAGCGGGAAACCCCGCGAAGTTGATCCGCTATAGGTTTGAACCCGGCGTCATAGCCGACCTCCTGCGCCTAAGGTGGTGGGATAGAGATATGGGCACAATCTTGAATCTCCCGTTGAATGACGTTGGAAAGACCATCGATATGCTCTACGCCCAAGGCAGAATCACCCCTGCACAGCAGCAGGATCGCGATAACTTAGTTTCTCGCCTCTTGCGTGCAACTGGCGTCAAGCGATAGAGTCTCGAAGACGCCAGATACCGTTTCGTCCGCCAAGGGTGGGCCTCATCGGGCGGCAAAGATACGGAGAGACGACATTGACTGAAAAACTAGCGGAAACCCGCAAGCGCCTTTACCAAGCCCTTACGGACTTTGAGCATTCTATAAAGTTTGGCGACGAGCATATGCGGGAACACCGCGGATCCGCCGAGCCGAGAGACGCGGCAGCCGATTTGGCAGACATCATTATCGAGTTAATAAAGCCCGAACGATAAGCCTGAAAAATCAAACGATGTACCCCTCAAAATAAGTTCGAGTGGCGTCGCCTGATATTGTCTTGTCGCCTGTACCGGCTAGGTTTACCCAGATCTCGAAAGCGTCTGATCCGTTTGACTCCAGTATCGTGTCTACAGAAAGCGAATGGCCAGCCGTGCCGCTCGGTCTCATCGTGAACTCTGCAGCCGTCGATCCATTCTTCGCAACTCGGATAATAAATTGGGCGGCATCCACGGCACCGGCAGAAACATAAGCTTGTCCGTGCAATCGATACCGCCCGGCCGGCGGAACCCAGCGACCGTTGACGAGATCAAATCCGTCGATTGTGTCGAAAACTTTTGCGGCCCATGTCAACTTGGTGCTGACGGCTGACGTCACGACTTGATCCGCAGCGTTCTTGTTCGCCTTGAAGCTGGGGCGCGCACCAAAGACCGCCGGATCGACAGCGAGACCCGATGCCCGTCCAGTCCAGACTTCCGAAGGCGTGGCAAACCTTGAAAACAGGGGCACGCTCGACGGAAGGAACGAGCTTGCCCGAATAACACCGCTCCGTTCTCCCCACTCATATCCAGCGAGTGTCTGGTGGGTGCCATCGACAGTCAAAGCAACGCCGCCAGGAGCCTTCCATTTTCCTGAGTTGCGGGAACTTTCGAAGACATCAGCGATGTCGAAATACCCCGTGACACCAGCGATGCCAGCCCTGATTGCGTCGTTAAATGCGGTTCTCGCAGCGTTGGTCGCATCCACCGTCTGATTTTCTACCGTGACCCATCCATCAGACGAAGTGCTGACTGGTTCAACGGTCGCTAGCCAGATTTCCTTTCCTGCAAAGTAGCCAATGATGGTATTCAGTGTTGCGAGCGCGGTCGCGGCACTGACCCCCGCCGTCAGGCTGTTGATGCCTAAGTGAATCACGACGACATCGCAGTATTGCGCGAGCGCCAAGGTCTGTGTGTGAGAAGCTACAAACTCTGACAGATTTATCCCACCCCTAGAGACGTCGATGTAGCCGCAAACAGGCGCGACCGCGCGAGCAATGTGTCCCATCGCTGACAGATAATTTGGAGTATCGAACCCAGACGCGCTCTCGCGGCTGTCCCCGCAAATATAAACAGCGGGCTTGTCCGACATGGCAACTACCGCGCACGGGCCGTAGACTGCGTTGTTGCCGTTGTTAACTCCACCACCAGTCATCGTCTTGTCGGTGATCCCAGATGGTCCAAACTCAGCGCCTTCACCACGAGCCGCGTCTTCTGTAACTGAGAATACAATACCGACCGCGCTAGTCGCGTAAGCGTGAACGAAGAATTCTGCGCCTGCTGGAATATCAACCGTGATCGTGTCCGAAAGGCTTGAAGTGGCAAGATCCGCGATGACTGTAGACGCTGACCCGCTCCACTTCACCTGACTGAAGACTCCGCGAGGATACTCGATCGAAGCCGTCACGGTAAGATTCCCCCCTGATCCAGCGACGGAGTTGCCGTCGTGATACCAGTTGGGGAACTGAACGCGCGGGCCATTTAGACGTGCCTTCGCAAAATACCGCGTCCACGAGTAAATCTGCTTGTTGGTAGTATTGTTGAAGTTCGGAATTACGCAACGAGTTGCCGCTTGGCGCAAACGCGCCCCATGAAGCCTCTCGCCAAGCTCCGCTCCAAATGAATCGACGCCGTTAACGACAACCTTACCTGGCCCAAAGAAATCACCGACCGGAGCAGACGTGGTAACAAAAGACATCCCATTAGCCAAAAAGCAGGGGCGCCCGAAAGCATCGACCGCAGTCAATGCTGTGGTGTCGTTGGCCACCCCATTGCCCACGGCGCCAAACATCTGAGGCGTGACAACATCTACGCTCAGTGCCCACCAGGCGCCATCTGCGCTCTGCTTGTGCCAGGCCTTCACAGGAGACGGGGTTGCGATACGCACCTTGCGGTGCGCGCCGCCATCGCCGGGAGCGTAATATCCCGCAGTCTGGATCTGATTGACCGCGGCAGGAATAGAGGCCGCAACGAACAGCGCTTCAGTGTCGTAATCGACGATACCGGTGGAAAGCTTATCGAGTGAAACGGCCCCTGGAGCGAGCTTCGGATTGGTGACCGTACCATCTTGAAGCTTGGCCGTAGACACCGAATTGTCAGCGATGCCGGGAACGAACAAGTCCCAATATGCATCTTCAGCAGGCGGGTGGTTCTGGCTCGGGAGAATGGCGATCCAGATTGCGCCATTGTAGCTGACAACATCGCCCCGCCGATAGATCGGCTCGTCGTCCCATGGCCCGCGCCAAGGAACGCGACCAAAGAGCGTCTGGCTGGTGACCTGTTCCCACGCCGCGCCGACAGGATTGTATTCCTTCAGGATGGCCGGATCGCTGTTCTTGTCGAGCCACAGCATGGACGTATCGACAGGCGGGACGGTGCCATCCACCATATTGTCGAGGAACCCGATAGAGCGGAGCGCCGCCACAGTCTGCTCCGACCAGCGGGTCGCGAAGCCATTGCCGTTCGTCAGGGTCTTGCTCGGGCCACGGATGAAGAACGTCCAATCCTGGCTGTCATCGTATTCGGTTGCCAATGGCTTGCTCCATAGAAAAAGCCGTCCTTCTCAGGGCGGCTCGGTTATTCAGGTTTTCTGTCTTCAGGTGCCCATCACACGATGATGGGGCGGTGGGGTGTTTAAAGCTGCCGAATCTTTTGACGAAGATCAGCTAGGCTGATAAATTCTCCACATCGAAACGCCGCCACGCTGGCCATCCGGGCTTCGATCATTTCCTTGGGTCTCAAGCTGAGACTTCAGCGGAATTACCTTTGATCGAACATAGGAGAATGCCATGAGCATCCGTAAACACCGTGGCGCTATCGCTTTCGAAATTTTCCTGCTGAAGCACAACCCAATGCTTGGCGAACACGTTCGCGACGCCAGGGTAATTCGATCGAGCAACGATTGGCTGGAAGTCGAGAGGGCGCGAGAGCGCTGCACTGCTCGGGTTGCGATATGGGTCGTTAGCCGTTCGTAAGCGCCTGAATAACAGGGCCATCGTTGATCACAAACAGACCGTTGAGATGTATCTCTCCAGCGCCGTCACCAAGACCACCGAGCACGGTAACGCCCCCGGCATCCGAACCTGAGTGGGTCAGGTCCACAATGTTTCGGCCAAGGGTTAGCTGGACATAGTTTGACAGCAGGCCGCCCGGCCTTTCGGGCGGCGGCACTACGGCGGTGATCCAATTGCCCGTCATTGTCTTCACGTCCACACAGAGCTTGGTGTGCTTGCCGTTCACCACTGCGCCGCTGCGCACACAGACGCCAGAACCCATAGCCGCAGCAGAAGTGATTTTGTAATCTCCGGCACCCACGTATGTATGGGTTCCGCCTGCAAAGGGGCTGTCGATAATGGCCAATCCGGGGTCGGATGCGAAGTAGGTCCGTATGGCCGGGTTGAACCCGGAAGGAACCTGAATGGTCTGAGCTACCTTGGTCCACACCACGTCATAGAACATGGTAGTGTTGAACAACTCCCAGAATCCATAGCCTCCGGTCACTGTAGGCAGCATCAGGTCATTGCACTGAGCTGTGGCGAGGAGGTTTCCTGATGCGTGGTCCCGAAGCTCCATGATCACCCAGCCGCTAGGTGGGTCAAGGAAGACATCGAAGTCATATAGGTTGCCGGGTGTCGGGGTGCTAAAGGTCTGCTGCACCCCTCTCCACTGAAACGGATGGTTCGCTGCCGTGTCCCCGAAGAAGGCCATGTTGCCAAGCTGGGGGTCCATCCCGTTGGTGGACAGGTACATGTGGAGGAGCTTCAGGTCGCTAAAATCGATGGTGCCCGGCGAGCTATCCGGCAGACATCCCATGACGGGTGGCTGCGATCCTGCGCTTCCCGCGATGAACGTGCAGTGGAACTGAGAAGGCACCGCCCCGAGAGGAAGCATGCCGTACGCCGGATTGCCGTCCCCAGCGGACGACATCTTCATGACGCCGCCGGAGGCTACCGGCAGTGCCGCTTGGCCAGAGTGAAGAGGGTCTGCGTAAGTTTGCCAGTTGCCGGGACCCTTATCTGGCGTGCGGCCCGCTATGTTTCCGTTGCTGGTGAACGCATCATACGTCTGGTAAGGCAGTAGTGGATCAGGAGCTACCCCACCGCCCTGTTTCCGGGCGGCATCAATACCGCGCAACGAAATCGGCAGGGATGTCCGACCCAGGAGAGAAGTCTTGAGGCCCGGCATCTTATGCAGCCACCCACTGGATCTTATCGCCCGGCTTCACCCCGATATCGTAGGTGCCCTGCGATGCCAGCAGCAGATGCCGCGGGCTAGATCCCGAGTTCGGGCTAGGGCCGATCGAGACGTAGGAATCCGCTGAGACGTTGATCCGAAAGATCGGCGCTCCATCAGGGCCGACCTGAGGTGCCGCGTTGGTGCTGGTAACACCACTTGCCGGGCTCTCAGACCATGCCGCGTTCTTGATGATCGCAGGGATTGTCGTTTCGTAGCCGTCGATACCGGCGAAGCCGCAGACGACGTGGATGCCAGAGAATGCCATTGCCGTTCCTTTCCACTGTTGGAAAAGGCCCGCAACGCGCGAGCCCATTGTAATTTTCTCAATTCTCAGATTTCATCGGATGGTTGCCGGAGCACCCATGTTCAAATTCTCACCCACGTTGACGCGCTACTTCATCGCTGGAGCCATACTTTGGGCTGCCGCCGTTTGGATGTGGGTGTTCGTCTTCAACCCATTCGGGCCATATTGGGCGCCGACCGAAATAGCTTTTGCATGGAAGCTCACACTCGCGCCCATCGCGTTCGCGGCTCTATGTGTCATCGTGCTTGGCGTAGCAAAAAGGGGCCAAAATGGCTGAGACCAAAAAGCAGTTCTTGCAGTTTGTCGCCCTACTTGCCCTGCTCGGCGCGCTTGCAGCGGCTGTTGCGGGCGCTGGCCTGCCATCGGCCTATGCCTTGCCGTTCTTTGCCATCTGGGCGATCGCCTTCCTGTCTGGCGTCGGGTTCATAATCGATGGCGGTCGTGGTGCGAAGGCTCTTGTCTCTCGAACCGCGCTAACCTGGACGCTCCTCGTCAGCGTAGCAGCTCTGATAGCGTGGCTGGTAGCGGCGAGGTTTGGTTGAAATCCCGCTGCCTGTTGCGGCGCTGCCTGTTGATGTAGCCGGGGCTCGCCCAGTTCTTCAGAGCATTGATGAAGAGAACGTCCAGCGCCGGCCGGGTGTAGGCAAGATTGATGAACGGCGTGTTGTTCAGGGCAAGGTTCAACAGATCGCCCGCCATCTTCGGCCGCTCGCCCTGCTCGATCGCCGTCCTTGCTTTCAACGGCACATTCACGATGTCACTGATGGTGCCGATGAATGGGCCTGAGAAGGTCTCCAGAGCGCCAGACCCGAAGCGGTTCGCCTCGCCGAAGAGGAAGTCTCCGTAGATGCCGAGCGCGCCGCCCTGCGTCAGAGCCGCAGTCATCACCTTCGGGTCGAGCGGGTCGCGTGGCGGCCAGTAGCCCTTGGCAGCGTCCTTCATCGTCATTGCCATGTAGCCAGCCACTGTGAGGCCAGCAATGAGTGCGCCGAGATGCGGGGTGTTGTTCATCACCCGCTCCCACTTGGAAGCGCCACGGCCACCGAAGAGAGCGCGGCCTAGAATGCGCTGAGAGAATGCGATCGGGAAGCCCTTAAACTGCATGACGAAGCGCGCTACCTCGCCTGCAAACGTCCCAGGCCGGGTTCCCCACGTCGATACGCGGCGGCTGGCGGCATCTGTCTCGACGATGGCGTAGTTCGTTTCATCCGCCACGAATCGCAGCAAGGTCATTTCCATCTCGCGGCGGGCATCGTCCGCCGACTTGATCCCTTTTCCGATCATGCCAGATACGGCTTCGTCAGAAAGCTCGCGCACCGCATCAGGCGTGACATAGCGCTTGCCATCGATCTCACGCGAAGCCTGGCGAACGACGTTCCACTGCGCTTCATCGATGCCGTGCAGGCCAAGGACGTGCCGATAGTTCGCCGGCAGGTCGGCAAAAGCCTTCTCAGCACGCATACCCATCTCGGCGGCGACAGAGCGGCCCACCACGGAGCGGCCGACATCAGTCCACCAGTTCAGCCCGTTCCACTTGAAGAACGTCTCCTGCATGCGGCTGAGCTTGCCGACAGGCCCATCGGCTGCCATGCCGCGGGACATCACCTCACCGATAAGGCTGTCGAAGCCCTCGCCCAGCATGAAGGCGAGCTCGGCCTGCTCTTCCTTTGGGCGTCCCTTGAAGATGCCGCCGATCTGCTCGACCATTCCGTTCCAGAAACCGCCGCCGCGGAACATTGCTGCCTGCGCAGCGCCGACTACGTCAGTCGGCATGGCGGTCAGGACAGCGCCACCGAGCTTTGCCATAGACTGGACGGCGCGAATGTCGCCCGCGATCTTTGCGACCTTGATATTCCCCGGGCGAGAAATGGCACCGGACATGACCTCGAATGCCGATCGAAGTGGGCCGGCGTCAGCATTGAGTTTGCCGATGTCCTTGATCTTCTGCTCGGGCGATATGCTCTCGTCGTTGCGGATGCGGCGGCGCTCCGCCTCAACCAGGCTGTTGAACATGTTCTCCGGGTTCGGCCCGAATGTTTCCATCTGAGCCGCCATCTGCGCGGCGCGGCGCTGGTGGGCCATGACGCCATAGATCGAGTTGCCGTAGCCGAAGGCGTCCCGATAGGCCAGCGCGCTTTCAGCGTTCCGGAAATGCAGGACTCGAGACTTGCCAAGGCTCTTTGCCAGATTGGCCGGATTCACCCGCTGCCCCTTCTCACGAGCGGAGACCTTGTTCGATACACCGGTGATCAGCGTGTCGTAGACGTCATTGAGAGCGTCCCGGATTTCATTCGCCGACGCAGCGTCCGGAAAGGTGCGCTCGACATCCAGGAGAGGCGCGATCGTATCGACCCACGCTTCCTTGCCTGCCGACATCATCTTGAGATCGTCATGGACCTGCGCGCCTGCCCAGCCATCGAGCTTGCCAATAGCTGCGCCGAGCCTATTGAGTTCGGTCCGGCTCATCTCGGCATACTTTGAGAAGACGCCGGCCAGATACTTGGCATCCTCATTGCCAGTGACGCCAGGCTGGCCGCCCTCGCGAAGCTCGCCCATCTCACGAAAGACGTCATCAGAGAGGCGCTTGTCGGCCAAGGTGTTGACCAGATGCGGGGCGTTCTTCTGGATTTCGGCCATCATGCCGCCGACATATCGGGCCTCATAGCCGAGTTGGCGGGCATAGACCGAATTGCGGGCACCCTCGATCCCCTGCTGTGATCCTTCCATAACGGCGAGAAGCGCGTCACGCGGCGAGAGCCCGGCCTTGCGAAAGGCGTCCAACGTCTGGTCAAGCCGATCGCGGGCGAGGATGTTCAGCGCAGCATGGCGCTTCTGCAGGGCAGCGGCAATCCTGGTACGCTCTGCATGCCGCTCGGCGGCGGCAAGAACCTTCTCATCGACGCCATCGGCCACGCCAGCATCCCGCAGCCTCTGCCGCTCTTGCTGAGCCGCGCGGTAGGCGGCGGCCATGTCGCGGTCAGACAACTCCTCGCCAGCGGCTTTCGCTGCCTTGGCGGCGGCGGCATAGCAGGATGAACCTTTAAAGTCTTCAGCCATCAGATCACGCAGCTTGCGAAAGCTTTCACGGCTTCACCGTAAGCGTTCGCGGATTTCAGGGTTGCGTCTGCCTCTTCAAGCAAAGCGCGGTCTTCATCGGATACACGGCCATCAGCGATGAGTTGGTCGACGTCAGCCAACTCCGGGAACTCTCCGGTTTCAGGGTTGACCCGGAACTGTTCCGCCGTCTCCCGTGTGGCCTCTGGGCGTGCAACACGCTTCTCCGCCTCCACAACGGCGCGTTCCGGCGCCGCAGGGGCAAGCTGATCAGCCACATTGACGGGTTGCTGAATGATCGTACGCGCCGGGGGCTCGGCCCAATATCGCGTCCTCGCCTCTTCGCGCATCTGCTGAGCGCGGGTCGTGAGCTGATCTCGCTCCCGGATCACAGGCTCCTGAGCCGCCCGTCGGGCAGAAAGAGCCTCATCAAGCTGCTCGATCTTCTGCACCTTCGCGTCGTCGATGGTCGCGAGGTGATCACGAAGAGCCTGCCGCGCATCTTCTGCCCGCTTTGCATCGATGGCGCGCTGCTTCTCGCTGGTGGCTTTTGCGGCGGCTTCGTCAGCAGCCTTGACCCTTTCCGCGAGTTGATCCGCCTGGATCATGGCCGCGCGGACAGGGCCATATTCCTCGTTGTTCATTGTCTCCGACTGCAAGCGCCGGATTTCGGCGTCATTGATATCGAAGGTTCGGTTCAACACGTCGAGCCGGTCAAAGCTCACTGGATCCGCCTCGCGGGCCATGCGCTCGATCGCCACCTTTGGCAGCTCAGTATCGGCAACCCGGGCGATGACGTCAGCCGTCGCAGGAGAAACCGAGACCTCGCTCTGGTGGATCATACCGTCGAGCGCATCATTCAGCGCGACACGGGCCTCCTGCACGTTCTGCAGGGTCGCTAGCTTCGCCTCAGCATCAACCCGCAACTCTGCCGGCGTATCGCGACCGAAGCGTCCAGCGACAGCGCCGAAGGCTCCGCCGATGACTGCGGCCATGGCTATCTGCGAGATGGTCGAATGGAACGACACATCGTCGCCGAGCTCGGCGCGCGCGGGCGCAGTCAACAGCGCAGCACCTGCCGTATTGCCTGCGGCATCGAGCGCTCCGGTGATCGCCCTTCCCGCTATGCGGCCGAACCGCGCCACGTTCGCAGTGGCAACGGCCTCCCCCGCCACCGGGATATAGTTGATCGGGTCGAGCGCCTGGCCGCCGAGATTGCCGAAGAATGCGGTAATCGGCCGCTTCGCAGCGTAGAACTCACGCACCTTCCGCAGATCATCCTGCTGGGCCAGGGCTGCGGCCCGGTCCTCAGTCATGCCGTTCTGCCAAGGGATATTCGGACGGAACGATGGCGAGGCCTTGTATGCATCCTCGCTGAGCGCTCCTGCTTCCTGCTGGCGCTGCTGAAACTCCTGCGGCGTCTCGGGTCGCACCTGAAGCGATTGGCCGTTGACAGCCTCATAGGCGGTCATGCGGCGGCGCATCTGTGGCGTATCGGGCACTCGCACCGGGCCATCACCTTCCAGAGGCGTGATGACCATCCCCGGTGTGGTTGGGGCCTCGCTCGGAAGCGACATTTCGCGGATCGCTGTGCCAAGGCCGAAGCTTTCGAGAACACCGCCCTTCGCCTGATCCAGGAACGTCGAGCCGATCGACATAGGTTGCTCGAGCGCTGAGGCGATATAGTCCTGATCGCTAAGCGCCGCGCCGGTCGGGTTGCTGATAAAGGAAAAGGTCATTGGCCGCCCGTCGGCTTCGGTGCGTCGAACAGTACCGGCCCATTGTACATCTCATCCTGCGTGAACGGACGCCCAGACGCATCGGGGGATTTAACCCCAAGCTCCAAGAGATCATCCATCTGCACCGTCAGAGGCTTCCCCTGCGCATCCGACACGAACTGCCCGGTGTAAGGGTCGCGCAGCCCGATACCATTGCCGGTCTGAACGAACACCCCGTTGGACAGGATGTCATTGATGCGGTTCTCTGTCGCTGTGCCAAGGATGGCGCGCTGGCCCGGAGCGGTGACATATTCCGCGTCCTGTTGATTATGCAGCGCTTCCGCATAGGCATCTGCCTCACCAGGGGATTTGAACTTCCCGAGAAATTTGCCCGTCTGGTGATAGAGATCGATTGCTTCCTGATCGGATAGGATTCGTCCGTCGTCCGAAACCGTCGGCACAAGGATTTCCGTATCATCTTCGTTGAAGGACATGGACCGAACGGTGCTGACTGAACCGTCCTCGTTCTTGACCTGTGGACGAGCCGTGAGGTCGATATTGCCGCGCTCAAGCAGGCCGGCCGGATTGGGCTGAGCCATGAACTTATCCGACGGCACCCCAAGAACGCGATCCCGCTGTGCTGTCAGTGCCTGCCGGAACGATTCCTTCGAGGCCGCGAGGCCGTTTGACAGCGCGGTCTGATCGACGTCGGAATTGACGGCCAGGTCAGCATGCACCGTGCCGCTGCCCGAGAACACGACCTTATCGCCGAACAGATCCTTCTTGGCCCCGTCGATAGCCGTCTGCATGTCCTCGCCGCGCGACATACGCAGCCGGACAGCCTTGTTCATCAGGTCCGTGCCACGCTGGGCACGTTCAAGGCTGGTCGCATCGCCATAGGAGAGACCATAGGCCGTGTAGCCGATCTCGCCCGGGGCCCAAACATCGCCATAGATGGCTTCGGTGATCGCGGCCGGCGTCGTCTCACGGCTGCTAGGGAGCTTGGCGGGATCGGTGACCACTGCCTCCATGAGCCGGTTGGCCGCGCCCCGGTCGCCGCGGGCCATAGCTTCGAAGACGCCATCCATCGACTGAGGAAGGCCGGCATCCGTCAATTGCTTGTAGACGGTTTGGCGCTGCGCCGGGTCACGGGTGGAGAATACGAGGCCCGCCACCGCATTCAACCGATCCTGCGCCCCTGTCTCGCTATCCTTGAATTTTGCCACGGCGCCATCAGCGATCTGCTTCGGGAGCAGTTGCATGTTCCGAATGCCGAGCTGCTGCTGGGTCGCGGCAGTTATCGACAGAGCCTGGGAGTAATCGCCGCTGGTCTGCGCGTCCGTCCATGCCTTCGCAACAGCAGGGAAAGCCCTCTGCGTATAGGTGGACGGGTCCGCCTCGCGTGCCTTCAGGGTTTCCGCCGCGGCGCGCGACAGGGCGTCGTAGCGCTTCGTTTCGAGCTCTGCATTGTCTCCCGACGACTTCGGCTCGGCCAGTTTCACCGCAGAGGCGATGTCGCTCTCCGGCATGGTCTGGAACTTGTAGGCTTCCTGGCTGGTCTCCACAGCGGCGCGGAACGCATTGTAGCGCTGAGCGCCATCCTGCGGGCCATAGGCCATATTGAACTGGTCAGGCGTCGGCATGGCGTTCTGGTAGCTGCCGGTGTTCTGGATCGCCACCGGGGCATTGGCAACTGCCGTCTCTATAAAGCCGCGCGCTTCCTGCTTCTGCTGGTTGACCTGCTTTGTGTATTCGCCCTCGCCCCAGTTGATCAGGGTCTGTCGGCGATCGTACGGAATGGCAGCGTAGTCGCTCGCCACGCCAGCGCCGCCCATCTTCTTGTCGGACCAAGCCCGCAGATCGGCGATGCTCTTGCCCTTCAGGAAGGGGTTAGAGCCTACCACATCAGCCCCGAGCACGCTTTCGACAGATGCATTGGGATCGGCCTTCAGCGCCTGAGCGGCACCGCGCGGACCAAGGAAGTGGGCGAGATAGACATTTCCATCCGTCGTCTGGATGCCTTGGTTCTGGAGGAAGTCGGCGTTTTCCTGAGCATACCGGCCCGTCATCTCGCGAGAGAGAGCGCCGTCGGTCTTCAAGGCGATAAGCTGCTGGGCAGTCTTTCCTTCAGCAATATCTGGCCGATACTTCTTGACCATGGCAAGCCATGTGCCATCGATGAATTGTCCTGCACCGCCGGCCGATGAACTGGGGTTCTGGGCGTTGTTGTTGCCGCCACTCTCCGCTCCGACGATCTTGTCGACGATCGAGCCCTGGCCGCCCTTTATCTCGGTGATGGCTTCCTGCGGGTTACTATCGAACTTCCAACGCCACTTGCTCTCCGCCGCGTCGGCATCCCACTGCTGGCGCCGCTCGGCCTTCCACGCTTCCGGCATGGTGGTGGAGTTGATGGCGGCGAGGCCCTGCTCCTTCAACTGGCCATAGTCGGCCGAGTTGGCGCGGATCTGGGTTCGGATGGTATCAAGGCTGCTGTTCGTGGTCCGGTCGTAGTAGCTGCCCTTCTGCTTGTTCTCGAAGGCGTCTGCCTTGGCATAAAGATCGTTGCCGCGGCTCAGCAGGGTGTTGGTGTAGCGGGTCTGCTCGTCCTCAGACAGGCCTTCGAAATTGGCCTTGGCGAAGTCGTTGGAGCGCTTCTGCCATCCTTCAAGGTACGAGCGAGTGAAGCCGATACCGGACTCGCTGCTTTCATCCTGCGCTTTCAGATATCGCTGTTCCTCGTCGCCAAGGAAGCGCGTCAGGGCAGTCGAGACGGAATTGCTCTTGTCCGCCAGGACATCCTTCTGCTCGCGCTCAGCAAGCGTCTGGAGGTTGAAGGCCGATCGCACAAGCGTCTGCCCGGCTTCCGCAACCGCAGCCCCGACACTGACGGACGGGCCACTCGGCGCGATGCGGCCGGAACGCACGCCGCTGTAAGCGACATCGCGCGAAGTCGGGATTTGCACCATGTATTATCTCAACCGTAAGGAAGTTTGACGGACGTGGACGGGGCGGTCTGCCGAGACGGCTTGCCGAAGCGCGTATACATGTCGGTGATGCCGCCGAAGAGTTGTGCCCCGGCGCTGAGCCAAGCCGCATCCATAGCATTGTCGGCATTGATTCCGGCGACGGTCGCGGCGTCATTATAGCCCTTGGCCTGCTGCTTGCCCTTGTATATCTCGCTGTCGGCCGCGTAGTTGACCTGATCCTGCGTGTCGTTCATCAGATCGATCACGGAGGGGTCTGTTACGTCTCCGCCTGATCCGGCGATGGCGGCCCGCTGCTGCGACAGGAGCAGTTGTCCCTGACGGTAGCGCTCCGCGGCGTCACGTTGGCTCGATGCTTCAGCCTCATCTGCCTGCTGCGATGCCTGCTTCTGCTCATACTGATAGCGCGCTTTGGCTTCCCGGCCCTGCTGCAGCGTGCCCATGACCTGAAGCGCGGAACCGGCGGCCCCGGCAATGCCAGCGATTAGTTCGAAACCCGACATGCCCAGACTACCTTGCCATTGATCATTTCGTCTGTGGGCTCGAAGCCAAGACGTTCCATCAGTTCTTTTGCCCGCGGTATGGCGCTGTTGCAGTGAGCCTTCACTATGCGAGCCCCCTTCGCCTTGGCTTCATTGAATGCCGAGACGATATGGCGATAGACAGACGGCTTGCGCAGGTGCGCCGGCACCTCGAAGAACGCAAACCATGTCCCGTCCTCGATCTCGATTAGGCCGCCAAACCCGGCAACGAACGAGCCCTTGCGCAGCACGCGCGCTGCCCACTGTGACTGAAACTCAATCGCCCCATAGAAACGGGCGATGTCGTCTTCCGTAGCTGTGACGATTTCACCGCGAGGATTCAGCATCAGCCGTTCGTTTTTACGTCTAGGACGAGGGACGCAGCCGTGAACGGATAGGGCGACGGCGCGCGAATGCAGACGCGGCTGTCCGTGTCCCAGTCGCTCGAAATCGGCAACAGGTTAGCATCGTATGCCGGGATCACCTGCCCCTTGGTCAACGCCTTGCCCTTATAGCTCTCGGCCATCTTTCGCAGCGTATCGAAGTCCTTGCCGACCTTGACCCGATCAACGGCAGTGTTGAGCAGGTACATGCCGAGCTGCGAGACCTTCTTCGGCTGGAATAGGGCCGTTCCACCCTGTGCGCCATAGGCGAGCTTGGTGGATTCGTAGTCGGCCGTATATGGAAGGCCGATGACGACGCTTCCGCTGTTCACCGTCTGCGACAGAACGACCTGACCGCTCGTGACCGGGTAGAGATTGTCCTGATCGTGGATAGCGGTGCCGTTTACCCAGACTGTGACGTCGAGACCATCGAGATGAGGCACTGCGAATATGGTCTGTGGGCTCGATACGGTGAACCGTTTGAACCCATCGGCAAGGCAATTGAGCGCACCACCGCGGCAATCTTTCAGGCTTGCTAGACGCTCAAGGCGCTGCGTTCCGTCACGGACGACAGCGAAATAGACATTGTCCTGGCCTGCGCCGCGATTTGCCACGACCCGCTTGAACTCGCCATCCGTGACGACGCGCGACCATGCGATGACCTTTTCGATCGGCCGGTACGTCAGAGCTCGAGCTTCACCATTCTCCAGGATGAACCAGATGCAACTGTCCGGCTTGCGCTGCACGGCGACATCAACGATCGCGAAGCCGTCGCAAATCTCCTCGTGCATGGCCGTCAGGTCATTGGAGCTATAGTCCAACGTGCCCTGCCCCGTCGTCAGGGAGAACACCCGCTCGCCGGTCGTTTGCACGAAGATACCGTCTGTATCGCATTTGACCGAGCGGAGATTGAGGCAGCCTTCCGTCGAACTCTCGATCGGGAACCAGCTTGAAGCGGTCAGCGGTTCGTCGAAGCTGGAGGACTTCACCGATACCTCAGAGCTATCCGTCCCGGCCAACAGGCGTTGAAGGCCAAGAAGCCAGAGGATACCTCGATCCGTATTGGCCCCGATCGATCGAGCGATTGGGGCAGAGTCCCCATCCACCGTGTCGTCGAAGCTCTTATAGGCGTCAGGTATCGAGCCATAGATGAAATCGCCCTGGCCCCAATAGAGGCGGCCACCGAAGGATTCCACAGCAGCAGGCCAGCCGTCATAGTCTGACCAGACTGAGGTGTCCCATTCGAACGATGCCGTGGTTGAATACAGGCGCTTCAGCAGCTCTGCCGATACCGATGTTGGACTGGTATAGCCTGTGACGCGAGCAACTCCGGACTGGCTGCCACCAGAATAGGTCAGCGCGGTATCGATTGACCCGCTGGTATAATCGCCGCTGTTGAGCGCAAAGCGGAAGAACTTGACGACATTGTTGTCGGCATCTTGGTAGTTCGCAGCGGCGTTTGCCGTAAATGCCGAGACATCAGCCCAAGACGTTGGATTCCCAGATCCATCATCGACGGAGACCTGAAGGCGAACCGTTCCTGCCCATGTGCCTGTGATTGCGTAGCTGAAGCGGCGGGCAACACCAACGCCGGCAACACGAATGAAGGCGCCTGTCGCGGGAGCGGCCACGAAGCTTTCGTTGACCGTCTGGCCGCTCTGGAAGATGCGGAACAGCTTGCCGATCATCTGCGGCGTGAAATAGTTCCGGTTCGACGTGAGCGTGACATTGCCTACCAACGCGCTGGGCGCCAGCGACGTCATGCCATCGGAGCCCACGAACGGGCCATCATCGACCTTGTAGCGCTGGACCGCCCAGCCAGTATCAGAACGCCGCTGGATCTGGCGCTGCTGATAGACGCCAGAGGCGATGTAGAGGACATCCTTGTGCTGACGGAACCGGATCAGTTCATCATCAATGTCATCATCGCTCCACGGCGTCGGGATGACCATCGTACCGGCGGCCTCGATGGTGCAGGCATTGACGAGCGCCTGGCGGGCATTGTCGTTCGATAGCTCAAGGAAGACGCTGCCGACATTCGGCGTGAAGGCGATCGAATGCTGCCCATCGTCAAGGCTCAAGGCTTCAACAATGTCCGACGCGCCGCTCACTGTGCCGAGACGCAGATTGATCGGGCCGCGCACCACATCAAGGCGGATGGCGTGCTCCTTCGGCTGGTCGCCTGCCGCCACGGTGAGCGTCTGACGGGCAACCGCTCTTGCCTGTGTCGTGCCGACCAATACAAGATTGCCGCCGCTTGCCGATGCGCTGGCGCCGCCAGTGCTGGCGTTCGTCCATCCAGTGAAGGAAGAGAAGTCGCCGTTGGTGATGGCGGTTGCCACGGCCACCCGGCTGACAAATGCGTCATCCTTTACGACCCGCATCTCGCCATCCGACAGGATCGGGATCAGGCTTGACCCGCCAGAGTATGAATATTCGAGCAGTTGCACATCGCCAAGATCGATATCCACGATGTGTTCCAGCCCCGGCCGAATGGTCATTGAGCCAATCACGCGCGGCAGCATGTTCCGATACAAAGACCCGGCGAACTGCAGGCGCTCAAGATCGAGCCGGGACAGCCCTTCGTCGCCGACTTCCCCGCCGTTCAGGGAATAGATCGGGGCATTGACCTTCGCCATTAAACGTCACCGTCCCCGAGAACGATCTCGCCGCCTACGATGGTGTTGCCGATCCGGTTGCCGTTGCCATAGAAGCCGCGGCGGGCTCGGAGCCACGACCCGGGCTGCTCGACCTTGTTGTTCTCGTTGCGGGCGTCCACGCTCTTGGCCTGACGCAGCGCTTTCTCCTTGCGCTTCTCAAGCTTGTCTTCCTTGGTCGAACCGCTGGTGAGCTTGCCGCAGGTCTCATAGGCGAGCTTCACCGCTACATAGCGCCAGAACATGGTCGGCCAGGATGCAACCGCCTCATCCGCCATCTTCGCGCTGCTGATATAACGGAGATACATCACGTTCTGGTTGGCGTGGATGAACCCGCCTTGATCGATGTAGTCGTAGAAAGCCTGCCGGAAATCCGGGATGTTGGCGACCGCGATGGTCCGGAGGTAATCATCCGGGTAGTCGAAGACATATGACCAGCCAGCAGCGGCCGTCTCGGCGCCATTCAGCACCAAAGCTGCAGAGACCTTGGCAAAGTTCCAGTCTCCCTCGTTGAACGCCTCCTCGACCACTCCCGGCCAAGCATCGTCGAAGACATAGCGTGCCTCGACTTCGCTGGTGAGAGTGAAGGCCGAAGAGTCCTTCTCAAGGTGGATCAGAGCCTGCTTCATGACCTGCAGCTTTGTTGCCATAGTGGTTATCCGTTTGCCTGGGCCACGTACTTTTCAGCGGCTTCCTGCGCTTCGCCCTGGGTGACGAAGCCATGCTCAACCACGGTGCGGTTGTGGAGGAATCGCCACTTGTGGTTCGGGCCGCCATAGTTGACCTCGATCCCAGCCATGGTGACTTCCGGCATCTTGGTCTCGTCCGTCTCGACGCCAGCGCCGGCATAGACGTCAAGAACCCGCAGCTTGGCCGTGGTCTTGCTCGTCGTCAGGACGCGCAGGCGCGCATCGAGCTCGAAGTCTTCGGATAGAACCGAGATTTCCATGCCCGGTCGCATATGGGCGAGGCAGTTGCCGAAATATTCGGGGTGAAGGATGTCTTCCAGCGTCGTTCCAGACGGCACGCTCGCGGCATACCGGTGGATGACGTAGTCGGAAGGCGTGAAGCGAGTGTCGCTCAGTTTGACGATGTCCGTCATGGGTCAATTCCTGCGAAAAGAAAAAGGAAAAGGGGCCGCCGAAGCAGCCCCCATGATGGATCGAACCTTAGTCGGTATCGGTCGCGGTGACGGCGAGACCGTCGGTCAGGTCCACGCCCAGCGTGTCGGTGCCGGTGCCAACGTCGATGACGAAGCACAGGTTGAGCGCGGAGACAGCTCCGTTCGGCAGCGAGGCCATGGTGATCACGGTGACCTGGTCACCCTGCCCCATGCCGCGCTTGACGCCGTCGGAGATGTAGTTGGACGTGTTGACCGTCGCAATCGCGTCGGTGGTCTTGAGCTGCCACTCCTTGCGGCCGCCGCCCGAGAGGGCATCGCGGACAAGGAAGAGGCCAGAGGGATCATATGCCATGGTTCAGACCTCCTTAGGTGAACGCCGCAGTGTCGTCGGTGACAACCTTGAGGACGCCTGCCTGCTGCAGGATCGTGGCGCCATCGAAGATCGTGTGACGCGAGTACGAGTAATCGTCCTCGTCGTTGTAGCCGGCGGCAACCTGGATCTCGCCCTGTGCGACGGCATGACCGACGGCGCCCTTGGCGAAGATGAAGTTCGAAGCCGTTGCCGTGCCCTTGCCCGGAAGACCGGTGTGCATGATGTGCATGGCACCGAGCCACCACTTCGGCTTATCGGCGGCAAGACCGGACAGGAACTTGCTGTCGATGTAGTCGGCGGAGACGAACTGGTTGATGGTGAGCAGACGCGCCCAGGTCTTCGGCGTCCACAGGCAGGTGATTTCCTGGCCTGCCATGACGTCGTTGTTCCAGAGCGTGGAGAGTTCGTCGACGAACTTGCCGAACGTCTGCGTGACTGCAGAGCCGGAGTTGTACGAGTTGGTCGCAGTCGCCAGCGCGTCGATGATCGTGTAGTCGATCTCGCGAGCGGCAGCGAGAGCGCCTGCGTTCTGCATCGCCTGGCGAAGGTTCGCCGGTGCGGTGAAGACGTTGAAGCTCGTCTGCGTTTCCTTCGAGTGCTTTTCCTTCAACGTAATCGACGGCTGGGTGTCCGTGCGGTTACGGGAAGGAATGAGGCCGTTGACGCCTCGCTCACTCATACGACCTGCGGCGCCCTGGACTGCGAACTTCGCATTGAGGCCGGAGATCATCACTTCTTCGGAGACACGGCTCTTGAGGTATGTCTCGCCGCGCTGAAACGCGACAATCCACTCCTCAACGAACTGGTCCTTCGTAATCATGTAAGCCATGATCGGACGTTCCTTTGAGATGGGTTGAGGTTGGTTTCAGCCGTGTGTCGGGTGTCCGGCGGATCGCGTGGCGGGGTGGCCTTGGGCATGCCAAGGGGGCCGCGTGGATGGCGATCCAACGGGTGCGCTACATCAGCTTTTCAGGATGGGCATTACGGTGCGGAGGCCGTTGCCGGGGTGTCCGCGGGTACTCCAGACGCTCGCTTACTTCTTGCGGGCGTTAATCTTGGCGCGCTGTTCATAGAGCTTGGTGATCTTGCCCTGAACGTCGTCGCTGAAATACTTCTTCTCGTCGGTCTCGCGGAGCTTCAGAAGCTCATCGATCTGATCCTGGACCGTCTTTGCGGTGGTCTCGACGTCACCACTGACGATCGAGGTGCCGCCGTAATAGTCGGAACCGAGCTGGGCCATCATCTTGACGAAGGCCACGTTGTCCTGAAGGCGGGAGCCGTCCATCAGGCGCAGCCCCATCATCTTCTCGAAGCCTTCCTCGCCGAGCTGCGAGGTCATCAGTTCGGCCGCGGCGTTGATATTGCCGTCGTATTCCCCGCCCCATTCGTTACGCAGGGTGGACTGCGTGTCCTTGGCGACCTTGGCGAGATTGCCGTCGAGCGCCTGGCGCTGTTCGGTGGCGAAGTCCTGATACCATTCCAGCGCGGCACCGGCGGCGCGCGGGTCAGCGTTCTTGTCGTGCAGATAGGCCTTGAAACTGTCGAGGATGGCTCCGTCACGATCGGTGGCCTTGAACCCCTCACGGAAGGCGACGGGATAATCCTTCGCGTCATCAGGGATGCCCATGGCCTCGCGGTATGCCTTCACCTCTTCAGGCGTGGCCTTCTCGCCCAGCGTCAGCGGCTTGCCGGCGCTCTTGGCGGCATTGCGTGCTTCCTTGAACGACTTGCTGATGGACTCGACGGACTTGTGCCGCTCAAGCTGCTTCAGCAGGCCCGCATCACCGCCGGCCAACTGCTCGCGAAAGCGCTGAAGCTCGCCTTTATCGGCACCGCTGTCCGCATCTGCCGTGGTATCCTCACCGCGGCTCTCGACAGTGCCAGTCGATTCCGTGGTCGTGCTCGTCGTATCCGCGCCAGTGCTCTGGGTAGCGGTGGACGTGTCACTGTTTTGCGCGGTCTGCGTTTCGCTCGTCTGCTGGCTTTCCTGTCCGGCGGTCGTGTTCTCGTCTGCCATTTGCCTCACCTGTGAGTAAATTCAAAGGATGTGAAACGAGTTTGCGGAGCTGAAGGCCGACATGCCTCATTCCGCCTTTGAACGCACTGTCGCGCTCCCCGCCGAACTCTACGGGCAGGTATTCAAGATCGCTGATTGCGCAGATATGCAGGATCGCAGCGAAACCGCGCTTCTGCTGGTCTTCACTGGCAGTGCCGGAGGCGATGGCCTGGATAGCCACGCAGTCGGCCTTGCGGATTTCGAGATGGTCTCTCGGCTGATCATTGTCCGATCGAACAGAGACGGGGTGCCAAGGGCGGTATCTGCGCTCAGCCATTGTGCTTGCGGTCCAACCACAGCCACAAAAGATACACCCCGGCGATACTTGCTAAGATGATGTCCCCTAGATTCAAGAAAACGGTCACTTCAAGCACCTATAAAATTAAACCCGGATGCCGTCCGGTGCGGATCTCTAGCCCTTGAGCGTCAGATTGGGCCGCCAGTCATCGGCGATATCGCTGGACCGGATGTCCTCTCGAAGAACGTGGGCGATGGTGTCTGCAAATGACCACAGAGGCAGGACCGCGCCTGTGTCCCAACGGGCGTAGGCAGAACCGTCGGCGGCGATAGCAACGAAAGCGTAGGCCCTGACGTCATTCTCGCGGATGATGTCCTCCACCTGAGCCTTGGCATTCTTTGCCAGTTCGCGCTTGCGTCTGGCTTCGACCTTGTTCTTGTGGACCGTGAGCGAGACAGACTTAGCCATTCATCGCCGCCTGAACTTCCTGTGCCGCTTGTCCTGCTCTGCCAGCCACGTCTGCAACAGCGCCGGTCTGAGCCAGCGCCGCCTGCTGTGCCTGCTGCTTCTGCATCTGGGCGCGCTGGGCGTCTGCCGCTTCCTGATCGTTGAGCCAGTCAGCATAGCCGCCCGGGACTGCCCCGAAGGCATCACGGAAGGATTTGCGGACATCGACATCAGCCGTAACGCCGGGATCGATCTGGGCAGCAGTTGCAATCAGTGCAGCGCTCTCGTGGAAGCCGTTGATCACCTGACGGTCGCGAGCTTCCTTGAGCGTGGAGTTGAACTCCTGCGTGATGTTCTGGCCGAGCAAGGCTTCCGGCATATCCACCGGGATGCCGTTGCGATCGACGGCGCCGTAGCCACCGGCCCGCATCACCTTCTCGGAGACGAGGTCGAGCGTCCGCAGCGCATCCTCATCTTCGATCGGCTCGAAGAGCGGCAGGGCGTTGCGAATATATTCCTGAACAAGCTGCGAGGTCTCGTAGGCCGTCTTCTGGCGATCCTGCGGCAGGTTCAGCTTGTTGATGTAGAAGGCGTCAGCGAGCAAGCGACGAGCGTCAGCGATGAGGTTTTCGCCGAGACCAACGTCCTTGCCAAGATCAAGCGGTCGAAGGGCTGCGCCAAGGCGCTCGTCATATTCGCTGTCAATGTAGGTGATACCGCCGGAAGAGATGTCGATCGCCGAGTTGATAACGTCCTCAGTCGCTACCAGCGGCGGGTCAACACGCTTCTCCCCCGCCTCGATCAGCGTCATCATCATGCGCTGGATCATGCGGGCCTGAGGCAGGGCGATGATCGTTGCCGGGCTGAACGCATAGAAGTGGCCGCTGATCGTCGCCCATCGCGGCACGATGTAATCGAAGGTGAAGGCTGGCTGCTCCTGCAGGATGTGGCCGTCTTCCGTGACGTAGATGTCAGCCCAGCCCGCGCCCTTCGGGAATTTTCGGTATGGGTCGTACTTGTCGAGCGGGACGAAGATGTGCCGTACCGTGAAGGTGCGCTCATAGTCCTTCTTCGCCAGCGCGTCCTTGGCGGCCTGCGGCAGCTTTGCCTCGCCGAACCAATAGGCCATCGTGTGGGCCTTCATATCCTCCTTGCGGTGAACATGATTGACCCGGCCGTCCGGACCTTCGCATCCGGCCATCTTCTTCGGATGGTGGCAGCGGAAGAGCAGATTGTCGCGCTTCTTGTTGTAGCTGACCTGCTTCCAGGACATGCCGAAGGTGGCCCAGTCGTGATCGGCTTCCTTGGCTGCGCGGCGGAATCCGCTGTCGGGGCTGTAGAGGATAGCCCAATTGACGCGGGTCATGAACTCCAGATACTCCGAAGCATCCCGACGACGGGCGATATCCTTGTTCGAGGTGGTCGACTTGAACCACTGACGATCTGCCGGCCGCACCATGGCGCCGATCTGATCGCCGAGCTCGCGCCGCACCAGCGTCGGATAGAAGTCCGTCAGGTGCGATCCGAAGTCCGACCCATACGAAATCTTCGTCGTAAAGTCGGCGCGCTCGCAATAGAAGAACTCGGCAATTTCCTGATGGAGGCTATCGATGCTCTCCTTGGCGGAGAACATGCGAGAGTCCATCGCCATCAGGTCTTTGCCCTGCTGATCAGCCATCAGTTAGCACCAAGCGTTGAACGGGAGTATTCACGGCCGATCGTGCCAGGCACCGGGGCAAGCTTGTCGGTTGCCGAGCTGCTGGTCTGCGTGGTGACGCCCGTGGTCTGTTGACGCTTCTTGCGCTTGGCAAGCTCGTCGTTCGGGTCGGGCATCGTCGCCGGCGGCTCCGGATCGGGATAGTCGGGTGATCCACCAAAAAGTCCGCCCATTATCGCTTACCTCTCAAACGTTGCTTCA
Organism: Rhizobium sp. 21-4511-3d; assembly: GCF_053522545.1. Lineage (NCBI taxonomy): Bacteria > Pseudomonadati > Pseudomonadota > Alphaproteobacteria > Hyphomicrobiales > Rhizobiaceae > Rhizobium > Rhizobium sp. 21-4511-3d. Next base: position 919,797 of record NZ_JBNWCF010000001.1, on the reverse strand, counting down.
TCGCGCTCTGCGCGGTTATGGCTTTGACGTGGCGCTGCCGGGCTTCCCTGCGCTCCTGCGCCGCCTTGGGACGCTTCAGCCCGCCGGCGCCCGATGCGTTGAGCATGATGGTCGTGTCCCCCTTGTCTGGGGATCGGCCAAGCCGCTCTTTCATCTCTTCCTTGGGGCCGATGAGGATTTCGCCCTTGCGCTCTTCCCATCGATAGGCGGCCAGATCGGCGGCCATTTCCGGATCAGGAGGCAACGCGATCTGCGAATTGTATGCGGGGTCCAGCGCTTCCCTGAACTGCCAGACAGCTTGAGCCCGGAAGTTCTTAAAGCCGTACATCCCATCTCGTGTGCGGCTGCCAGATGCCGATGATCCCTGAAAGCCGAAGCAATCGACATCGGCGTGAGCGAGCTGCGTCAGGGCATCGCCGCCATACCCGCCGCCAGCATCGATGACGACGCGGCAACGATCCCGCATCACCTCAACGACCTTGCCGGCGACGGCCGGGCCATCTGGTGTTTCAGCGCCGGGGTAGCTTTTGAACTGGCTGAACCACCAATCGTATCGCGCCTGGATCTGTGTCTTATCGGCCCCGCCCTGAGCAACGTCTGCGGCTACAGCGGTCATCGGCACGTCTTCAGGCGGGGAGGAAAACCACCGCGCCTGCGCTTGTCGAATCCATTCCGACGGTATGACCTGCCACTCGTGATCCTGCCTGCCGGCGTTGAAGTCGCCATACAGAAGCTGGGAGCGCAGCGGCTCCGGAAGCGACTGCAGCTTGGCGCGGTAGCCGGTGTCCTTCAGGTACGGGTTATCATCGAGGTTAGCCGGGATGAAGGTCCGAGACATTGCCTCGTAGTCTTCACCGTTGCGCTCGTACACGCCCGGGCCTTCCACCCATTCAGTCTCGCCGCCGACCACGATCGCCCAACGAAGTTCGCCCGGCATAGCGCGGTTGGTGAAGCTCGGGTCGAGCCAGGGCGCGAACTCGACGATCATCCACTCGCCATCGCCGCCGCGGGGCGGGTTTGAACCAAGGATGACGCGGCACCGCTGCCCTTCTCGTGTCGACCGAAGCCAGCCGATCAGGGAGAAGACCTGCTCCTTAAGGAACTCGCCCGCTTCATCGAAGGCCAGATAGTCTTTTGCGTTACCGGCGTGCTTTCGCCAGTCGTCCGGCTGGTTGAGACCAGCGAACTTGAGGCGCCCACCGTCGTTCCGCTTGAAGACGTTCTCATTGCCGCCGACGAACTTGCCGAAGTGAGGCTCGCCAATCTGCTTGCAGAACTCGATCAGTCCGTCGAGTTGTACCGCTTCACGTCGAAGAACGAGCCCGGAATAATGGCCGTCGAAGAATGTGCCGATCTCAAGCGCTGACTTCCCGCCGCCTGCCTGCCCACCGTAAAGGAGGATATCAGCCTCGCTGAGAAGCGCTGCTGTCTGCGGGCCCGGGTTGGGCAGGAACGGCTTTGCGAGCTCGGCCGCAGCTAATTGCTCGAGTTCTTTCCGCTGCTCTCCGGTCAGGTTGGCAATGACCGCCTCAAGCTGCGACAGGTCAACCGTTTGCATTGAGGCCCTTGGCGAGGAGCGCGGCTATGGCCTTCGCCAGATCCCGGCTGCTGGTCTCCTTCGTCTCGATCGGGCCGCCGTCCTTGCCGGTCACCTCCACCTTGTCGTTGAATGCCTGAACGCCGACGTGTTTCCCGATCAGCTCCAAGCGCCGGATGCGGTCGCTGAGCTTGATCTTGGTGACGACGGTTTCCTCTTCAGGCTCTTCCTCTTCGTGTATGTCCTGGGCTTTACCATGCCACTGGCCGGTGCCTTTTGATCCACGAGGACGAAGAGTTTCAATTTCGATTCCGCCGACCAGACCTTGGCGCCAGATGAGTGGCCATTCCTTGATCGGCTTCAAGCTTCCCGCATCCGTGTACAGGTCAGCGATGTCAGCGGTGGCCTCTTCCGCAAGGCGTTCGAGCAGCCAATCAGCGTTGATCTTTGTCCGATCTGCCCGCTGTTCCTTCGCCTTCTGGATGGCAGCCTGAACGCCAACATTCTCCAACAGCCGGGGGCCTTGTGAATGGGCGGTCTTTTCGCTGTAGCCTGCGCGGATAGCCGCTTGCGTGGCGTTCAGGTCGAGAAGGTACTCCTGAACGAACCTCGCCTGTTTGGGGCTGAGATCAGACATCGCCCTCACCCAACTCGACATCACCAGAGCCGCTACCCTCTGACGGGTTCAGCAGCTCGGCAAAGCCAGCGATCAGGTCTTCGGTGGACGAGAATGCGGCGATGATCGGCGTAGGCACAGACGAATCCGCAACACCGAACACGACCCATCCTCCGTTCTCCGCCTGCGCGAACCGGAACTCTTTCATGACAATCACCAAAATTGAAAACCGCTTTGCCCACGGCAGGGCTTATTCCGATGCGGGCTGTTCTGCCTGAGCCTTTGCCTTGCGCTTGAATGCCTGCTTGGCGGCATCGGCGATGAAGGAGACGTACATGCCGCCGCCTACACCAGAGAGTGGACGGATGACGGATGGAAGGATGCGCCGGCTCCGGCCGATCGCGGCCTTCTCGTCATGCTCGCGCCCGACATGCAGCCAGCCAGGCTCGTCGGAGGAAACGACCATGGCGTCGTGCGAGCCTTCAAGCTTCACCGGGAAGGCTCCGCTCTTGAGTTCCATGGGCTCGGGACCGATGGCAGGGAAGCCGGAGGATGAGGCGTGGCCGAGTTCGATATAGCAGGGCATCAGGCGGCCACCCCCAGAAGGTTCAGAAGCTTGACGATGATGATCAGTATCGCGATAGCGATGACTGCGTATTCCGCCCATGCCTTGAACTCAGCAGGGATGAATGGCGCCCGGCGGATCAGGAAGACGATCAGGCCGGTAATCAACGCGACGATGAGAAGGAAGACGAGGAGCGCGATCAGCGCGGAGACAGAGAGCATTTCGTTTCTCCTAGGTTGACGCGCCCCACGCGTTGCCCTTGGGTTACTTGCTGACGCCTGCAGAGCGAAGCAGGTCTTCGGCGGCCTTGATGACCTTCGCCCATTCGTCCGGGGTTTCCGGCTTCTTGGCCAACGCTTCGGTCATTGCAGTTTTTGCAGCATCGAACGACATGGGAGCCTCCTTTGAGCGGAAAATCATTTCGGTTGGAGTGACGGCATGCGGATGAATTTTCTACGGCACCATCAACCAGCAATCCGAGCACGGCGGCTGATACGACTGGCATGCCGTGAGGAAAGCGGCGGCCATGCACGAGACGGCAATGCCGAGCAAAACGATGATGACCGCTCGTCTCATCTCACACCCTCGCACTTGAACTGGAGCCGGTCCACGGCGCGGAATCGAAGTCGACTTTCTGAGGGCCACGAGGGCTTATGCACTTTCGCCGGTATTCATTGTCGCGAGCTTCACGGGCAGCCAAGAAGATCTGGATGCGGAGCGCAAACAGGCATACGGAGGCTATCGGAAGGCCGAAGATGATCAAGAACGCCACGTTACTACCTCGCACTTGAACTGCTCCATGCGCCTGACATCCGATATCTTGGCGCGGTGCTGTATGCAGGAGCCCTGACGCTTCCAAGGCTTGCACATGAGGCAGCCGGAGCGGGTGGACTTGGGGCGCTTGCGCTTGTGGTGCATTAGGCGGGCAGCATTGCACCGGAAGCGACGAGACCGCGAAGCTTCTCAGCCTTACGCTCGCGCTTGGTCTGGGCGAGGCGCATGCGGTCTCGGATAGCCGCCTTCTCTTCTGCCGTCGCCTTGGGGCGCGCCGGCGGGATGTAGGGCTGGGAGAGATCGAGGTCGCCGCGGCGAACAAGCTGAGGCGCGGCGCGAGGCCAGCCAGACGATGCCATGACTGCAAAGGTCGCGGCTGCCGCAACCGACATGATGCTTCTCATCGTGCTCTCCAAATAGATAGCCCGCCTCGGCGAACCGAGGCTTGGCGGGCATTGTTTCCTGACGGCTTCAGCGATGTCGCCCGCCACGGTCTTGCCGCTGTGTGCACCAGCGCGGCAATGTGCTTGACCGGCCCGAGGGCTACCGTCTAGCGCCGGAGCGCTTCTGTGATTGGCGCCCTGGCCGAAGCCAGAGCATCAGGGGGCGGGATGCTCCCCGCCTGTCAGACCCTAACCGGAGCGAGCAGGAGTAAGCCCGTCACGCTGGTTCCGGTATCGTAAGGCCATGGCTCACTTGCCAACCCTGATCTGCAATTGGCTCCAACGGCCTCTGCTCTGCGCTATCGTTGGCTTGTCGGCGCCCCGTGAGGGGAATGCTGTACCCGCGAAGGTCAGCAATCTGAATTTCTATGCGGCGTGCGCGGGGCTTAACATCGGCTGCTGCCGGTTCGAATCATCTTCCCGCCGCTCGCACAAATCGGACGATATCGATTTGCATGACGGTTTTGCCGCTTCGTGTGCCACCTGTAAACCCGCCCCATCACGCAAGATAATTGCGTCATTGCAAAGTTTTGTTGCAACTTCATGCAATGATTTGCCAATCCATCGATAAATCGTTCGCTTAACCCATGCTTTTTCGGACGATGTTTTTCGGTTCCGCCGCTGGATTACCTCGTCCCAATCCCACCCGTTGGCCTTGCAGGTCGCATAGGCGATCAGCACGCGGCGCATCTCGTGATCGAAGACGTACTTCCCGAGCCAGGAGAATGCCTCTTCCATTCGGCTGATGCGCTGCGGAGAGCACTTGGCACGCCTGACGTCCGCATCGCTGATGGCGATATTCCGGTTGTAGGTATGGCTGCCATTGTTCTCGAAGAGCTCGGAAACCTCAAGGATCCAGACATCGATCGATCCGAACGCCGACGATGGCATGGCATTGCCGAATTGCTTCGGCCCTGTCCTGCCCGGCATGGCGATATCGGTCTCGCAGGCTTCGATGAGGCGCTCCAGGATGACGGTCGCAGGCTCTGACAGCTTCATGCCGACATTGGCCTCTCGGATCAGGTTATAGGACATGGCGCCTACCCAGTCGCGACCATCGGACTTCCAGAGCCTCCATTCGCCAATCCGATTGCCATCCCGGTCGACCTGATAGCCGTGGTAGATCCAGAGGGAGTTGTTGTTGACCTTCTGCCGGTTGGTGATGAGCACTGTCCGGCCGGCGACGTCGATGTATTGCTGACGCTCGGAAATCTTCATGCCGCATGTTCCTTTTCAATGATGGTATCGGCCAGTAGGCAGGCGATCACCGGCCATGTCTTGCTCATCCGCCCATAGCTGCCCGTGGTGAGGCGGTGAGCGCGTTTCTTGATCACTGCGATGTCTACGGCCCGGAAGGCGTTGAGCACGTCCGCTGGCTTCCTGTGGGCCATATGAGCCCCAATGAACTGCCAGACGCTCCAGATGACAACGTCGTCAAAGCAGGTTGGGTTGCTCTCCTGGATACAGCGGATGACGAGGCCAACGCGATCAATATCCTTTCGCATCAGGCGGGCCACAGTCCGTCCGCCATAGACTACGTTCGAGGGCCGCTCCTTCCAGCCCCTCGCCTCCGTGTAGGGCAGTACGCGAACACCATAGCCTTCCAGGAAGCGATGCACGTTGATGCCGTTCGGCGATCGAGGCCGACGCGGTGCTATTTCTTCGGGGAAGAGGGATGGATCGCTCAATCAATCACGCCCCTTCTCAGCGCGGCCGCAACCAGCGCCGTATCCTTGTAGACCTCGAACTTCGACATGATGATCGTCTTGTGCGCACGAACTGTTTCGTATGCCCGGCCGGTGATCATGGCTATCTCGTTGACGGTCTTGCCGTCGCAGATGAGGGCGAGAACTTCGAGTTCCGCCGGAGTGAGGTGGGGGTCGGTCATGCCGCACCTCTGCACTTCGTGTGGTGCTCCCGTTGCTCAATACCGAGTTTCCGGCGAATATTGGCCCATGTCCGCGCGGCGATTCCGTGCTTTTCAGCCAGTTCCTTGATCGGCATACCAGCATCATAGTCTCGCTTCATCGCCGCGAAGTTGTGAGCACGTGCCATAGCGCGATCAGGATCATACCATCCCTGCTCCTTGGCGACGGCAACGAACGTCTCGCGGCTACAATGGATCTCGCGGGCTATATCAGCAATGCTCCATCCATCCTCATAGAGCTTTCGGACCTTCGCCATGGTCACAGCGTCGGCGCGCAAGCGGACGAGCTTGGTCTGCTTCTCGGTGCAATGTCCCTTTTCTCGAAGCTGGAACTTGCGGACCGCGGCGACTGCGCAAGTATGATCCTTATTCACCAGCCTGCCGATATGGGGATAGGAGAGGTCGAAGGTCATCCGCAGCTCGTACATGATGCGCTGACGTGCATGGGTGACGTTCTTCGACCTGCTGGGGCCTATGACTTCTACGTACGAGACGCCCATCTCGATCGACCGGCGGCGAACGAACTCGACGTGCTTGTCCTTCTTCCTGCTCGCGAGATGCCATTGCCATGCCCTGACGTGCTCTTCGAAGCGGATCACCTCGCGCTTCCACAGCGGGCGCTCGACGACGACGTTCACGACTCTAAGTTCAACGGCGGGCTTTGCCGGCCGAACGGCCTTGACGGGGTTCATGAGGCGATTGCGCACCGCTGCGGCATGACTGATGCAGTCGGAGGCGGTTTCGAACTTGCGGGCGGTGCTGTTCATGCTGCTGTCTCCTTGCGCTCGACCTCGACTGTTTTCCCGCCGCCGCGAAACAACCTCTCCAACTGCGACTTCGCCAGCGCTCGCTTCGTCGTCGGCCCGGTGATCGCCTCCGAGACGATCGGGCTGTTCATCTGGCGGAGGAACTCATCCTTGGCCGCGGCCTCTGCTTCCTGCTCAGACGGGAAGATTATGTCGTCTCGACCGTCGCGGAGGATGCGGTTCTCGCCGTGGTGATATAATCTGATCCAGGCAATGAAGCCCGTGGGGCGCTTGAAGCTGCCGAATCCGCACTGGTTCATGCCGATTCCTTTCTGATCTTGAGGATGCCTGTTGGAACGTTGGTTCCAGCCTCGGAAAAGCTGCCGACTGGAAGGTCCGTCCATTGGCCCTGTAGCTCCTGATGATCGTAGTGAGCTGTCGCCGGAAGGATGGAGACGAGCGAGCCGCCTGGCTTCAGGAACTTGAGTGCATGATTGACGTGTTTGACGTAGTGCCGGCCGTAGAAAGGCGGGTTCATCACGACGAAGTCGAATTCCTCACGTGGCGGCTGTTCCAGGAAGTTGCCGGTTAGGACCGCATGGCCCTTGGCGCGGGCTTCAGCAGCTCGGCCGGCATGTACCTCAATGCCGAACGGGCGGCAGCCTCTCTCCCGCAGCTCGTCCAGGATTCGGCCGTCACCACAGGACGGCTCAAGCACCCTGTGCGCCGGCGCCTCACGTCCTGAGTAATCCTTGCGTGGGTAGATGCCGGCGACCTCCAAGGCTCGCGCTATGACGTCGGCGGGCGACCAGTAGAATTGAAGGTCTTTTGATACGGCTGTGCTTGCCTGCGGCTTTGCGTCTTCCTCCTCAGCGTCCGGCAGGACATCGCCGTAAAATTCCGCAAGCGCCCTGTTAATGTCGAGTAGCGATTCCGGGCTGAAGAATACGTGAGCGTTGCCATTCGAGAACTTGCGAACCGTCAGGCCGCGGTTCGGCGTGTAGATCACTTCATCCTTGCCGCCGCGAAACTTCTTCAGTTCCTTGCCATCAAGGACGGCGTCCTGGCCGATCCGGTGGCACGCGTCTATCTCGGCCAGCTCCTCGTATTCGATCTGAGGATCACCGCGATAGGCTGCGAGCGCATTGGCTATGTCACGGAACTTGTCCCTGCCCCAGCCGCTGCTGTAATCGCCCCAATAAACGATGACGCGCTTGGGAAGCCCCTTCACCCCGATCTTCACCTTGGAGTGAGACTTGTAGGCTGGATCCAGGTCGGCGAAAACCTCTGCAAGGCCGCGCAGGATATGGTAGCGGGGACGCATCAGATAATCGCCGAAGGTGGCCTTGGCGTTATCGAACGTCAATTCCGGCGGCTGCTCCAAGGTTCGTTCGAAAAGCTTCTTGTCCTTGGCGCTCGCGATGCGGTCGATCTGGAGCCGGTCATAGATTGCCTTCCAGCCAGACTTGAGCAGATTGGAGCGCAGTTCATTCGCTGAGACATATGGTCGATGCCTGGTGACCGGCGCTACGTACTTGCCCTGAACGCTTGCGGCCAGCTCCAGTTTGCTGAACGCCGCCTCGAATGAAGCGACCGCGTCGTCCATGGCGGCATTCTTCTCGTCGTACTCGTCGACGAGGTCGAGAACCGTGCGCTGTGTGACAAGCTGGTTCATGCTGCAAACTCCATCACGGCTATATCCGTCTGAGTCGGCTCTTCGATATGGTCGATATGCTCGCGTCCCCACATGCAGCTCAGATCGAAGACGACGCGCTTGCCGTAACTGGCTCCGGCATCGAGCAGCAGGCCTGTGAAGCAATCCGCGTCACTCTCGTTCGGCCAAACCTCAATTCTTGCTCCAGAATGCATCACGGCTATTTTCCCTTGCGGCGGATAGAAAAGAGGGCCTGGCCAATCAATGCGGCAGTTCATCAGAAAAGCTCCTTATCGCGCGCCGGCTGCAGCGGCTCGTAGCGGGTGTACTGGGCCTCGAAGCGAAGCTGTTCCCGAATGTTCGGATCGCCGAAGCGGCATTTGATGCTGCCGATCTCCGCGATGCCCTCGATATCTGAGCCGAATACCTTGTGGATCTTCTTCCAGTCCGCGTCGGTGGCGGCCGTCGCTACCCGGTCGGCCTTGTATTTCTCGGCGCGGTACAGGTAGATGATGCCATCATAGTCGGCCTTGGCGCCCTCACCCCCATACAGATCGGCCGAGATTGGCCGTGGGTTGTCTCGGCGGGTTCCGAAGCTGTTGCGCTGGTTCAGGACGAGAAACGCGCTCTGTGTCTCATCTGCGAGGGCCTTTAGCTCGACGGTCACTTCTCCGGAGATGCGATCAGGGGAGAGCTTGGCGTCCCGCGGTTTCACCTTGCCGATGTGGTCAAGGACGATCAGCGGCGTTCGGCCATTGGCGCGCTTCTTGATGAACCGGCGGGCGTAGGCGGTAAGCTGCCCTACCCCTTCCCGCTGGCAGCGGATGATCTCCAACGGCTGGCGCTCGATCCATGTAGCGAACTTGACGCACTGGTCCCGCTCGGTTTCGGTCATGAGCCTCATCGGCTCGTCTTGCTGCTTGACGCTGATGCCGTGAACCTGGGCAATCATCTGCCGGATGCACTGATAGGCAGACTGATCATAGGAGAGAAAGAGAACCGGATGGCCGGAGCGGATGGCGTGGAAGATGATCTGGATGGTGAGGGAGGTCTTGCCCTCGCCCGACGATGACAGGAGGCCATAGAGGTTGCCGCCGGCGAAGACCGATTCCGACAATACTCGCTTGATCTCTTCAAGGCCAATTGGAACGCCGATGAGACCATCTCGGCGAGAGGAAGCGTTGAAGGCGGTGAGATATTCGGAGCCGGGAGATTTGACGGCCACAGTCTCGGCAAAGCGCGAGCGCAGTTCCTTCAGCCTGACTTCCATCTGCTCGATTTCATCGCCGAGCGTCAGGAGCGTATGGCCTTCCTTCGCCATTGATGCGGCAAATTCAGCCTCTCGGACCAGTTGGCGGGCGAGAGACATACCCTTGATGATATCCAGGCTGCCATCAAGTTGAGACAGCGCGCGAGCGCCGGCTATCTGGAGCTTGCCGATATACTGGGCTGGGCTCATATCGCCCATGCCAGCGTCGAGCGGGATGAAAGGCTTGAGCGATACCGCGTTGATCCGCTGATGGCTGCTGTAGAGCTTCTGCGCGGCGGAGAAGACTATCTGATGCAGGGTCTCGGTGAAATCCGAGTCCTCCAGCCCGCATTCGTTGACGATCTCATTGTTCGCGAAGATGCTGGCAATGACTGTCTGCTCGGCTTCGATGACGTCGTCTTCGGTGATCTTGTCCATGAAGGTGGCGTGGGCGTTCATGCTGCAGCCTCATTGAATTTCAGGATTTCGTCGCCGAAGCCGTGCCAGCCGTCCCGCTGCTCGCGAGCGAAGACGTCAGCGCGGCGCGCGTGGGGCATTACCCGATCGCAGAGCGCGTAGAACTCATCCGGCTTGCGGCTGTGCTCGCGGGCGATTCCATCGAAGATGGTTTGGGGAATGACGGCCTGTTTCGGGTTGCCGAGCGTGGCGACAACGACCACCTCGCCGGTGGTGCGGACACGATAACCAGTCCCCATGCGAATCTTGCCGGCGGCCGTGGTCTTTCTCCAGACCAGAACGGATTTGTATTCGAAGCCCCAAGCCTTGACGCACTCGATAGCCAAAGGAAGCTGCGGAGCCGTTGCCCAGCAGTAAAGCAGGCAATCCATGCTGGCGAGCTTGCCGACAGGAAGCGCGAGGATCGCGTCATCCTTCATAAGGGCGTACTTTGCCAGCGCCGACTTCTTCGCGCCTTCCTTGCTGTAGAGATCGAAACCCCACGGCGGGTCGATGACGATGTGCTCGTAATGAAGGGGAACGAGGGGATCGAAGAACCAGGTCACGCCGCCCTCTCATTCCGCTGCATGCGCAGATCCATAAGCGGCTGATGGTAGCGTCCGGCATGAACCTTCATCTCGCGCACGCCCCAGCATATCGCCAAGGCGCAAGCTTCGGCCGCGTTGTGGCCTAGTGCCTTCTGAGGGGGGAGCTTGATGCCAAGCCGCTCGCATTCGCTGACGGCGGCGCTCTTCCAGTCCTTCTTGCCCTTGCTGTCGAGCGCGGGCTTGAACGTCTGACCGAAGAAGGCCTTGCGCCAGGTAGCCGGCGGCAAGGTTCCGTAGGGGATGCCGAAGTTGGCGATGGTGGAGACGATGGCCGTGGTGGCGATCCAAGGGTAAAGCATCGCGTCGGCGCTGGTGTTGCCGATCTTGGCGAGGGACTGCTCCTCGAGAACAACCCAATCTGGCCTACCATATTCACGGATGAGCGCTGTAACCTTCAGGCCGATCTGATCGCCGGTGTAATAGTGGTCGGCCTTATCCGGCATCTGCAGGACGCCGCACTTGATGTGCGCGTAGTTCCGGTCCACCTTCTGCTGGTCTGGGTCATAGACGCACCAGCCTGTAGATTTGGACGGGTCGAAGCCCATTATCATAACCACTATGCCCGCCCTCCCGCTTCCTGATGGCGTACTAGGCGATAGCCGGTGCCACGGATGGTTTCGATCGAGAAGCCGAGATCGTCCATGATGGGCCGGATCTGCGAGGCGTTGACCGCGATGATGTTCTTCTTGAGCTTGCGCCCGTTCCGATCGGGGAAGACGTCCCGCATGATGTTCTCGTTGGCCGCCATCAGCGGATAGGCATCGAGGAGGTACTTGGCGAAGACGAACTGCTTGCGCTTCATCAGCGCGGTCTTCGTGCCGACGGTAATCCTGCAGGTCGTCGGGTCCGCTAAGACTGTCACGCCTTCGACGAACTGCAGGCAGCAAGGGCAGATCATAGAGGTTGCCGGTGCTGACGGTTCTGGGAAACGCTCTACAATACTGGCTTGCATGTGGTGAACTCCGGAAGAAAAAGCTCCCGTCATTCGCGACGGGATAGGTGGTGCGGCTCAGCTGGGAGGAGGTAGCGAGCCGCCAGGGAACTCAGTTGGGCTTACCGGTTGGATTGGCGCCCGCGAAGGGGTCGGTGCCCGGCGTCACGGCAGGCTCTTCCTTGGTGACGGTCGCCTGCACGATCGACATTATTTCCGGCAACTGGGTATCGAACTCGGTCTTTCCGGCGTCGTACGATTCCAGCCAAAGCTTGTCGTCGACACTACCGCCGTCGAAACCGGACACGCGATCGAGGCCAAGGAGTCCAGCTTTGTAGCCCTTGGCGCGGATCATGGCCTCCTTGTCGACACGGTCACCAGCAGCAAACAGATCGCCAGCAGTGGAAGGAATGAGGCCCAACCACTCCAGATTTTCGCGATCCGACTTCAGCCGATCGACCGGCTTCTGATCGTCCTCGCCGAAATGGGCCTTGAGGTAGTGGTCGAACTTCTGACCGGTGAAGGACGCATCAGCGCCCTTGGCAAGCTTGCGATTGGCCGACTTCTCAGCCGCCGCCGCTCGGCGCGCTGTCTCCGCGGCAAGCTCCTTGCGGAAGTGGTAGGCGAACAGCTTCTGCCGCTGCTCGTCCGTCAATTTCTTGTTGTCACCGGCTACGCTCATTCGTCACCTTCCTTTTGCTCGCCTGACCTTTTCAGCCAGAGCTTCAACTTCACCCACCAGATCTTCAAAGCGATCATCGTTCCCTCGCACTTCCGCGATCTCCTTGCGGAGGTCGCTTATCTGTTGTTCGCAGTATTCGAGGTACGCGCCACGGATGGCGATGAACGCATCAACCGTGATCGACTTTGCCCTGCCCGCCCGCAGGTGCATGATCTGCCAGAAGGAAAGCCCGTGCTTGCGAGCAAGCCTCCTGATCGCGTTCTCGACATCTCCATTGCCGGCGGTTTCCCGCTCGACCATTCTCCTCACGTACTCGCTGGCAACTGCCGTACTCATGGCTTTTTGTCCCTGCTGCTTCTTTGTTGTTTTAGAAAACTCTGTCGGTACGAAATTCTCTGACACCGTGAATGCGCTCCTGCCGCCTTGGGGTTAGCTTCCTGGTGTCAGAGGAAGCGCACGGCCGGTTAGGTATTGCGTTCAGCCGCCGCCAGACGACTGAAAGGAAGCCCGCACGCCAAGCTTGGAACCGGAAGCGTTCGGGATGTTGATGTGGTGAATGTCGAGAGCCCCTTCGGGGGCGCCATAGTCTTCTTCGAGGCTTAGGCGTCCTGAGCTGCGGAAGACTGCCGCAAACATGCAGATGAAGAAGCCGCCAATGATGATGCCGAGAAGGATGCCGCCCGCCGTGATCATGAGAAAAAATACCTTTCGTCACGATGTCCGGCGGTAATCGCCAGCACGCAGCGGCGACGTTCAGCCATGATGGCCGTGGCGATACGCTCGTGGATCGTCCTCATAAATTCGATCTCTTCCCGCTTTTGCAGACGGGAAAGAACAAGCCCTTCCGTGCAGCGGGCTGCGGCTTCGCGAATGTCGTCCGGAATGAAGACGCGGGTCATGCCGCCTCCTCCGCGCTGATGGCGCGCTTGATGGCGTCAGGGTGGGCAGGAACCTCGAAAGGCATCCAGGCAATGGGCTGGTCGCTGTTCTCGCTGAAGCCAGCCCAACGGCCTGCAGACGTCTTCATGGCGGGGATCCAGTACGAGCGATGAACCTTGCCATCAGCCGTTGCCAGCCAGACCGGAGCGACATGATGCTCCTTGAACTGGCGATCCTGCTTTTCGCCATCGACAGTTACCTGCCGGGTGACGGTGACCTCTTTGCCGAGAGGCGCGGCAGTCATGTCGAAATTCCACTCCGAGATCAGGTCTCGGGCCTTCTGGAGGATTTCAGCGGTGGTGGTCATGCTGCGGTCTCCGCTGGACGCCCCTTGGCAGGTCGTGGAAGATTGCAGTTGCCAACGGAATCAACCGCAACCGCCAAGGAGCGAACTGGAATGAGTGACGAAACTGAGAAGCCGGTATTGTTTGACCTCGAAGAGGTGACGTACGACCGGGACATGGGGTACTGGCGTGGTACATTCCTCGCCAAAACTCGCTTGTGCGCGCCGTTCAAAATAAGCGTTTCCATAGCCGACTCCTCCTCTGGAACTATTGAAGGGGGCTATCCGCAGACGACGCCTGCTGAGATGGCTGGGGTTCGGCTTCGGGAGAAAGCCCACAAGGCTCTCCAGATGCTCGTAGAAGCATCTGCTCAAAATCTTCGGAAAGCCGACGATCTTCTTCCCGGCGCAGGCGGTCAGCCCTGACAGCCCGATGAGCGATTGCAGCTGCAAGCCACTCACCCGGATCAACGGAGCGATCCTTCTCGATGGCGACATAATCGCCGTCGAGACCAAGCACGAGAAGAAGCTGAAGGAGCTGCTGGCGACCAAGAAGCGCCGGCAGGCTTTCGAGTGCGTATTTCACGGGTTTGTTCGACTTCCAACGGTTGCGGAGATTCAGGAGACGCGACTGCAGAGCAGCAATCTCAAGTTCGAGCTCGCCTTCTGTGGGGACGGGATGCTGATTCATTCGCCTCTCCCAGCACGTACATTGAAGCTGACGATGTTTGTCGGGCTTCCATCGTCTCTTGCGATAACAGAGCCCTGCACCTCTAGAGAGCCGCGCTCGAAAGCTTCTGTGACCCGCTGGAAGACATGCTGAAGGTGGTCGTATTGCTTTTGACTGAGACCACCACGATCAAGGTAAAAGGCCAGAACACTGGCGACGAACTTGATGCTTTTGTCGCCCTTGTTCATTACCCGGATCAGCCAAGTGCAAACGTCCTGGATGTCAACCTTTTCGCCGCTGGGCGGATCGAAGGTGAATGTACTCATTGGCTTGGTCATTCGGCGTTCTCCGGTATCTCGAAGAAGAAGCGATCATCCCATTCGATGTCGCGGTCCTCGGCCGCAATCCGGATCGCCTTCATCTCGTCAAGGGATGGAGCCCCACCATTTTCCCAGCGGGACACGGTTGCCTGCGTCACCCCAGCCAGAGTTGAAAACTCAGCTTGGTTGACCTTGAAGACGTTCTTTCGGATGTGCTTCATCGTGCTCATGAAGCGGATAATATGCGCAAACGGATTATTTGCAAGCGCATTTTATCCGCGAACGCATTTTTGTTTATCCGCGCTCAGGAATAGCGTCTCGCCATGAAAACAATTCCTGACAAGATCCGCGCTATCATGGCTGCAAGCGGGTGGAAGCAGATGCAGCTGGCTGAGCACTTTGGCGTGTCGCAATCAACTGTGAACCGATGGCTGGCTGGTGCTGAGCCGGAAGGGCATCGACGGGATGCGATCAACGCGGAATATGACCGTCTCGCTGACGAAGGACCCAAGGCGGAGGAAAGCGACTGGCATCCGGTACCGGTGATGGGATTCATTGGCGCTGGCGCAGAAATCATGCCTGAGTTCGAACAGGTGCCTCCTGAGGGGATTGATCAGGTGCACGTACCATTCCCTTTACCGGACGATATGATCGCCTTGGAAGTAAGGGGGGATTCAATGCTGCCGGTCTACAAGGATGGGCATGTGATTGTGGTCTATCGAGATCAGAAGAAGCCCACGTCGGCGTTCTACGGAGAAGACGCCGCCGTAAAGACGACTGACGGCCGGCGCTTTCTGAAGACGGTCATGAAGGGGTCTCCGATCACCCTCATGTCTTTCAACGCGGCCCCGATCGAGAATGTTGCTCTCGACTGGATTGGTGAAATCTTCGCCGTCATCCCGAAGGCTCAGCTCAAGCGTGTCGACCGTTCAGGTGGCATCCAGGGTAATCTGAGGCTCGCGTGACGCGCGCGCGCAGCCTCTTGCTCTGCCCTTTATTCGCAGGGCTGCGCCCCGCACCCCCCAAGGAGCTTCGCCCCTTGACCCAAAGCGACGGCTTCGCCATCGCCGTTCTCACAGGGTGGCTCATCGTCGTCGCCAAACAGCCACGCCCCAAGCGAGGGAGCGTCGAGCTTTGCTTTTGAAGGGGGGACCACCGGAAAGGAAGGCGTTCCTGGTTTCATGCTGGAGGTGCGGCGGACATCGGCTTCCGCTTGAACAGCATAGGCCTCAGCGTGCCCTCTCTCGTCGAACCTGCCGAGGTCCATCGTCACTCCGTCTACCGTGATGCTGGATCGCCATTTGCATCGCCCCCTATCAAAGCGAACGTGCGTCGATACGCTGACGCTTCGAGATGATTCAGGTGGTGAGGACAGAGAAATACGCTGCGCGTGCGTGCTATCTATATGGCGAATGTCATTTTGGCCTGTGGGCGCTCCGGCATCCGGTGCCGGTTGGTCCCAAGATGATATGCCGGTTGGTCCCAAAGAACGATGACTCATGATCGCTTCCCTTGTGAGGTGAAATTCCAGACCAGTATTCAGGGCGATAAGATCTGCTGACCTTCCGCGTTTCGCCCAATCCTTCTGCCGGTGCCTCGAAAGCACACCGAACGTTTCAAGCACCACTAGAGCGTTACGAAGCGCTCTTTCTTTGATGTTGGCCGCATCAGCTAGAGACCCTTGCGTCTCTTTGCATTCATTCCCCTTGGTTGCGGCGGCAATCGCCATGACAACAGCCTTCAGTGTTCGGTCCTCGATCACCTGGCGCTTTGCCCATTTCATTGCAGATGCACTCATTCTCACTGCCTTCGGGTAAATTCCGATGCCCTGAGATTATCCGCCAATATCCGCCCGAGCAATAAATTTTATCCGTTTGCGCATTTTCTTGCTTGCTATTTATCCGTTTGCGCATAATATCCGTATCATCAACGCAGCCGATCGACCATCCCACGGGAAAGTCAGGACGGCGGCAGACACCAGAGCAAGGGATGATGGGGATGACCAAAACAGCGACGATCCAGATCAGCCATATCGAGCTGATGGCGCTGAAGAAGCTGGCACTGATCAACGGGGCGTTGGCGAAGTCGTTGAGCGGTGTGGCCGCGCAAGAGCAGGGAGCCCTTCTTCGGGTTCTCGTCGATGTCTGCAGCCGCGCCGATCTGGCAAGCGCCAAGGCAGGTGCGTGATGACCTGCACTTACTTCTTCGAAGAGCTTCAACTCCCCGGCCTCGGAACCGGCATGCTTCTCTACGGCAAGGCCGAACTGGTCGCCAATGACGAGCGCTATCCGGATGAGTTCCGGGTCGAGAATATCCAGATCGGCGACAAGTGGCTCCCCCGCGCTCCCCGAGATGGCGGCGGCACGTTCGAGCAGATGCTCTACGCCGCAATCGAGAAAGTTCTTTACGACGAGAAGACGGTCCACGGGCGCGAAGCCGCTCTGGAATGGGCGGACTTCGTCTCCGGTGAGGCTCCTGTCGTCCCCATGTTCAAGCGCCGTTCTGGTCTGGATGCGCTGGTTAGAGGAGCAAGCATCTGATGAGCGAGCACACCATTGAAATCGAGAAGGTGCCCGGCTTTGTCCTGCGCGATGCATGGATAGACGGCCTTATCTCGACGGAACAGTACAGCGAGGAAGTGAGGCGTCGTCAGGAAGTTCGGCAGGCTGAAGTTTATGAACTGCAGCGGACCCGCGAAGCCCTTGAGGGCCTTCTTGTTCAGGCTCTCCAGAGCAACGTCAATTCGGCCGCCAACGCGTGGGGCCTTGAGGCTATCACAAAGGCAAGGGCTGTGCTCGGTGGCCGGTGGGCACTGCAGTCGGCGGTGCTGTCATGAGCAATCGCACCTACGATTGGAACGGCCACACGGGCTTGCCGATATCCTACCCCGACCTGACTGACGAGCAGATGGCTGGCACTGTCCGCATGCTGATGCGGAATGACCTCTGCCACGAAGGCATCGTTTGCGGTGCTAGAGACCGGATCATGTGCCTCGTCAAAGAGACCGCCGCCAAAGATGCGGAGATAGCCAAGCTTCGCGAGGCTTTGGAACTCATCCTTCCGTTGGCGAAGGGCTACGCGGCCACGAACAATGTTGGGAACAACGGCGCTTACATTGCCCAAGCAGAAGCCGCGCTGGAAGGCGGTGCATCATGAGCCACACGCCCGGAGAATGGATCGTCAACGGCGACCAGATCGAAGTTAAGTCTGAGCATAACGATGGATACCGCATCTGCGACGTGTTCGGCCCTGACTACAAGGCGAATGGTCTTCTGATCGCCGCTTCACCTGACTTGCTCGCAGCATGCAAGCTGATGGTCGAGTGGCATGGGAAAAGGGAAAACAACGAAATTCTGATGTCCCCGTCTGAGCAGGAAGCGGAAGTTCGCAAGGCCATGGAAGCCATCGCCAAGGCGGAGGGCCGGTCATGACCAAGCATATCCCAACTGGCGGACCAGCCTTCCCGGTCGAGTGCAACATCGTGAGTGGCTACCGCGATGATTCCGGCATGACGCTTCGCGACTGGTTCGCCGGTAAGGCTCTTATGGGCCTCATGGCAAGCGAGCGCGCTACCGACGACGCTCAATATCAGCCTGATATGGCGGCTGATCGCGCCTATCGGATGGCCGACGCCATGCTGGCCGAGAAGTTCAAGGCTGAAGAGATCAACGCGCAGGCTGCAAGGGAGATTGAAGATGATCCCTTCTGAACGCTGTGATTTCAAATCCATGGGCGAATGCGCCTGCCCTACCGGCACCTGCCAGCAGCAGCCCACCACTCCGGCTCCTGTCGTTCAGGCGTCCAAGCGTGACGCTGCGGTGATCTGGGCTTTCTGCATCGTCATCGCACTGATCGGCGCGGGTACATACGAGGCGCTTCGAGCGCAGGAAATCATCTACCAACAGCAAGCGAGGGTCTGATGACCAGGATCGCAGAACTTCATTCCGAGGCCGAGCGTCTCGGCTCAATCACAGACCGTCTCGTCAAGCGCATGAACCCGGAAGGGTACATCGAATACCAGCTTCGGCAGGCAGTGTCGGACGCAATCAAGGAAATCGGCCGCGAACGCGCCATGGAAATCATCCGGGAGGCTGCAGAGTGACATACCTCTATCTCGACATCGAAACTATCCCTGCACAGGCGGATGAAGCCCGATCCCGCGTAGCAGCATCTGTCAAACCGCCGGCACAGATGAAGAAGGCAGACACCATCGCGGCATGGGAGAAGGAATCCAAGCCCGCTGCGATCGAGGAAGCCATCGCCAAAACGAGCTTCGATGCTGCCTACGGCGAAATCTGCTGCATCGGCTGGGCATTCGACGATGAAGCCCCGCAGTCTGTCTCCCGCATTGCTGCCGATGACGAGAAGGCCACTGTCCTTCGGTTTTTCCAGCGCCTTGAGCAGGGGTACACCCACCAAAGCCCCACGATCGTCGGCCACTACGTTGCAGGCTTCGATATCCGGTTCATCACTCGGCGTTGCATGATCCTCGGCATTCGTCTTCCGTCCTTCTGGCCTCTCGATCCGAAGCCTTGGGATGACAAGGTGTTCGACACCATGACGGCATGGTCCGGTGTCCGCGATACGATCAGCATGGAAAATCTGTGCCAGGCGCTCGGCATCCCCGGCAAAGGCGATATCGACGGCTCCATGGTCGCGCAGCTCTTCGCGGAAGGAAAGCACGAGGTCATAGCCGACTATTGCCGCGGCGATATCTGCCGCACACGCGAGATCCACAAGAAGATGCTCTTCACATTCGGGGAGGCCGCTTGATGGCTACCACCGAAGACATCAAGCTGCTGTTCTCGGAGTTCCCGCGCGATGCCATCAGCTGGCGTGCCCAGACCGTCACCAAGAACGGCGACAAGGCCATGGCACTCGCCTACATCGATGCTCGCGACGTGATGGACCGTCTCGATAGCATCGTCGGTTCTGACAACTGGCAGGACCGCTACGAGTTCAGCGGACCTCGCACCATCTGCTACCTGTCGATCAAGGTAGGTGATGAATGGATTACCAAGGCAGATGGTGCCGGCGACACTGACGTTGAAGCCGAGAAGGGCGCCATATCTGACGCTTTCAAGCGCGCCGCGGTGAAGTGGGGCATCGGCCGATATCTCTATTCCCTGCCGACGCCGTGGGTTCCCTGCGAGAGCTACGAATCCGGCGGGAAGCTACGCTGGCGCAAATGGACGGATGATCCGTGGAACCACATTCGCACGCCGAATGCTCCATCGGTCAGCGCCGCCCAGATGAAGCGCGGCCTTGAAGAGATCGAGCGCGACCTCCTCGACTGCCACACCATCGCCGATGTCAACAAGCTGGCAAAGTCTTGGGGCTCGCAGATGGACAGAGACGGGTGGTCAAAGGACTACCGCGATATCGCCACCCCGAAATTCGGCGCTCGCCGTGAATCCCTTCAGAAGGAAGCCGCCTGATGACCAACCGTTACGACGCCGTGGCTGTGCGCCGCTACAAGGATAACCAGGGCAACGACAAGGCCACCTTCACGACGATCGG
Organism: Rhizobium sp. 21-4511-3d; assembly: GCF_053522545.1. NCBI lineage: Bacteria > Pseudomonadati > Pseudomonadota > Alphaproteobacteria > Hyphomicrobiales > Rhizobiaceae > Rhizobium > Rhizobium sp. 21-4511-3d. Next base: position 899,877 of record NZ_JBNWCF010000001.1, on the reverse strand, counting down.
CGTTGCCTTCGCGATGCGGGACAAGGACGGCTACACCGTTCGCCTCAACGCCGTGCCGGCGCCCGTAGACGGCGAATTCGTCATTCTGCTGATGCCACCAAAGGAAAAGGGCGAAACGCGCTCTGGCGGCCAGTCTCGTGGCGAAGCACAGGGTCGCCAAGCCAACTTCTCGCAGGATATGGACGACGATATTCCGTTCGCCCCGGAGTTCCGCTGATGACCCGCGCCCTCGTCGTTATCCAGACACAGGCAGATCGGGACAGGGCAGCACGCTGGGCGCAAGGCGTTCCCGTGGGCAGTCGTATTGAGTTCAAGGAGACAAAGCGCTCCTTGCCTCAGAATGACCGCCTGTGGGCTATGCTGACGGATATCTCCGCTCACATGAAGAAGCTCGGCCGAGATCACACCCCCGATCAGTGGAAGGTGATCTTCATGGCCGCCTACGGCCACGAGGTGAAATTTCTTCCGACGCTTGACCAGAAGTCTTTCATCCCGCTCGGGCACTCCTCGTCAGACCTCTCCGTCAGGGAAATGACGGACCTTATCGAATTCATGCTCGCGTGGGGCGCTGAAGCTGGCGTCGAGTTCAATGACCCGAAAGAACAACCCAATTCCGGCTCCGACTCCCAGCCGGATAAAGACGAGGACTCCCCCTCCTCGTCTCAGGAGCCTGCTGACCCGCCCCCGTTGGCAGGCTCCTCCCCCATTGCTCCGCAAGCATGGCTTCTGGCCGTCAGCAAGATGCTCTGGGCAGCGACCAACTACGGCGGCGATATCGAGGTGCTGAAAGCGCAAAAGGTTGCTGCCATGTCTTCCTTCGAGGTTCCGACCGCAGAAGGCTACGCAGCCAAGGCAAACGGCGTCTATGGCTACTGCCGGCAGGTTGTCCTCAAGGAGATGAGCAAGGCTGATGGCTTGGCGATGGTGGCAGGTGTCGTGGGCGTAGACCAGCACGAGATCGGCGGTGCCGCATGAGCCGCAGCGTGGAAGAATGGATAGGCAACAGCGATGACGCCAAGGTGCCTCCTCGCGTCCGTCAGCGCGTGTTCGACGCTCACGGCGGTGTCTGCCACCTGACGGGCAGAAAGATCGCCCCAGGCGAAGCTTGGGAGCTTGAGCACGTACATGCGCTCATCCTCGGCGGCCAGCATCGCGAGACGAACCTAGCGCCAGCCTTGAAGGAAGCCCACAAGGCAAAGACTGCGATGGAGATGGGCGTCAAGGCCAAGATCGCCCGCACCCGCCAAAAGCACATCGGCATCAAGAAATCGGCTGGTGGCTTCAACAAGCGCTTCAAACGGAAAATGAACGGCGAGGTAATTGACACTCGCACTGGGGAGATCGTGTCCAGATGACCGACCGCATTTCAGAATACCTCAACCGAGTCCCCGGAGCTTATCAGGCGGATGACGGTAGGCGGTACTGGACGAGAGAGCAGGTTGTGGAGGCTGTGAAGGAGTGCGGGTCCCCACCGCCCCAGACACAAATGGTGGCGGGCAAATTCTCCCTCGGCGCCCGCGTCCGCAAGACCAAGGGCTCATCCTGGCAGGGTCGCATCGTCGGCTTCTACAGCACCGAATTGACGCCAATCGGTTACGCCGTCGAGAGCGAGCGCGAACCCGGTTCAGTTCAAATTTACCCTGAAGCCGCCCTCGCCAAACTGGAGGACCAGCCATGAGCGAACACAAGAGCCATATCGGCCACAGCCTTGAGAACGACACCTGGTTCGTTCGTGTGTACGGCTTCGAGACTGAGGCCGCTGCGCAAGCTTATCAGACGTCCAAAGCATCGCCTGCGGATCATGTGGCGGTGACCTACGACCACATCGAACGCCTTCAGCGCGCGGTGGAAGGGGAATGCGACGGGCTGATGATCGACGGCGGACAGGCGCTCGCGATCCTCTCGTACGTGTTCCATGAAACGCCGTCGAATCCTCCCACTGATCAAACGGCAGGGAGCAAGCCGATAGCTTTGATTTCGGAAGGTGCCTTACGTCATCTCCTTCAGGACACCGGGGGTACTTTCCGAATCTCGGCGCCGAAATGGCCGACCAAGACCGAAACAGTTCCACTTTACCTCGCCCCGCCGCCAGCCACAGATCAAACGGTGGCGACCAAGTCGGAATCCACCGTTGATCAAACGGCAGGGAGCAAGTTCGGCTCAATTTTCCCAAGAAAGTCGCCGGAAGAAGTGTCGCGCGATCCGGCGTATCGAAAGGTTCAGCAAGAACTTTCCGGCCTTCGCGCCTCTATCGAGGGAATAGAGACAGCCCCCACGGATCATGTGATGGCGGGTGACGCGGTCGATAAAGCCCGAGCTTGTGACGCCGCGCAGGCGTCTTACGGCAAGGGATTCGCCAAGGCGACACAGCAGGCGATCTCAGCAGTTCAGACTTTCAGATGCGACACAGGTGAGTTCTTGCCGCGTGATAGCCTCGTCTCGGCACTCCGCGCCGCTCTCTCCGCACCGGAGGCAGAGGGATGATCGAAGGCCGCTCAGTCAAAGACGACGAAATCCACGCTCGCCTCGTCGAGGCTATCGAGAAGCCGGAACGCGCCCACCTGTGGGTTCCGGCTGACGCTATCGAGTTTACGCCGCACGTCCTTCCGCTCGTCTATGGCGATGGCCGCGCGCTCTTCACCATTGCGACGATCAACCAGCGCCCCGCCTATTGGGTCATCAGGGGCTGCAGCACATGGGGCTGCGACATGGATGGTGGAGATGCGACCGGTCCCGACTTCGGCGAAATGACCGATGATTTCCTGACCGATCTTGAAGAGCACTTCGGAAGCGGACGTTGCGGGTACTCAGGTGAGAGCCTTTTCTTCCCGAAGGGAGAGCGGCACTGCGACTGCGAAGAATGCCAGGATGACTATGTTGCATCGTGGCCGGAGGTTGACGGCTGCGGCGGCTGTAGCTGGTCACGTTGCGATTGGCCTGATGGCTTCGACGTCGAGCCAAATCCGCTATCTCGCTGGGGCGGCAATCTGCTCAAGCTTCCCCCATCACCCATTAAGAGCAGGATGGGGGCCGGCGACCATGACTAGAGGACCCTGCAGCGTTGAAGGCTGCGAAAAGCCGATAGATGGTCGAGGGTATTGCAAAGCCCACTACCGCCGCTGGCAACGGCACGGCGACCCACTCAGCGGTGGGATATCCCCCGGCGAGACCCTTCGGTATATCGAGAAGGTCGTTCTGTCCTACGAGGGCGATGATTGTCTGATCTGGCCCTATGGGACGGATGGACGCGGATATGGCTCTGTCGTCTTTCGTGGTCACCATGTCCGGGCTCATCGTGTCGTCTGCATCCTCGCCCATGGCGAGCCGGATGATCCGACGCTCCAAGCTGCCCACACCTGCGGCAAGGGCGCTGAAGGATGCGTGAACAAGCACCATGTCCGCTGGGCGACCCCGCTTGAAAATTCCCAAGACAAGTACGGGCATGGCACCATGCATCTCGGCGAGTATTCATGGAAAGCGAAACTTACGGCTGATCAGGTACTGGAAATCAGGGGCTTGGCCGCCGATGGCGTGGCGCATCGTTTGATAGCCGAGCGCTACGGGATATCTGCAACCCACGTCCAGAAGATCTCCGCTCGCAAGAAATGGCGTTGGCTGACCGATGAGCGCGAGCGCCTACGTGGCATCGCCGCCCTGCAGGCCAAGCTTCAGCGCGAAAACGATCGGATAGAGAGGGAGTCCGACAATGGGTAGAAGAGCGGTCGCCTTTACAGAGGATTCCGTCTCGCGCGCGATCCGCGCCGTGAAGAAGGCCGGGGTTGAAGTCAAGTCCATTCGCGTCGAACCTGACGGATCGGTTGTGATTAACGGGGATAGCGGGGGTTACACCGAGCGGCAGCTTGAAGAAAGCGCAGGCGGCTATCTCTGATGGAGGACATGCCCCGCCGCCGATATCAGTATGTCCAGAGACAGGTGACCAGACACGACACCGTCGTCTGGTATTTCCGCATTGGCGCCGGGAAGCGTACGCGACTGCCTGGGGATTATGGCTCTGACGAGTTCGTCAAAGCGTGGCGTGAACTCATGGTGGGGCAAGAGGTCTCGAAGGATAAGCCAGTCGGGAAATTCACCCTGCGGTGGCTGGTCAACAAGTATTTCGAGAGTGCCGCATTTAAGGGTCTCGCGTCGTCGACACAAGATAACCGACGGCGGATCCTGAATGAGGTCTGCAAGACTGGAGGCAACATGCTTGTGGCCCAGATCGACCGAGCGACGATTGCCGCCGGCCGAGATAGACGGGCGAGCACACCACATGCCGCAATCAATTTCATGAAAATCATGGGGTATCTGTTCGAATGGGCCGTTGATGCGGGCTATGCGCGCGAGAACCCCGCCCGTGGCGTCAAGCGGCCAAAGGTGAAGTCTGAAGGCTTCAAGCCTTGGAGCGCTGAAGACGTCATCGCCTTCTATCAGAAGCACGGCCCCGGCACTCAAGCACGCCTTGCGATCGAGATGATCCTCTTCACCGGCCTGCGCCGCGGTGATGTCTGGAGGATAGGTCCACAGCACATCCGCAACGGCGCGATCGACATCAAAGCCGAGAAGAATAAGGCCGCGCTGTTCATCAAGCTCCATCCGGTGCTGATGGAATCGCTCGATCGCGTGAAGACGGGTCACCTCGCTTATCTGGTGACGCCGGTGCACGGGCGACCGTTCAAAAGCAAGGAATCATTCGGGAACTGGTTCGGCAAGATGTGCGCTGAGGCTGGTGTTCCCTCGCGAGCCCACGGCATCCGAAAGACCGTGGCGCAGCAACTGGCGGAAGCCGGGGGGAGCAACGCAGAGCTTAAGGCTCTCTTCGGGTGGTCATCTGACGCAATGGCTGCGCTCTATACCCGGAATGCCGACAAGCGGAAGCTTGCGGAAGCGGCGACTGAGAAACTGAAGGTGAACAGTCTATCCCCTCACCCCGAAACCGGTGAGGGGTTAGCTGATAATATTGAAGCGAAATCAGCTACTTAAGAATGTGTTGGCGACCCCTGCAGGACTCGAACCTGCGACCTGCTGCTTAGAAGGCAGCTGCTCTATCCAGTTGAGCTAAGGGGCCGGCCGGCCGCCATGAATGGCGGCGAACGCGGTATGCCTGAAATCAGTGCGTCCAGGGCTGCGTGCGGGTATAGCGGAAATTATCCGGATAGGCGACAGTCTGGCGGATCGGGTCCTTCGGCTGCAGCACGCGGTATTCGATGCCGTTGCGCTTGGCATAGGCTTCGGCCAGTTCCTGCGTCTCGAAGGTCAGCTTGACCTGCTGGCGCATGTCGCCGGACGAGGTGTAGCCCATGACCGGATCGATCTTGCGCGGCTGCTCCTGATCGAATTCGAGCACCCAAAGATGCGTCTTGGCCTTGCCGGACTGCATGGCGGTCTTGGCTGGACGGTAGATCTTGGCAGACATCGCGGCATTCGCCTCCGGATAAGCGGTTTCACCCGCGGATATTTCAACCTTCCGCGCCTGATCCGGCACGGTTCTCTGCGCCAGTGATAGCGCAAAGAGATGAATTTTGCTTATCCGCGAATCCGCCGGGTTTCAAGAAAAAAGCCGAGGCAAAGCGAACTGCCGCAGCTCAATTGGAGGCAAGCTTGTCCGCCGGCTTGCGGCAGGGCGAAACGAGGTCGAGCGAAGCGTCGCGAACGCTGGTCTCGACTTCCATCAATCCGAGCACGCTGTGGAACATGTTGTCGTGCGAGGCCGGGTGCTTGGCGCGCTCGGCGATGCAGGCGGTGTCGAGCCGCGTCTCGCTGGCGAATTCATCCGACAGCCACAGCGCCATCGGCACATGCGTCTGCTCGGCGGGCGCGATGAAATAGGGAGCGCCATGCAGATAGATGCCGTTTTCACCGAGCGATTCGCCGTGATCCGAGAGATAGAGCATGGAGCCGGCGAGCTGGTCCTGATGGGCCTTCAGCTTGTCGATGACGGCAGCGATCACCTGGTCGGTCATGACGATCGTGTTGTCATAGGCGTTCGTGATTTCCTCGGGCTTGCAGGTGGCGAAATCGGCGGCGCGGCAATCCGGGGTGAAGCGGCGGGCCGAATCGGGATAGCGCAGGTAATAGGCCGGGCCGTGGCTGCCGAGCTGGTGCAGCACCAGCACGCTGTCGCCCTTCACGTTGGCGAGCCAGTCGTCCAGCTTGTCGAGCAAGATCGTGTCCAGGCATTCGCCATCCTTGCAGAAGCGCGGATCGCGGGTGTCGGGCAGATACTTGTACTTGATGCGGTCGGCGACGCCGTAGGTGCCGGTATCGTTGTCCCACCATTCGACATCGACCTTGGCGTGGCCGAGCACGTCGGTCAGATTGTCGGTCGTCAGGCCCTTGCGGTAATTATAGACGCCGCGTGGATAGACCGAGAACATGCAGGGGATGGAGACGGCCGTCTCCGTGCCGCAGCTCGTCACATCCGGGAAGAAGGTGACGCCACGGGCCTTCATTTCGGGATTGGTGTCACGGCCGTAGCCGGCCAGCGAGAATTCCTTGCCGCGCGCCGTTTCGCCGGCAACGATCACCAGCACGCGCGGCTTGCCGGGTGCGGCGGGCGGCAGCTGATGCGCATCGGTGCCGATCGGCTGGCGCACGAGGTTCAGGTTATCGCCATAGGTGGCCGTGTAATAGATCGCGCTGCCGATCGGGAAATGCGGATTGATCGTCATCATCATATCGCGGTGAATGCGCCCGATGGCGGCATAAGTCGGATAGAAGCCCATGCCGACGATCGCGATCAGTGCGATGCAGGGGATGATGACCGCCATGTTGTGCAGGAATTTGCTCGGGAACGGCCGGTGGATGATGCGCACGGCGGCAATCAGCAGCGACGGCATGACGCCCAACAGCAGCATGTAAAGCATGAATTTGCCGGTGATCAGGTGCCCGGCTTCCGACGAAGTGGTCACCGCGGCGTTGCGGATCATCTCGCGGTCGATGATCGTGCCGAATCGATCGGTGAACCATGCGGCGGCGACGGCCGCGAGCAGCAGCACGATCAGCACCGGCTTCATCAGATATTTGACCGAAAACGTGACGGCGATCGCCACCGTCAGCGCGATCATTCCGGCGACGAAGCCGATGAAGGCCGGCCGGTGGCCGTCGAAATAGACATAGGCCCGGCTCCAGAAGGTGTAATTGGCGACGATGAGGATGTAGAGGGAAACGATGACGGCGAGCGTGATGCTGCCGATCGCCGGGCGCCACGACGCCGTCTTCTGTTCTGTTGCCATGCTATCAGGTTCGCTCCGGCGCAGCGGCACTTTACGACTCGCGCCAGCACCGCAATCTCAAAATCGGGGCGACCATGGCGGTGCTTCCTGACACTATCCTGAACGCAAAAGCCGCAACGAAGCACGGGACAAGCGCGTTTTTGATATTGCGGGGTCACGGTGAAGCGTGTATTGCCCCCTCATTCGGAGTGTAGCGCAGTCTGGTAGCGCATCTGGTTTGGGACCAGAGGGTCGGGAGTTCGAATCTCTCCACTCCGACCATTTCCCTTAAATCTCTATCTTCCGCAGGCGGTGACCCGCCCGAGCAGGAGCCGGTCATGCAAGTCGAAATCCCCTGCCCCAAATGCGGCAAGACGCGAATGAACTTCCCGCGTCCGCAGCCGCTCGATGACGACATCATCACCTGCTACAGCTGCAATTTCGAGCTGGGGACCTATGGCTCGGTGAAGGCGAAGATGGCGCGGTTCATGGAACGCGTGCGCCAGGAAGCCGTCGCCCAGGCGCAGGCTGCCCGCAAGAAGCAGTAGGCTTCTTCTTCTCTTCTATTTCTTGGTGATTGTCGGGCTGGCGGCCTTGTCGCCGACCTTGATGCCGAGCTTCTTGACGATGCCGGCGTTGAGCTCGACGACATATTTCACCGATCCCATCGAATCGATGATCTCTTCCGAATAGGGAACGGCATTTTCCTTGATGTGGCGGATGACGCCGGTGCTGTCGATGAACAGCATGTCGAGCGGCAGGATGGTGTTTTCCATCCACATCGTCACCCGGCGCGATTGGCCGAAATCGAACAGCATGCCGGCATTCTCGGCCATTTCCTTGCGGTACATCAGGCCGTATTGCCGCTGCTCGTTGGTCGAGGCGATCTCGACGGTGAAGTTCAGCAGCTTGCCGGATACCGTCTGGACGACCAGCGGCTCCTTGGCGAAGACCATCTGCTGTTCCTGCTGCGCGAAGCCGGGCATGGGGGCTGCCGTCGCCACAATGAAAAAAAGCGCCAAGAAGGCGCCTTTGATTCTATGCATTGTCCTCATCCTGAACATCAGTGGGCGCGGCTTGCCGGGCTCGGCATATCCGGGTGGATCTCGGCAGCCATCAGACCCTTGTCACCGGGCCCGAAGCGCACCAGCACAACCTGACCCGGGCGCAGCTCGGTGAGGCCGAAACGGCGCAGCGTTTCCATGTGAACGAAGATATCCTCGGTACCCTCGCCGCGCGTCAGGAAGCCGAAGCCCTTGGTGCGGTTGAACCACTTGACCAGCGCACGCTCAAGGCCGCTCGTGGCGGTCACCTGGACGTGGGTACGAACCGGCGGCAGCTGCGAGGGATGAACCGCTGTGGACTGGTCCATGGAGAGGATCTTGAAGGCCTGGTAGCCACGTTCGCGGCGCTGGATCAGCGCGACGATGCGGGTGCCTTCGAGGATCGTCTGGTAGCCATCGCGGCGCAGGCATGTGACGTGAAGAAGGACGTCCTGCATGCCGTTGTCTGGAACGATGAAACCGAAACCCTTGGCAACATCAAACCATTTGACGACACCGGTGATTTCAATGAGATCGACGGCATCCCCCGATAGCTCGTCGAGATCACTGAACTCCTTCGATGAAATCCTATCAGCCATGTCGCCAGCCCCTCATTACGCGTCACACTGTTACGGTTAACTGATTCTTGAAATCAAGATTAACATCTTGGTAACGGATAAGCGCAAGTCCTGTTTTTGGTTATTCCCAGTTGCTGATTTTAGCGGCATGTCTTGCCCGAAGCTGACCATGCGTCACCTATCCGGGCTAGGCTCCAACATTCGAAAGGAAATAGAATGCGTTATCTTCATACCATGGTTCGCGTGAAAGACCTCGACGCCTCGTTGCATTTCTACTGCACATTGTTCGGACTGAAGGAAATCCGCCGTTCCGAGAATGAAAAAGGCCGTTTCACACTCGTTTTCCTTGCTGCCACGGATGATATCGCCGAAGCACAGCAAAAGGGCGCCCCCTGCCTCGAGCTCACCTACAATTGGGATAGCGAGGATTATACGGGCGGACGCAATTTCGGCCACCTCGCTTATGAGGTCGACGATATTTATCAGACCTGCCAGCAGCTGATGGACCAGGGAATCACCATCAACCGTCCGCCGCGCGACGGGCGCATGGCCTTCGTGCGCTCGCCGGATGGAATCTCGATCGAGATTCTGCAGAAGAACGGCAGCCTGCCGGCAGCCGAACCGTGGCTTTCCATGGGCAATACCGGCGCCTGGTAAGCCGGGGCTTTAGCGAGGCTTGCGGCTTTGGCGATTTCGGGCTCCGGCCACGTCTTCGCTCTTGCCGCAGCCACGGCCCGCATGCACCCTCCGGCCAAATCAGGCAGCCCGGCCTATCCGTGGCTGCTCCCATATTTGTCCGGAGAGCTTTCGCTTGCCCCATCTTCGAACGCGACCGTTCCTCTTTCTGACCGCCGTTTCGGCCCTTGCGCTGACCGGCTGCGTCTCCAGCCAGAAGGCGCTTGATTCTGCCGAGGCGACGCCTGCTCCGGCGGCCGCCGCCGCGCAGCAGCAGACCGCCATGGCGCCGGGCGCACCCGGCCAGCAAACCCAGAAGACACCTGGCTATCGCGACCCGATGGTCAGCAATGTCGGCCAGCAGCAGACAACGGCGACCGATCCCAATGCCACGGCAAACATGGCACCGGGCTCGACTCAGATGCAGCCCGCCAATATCGGCGGCATGGCGATGCAGTCGACCCGCATCAACGCCAATTCGATGAGCATCTTCTCGTCGCAGCCGGTGATGCCGCAGAACAACCGGACGTCGACGATCATCCAGCCGGCCGATGCCAATGCCTATGCGCCGGTTCAGGGCGGGCTGACGGGCTCGCGCGCCGGCGTGTTCGGCACGCAGCCCGGCCAGCAGGTGCAGCCGAATGCGCAGGGCGAAATCCTGCCGCCGCAGCAATCGTCGCAGAATACCAGCACGCAGATCGCGCCGTCCTACCAGACCGCATCGCTTGCAACCGGCAGCCTGCCTGGAGGCTCCAGCAATGCGCTTTATGCCGCGCCGAAGCAGAACCTGATGGGCAGCCTCTCCGGCCTCCTGCAGAAGGCCTCCCTGCCCGGCATGACCCGTGTCGCGCCGAACGGCGTGCATGTGCAGAATGCCAGCGTCGAAGTCAGCTGTTTCAAACCGAATCTGCTGAACGTCATCAAGACCGTCGAGACGCATTTCGGCAAACCCGTCGTCGTCACCTCAGGCTACCGCGATCCCGAGCATAACCGCATGGTCGGCGGCGCCGAGGAATCGATGCACAAGAGCTGCGATGCCGCCGACATCAAGATCGACGGCGTTTCGAAATGGGATATCGCGAGCTACATCCGCTCGCTGCCGGGCCGCGGCGGTGTCGGCACCTATTGCCATACCGACTCCGTCCATCTCGACACCGGTAACAACCGCGACTGGAACTGGGGCTGCGGCGCCCGGCGCGGCAGCCCGCCAAGCGCTCGCGCAATCTGAACGAAGAGCGCGGCTGCCGTGCCTTAACGTCAACCGCGCGGCCCTCATCAAACACCCATTCACAGGGCATTGATTTAGCAGGGTAAATTTGAATCTCCCTGCACAAACATAGCCTTGTCATTTTTTTGATAGAATTGCGATTTTCCCGCTTGCGGGATTCCAAGACCCTGACTATAAGGGCGCCACCACGAAGGAAGCGCCCTTCGTCTATCGGTTAGGACACCAGATTTTCATTCTGGGAAGAGGGGTTCGACTCCCCTAGGGCGTGCCACTTCTCTCATCAAAACATCGCTGTTCTGACGCTTGTACAGCAAGCACTCTCTCCCCATTTATTCCTCATCGCCGGCGCCCTTCGTCTATCGGTCAGGACGGCAGATTCTCATTCTGCAAAGAGGGGTTCAATTCCCCTAGGGCGTGCCAGAAAAAGGCCCCGCCGAAGCGAGGCCCCTCTCCACTATCCGTCGTTGGCTCTTGCCTTCGGTCCTTCCTTGGAGGTGACCGAGGCGGTCTTGCCATCGGGCTGCTGCCCGAAATAGGTCCCGCCGAGATGGCCGCCACCGCTGGTGTGCTCGACCTGGCGCTCGGCGCGCTTCTGGATTTCCTTGACGTCAGTCTTGCTCATCAGCGTCTCCATTGTTGAGGTGGTGACATCTGAACAACCGGTGACGGCCAGATTCGTTTCAAACTTTTCCGGGCGACAACGCGTAGACGCGGCAGATCGAGGAAAGAGCGCATGGCGCGATCCCCTGCTCTCCAGGGGCTTCAGCGCCTTCTCGGGGCCATTTCCACAAGCCGTGAAAAAATCTACGGAATTTCGCATTTTACCGCTTGCGGGTCAGAAAGGTGCTGACTATAAGGGCGCCACCACGAAGGAAGCGCCCTTCGTCTATCGGTTAGGACACCAGATTTTCATTCTGGGAAGAGGGGTTCGACTCCCCTAGGGCGTGCCACTTCTTGATCTTCCAGAAATTATTATTCTTGAGTAATTCCGCTTCGCCTCGCGGCGTTCTGGGCTGGTTGCGTCAGTTGATGCGGTGCCGCCGCAAGACGTGATGTCCTGCGGCGGGGAGCGTCCCCCCCTATCGGAAAATCACCGGGTCTTCGCGGGCGATCATGTCGAAGAACGAGCCGGCGGCCGGTGGGCTCACCTTGTAGGTCAGCTTGTGCACCGGCATCAGGTTCTCGATCGCCTTGAAGGTCGATTCGTCGAACGGATACATCAGCCGGTGCTGCATCTCGTGGGCGTGGTAGGAGCTATAGCGCGGTGCCTTCTGCCATTCGGCGTTCAGATCCGCGTTGATGGTCACCGCGCATTCGAACAGGTGATGGAAGATGAAGTAGTTGATCAGCTGGTCGTTTTCGAGCCAGTAGCTGATCAGCATTTCCCTCAGGGCGCTGACGAGCGGATGTTCGGGTCGCGCGGTCATGAACCAGTTGGACAGCAGATATGGATCGGCGTCGCGCGTGAAAGCGAAGAATTCCGAGTTCATCATATCAGGCCGCGGCGCGTCGGTCAGAAACACCGTTGCATCCATCCAGGTGCCGCCGTATTTGTGCAGCAGCTCGACGCGCAGCATATCCGAAAAATGCGTCTTCGATTTTGCCTTGACCCGCTCGGATGCAACGGGATGCGGCTTGATATAGCGGCCGATCGCATTGTCATCGAGAATGATGATCTCACGATCCGGAAGATGGCGTTCGACCGATCTCAGGCAGCTCTGGACGATCGGCGGAGCATTGTCGCGGCCCTGCGCCCAATATAGCCAGACCGGGCCTTCGAACGAGGCCGGCACCGGGCGTGGCTGCGTCTGGTGATAGGTCAGCCTTTCAGGCACTGCATATTGCAGCAACACGGCGCGGGCCTCGATCTCCTTCCGGTTCCGGGAAACCATGGTTTCCAACCAGCGGCGGAGATCGTCCTCACGCGAGGCGAAAACGTTCTCGGTATTATTGTCGGTCATGAGGGACCTCTTTCGTCGGAACAGCCAGGGCCTGAAATATGTGCCCAGATAGCAAATAGGGTTGAATGAAGCCGCGGCGGCGGGCGGCAGCGACTCTTGTACAGGAGATTCGCATCGGTTTGCTATGGCGAGATGACAGCGGGAATCCCGGCCTTGGCAGGCCATTCTTCCAACAGGGTGGCGCAAGCTTCGATGCCGATAGTCCGGCCGATAACGCCGGATTGGGCTTGCGGAACCTCCGTTTCCGCGGCGGACGGCATTCGAAGGACCGGACTTTGACGATCAACCAGCCAATTCCAACCACACTGCCCGCCGGCCTGCCGAGCCTGGAAAGCCTGAGCGGCAAGGCGGCGCAATCCGGATCGGTGATCGTCTACCAGCCATACCTCGACGCCGGGCAGCTCGCCCAACTCGATCCGGCAGCGCTGCCCTTCGACATTTCCTTCAATACGCAATCGACGACCCGCGAATACGAGCTGTTCCGGATCCTTCACGAGCATCATCTGCAGGCGGGCCTGCCGGACGACATGTTCTGGGGGCTGCTGTCCAGCAAGTTCGAGACGAAATCGGTCTCCAGCCTGCAGTCCTTCATTTCCGAAGCGACGAAGGCGCGCGCCGATGGCGCCGATGCCTATCTCTACAATCCCTTGATCGGCCACGCGGCGATCTACAGCAATGTCTGGGAACATGCCCTGATGGGCGGACATCCGGGCATGGAACCGATCTTCACCTTCCTGAGGGATAGCGGCTTTGCAATCGCGCTTCCGCAGGGGCAGACGACCTTCTTCTTCTGCAACTATTTCGCCGGTAACCGGAAATTCTGGTCCGGCTATTTCGCCTTCTGCGAACATGTGCTGAACGCACTCGAACAGGAAGCCTTGCGTGGCACCGCGGCCGGACGCGCCTATAGCGGCACCGCGAATTACAGCCGCGATGGCAACGCCGCGATGCGGCCCTTCGTCATCGAGCGGCTGCTTGGCCTCTACATTCCGCATGCGGTCGCGAGCGGCATGAAGGTTTCGGCTTTCTCGCCGTCGGCTGCGGATTTCGAATGGAAGTTCGGCGCCCGCACCGGCCGCCTGCTTCACGATCTCTTCGAGCGCAAGGAAGCCTTCCTGCAGACCCGTGAGCCGTCCAGGCTGGAAGCCTGGCAGGAGGGCCGCATGCCTGTCGCCAAGGAGCCGCATCTGATCTGGAACGCCGACGATCCGCCGGCCTGGGTGCCGCGCGGCGCCTTCCCGAAGAGCGAACTTGCGCCCCGCGCCTCCAGCGTCAACGACACGTCGCTACCGCCAGTCAATCCGGCCGCACTCGCAGCCCTGACGCAGCCGCTTGCGCCGCTGTCGGCTGCGGCACCGGCCGCAATGATGCTGCAGGCCTTCGAGGGCGGCTGGGAGGCCCACAAGGACAAGCACTGCATCTGGATCGTCACGCCGCGAGGCTACAATCACAGCCACGCATTCGACGAGGTGGCGCTCGCGCTGCAGGGCGCCTTCCAGGAGCTCGGTGGTTCGGCTCCGATCGTTCGCGAGATGCACGAATTCGCCGGGCGCTCGCCGATCATCTACGGCGGCAACCTGCTGTCTCTCGAGATTATCCAGAAACTGCCGAAAGACAGCGTCGTCATCAATCTCGAACAGGTCTCGGACGAGAGCACCTGGATGAACGAGCGCTACAGCGCCGTTCTCAAGGCTTTCCCGGTGCTGGATTACAGCCCGCGCAACCGGCGCAACCTTGCGGCCAAGGGCATCGAGCATGCCGGCGTGCTGGAGATCGGCTACAGCGAATGTCTGTCGCAAATCCGGCATGCGCCGGTGAAGGATATCGACGTCCTGTTCTATGGTTCGATGAACGATCGCCGCCGCGAAATTCTCATTTCGTTGCATGAGGCCGGCCTGAAGGTCGTGCATCTCTTCAACGTCTATGGCGCCGAACGCGATGCCGCGATCGCGCGCGCCAAGATCGTCATCAATATCCATCACTATGCCAGCGGCGTTTTCGAGATCGTCCGCATCTCCTATCTGCTCGCCAATCGCGTCTGCGTGTTGACCGAGGGCGATATCGAGGATCCGGATCTCGATCCCTTCATCGGCGGGCTCGCCGTCGAGCCCTATGACGATCTCGTCGAGCGCTGCAAGGAATTGCTCGCCGACCAGGCGGAACGCGAACAGATCGCCGAGAACGGCTATAATGCCATGCGGGCACGCTCCCAGGCGGCTATGCTGATGAGCCTGATGCAGGCTACGGATTAGAGACTGACGATGCGCATCGAGACCACGAAAATTGACGGCGTGCTGAAGATCATCCCGGCGCGCCATGGCGATTACCGCGGCTATTTCTCCGAGGTGTTCAAGGACGGCTGGTTCCGTGAGAACGTCGCCGATGTGTCCTTCGTTCAGGATAACGAATCGCTCTCGGCGCAGGTTGGCACTTTGCGCGGGCTGCACTTCCAGACGGTGCCCTTCGCACAGGGCAAGCTGGTGCGCTGCCTGCGGGGCCGGATCTTCGACGTGGCCGTCGATATCCGCGCCGGATCTCCGACGTTCGGGCAATGGCTCGGCGAAGAACTGACGCCTGAGAACGGCGTTCAGCTGTGGGTCCCGGCAGGCTTTGGGCATGGCTTTGCGACCTTGGAGCCTGATACCGTCATCAGCTACAAGGTGACCGCACCTTATAGCCCGGCGAATGACAGCGGCATTTTGTGGAGCGATCCTCATATCGGCATTGCCTGGCCGGTTGCGGAGGCCGATGCGGTACTTTCGGACAAGGACAGGAAGCTTCCGAGGCTCGCCGATATTCCGGCCTATTTCCAATATTCTGCGCAGTGATTGAAAAGGACGTTCCGGTAATGCGGGTGATGGTAACGGGGGGAGCGGGTTTCATCGGTTCGGCGCTGGTGCGCCATCTGGTGGGCACGGTCGGAGCTGACGTTCTCAACATCGACAAGCTGACCTATGCTGGCAATCTGGCCTCGCTGTCTTCGGTCGAGAACGCCGCCAACTACCGGTTCCTGCGCGCCGATATCTGCGACCGCGCCGCGATGCAGGAGGCGTTTGCTTCCTTCCGGCCGGAGATCGTCATGCATCTCGCCGCCGAGAGCCATGTCGACCGGTCGATTTCGGGTGCGGGCGACTTCATCCAGACCAATATCGTCGGCACGTTCAGCCTGCTCGATGCGGCGCGCGGCTATTGGGATGGTCTTGAGGCCGAGGCCAAGAGCGCTTTCCGCTTCCTGCATGTCTCGACCGATGAGGTCTATGGCTCGCTCGGCGATGACGGGCTCTTCGAGGAAGTGACGGCTTACGACCCGTCCTCGCCCTACTCTGCCTCGAAGGCGGCCAGCGACCATCTGGCGATCGCCTGGCACCGGACCTATGGGCTGCCGGTTGTGGTGTCGAACTGTTCCAACAATTACGGCCCGTTCCATTTCCCGGAAAAGCTGATCCCGCTGATGATCCTCAATGCGCTGGAGGGCAAACCGCTGCCGGTTTACGGCAACGGGGCAAATATCCGCGACTGGCTCTATGTCGAGGATCATGCGCGGGCGCTGTTCACCATCGCCTCGCGCGGCCGGCCGGGCGAGAAATACAATGTCGGCGGTCGCAACGAGCGGCGCAACATCGAGGTGGTCGAACGCATCTGCGCGATTCTCGATAGCGTATTTCCGGGCAAGGAGGCGCATTCGCGGCTGATCACCAATGTCACCGACCGGCCGGGTCACGATGCCCGCTATGCCATCGATGCCACCAAGCTCGAGACCGAGCTCGGCTGGAAGGCGGAAGAGAATTTCGACAGCGGCATCGAAAAGACCGTTCGCTGGTATCTCGACAATGAATGGTGGTGGCGGCCGCTGCGCGACAATGTCTATTCCGGCGAACGCCTTGGCACTTTCAAGGGGCGATGACGATGCGCATCGCAGTCACGGGCAAACAGGGACAAGTCGTCCAGTCGCTTCTGGCAATGGCTCCGGCCCACGGGGTCGAGCTCATCGCCATCGGTCGACCGGACCTCGACCTTACCGATCCCGCCAGCGTGCTGCCGGCTCTAGCGGCAGCGCAGCCTGACGTGATCGTGTCGGCGGCAGCCTACACGGCGGTGGACAAGGCCGAGAGCGAGGCCGAGCTTGCTCATGCGGTCAATGCCATTGGTGCGCGCGCCGTTGCCGAGGCCGCCTCGGCACTTGGCGTTCCGGTGATCCACCTCTCGACCGACTATGTATTCAGCGGCGATAAGCCGTCGCCCTATGTCGAGACGGATTCGACTGGGCCGATCTCGGTCTACGGCAATACCAAGCTCGAGGGCGAATTGCGCGTCGCGGCGGGCAATGCCAATCATGTCATTCTGCGCACAGCCTGGGTCTATTCGCCGTTCGGCGCGAATTTCGTGAAGACGATGCTGCGGCTTGCCGAGAGCCGTGACGAACTGCGCGTGGTCGCCGACCAGCGCGGCTGCCCGACGTCGGCGCTCGATATTGCCGAGGCGGTGATTGCGATCGCGACGCAGCTCTCCGCGGATGCTGACCCTGCCTTGCGCGGCACCTTTCACCTGACCGGCAGCGGCGAAGCCACCTGGGCGGAATTCGCGCAGGAAATCTTTGCGCGGTCGAAGGCGCTCGGCGGCAAATCCGCCAAAGTCGTGCCGATCACCACGGCGGAATATCCGACGCCGGCGAGACGCCCGGCTAATTCCCGTCTGTCGGGCGACAAGCTCGCGGAGACCTATGGCATCCGCCTGCCGGACTGGAAGCGCTCGACCGACGTTGTGATGCAAGCCATTTTGAAGAATGCGATTTGAGGAGACTGGCATGAAGGGGATCATTCTTGCGGGCGGTACCGGCACCAGGCTTCATCCGATCACGCAGGCCGTGTCGAAGCAGCTGATGCCCGTCTACGACAAGCCGATGATCTATTACCCGCTGACGACGCTGATGCTCGCGGGGATCAACGACATCCTGATCATCACCACGCCGCATGACGTCGAGGCCTTCAAGCGCTTGCTCGGCGACGGCTCGCAATGGGGCATTTCGCTGACCTACGCTGTGCAGCCGAGCCCGGATGGTCTGGCACAGGCCTTCATCATCGGCGCCGATTTCATCAACGGCCAGAACTCGGCGCTGGTCCTTGGCGACAATATCTATTTCGGCCACGGCCTGCCCGAGATCATGAAGTCGGGGACGGCGCGCACCAAGGGCGCCACGGTCTTCGCCTATCACGTCACCGATCCCGAGCGTTACGGCGTCGTCGAATTCGACAGCAAGATGAATGCGCTGTCGATCGAGGAAAAGCCGAAGCAGCCGAAGTCGCAGTGGGCGGTGACCGGTCTCTATTTCTACGACCCGCAGGTGGTCGATATCGCCGCCAACCTGAAGCCATCACCGCGCGGTGAACTGGAGATCACCGACGTCAACCGCACCTATCTGGAGCGCGGCGAACTCTTCGTCGAGCTGATGGGGCGCGGTTATGCGTGGCTGGATACGGGAACGCCGGACAGCCTGCTCGACGCGGCGGCCTTTGTCAGCACGCTGGAAAAGCGCCAGGGCTTCAAGATTGCCTGCCCCGAGGAAGTGGCATGGCGCATGGGCTATATCGATCAGGACCAGCTCGCCAAGCTTGCCGAGGCGCTCGGCAAAAGCGCTTACGGGCAATATCTGACCAAGCTTTCGGCCGACTGGTAATTCACTTCGCGGGAGCGGCGTCGGAGACGCGCAGCTGGATGCGGCGCGAGCCCTGATAGTGGTCGGCGCCGATCGAGCCCGCGACATGCAGGTTGGCGCCGCGCGAATTGAGCAGGAGATTGCCGAGTGCCGTATCGGCAGCGCGGAAGGCGATGCCGTCGAGTCGGCCGCCGTCCATGGCTTCCAGCGTCACCTTTACGTGCTTCTCCCCAACAGTCCTGACATCGCGCAGGCGATGGGCGGGGATTGCGAATACCGGCTGCGAATGGCCGGAGCCGTAGGGTCCTGCCGTCTCCAGCCGGTCGATCAGGTCGAGCGTCGCGCCGCTCGCACCAATCGCGCCGTCGATCTTCAGGGTTTCGTTGGCCACCAGATTGGCGACCGTCTTCTCGGCGCGTTCGGTGAAGAAGCTGCGCAGCGCGCCAAGCTTCTCGCGTTCGACAGTCAGGCCGGCGGCCATCGCGTGTCCGCCGCCTTTGACGAGGAGGCCCTCATCGACAGCCGCACGCACCATCCGGCCCATATCGAAACCGTTGATCGAGCGGCCGGAGCCGGTACCGCGTCCGGACGGATCGAAGGCGATGGCGAAGGCCGGGCGTTTGAACTTTTCCTTCAGCCGCGCCGCCAGCAAGCCGACGATGCCGGGATGCCATTTGTCGCGCGCCGTGACGATGACCGACGCGCCCTGCCCGTCGCCGTATTCGGCAAAAGCCTCGGCTTCTGCTTCCTGCAGCATGGCGGCTTCCATCGCCTGGCGGTCGCGGTTCAGCTCGTCGAGTTTCTGGGCGATCGTTTCGGCCTCACCGGCGTCGTCCAGCGTCAAGAGGCGGCTGCCGAGTGCCGCATCGCCGATACGACCGCCGGCATTGATGCGGGGGCCGACGAGAAAGCCGAAATGATAGGGCGTGACCGGGCCGGAGAGACCGGCCTTGCGAAACAGCGCCGCAAGGCCCGCATTGCCCTGATGGCGCGCAGCGACGAGGCCCTTGACCACATAGGCGCGGTTCAACCCCTTGAGCGGCACGACGTCACA
Source organism: Rhizobium sp. 21-4511-3d (assembly GCF_053522545.1). Taxonomy (NCBI): domain Bacteria; kingdom Pseudomonadati; phylum Pseudomonadota; class Alphaproteobacteria; order Hyphomicrobiales; family Rhizobiaceae; genus Rhizobium; species Rhizobium sp. 21-4511-3d. The sequence goes on along the minus strand of NZ_JBNWCF010000001.1, from coordinate 880,471 downwards.
AACGGTCGCGAGCGCCACGATATCCAGCCATTGCAAGAGGTCGATTGCCAGAATGCGCTTGTCGCCTGCCTCGCGCAGCAGCCGCAGCGTCGCGACCAGCACAAGGAAGACGACGCCGGCGGCGCAGAGATGGCCCTGCCCTGAGAGATCATCCTCGCGATTGGGATTGACCAGGGCGTGGCAGTGCGGCAGCGCGTGTGTCACCTGGTGGTGATCGATGACGACGACGTCGATATTGCGCGCCTTGGCCGCATCCAGCGCCTCATGGCTGGTCGATCCGCAGTCGACGGTGACGATCAGTTGCGCGCCATTGTCGATCAGCTGGTTGATGGCGCCCGCGTTGGGGCCGTAGCCTTCAAAGATGCGGTCGGGGATATAGATCTCGGCCTTGACGCCGAAATGCGCCAGGAAGCGGTACATCAGCGCCGAGGACGCGGCGCCGTCGACATCGTAGTCGCCGAAGATCGCGACGTTATCGCCACGGCGGATCGCTTCGGCGAGGCGCCTAGCCGCCTTCTCGCAATCGGTCAGCGTGTAGGGATCCGGCATCAGGCTGCGGATCGTCGGATCGAGGAACTCGACGGCTTCATCGACGGCAACGCCGCGCCCAGCGAGCACGCGTGCTATGAGATCCGGCAGGCCGTGGACCTGCGACATGGCGAGCGCACGGTTCTGCCCGGCCTGATCGAGCCGTGAAATCCAGCGATTGTCGAGGATGGATTTCTCCACCCCGAGGAATGCACGCTGTATCGGATCGGCGGGGATATCCACCATGTTGCCAATGCCCCATCATGTCACCGCCCAGTGACGGGGCGGTAATAATTCACCGTGCACATTTATGCAGGCTGGAAGCGGCTGGCAACGGCTGGGTTGCCGTTACCCTCAGTCTTCCTTGGGGCGCTCGATGCGGATGACCTGCGGTTCGCCCACGAGGTAACCCTCGCCCTTGATGGCGGCGACGGCCTTGCGGACAGAATCCTCGGTCGTCGCATGGGTGACAAGGATGATCGTCTGGTGATGCGAAGGCGAAAGATGCTGCTGCGAGCGCTGCACGATCGATTCCAGCGAGATCTGATTTTCGGCCATGCGGGTCGCGACGCTGGCAAAAACGCCGGTGCGGTCAAGAACCGTCAGGCGAATGAAATAACCGCCTTCATGGCTCTGCATCTGCGCCTTGCGGTAAGGCTCGAGAGCCTTCGCCGGGTGGCCGAGAACCGGAACGCGCTGGGCGCCCGGCTGGCTCTTGGCGATATCGGCGATGTCGCCGAGAACAGACGACGCCGTTGCGTTGCCACCGGCCCCGGGGCCAACCATCAGCAGTTCGCCGAGAATGTCGGATTCGATCGCCACGGCATTGGTGACGCCATCGACCTGGGCAATGACGGAATCGACCGGAACCATCGTCGGGTGAACACGCTGCTCGATGCCGGTATCGGTGCGCTGGGCGACGCCGAGGAGCTTGATACGGTAGCCGAGATCGGAGGCCGCACGGATATCCTCGATAGAGATATTGGTGATGCCTTCGAGATAGATGTCGTCGGCCGCGATCTGGTTGCCGAAGGCGAGCGTCGTCAGGATCGACAGCTTGTGCGCGGTGTCGTTGCCCTCGATGTCGAAAGCCGGGTCGGCTTCGGCATAGCCGAGGCGCTGGGCTTCAGCCAGGCAATCGGCGAAGGAGAGGCCTTCCTTCTCCATCTTGGTGAGGATGTAATTGCAGGTGCCGTTCATGATCCCGTAGATTCGGGAGATCGAATTGCCGGTCAGCGATTCACGCAGCGCCTTGATAACTGGGATACCGCCGGCGACAGCCGCTTCGAAGTTGAGCAGCGAGCCCTTCTCCTCGGCGATCTTGGCGAATTCGACGCCGTGATAGGCAAGCAGCGCCTTGTTGGCGGTCACCACATGGAGACCACGGTCGAGTGCTGCCTTGACAGAAGCCTTGGCCGCGCCTTCGGAGCCGCCGACGAGCTCGACGAAAACGTCGATATCGGCCTTGGCAGCCAGCTCTTCCGGCGTATCGTACCAGGTGATGCCGCCGAGATTGATGCCGCGGTCCTTGTTCTTGTCACGGGCCGTGACTGCCGTGATGTGGATCGGACGCCCGCACGTTGCGGCAAGCTCGTTGCTCTTCTGCTGGATGATACGGACGAGCGAGGCACCAACGGTACCGAGACCCGCAATGCCGATTTTGAGGGCGTCTGCCATGAAGCGATCCTGAATGTTCATGAGTGGCAGCCGCAGGGCGCGGCTGCCGATTGGGAGGTTTCTATCAGCGGTGTGCGTTGAGCGAGATGACGTTGTGCATCGTCTCGTCGGCCGTCGACAGGAATTTCTTGATGCTGCGCGCAGCCTGGCGGATGCGGTGTTCGTTCTCGACGAGTGCGAGACGAACGTAATCGTCACCCATTTCGCCGAAGCCGATGCCCGGCGCAACTGCCACATCGGCCTTCTCGACGAGCAGCTTGGAGAATTCGAGCGAGCCGAGATGGCGGAATTTTTCCGGGATCTTCGCCCAGGCGAACATCGTCGCTGCCGGCGGCGGCACTTCGAAGCCGGCCTTGCCGAAGCTCTCGACCATGACGTCGCGGCGGCGCTTGTAGACGTTGCGCACCTCGGCGATGTCAGAACCGTCGCCGTTCAGCGCGTGGGTCGCCGCGACCTGGATCGGCGTGAAGGCGCCGTAGTCGAGGTAGGACTTCACGCGCGTCAGCGCGGCGATCAGGCGCTCGTTGCCGACGGCAAAGCCCATGCGCCAGCCGGGCATGGAGAAGGTCTTAGACATCGAAGTGAATTCGACGGTGACGTCGATGGCGCCCGGAACCTGAAGAACAGAGGGCGGCGGCTCGCCGTCGAAGTAGATTTCAGAATAGGCCAGATCCGACAGGACGATGATGTCGTGCTTCTTCGCGAAGGCGATGACGTCCTTGTAGAAATCAAGCGTCGCGACGAAGGCCGTCGGGTTCGACGGGTAGTTCAGGATCAGCGCTAGCGGCTTCGGGATCGAGTGGCGCACGGCGCGCTCGAGCGGAGCGAAGAAGTTCTCATCCGGCTCGACCGGGATCGAACGGATCACGCCGCCTGCCATCAGGAAACCGAAGGCATGGATCGGATAGGTCGGGTTCGGGCAGAGGATGACATCGCCCGGCGCCGTGATCGCCTGCGCCATGTTGGCGAAGCCTTCCTTGGAGCCGAGGGTCGCAACGACCTGCGTATCCGGGTTGAGCTTCACGCCGAAGCGGCGGGCGTAATAGGCGGCCTGCGCGCGGCGAAGGCCGGGAATGCCCTTGGAGGACGAATAGCGATGCGTGCGCGGGTCCTGGACCACTTCGCAGAGCTTGTCGACGATCGCTTTCGGGGTCGGTAGGTCAGGGTTTCCCATGCCGAGATCGATGATATCGGCGCCGCCCGCTCGCGCGCTTGCTTTCAAACGGTTGACCTGTTCGAAAACATAAGGCGGCAAACGCCGGACTTTGTGAAACTCTTCCATTTCATTCCCCATGGAAATGCGGCCACCGCGGCCGCGCTCGAAGTTCGTCCTGTTCCCGGCTGCTTGCGATACGAACTTCAGAATCGCATGCGCCGTATTCATCAGACTGTCTGCAGGCGGCGATTCTTTGACGGATGCCGCAGCTGCGAAGCATTATCGGGAAAATTCATGTCTCCCGCCAGTGCGGAAGGCTTTGCGTGCAAATTGCCTGAAAGGCAAGGCCTACTTGGTGATTTCCGAGAGTGTGTCGGTGCCATGATCGGCGGCGAGCTTGCGGTATTCCGCAACGCGGCGCTGATACTCGGCCTCGGAAATCGTACCCGCCTTGCGCTGTGCGCCGAGCGCGGTCAGCTTTGCCTGCAGGCTCTTGGCTTCGTCGTCGTTCATCTGAACGTTGGCGGCAGTCAGGGGCGCGCCGAAGGACGGATAGCCGTCGGGCGAATGCGAAAGACCGCTTTCGGCCGGCGCTTCGCCCTTGGTGGCGGTCATCACGACCGCCGTGGGGGCCGCTCGCTTGGCGGCAAGCGCTGCCTTGTGCTCCGGCGTCGACGTGCAGCCGGCAAGCGTCATCGCCGCGGCCGCGGCAATAATTGCCATGCGGGTTGCGATTGCGATGCCAGAGCTGCCGCTGTTCGTCATGCCAGATCTTCCAAATCCTGAAGCTTCTGCGACTGTTAAATTTGTCGCAGCAACAAAGCAATAGCACGAGCGGCGTTGTGTTGAACTTGTTTTCTCGTTCCGGCACGATGTACAAATTGATTTCAGATGATTGCTGCCGCCGGAGGACATGCGTGACCGACAGCAAGAAAGGCGAGACGGACAAGCCGCAAGGCTTCGATGCGACCAACCTCGATCCCTATATGATGAAGGATCCCGAGGCGATGGCGGTGAACTTCGCCCGCGCGCTCGAAAATCTCGGCAAGGCCGCTTCTGCATGGCTGGCACCGCGCGAACGCGGCGACGTCAACGACAAGATCGCCGAGCCGATGACCGACATGGTCAAGACGCTGTCCAAGATCACCGAATACTGGATGTCCGATCCACGCCGCACTTTCGAGGCGCAGACGCAGCTGATGAGCAGCTATTTCGGCGTCTGGATGCGCTCGATGCAGCGCATGCAGGGCGAAGCCGCCGAGCCGGAACCCGACCGCAAGGACAAGCGCTTTTCGGATCAGGACTGGGAGAAGAACCCTTTCTTCGACTTCCTGCGGCAGGTTTATTTCATCACCGCCGACTGGGCGGAGAAGATGGTGACGCAGACCGAGGGGCTGGACGAGCACACCAAGCACAAGGCCGGCTTCTATGTGAAGCAGATCACCGCTGCGCTCTCGCCGACCAATTTCGTCGCCACCAACCCGCAGCTCTATCGCGAGACGATCGCCAGCAGCGGCGAGAACCTAGTGCGCGGCATGAAGATGCTGGCCGAGGATATCGTGGCGGGCCATGGGGACCTGAAGCTTCGCCATACCGACATGACGAAATTCGCCGTCGGCCGCGACATGGCGCTGACGCCAGGCAAGGTGATCGCCCAGAACGATATCTGCCAGATCATCCAGTATGAGGCCACGACAGAGACTGTGCTGAAGCGCCCGCTGCTGATCTGCCCGCCATGGATCAACAAGTTCTACATCCTCGACCTCAACCCGCAGAAGTCCTTCATCAAGTGGTGTGTCGACCAGGGCCACACGGTTTTCGTGATCTCCTGGGTCAACCCCGATTCGCGTCATGCGCAGAAGGACTGGACCGCCTATGCCCGCGAAGGCGTGGATTTCGCGCTGGAGACGATCGAGAAGGCGACCGGCGAGACCGATGTGAACGCCATCGGCTATTGTGTCGGCGGCACCCTGCTTGCGGCGACGCTTGCCCTGCATGCCAAGGAAAAAAACAAGCGCATCCGCTCGGCGACGCTGTTCACGACCCAGGTGGATTTCACCCATGCAGGAGACCTGAAGGTCTTCGTCGACGAAGAGCAGTTGCAGGCGCTTGAAGCGCATATGCAGGCGGTTGGTTATCTCGACGGCTCGAAGATGGCGACGGCCTTCAACATGCTGCGCGCCTCCGAGCTGATCTGGCCCTATTTCGTCAACAACTACCTGAAGGGCGAAATGCCGATGCCCTTCGACCTGTTGTTCTGGAATGCCGATTCGACCCGCATGGCCGCAGCCAATCACGCCTTCTATCTGCGCAACTGCTATCTCCGCAATGCGCTGACGGCAGACGAGATGGTGCTCGACGGCAAGACCCTGTCGCTGAAGGACGTGAAGATCCCGATCTACAATCTCGCCACCCGCGAGGATCATATCGCGCCGGCGAAGTCGGTGTTCCTCGGCAGCCAGTTCTTCGGGGGCAAGGTCGATTTCGTGCTTGCCGGCTCCGGCCATATCGCCGGCGTCGTCAATCCGCCCGACAAGAAGAAATACCAGTACTGGACCGGCGGCCCCGCCAAGGGCGACTACGATGTCTGGCTGACCAAGGCAGAGGAGGCACCGGGCTCCTGGTGGCCGCATTGGCATGCCTGGATCGAGGCCAAGGACGGCAAGCGGGTTCCCGCCCGCAAGCCCGGCGGCGCGTCGCTCAATGCCATCGAGGAAGCACCGGGCAGCTACGTGATGGAACGGGCCTAGGCTTTTTTTGAAACGGCGCCGTCCATTTCCTTTGCCGCATAAAGGAATTGGAAACCATAATCGCCCATAGTTACTAACAGCGGATTAGTTGCGCTGTGCCTCATTTAGGCCCTGTTGCTTCATTATCGGCTCCGGCTAAAGCGTCCTGCGTAAGCTGCCGGTATTAGTGACGCGTTGGGAAACCGAGTAATATGGCGTTTGCTGTCGAGGCGCGTGAAAGCGCTAACCCTTTCGGCTGGGCAATTTTCGGCTCTGCCAAGCTTTTCCGGGCTCTTCCGGTCATTGCTGCCATCGGCCTGGGGGCCGCTGTATCGACCTGGACACTGGCATCGGTTGCCACGATGCATTCGTCGGCAATGCCTGCCAACGAAGACAAGAGCTTGTTTGCCGATATCGCCATCGCTCCGAAGGCGCATGCGCATCACAATGCCGGCGCCGCGCAGGCCCTCGTTCACGTCAGCAAGTTTTCCCGGCTTCCCGGCCAGACGACCGTTTCCGACCGCATGACGGCGGATGTTCCCGCAAAATCCTCCAAGGACATGGTAGCGCTGATGCGGCGCCGCGGACTTTCGCTGCTTGCCATGCGCAACAATGGCAGCGAGATCGCTTCGGCGCTGAAGCAGCAGGCAGAGACACTCGCCAGCGCCGCGCCGGTCCCGGCCGTGACGACGCCGTCCGCCCTGCCCGCTCCGGTTCAGGTTCAGGTCGCAGCCGTCAAGGCGCCTGAACCCGCAACGACCATGGCCGCCGCCGAAGCAATGCCGCAGCCGCGCCCGACGCCCGCCGCTTCCCCGATCGAGACCGCGCTCGCCGATGGCGTCGCCGCCTCCGACGAACCTTTCGGCCTCGTTCTCTCCGACGGCGGCGAAGTACCGCTGCCGATGGCCCGCCCGAACCGTCCGAAGACGGCAGCCAATGCACCGGAGACGGCGCTTGCCTATGCCAAGGTCGACGACGAAGATATCGAAGACGACATGCCGAAGGTCGGCAAGCCGACGCTGACGCCGATCGCCCGCGCTGGTGTTGCCGTCTACGACATTTCGGCCGGTACCGTTTACATGCCGAACGGCGATCGCCTGGAGGCGCATTCGGGCCTCGGCAACATGCGCGACAACCCGCGCTTCGTCGATCAGAAGATGCGCGGCCCGACGCCGCCGCATACCTATAACCTTCAGATGCGCGAAGCGCTGTTCCACGGTGTCGAGGCGATCCGCCTGCATCCGGTCGGTGGCGCCGGCGCCATCCACAATCGCGTGGGTCTGCTTGCCCACACCTACATGCTCGGCAAGCGCGGCGACTCCAACGGCTGCGTTTCCTTCAAGGATTACAAGCGCTTCCTGGCCGCCTTCAAGCGCGGTGAGATCAAGCAGCTGGTCGTCGTTCCGAAATATAGCGGCACCTCTGCCGGTTCGCCGAAGTCGACGCTGGCGTCGCTCTTCTCGCGCCGCTCCTGATCGCAATTTCGATGCAAGACAGAAGAGGCGGCCGCGCCACCGGCCGCCTCTTCTGCGTTGAGATGACACAAATCGCCGACGCGCCCATTGATCGCGATGGACGAACCCGGCATAGCTGCATTATGTACGACAAGGACAATTTCCGCTAAGGCCCTGCAATGGTGAATTATATCGAAGCCGCCACGGCGCCGCCGAAGAATACCGGCGCAATCAGGCTCTATGGCCCCGACGCTTTCGAAGGCATGCGCAAGGCCTGTCAGCTGACGGCACGCTGCCTTGACGAGCTGGCATCCATCGTCAAGCCCGGCCTGCCGACGGATGCGATCGACCGTTTCGTGTTCGAATACGGCATGGACAACGGCGCCCATCCCGCGACACTGAACTATCGCGGCTATACCAAGTCGACCTGCACCTCGATCAACCATGTCGTCTGTCACGGCATTCCCGATGCCAAACCGCTGCGCGAAGGCGATATCGTCAACATCGACGTCACCTTCGTGGTCGATGGCTGGCACGGCGATTCCAGCCGCATGTATCCGGTCGGGCAGATCAAGCGCGCCGCCGAGCGCCTTCTTGACGTGACGCATGAATCGCTGATGCGCGGCATCGCTGCCGTGCGGCCGGGTGCGCGCACCGGCGCGATCGGCGAGGCGATCCAGACCTATGCTGAAGCCGAGCGCTGCTCCGTCGTGCGCGACTTCTGCGGCCACGGCGTCGGCCGGCTGTTCCACGATTCGCCGAATATCCTGCATTACGGCCGGGCCAACGAAGGCCCTGAGCTCCGCGAAGGCATGATCTTCACCATCGAGCCGATGATCAATCTCGGACGGCCGCATGTGAAGGTGCTGGCCGACGGCTGGACGGCGGTGACGCGCGACCGGTCGCTCTCGGCGCAGTACGAGCATACGGTCGGCGTAACGGCCACCGGCTGCGAGATCTTCACGCTGTCGCCCGGCGGTCTCGACCGCCCCGGCCTGGCGCCGCTCAACGGGTGAGACAAAGATGGCGAAAGGCCCCGTTCTGAATTCCGATGATGAACTGCCTTTCGACGATCTTCCCGTCGACGAACGCCTCTTCTTCGCAGAACAGCCTGCCAAGCCGGCGCCGGTCGCAAAGACCGCGCCGCCATCGATCGGTGGCGAGCAGCATTACCACGGCCATCGCGAGAGATTGCGCAACCGCTTCCGCGAGAATGGCGACGGCGCGCTGGCCGACTATGAAATCCTCGAGCTGCTGCTCTTCCGGCTGATCCCGCGCCGCGACACCAAGCCGATCGCCAAGGCGCTTCTCGACCGCTTCGGAACGCTTGCCGCCGTCTTCGGCGCGCCGGCCGCCCTTTTGCAGGAGGTCAAGGGTGTCGGCGAAGCTGTGGCGCTCGATCTGAAGCTCGTCTCCGCCGTAGCGCAGCGCACGCTGAAGAGCGAGCTGCGCAACAAGCAGGTGCTCGGCTCCTGGTCATCCGTGATCCAGTATTGCCACGCCGCAATGGCGCATGAGGCCCGTGAACAGTTCCGCATTCTCTTTCTCGACAAGCGCAACGCGCTGATCGCCGACGAGGTGCAGGGGCGTGGCACGGTGGATCACACGCCGGTCTATCCGCGCGAGGTGGTGAAGCGGGCCCTGGAGCTCTCCGCCACTGCGCTGATCCTCGTCCACAATCACCCTTCCGGCGATCCGACGCCCTCGCGCGCCGATATCGACATGACGAAGATGATCATCGATACGGCGAAGCCGCTCGGCATCACCGTTCACGATCACATCATTATCGGCAAGGACGGGCATGCCAGCCTCAAGGGCTTGCGCCTGATCTAACCCCTTTCAGGTATCTGTCAGTTTCAGCTCGCAGAGAGTGCGTGCTGCATATTCCGCAGCGCGATTCGAGCTAGAGATTTCGATGGCACTGGCATTTCCGCGTCTGACCGTTTCTCCGATCACCAAGCGCATCCTCAACGTCTTCGGCCTGCTCGCCGTCCTGATCGGCGGTTACTATCTCTATCTGCTGGCGACCGACAATTTCCATGCCGTCGTTGCCGGTGAGGTCTACCGCTCCTCGCAGCCGTCAGCCTCAGCGATCGCTCGCTTCGAAGGCAAGTACGGGATCAAGACGATCCTCAACCTGCGCGGCGAGAACGAGAAGCACGGCTGGTATGACAGCGAGGTCGCCCAGTCGAACGCGCTCGGCATCAAGCATATCGATTTCAGAATGAATTCGTCGACTGAGCTGACGCCGGATCAGGCAATGCAGCTGATCGCCATCATGCGCGATGCACCGAAGCCGCTGCTGATCCATTGCCAGGCCGGCGCGGACCGAACGGGCCTTGCCTCGGCACTCTATCTGGCCGCCATCGCGCGCAAGAGCGAGAAGGTTGCCGAGGGTCAGCTGTCGCTGCGCTACGGCCACATCCCCTACTCTTTCTCGCATGCTTTTCCGATGGACATAACATTCGAGAAAATGGAACCCCTGCTTGGCTTCGGTGATTCCTGATACCTGCCCCTTAAAGCATCTGTAACATTGACCAGATACCGGTGAATGCGCGACATTTTGCGGCGCAATATCTGATTCCTCTTCCAAGCCGGGGCTGAGCCATGTTCCAGTACGATCTCGTTGTTGTCGGCAGCGGCCCCGCAGGCCGCCGTGGCGCCATTCAGGCTGCCAAGCTCGGCAAGAAGGTTCTGGTCATCGAACAGGGCAAACGCGTCGGCGGCGTCTCGGTCCACACCGGTACCATCCCCTCGAAGACGCTGCGCGAGACGGCGCTCAATCTCTCCGGCTGGCGCGAACGCGGCTTCTACGGCCGCGCCTACCGCGTCAAGGATGAGATCAGCGCTGAAGACCTGCGCCGCCGCCTGCTGATTACCCTCGACCACGAAGTCGAAGTTCTCGAACACCAGTTCGCCCGCAACCGCGTGCAGCACATGCGCGGCAAGGCGAGCTTCGTTGACGCCTCGACGCTGCAGATCGTCAAGGACGACGGCGAGACCATTCAGGTGGCAGCCAACAGCGTTCTGCTCGCCGTCGGCACCAAGCCATTCCGCCCTGATTATATGCCCTTCGACGGCAAGACCATCATCGACAGCGACGAGCTGCTCGACATCGAGGAACTGCCGCGCTCGATGGTCGTCATCGGCGCCGGCGTTATCGGCATCGAATATGCGACGATCTTCAGCGCGCTCGACACCGCCGTCACCCTGCTCGATCCGAAGTCCACGATGCTCGATTTCATCGACAAGGAGATCGTCGAGGATTTCACCTACCAGCTGCGTGACCGCAACATGAAGCTGCTGCTCGGCCAGAAGGCCGACAAGGTGGAGAAGCTCGATAACGGTAAGGTGCAGCTGACGCTCGACAACGGCCGCCACCTCACGACCGACATGGTGCTTTTCGCTGCCGGCCGTATGGGCGCCACCGACACGCTGAACCTGCCGGCGATCGGCCTCGAGGCCGACAATCGCGGCCGCCTGAAGGTCAATCCGGAAACTTTCGAGACCTCCGTTCCCGGCATCTATGCGGCCGGTGACGTCGTCGGCTTCCCGAGCCTGGCCTCCACCTCGATGGAACAGGGCCGCATCGCGGCGCGCGTTGCTGTTGGCGCCGTCGCCAAGGAGCCGCCCAAATACTTCCCCTACGGCATCTATGCCGTTCCGGAAATCTCCACCTGCGGCCTGACCGAGGAGGAAATGAAGGAGCGCGGCATTCCCTATGAATGCGGTATTGCCCGTTTCCGCGAGACATCGCGCGGCCACATCATGGGTCTCGATACCGGCCTTCTGAAGCTGATCTTCTCGCTGAAGACGCGCCGTCTGCTCGGCGTTCACATCGTCGGCGAAGGCGCGACCGAGCTCGTGCATATCGGCCAAGCCGTCTTGAACCTGAAGGGCACCGTCGAATATTTCGTCGAGAATACCTTCAACTATCCGACGCTCGCGGAAGCCTACAAGATTGCCGGCCTCGACGCCTGGAATCGCATGGGCGACATCAAGTCGGAACTCTGAGCCGGCTCAGTTCGCCAGCATATTGTCGGGTTTCATCCAGTCGAGCTCGCCCAGAGCCGCCAAGAGATGCTGCGCGACGGCCTTGTTGCCCTCGCGCACCGCGATATCATAGGCGGTCAGGCAATATTTCACCAAGGGCCTTGTCAGCATCGGCTCTTCCGACACCGGACAGACGATCCCGGCATAGAGATGCGGAACGCCGCTGCGTTCGCGGAAGCAGCGGCCGAACACCATGACATAGGAATAGGTGCCATCGACCTGGCGTGTCCGGTAGCTCTGCTGCTCGGGCTCGCCGGTGGTGATCGTCTGGTGGATCGTGGCGGCGACGCCCGGCCGGTCTTCCGGGTGAATGCGCTCGATATAATTCTCGAGCGGCAACCCGCGCTCGGCGGTGTGATAGTCGAGCCCGAAGAGATCGGCCACCGCGCCATCTGCATAAAGCAGGTTGGAGGCTATATCCCAGGTGAAGAAACCGGATTCTGCAGCCAGGCCGCTATCGGCCTCGCCTTCGATGGCGCTGTTCTGGAAGGCCACGATTTTCCCCTCTGCATATCGACGCAATCCTGAAGTGTAGAGGATAGCCCTCACACCGCAAGACACTGATTAGCAAATATGAAACTTCTTCACAGCCTGTAAGTCAGTACGCTTGCCGACAAAGAAAAAGGCCCCGCCGCGAGGCGAGGCCTTTCGAAATCCTGATCGGATCAGCCGATTATTCGGCGTCGCCTTCGGAAGCCTTCTTCTTCGGAGCAGCCTTCTTCTTCGGAGCTGCTTCTTCGCCTTCAGAAGCTTCAGCCTTGGCAGCTGCCTTCTTCTTCGGGGCCTTCTTGGCGTCCTTGTCCGAGCCTTCGCCTTCTTCGTCGGCGAGCAGCTCTTCCTTGGTGACCTTCTTGTCGGTGACGTCGATCTCGGTCAGCAGATGGTCGATGACCTTCTCTTCGAAGATCGGAGCGCGGATCGAAGCGGCTGCACCCGGCTGGCTGCGGAAGAAGTCGAGAATCTGCTTCTCTTGGCCCGGGTACTGGCGCAGCTGTTCGTAGATAGCGCGCTGCATTTCGTCTTCGGACACTTCGACGCCGGCCTTTTCGCCGATTTCGGAGAGAACGAGGCCGAGGCGGACGCGGCGTTCAGCGAGCGTCTTGTACTCTTCCTGTGCCTTGTCTTCGGTCGTGCCTTCGTCTTCGAAGGTGCGGCCCGACTGGGCGAGATCGTTGTTCACCTGGCTCCAGATGCCGTTGTACTCGGCGTCAACCAGCGACTTCGGGGTCTCGAACTTGTACATCTCGTCAAGCTGGTCGAGGATCTGACGCTTCACCTTCTGGCGGGTCAGCGAGCCGTACTGCGATTCGATCTGGCCACGGACGATTTCGCGCAGGCGGTCAGCCGATTCCAGGCCGAGCTTCTTTGCGAGTTCGTCGTTGATCTCGGTTTCGCCCGGAGCAGCAACGTCCTTGACGGTGACGTCGAAGGTGGCTTCAGCGCCAGCGAGGTTCTTGGCCGGGTAATCGGCCGGGAACGTCACAGTGATGGTCTTTTCGTCGCCAGCCTTGACGCCGACCAGCTGGTCTTCGAAGCCCGGGATGAAACGGCCGGAGCCGAGAACGAGTTCAGCGCCCTGATCGGTGCCGCCGTCGAAGGCAACGCCGTCAACCTTACCGACGTAATCCATCGTGACGCGGTCGCCGTCGGCAGCCTTGCCCTTCTTGGTTTCGTAGGAACGGGCGCTTTCAGCGACCTTCAGGACCTGCTCGTTGACTTCGTCGTCGGAGATGTCGACGACTTCGCGGGTGATCTTGATGCCCTTGGTGGACTTCAGTTCGATCGGCGGCAGAACTTCGTAGGACAGCGTGAATTCGAAGTCCTTCTCTGCGGAAAGGATCTGTTCGGCCTCGTCCTTGTCCTCGGTCATGGCGACTTCCGGCTGGGTGGCGGACTTTTCGCCACGGCTGGAAAGGATCTGGGTCGGCTGTTCGCGAACGATCTCGTTGACGAGGTCGGCCATGATGGACTTGCCGTAGACCTTCTTCAGGTGAGCCGGCGGTACCTTGCCCGGACGGAAGCCGTTGATGCGGACCTTGTCCTTAACGTCGGCAAGACGCTCGTTCAGCTTGCTTTCCATGTCCTTGGCCGGGATAACGACCTTGATTTCGCGCTTCAGCCCTTCAGCGAGCGTTTCGATAACCTGCATGTCTTCCTACCTTCATTTCGTTGGCGGCCGTGCCCAGACGCCTTCGTTTCGATGAGCACGACGCCGGACAAACTTGGCCGCGCGTGGCTTGTTGTTCAAATTCCAATGCATCCCGCCGTTAAGGGGGACGGCGCCATCCTGCCGGGTAATCGGGATCTCCCGCCTGCAAGCCAGCTTTGGTGCGGGTAGAGAGACTTGAACTCCCACGCCTTGCGGCACCAGAACCTAAATCTGGCGTGTCTACCAATTTCACCATACCCGCGTTCGCAAAACCGCATGCATATGCCTGCGCATGAGGCCTTCCGGAGCGCGGCGTCTCTATATCACCCGATTTGGTAGAGGCAAAGGAAAAATGAAGACCGGATGACCGGGAGTTTCCACCCGGCGCGTGGCAATCCACAGGGCAATCGGCGCCTCAGTAAACCGGCTCCTCATAGGCGGGCTTTCCATCGACCAGCAGGCTGCGGATCTGGGCCGTTCCATCGGCCGAAACACGCACGGCGATGGAGACGTTTCCATCCTGGCGGGCCTCCTCCAGCGGCTTGCCCTCGCCTTCCGGAACATAATAGCGCTCGATGCCATATTCGACGCGGATCATGTCGCCGCTCGACGCGCCGTAGCTGTAGAATGGCTGGCTTTTGATGACGACGCTGCCGGTCTCAGGCATCAGCGCGGTGAAGGACGATTCGGCGATCGCCCAGAAGCCGTCCGGCTGCGGCCTGAGCCGCACCCACAGCACCTGCTCGCCCGCATCCTTGGGAAGGCCGCCCTTGAGGGTGCTGACCGGCACCGAGGAGATGTCGTAATTCAGGATGACATAGTCGCCGCGCAGGAAATCGCGCGGATCGACCGGCGCGGTCTTCAAGACGACATCGGCACCGCTGCGCAAGATCGCGGCGCGGCTCTCTATTATATAGCCGAGGATCGCCGTCTGCAGCACGGCTGCGATGATGGCGGCAACCAGATAGCGGCGGCCCGCACGCGGGCTCGAGAGGACGGCGCTCATCGGGCGACCTCCTGGCGCTTGCCGCCGAAGCGTCTCTCCAGGCGGATCACCAGCCAGGCGACGACGGCGACGAAGAGGCCCGACAGCAGGAAGAGACCTGACGTGCCCAAGATCGAGCCGACGGTCTCGGAGGCCAGATAAAGGATCTCTCCGGCAAACATCAGATAGGCGAGATAGCGCACCGCGCCGTTATCCCTGCCCTGCAGCGCGATCGCCAGCACGGAGACGCCGAGCGTCGCCAGGCTGAGCAGGATCAGCGCTCCACCCTGCTCCAATTGTATATTGAGAAGCAGCAGGCCGACGGCGGCGACCAGGAAGGCGTAGAAGGCGGGAGCGGCTCCGGCCGTCAGGATGAACTCGGTGACGCGCAGCGGCGGCAGGCTGACGGCAAGGAAGACGGCCATGCCACAGACGACATAGACCATCGCGAGCCACAGATCCTCGTTCAGCGTATAGATCCAGGCAAGCCAGGCGACGGCGAGCAGATAGGCGAGATGACGCACCCTGCCCGCATCGGTGGAGCGCACCAGAGCCACCGTCACCGCGCTCATGACGATCGGCAGCCAGGCGCCGATGCCGATCCAGCGGCCGTCATTATTGTTGAGATAGACTGCAAACGATGCCCAGGAGAGGAAACCGGCAATCGCGACGGCCGGCGCGGAACGAAAGAGCGCGGCGGAAATGACGGCGATTGCAAACCACAGATACATCACCACCTGCTCGTCGCCCGAAAGATGGTACATCTGGCCGATCAGCGAGATTGCGCCGCCGAAGCCGAGCACAGCGATCACCAGCAGCGCGTTGCCGGCCGCCTGCGCCCCGCGGGCGAAAAGAGCCGCGGCGCCGAGATAGGCCGCCCAGATTATGATCAGGATGGCGCCGACGCGCACGAGCCTCGGAATGGCCTCCCAGTTGGAGGCGATCAGCAGCAGGACCGCGGCGCCGAGCAGGACGGCGGCGAGCACCATCAGTACCCGGCCAAGACTGAAGCTTGCGGGACGGGCGTCGTATTCGCCGAGCATCTGCTCGGCAGCGACCTCCGTGATCAGTCCCTTGTCGACCCAGATAGAAAGGTCGCGCTCCAGCCTGCCTCGATACATTCCAGCCTCCGCCCCGGTGATGGCATTGCCTAGCGTTATAGGCGGCCAAGCCGTTAGGCAATCCCGGGCTGCAATGCAGGAATCTCACTGTGCGAAGTTGGGGCACTTATTAACTGCCAATTAACGAGGCATTGCTAATATGCGGATATTGCAGCAAGGCATGCATGAGCCGCATAGCCACCATGAAAATATTGCACTGCAAAATAATCAAAAGTCATACTATTTAAATGATCAAGAAGCACGGGCATGGCAGCCCGGCCCGGTTTACCGGACGCCTGCGGACATGATGTTCGTAAAAAGAATTCGGAGCAGCGCACTCCTCCTCCCAGCGCCCTCCGATAGACTGACAACACTCCTCCTCCCAGTTGTCAGTCACCTACATGACGCCCGCCGGATCCTCCCCCGGTGGGCGTTTTGTTTAACGGCAGGTTAAACGATTAAACATCAGCAAATCCGGATAAAGCCGCAAAGCGTCCGCAGGCGCCCGCGCCCATGCAGAATGCATGCCGGAGCGCCAAGTCGAGCGCCGCGAACAGACGACCCTACCCTTCACCTGAATCGCGCCTGGAAAGCCTCTCTCCGCCATCCTTCGACTGGCTTTTCACCTTCTGGCCGCAAATGGCGACATCTTGGCGGGCAAAGTGACCAAGAGAAAATCATTCTGCCTATTCGTTGACCACAAAGCGGCGAAAACTTGTAATTCACCGCCCGAGATCTGCATTTCATGCATGGGTGACTTGAATTCTTGTCTCTGTTAGTTCTTCGCGGCGCAACATATATTCAGCTCATCAAATAGAGGCCAGCGCGGAAAGGCTGCAGCTGGCAGATCGCAAGCCCTAGGAAAGGGGACCAACATGAACTTCAGCCGCTCTTTCAACAACTGGCGCAAGTACCGTCAGACGGTTTCTGAACTTGGCCGCATGACCAACCGCGAATTGCATGACCTCGGCATCGACCGTTCGGACATCCATCGCGTCGCTCGCGAGGCAGCTGCCCGCTAATCCAGGCGATCAGCGTCCTCCCAAGCTGATCTCCTCCCCAAAACGCCCGGTGCTCACGCAACGGGCGTTTTCTTTTGCCTGGAGTTTACACTTTCGTAAGAGTTGCAGGCAAAAAGAACTCACCTTTACCGCTCAAAAATTCACACCTGCGCATTTAGCGGGCAAATCATTGCACAAACGCATAGCAGATGCCTTTTCTTTGCACTGCACAATATGACGGCGATCCACTATATGAATGTGCAAGCGCAGAGACGGCGATGACGCCGGCCGCGAGACACCTTCAAGGATGATAGAAATGAACCCGATCCGCATTGCAAAGAGCTGGATTAGCTACCGCCGCACTCTCAACGAACTCGGCAACCTGTCCAACCAGACCCTCTCCGATATCGGTATCAACCGTTACGAGATCCGCAACATTGCATCCCGTTCGTTCCGCTAATCAGCGGCGAATGCGATACACCCAAAACGGCGCCGTTAGGCGCCGTTTTCGTTTTTGGGCAGCCGCCAGCGCCGCCAGGGCGCGTTCCATCGATAGGCGGCACGGCATGATGCCAGGCGATGCCCGTGACTGATTTCCGATTGTCCCGAGAGATATGGCGTTTGACTGCGCTCGCCATGCGCCGTTGGCTTTACGCCAGAAAGGCAGAAGCCGCGCTCCAGGCGCGGCCTGCTGTTTCAGGTGGTCGGGAAACGATCAGTTCCGCCATCTTCCCGAAGAGTTCGCTTCGCTGCTGAAGAAGCGGGATGCCGCCTCGGTGCGATTGCGGACATTCATCTTCTTGTAGATGTTGCGAACGTGAACCTTCACCGTGTTCTCCGAGAGATGGAGCTCGTCGGCGATGATCTTGTTCTGCGTGCCCTTGCAGATGAGATCAAGGATCTGGACTTCGCGGGTGGTCAGGGCGGACATGTCCCCCTGGCGCAGACGCAGCGCCCCTGCCCCGGCAGCTGCGACCGAACGGGTCTCGTAGAGCGACCGTTCAGGCTGCACCGCCTGGTTCGTCAGCCGGTTCAGCAATGCGGACGGGAAGTGTTCGCCGCCCTTCATCAAGAGATCGACCGCCGCCATGAACACGTCGAGCCGCAGATTGAGCGGCAGGACGCCGTCGATCACCCGTGCCTCGACCAGACGGTTGACATAGGGCTCCATCATATCGATCGCTTCGACCACGAGCGCAATCGACGTCGCGGGATGGTTTTCCCTGACGGCCGCCAGCGCCTCGCTGAGCTCGGCTCCGGTTATGTGGTAGAAGAGAACGAGCGTGGCATCATTCGCATCGTTTTCCAGCATGGCCTTGGAGTAGCCCTTGCTGATGACCTCACAGGTAGGAAACTTTTTCGCGAGAGCCTCGACGAGGCATTCGGAGAACAAGTCTGCATTGGCAATTACAAGTATCGTGTCCCCGGCCGGACCGAACTTTCGGCCCTGCTCGGCATCACCAGTCTTCGACGCAGTCATGAACATTTACGCCTCCCCATAGCGTTACACGTTACAAATGCTTTGAGTGATACTTCGGGCCGCCCGGACGGGCGCCCCTGATAATTCCCGTCTTCATTAGTTAGCCATTTCTTAATTATGGTAATACGAAGTTGCATTGAAGGAAATGGCCCAAACGGGTTAGTTTTTGTAAATATACAATGACATTTCCTATTGCAGCGGTTGTATTGCACCCTTCCTAGATAACTTATGGGGTATATTGCCGATTATTTTTTGGGTTCGATGGTATTTTCGCATCAATAATAGACATGCGGTCTTTTTCACTCTTTCGGCCAGCGCCAATTAACCGGAATGTTACTTGTGCAAGTCTTTTGACGTAGACTTGAGCCAAAGCGAAGCAGCGCGATCGCCCGCAAATGGGGGCGACCTCCGGCGCTTTCCGGTTCAACCTTGGGGATGATCGGAGCGCGCGCTTGATCAGTCCGGGCGAAGAGCACAAGGCTCCGAAGCGCTAGCCCGAATTGGTATCTAGGAAGTTCAGTATTTCTCCCCCAAAGTTCTAGGGTCGCTGACTGGCGGCACCCGAAACGCGGAATATCCCCTCACGACTGCGATATCTCTGCTTTTCTATTGGGGCAACTCAAACAACTGAAAGCATGAAGTCTTCAATCACATGATTGCGGAACTAGATCTGTGCGTCCTTGTACTGAGTTACGCGCAATCCAATACGTCAGGTTTGGCCAACAAATCGAAAATTGAACCGCAGATGATCAGGTAATGCATACATCTGCATACCAGTAACAGTATCGGAGTAAGCGCGAGTAAATCCCATTTGAGATGAGAGGGATTTCGCACACTGCTCCGAATTCCTTTGGAGGAAGCGAAATGTCTAATTATCAGCCCGGTGGCGACACCGAAACCAACAACATCGGTGCGCTTGCCGACGGTTTCCTGGGCAATACCGCAATCAATGATCCGGACACCTCGAACGGCTCGACCGCCTATATCGGCGGCCTCGCCAATGGCGACAACCGCGACAACACCACCAACACCGACAACAGTGATAACAGCGACAATAGCAACAACAGCGATAACAGCGACAACAGCTCGGATATCACTGTCGACGCTACGCTCGATCTGCTGAACGGCAACAATCGCGACAACAGCTACGATTGGGACTACGACAGCAAGACGACCAACACCAATATCAATGATGCGGACACCAAGACGACCACCATCACCGATACGGATGTGAAGTCGGACTATGACTGGAGCTACGACAGCAAGTCGTACAGCGACAACGATATCAACACGAAGACCGACACCGACATCAAGACGGTCACCGATACCGACGTCAAGACGACCACGACGAGCGACAGCTTCAATACGGCTGACAGCTTCAACAAGACCGACAACGACACCACGAATACGGCGGACAGCTTCAACAAGTCGGACGACGACTTCGCGACGGTTCATGACGTCAAGGACTTCGACAACCTCGGCATCGCCGGCGGTGACGTGAACTTCAACCTCGGTGACAACTTCTCCTTCACCCTGGATGTCGACAACATCCTGAACGGCAGCCTCGGTGGCGGCAATGCCTTCAATGCCATCCAGGCGAACCATCTTGCGGACCAGGATTCGGTCTGGAGCATGAAGATGGATGCCGCGAATGCGACCAATAACGTCTCCACCGCGGGCAATAGCGCGACCGGTGCGGAAGGTATCGATCTCGGCCACCATGGCGGCTGGACCGGCGGTGCCGGTGACGACGTCAACGGCTCGAGCGTTGCGGATGCGTCCTCGATCCTTGCGAATTCGGGTATCCATATGGAACTCGTGCAAGGCGCGAACATGCTCAGCAATACGTTCGACGCGATCGGCCACGACTCCAATACCGTGGGCCAGGACTCGCACGACGGCGCATAACCTCCAGGACTGTCCAAGACATCCTGCACCGGCGGTCCCGCCGGTGCAGTTTGGCGGCTTGATGCAGCACACGAGAGTATCCGTGACGGGCGGGTATGCTGTTGAGAGGCCGGGCACCGTGGCAAACGGGAGGGGCCACCATGCATACAGAGAAGCTTTCAGAAATCATTGCGCACTTCATCGGCCTATTCGATACGGCGACCGAAGAAGCGAAAATGCGCAATGCCTATGCCGAGGGTTCTCGGCCGACCGAAGACAGCGCGCTGCCGCATGACGAAGAAGCGGCCGCGCAGAAATTTGCCTCGGATCTCGAACTGAAAGACTACGATCCGAGCGCGCCTTACCGGTCACTCGCCTATGACATCAATTTCGCGCATCCGCGCTTCCTCGGCCATGCCTTCGAGGAAAGCATCGCCAAGCTGAACGAGCTGGCGCATCGCGACCTGACGGGGCTGCATTTCACCCCGCAGATCACCGTTCCGGGCGAAGATCCGCTGCTGCCGATCTATGCCGGTCCGGGCTCGATGATCGCACATGTCTCGCAGATCAACATCCTCTATGACGACGACTTCCTGAACCTGTCGGATCAGCAGGTCGATCCTCGCGACACCAGTTTCGTGACGATGAAGCTGATCGAGTATGAGGAGAAGGCCGAGGCGCTGTCGCCGTTCCAGGAGATCCACCGGACCGACAATGCCGAGGCGCTGACCAAGATTGCCGACAGCATGCACGACTATATCCGCTCGATGCCGGAAGCTTCCGACGAGACGCCGGATGGACAGCCGCTGCCGACTTTCGTGACCGACGGCGATGCCGACGGCCCGACCTATCTCTACAAGAGTGCGGGCGACGATCTCAGCAGTCCGTCCTACATCGTCAACGGCGTTGCCACCACGACGGCACCGGTGCTCGACGACATGATGCCGGACCGCGGCATCGCCAAGCCGCCGGCCGACCTTGAAGACAGCAAGAGCGATACACCGCAGGAAGAGCATGGCGGCCCGGGCAATACGCTAGACATCGCGGCCGGCGCCAACGTGCTCGCCAATATCGTGCAGATTACCGATACCTCGGTTATCTCGTCCGTGACCGCGGTGATGGGCAACTACCATCAGATCGACGCGATCACCCAGAGCTACATCTATAGCGACCACGACGATTTCAGCGGCGTCTTCGACAAGTCGCAAAGTGCTGCGACCGTCGCCAACAATATCGCTAGCTTCCAGCGCAGCGTCTATGACGACGGTGGCTCGCAGCATTCTGCCTCCACCGACGACGGACACGATCCGACCTTCCCGACCGCCTGGCGCGTCAGCGTCGTCAATGGCGACGTGTCCTTCGTCAACTGGATCGAGCAGTATCACTTCATCAACGACAACGACACGATGACGATCACCGCCACCGGCACGGATGCGACCGTGCTGACGGGTGGCAACTCGGCCGTCAATTTCGCGTCGATGTTCGGCATCGGCATGCAGTACGATCTGGTGATCGTCGGCGGCAACGTTCTCGACATGAACGTCATCTCGCAGATTTCGGTGCTCTACGACAATGATTGGGCCCGCGGCCAGGACGGTGCCCCCGGCGCCACGATCCAGGGCGGCAACAACCTGATCTGGAATCTTGCCGAGATCCACAATGTCGGCGCCAATGACCGCTTCCAGGCGATGCCCGACTACATGGCCGCCACCCAGAAGGCGATCGAGGAACGCGATCCCTCGATGCCGGAAGGGCTTGCCCATGACGCCAACTTTGCCGGCTATGCGGGGCTGAACGTCCTCTACATCACCGGCAACCTCTATGACGTCAACGTCATCAAGCAGGTGAGCATTCTCGGCGATTCCGACGACGTCACCCATGTCATCTCGTCGATCGCCCAGAACAATCAGAACGCCACGATCCATGTCGATACCGGCAGCAATGCCGTCGTCAACATCGCCCAGATCATGGATTACGATACGATTGGCCATACGACCTACCTGAATGGCCAGCTCTATTCCGATGCGATTCTGATCCAGAGTGGCCTTGTCGAACACGACACGACGCAGCCGCAGCAGGCACCGCTTGCCAATGAAGCCATCGCCTTCCTCGGCAACGACAGCGACCAGCATGCCAGCGGCTCCGACGACGTGACGATCAATGGCGGCCACGACTACGCATGGCACCTGACCCACCCGGATGTGATGCAAGGCGTCACCGCATAGTTTTGAGTAGAGGGAAGCGCTCCCATGAATCACATTCCAAAGAACACCTTCACCGGAAGCCGCACTTTGGGACTCGGCCGGCGCGGCAGCGCGTTCGACGAGGATATGACCGATGCCTGCATGTCGGCGATCGACGACGCTGTCGCCAATCTTCGCCTGCTGACCGAGAAGCGCGCCGCAGCGCGCGCCGCCGAAGCTGCTGCCTTCCGGGCCGCCGCCGCCGAGGATCTTGCACGGACGGTTGAGGTGCCGGAAGCCGTCGAGGCTGAGGAAGAGGTTGCTGCGGTCGAGATTGCCGCTGTGCCCGAAGCTGCCGCTCCGGTTGAACCGGAGATCCAGGCCGAAGAGCCGGCACCGGTTGAGCATGAAGACACAGAGGCGCAGGCGGAAGTGGAGGTCGCGGCTCCGACAGTAATCGAAGCAACGGCGGGAATCGAAACCGTTCAGCAGGCCGAGGTTCTGGAAGAGCCCAAGGCCGTAGAGGTAGAAACGCCTCCCGCACCGATCGAAATCGCGACAGCGGTGGTCGAGCCTCCGGCCGTGCAGGCAGAACCCGTAAGCGCTCCGGCAGCGGCCGAAGCCGAAGAGACAGTCGCTCGCCGCACACCGCAAACGCCGGAGATGCCGGAAGCCATTCCGCAGGAGCCTTCGGAGCTGAAGCAGAGCCCGACGATCCCGTTCGGCAAGACGATCGAGGGCAATACCGGCCCGCTGCAGGAAAACGACCGGCGGCTGAAGACCGGCGGGGGCGGCAATGGCAAGGATCCGGATTCCGGTGGTGGCGGAGGCGGTGGCGGCGGCAACGGCGCGAACTTCCACAAGCGCAGCGAGCCGGTGAATTTCGCGGCCAGCCTCGCCAAGGGCATTGCTGCAGTCCGCCGCAACATGGTGATCGTCATGGCCTTCACCATCGCCATCAACATTCTGCTGCTGGCGATTCCGCTCTACCTCTTCCAGATTTCCGACCGCGTGCTGACCAGCCGCTCGATCGATACGCTCGTCATGCTGACGATCGCGGTGCTCGGCGCCGTGCTGATCCAGGCCTTCCTCGATTCCATCCGCCGCTTCATCCTGATGCGCACCGCCGTCGAGCTCGAAGTGCAGCTGGGGGCGCCGATCCTTAGCGCCGCCGCCCGCGCCTCGCTGCATGGCACCGGCAAGGATTACCAGATCCTCCAGGACCTGCAGCAGCTGCGCGGCTTCCTGACGTCAGGGACGCTGATCGCCTTCCTAGACGCGCCGCTGATGCCGCTGTTCATCGTCGTGGTCTATCTCGTGCATCCGCATCTCGGCCTGATCATCATGGCCTGCTGCGCGGTGCTGTTCTTCATCGCCTACCTGAACCAGAAGTTCACGGCGCGGCAGTTCGCCGACGCAAACACCTATCTCAGCCGCGCCAACTTCCACCTCGATTCCATGGCGCGCAACTCGCAGATCATCAATGCGCTCGCCATGATCCCGGAAGCGGTGAAAATGTGGGGCCGGGAGACGGCCGGATCGCTGAAGAGCCATGTGGCCGCCCAGGACCGCAACATCATCTTCTCCGGCATCTCCAAGGCCTGCCGCATGATCACGCAGGTGGCACTGCTCGGCTGGGGCGCGCACTTGTCACTCTCCGGTGAATTGACCGGCGGCATGGTGATCGCCGCCTCCATCGTCTCGGGACGCGCGCTGGCGCCGATCGAGGGCGCGATTGAAGGCTGGCATCAGTTCAACCGCTCGGCCGCCGCCTATGGCCGCATCAAGCAGCTGCTGATCAACTCGCCGCTCAACTTCCCGCGGCTGCGCCTGCCCAATCCGGAAGGCCGTCTCGACGTCGAGCGTATCCTGTTCGTGCCGCCGCCGCAGAAGAAGGTCATCCTCAACGGCATCTCCTTCTCGCTGAGGAAGGGCGAATCCCTTGCCGTCATCGGCAATTCCGGTTCCGGCAAGACGACGCTCGGCAAGATGCTGGTCGGTTCGATCCTGCCGACATCGGGCAATGTGCGTCTCGACCTGATGGACCTGCGCAACTGGGATCAGCGGCAGTTCGGCGAAAGCATCGGCTATCTGCCGCAGGACGTGCAGCTCTTCCCCGGCACGATCAAGGCGAATATCTCGCGCATGCGCGACGATATCGACGATCACCAGATCTACGAGGCCGCGGTTCTGGCCGACGTGCACGAGCTGATCGCCAGCTTCCCGCAGGGCTACGAGACGATCGTCGCGGCCGACGGCGCGCCGCTTTCCGGCGGCCAGAAGCAGCGCATCGCGCTTGCCCGCGCCTTCTTCGGCAATCCGAAATTTGTCGTCCTCGACGAACCGAATTCCAACCTCGACACGCAGGGCGAGGCCGCGCTTGCCCGCGCGCTGATCCATGCCAAGAAGCAGGGCATCACCACGGTGACCATCACCCAGCGCCCCGCCCTTTTGCAATGCGTCGACAAGATCCTGCTTCTGAAAGACGGCTCGGTCGGCATGTTCGGCGAGCGCATGGAAGTTCTGCAGGCGCTGCAGGGCAACGGCAACAATCGTCCTCAGCCGCGTATCGAAGGGTAATCGAAATGGCTCATACCAGTCTGCAGACGGTCAACAATCCGGTCGAATGGTATAGCGAGGTTCCGCGCTCGATCCGCTATCACACGATGATCGGGCTTGCCGTGCTGATCATATCCTTCGGCAGCTTCGGCTTCTGGGCCGGCACTGCGCCGCTTGCCTCGGCAATCATCGCCCAGGGCAGCTTCGTCGCGACCGGCAACAACAAGATCGTCCAGCATCTCGAAGGTGGGATCATCAAGGACATGCGGGTCAGCGAAGGCGACGTCGTCAAGGAAGGCGACGTGCTGCTGACGCTCGATCCGACCGCAGCGCTCTCCAACGACCGCATGCTGAAGCTACGGCGTCTGCGTCTGGAAGCCGTCGTCGCCCGCCTGCATGCCGAGGCCGCCGGCGACCGGGATTTCAAGATCCCCGACATCGTCATGGCCGAAGCCAGCGACCCCGATATCGGCTCGATCATCCAGAGCCAGAACATCGTCTTTCACAGCAAGCAGGTGAAACTCGAGGAACAGCTAAACCTGATAGAGAAGAACATCGCTTCGCTCGAATACCGCTACAAGGGCTATAGCGGCCAGAAGGATTCCTTCGACCGGCAGCTGGCGCTTTTGACCGAGGAGCGCGATTCCAAGGCGCGCCTCGTCAAGGTCGGCTATATGCGCAGGACCGACCTCCTGGCGATCGAGCGCGCCATGGCGGATGCGATGGGCGATATCTCGCGCCTGCAGGGCGAGCTCAACGAGAGCGAGGCTGAGATCGCCAAGTTCCGCCAGGAAGCGATCATTGCCGTCAACTCCAACAAGCAGGCGGCGCTCGATGCGCTGGAAACCGCTGAATCGGATCTCGACAGCGTGCGCGAGCAGGTGCGCGAGGCACAGGGCGTGCTCGAGCGAACCGTCATCCGCTCGCCGGTCAACGGCACGGTCGTGCGCGCCTATTACCACACCGCCGGCGGCGTCATCACCACCGGCAAGCCGATCATGGAAATCCTGCCGGCCCATGTGCCGCTGATCATCGAAGCGCAGGTGCTGCGCACCTCGATCGACCAGCTGCATGAAGGCCAGACGGCGGCGATCCGGCTTTCGGCGCTGAACCGCCGCACGACGCCGGTACTCAATGGCAAGGTCTTCTATGTCTCGGCAGACTCGATCGAAGAGAATGCCGGGCTGCAGACCAAGGACGTCTACATCGTGCGCGTCGAAATCCCGGATTCGGAGATCGCCAAGGTGCATAATTTCCACCCGGTTCCCGGCATGCCGGCCGACGTGTTGATCCAGACCTCGGAGCGCACCTTCTTCGAATATATCACCAAGCCGATCACCGACAGCATGTCGCGTGCCTTCAAGGAGCGCTGAGATTTATAATACAAAGAGACTAGGAGCTTCCGCCGCGGATCTGCAGTATTCTCGCTCGCAGGATCGGTTGGTGGAGGCTTCTATGGCGGCCATGTCTGACGTGCTCTTGCGGGTTGGGCGGCTGAACTATGTCTGGACCAATACCGAGAGCCTGCTGATCTATGTCATCGCTCACCTTCTCAGGGTGGAGAAGGATGCGGCGATCGTGGTGTTCCTGACGCTGAACACCACACGGGCGCGCATCGACCTTGTCGAGCGTCTCGCCAAGCTGCACTCGACCCCTGCTTCCGATCGCAAGACTATCCTTCACATGATGATGCGGCTGAAGAAGGAATCGAAGATGCGCAACAAATACAATCACTGCATCTATTCCTTCGACGACAAGGGGCAGATCTCCTCCACGCAGCTGATGCGGCTCGTCGAGGACGACAAGGAAATCCGCTACGGCAAGGTGGAGCAGCTCGACCAGCGGGAGCTCGATGCGCTTGAGCGCTCGATCGGCGAGATCGTGGCGATCAGCAATTCGCTCTGGGAATTCATCCATGCCAGCGAGCATGCCTCGGCGCATATCTAGGCCTTCGGCATCGGCCGCGTGATCCACCAGAAAACCAGCGCCATCACACTGAATGAACAGCCGAGCGCACAGACGCCCGGCCAACCGGCATGCGCGTAGATCATCGTCGAGGTGATGGCGCCCAGTGCGCTGCCCGCGGAGTAGAAGACCATGTAGCCGCCGACCAGGCGGCTTCGTGCTTCCGGGCGGGCGGCGAAGATCAGCGTCTGGTTGGTGACATGCACGGCCTGAACCGCGAAATCGAGCGCGACGACGCCAAGCAGGAAGACCGGCAGGGAAGCCGGCAGGCAGAGGATTGCCGCCCAGGAGATTGCCAGCAGTGCCAGCGAGGCGCCGGTGGCGGGTTGCGCTAGGCCTCGATCCGCAAGCCGACCGGCGCCGCTTGCCGCCAGGGCACCGGCAACGCCCGCCAAGCCAAACAGGCCGATAGCCGTATGCGACATGAGATAGGGCGAAGCGCTCAACGGCAGGACCATTGCCGTCCAGAGCGTGCTGAAGCTTGCGAAGATCAGGAACGCCAGCACGGCCCTTGCGCGTAACAGAGGATCGCGCAGGAAGAGCTGCGGGACGGACCGGAGGATCGCGACATAGCCTTCCTTCGAACCGGATGGCATTTCACGCGGCAAGGTCTTGGCCAGGAGCATGCTCATGATCAGCATCAGCATTGCCGATGCCAGATAGACGGTCCGCCATCCTCCGAGATCGGCGAGCAGCCCGGCCCAGAGGCGTGCGGCGAGGATGCCGATAACGACACCACTCGTCACCAGCCCCACGGCCCGGCCCCGCTCCTCGGGTCCTGTCAGCGACGCGGTCAGTGCGACCACCACCTGAACGACGACGGACAGCAGCCCGAGAGCAATCATCGCGACTAACAGCATGAATGTTGATGGCGCCAGGCCGACGGCAGCGGCGGCGGCCGAAAGCAGCATCGTCTGTGTAATCACCAGCCGGCGTCGGTTGGCGATATCGGCGAGCGGCACGATCAGCAGCAGACCCGCGGCATAGCCAATCTGCGTCAGCGTCACGACGATACCGATATCGGCAGTCTCGAGGCCGAAATCCGAGGCAATCGAGCCGAGCAGCGGTTGGGCATAATAGACATTGGCGACGCTTGCGCCGCAGGTCACCGCGAAGAGAAGCAGCGTCCAGGAGCCGAGTTTCGATTTTACCCCGGCAGACGATGGGGTGTCCTTGAGGAAGTCCATAAGCGTGATCCCGATTGAATCCAGTTCAATGATGAGACCACTTGAGGTGCGAACGTTCTAGTTCTATTTTAGAACCAGAATGGAGGACCGATAATGAAGCGGAAGAGCTTTCGCGAGGCCGAGTGCCCGGTTGCACGTAGCCTCGATGCGATTGGCGACTGGTGGTCGCTGCTGATCATTCGCGACGCTTTCGACGGCATCACCCGCTTCACCGCCTTCCAGCAGAATCTCGGGATTGCCAAGGGCATGCTGGCAACCCGGCTTCGCGACCTGGTGGAAGCCGGCGTTCTCGACCTCGTGCCTGCCTCCGATGGCAGCGCCTATCAGGAATATGTGCTGAGCGCAGCAGGGCGCGACCTCTTCCATGTCATCGTCGCCCTGCGCCAATGGGGCGAGGCGCATCGCTACAGACCGCAGGAGCGCCGCTCGGTTCTCGTCGATACCGAGAGCGGCGCGCCGGTTTCCCGGCTGGAACTCCGCGCCGCCGATGGCCGGCGGATTGCCTGGCCGGATACCCAGGTGATTGCGCCTAGCTGAGCAGCCATTCCCTAACCCGCAAGGCTAGCCCGATTTGATGCCGGTTTTTATCCGAACGGCATATTTGATGCCTGCCGTTTCCCCGTAGAATGCAGGTTCCCGAACTGTGTAAGGGGTGTTGGGAGGGGGATGATGCGCATTGACGTGATCGACACGGAGGCCGGTTTCGACGGGCTCCGCGAACAGTGGGAGCGGGTCTATGGAAACGATCCCTACGCCCAGCACTTCCTCTCCTGGATCTGGCTGAAGCCCTATCTCGCGCGGCGAAACCGCTGGTTCGTGCTGGCGCTACGCGAAAAGCCGGAAGGTTCACCCTACGTCGCCTTCTTCCCGTTACGGGTGGTCACACAGCACGACGAGAAGACCGGCCAGTTCATCGACGAGATCATCATGGCCGGCAACTGCTCGGCCGATTATACCGGCTTCCTCGCCGAACCTGCCTATGAGCAGAACGCTATCGAAGGCTTCTCTCAATATCTCAAGCAGCAGAACTGGACGCATCTGAAGGTCGAGTTCTTCTACGGGCCGCAGGAGCGCCGCGACGCATTCCTGCGGGCGCTGGAGGGGCCTGACGTGATGTTTCGCGACAGCTCGCCGAAGAATGCCGAGAATATCGACAATTGCATCTGCCCGGTCGTCCATCTGCCCGACAGTTTCGACGTCTATCTCGACACCAGCATGAGCAGCCAGACGCGGCAGAAGCTGCGCCGCTTCATGCGCAAGGTCGAGGCTGACGAGAACTACCGGATCACCATGGCGACGGCGGAGACGATCGAGCGCGATCTCGACATTCTCTTCAGGTTCTGGCGGATCAAGTGGCTGGCGAAGAAGGGCGAGGAACGGACCGACCGGCTGGTCGCCGGGACGCGGACCCTGCTGATGGACAGCTTTGCGACCGGCAATCTCGATGTCCCGGTTCTCTGGCATGGCGACCGGCCGCTCGGCGTGCTGGCCAACATGATCGACAGGCAGAAGAAGTCGGTCCTATTCTATATCACGGGCCGAGACGAGGAGTGGAAGACGCCCTCTCCCGGTCTCATCCTGCACGCCCACTGCATCCGCAAGGCGATCGCCGAGGGTTTCAAGACCTACGACTTCCTGCGTGGAACCGAGCCCTACAAGTATATGTTCGGGCCACAGGAGCGGCAGCTCTCCTGCACCATCTTCCGCAGCCGCACCGGCCGCAATCTCGGCGAGGTCATCAACCGGCGCAGCGTCGATTTCATCTATGAGCGGGCGCTCGACATGTACCGGCGCGGCGACAAGGCCTATGCGGAGTCCTCCTTCAAGCAGCTGCTCGCCACAGTGCCCGGCCATATCGGCGCCGAGTTCGGCCTCGCGAGCCTGACCTTCGACCGCGGCATGCTGCCGGAGGCCGAAGCGGCCTTTGCGGGGCTGATCGGCCGCGTCAAGGACCCCGCCCCCGTCTATCTGAAGCTCGGCGAGACACAGCTGGCGCTCGGCACCTATGATCAGGCCGCCAAGACCTTCGGCAAGATCATCCAGATCGCGCCCTATGATGCACAGGCCTATTACAAGCAGGGCGTGGCGCTGGCCGGCGCCGGGCGGAAGGACGAGGCCGCCCGCTCCTTCTCGATGATCGAGCAATTCAACTACGACGACCCGAAGCAGCAAGCCTATGCAGAGAAGGCGCGCGATGCCCTGCGCCGGATCGTCACCGAGCAGGTGCCGGAGCCGAAGGTACGGGCGAAGAAAGCAAAGCAGGCAAAGCGGGTGCTGCCGCTACCGTCACGGCCGAAATTCGAGCGGGAGCCGGCCTTCTCCTGATCGTGGTGCGAAGCCCTGCCTTTTTGAACGCGGGAGTTTCCTGCGCTGACGAGGCGTGATAATCAGCCGCCCATGACCAAGACCTCTTCCCACTCCCCCATCCATGTCATCGGCGGCGGCCTCGCAGGCTCCGAAGCTGCCTGGCAGATCGCCAATGCCGGCGTTCCCGTTGTCCTGCACGAGATGCGCGGCGTTCGCGGCACCGATGCGCACAAGACGGATAGCCTTGCCGAGCTCGTCTGCTCCAACTCCTTCCGCTCCGACGATGCGACCAGCAATGCCGTTGGCGTCATCCATGCGGAAATGCGCATGGCCGGGTCGCTGATCATGGCCTGCGCCGACAAGCATCAGGTTCCGGCAGGCGGCGCGCTTGCCGTCGACCGCGACGGCTTCGCGGAAGCCGTGACCAAAGCGATCGAGGAGCATCCGCTCGTCACCGTTGTTCGCGAGGAAGTCGCTGGCCTGCCACCGAAGGAATGGGATCAGGCGATTATCGCCACCGGACCGCTAACGGCGCCGTCACTTGCCGAAGCCATCCAGGCCGAGACCGGCGCCGATGCACTCGCCTTTTTCGATGCCATCGCGCCGATCGTCTATCGTGAGAGCATCGACATGGATATCTGCTGGTATCAGTCGCGCTACGACAAGGTCGGCCCCGGCGGCACCGGCAAGGACTACATCAACTGCCCGATGACCGAAGAGCAGTACAATGCCTTCGTAGACGCGCTGATCGCCGGCGACACAGTCGGCTTCAAGGAATGGGAAGGCACGCCTTATTTCGACGGCTGCCTGCCGATCGAGATCATGGCCGAGCGCGGCCGCGAAACGCTGCGCCACGGGCCGATGAAGCCGATGGGCCTCACCAACTCCCATAATCCTGGTGTCAAGGCCTATGCCGTCGTGCAGCTGCGCCAAGACAATGCGCTCGGCACGCTCTACAACATGGTCGGCTTCCAGACGAAGCTGAAATACGGCGCGCAGGCCGATATCTTCCGGATGATCCCCGGCCTGGAGAATGCAGAATTCGCCCGCCTCGGCGGCCTGCACCGCAACACCTACATCAATTCGCCGACGCTGCTCGACCATTCGCTGACGCTGAAGTCGCGCCCCGGTCTGCGCTTCGCCGGTCAGATCACCGGCTGCGAGGGCTATGTCGAAAGCGCCAGCGTCGGTCTTCTGGCGGGACGCTTCGCGGCTGCGGAGCGCAAGGGCGAAGCGGTATCGCTGCCGCCTGTCACGACGGCACTCGGCTCGCTGCTCGGCCATATCACCGGCGGCCATCTGGTGACTGACGAGGAACCGGGCAAGCGCTCCTTCCAGCCAATGAACATCAATTTCGGCCTCTTCCCGGAGCTGCAGCCGGGTTCGATCGTCAAGCCGGAGGGCGTCAAGCGCTTCCGCGGCAAGGACAAGACGATCATGAAGCGTCAGCTGATCGCCAAGCGGGCGCTTGCCGATTGCGCCGCGTGGCTCGGCCAGAGCGTACCGCTCGCCGAAAGCGCCTGATCAGAGATCAATGATTGTTGGCTGCCGGCTTTTCGGCCGGCGGCAGCATCAGATCGGCATCGGCGACATAATTGCCGAGCAGCCAGAGCGAGACTTCGGACGCCTCCTTGGCGGAAACGAATTCGAAGGTGCCGTTCTGATGCGGATGGTCGAGGAAGTCGATCACCAGTCCCTTGCCCGTTTCCGAGCTTGCGACCCGCACCCTGCCCGGCTGAAGCACGTGGCAAGAGAAGTGGCGGTGCATGCTGCGCATGAAACCAGCCTTGTTGTCATGCAGGCGCACGAAGACCACCTGGCCATCGGCCGTTGCCTGCAGCTGGCGGATCGCCTCGTGCGGGAAGGCGCGATTGAACTCGAGGATCGCCAGACCCATGTCGCGCAAACCCTCTTCATCGCGGTTCTGCGATGCCATCCGCGTCGCCACGAAGGCAAGGAGGAACAGGGCTGCGAAAATGACGATCCAGACGATAATGCTCAACGCCGTTCTCCAAAAGGACTTGCGGTTGCCGCCTTATAATGCCTGAGCCTTGCGCGAGTTTGAACTCGGCTCAGATTTTCTTGCGCATCATCGCCATGGTCATGGCGAATTGGCGGCGCCATTGGGCGGATTGCAGCGGCTGATCGAAGAGGCCTGCCCCTGCCTTCTGTGCCTTCTTCAGCACCGGCTCGGCGATCGTCGCCGGCAGGAAGGCCGGGAAGACGCTTGCCGGAAGCGTTGCCGCCCGTGCCTTTGCAAGATGATCGCGGCCAAGACCGGCGAAGGCCTCGATGGCCGCCGAAATCCTTGCCTTGTCCTCGCCCGCAAGGAAGCTGTCGCGGTCGAGGCCGGTGGCGCTCAGGATTTCAAGCGGGATATAGACCTGCCCGCGGTGGCGGTGCAGCGGCATCAACAGCAGCATGCCGGCGATCGCCTGCGCGACGCCTGCATGGCCTGCCGCATCGGCAGACTTCGCGGCATCCTCGGGCGACAGGACGAGGCTTGCGAGCTGGATCAGCGCCGAGGCGGTTTCGCCTGCATAGCCTTCCAGCGCACTGCGGCTCTCCATCGGATCGTCATAGAGATCAAAGATGCGCGCCTCAATCATGTTGATCAGCGTCTGGCGCGGCAGTCGGTGCGCCTCGATGGCGGTCAGCAGTTCGGCGGCAACCGGATTGGCTTCGGTCGAGCCATGGGCGCTGCCTTCCAGGAGGTCGCGCCAATATTGCATGCGCACTTCGCCTGGCAGCGGCTCATGGACGAGATCGCGCACCTTGGCGAGTTCGGCATTGAAGGCATAGAGGGCAACGAGTGCGGCGCGCTTGTCGTCCGGCGACAGCAGGCTCGCGAGATAGCGGTCGCGATCATTGTCGCGCAGCATCGCCAGGCAGATCTCCTGGTTTCCAGGCTTCGTCTCGGACATGGTCAGACCGCGATCAATGCCGCTGCGACTGCGCGGGATTCGGCAAGCATGATGTTGTAGGTGCGAACCGCAGCGCCGGTGCTCATCGGATCCGACGAGATGCCTCGCGCCTTCAGCGCCTGCTTCAATTCCGGCGGCAGGCGGCGAAGCTCGGTACCGGTGCCGACCAGCAACACCTCGATATCGCCGGCTTCATCGAGAACCTTCGTGAAATTCTCCACCGACAGCGGCTTGGTCATATCCATATCCCAGCCGTGGATGCCCGAGGGCAGGCACAGGATGGAGCCGCGATGCGACATGTCGGCGAAGCGGAAGCCGCCATTGCCATAGGTGTCGATGGGCGCGCGGCCCGGGAAATGGGCCTCGCGGATTTCGATGCCTTTTGCCATGATTTTAGACTGTGGCCTTTCCAGGTGTGCCGCCGGCCGTCTCGTTCTCATCCTCGTCGTCGTAGGATTTCGGGCGAAGCCTGAAGAGAATCAGGACCGGCGCAGCAATATAGATGGAGGAGAAGGTGCCGACGGCAACGCCAAAGAGCATCACCAGCGCGAAGGGCCGGATCACCTCGCCGCCGAACAGCGTCAGCGCCAGCAGCGCGAGCAGCGTCGTTGCGGCCGTCAGGATGGTGCGCGACAGCGTCTGGTTGATCGAGGCGTCGATCAGGATCGGCAACGGCATGCGCGTATAGCGTTTCAGGTTTTCGCGCATGCGGTCGTATACGACGACGGTATCGTTCAGCGAATAGCCGACGATGACGAGCAGCGCCGCGATACTGGTCAGGTTGAACTCGATGCCGGTCACCACGAAGAAGCCTAGCGTCAGGATGACGTCGTGCAGCGTGGCGATGATCGCGCCGATCGCGAACTGCCACTCGAAGCGGATCCAGATATAGATCAGGATTGCCAGCAGCGACGCGAGAACGCCGAGCGTCGCGGTGCGGGCAAGCTCGCCCGACACAGCCGGGCCAACCACTTCCAAGCGGCGGAAATCATACTCGTCCTGCAATTCGCTGCGCACCAGCGAGATCGCCGACTGTTCGGCGTTGTCGCCGCCGCCCTGGGACTGCAGGCGGATCATCGCGCTTGCCGGATCGCGCAGCCGCTTGACCTCGACATCGCCGAGATTGAGCTCGCTGAGGCGCGAACGGATATCGTCAGCATCGGCAGTACCGTCCTTCGAGCGGGCCTCGATCAGCGAGCCGCCGGTGAAGTCGACGCCGAGATGCATGCCTGCGGTCGCGACACCCAGCATGCAGACGAGCGAAAGGGCTGCGAGCGCCGTGAAAGTGTAGCGGCGGATGCCGATGAATCGGACTGCGGTGCCGTCGAAGACGTCGGTATGGACGCTCTTCGGCAGGTGCCTCAAGCGGCGGCGGCGCACCCAGGCCTCGACCAGCGGACGGGTGAAAAGGAAGGCGGTGAAAGCCGTGGTGATGATCCCGGCCGCCAGCGTCACGGCAAAGC
The DNA here is from genome assembly GCF_053522545.1 of Rhizobium sp. 21-4511-3d. Taxonomy (NCBI): domain Bacteria; kingdom Pseudomonadati; phylum Pseudomonadota; class Alphaproteobacteria; order Hyphomicrobiales; family Rhizobiaceae; genus Rhizobium; species Rhizobium sp. 21-4511-3d. Next base: position 845,684 of record NZ_JBNWCF010000001.1, on the reverse strand, counting down.
CGCGGATGGCGTCGCTGCCGAGATAGAAGAGGATGGCGGCGGCCACCAGCATGGTGATGCTGGCATCGACCACGGTCATGAAGGCGCGCGAATAGCCGGCGGAAATCGCCTGATCCAGATGCAGGCCGGCCTTCAGCTCCTCGCGGATACGCTCATAGATCAGCACGCAGGCATCCACGGCGATGCCGATCATCAGCACCATGCCGGCAAGGCCGGGCAGCGTCAGCGGCGCCCCGAAGACGGTGAGCACGGCGACGATCATCAAAAGGTTGACCAGCAGAGCAACGCTGGCGATGACGCCAAGCATGCCGTAGAGGCCGATCATCAGCCCGGCCACCAGCACGGCGCCGATGATGCCGGCAATCAGGCCGGCATGGATCGCATCACCGCTGAGGCCTGGATCGATCGTCCGCTCCTCGACGATGGTGAGCGCCGCAGGCAGAGGGCCGGAGCGCAGCATGGCGGCGAGGTCTTCGCTTTCGTCGGGCGAATAGTTCAGCGGAATGCGGCTGCTGTCACCGACCGGCAGCTTGCTGAGCTCGGGCGCCGTCAGCACCTGATCGTCGAGCAGGATCGCCAGCGTGCGCCCGGCATTCTTCTCGACGAGATCGGTAAAGCGGCGCGAGCCGTCGAGATTGAAATTGAAGGTCAGGAAGGACGTATCCGGCGTCGGGCCTGGTTCGATGGCGAAATCGCCGAGATCGGACGCATGCAGCACTTCGGCGCGCTCGACGAGATAGGCGATCGGCGGATCGTCCTGCGAATAGACGATCTCGGATCCGGGCGGCACGCTGCCGGCCATCGCATCCTGTGCGCTGACGCTCGAATCGACGAGGCGGAAGGTCAGCTTGCCCGGCTGGCTCAGCAGGTCCTTGAAACGCTGCGGATCGCCGAGACCCGGGATCTGGACGACCAGCCGGTCGCGGCCCGCGGGCGTGATGATGGGATCGATGCCGCCGGCTTCGATGGCGCGATGGGCAACGATCGCGACCGAGCGCTCCAGCGCCGAGGCGAGCGTACGATCGATCGCCTTGTCGCTGATCTGCAGGTTGATCTGGCCGTCATTCGCCTTGGTGATCGCGATATCGGCATCGGGAACGCCGCCGGCCGGCACGGCGAGCGGTGCAAGCAGAGACAGCGCACGGTCGATCTGGGCGGCGTCGGTAATGCGCACCTGGACCGTCTGAGCGTTTCCGGCAAGTCCGGTATAGCGGATATTGGCATCGCGCAGCCGTGTGCGGACGCTGGCAACGGTGCTTTCAAGCCGGCTCTGGACGATATCGGCGCGGTCGATCTTGACGACGAGATAGGCGCCGCCCCTGAGATCGAGGCCCGGCGTCAGTGCCTTGTGCGGTAGCCATTGCGGCAGGGAAGCAAGTGTATTGGGGGAGAAAAGATTTGGCGCGGCGGCCAGTGCCGCCGCGACGATGGCAAACCAGATCAGAAGAGTTTTCCAAAGGGAAAATTGACGCATTCTGCCTTTCCGATCTGGCTGCCGAAAGCAATGTTATGCAGCGTCGGCCTTAACCGGCTCGCCCTTGACGCGAACATCGGCGATACCGCTGCGGACGACGCGAACGCGAACGCCATCAGCAATTTCCACTTCAACTTCCTTGTCGTCAACGACCTTCGTGACCTTGCCAACGAGACCACCGGCGGTGACGACCTGGTCGCCGCGGCGGATTGCGGAAAGCGTGTCGGCGCGCTTCTTGGCCTGGGCGCGCTGCGGACGGATCAGCAGGAAATACCAGACGACCATCAGCGGCACGAACAGGATGATCATTTCGAAGCCGGAGCCGAATGGCGACGCGGCAGTATCCGTTGCGGCCTGGGCAAATGCCGGGGTGATGAACATTGATAAACTCCTCAGCTGCGGGCGGCGAAATTCCGCCTCTCTTTTCAGTGGCCGGACTATAGTTGCGGTAAGAACGAATGCAACAAAAACAGCCGTGAGGCGTACCGAATCCGCTGCCTGATAACCTTTCGGCTGTGGAAAGGCCATGCTACCCCGCCACGAAAGACGACAGGCGGCGTCCTGCCGCACGAAATTCAGGAGGACATCGCATGACTGACGAGATCAACAGCGTCATTCTGCAGGAGCTCAAGAGGCTGACGGCGGCCGTCGAACGGCTGGCAGGTCCGCCACCGGCGGTCAATGACTGGACGGCGGCAGACTGCTTCGTATGGTCCCCTGCCCGCCAGCATCTGCAGCCGGTGGCGCGGCCGAACCGGGTGGCGCTGAAGCTGATCCGCGGCGTCGATCATGTCCGCGACATCCTGCATGAGAACACCGTGCGCTTCGCCGAAGGCTTTGCCGCCAACAACGTGCTTCTTTGGGGCGCGCGCGGCATGGGCAAGTCGTCGCTGGTCAAGGCCGTGCATGAGGATGTGCGGCGTGAGAGCGGCGTATCGCTGAAGCTCGTCGAGGTTCACCGCGAAGACATTGCCAGCCTGCCCGCCCTGCTCGACCTGATGAAGGATGTGCCGCACCGGATCATCGTGTTCTGCGACGACCTCTCCTTCGATCATGACGACACCGCCTACAAGTCGCTGAAGGCAGCGCTCGACGGCGGCGTCGAGGGGCGGCCGGACAATGTGCTGTTCTACGCGACGTCGAACCGCCGCCACCTTCTGCCGCGCCACATGATGGAGAACGAGCAGTCGACGGCGATCAACCCGTCAGAGGCTGTAGAGGAAAAGGTGTCGCTCTCGGATCGCTTCGGCCTGTGGCTCGGCTTCCACAAGTGCAGCCAGGAAGATTACCTGACGATGATCGACGGCTATGCAGATCACTTCAAGCTGCCGCTCGAGCGCGAGAAGCTGCATGCCGAGGCGCTGGAATGGGCGACGACCCGCGGCGCGCGCTCCGGCCGTGTTGCCTGGCAATACGTGCAGGACCTCGCCGGGCGCATGCGTATCAACCTCGCCCGCGATTGAGACGAGACAGTCCCCATAACGCAAAAAGCCCGGCTCGAAGCCGGGCTTTCGCATTTCCCCGTACGCGCTAACTATTCGAGGAACGTGATCGGATTGACCGGCGAAGCATCCTTGCGGACTTCGAAGTGGACCTGCGGCTGCTTGACGTTGCCGCTCATGCCGGAGACCGCGACGGTCTGGCCGCGCTGGATCTTCTGACCGCGGGTGACGCTCAGCGTATCGGCATTGCCGTAGACGGTGACGGTGCCGTCGTCGTGGCGGACGAGAACCGTGTTGCCGAGTTCCTTCAGGCCGTTGCCGGCATAGATGACGACGCCGTTTTCGGCGGCCTTGATCGGCGTGCCCTGCGGAACCGAGATGTCGATACCGTCGTTGCGGCTGCCGTTGACGTTGGCGCCGTAGGCGGCAATGACCGCACCGCGAACCGGCCAGCGATACTTGCCGATACCCGTTGCTTCCGGAGCCGCGGAGGCGACATCGGACTTCTTCTCGACTTCGTCGACGGTCTGCGTCGCAGCCGGTGCCTTGTAGGCGGCAGGCTGGTTCGATGCGGTTTCGGTTGCCGCCGGAGCAGCAGCCTTCGGCTCGGCGGCCTTGGCCGGGATCGAAGCCGTCTTCATCTGGTCGGTACCGGCAGAGCCGCCCGGAATGGTCAGCGTCTGACCGATGCGGATCGAGCTTGCCTGCAGGTTGTTTGCGGACTTGATGGCATCGACGCTGGCGCCGGTCGACTTGGCGATCTTGGCAAGCGAGTCACCCTGCTTGACCGTGTAGCTGCCGCTACCGGCCGGAGCCTTGCCACCAGCTGCCGCGACCTTGCCCAGAGCACCGTCGGCGGTGACCTGCGACTTGTCGCGGACCGTGTTGGCGCCCGGCAGAACGGCAACGTTCTGTTCCGGTGCCTTGTAGGGCTCGGGAGCCTTGCCCTGCTTGGAAAGATCCGCCGTCTGCGCCGCCGACTTCGCAGCATTGCTGCCGCCGTTGAAGGTTGGGATCAGGATCGTCTGACCGGGCTGAATGGCCGAGGCAGATTTCATGTTGTTGACGCGGAGGATTTCCTTCTCCGGAACGCCGTAGCGGCGGGCGAGAACGGCGAGGCTTTCGCCCGGACGAACCGTGACCGACGGAGCGTTGGAGGAAGACCAGCCGCTTGCCTTCGGCGTGGAACCGGTCGTCAGATTGTCCGGAGCCGCAAGCTTCGGTGCAGCCTGCATCTTGCGCGGAGCGGAAGCCGAGGGCGACGCCGGGAACGGCTGAGCAAGCGCTTCCTGACGTTCGCGGGAAGCGGACGGTGCAGCACCCGTCGGAGCCGAGAGCTCGGAACGCTGAACGGTGACCGGAGCCGATGCCATGCGGGCATTGGAGCGGATCGCGCCAGTCGAAGCCGGGTAAGGCTGATTGTAGGATTGGTTGTTATAGGCCTGATTGTTGTTGCCGTAGGAAGGCTGCATTGCGCCGCCGCCCTGCATGTCAGCCTGCGGAACCGGATCACCCTGCAGACCGCTCATGCTGCGGCGCGGGACCGAACCCGTCGTCATCTGATCCTGACCGGAACTGAAAAGACCGCCGCTGAAGCGCGACACATCGGAACTGCAGCCTGTCGCCGCACTCGCCAGCAAGGCGACAGCCAGAAGATTGAAGGCCGACTTTCCGAACTTTGGCGAAACACAAAAACTCATGACACGACCCACTCACAACGCAACCATTTGTGGGAGTATTAAAGCGCGTTAGTATTACCACGCGGTTAAAGCGCTGGAATTGGAGCGTTTTTTTAGAGGAATTGATAACCATAGTTTTGCGGGTGAGATATCGCAGCCCGCAGGCACCGGCGCGTGGCGCCTGAGATCAAAGCTGCGAAGCCAGCCGCGGAACGATGGGCAGGTAGGGAACGGTGAAGAGCTCTTCGCGCTCGAAGCGGCTGCCGGTCTTCGTCAGACGCACCATCCGGCACTCGTCATCTGAGATCATCAGCGGCGCGATCATGGAGCCGCCCGAGACCAGCTGGTCGGTATAGAATCGCGGCATCGAGGCGAAAGCGGCAGTGACCAGAATACGATCGAAGGTGCCCTCGCCCTGCAGGCCGTTGCTGCCATCGGCCTGGCGGACGATGATGTTGCGCAGGCTGAGCTGGTCCATGCGCTTCTGCGCGTTGACGACCAGCGTCTTGTAGCGGTCGATCGTCAGAACGCGCTCGGCCATACGGCCCATCACCGCGGCCATGAAGCCGCTGCCCGTGCCAACTTCGAGCACGCGCTGGCCCGGCTTGACCTTCAGGTGATGCAGGATGCGGACGGCTGTATCGACACCTTCAACGAACGAACCGCATTCGATCGGGATCGTCCGTGTCGAATAGGCGTCTTCAGCAAATTGCGGCGGTACGAAGAGCGAGCGCGGCGTCTGCTCGACTGCGGTCAGCAGATCGATGTCGGAAATACCTTCGGCGCGCAGCCGCAATACGAGGGCCGCAAAACCTTCCTTCTCGACCAGCCGTGCTGACAATGCCTGATTACTCCGTACCTGAAAGCGTCCGCTCCACGCGGTCTTTCACGGAATAATCGGTCAAATCCAGTTTCAAAGGTGTTACCGAAATCTTATTATGCTTCAAAGCGTGGATATCGGTGCCTGCGGCAAAGGCGCCGGCACGCTCGCCGAACTTCAGCCAGTAATAGGGAAAACCGCGGCCATCCGAGCGCGCATCGACCTGCAGGTTGAAGGCGAGCTTGCCCTGAGCGGTGACCTCGACGCCATCGACTTCATCCGGACGGCAGTTCGGGAAGTTGAGGTTCAGGAACGTGCCTTCGGGCAGATCGACCTTCATCAGCTTTTCGAGAAGTGCCGGCGCATGCGCCTCGCAGACTTCCCAAGGGACGATCCGCGCGCCATCGGCATAGACATAGGCCTGACTCAACGCGAAGGAGCGCACGCCCTGCATCGTGCCTTCGATGGCGCCGGCGATGGTGCCGGAATAAGTCACATCGTCGGCGACATTCGAGCCGGAATTGACGCCCGACAGGATGAGGTCCGGCTTGATGTCCATGACCTGCTTGACGCCCATGATGACGCAATCGGTCGGGGTGCCGCGCAGGGCGAAATGCTTGTCGGAGACCTTGCGCAGCCTGAGCGGCTCGGAGAGGCTCAGCGAATGCGCCAGGCCGCTCTGGTCCGTTTCGGGTGCAACGATCCAGACGTCGTCGGACAGAGTACGCGCAATCCGCTCAAGCGCTGCGAGGCCTTCGGCATGAATGCCATCGTCATTGGTGAGCAGAATGCGCATCTCTTCAAGCCGCCCGTTCGATCTTCTTCAAACCGCCCATATAGGGCAGCAGCGCGTCCGGAATAGTCACCGAGCCGTCTTCGTTCAGGTAGTTCTCCAGAACGGCGATCAGGCAGCGACCGACGGCGGTGCCCGAGCCGTTTAGCGTGTGAACGAACTTTGTGCCCTTTTCGCCCTTTGCGCGGTAGCGTGCATCCATGCGGCGGCCCTGGAAATCGCCGCAGACCGAGCAGGACGAGATTTCGCGGAACGTGTTCTGGCCAGGGAGCCAGACTTCCAGGTCGTAGGTCTTGCGCGCGCCGAAGCCCATGTCGCCGGTGCAGAGCGTCATGGTGCGGAAATGCAGGCCGAGGCGCTTCAGAACTTCTTCGGCGCAGGCTGTCATGCGCTCATGCTCTGCAACAGCGCTTTCGGCGTCGGTGATCGAGACGAGTTCGCATTTCCAGAACTGGTGCTGGCGCAGCATGCCGCGGGTATCGCGGCCGGCAGAACCAGCTTCCGAGCGGAAGGACGGGGTCAGCGCGGTGAAGCGCAGCGGCAGCTTTTCGTGCTCGAGGATTTCGGACGAAACCAGATTGGTCAGCGTCACCTCGGCCGTCGGGATCAGCCAGCGGCCATCCGTCGTCTTGAAGAGGTCGTCGGCGAATTTCGGCAGCTGGCCGGTGCCGAACATCGCCTCATCGCGCACCATCAGCGGCGACGAGACTTCGGTATAGCCGTGCTCGCCGGTGTGCAGGTCGATCATGAACTGGCCGAGCGCCCGCTCGAGACGGGCAAGCGGGCCGGTCAGCACGGTAAAGCGCGAACCCGACAGCTTGGTGGCGCGGTCGAAATCCATGTAGCCGAGGGATTCGCCGATTTCGAAATGCTCTTTCGGCGCATGGTTCCAGCGCGGCTTTTCGCCGATCGTGCGGGTGACGACATTGCCGCTCTCGTCGGCGCCGACAGGAACGTCGTCGAACGGCACGTTCGGCACGCGCGACAGCACGTCGTTGAGTTCGGCGCTAAGCTGGCGCTCCTCCTCTTCGGCGGCGGGCAGCGTCACCTTGATGTCGGCGACTTCGGCCTTCAGCTTTTCGGCGAGCTCGCTGTTCTTCTGCGCCATCGCCGCACCGATCTCCTTGGAGGCGGCGTTGCGGCGCGACAGCAGGTCCTGCGCCTTCTGCACGGCGGAGCGGCGCTTTTCATCGAGGGCAACGAGGGACTGGGCCAAAGCCTCCGCACCACGCTTTGCAAGCGCGGCGTCGAGCGCCTCGGGGTTCTCACGGATCCATTTGATATCAAGCATTGTCGTTCCGGGTCGTTGCAAAACAGGAACCGGCCGAAGCCTGACCTGGCTGCGGCCGGAAGATACGGAAGCGTATGGGAAGAGATTGCGAAGCCGCTCAGACGCTGTCCGTGTTGGCAACGTCCGCGGATCGTTCCGCCTCTTCGACCGCCTGCCGCGCACGCTGGCGCTCGACGAGTCGAGCCGCGTGGATGGCAATCTCGTAGAGAAGGATCGTCGGCAGTGCAAGACCGATCTGGGACATCGGATCGGGCGGCGTCAGCACCGCGGCGACGATGAAGGCCATGACAATGGCGAACTTGCGCTTCTCGGCAAGCCATGCGGACGTCAGCAGGCCGACACGGGCGAGCAGCGTGGTGATGACGGGAAGCTGGAAGACGAGACCGAAAGACAGCACCAGCGTCATGATCAGGCTCAGATATTCCGAGACCTTCGGCAAGAGCGAGATGGCGACATCGCCATGACCCGGCGTCTGCTGCATGGCCAGGAAGAACCACATGACCATCGGCGTGAAGAAGAAATAGACGAGAGCCGCGCCAAGCAGGAACAGGATCGGCGAAGCGATCAGGAACGGCAGGAAGGCCGCGCGTTCGTTCTTGTAGAGGCCAGGAGCCACGAACTTGTAGATCTGTGCCGCGATGATCGGGAAAGCGATCACCACGCCGCCGAACATCGCCACCTTCACCTGCGTGAAGAAGAACTCCTGCGGGGCGGTATAGATCAGCTGCGCCTTGTCGACATCCATGCCCGCCCAGGTGACGGCGAGCTTGTAGGGGTAGACGAGGTAGTTGAAGAGATGCTTAGCGAAAAAGAAGCAGACGATGAAGGCGATGAAGAACGCGCCAATCGACCACATCAGCCGCCTGCGCAGCTCCATCAGGTGCTCGATCAAGGGCTGCGGCTTGTCTTCGATATCACCGCTCATGCCTCATCCTTTTTCTTTGCTGCTGCCTTCTTCGGGGCAGCTGCGACCTTCTTTGCAGGCGCAGCCGTCTTGGCTGCTGCCGTCTTAGCCGGGGCAGCCTTGGCTGCAGGCGCAGCCGCTACGGCCTTTGCTGCGGGCGCACGCTTTGCCTTGGCCGCGGGAGCGGCAGCCACAGGCTCGGCCTTTGCCTCAGCGGCAGCACGCGGCTTGCGCACGGCCTTCGGCTTTTCAGCAACGACAGGCGCAGCAACCGGTTCGGCTGCGGGTGCCGGCGTTACGACCGGAGGCGTCTCCGGCAGGCTCATCGAGGGAGCCGGCACGCTGACCGGCACCTCGGTCTTGTTGTCGACCTTCGTCGCGTTCTGAAGGTCGGCCTTGATGTCGTTACCCATCTGGCGCAGCGGGTTCATCGCGTCGCGCAGCGTATTGGCGGGGTTGAGACGCTGTGCGTCGGCGAGCGTCTGGCGCACCTCGTCGAGATCGGCCTCACGCAGCGCCTCGTCGAATTGCGCACGGAATTCACCGGCAACCTTCTTGGCGCGCTGCGTCATCTTACCGAACGCACGCAACATCGGCGGCAGATCCTTCGGACCTACCACCACAATCAACACGACCGCGATGACAAGCAGCTCGGTCCAGCCAATATCGAACATTCAAGGCTCCTGGAGGGGAAGCGGGGCAAGCCACCCGTCCCCGGACTGATTACTTCGTTTCGTCGGCCTTGTGATCGACGGTCTTCGACGCCGTTTCCGGCGCATCTTCGTCGTTCATGCCCTTCTTGAAGCTCTTGATGCCCTTGGCAACGTCGCCCATCAGCTCCGGAATCTTTCCGCGGCCGAACAACAACAGCACGATGACCAGGACGATCAGCCAGTGCCACATGCTAAAAGAACCCATTACGCATACTCCCTGTTGCGATGTCTCTTCGATGTAAGAGTTTCCGACATCGTTTCCAACATCAAAATTCCCCTTATATTGACGCTTAATGTCACGGCTTTGACCTTTGTGACAAGCCACTGCGCCATCGAATTGTGGTGATGAGTATTGTTTTCGCCCTCAGTGGCAAAACAAAGACAAGCCGGTGCTAATCTTCCGATGCGCCACCCGGCGCAAGAAGCCCCAATTCCTCAAGATCCATCTGGGTGATCGGATCCTCGTCCTCGGTCAGCTCGTCATTCATCGACGGCGACGGGATGTTGAAATTTGCAGGGATGCGGCCGGAGAGCAGCCCTGCCCCCTTGAGCTCTTCAATACCAGGCAGATCGCGCAGTTCCTCAAGGCCGAAATGGTCGAGAAAATCGCGGGTGGTGCCGAGTGTTACGGGGCGGCCGGGCGTGCGGCGGCGGCCGCGGAAACGCACCCAACCGGCCTCCATGAGAACGTCGAGCGTGCCGCGCGAGGTCTGCACGCCTCTGATGTCTTCAATCTCTGCACGCGTCACCGGCTGGTGATAGGCGATGATCGCCAGCACTTCGAGAGCAGCGCGCGAAAGCTTCTTCGTTTCGTTCTCATCACGGCGGATCACAAATGAGAGATCGGCGGCCGTGCGGAAGGCCCAGGCGTCATCCACCTGCACCAGATTGACGCCGCGCGGCGCATATTGCTCCTTCAAGCGGAGCATGATCGTGTGGACATTGAAATGCTTGGCGATGCGATCGGCAATGAAGGCTTCGGAGACCGGCTGCGCCGAGGCGAAGACCAGTGCCTCGGCGATGCGTTCGGCCTCGAGCTCTGCCTGGAAGTCCTGGCTTTCCGCGCCCTCGCCTTCGTCTCCACCGATATCGTCCTCAGGATCGATCACAGCGGCGTCTCCTGCTCGATGACCTGCAGCGTGGCATGCTTCGGCCCGCGGCGCATGTAGAGCGGCTCGAAGGCGCCGTCCTGGCGGATTTCGAGCTTGCCCTCGCGCACCAGCTCAAGCGAGGCGGCAAAGGCGCTGGCGATCGCCGTGACGCGCTCTTCCGGCGAAGTCATGTAGCGCAGCAGATAGTGCTCCAACGCCGTCCAGTCGGAGACATCGCCGATCATCCGGGTCAGCAGCTCGCGCGCCTCGGTGAGCGACCAGACGGTGCGCCGGGCGATCGTCACCTGGGTGACAGCCTGGCGCTGGCGCAGCGTCGCATAGGCGGTCAGCAGATCGTAGAGGCTGGCTTCATAGGCGGACTTGTGGCGATCCGGGATATGCTCTGGCGCGCCACGCGCGAAGATATCGCGGCCGAGGCGGTTGCGGTTGACGAGGCCGCTCGCGGCCTCGCGCATCGCTTCCAAGCGCTTCAGGCGGAAGGCGAGCGTTGCCGCCATTTCCTCGCCGGAGGGACCGTCGTCCTTGATCTGCTGCGGGATCAGCAGGCGCGATTTCAGATAGGCAAGCCAGGCCGCCATGACGAGGTAGTCGGCTGCAAGCTCGATGCGGATGCGGCGGGCGCTCTCGACGAACTGCAGATACTGCTCGGCAAGCGCCAGGACCGAAATACGCGACAGGTCGACCTTCTGATTGCGGGCGAGATAGAGCAACAGGTCAAGCGGGCCTTCGAAGCCGGCGACATCGATGACCAGCGCCGGTTCATGTGAACCGCGCTCGGTGCCGCTGTCCTGCCAAAGCTTGTCCATCGGCGTTGCCGCCTGCGACCGCTCCGGAGTCTTGATTATGTTCAACCGGGCCTCTCTTCCGTTTCTTAGGCGGCTGCAAACATCGCGTCGAATTCACTGCGGATCGCAGCTTCGTCGGACTGATCGGCCCGCGGCATGCCCGCGAGCACGGCGTCGGCCCGCTTCAGCGAGGCGCCCGTTAGCGCCGGCACATTGGCGACCACCTGCCGCATCTCGTCCATGTGGCCATTGCAATGCAGCACGATATCGCATCCGCCCGCAATGATATTCGCGGCGCGCTCGCCGATCGTCCCGGCCAGCGCGTTCATCGATGTATCATCCGAAAGCAACAGGCCGTTGAAGCCGATATGCTGGCGGATGACGCCGTCGATCACCTTGCGCGACGTGGTCGCCGGATTGCTGTCGTCGATCGCCGTGAAGACGACATGGCAGGTCATGGCGGCCAGCTCGTCCTTCATGGCGATGAAGGGCGGGAAATCATGCGCTTCGAGCTCCGCGCGCGAAACGGTGACGACCGGCAGCTCGTGATGGGAATCGGCAAAGCCGCGGCCGTGGCCCGGCATATGCTTCATCACCGGCAAGACACCGCCGGCCTTCAGACCCTCGCTTGCGGCGCGGCCCATCTCGGTCACCGTGCGGGGATCACCGCCATAGGCGCGGTTGCCGATGACATTGCTGCTGCCTTCGACCGGAACATCGAGAACCGGCAGGCAATCGACATTGATGCCGAATTTCAGGAGATCGAAGGCGTGAAGGCGCGACATCAGCCAGGCGGCTCGAAGCCCCTGCTCGCGGTCCTGGCGATAGATATCGCCGAGCGCCTGACCGGACGGATAGTGCTGGAGGATCGGCGGACGGATGCGCTGGACGCGTCCGCCTTCCTGGTCGATCAGGACCGGCGCATGCCAGCCGACGCTCTCGCGCATTTCGGCGACGAGATCGGCGATCTGCTGCGGCTCGGAAATGTTGCGTCCGAAAAGAATGAAGCCCCAAGGGCGTTCCGCCTTGTAGAAGGCCTTTTCTTCCGGGGTCAGGGACAGGCCGCTACAGCCCAGGATCATCGCTTTTGATTCGGTCATACCCGAATCATAGAGGTGTGCGCTCGAATTGCGATAGGCCGGTCAAGCGGCATTCACAGGAAAGGCACTGCAAAAACGAAAACGGCGGACCTAAGCCCGCCGTTTCGATGCTGTGTGAAGCCGATTACTTCGAGATCAGGCAGCTTCCACCTGCAGCGCGATACTTCTCGCAGATCGCAGCGGCTTCATCCTTGGAGGAAGCCGGGATGCGGACGCGGTAGAAGGTGCCCTTGCCGGCGATGTCGGCCTTGCGGATCTCATAGCTGCGGCCGGAAAGAACGCTGGCAAACTTCTTGGAGAGGCTTGCGTAGGACTTGTTGGCTTCAGCTTCCGATGGCAGCGATGCGATCTGGACGCCATAGGCACCCGACGGCGCAGCGGCCTGCGGCTGGGTGGCAGCCGGGGCGACGGAGGCGACTTCGGTCGGCTTCGGCTGTTCTGGTGCAGCGGCTGCGGCAGCAGGCTTTGCGGCCGGGCGGGCAGCCGGGACCGGTGCCGTGTCGGCCGGCTTTGCGGCGGCCTGCGGCTGAACCGGCGTCGACTGGACCTGACGGACCGGAGGCTCGACATTGGCCGGGTTGCTAGCGGCAACCTTGGCAAGGACCGATTCGGAAGCGGCAGGCTGAGCCGGCGTATTCTCGACCGGGGTCGAGCGGATATCGGCAGAGGCCACTTCCGTGCTTGCCGGGAAGTTCGCAGCAGAACCGTTCGGCTTGATGGTCGTGGTCTTGACCTGGTTCACGGCAGGCGCGTCAACGGGTGCCTCGTCTTCACGGGCAACCAGCGTGCCATCAGGCTTGACGATCATAGTGCGGACCTTGCGCGGCGAAACGGCCGGAACGCGGTCTGCATCGTTGTTGGCAGCGGCGTCCTGCTGCTCCTGGCCTGGCAGCAGGCGCGGATCCTCGGTATCGCTGACCGGCGTGCTGACGGCCTGATCGGTGATGTCGCCGTCGTTATCCTCAGGTGCGACCTCAGGCGTCAGCGTGCGCTGAACGACGTCGACGGGCTGTTCGTCGGACGACACCAGCGCAGTCTGCTTCGGCGTCTCGGTGGCGCCGGCAACGCGGTCATAGACGGCCTTGTCCTGGTTCGGAACGGTCTTGCCGCCCGGATTATCCGGAACGACCTTCACCGGCTCCTTGTCGGCAGCGATGATGCGCGGCTCGCCGGAACCGCCGGCAATGCCGGTATCGGCAACGACGGTGTAGAGGCCATAAGCGCCACCCGCGAAGACGACGACCATGGCAGCAGCAGCCAGCATCCGCTTCATCGAGCGGGCGCGATGCATGTCTTCGGCAGCACCGGCAGACTGGATGTGAACCTCGGCAAGCTGCTCGGTCCGCTGGACCGGCTCGCGCATGCTGCGGCGCAGATCTTCCTCCAGAGCGCGCTCAAGATCATCGAGACCGGCAACGGCAGGTGCTGCAGGCTTCTGAGCCGCGGGAGCGGAGGCTTGCGATGCCCAGGCGGGCGCAGCAGCCGGAACGGCTTCCTTGGACTTGATCGGATCGAACAGGCTAGCGATCTCGGCATCGACGTCGAAATCGAAATCGTTGACCGGAGCGGCAGGCTTGTGCTGCTCGACCGGCGGCAGCGCCGGAACGTGCATTTCGCCAACTGCTTCCGGATGACCGTCGGCGTCGGTGATCATCGACGGATCGAAGGGAAGTTCTTCGACGGGTTCGACAACAGCTGCACGGACAGGAGCCGCAGGCTGCGGCGCAGGCGTGAAGACGGCTGCCGGCGAATAGGAAACCGGTGCAGGCGTATAGGCCGGCTGAACCGGACGCGGCGCTTCTGCAACGACAGGCGCAGGCGCGATCGGGCGCGGAACGACAACCGGTGCCGGAGCGGCGGCAACAGGTGCGGGCTGAGCGCGAACAGGAGCCGGAGCCATTGCGACCGGCTCTTCCTTGACGGGCTCTGCGAAATCGAGATCGGCAAGTTCCAGCTCGATACCTTCGAGATCGAGCTCGAAATCATGACCTGCGAAGGGATCTTCCTCTTCGGCCGGAGCGGGCTTGGCGACCACGACGGGTGCCACCGGCTTTACCGGTTCCGGCTGGTGAAACTGCACTGGCTCTTCGCGAACCGGCTCCGGAGCGCGCTGCGGCACCGGGTAACGGGAAACATCAGCCAGAAGGTTGTCGATATCGAAGGCGGTTGCTTCATCCTGGGGCAGCGCCTCGGTCAGCGCTGCGTCGGAAGCAACGATGCCATCCTTGGCGGCAGCGGCGAGATCGAAGGCCTCGTGCGATACTGGCTCGGCATAGACAGCTTCGGCAACCGGCGCCTGCTCGACGACTTCAGGCTCTTCGTGGCGATCGATTTCGGCCGGGAAGCCGGAAGCGACGGGAGTGAACTCCTCGGCAACGTCAAGCGCTGCGAGTTCCTGCAGGGTTTCTGCGGATGCCACCTCGGCAACCGGCTGCGGCGCAGCGACAACGACAGGCTCGGGCTCGACCGCAACCGGACGGGCCGGCTCTTCGCGGCGGGCCGTATGGAAGTTGGCGAGCGGCAGCTTGATGCTGGCGGCAGACCACTGCGGCGCCTTGGCAACCGGAGCAACCGGCTGGGCAACCGATGCAGCACCGATCGACATTTCGAGTTCTTCGATCAGATCGCGGGCGCCGCCGTTGGAGACTGGTTCGGAGGGCTGGACCGCCCATTCGGCGGCAGCAACCTGACCACCGGTCCAGGCCTGCGGTTCCTCGGGCTCATAGGCCGCTGCGACCGGCTCAGCCTCGTAGGCTTCCGGCTCGGCGTAGACAGGAGCCTCTACGGGCTCCTGCGGAGCGGCAGCGTGCTCGTAGGCAACGGGCTCATAGCTTGCGGCTTCCTCAACGGGCTGCTCGGCCGGATGGTCGAGTGCACCCAGCGGGCGCGGCGCGTCGTAGCGCTCGAATTCCCGCAGCAATTCGTCTTCGAGATCGAAGGCCGGCTCCTGCCGGACTGGCTCTGAGACAGTATTGGCCGCTACCCGCGGCTCGAAGCCAACGATGCGCGCGAGTTCCGCGAGCGGATCGTTTTCATCGAACAGCTCCGTCTTCTGTCGCGCGTCATACGCAAGTTGTTTGTCTGCCATACCCATCCCACTCAAAAGCCAACGCGGTCAATGCCAGCGCAATGTGGGGATTTGGTGACGTTTATCGCATTTCATCCGGTGCGGCGGTACCAGTAATGGCAAGACCCGACTTCAAAACCGAAGCGACAGCGTACACCAGCCCTAGTCTGGCAATACTCGATTCTCGGCTCTTATCGTTAACAAATCGTAATTCAGTCTGGTCTTTACCTTTGTTCCAGTGTGCATGGAACGAACTGGCGAGGTCGTAGAGGTAGAAAGCGACCCTGTGAGGCTCCTGCGCCTGGGCTGCAGATTCGACGACGCGCGGGAACTCCGCAGCCTTCGCAATCAGCTGCAATTCCGCGGGATCCGAGATTCCGGACACCGCTTTTGCGAGGTCTGCCGGGCTGACATTGAGGTCCGGAAACGCCTCCTTGGCCTGCCGGAAAACCGACATGCAACGGGCATGCGCATATTGCACGTAAAAGACCGGATTATCTTTCGACTGTTCCGTTACTTTGGCGAAATCGAAGTCCAGCGGCTCGGAGCTCTTCCGGTAGAGCATCATGAAACGCACCGAATCGCGGCCGACTTCCTCGACCACGTCGCGCAGCGTGACGAAGTCGCCGGAGCGCTTCGACATCTTCACCGGCTCACCGTTGCGGAACAGCTTTACCAGCTGGCAGAGCAGCACCGTCAGCTTCGAGTTGCCCTCGGAAACCGCACGGGCGACCGCTTCCAGGCGCTTGACGTAGCCGCCATGGTCGGCGCCGAGCACGTAGATCATCTCGTTGAAGCCGCGATCGAACTTGTTCTTGAAGTAAGCAACGTCGGCGGCGAAGTAAGTATAGGACCCGTCGGACTTGATCAGCGGGCGATCGACGTCGTCGCCGACTTCGGTCGAGCGGAACAGCGTCTGCTCGCGATCTTCCCAATCCTCGGGCAGCTGACCCTTCGGCGGCGGCAGGGAGCCCTTGTAGACAAAGCCCTTGAAGGTCAGGTCGTTGATCGCAGTGCGAATGGCAGCAGCGCCACCATCGTGCAGCGTGCGCTCGGAGAAGAAAACGTCGTGATGGACGTTCAGCGCTGCGAGATCCTCGCGGATCATCGCCATCATTGCCGTGATCGCCTTGTCCTTTACGATCGGCATCCACTGCTCTTCCGGCATGTTGTGCAGCCTCACGCCGTATTCACTGGCCAGTGACTGGCCGACCGGAACGAGGTAATCGCCCGGATAGAGGCCGGCCGGGATCTCGCCGATCTTCTCGCCGAGGGCTTCGCGGTAACGCAGGAAGACCGAGCGTGCCAGCACGTCGATCTGCGAGCCGGCATCGTTGATGTAATATTCCTTCTCGACGGCATATCCAGCGAAGGCCAACAGGTTTGCCAGCGCGTCGCCGACAACGGCGCCGCGGCAGTGGCCGACATGCATCGGGCCGGTCGGGTTTGCCGAGACATATTCGACATTTACCTTACGGCCAGCGCCGAGCGTCGAGCGGCCGTAATCGGTGCCGGCTTCGATCATCGAGCCGAGCAGCCGCTGCCAGTATCCGACGGACAGCTTGATATTGATGAAGCCCGGACCGGCCACCGAAACCTCGGCGACATCAGGATCTTCGTTCAGCTTGCCGAGGATGATTTCGGCGAAGGCGCGCGGGTTGGTGCCGAGCGGCTTGGCCAGCACCATCGCGGCATTGGTCGCAACGTCGCCATGCGTCACATCGCGCGGCGGCTCGACGGCGATGCGGCCGAAATCGAGCTCGGATCGCTTTTCCTTGACCAGATCGATCTGTTCAAGGGCGGTTTTAATCCTGGCTTCGAAATCGGTAAAAAGGTTCATCGCACTCTTCCATGCATAGGCTGTGCCACAAGGCATCGACCGGCGCTCTCGCCGGGCGCGTGCTGCCTATCGCAAATCGGGAGTGTGGTCAAACAATCGCCTGTGGGCGCTGATGGCATAGGTGTCCGTCATGCCGGCCAGATAGTCGCCGACATGGCGGGCCTTCGGGGCATCGGCAAGGCCGGCGATGTGATCCACCCAGTAGTGGCTCTGCATCTCCTTGGGGTTTGCCATATAGGCGCCGAAGAGGTCGGTGACGATCTGTGCGGCACCGGCGCGGATGCGCATGATCTCCGGGTGGCGGTAGATGCGCTTGAAGAGCATCTGCTTGATCAGCCTGTCGGTTTCGGCCATCGCCGGCGAGAAGGTGGCGATGACGCGATCGGCGTGGCGGATATCGTCGGCGCTCTTCGGATTGACCTGTGCAAGGCGTTCCTGCGAGACCGAAATCACATCCTCGACCATGCGGGTGATCTGCCGGCGCATGATTTCATGGGTGAAGCGGCTGGCTTCGAGGTTCGGATAGCGATCGCGAACTTCCGCCATCAGCCCGGCGAGGAACGGAATTTCCTCCAGCATGTCGAAGGTCAGATAACCGGAGCGCAGGCCATCGTCGATGTCATGTGTGTTATAGGCGATATCGTCGGCGATCGCCGCGACCTGTGCCTCCAGGCTGGCATAGGTCGCGAGCTGCAGGTCGTGGAGTTCGCAATAATCGAGGATCGGCTGGGGAACCGGCCCGCGCGTGCCCTGCCCGTCCGGCGTCAGCAGCGGGCCATTGTGCTTGACGAGGCCTTCGAGGCTCTCCCAAGTCAGGTTGATGCCGTCGAACTCGGCATAGCGGCGCTCGAGCTTGGTGACGATGCGCAGCGACTGGGCATTGTGATCGAAGCCGCCATAGGGCAGCAGCACCTCGTGCAGCGCATCCTCGCCGGTATGCCCGAAAGGCGTGTGGCCGAAATCGTGGACGAGCGCCACGCCCTCGGCGAGATCCTCGTCGAGCTTCAGGGCGCGTGCCAGAGCGCGCGCGATCTGCGCCACCTCGATCGTATGGGTCAGGCGCGTGCGGTAGTGATCGCCGTCCTGGGCGATGAAGACCTGGGTCTTGTGCTTCAGTCGGCGAAACGCGGTCGTGTGGACGATGCGGTCGCGGTCGCGCTGGAAGTCGGATCGCGTCGGGCTGGAGCTCTCCTGATAGAGCCGCCCGCGGGTCGTCCAGGGATCAGCCGCATAGACTGCCCGTTCGCTGTTGCCGAAACCCAATGCACGCCTGTCAATCGTCATTCTTCACCGTCATTCGAACCGCGCGGCCGGATCGCCCCATTGACGCCGCTTCACGCTCTTCATACCTATAGTCAGTATATCAGGCAAAGCGGCGCTTTCTTAACCGCTTTCCGCAATAATGCGCTCCGTGAGCGCCCGTGATAAATTCTTTTGATATCAGCCGTTTGAACGCTCAGCGGCTTTTATCAATTCTCTCCGGATCTTGACCCCGGCAGGAGGAAACATGACAGAGACTTCAGTAACCCTCTCCGATGCGGCCGCAAAGCGAATCGCCGCAATCGTCGGTGCCGAGGCGGGAAAAAGCGCGCTGCGCGTTTCCGTCGAAGGCGGCGGCTGTTCGGGTTTTTCCTACAAGTTCGACCTTGCCGACGGCGTTCAGGACGATGACGTGATCGTCGAGAAGAACGACGCCAAGGTGCTGATCGACAGCCTCTCGCTGGTCTATATGGCCGGCTCCGAGATCGACTTCGTCGACAACCTGCTCGGCCAGTCCTTCCAGATCAAGAATCCGAACGCGGTTGCCAGCTGCGGCTGCGGAACGAGCTTCTCGGTCTAAGCTTTCCACCGATCTCAGACCCGACCGGCCGAAGAAATCTCTTCCGGCCGGTTTATCGTCTTGTCCGGTTGCTACCCATCACGATACAAGATCGGCACGAAGCAAGAGGTGATGGATGAAGATCGCGACCTGGAACATCAACGGCGTCAAGGCGCGTATCGACAACCTGACGCAGTGGCTCAAGGATTCCAATCCCGACATCGTCTGCCTGCAGGAAATCAAGACCGTCGACGAAGGCTTTCCGCGCCTCGAGATCGAGGCGATGGGCTATCATGTCGAGACGCATGGCCAGAAGGGTTTCAACGGCGTCGCGATCCTCTCCAAGAGCAAGCCGGACGAAGTGAGCCGGGGGCTGCCCGGCGATCCGCTGGACGAGCAGGCGCGCTTCATCGAGGCGGTGTTTTCGCTGCCTGGCAACAAGGCGCTGCGCGTCTGCTGCCTCTATCTGCCGAACGGGAATCCCGTCGAAACCGAGAAATACACCTACAAGCTCGCGTGGATGGAGCGCCTGCAGCAATTTGCGGCGCAGCGGCTGAGCTATGAGGAGCCGCTCATTCTGGCCGGCGACTATAACGTCATTCCCGAGCCACATGATTGCTTCGACCCGAAGGTCTGGGCCAATGACGCGCTCTTCCTGCCGCAGACCCGCGAAGCCTTCCGCAGGCTCGAAAGCCTCGGCTTCACCGATGCGGTGCGCGCCACGACGGATGCGGTTCAGCTCTATTCATTCTGGGATTATCAGGCAGGCGCCTGGCCGAAGAACAACGGTATCCGCATCGACCATCTGATGCTGTCGCCTGAAGCGGCAGACCGGATGACCTCGACGGCCATCGAGAAACACGTCCGCGCCTGGGAAAAACCGTCCGACCACGTTCCGGTGGTCGCCTATTTCGACTTCGCGGCTTAAGCGGAGATCAGTCGCCGCTGGTGGCGATATTGTGGGAGAGCGAGACCGCTGCACGGCGGTCTCCTTCGGTCGCGACCGAGAAAGCCTGCTCCTGCAGCGATTCCATCCAGCCACAGTCCTTCGGCTTGCAGCGGTCGAGTGCCGCCGTCATCATCGCCAGACCACGGGCCGACTGGCCTTCCTGGAAGAGGATGTTGCCGAAGACCGACATGGCGCCCGGATGGCCGCTCTTGCGGGCCTGATTCAGCCACTTCTTCGCCTGCAGCGGATTGGGGCTGCCGCCCTCGCCCGAAAGCATCATCTGCGCCAGCTGGAACTGCGCTTCCGGCACGCCGAAGGTCGAGGCGACCTGGAAATAGAGCTGGCGGGCCTGGTTGAGATCGACCTTCACCGGACTACCGGCAATGCCGTGCTTGTAATAGCTCGCGAGCGACAGCAGCGCATTGATGAAGAAGCCGGTATCTTCGGAACCCGGCTCGACGCCCTGCTGGGCAATCTCGCTATAAATCTTGAAGGCTTCGAAATCGTCCTGGGTCACGCCGTCGCCGTCGGCATACATGTTGGCCAGCGCCCAGCGCGAGCCGGTATGGCCCTTTTCGGCGGCGTATTTGTAGGCTTCGACAGCTTCTTCCTTCTGGCCGCTCTTGTAAGCCTTGAAGCCGAACTTGAAGAGATCGAAGGGACCGGATTCCTTGGTGACGCCGGCATTGATATCAAAAGCGCCGGCTGGGGAGGCAACCGCTGCTGAAAGCGCGATCGACAGCCCCATGAGAGCAAATCTGAAAAGTCTGAACTCGGATGTCAGCATTTCAATCAGTTTCTTTCGCTTCCATCGCAGACCAGCCCGGCAGCAAAAACTCCGCTGCCACGCGTCCCGGCGTATCTCCTCCAGGCGAGCGATCCCGCGGCGAGCTCTCTGGCTCCTTTGCCCGCGTCGCATCCAGCCTTCCGCCCTTCTTCGAGGGCCTGAATTTCCTGCGCATCGCGATAGACCACCCGGTTTCCGGCCTGGCCCGCCTGCAATGCCTGCGGCGTCACTTTCGCGGGAGAAACGTCTGTCTCTCCGCCTTCCCAATATCCGTAAACACCAAATGTGACCAAACCGGTATCGGCGTGATCGCGGTACTCGTCAGCGCCCGTCATGGACGCGGAAACATCGGAGAACGGACAGATGGAAGACACGACTTGAGAGCGAAATTTTCCGGCGGAATCGCCTTGCGGGAAAAGCTGAATCGCAAATGGAGCGGAATGAAATCCGGTCTCCGATCGGCTCTCGCCTGTCCCTGAAAAAACTCGACCCATCTTACTTTTCAAACGCACCCTACGCCTGCCATTCCCTTGCCCGCAAATACCGCTGCGCCCTGTTTGTGGCGGGAAATGGACAAATTCGCCCTGCAGAGAGCTTACGCCAACTGTCGTAAAAAACTGTTGCGGATTCGTCACAAAATGGGATGTCCAAAAGGCATGATTAATATGGCATCAAGCAAAGAAAAGCCCGGCACTGGGCCGGGCCTTTGACTTCGATAATCAGAACGAGATCTTGTAGGAACCGGATAGACCGACTGCCCAGTCTCCATTTGCGGTCGCGTTAAAGAGCGCTCCCTGAGAAAGGGACTGGCTACCAGCCGTCAGGTAGCTGATGCCGGCCCCGAGTCTGAACTCGCCAGGGCCAGCCTTGATCGAGGCGCCCGTTGCCAACGTCCATGTATCGGACATGATGTCAGCACCAGTACCTACGCCACGGTCCCAGGTAAGATTGACCGTACCAGCAACGGTGTCCGTGAACGCGTGCGCGACACCTGCCTGGATAGTCCAGCCGTCACGGTAGAAGAAGTCCAGCTGCTGAGGGCCGAGCAAATCGATGTTGTAGTTCAGCGACTGCAGAACACTCCAATCAGTCCACTCGACCGATCCGTAAACCAGCCATCCCGGCGCAACACCGCTCTGCAGGCTCACCTTTACAGACTGAGGAAGAGATCCCGATCCATAGGAATAGAGGTCATCGGTTCCCACGAGCGGTGCAAGAGCGCCAGGCGTGAAAGCTCCATCTGCCTTGTGATCGACCTGTGAGCGATACATCACCTGCGCCCGCAAAGCGTATTCAGGAATTTCGTAAGCGACACCAAGACGATATCCGGGCGCAGCTTCATCCTTCAGCTCAAGGTTACCATAGAGCGTATCCTGATTGTATTTGAACGACTGCAGGAATCCGCCGCCGATGAAGTGCAACTGCCCCTTGCCCATGTCGACATTAACGTCGCATGCGAGGCCATATTCATTCGTGATGAACTTCTTGCTGCGTGTACCGTTTCCGCCGTCAGCGGCGATGTCCGCCAGATATGCCTGATTGCCGTAGGTGCTCGATCCACCGAAAGGCTGCGTATAGGTGGCAGCACAGGCGAAGTTGTCGCTCAGCTTCAGCTTGGCTGCGAAAGACGGGATCGCATAATTATTGGAATAGCGGCCATCCGTGCCCTCGGCACCGGCGACAGTGTCGAAATCGCGATGCGGCGACACCCAAGTGACGCCGCCGCGCCATACGAAGGTACCATCCTCAAACAGGATATCGGTGTCGGCTTCGCCACGCGAAAAGCCACCGGCGTAGGACACCGAGGCCATGGACGAAAGGATAACGAGCGATGCTACGCCCTTGGAAAACATACGAGATGCCATTGTGTCTCCCCCACTCAAGCAATGCAGATGGCTGCACCTTGCAAAGGAATGGCGCGGATGACAATGCGCGCCTTCATGCCGCCACAATGCATGCAAGAAGTTAAATTGACGTAAGAAATTGACGAGCACGTCAAAAATTTGGGTATGGTAAAATTTTATCCTAACAAACTAATCATTTCGGATTATTTTTAAACGATCGTTCCAAGCCACCTAGCCCCTGTATCAATCTGACAACAGTCGGTCTTTTCGGCCTCTTCCACTGAAAATTTCGCAGATTCGTCAAACTCCACAGGGTGGAAACGCTAATTAAGGCATGCGTTTTCGACTCAAGTTGCTGGAAATGAAAAACGGCGCCCGGAGAGTTCCGGACGCCGTTTTGGAATAGTTTGCTACCAAGAGTGGATTAGGCCTCGATCACCCTTGCAAGCGCTACTTTCAGGCTGGCCATCTGGCTCTCGAATTCCGCAAGGCGCTCGCGCTCGGCCTCCACCACTTCAGGATTGGCGTTGGCGACGAACTTCTCGTTGGAGAGCTTGCCCTTGACGCGGGACATCTCGCCCTCGGTTTTGGCAATCGCCTTTTCGAGGCGGGCCTTTTCTGCGGAGAGATCGATCAGCGAGCCGAGCGGCAGGCAGGCTGTTGCCTCACCGATGACGATCTGCGCCGCGCCCTTCGGTGCGGCGTCGGCGAGCGAGACGCTCTCGACACGCGCCAGACGCTTGATCGCCGCGTCGTGACGCGACAGGCGCTCCTTGGTCTCGGCATTGGCGCTGACGAAGACCAGCGGTGCGGTTGCAGACGGCGGAACGTTCATCTCTGCTCGGACCGAGCGGATTCCCGAAACGAGGTCGATCAGCCAGTTGATCTCATCGGCTGCGGCATCATCCGAGAAGGAGGGCGACGGCCAGTCGGCATGGCAAACGAGCGTATCGCGCTCCACGCCTTCGCCGGCCGTATGGGCCCAGAGCTCTTCGGTCATGAAGGGCATGAAGGGATGCAGCAGCTTGTAGATCTCTTCGAGAATATAGGCGCTGCAGGCCTGTGCTTCCTTCTTGGCGGCCTCGTCTTCGCCGCTGAAGACCGGCTTCAGCAGTTCGAGATACCAGTCGCAGACCTGGTTCCAGACGAAGCGGTAGAGAGCGCCGGCAGCGTCGTTAAAGCGGTAGGCTTCGATGGCTTCCGTTACGTCACGTTCCGCACGGGCAAGCTCTGTTAGGATCCAGCGGTTGATCGTCAGCTTGACGCCTTCAGGCGCAAAATTCGGATCGCTCTTAGCACCGTTCATCTCGGCAAAGCGCGTGGCGTTCCAGAGCTTGGTACCAAAGTTGCGGTAGCCGGCGATGCGGGCCGGATCGAGCTTCACGTCACGGCCCTGCGCCGCCATGATGGCGAGCGTGAAGCGCAGCGCGTCGGCACCGTATTCGTCGATCAGCTCGAGCGGATCGATGACATTGCCCTTCGACTTTGACATCTTCTGGCCGTTCTTGTCGCGAACCAGAGCGTGGATATAGACCGTGTGGAACGGCTCGACCGGATTGCCATCGGCGTCCTTCATGAAATGCAGACCCATCTGCATCATGCGAACCACCCAGAAGGGAATGATGTCGAAGCCGGTGACCAGCACGTTGGTCGGATAGTAGCGGGCGAGTTCCGGGGTCTTTTCCGGCCAGCCGAGCGTCGAGAACGGCCACAGCGCCGACGAGAACCAGGTGTCGAGCACGTCTTCGTCGCGTGTCAGGATTTCGCCCGGCTGGAAGTTCTCGATCTTGTCCTGCACCCAGGCCTTCCACGGGCCTTCATGGGCGAGGTAATGCTGGATCGCGGCCTCGAGCGCCTCTTCCTCGGTCTTCTCGACGAAGACCTGACCATCCGGGCCATACCAGGCCGGAATCTGGTGACCCCACCAGAGCTGGCGCGAAATGCACCAGGGCTGAATGTTTTCCATCCACTGGAAATAGGTGTTTTCCCAGTTCTTCGGGACGAACTTGGTGCGGCCCTCGCGAACCGAGGCGATCGCCGGCTTGGCGAGCGTCTTGTTGTCGACCCACCACTGTTCCGTCAGGCGCGGCTCGATCGGCACGCCGCCACGGTCGCCATGGGGTACCATGTGCGTGTGCGGCTCGATCTTGTCGAGCAGGCCGGCTTCCTCGAAGATTTCGACGATGATCTTGCGGGCCGTGAAACGGTCCTGGCCTTCGAGACGGTCCCATGCGCCATGAAGTGCCGCCGGATGATCAAGGCCTTCGAGGAAATCCTCGTTGTCCTTGATATTAACGGAGGCATCGACGTTCAGGACGTTGATGGCGCGCAGGCCGGTGCGCTTGGCAACGTCGAAGTCGTTGAAGTCATGCGCCGGCGTCAGCTTGACGGCGCCGGTCCCTGCCGTCGGATCGGCGTAGCTGTCGGCGACGATCGGGATCTTGCGGCCGACGATCGGCAGGATGACATGCTTGCCGACGATCGACTTGTAGCGATCGTCATCCGGGTTCACCGCAACACCGGTATCGCCGAGCATGGTTTCCGGGCGCGTCGTGGCAACGACGAGATAGTCGCGCGTCTCGAATTCGGTCGGCTTGCCGTCCTCGTCGAAAGCGACCGGATGCTGGTAGGTGACGCCTTCTTCCAGCGGGTAGCGCAGGTGCCAGAGATTGCCCTTCACTTCGATCTGCTCGACTTCCATGTCGGAAATCGCCGTCAGAAGCTTCGGATCCCAGTTGACCAGGCGCTTGTCCTTGTAGATGAGGCCTTCCTTGTAAAGCGTTACGAAGACTTCGAGAACGGCTACCGAAAGGCCCTCGTCCATCGTAAAGCGCTCGCGCGACCAGTCGCAGGAAGCGCCAAGGCGCTTCAGCTGGTTGAAGATCAGGCCGCCCGATTCAGCCTTCCACTCCCAGACCTTGTCGATGAAGGCATCGCGGCCCATTTCGCGGCGGCCGGGAAGCTGCTGTTCCATCAGCTTGCGCTCGACGACCATCTGCGTGGCGATGCCGGCATGGTCCATGCCCGGCTGCCAGAGCACGTCCTTGCCGCGCATGCGCTCGAAGCGGATCATGACGTCCTGCAGCGTGTTGTTGAGCGCGTGGCCCATGTGCAGGGAGCCCGTCACGTTCGGCGGCGGGATCACGATCGTGAACGTTTCGGCGCCAGGCTTCTTGTTGGCACCGGCACGGAAGGCATCGGCTTCGTCCCATTTCGCAGCGATTTTCGGTTCGACTGCGGCGGAATCATAGGTCTTGTCGAGCATTTTATGACCAAACTTCGGGGTTTTAGGATGCGGGTTTGTAAATAGGATGGCTGCAGGCAAGTCAATAAAAAAGCCGCCCCGGAGACCGGAGCGGCGCATTCGGCAAAAGGCGTTTCCGGTTAGCGGCGCGGACCGCGCGCCACGCGCTCGATTTCCTCGCGCACGAGGCGCTCGACCAGCGTCGGCAGATTGTCGTCGAGCCATTCGCGCAGCATCGGGCGCAGCATGTCCTCGGCGATCTCGTCGAGCGAGCGGCGCTCGGCACCGTCGATTGCCAGCGCCAGCTCTTCGAAGGAGCGCGCAACCTGGAGGCTGGCATCCTGCGAGATCAGCGCCTGGGCTTCTTCGAGAACCTGCGGCAGGAAGGACGGAACCGGTGCTTGCGCAGTGAGCACCGGAGCAACTGCGGCCTCAGGAGCGATCGTCGCCTGCGGTTCGGCAACCGGCTCGATCTTGGGTTCGACTGCCTGCGGCAGCGGCTGAGGCTCGAGCTCGACAGGCTGAACTTCGGCAACAACCGGAGCAGGCTTCGGCGCCGGCAGCGGCGCAACGACCGGTGCAGCGGCGACCGGCTCGACCGGACGGCGGATTTCCTCGGCAACGGGCGCAGCGACGGGTTCCGGCTGACGGAAGACCGGCGGCAATTCGCGCGGCGGCTGGGCCGGCAGGCGCTCGGAAGCGGCGCGGACGCGGGCGGCGACATCTGCAAGCGACATGGCGCGCGCCGGCTGCTCGGCCTCGCGGGTACCAGCCGAATTGGCGGCAACGAAGCGCGGATCCTGTGTCAGCACCGGCTCGGGGAATTCGACATTGGCGTAGGTGTCATCGACCGTCAGGTGGATGTTGGAATCGTGGCCTTCATCCTCGGCATCGTCACCGTAAACCGGAGGCAGAGACGGGGAAATGGCCTTGCCGGCGCCCGGCTCATTGCTCTCGATGATCTGGCGGATCGACGCCAGGATCTCTTCCATGGACGGTTCACGCGCTACGCTTGGCTGAGCCATATCTATCCCCGTTAAGCTTAAAGCAACGATCGGATTGCATGGAGTGGGCATCCGAATCACCCAGACAGTAGAATACCCCAGACGCGAAAAAAATCATCGCGAATCAAATGAATGCGTCCATGCACAGTTTTGTTGGATGAACCGACGGGCAGCAAATGACGCCCGAAAACAGAAACGGGCGCCCATGGCGCCCGCATCGAAAAAGGCCTTTAGGAAAGGCTCAGAATACGAATTCGCGAAGCTTGGCAAAGCCCGGAAGCGGCTTGACCGAAGCGTTGAAGAAGACGTTTTCGGAAACGGCGCCGCGCTCGGAAACGAAGACCTTGGCGCGGGCCGCATTGCCGTAACCTTCGACGGTGACCAGACGGCCGCCTTCGGCGAGCTGGCCGAGAAGCGAAGCCGGAACTTCCTCGACGGAACCGTTGACGAAGATCAGATCGTAGGGGGCGCCGGCCGTGTGGCCCTTGGCGAGATCGCCTGCAACGACCGAGACATTCGCATAGCCGGAGAGATTGGCCTTGGCCTGTTCGGCAAGCGCTGCATCGGATTCGAGCGCGACGACGGAGCCTGCGGTCAGCGACAGCAGCGCCGAGGTATAACCCGTGCCGCAGCCGACTTCGAGAACCGTGTCTTCCTTGGTGATCGCGGCAAGCTGCAGCAGCTTGGCGAGCGGCGAAGCTTCCATCAGGAAGCGGCCGGGACAGATTTCGACATCGTTATCGATATAGGCCAGAACCTTGGCCTTCTCGGGAACGAACGCCTCGCGCGGAACCGTGAGGAACGCGCTCAACACGGAATGGGACGTCACGTCCGTCGTACGGATCTGGTTGTCGACCATCTTTACGCGTGCTGCTTCGAAATCCATCGTATCCTCTCGCCCGGCTACCGCGGCCATGTGTTCCGTCTCTTAATCCCGGGTTCGGATGCTTTCAAGGCTCCGTTCGCGCCTGCGGCAAGAATCCTTGCGGCATATCGGCCGCCTTTGCGGTGCAGGAGCGCTTTCTGAACTCCGAAGTGGAACAAAGCTTTCTCCTGTGGTATTATTGCAACCGGAGGAAATGAGGAGGAGCAGGCCATGTCTGCCTTTTTCGTACATTTGACGTTCTTCGACCTTTTCATCGCTGTGGCGCTCGTCGGCGTACTTTGCTGCGGGCTCGTCAACAGCCGGACGAGTTGAAGATAAACACAGCGCAGCAGGCAGGAATCAGACGGCCCGCTCTTTAGGTCTGAATGCGAAGCACGGGTTTTACGATTTTCATTCTGCTGCTGATCGCCGCCGCGAGCGTCATCCTCGCAGGCGTGCTGTCCTTGCGGCTATCCGTGGCGGGAACGCTCGGAGATTGCTTCGAAGGCGCTTGCGGCTACACGACCGTGTTTGTGGCCTGGCCGGGCTTTACGCTGATCTTTTTCGCCGTCGGCAGCTATCTCTACCTGAAATCCGGCCCGAAGCGCTGATGCAGCCTTCAGGAATCCGTCAGCTTTGTACAGCATAAGCTAAAAAACAAAGGCAGAGACGGAGCCCGCATGAACAGATCCCTGATGCTCGGCGCCTGCTTCATCGGCGGGCTCATCGTCATCATTCTCTGCATTCCGCTGATTGCGTCGAGCGCGCCCGGTGTGATCACCGGCGGCATCTCGCCCCTTCCCTCGCTCAGAAGCGTGAATTGAGAGCCTGCCCCCGCCGACCGGCGGCCGGCAGAATCAGCGCATCGTCTTCAGAAGCGCCATGAGAGCGGCGGAATCGGCGCGCGCCATAAGGTCCTGGATATGGCCCTCGACCAGTTCGCCGACGGCATCCACGGCTTCCTGCTCGCTCCACCCGGCCTCAACCGCGGCCTCGATCAGATCGCGGAACGCATACTGCAGCGCATCCTGACAGCGTATGTGCCGGTCAGGATCATCCCTGGTGACAAAGGGTTTTGAGATATTCCTCATATAAGGATAATGAGCGGATTCGCCGAATGATCAAGCGCATTGAATGCGACGGCCTGATGACGGCCCGATTTTTTTCGGAAAACACCTCTTGCGGTTTCCTTTGGATCATTCTAAATCCGCGCCACCACTGAACAAGTCGTTCACGGATGGCCTCGTGGCGGAGTGGTGACGCAGAGGACTGCAAATCCTTGTACCCCGGTTCAATTCCGGGCGAGGCCTCCAACTTCAAACAATCCCCGTTTGAATGATTCCGAATATAATCGCGATGATTTCATCGCGCGGGATCGTATTGCCCATTTTTGGGATAATGCTGTTTTAGGCTTATCTTATTTGTGAATAGACCAATCCTCAACTTCTGATAATATAGACAGATCTAAAATCCCATGTGACGTTGTATCTTGCGTATAGCGGCAGGATAACACATGGCGAAAACACGATATATTTTCGATCATCGATCCGAAAAGGCCGTTCTCTATCAAGCCGGCAAGTTTCTCTTCCCGATCGGCGGCAGCAAGGCCGAGCATTGGGTGGATGGCGACTATGTCTTTTCTCTTGCGACGCAGAAGATCACCTACTGGATTCTCGGCAGGGATTTGTACGGCCATCTCGGCAATGGCGAATTGACGCGCGATCCGGTTTTCTACTTCGGTGAGTGAAGCTCTTGACATTTGCATTCGTGAGAACAAAATAGGAACAAACGACGGAGGTTCCTATGACGCATGCCGAGCAGGTTATCGCAAATGCCCTCGCGACCGTCGCCGCCAGCCGGGCGGAACGGGAGAAGGACGAGGAACGCCGCAGGCGGGTTTTCGGCAAGATCGAGATCGGCCTGCCGCTGCCGCAGATCAAGAACAGGCAGCTGACGCTCGATCTTCATTGAGAGTGTGACAGCTGTGGCGGCCTGTGTGATCTCAGCCGCAAACGCGTGGAAAAGCCCGAGGCTGCGGCCCTTCCCGGCCAGCTTTTATTGCAACAGAACCCCATTTGTGACAGTTGCGTGACAACTCAAGCATCCACGGGGTCACCATGTTAAGCTGGTTTCGCAAACTTCTTCCGCGCGAAGACCGATTCTTCGATCTCTTCGCTCAGCATTCACGCACCGTCGTCGGCGCCGCAGAAGCGCTGAACGAACTTCTGGCCGGGAATGATCCGGAGCGCCATTGCGAGCGCATCGTCGCGCTCGAAAACGAGGCGGACGATATCACCCGCGAAGTTCTGCTCGCGGTCCGCCGCAGCTTCATCACGCCCTTCGACCGCGGCGATATCAAGGATCTGATCCAGTCGCTCGACGATGCGATCGACATGATGCACAAGACGGTCAAGACGATCCGGCTGTTCGAGCAGAAGAGCTTCGATCCCGGCATGCAGGAGATGGGCAAGGAAATCGTCAAGGCGGCGCATCTGATCGCCGAGGCCGTCCCGCTGCTCGACCGGATGGGCGCCAACGCGCCGCGGCTGACGGCGATCGCCGAAGAGGTGACGCGCGTCGAGGGCCGGTCCGACGAACTCTACGACCTCGGCCTCAAGGATCTCTTCCGCCGCCACGGCGGCTCGAACCCGATGGCCTATATCATCGGCAGCGAGATCTATGCCGAGCTTGAGAAGGTCGTCGACCGTTTCGAGGACGTCGCCAATGAAATCAGCGGCATCGTGATCGAGAACGTGTGATGGATGCCACCCTCGCCTTTCCGCTGCTTGCCGGGCTGATCGCCGTCGCGCTGTTCTTCGACTTCCTGAACGGACTGCATGACGCGGCGAACTCGATCGCCACGATCGTCTCGACACGCGTTCTCAGGCCGCAATATGCGGTGATGTGGGCGGCGTTCTTCAACTTCATCGCCTTCCTGTTCTTCGGCCTGCATGTCGCCGAGACCCTCGGCACCGGCATCATCAATCCTGAGATCGTCAGCCCGATGGTGATCTTTGCGGCGCTGATGGGCGCCATCATCTGGAATATCGTCACCTGGGTCTTCGGCATACCGTCGAGCTCCTCGCATGCGCTGGTCGGCGGCCTCGTCGGCGCCGGGCTTGCCAAGGTCGGTTTCAGCTCGATCGTCTGGGGCGGCCTTTTGAAGACGGCGGGCGCCATCGTGCTGTCGCCGATGATAGGCTTCCTGCTGGCGCTGTTCCTGGTGCTCGCGGTGTCCTGGATCTTCGTGCGCCAGACGCCCTTTGCCGTCGACAGCACCTTCCGCATCCTGCAATTCGTCTCGGCCTCGCTCTATTCGCTCGGCCACGGCGGCAATGATGCGCAGAAGACGATGGGCATCATTGCCGTGCTGCTCTATTCGCAGGGCTATCTCGGCGGCAGCTTCCATGTGCCGCTATGGGTGGTGCTGTCCTGTCAGGCGGCGATGGCGCTGGGCACGCTCTTCGGCGGCTGGCGAATCGTCCATACGATGGGTTCGAAGATCACCAAGCTCAATCCGATGCAGGGCTTCTGCGCCGAGACCGGCGGCGCGTTGACGCTGTTCGGCGCCACATGGCTCGGCATTCCGGTCTCGACGACGCACACGATCACCGGCGCGATCATCGGTGTCGGCGCTGCCAAGCGCGTCTCGGCCGTCCGTTGGGGGCTTGCCGGCAATATCGTCGTTGCCTGGGTCGTCACCCTGCCCGCGGCAGCGCTGATCTCGGCGCTGTTCTATTGGGCCGCCAGCCTCTTCGCCTGATGTGAGGCCTCAGTTACCGGCGGGCTTGCCCCGCCGGTGCCACCAGACCGACAGCCTGCGGCGCCAGCGCCGGGCGATCGGCAGGTCGTGCGACAGCACGATGAAGCCCAGCGGCAGCATCCAGAAGCCGAGGATGGGCAAAAATCCCAGCAAACCGCAGATGATCAGCAACAGGCCGATGGCCATGCGTGCGATGCGCGAGCGCGGCAGCGGTATGCGCCATGACCCAAGAATGAGTTCTCCGGTCGCGTGATCGATGCCGAAACGCTTTTCGCGCTTTTTATCCGTGTTGTTTTTCCCGTCAGTCATCCACAGGAGATGGGGATAAGTCCAATAATTGCAAGGAGATGTCATTTTTTTGAAAAAACCGCTTGGCAAATCGAACAAGCATTTGTATTAGCCCACTCACACCGCGGCAAGCGGTGATCCCTGGTAGCTCAGCGGTAGAGCATTCGACTGTTAATCGACAGGTCGCCGGTTCGAATCCGGCCCGGGGAGCCAGTTTCATCAGCGATAAGCTGACAGATTGAATGAGCCGGTTCGACCACGAACCGGCTCTTCTTTTTTCCACGACATCGAAACTCGGAACAATCATCCGCCTCGCCTCTTACCGCTTTATGGCAAATGATTTTTCAGAACGTTGCGAGCAGGCGCTCCAGGCCTTCATGCGGGAGTTCGGCATCACCGACCGCGACCGGGCGATGCGCCACATCGTCAAGGACTGGCTGATCAGCCACGGCTATACGAAGCCCGCAGACGAGGCTGACGGCACGCGAGAGCGCGCGGACGGCCGCGATCCTGAATTCGTGCAATACCCAAGCTATTACAAGGATGGCGGTAGCCTTTGATCAGAGCGCCGAGGCGCCGATCAGGTCGCAATCGATTCTAAGGCCGATATTGCTGACGCAGACAGCGCCGGCATCGGCGGCGACCTGCGCCGGATCATTGGCGGCGAAGCGGAACGGTGCGGGCACCCGTGTCGGCTCGGACGGCCAGAGGACGGGCCGGGAGAGGTCGAGGCGGGTGGTTTCCGTCGCCTCGGTTTTCAGCATCGCGGTCGCGGCCATCATGCCGCCGATCGTCACGGCGACCGACAGGGCTGCCTTGAACGACATATCCGCTGCTTCGAAAAAGGAAATGACCATTGGAGACCCCGGCGCCGCATCATGCGGCTGAGGGCTTCCTAGCGGCGCCCCGACGCATCTGCCAGCGGCTTTGCCTGTTAAGGTTTACGCGTAACCACGCTGCCCTACAGGCGCCTGAAACCTCTGCGGGAAAGTTCGGAACAATGACGCGGCCCGCGGGTTCCGTTTCTGTCACCCCTAGAGAAAAGCAGATCAAGGAGGAGTTTCTCCATGCGTAAGACATTTGCCGCAGCCTCGCTGCTCGCCCTCGGCCTTGCCGCTCCGGCCTTCGCCCAGTCGGCACCGGCTTACGACACCACGGCTCCCGATGCGCCGCTCTATTCTTCTGACGCGAGCAACGACAGCAACGGCTCCCATCCTGTCCGCATCGAGCGCGTCGATCCGACAACGACACAGAGCATTGCGGAGCCCCGCGGCGTTCTGGAATGCCCGAACATGCCGCGTCAGGGCCAGGGTGTGGATAGTCGCGCCGGCCAGGGCGGCGCTTCGATCAGCGAGCGCTGCCGCGAATACGACAACTGATCTCCGGATCAGCCAAGCGAAAAGGCCGGTTCTCACCGGCCTTTTTCATGTGCGCGGCAAGGCGAATAAAACTGTCTTCCCAACTGAAACTTTTGATCCAAGCCTACCGTAGATACGTAGCAGACCAAAAGAACGGGACAGGGAACGAAAGCATTGGCGAAGGCAGCGGAAAAACCGGTTATTCTCTGGTTTCGCAAGGATTTGCGTCTCGACGACAATCACGCGCTGCACGAAGCCTGCGCCTCCGGCCGCCCGATTATCCCCCTTTATATCCGCGAGCCTGAAACGTCGGGCAACGGGCCTTTGGGTTCGGCCCAGGCATGGTGGCTGCACCATTCGCTGGAGGCGCTGGAGACCTCGCTGCACAAGCACCACGGCAGGTTGGTGCTGATCACAGGAAATGCGCTGGAGGTGCTCCAGGCGCTGGTCAAATCCACCGGCGCGGAGACGGTGCTCTGGAACCGGCGCTACGATCCGCCGGGCATTGCCGTCGATATGAGGATCAAGCACGAGCTGGAGCGGCAGGCCGTCGAGGCGCGCAGCTTTGCCGGGCAGCTGCTGCATGAGCCTTCGAAGCTAAAGACCGGCGGCGGTACGCCCTATCGCGTCTACACGCCGTTCTGGCGGGCGCTCGAAGGCTCGGGCGAGCCGCCGCATCCGCTCGATGCACCGAAGAAATTCTCCTTCCCCAGCCATTGGCCGCATTCGGAGCCCCTCGCCTCCTGGAAGCTGCTGCCGGTCAAGCCGGATTGGGCATCGGAATTCAGCGATATCTGGACGCCGGGCGAAGATGCGGCGCTGGAGAAGCTGCAGGATTTCGTCGACGAGCGGCTGAACGGCTACAAGAAGGACCGCGATTTCCCGTCGGTTGCCGCGACCTCGATGCTCTCGCCGCATCTGGCACTCGGCGAAATCTCGCCGGCACGGATTTGGGAAGCGACGCGCGGTCTCTCCAAGCGGGTACCGTCAGACGATCTCGTCCATTTCCGCAAGGAGCTTGCCTGGCGCGAGTTCTGCTACCACTTGCTCTTTCATTTCCCGAAGCTTCCCTATGCCAACTGGAACGACCGCTTCGACGGCTTCGAATGGCATAATGACAAGGGACATTTCAAAGCCTGGACGCGTGGCCTGACCGGCTACCCGATCGTCGATGCCGGCATGCGCCAGCTCTGGCGTCACGGGATCATGCACAATCGTGTCAGAATGATCACCGGCTCGTTCCTGATCAAGGACCTGATGATCGACTGGCGCCGCGGCGAGAAATGGTTCCGCGACACGCTCGTCGATGCCGATCCGGCAAGCAATGCCGCCAATTGGCAATGGGTGGCGGGATCGGGCGCCGATGCCTCGCCGTTCTTCCGGATATTCAACCCGATCCTCCAGGGCGAGAAGTTCGACCCCGATGGAGATTATGTGCGGGAGTTCGTCCCGGAGCTCGCAAAGCTCGACAACAAATATATCCACCGCCCCTTCGAGGCGCCGGCGGCCGTGCTTGAGAAGGCCGGCATCGTGCTCGGCGAGACCTACCCGAAACCGATCGTCGATCACGCCAAGGCCCGCGACCGGGCGCTGAAGGCCTATAACGCCATAAAGGACGCTGCATGAACGCGCATTTTCATCTCGCCCGGCCGCCCGAAAGCCGCTTGAAGATCGCCGTCATCGGCTCGGGAATATCGGGGGCGTCGGCGGCCTGGGCGCTGAACCCAGTGCACGACGTCACGCTGTTCGAAAAGAGCAGCCTGCCCGGCGGGCACACGGCGACTGTCGATATCGACTATGACGGACAACGTGTCCCGGTCGACACGGGCTTCATTGTCTACAACGAACATTGCTATCCGAACCTGACGGCGCTGTTTGCCGAACTCGATGTCGCGACCCATGCCAGCGACATGAGCTTCTCACTGTCGCTCGATCAGGGGCGGCTGGAATGGAGCGGCTGCGGCCTGTCCTCGCTCTTTGCGCAGAAGCGCAACCTGCTGCGACCGTCCTTCCTGCTGATGATCCGCGAGATCCTGCGCTTCAACCGGACCTGCCTCGAAGACCGGGCGGCCGGCCACCTCGCCTCGCGCTCGATCGGCGACTATCTTGACTGGCGCGGTTTCTCGCCGGGATTCACCAACAATTATCTGGTGCCGATGGCGGCAGCGATCTGGTCGACGCCGTCGCAGCGGATGCTGCAATTCCCGGCCGAGCATTTCGTCAATTTCTTCGACAATCACCGGCTGATCTACAGCAAGCAGCATCAGTGGCGCACGGTGACTGGCGGCAGCCGCAACTATCTCGAAAAGCTGCTGGCGCCGCTCGGCAGCCGCCTGAAGCTTTCCTGCGGCGTGCGCGGGGTGATGCGGCATGCCAATGGCGCGACCGTCATCGACGAGAGCGGCAACGAGCAGTATTTCGACAAGGTGATCTTCGCCTCGCATAGCGACCAGACGGCGCGGATGCTCGCCGATGCCAGCGACCGCGAAAAGCGCCTGCTCGCCGCGGTTCCCTACCAGCCGAACCGGGTCGTACTGCATCGCGACACGGCATTGATGCCGAAGCGGCAGAAGGTCTGGGCCTCCTGGAACTACCTGCGCTCCAGCCAGGAGGATGGCCGGGCCGGCGTTGCCGTCAGCTACTGGATGAACCGGCTGCAGGGCATCGACGAAAAACTGCCGCTGTTCGTCACGCTCAACCCGGACCGCGAGCCCGATCCTTCCAAGGTCTTTGCCGAGTTCAGCTACGAGCACCCGCAATTCTCCGCCGATGGAATGAAGGCGCAGCAGGAGATCGCGGCAATCCAGGGCAAGAACAATTGCTATTTCGCGGGCGCCTGGACGGGCTACGGCTTCCATGAGGATGGGCTCGTATCCGGCCTGGCGGCGGCAGAGGCTCTGGGCGGGGTCATTCCCTGGCGGACTACCCAGGCTTCTTCCCGCGAACCTCTTCTGGAAGCGGTGGCATGAGCGTTGGCATGCAAAAGCATGGCGCAAGCATGGGGCGGAACGGTCCGCCGCCTGATGCGCCTGCCGTGCTCTATTGCGGCCATGTCATGCATCAGCGGATGAAGCCGTTCGGCCACCGGTTCCGCTACAGCGTCTTCTCGCTGATGGTCGATCTCGATCGTCTCGATGAGGCTGACGGTCTCTCGCCGCTGTTCTCGGTCAATGGCCGCAACCTGATTTCCTTTCATGAGGCCGATCACACCGGCGATGCTGCTGTCGCGTTGCGGACTTATGCCGACCGGCTGCTCGCGGCTGCCGGAGTTGCGGAACGCGCGACGCGCATCCTGCTCGTCTGCTATCCGCGCATCTTCGGCTACGTCTTCAACCCGCTCTCCGTCTATTACGCCTATGACGGAGCCGATGATCTGATCGCTCTGATCTACGAGGTGCGCAATACCTTCGGCGAGCGGCACACCTATGTCTGCCCGGTGGAACCGGGCGAGTTGACGGACAGCGGCCTGCGCCAGAGCTGCGGCAAGCTTTTC
Source organism: Rhizobium sp. 21-4511-3d (assembly GCF_053522545.1). Lineage (NCBI taxonomy): Bacteria > Pseudomonadati > Pseudomonadota > Alphaproteobacteria > Hyphomicrobiales > Rhizobiaceae > Rhizobium > Rhizobium sp. 21-4511-3d. The sequence goes on along the minus strand of NZ_JBNWCF010000001.1, from coordinate 809,250 downwards.
CATGTCTCGCCCTTCATCGGCATGGATATGGACTATCACTTCCGCATGCTGCCACCCGGCAACGAGATCCGCTGGCGGATTCTAGAGACGGATTCGGAAGGCCCGCTTCTCGCTGCGACCTTCTCGGGGGCGCAGATGCCGCTCACCAGCCGAGCGCTGGCGCGGCTGACGGCGCGCATCCCGTTCCTGACCTTCAAGATCGTCGCCGGCATCCACTGGGAGGCGCTGAAACTCTGGATCAAGGGTGCCAAGTACATCTCCCGCCCGGCTCCCCCGCCACCGGTGAGTGTGCGCCGTCCGCGGCATATTGCAGAAGCTGCTGAATGACATTAGCGTTCTCTACAAATGCCGGGGGGCTGGCTCATGCAATCGCTGTCCTTAACCGGCTAAGAGGCTGGAGGAGCCGATCATGACTGCAGAAGACTGGAATTCCTTTGCCCGCGGCGCGGTGGCGCTGACGGCCGAGAATGTCGGGCGCTTCACGAAGGGGTTGCCGCTCAAGGCGAAGCTGGCGCTCCGCGGTCTTCTGCAGATGCAGCATGGCGCGCTGGCGATCGAACTTCCCGATGGACGCAAGGCCCTGATCAGGGGCAGCGTCGAGGGACCGCAGGCGGCCGTGAGGCTGAACAACTGGAACCTCGCCAGCCGGGCGATGAACAGCGGAACGATCGGCGTTGCCGAAACCTATATGGATGGCGACTGGCAGAGCCCCGATATCACGGCTTTCCTCGAGCTTTTCCTGATCAACAGTGAATCGGCGGACAGGCATTTCAACGGCAAGCAGGGCATCATGCGCGTCGTCGAGCGCGTCCGCCACTGGATGAATGCCAATACCCGCAAGGGCTCGAAGCGCAATATCTCGGCGCACTACGATCTCGGCAACGACTTCTACAAGCAGTGGCTCGATCCGACGATGACCTATTCGTCGGCACTCTATTCCACCGGCGCAAACGATCTGCAGTCGGCGCAGAATGCCAAATACCGGGCGCTCGCCGAAGCGACCGGCATCCGGCCGGGCGATCATGTGCTGGAGATCGGCTGCGGCTGGGGCGGGTTTGCCGAATTTGCAGCGAGCGAAATGCGCTGCAAGGTGACCGGGCTGACGATCAGCCGCGAGCAGCTGGCTTTCGCGCAGGAGCGCATCCGAAAGGCCGGTCTTTCCGACCGCGTCGATCTGCGCTTTCAGGATTACCGCGACGAGAAGGGCCTGTACGACCGGATCGTCTCGATCGAGATGTTCGAGGCGGTCGGCGAGAAATACTGGCCGGCCTATTTCTCCAAGCTGCGCGAATGCCTGAAGCCGGGCGGCAAGGCCGGGCTGCAGATCATCACCATCAAGCCCGAGGCTTTCGACCAGTATCGCAGCAATCCTGATTTCATCCAGAAATACGTCTTCCCCGGCGGCATGCTGCCGACGCCGGATCATCTCGCCGAACTCGGGCGCAAGGTCGAACTGTCGATAGTCAAGGATTTCGGCTTCGGGCTCGATTATGCCCGTACACTCGCCGAATGGCGCGAGCGCTTCTGGAACGTCTGGGAGCGCGTGCGGCCGCTCGGCTTCGACGATCGCTTCAAGCGGCTCTGGGAGTTCTATCTCTTCTATTGCGAGGCGGGTTTCCGGGCGAAGAATATCGACGTCCGCCAGGTCGTCTTTTCGCGCAGCTGACGGCCGCGGATGGGAAAGCCGCGGCGGAGCGAGAGTATGACACCCGGCACGCGCCTCGCCTACGCTCTTCCCGCCGCCCCGCTCGCAGCCCTCGGCCTGCCGCTCTATGCCGTCGTTCCCACCTATTACACCGAGACGCTCGGCCTGCCGCTGGCGGCTGTCGGACTGACGCTGCTGCTGGTCAGGATTTTCGATGCCGTCTGCGATCCAGCGATCGGGGTGATTGCCGATCGGTACAGGCCGAAAATGGGGCGCAGACGCTTCTTCTTTGCGCTGGCATTGCCGGTGGCCGCTATATCGGCGCTGGCGCTCTACGCGCCTCCTGACGGCGCGGGCGCGCTCTGGCTTGGCCTCTGGGGCTGTGTTCTCTCCCTCGGCTTCACGCTCGCGACCGTTCCCTATTCCGCCTGGGGCGCGGAGCTCGTCAGCGACTATGCCGGGCGCACCTCGCTGGCAGCACTTCGGGAGGGAACGACGCTGGTGGGCACGCTGATCGCCATCGTGGTGCCCTTCGCGATCGGGCTTGATCCGCCGGGCGGACTTTCGGGGCTTGCCGTGCTCGGCATTGTCGTTGCCATCGCTCTGCCGCTCACGGGCGCACTAGCGGTCGTCAAGGTGCCCGAACCGGCAGAGCATACGGCCGCGATCGTCGGACTACGCAAAGGGCTTGGCTATCTCGCGGCGAACCGGCCGTTCGTCCGCCTGCTCGCCGCCTATTTCCTGAATGGTTTTGCCAACGGCATACCGGCAACGCTGTTTCTCTATTTCGTCTCCGACCGGCTCGGCATGCCCGAGGCTCGCGGACCGCTGCTGTTTCTCTATTTCCTCTCCGGTATCGCCGGCGTGCCGCTCGCGGCGCTGACCGCAAAGCGCCTCGGCAAGCATCGCGCCTGGTGCATTGCAATGATCGCGGCCTGCGCGTTCTTCGTCGCCGCACCGCTTCTGCAGCCCGGCGCCATCTATGCCTTCGCCTCTATCTGCGTGCTCACAGGATTGATGCTCGGTTTCGACCTGTCGCTGCCGCCGGCAATGCAGGCCGATGTCATCGATGAGGATACCGCCAATTCCGGTGAGCAGCGCAGCGGGCTCTATTTCGCGGCCTGGGGGCTCGCGACCAAGGCGTCGCTTGCGGCCGGGGTCGGCCTGGTCTTTCCGGCACTCGCCGGTTTCGGCTTCGACGCTTCCAAAGGCATGGCAAATGCGCCAGACGCATTGACGGCGCTTGCCGTCATCTATGCGTGGCTACCGATTGCGCTGAAACTCACGGCTGTCGCCCTGATGTGGAATTTCCCGCTCGACGAGGCGAAGCATCGAGAACTGCGCCAGCGGATCGAGAACCGCTGATCACTCCGCAGGATGCGGTGTCGCCGGATGGTGACCATGCTTGATGAGCGGCCGTTCGCGCCATCCCGTCGAGCGGTTCAGCAGCCAGAAATACAGGCTGTAGGGCAGCATGCGCAGCAGCTTCAGCTGATAGGTGAAGCGCTTCGGGAAGTTGATCTCAAAGGATTGCGACTTGAGCCCGGCGGCGATTTCGCTGGCGGCTTCATCGACCGAAATCAGCGACGGCATCGAGAATTCATTCTTCTGTGTCGCCGGCGTATCGACGAAGCCGGGGCAGATGACCTGGATGCGGATGCCCATCTTGTCGAGGTCGAATTTCAGGCTCTCGGCCATATTGATCAACGCCGCCTTGCTGGCACCGTAGGCTGCACTCGTCGGCAGGCCACCATATCCGGTGACGGAGGAGACGATGGCGATCTGGCCCTGCCCCTTGGCCTTCATGTGGCGGACGGCGGGGACCAGGCAGTTGACGACACCCGACAGGTTGACGGCAAAGGTCTTCTCGAAATCGTCGCGATTGAGATCTTCGGCATGGACGGGCAGGTAGACGCCGGCATTGAAAATCGCCATGGCGAGAGCGCCGTGCTCGTATTCGATCGAGGCAAAGGCATGTTCCATGTCTTCGGGGTCTGTCACATCGCCGTCGAGCACGATGATGCTGCCGGAAAGACCGTTCGCCTCGGCCTGGAGGTCGGCGAGTTTTTCATGATCCCGGGCGGTCACGGCGACCTTATAGCCCTCGCCCGCGAGCTTCAGCGCCAGCGCGCGCCCGATTCCCGAGCTTGCACCGGTAATCCAGACGATGCCGTGTTCGGGGCGGGCAATGAAATCGCGCATGATGCAATCCTCCGGGACTTCAGATTCAACACGAAACCACGTCCGGAAGTTCCTCACTGCCTCCCGGATTCAAGCCTCTATCACGCTAATGTGGCTGCTTTCAGCCGATCAGGTCGCCGATCAGCTGGCGGAACGAACCGGTGAGCTTGATCGGCGCATCAAGCACCGAGAAGGCGATGCAGGGACGGTCCTTTTCGGCGACCGGCCGGTGGTTGAGGGTCTCGTCGGCGACGGAAATGTCACCCGGGCCGAAACGGCCGCGCTCGTCGACGAAGGCGCCGTCGAGGATCAGAATCAGCTCCATGCCCTTGTGGGTATGCGCCGGAAGCGCGCGGCCCGGCCGGATCCACATCAGGCTGACCTCGCAGCCGTCGATATCGACCGAATATTCCTTGAAGCCCGGCAGCTTCGTCTTCCACGGCACCGTATCGGCGTCGAAGCCGACGAGATCGCGGATCGGGCGCGGAAAGACGCCTTGTTGATTATCCTTTGTCGCGCCTGCCGGCGCGCTCGAAGCGAAGATCGCGGCGAGGCGTTCGTCGCGGCCGGATATCGGCGTGCCCGCCGTATCCTCAAGCGCTTCACCTGCCAGCAGTTCCAGATCCTGGACCAGGGCACGGTTATCCGGCTTAATTTCAAGATGAGATTGCACGAGAACCCGCGCCGGTTCAGGTAAAGAACCGGCGACATAATGCGCCATCAATGCATCGACCGTGTCGATATGCTCGTGAACCATGTCGGATTCGGCCACGCCCTTTTCCTGCGTTCCGCGTTTGCTTTGTCGTCGTGCATACGCCGAAAGTCAATCTTCGGATCACCTGCCACTTTTGGGCGGACTGCGGGACTTGCTCAAGACGAAGACTAATTTTACCGGCGCGGGCGAAGGCGTGGAATAGCATTTCTTGCCAACCCTGCCTTGTGAAGGGAAAAGACCGTTCTTACAGTAAGAGCTCCAAAGAGGCAGATTCCATGACCTTCTACCCCTCCGTGATCGAGGCGATCGGCAACACCCCGCTCATCAAGCTCAAGGGCGCTTCCGAAGCGACCGGCTGCACCATTCTCGGCAAGGCGGAATTCCTCAATCCCGGCCAGTCGGTGAAGGATCGCGCCGCGCTCTACATCATCCGCGATGCGGAAAAGAAGGGCCTGCTGAAGCCGGGCGGCGTCATCGTCGAAGGCACCGCCGGCAACACCGGTATCGGCCTCACCGTCGTCGCCAAGGCGCTCGGCTACCGCACCGTCATCGTCATTCCTGAGACGCAGAGCCAGGAAAAGAAGGACGCGCTGAAGCTACTCGGCGCCGAGCTCGTCGAAGTGCCTGCCGTTCCCTACAAGAACCCAAACAATTACATCAAGGTCTCCGGGCGTCTGGCCGAACAGCTGGCGAAGAGCGAGCCTGATGGAGCGATCTGGGCCAACCAGTTCGACAATGTCGCCAACCGCCAGGCGCATATCGAGACCACCGCCAAGGAAATCTGGCGCGATACCGACGGCAAGATCGACGGCTTCATCTGCGCCGTTGGCTCCGGCGGGACGCTCGCCGGCGTCGCGGCCGGCCTCAAGGGCTTCAACAAGGACATCAAGATCGGGCTTGCCGATCCTGAGGGTGCGGCCCTCTACGAATTCTACAAGAACGGCGAACTGAAATCCTCCGGCAACTCGATCACCGAAGGCATCGGCCAGGGCCGCATCACCGCCAATCTCGAGGGCTTTGCGCCCGACTTCGCCTATCAGATCAGCGATGCGGAAGCCCTGCCCTACGTCTTCGACATGGTCGAGCACGAAGGCCTCTGCCTCGGCGGCTCCAGCGCCATCAACATTGCCGGCGCGGTGCATCTCGCGAAAGATCTCGGCCCGGGTCACACCGTGGTGACGATCCTCTGCGACTATGGCAACCGCTACCAGTCGAAGCTTTTCAATGCCGATTTCCTGAAGTCCAAGGGCCTGCCGGTCCCCTCCTTCATCAAGTCGTCCAGCGACCTCAAGATACCCTACGAACCTGCAGCGTGAGACCCGATGCCAGTCAATGCCCTCTACCGTGACGACTTCTACCTTTCGACATGCGAGGCGGTCGTCACCGCCGTTCACGAAGACGGGGGCATCGAGCTGGATCAGACCTGCTTCTATGCAACATCAGGCGGGCAGCCGGGCGATACCGGCTTCCTGGAACGCGCCGATGGCGCGAAGATAGCGCTGGGGCAGACGAAGCACGGCGCCACCAAGGATATCGTCATCCACGTGCCGCTCGAGGGTGAGCCGCGTCCTGATATCGGCGAGAAGCTGGTGCTGCATGTCGACTGGCCGCGCCGTTACAAGCTGATGCGCATGCACACCGCCTGCCACCTGCTTTCCGTCGTCTGCTCCTTCCCGATCACCGGTGCCGCCGTCGGCGAGGACGAAAGCCGCGTCGATTTCGACATGAGCGAGACGATCGACAAGGACGAGGTGACGGCGAAGATGATGGAACTGGTGAGCCAGAACCATCCCGTCTACCTGCAATGGATCACGGACGAAGAGCTTGCGGCCAACCCCGGCATCGTCAAGTCGAAGAACGTCCGCCCGCCAATGGGCCTCGGGCGCGTCAGCCTCGTCTGCATCGGCGAAAACTCTTCAATTGACAGCCAGCCCTGCGGCGGGACACATGTGTCCGAAACGCAGGAAGTCGGTCAGATTCACATCGCCAAGATCGAGAAGAAGGGCAAGGAAAACCGCCGCTTCCGCATTCGCTTCGGCGCTCCCGGCGACGAGGCGTAAGGCAGTCCCCGCGACTGCGACCGTGTATTCTAGGGAGATTGGAATGAGTGACGAGAAAAGCCGCTTCGTGGTTTCGGCCGACTGGCTGCAGGGCGAACTCGGAAAGCCGGATCTGCGCGTCCTCGACGCCTCCTTCTATCTCCCGGCGCAGAAGCGCGATGCGGACGCCGAATACGCCGCGGGGCATATCCCGGGCACGATCCGTTTCGATCAGGACAAGATCGCCGACCACTCCACCAACCTGCCGCACACAATCCCCTCGCCCGATCAATTCGCCGCCGAAGTCGGCAAGCTCGGCATCAGCGAAAACGACCGGATCGTCGTCTATGACGGCATCGGCATGTTCGCCTCGCCACGCGTGTGGTGGCTGTTCCGGGTGATGGGCGCCAAGAACGTCTTCGTGCTCGACGGCGGCCTGGATGGCTGGAAGGCCGAGGGCCGTGCGCTGGAAACGGCTACGCCCGCCTACCCGGCTGCGACCTTCAAGGCAAACTATGACGAAGCCCGCGTGGTGACGCTCGAGCGGATGCGCGACATCGTTTCCAGCGGCGCACTGCAGATCGCCGATGCCCGCAGCGCCGGCCGTTTCGCGGCAACCGAGCCCGAGCCCCGCGCCGGCATGCGCTCCGGCCATATGCCGGGCGCCCGCAGCCTGCCGTCGGGCGTCTTTGCCACGCAGGGCCGTTTCAAGTCGCTGCCGGAGCTGAAGCAGACGATCGAGGATGCCGGTATCGACCTTTCGAAGCCCGTCGTCACCTCCTGCGGCTCCGGCATCACCGCCGCCATCATCACGCTGGCGCTAGAGTCACTCGGGCACAGCGACAACAAGCTCTATGACGGCTCCTGGAGCGAGTGGGGCAGCCGCGACGACACGCCTGTCGTCACCGGCCCTGCCGATCCGATCAAGGTTTGAGCGGCATGGCGAAATCTCCCGCGTCGCTGACGGCCCATATCACCCGCCTTGAAATGACGGCCCCGCCGAAGAGCAGCCTGCCGATGCCGGTCAATATCCAGACGGCGATCATGCGCACCAGCGAGATCCCTCTGCCCTTCTACCGCCATCTCTACCGGCAGGTGGGCGCGCGCTGGCAATGGGTCGACCGCCTGCGGATGAGCGACGAGGAGCTGACGGCAGCGCTGCACGACAAGCGCAACAATATCAGTGTGCTCTACGTCAACGGCGCGCCGGCCGGCTTCTACGAGTATTTCTGTCAGGACGAGGACACGATCGAGCTGTCGCATTTCGGCCTGATCGAGCATGCGCTCGGCCTCGGCATCGGCAAATGGTTCCTGCTGCAGGCGCTCTACGCGATCTGGACGCTGAACCCGAAGCGCGTGCTGACCACCACCAACAATCTCGACCATCCGCGCGCCCTGCAGCTCTACCAGATGTTCGGCTTCTCGCCGGTTTCGACCGGCACCGGCATCGTCCGGCCGCTGAGCGACAAGGAATTGCTGGAGATCGCGCGCAAGAGCTGAGCCCGCAGGAATCGGGTGGTTTCGGCCGCCCGATCGGCGCATTTCATGGTGGAACCCAAGAGGAGACCGCCGTGACCGATATCCGTTTTTCCGCAATGCCGACTGCCGACGCCGATCATCTCTGGAATGGCGGCAGCGATTCCTATGGCTTTCTGCCGGAGACCATGGTCTCCGATGGGCCGGGCCATCCCTGCCGTCACTGCCTTGGGAATATCGATGCGGGCGAAGAGCTGCTAGTCTTTGCCTATCGTCCCTTCCCGGAGATGCAGCCCTATGCCGAGACCGGGCCGATCTTCCTGCACAAGCAGCGCTGCGCGCGCTATGCCGCCGAAGAGATTGCGCCGCCGGCGCTGAGCAGCAGCGACTATATCGTGCGCGGCTATGGCGAGAACAACCGCATCGTCTATGGAACGGGCGCCGTCACGCCGACGCCGGAGATTGCCGCTTACGCCGGTGGCCTGCTCGCAAGGGGCGACATTGCCTATGTGCATGTTCGCTCGGCACGCAACAACTGCTTCCAGTGCCGCATAGAAAAGGCGCCGGATTACAAGGAATCCGGCGCCTTCATCTAACGTAACGCGATGGGAATTACGCTACGTTAAGTACACTTTCCGGTGCGTAGGCTTCATAGCCCAGCGCTTCGGCGACCGGCTTGTAGGTGACACGGCCCTTGTGGACGTTCAGGCCGTTGCGCAGGTGCTTGTCTTCGGCAATGGCGCGCAGGCCGCGATCGGCGAGCGCCAGGCCGTGGACCAGCGTGGCGTTATTCAGCGCATGGGCCGAGGTGACCGGAACGGCGCCCGGCATGTTTGCGACGCAATAGTGGACGATGCCGTCGACTTCGTAGGTCGGCTCGGAATGCGTCGTTGCATGCGACGTCTCGAAGCAGCCGCCCTGGTCGATCGCGACGTCGACGATGACGGCGCCCTTCTTCATGCCCGAGAGCATTTCGCGGGTGACGAGCTTCGGCGCAGCAGCGCCCGGGATCAGCACGGCGCCGATAACGAGATCGGCAGTGAAGACTTCTTCTTCCAGCGCCTGGATGCTGGAATAGCGCGTGTGGACCCGGCCGCCGAAGATATCGTCGAGCTGGCGCAGACGCGGCAGCGAGCGATCGAGGATGCTGACATCGGCGCCGAGACCGGCTGCCATCTTCGCTGCATGCAGACCGACGACGCCGCCGCCGATGATCGCGACCTTGGCCGGCAGAACGCCGGGGACGCCGCCGAGCAGGATGCCGAGGCCGCCATTGGCCTTCTGCAGCGCAGTCGCGCCGGCCTGGATCGACAGCCGGCCGGCAACTTCAGACATCGGCGCCAGCAGCGGCAGGCCGCCGCGCTCGTCGGTGACGGTTTCATAAGCGATCGCGGTGACGCCGGAGGCGAGCAGGCCCTTGGTCTGTTCCGGATCCGGAGCGAGGTGGAGATAGGTGTAGAGAAGCTGGCCATCGCGAAGCTGCGCCCATTCGGAGGGCTGCGGCTCCTTGACCTTCACGATCATATCGCACTTCTCGAAGATATCCTTGGCGGAGGCGGCAATCTTTGCGCCAGCGGCGATATAGGCGGCGTCATCGGCACCAATGCCGGCGCCTGCCTTGGTTTCGACCCAGACCTCGTGGCCATGGGCGACATATTCACGAACCGAAGCGGGTGTCAGACCGACACGATATTCATGGTTCTTGATTTCCTTCGGGCAACCGACACGCATACTGCGTTCCTCTCATATATGCCCGCTTGGCGCGGGACGTTTTCAATGGACAAATCCAACCACCGCCGCCGCGAAATGTCCTTGCAAAGAGGCATTGCCTGAAAGCTATTTTTCGAAGATTGTGCGGTTTGATCAAACCAAATCGAAGGTTCTTCGAATGTCCGAACTCGACAGTATCGATCTTGCGATTCTGAGAGCACTTCAAGCAAACGCCCGGATCACCAACGCCGAGCTTGCCAACAAGGTCGGCCTCTCGGCTTCGGCCTGCTCGCGGCGTCTCGACATCCTGGAGAAGAACGGCGCAATTGCCGGCTATCACGCGCGCCTTTCCAACAAGGTGCTCGAATACAAGATGATCGCCATCGTCCATATCTCGCTTTCAGGGCAGTTCGCCAAGACGCTCTCGGAATTCGAGGTGGCGGTGAAGCGCTGCCCGAACGTGCTGGTCTGCTACCTGATGTCGGGCGAATACGACTATATCCTGCGGGTCGCCGCCCGCGATCTCGAAGACTACGAGCGTATCCACCGCGACTGGCTCTCGGCGCTGCCGCATGTGGTGAAGATCAATTCCAGCTTTGCGCTGCGCGAAATCTTCGATCGACCCAATGTCGGCTTCTGAGACCTTGCAAAGGATCGGGAATCCTGACCAAGCTTTGATGACGCGGATGCCCCATCCGCCTGACGGCAAGACATGAAATCCAAGACGCAAGGCTATATCTTCGTCCTTCTGGCGCTGACGATCTTCTCGACGCAGGATGCGATCTCCAAGCATCTCGGCGGCCTCTATCCGCCGATCTTCGTGACGATGATCCGCTACTGGGCCTTCGCTCTGTTCACTATTCTTCTCGCGTCGAAGATGCGCGGTGGCATCCGGCAGACGGCGAAAACCAAGCGGCCGCTGCTGCAGGTGACGCGCGGCATCCTGCTCGCCGTTCAGGTGGTGCTCGCCATCACCTGTTTCGCGGTCATCGGGCTCGCCCATTCGCAGGCGATCTTTGCGGCAACGCCGATCGTCATCGCGCTGCTGTCAATGCCGATCCTCGGCGAGCGTGTGGGCTGGCGGCGCTGGACAGCGATCGGCGCCGGGCTGTTCGGCGTGCTGCTGATCCTGAAGCCGGAGGGCGAATTCTTCGATCTCAAGCTGCTGCTCGCCATCGTCTCCTGCTTCATCTTCGCCTTCTATGTGATCGCCACGCGCCTCGTCTCCCGCGACGATTCATCGATGACCAGCTTCTTCTATACCGGCGTCGTCGGCGGCATCACCATGACGCTGATCGGGCCGTTCTACTGGACATGGATGTCGCCCGGCGACTGGGGCTGGATGGCGCTGGTTTGCATGACCAGCATCTCCAGCCATTATTTCCTGATCCGCGCCTATGACATGCTGGATGCGGCAGCCGTGCAGCCGCTCACCTACCTGCAACTCGTCTATGCCTCGATCCTCGGCGTCACCATCTTCGGCGAGAGCCTCAGCCTCAATACGGTGATCGGCTCCGTCATCGTCGTGGCGGCCGGGATTTTCACCATCTGGCGCGAACACGTGGTCTCGCGGCAGGCGGCAAAGGCGCATTAGATTTGGCGCAATTTTATCGAACAGTCTAAACGGATTTCAATTCTTCGTTGCTACGGTCTCTGCAGTATATTTTCGGAGACCCTGCATGCAACGCAATCTCAACATCATCACCCGCAAGTCGGAGCGCAAGTATTGCCGTCTCTTCGGCAAGCTGCGTTACCTGAACCAGGAGATCGACGCCCGTATCGTCAACCTGTCGACGACAGGCATCGCCGTCGACCTCAGGACACCGGTTGCCGCCGCATCCGGCAGCCGAGTGCGCATCGAAGCCGAGGATCTCGGTTCGCTCGAAGGCATCATCCGCTGGAGCCACAACGGCCGCCTCGGCATCCACTTCGACCCGAATTCCAACGCCCGCGCGCAGGTCGCCTCCTACTTCCGTTTCTTCCATAGAGACGTGAAGCCGGTGCTGGCGCGCTAGACTCTATTTCTGGACACCGACGCTGAAGTCATAGGGCTGGATCGACCTGTTTCCGAAGCCGCGCCAAAAGTCATTGGCATAGTTTCGATCACGCGCGACATCCAAGGTGACAGTTCCGTTGTTTGCGTCAGGTGCAACCTTCTGAAGATCAACGACCGCGGGGTTTGTTGCGCCGCCCGAGATCCAGACTTCTTTCGTATTGTTCGGTACGGGAACCGAGGGTGTGCCGTCTTGAGGCCCGATCGGCTGGCTCTTCAAGAGCTCGCCATTTTTGCTATAGAACTTGATTTCGCAATCTCCGCAAACGGTACCCGTCCAGGCAGGCTTTATCTGGAGTTCCAAAGAATTCGGCAGAGCCTCTTGGGCAATAGCGGGCGTGAAAAGCATCGAGACGACGGTAGGTGTCGTCACTTTGGGTATCCCATCCACATTTCCAGACTTTGCGGAAATAATAAGCGACGGAGCAGCGATACCGATAAGGATGGCCTTCCAGCCGTCCTGTTCTTTGATGCTCAGAACAACAATGCCGCCAATGATGAAGAAGATGAATGCACCGGCGGCTCCAGCCGCCAGAGAAAATAGTGCTTCTCCATGACTTGCGATCCAAGTCGTCAAGCTGCCCTCTAGCAGCGTCCGTGCAAAATCGACCAAACTCGGGGCAATTCCCCCAAAGCCACCGCAGAGAAAAATAACCAGCTTATTCATAGCGCGCCCCAACGTTTCAACAGGTTGCAGCAGACTACCATAAGCAACCCTCGGATGATTACTGCACGTTTCGCGCTTTTAGCGAGTAGCCGATTGCAGGTGATGAGCCACTGTCATTTTACGGATGCACTCCCGTGCAAATCATTCTACGTTCGACCCCGGGCTGGGCGTTGCGTGATTTTTTGAAGGAGTGTTTTGATGTCTTCCATTCTCGATTTGCACCCGATCAGCCGCAGGTCGCTGCTGAGCGGAATCGCTGCCACCTCGGCCCTCGTCCTGCTCCATCCCTTCACCGCCCGTGCCGCCGCAAACCAGGCGCATCTCCGGCTGATGGAAACGACGGATATCCACGTCAACGTCTTCCCTTACGACTATTATGCCGACAAGCCGAACGACACGATGGGCCTCTCGCGCACCGCGACGATCATCGATTCGATCCGCGCCGAGGCCGCCAATTCGCTGCTGATCGATAATGGCGACGTGCTGCAGGGCAACCCGATGGGCGACTACATGGCCTATCAGCACGGCATGAAGGACGGCGACGTCCACCCGGTTATCAAGGCGATGAACACGCTCGGTTACACGGTCGGCACGCTCGGGAATCACGAGTTCAACTACGGCCTCGATTTCATGTTCAAGGTGCTCGGCGGCGCGAACTTCCCGTTCGTCTGCGCCAACCTGACGAAGGGGCAGCTTGCCGCCGATCCCAAGAAGGACGACCTGTTCTTCAAGCCCTACATGATCGTCGAAAAGCAGATCAAGGACGGCGCCGGCAACGAGAGCCCGGTCAAGATCGGCTTCATCGGCTTCGTGCCGCCGCAGATCATGCTCTGGGACATCAAGAATCTCGAAGGCAAGGCGCAGACGCGTGATATCGTCGAGGCCGCCAAGGCCTGGGTGCCCGCCATGAAGGAGGAAGGCGCGGATATCGTCATCGCGCTTTCCCATTCCGGCATCGACGGGGCAGCACCATCCGAGAAGATGGAAAACGCCTCGCTTTACCTCGCGGCGGTCGACGGTATCGATGCGATCTTCACCGGCCACCAGCATCTGGTCTTCCCCGGCCTGAAGACCTGGGACGGCATTGCCAATGCCGATCCGGTCAAGGGCACGCTGCACGGCAAGCCCACCGTCATGGCCGGCTTCTGGGGCTCGCATCTCGGCCTGATCGATCTGCTGCTCGAAAAGGACGGCAAGAGCTGGAAGATCGTCGATTTCACCGCCGAGGCGCGGCCGATCTATCACCGCGACGACAAGAAGAAGGTGGTCGCCGACGTTGCCGACAAGAAGGAAGTCGTGGAGGCCGCCAAGGCCGAGCATGAGGCAACTCTTGCCTATGTCCGCACCCCGGTCGGCAAGACCTCGGCACCGCTCTATTCCTATTTCGCGTTGGTTGCCGATGACCCCTCGGTACAGATCGTCAGCCAGGCACAGACCTGGTACATCAAGCAGATGCTCGCCGATACCGAGTTCAAGGATCTGCCGGTGCTCTCGGCAGCAGCCCCCTTCAAGGCGGGCGGCCGCAACGGTGCCGACTACTATACCGACGTTCCCGCGGGCGACGTGGCGATCAAGAATGTCGCCGACCTCTATCTCTATCCGAACACCGTGCAGGCCGTCGTCATCAATGGCGAGCAGGTGAAGAACTGGCTGGAAATGTCGGCCGGGATGTTCAACGAGGTGAAGCCGGGCTCCAAGGACGCGCCGCTGCTGAACAACGAATTCCCGTCCTATAATTTCGACGTCATCGACGGTGTGACCTACCAGATCGACCTGTCGCAGCCGCGCAAATACGACAATGACGGTAAGGCGGTGAACGAGGCGTCGAACCGCATCCAGAACTTGCAGTTCGACGGTAAGCCGATCGATCCGAAGCAGAAATTCGTGGTGGTGACCAACAACTATCGCGCCGGCGGCGGCGGTCATTTCCCGGATATCGCTGCCGACAAGGTGGTGTTCCAGGCACCGGATACGAACCGCGACGTCATCGTCCGCTTCATCCACGATCAGGGCACGATCAACCCGTCTGCCGACGGCAACTGGACGTTCAAGCCCCTGCCCGGCACCACGGCCGTCTTCGAAAGCGGACCGAAGGCCAAACAGTTCATGGCCGACGTCAAGGGCGCCAAGATCGAGGAAGCCGGCGACGCTGCTGAAGGCTTTGCCAAGTTCCGGCTGGTGCTCTGAGATTTGATCGACAACGGGGCCGGCGGCGACGCCGGCCTATTCCGCCGCTTCCTGCATCGAGGTCAGCGCGGCAAGCTGCTCCTGGAATTCACTGTGGCTCGGGCACATGGACAGGAGATTGCGGAAGCGGTCGATCAGCCAGGCCGTCGCTGGTCCCGGGGGATTGGCGATCTTGTGCAGGCTGTAGATCGGATATTCGCCCTGCTCGTAGGCAGGAAGATCGAGCTGCACCAGTTTGCCGGAATTCAGGTCGTCGCGTGAGACCGAAGCCGGCAGACCACCCCAGCCGAGGCCGCCTGCAATGAGTTGGTGCTTGATAGCGATGTCGCTGACCCGCCAGGTCCGGTAGGAGAGCACGTTGAAATCGCGCCCGTTGGTGATGCCCGAGGTATCGCGCACCACCATCTGAACCTCTTCGCGCACATCCGAAAGCGTCAACGGACGGCGAAGCTTCGCGAGCGGATGGAAAGGTGCGGCGACGGGGATCATGAAGGAATGGCCGATGCGCTCGGCAACCAGCGTATCGTCCTGCTTCATTAGCGCGCCGCCGATGCCGACGGTCGCTTCCCCGGTTGCCACCATGTTCATGACTTCGCCGAGCTCGCCGACCATCAGGTTGACAGTCACCGACGGGAATTTGGTGCGGAACTCGCGCAGCACCATCACGACGGCCTGCGACGGCACCATGACGCTGATGGCGATCGACAGCTCGGCTTCCAGCCCCTCTTTCAGGTTTTTCACGCGGGCGCGCATGACTTCGAGATCGGCGACAAGCCGGCGAGCATCGGCCAGCATGGCGTGGCCGGCCTTGGTCAGCTTCGGCTGGCGGGCGCCGGAACGCTCGAAAAGCTCGACCTCCAGCTGCGCCTCGAGATTGGCGATCGTGTAGCTGATGACGGACTGCGCGCGGTTCAAAAGGCGCGAGGCAGCCGAGAAGCTGCCGCTATCGGCAACGGTCAGAAAGACCTGCAACTGGTCCAGCGTCGGGTTCGGGAGCATATCTAATCCATCGATAGTTTCGATCTATATTATCCCAGTTTTTTCGATAGCAGGCCAGTCCTATTTCTCTCCTCGAAGCCGCGGCGAACCTCCCTGACAGCCACGGCAAACCCAATTCGAAATGAGGAGCCTGCCATGTCTTCCATCCTTCTTCTGACCTCCAGCCCGCGTGCTGAATCGCTGTCGACGACGATCGCCGCCGATCTCGCCAACAAGATCGCCGCACAGAACGCAGGCAGCGTCGTCGTTCGCCGCGATCTTGCCGCCAACCCGCTGCCGCATATCGACGACCTCTTCACCGCCGCGATCCGCAAGCCGGCCGACCAGCGCACCGCGCAGGAAGCCGAAGCCGTCAAGACCTCCGACGCGCTGGTTGACGAACTGCTCGCTGCCGACACCGTCGTCATCGGCACCGGCCTCATCAACTTCAACATCTACTCGTCGCTGAAGACCTGGATCGACAACGTCGCCCGCGCCGGCCGTACCTTCAAGTACACGGAAAGCGGCCCGGTTGGCCTCGCCACCGGCAAGAAGGTCTATGTCGTTCTGGCTTCGGGCGGCGTCTATTCGCAGGGCCCGGCCGCCGGCATGAACCACGCCGTACCGTACCTGAAGTCGGTCCTCGGCTTCCTCGGCATCGCCGATGTCGAAACCATCTATGTCGAAGGCCTGGCCTTCGGTCCGGAAGCTGCCGAAAAGGCAATCGGTGCGGCCAAGGCCCGCGCCGAAGAGATCGCGCTCGCAGCCTAATCGGCGCAACGCATATTCGAGCAAAACGGCCGGTTCATTACCGGCCGTTTTTCATTTCCCGGCGAAGTCGTTGACGAAGCTTTCGGCGGTTTTCAGGATCTCGGCGGCGAATGCCTCGTCATTGGCGACCCGCGCCAGGCCGACCGCGCCGGTCATCAGCGCGCTGAGGATGATTGCCTTGCGGCGTGCCTCGGCATCCCCCTCGTCACCGCCGGCGATTCGCGCCGTCATCCGTCCGACATTGGTCTTCAACTGATCGGTCGCCAGCGTCCGGCATTCGTCGCCGGAGCGCGCGAGATCGGCCGTCAGCGCCGCAAACGGGCATCCTTCGCCAACACCCTCGCGATGATCCCCGCCGAGATAGGTTGCCGCATAAGCGCTGACGGGAATATCGGCCGGGTCGACGCCTTCGGCCCGAACCTTCGCTTCCCAGGAGCCGAAGGCCAGCTGCATCGCCTCACGAACCAGCTGGTCGCGTGATTCGAAGTGCTTGTAGAAGCCGCCGACCGTCAGCCCCGCTTCCTTCATAAGGTCGGCGACGCCGATGCCTTCGAGACCCTTTTCCCGGAGACGGCGGGAAGCGATCTCGACGATCTTCTCGTGCGTCTTCTGTTTTTCGACCTGCGAATGACCCATGCGACGCTCCCGCAATGCTGCTTGACAATTCTGGATTACAATCATAATCCTATTTGTGGATTTCAATCATAATCCAGAACGCAGTCAATTCCAAGAGGAGTGCTCTCATGCGTCTCAAGAACAAGGTCGCCCTGATCACCGGCGGCAATAGCGGCATCGGCCTTGCAACGGCCAAGGTCTTTCTCGCCGAAGGCGCCAAGGTGATCATCACCGGCCGCAACCCCGATACGCTCGCCGCCGCCGTCAAGACGCTCGGCGATGGCGTGCTCGCCATTTCGCTCGAGCTCACCGATGTTGCCGCGATCGACAAGGCTTTCGAGGAAGCCGCCGCCAAGTTCGGCAAGTTCGATATCGTCTTCGCCAATGCCGGCATCGGCGGCGTCACGCCGCTCGGCCAGACGTCGCTCGAACAGTTCGAGCGCTTCGTCAGCACCAACCTGACCTCGGTGTTCTTCACGGTTCAATCCGCCCTGCCGCATCTCAATGACGGCGCTTCGATCATTCTCAACGGCTCGGTTCACGCCGTGCTCGGGGCTCCGGGCTGGACGGCCTATGCAGCCACAAAGGGCGCGATCCGCGCCATGACGCGCACCATGGCCTCGGAGCTCGCCCCGCGCGGCATCCGCGTCAACCAGGTGACACCCGGCGGCACGAAGACGCCGATCTGGTCGCCCTTTGCGCCGACGGCGGATGCGAGTGCTGCTCTCGAAGAAAAGCTCGGCAGCCTCAGCGCGCTCGGCCGGATGAGCGAAGCCGAGGAGATCGCCAAGGCGGCGCTCTATCTGGCGTCTGACGATGCGGCGAATGTCACGGCGATCGAGATCACCGTCGATGGCGGCATGACCAATGCACCTTCAGGCGCGAAACTGTTCCGTGAAGGCTGATATCAGCCGACCTTGACGAGACCGGAGCGGCCGACAACGCAGTTGCGGCCGCTTTTCTTTGCCTGGTAGAGCCGGTCGTCGGCGGCAGCGAGAACGGTGGTGAAGCTGACGCCGTCCTCGTCGGCGGTGGCGACGCCGTGACGGGCTTGCCATCCGGGGTCTTGACGCTCGTCGCGATCGTCCAGCGCAACCGCTCTGCGACGATCAGGCCTTCCTCGTGATCCGTTCCCGGGCAGACGGCGACGAATTCCTCGCCGCCAAAGCGGAAGACGCGGTCGGCTGAACGCAGGATGGTGCCGAGCCGCCCGGCGATCGCCTTGAGCACCTCGTCGCCCTGCAGGTGGCCGAAATTGTCGTTCACATCCTTGAAGTGGTCGGCATCGATGATGATCACGGTGCCGTAGAGACCCTGGCGCTGCGCCTCGCGGATCATTACCGGCGCTTCCAGCTCCATGCGGCTGCGGTCATAGACGCCGGTCAGGATATCGCGGCCGGTGCGGTCGAGGAGATCATTGTAGCGCTCGCGGAAGGTCAGGTCGCCGAAGACGTCGCTGATCGAGCGGGCGGCGGCCGGCACGCCGTCGCGGCGGACGTAGATCTCGTAGAGCGCAAACAGCACGGTGTAGACGCAGACGGCGAACATCTTCGCCTTCCAGCCATCCCAGAAGGCCGACAGCGGCACGCCGAGGAAATAATGCAGGCCGCCGAAGAAGCCGACCTGGTCAAACGTCAGCAGCACGAATCCGCAGATCATGAAGCGCAGGATGACCCTGCGCTTGATGTAACGGCCGAGCCGCTCGTAGAGCAGGATGATGCCGATGGAATCGAGATAGAGGATGGCCGTACCCCAGATCATCAGCCATCCCATTTCCTTGAGGAAACCGAAATCCGCCTCGTTCCCCGGCGACATCTCGATCGTGTGATGCAGCTGCAGGATCCAGGCGATTGCCACCGTCAGCAGGTTGCCGATGAACAGGCCGTAGATCGGCTGGCGGACTGTAGAGGCATCCTCCTGCAGATAGAGCATCAGGATCATCATCAGCTTGCCGGCGAAGAACACCGACGAACCCGGTGACGCGACGCCGAACGGCAGGTTCACGTAGAAGACCGCCGCCAGATAGGTTTCCATGAAATGCATGACGCCGAGCGCGGTGACGAACACACCGAGGCCGAGGCGATTGCGGAAATGCAGGAGTGTCACCATCAGCCCGAAGTAGCCGATGGCTTCAAGAACGAAGAGACCGAGATTGGTGGCCTCTATCATGCGCCGGAAACCCTGCCCTGGCAGAACTGCCAGCGGCGCTTCATTCCGGTCTTGGGACGGGCTGCAACAACCACGAAATGATCCTGCGATTCCTTTCGCAGCACCTTTGACGGCAATCACTTAAAATTAAGTGACAAAGCAGCCGCTTGTGGATTTAGACCTGACGCTGCTTGACACCATCGCCGAACAGCGAGGCGCCGTGCTGATCGATGATCTGCTGGGCCTTGCGCACGGTGCATTCGTTGGCATCGTCGAGCGAGGAGAACATGTCGGCGCGGATGAAGGTGCGCACCAGCACCTCATCGCCGGACGTCTTTTCGATGCGGCCCGCCAGGCGATACTGGCCGCCTTCCTTCTGCGGTTCGGCATAGATCGCGCAGTCTCCGTAGAGCTGCGGCTCTGCAGCCTTGGCGCTGCCGCCGCCTTCGCTGGGCTTTGCGCCACCTGAGAATATCGAGACAATGCTGGAGAATATCGAAGCCATGTTTCGCCTTTAACACGCGGGACTTGCTGCCGCAAAGTCAAATGATGAGGTTTGCCAGGATCTCGTTTTCGGTGATGTCCTCGAAGCCCATGCCCGACTTCTCGAAATTTTCGACCAGGGTGGCGAAATTCTCGGGCGCCTTGGTTTCGATGCCGATCAGGATCGAGCCGAAATTGCGCGCCGTCTTCTTCAGATATTCGAAGCGGGCGATATCGTCGTCAGGGCCGAGCAGATTGAGGAAATCGCGCAGTGCGCCGGGGCGCTGTGCCAGCCGCAGGATGAAGTATTTCTTCAACCCCGCATAGCGCATGGCGCGCTCCTTGACGTCAGGCAGGCGCTCGAAATCGAAATTGCCGCCGGAGACGACGGCAACGATCGTCTTGCCGCGGATATCTTCCGGGTTCATCGACGCCAGCGCCGTCAGCGACAGGGCACCGGCCGGCTCGAGCACGACGCCCTCGACATTCAGCATTTCGGAGATCGTCACGCAGATCGCGTTCTCCGGCATCAGCATCACCTGCCTCGCCGGGAAATTCTTAAGGGCCGCGAAGTTCAGATCGCCGATGCGGGCAACGGCTGCGCCATCGACGAAATTGTCGACCTTGGCGAGCGTCACCGGTTCGCCGGCCTCGATGCTGCGCTTCAGGCTCGCGGCACCCGCGGGCTCGGTGAAGACGAATCCGGACTTTGCGACGATGCCGTCGAGATAGCCGGTGATCCCGGCTGCCAGACCGCCGCCGCCGACAGGCATGACGATCATGTCGGGCACCTTGCCATCCGGCAGCTGCTGCATGACCTCGGCGGCAACCGTCGCCTGCCCCTCGATGATATCCTCATGATCGAAGGGCGGCACCATGACGCCACCGGCCTGCTCCGCGTGATCGCGCGCTGCCTGGTAGCACTGGTCGAAGAAGTCGCCGTAGAGCTTGATGGTGATGAATTCGGCGCCGAACATGCGGGTCTTGTCGATCTTCTGCTGCGGCGTGGTCACCGGCATGAAGACGACGCCCGGCACGCCGAAATGACGGCAAACGAAGGCGAAGCCCTGAGCGTGATTGCCGGCCGAGGCGCAGACGAAGGTGCGCCCCTCGCCGCCTTCGGCGATCGCCTTGCGGAAGAAATTGAAGGCGCCGCGGATCTTGTAGGAACGGACCGGAGAAAGGTCTTCGCGCTTCAGCCAGATATCGGCGCCATAGCGTGCCGAAAGATGATCATTGAGCTGCAGCGGCGTAGCCGGGAAAAGGCTGCGCAGCGCTTCCTCGGCCTTTTCAACATCCTGACGGTTGACGGTCATCGGTCCATTCCTCATTTCGCCCGCCCGCTATGGCACAGAGCGGCGCCCGAAAGAAAGCCTCAAACCGGGCAAGCCGGTTCGCCCTTCGCGAAAGCATTTCTTAAGCTCAGCCGCCGAACACGCGGTGGACACGGCTTTTTGCAGTGCACCACGCGGCGCGCCCTGCTAATATGACAGGATGATAACACCGAAATTCATGAGGCCGCTGGCCTGGCTGGTGCTGGCCGGCATCATCTTCGTCACGATCTCCCCGATTGGCCTGCGCCCGCACACCGTGACCACCGTCGATTTCGACCGGGCGCTCGCCTATGCCGTGACCGGCTTCATCTTCGTGCTCGGCTATCCCAAGCAGTGGAAGCTGATCGTACTGCTCCTCGCCTTCGGCGCGATCGCCATCGAGGCGCTGCAATATTTCTCGCCGACCCGCCACGCCCGCCTGCATGACGGCATCATCAAGGGCATGGGTGCTGCAATCGGCGCTATGGCTGCCCACGCCCTCCTGAAAATCCGCGCCCGCAAGGCCATACCCAAAGCGCCCACGGAACCCGCCTCCTCCAGCGCCGCCCTTGACTGAATCGCCGATGTCGTTGATTGAGAAGCGCGCGCTGCGGGCGTGGCGAAACTGGTAGACGCAAGAGACTTAAAATCTCTCGGCCTTAGGCTATGCGGGTTCGATCCCCGCCGCCCGCACCAAGCGTTCATTCCGGATCCTTGTCGTAGACGGTGATGCCTTCGGGCAGTTGTACCCAGCGGTGCCTGCGGCAGTCGTAGACGGAATCCTGGGGCGGCGGGAAATCGGGGTCGGCGAAGGCGCCGACGGCGACGCCGACCGAGCGGTTATCCTCGCCTTCTTCCGTATGATAGAGATTGGTGCCGCAAACCGGGCAAAAGCGGAAGCGGAATTTGGCGCCCTGGTCGCCGGTGCGGACATAATCGGTGGCGCGGCCGGTTACCTTGTAGCCGGGGCCGAAGGCTGCGAGGGCGGCGAAGACGCTGCCGGTGCGGCTCTGGCAGGCGAAGCAGTGGCAGACGCCGACGCCGAGAGGCTCGCCCTCGACCGTGATCTGCAGCTGGCCGCAGGTGCATTTGGCAATTCTTGTCACCATGGCGCGAAACTCCGTGGGCGGGACCTGCCCGAAAGCTGGCGCGGATGGCGGTGAAGTCAAACCGCCGATCTCACCAGTGGCGGATCTTCCAGTAGTCGGAACCGGTGCGGCGCGAGATCAGTTTCAGCGTGCCATCGGGCTGGACGACATATTTCTCGAAGACGCGATAGCCGAACTTATCGGGGAATTCGTGGTCGACGACATGGCCGGGCGCCGCCCCATAATAGACCACCCGGCCGCCATAAGTCAGGCTGCCGCGCATCGGTTCGGGCGGCGGCATGGCGGTATTGCAGCCTGCAAGGGCCAGCAGAAGCATCAGCGAAATGACGGCGCGCATCGGCGAATCTCCTTTTCATTCAGCCATATAGGAGCTTCGTGCAGGGTGTCAGCGGCGATTGCCCCATTTTTGAGCAAGCGGGTGATTTGCCGAAGGCTTTATCATGCTGTTCGAATGTGCTTGTATACCGGGGAAAACGAGGCCCGGGCGGTTGAATGCCGGGTTCAGCATGCAAGAATGACGATGCGGCGTATGGGTAAAGCTAGTCTTGTGGGAGTAAGACGGTGGTTTACGATTGGGATGGCGTCAGAACGAAGCGTTTGAAATTCTATAAGACGACGATGGCCTGCCTGTTTGCAACGGCGGTTGTCGCGGCTTCGTTCTTCGCGTTAGCTTCGCAACTTCACAATCTCGGCGGGTGAACCCGTCTTCAGCTTGGCGCTTTCATCGTCCTTACCGTCGAAATCGATAGTTAGCGCGAGAAGGATCACCGAAAGGCACACCAGCCCGGCGATCACGCAAGCCAGCAGTTTCATCATATAGCGGTCCATCAGGGCCTCCTTACGCGTCTCCTTATGATTTTATCATATACGCATGGAATGCGCCAAAACGCCGCCCGCACGAAGACGTGAAAACGGCGCAGCCTCGGGCCGCGCCGTTTTCAATTTTTCAGGCCGTATGAAGCTTAGGCGAGCTTCGCAGCGATCTTGGCGACGTGGGCGCCCTGGAAGCGTGCACCTTCGAGTTCGATCTCGGAAGGCTGGCGCGAGCCGTCACCGTTGGTGATCGTCGACGCGCCGTAGGGCGAGCCACCCTTGACTTCTTCGGTGCCCATCTGGCCCTGGAAAGCGTAGGGAAGGCCAACATAGGCCATGCCGTGATGCAGGAAGGTCGGCACGAAGCCGAGGATCGTCGATTCCTGGCCACCGTGCTGCGTAGCGGACGAGGTGAACATCGAGCCGACCTTGCCGACGAGCTTGCCGCCAAACCAAAGACCGCCGGTCTGATCCCAGAAATTGCGCATCTGCGAGGCAACAGTGCCGAAGCGGGTGCCGGCGCCGACGATGATCGCGTCATATTCTGTGAGTTCGTCTACCGTTGCGATCGGAGCCTTCTGGTCGAGCTTGTAGTAGGAAGCCTTGGCGACTTCTTCCGACACGAGTTCCGGAACGCGCTTGACGGTTACGTCGGCACCAGCCGACTTCGCGCCTTCAGCAACGGCATAGGCCATGGTTTCGATGTGGCCGTATGCCGAATAGTAGAGAACGAGGACTTTTGCCATTTTCAAGCTCCGTCTGGGTTGATGTGCATTTAAACCGGCGATGGTTCTATCAGCGCGGCGGTGATGGCGCATCCCTTCCGGCAAGAACTCACTGTTCACTCAGCGGAGACGCGAAAGTGCTTGCTGTCTTATTTTTGTGATATTGCTTTGCCGTTCAGCCGCATTTGCAAGCGGGGAAATCGGCGCTACCTATAGCGGACCCATTTCATTCCGGACGTTTTCCATGACCAATCAGACCATCGTTACCGCCGCCATGCTCGCCATCGGCGACGAACTGCTTTCGGGCCGCACCAAGGACAAGAATATCGGCTACCTCGCCGATCTGCTGACGCTGTCGGGCATCGACCTCAAGGAAGTCCGCATCGTTGCCGACGAGGAGGATGCGATCGTCGAGGCGCTGAATGCGCTGCGCGCCCGCTACGAATATGTCTTCACCTCCGGCGGCATCGGCCCGACCCATGACGACATCACCGCGGATGCGGTTTCAAAGGCTTTCGGCCTGCCCTGCGAGCACGATGCAAAGGCGATGTCCCTGCTCGGAGACATGTACAAGCGCCGCGAACTGGAATTCACCGAGGCACGCCAGCGCATGGCGCGCATGCCGCGCGGTGCCGCCCATATCGAGAACCCGGTCTCGACGGCACCGGGCTTCATCATCGGCAATGTCTATGTGATGGCCGGGGTGCCGCAGGTGTTCCAGGCGATGATCGGCAATGTGCTGCCGACACTGAAGACCGGTGCCAAGGTTCTGTCGCTGGCTATCGCCTGCCCTTACGGCGAAGGCGATATCGGCACGCCGCTCGCGGCTATCCAGAAGGCGCACCCGGAAACCAGCATCGGCTCCTATCCGCGCTATGTCGGCCAGAAATTCTCCACCGAAATCGTCGTGCGCGGCCGCTCGCAGGATGTCATTGAGGCTGCCGGCAAGGATGTCGAGGCGATGATCGAGGATATCCGCAAGGCCAAGGAAATCGCCGAGAACCATTCGGCGGAAGCGTAAGCCCCAGCCCCCTCCTCTCAAACCATTGATCTCAGTCAAGGAACCGCAACGCAGGCCAACGCATTCTTTTCATGCGGAAGTTCATTTCAGCCGCCCAAGGAGAATTTGATATGTCCTACAAAACCATACTCGCCATTCTCGATACCGCCGATAACAGCGGTGCCGTTGCCGATTTTGCGATGACGATTGCTGCTGCCCACGGCGCGCATGTGATCGGGCTGCATGCCGAGACGATCTCGGCCGTGCCGCTGGTGGCGCCGATGGAGATTCCCGATCCCGTCGCGGTGCAGGCGCTGCAGGACATGGCGCATTCGGAGACCATAGAGGTCGAGCGGATCTTCAAACAGAAGGCGGCGGCGAGCGGCGTCTCCTTCGAGTGGCGCAGCTTCGCCACCTCGACCGGCTACGGCTCGGCGCCGCTGATCGAAACCGCCCGCAGCGCCGATCTGCTGATCGCCTCGCAGGCCGATCCGGCGCGGCCCTCCGACAGCCATGTCGATGTCGACAACTTCCTGTTTGAAAGCGGCCGTCCCGTTTTGATGATCCCCTACATCATCCGCAACCCCAAGCCGATCAAGCGGGTGCTGATCGCCTGGAACGGCTCGAAGGAAGCGGCCCGCGCCACATTCGACGCGCTGCCGATCCTCAAGGGTGCCGATGCGGTGGAGATCTTCTCCGTCGATCCTGTCGATAGCGCAACGCAGAGTGCCGGTCTCGCCGGCGCCGATATCGCCGCCACCCTCGCCCGCCATGGCGTCAACGCGACGCTTGCGACTGCCGAGAGCGCCAGCAAGAGCGCGTCGTCGGTCATAGAGAACCGGCTTTCCGACAACAGCATCGATCTTCTGGTCATGGGCGCCTATACGCATTCGTGGCTCTGGCAGACGATCTTTGGCGGCACGACCAAGTCTCTCTTGCAGTCGATGACGGCGCTGACGCTGCTATCCCGTTGATGATTGCGTGCCGGGACTTGCGCTCCGGCCGCAAATGCCGCTATTTCAGGCGACCGGTGACGGGCCCCGGCAATCATTCGCGCAGCTCCGGCTGCGCGATTTGCGTTTGTGGTCGCCCTGAGGTCGCCGGCGGTTTCCATCATGCCGCGGAGCAGTCCCATGTCCCTTCCCGATAAAGCCTTTCCCGTTTCCTGGGACCAGTTTCACCGCGATGCGCGCGCGCTCGCCTGGCGGATCGCAGGATTGAACAAGGAATTCACAGGCATCGTCTGCATCACCCGCGGCGGCCTGGTTCCGGCAGCGATCATCTGCCGCGAGCTCAACATCCGCCTGATCGAGACGGTTTGCGTCGCCTCCTACCACGACTATGTGAACCAGGGTGACATGGTCGTCCTGAAGGGCATCGCCCCCGAGCTGCAGGAAAATGGCGGCGAAGGCATTCTCGTCATCGACGATCTGACCGACACCGGCAAGACGGCGGCCCAGGTGCGCGGCATGCTGCCGAAGGCGCATTTCGCCTGCGTCTACGCCAAGCCCCAGGGCGTGCCGACCGTTGATACCTTTGTCACGGAAGTCAGCCAGGATACGTGGATCTATTTCCCGTGGGATATGGGCTTCACCTATCAGGAGCCGATTGCAAAAGGCCCGAAATAAACCTAAAGATGATAATATCCGAAGCAGCAGCCGCTGCGGGTATTGATTGTTATCTTAGTAATATTGCGAATGTATAGTGGGTGCTCGGCAAGGGCATCCACAGTTTACCGGCATCAGGGCGCGCCGGAAAACATGCCCCCGCTGCATAGACTATATGGGCAACCGCGTGCCGTCAGGCGCGCAGCAAGGAAGGGCAATGCGCTACGGGGGTTGGGTCATTGCGGTCGTGGCTTCAGGGCTTTCGATCTCGCCATTTGCGCTGCCCGCGCCGTCCTATGCCGAACCCGCCTATATCTCCGTCGTGCGCGAATATGTGGATACCGTGGTCCGGCCGATGGTCAACAATCCCGTCGTGCTGAAGGCCATCAAGGACCAGAACGTCCGCTTCGGCGATGTCAGCAAGACCGATATCCAGGTTCTGGACGGCACCTACCGCTCCGAGGTCGAGACCGGCCAGTTCCAGATGATCTCGAAGCTGATGATGAACCCGGTCTCCCGCTATCTGAAATCGAAGCAGGACAATTCCCAGGGCGTCATCATCGAGTTCTTCGTCACCGACAAGAATGGATTGAATGTCGGCGAGAGCCGCACGACGATGGATTACTGGCAGGGCGACGAGAACAAATACCTCCGAACCTTCGCGCGTGATTCGGACGAGACCTTCATCGACCGCGCCGAGCGCGATGACGTGACGCAAATCCTTGAAACACAAGCGAGTTTCACGATCCGGGACGAGACCGGCAAGGCCATCGGCATCGCCACCGTGACGATCGCGCTGGACGCAATCTGAAGCTTCTTCGCGTTTCGAATCGCTAGACCGATTTGCCGGCGAAACACCATCGCTAGATTTAAAATTTCGTGTTTTTTTGATGACATCGGTATCATTTACCGGCTTGACCGCGCCAAGCCCTTGAAAAACAAGGCCTCCAGGCTTTTCCCCAGTGTCCACAGCCCCATCCACAATATGTTGTGGTGAACGCTTCGTTAAAAACCACCCCTTGACGGAATCGCGTGTTTCAAACTTAATGGGATCCGATGTTGCGGCGGCAACTGGACCGGAATTAACGAGGCCGGTTCTCTTCAAAATTCAAGCGTGGAATCAGGGCGTTGCATCTATGACGGATGACCGCTGCGTGGCATTCCCTGCGCAAATTTTTGACCGCCCGGCAGTGACATTGGGGCTGGCGAAAAATAGCTGTTAATACTATATTTAGTGCTAGCAGCCATCATCACCACAATATACAGGAAAGACATCTCCGGATGACACCCCTGTCACAATACGGATACGAGAACTGGCTGCGCCCTTCCTGGCGCGCTGCCGGATGAGGAAACTTGCGCCTTGGTCATCGGGGACGGGCGCGCAGATTAGAGGTTGGCGACATGCGCATTGAACGGCGTTTCACGAAAGCGGAACAAGGTGCCTATGGGGAAATCGAATTCCGCAAGGCGACCAGCGAGATCAAGAACCCCGACGGTTCGATCGTCTTCCGCCTCGAGAACATCGACGTTCCCGCGCAGTTTTCGCAGGTCGCCGCCGACATCCTGGCGCAGAAGTATTTCCGCAAGGCCGGCGTTCCCGCACGCCTGAAGAAGGTCGAGGAAAACGACGTTCCGTCGTTCCTGTGGCGCTCGGTTGCCGATGAAGCAGCGCTGAAGGATCTGCCGAAGGATCAGCAGTACGGCTCGGAAACCGACGCCCGTCAGGTTTTCGACCGCTTGGCCGGCACCTGGACCTACTGGGGCTGGAAGGGTGGTTACTTCTCTTCGGAAGAAGATGCGTCGGCCTTCAAGGACGAGCTCGCCTACATGCTCGCCACGCAGCGCGTTGCCCCGAACTCGCCGCAGTGGTTCAACACCGGCATGCATTGGGCATACGGCATCGACGGCCCGGGCCAGGGCCACTATTACGTCGATCCGTTCACCGGCAAGCTGACGAAGTCGAAGTCCGCCTACGAACATCCGCAGCCGCACGCCTGCTTCATCCAGTCGGTTGAAGACGACCTCGTCAACGAGGGCGGCATCATGGACCTCTGGGTGCGCGAAGCGCGCCTCTTCAAGTACGGCTCCGGCACCGGCTCCAACTTCTCCATGCTGCGCGGCGAAGGCGAAAGGCTTTCCGGCGGCGGCCGCTCCTCCGGCCTGATGAGCTTCCTGAAGATCGGCGACCGCGCTGCCGGCGCCATCAAGTCGGGCGGCACGACCCGCCGTGCGGCCAAGATGGTCGTCGTCGACATCGACCATCCGGATATCGAGGAATACATCAACTGGAAGGTCAAGGAAGAGCAGAAGGTTGCCGCTCTCGTCACCGGTTCGAAGGTCGTCGCCAAGCATCTGAAGGCGATCATGAAGGCCTGCGTCAATTGCGACGGCGGCGATGACGGCGAGTGCTTCGACCCGGCCAAGAACCCGGCCCTGAAGCGCGAAATCCGCGCTGCCAAGAAGGACCAGGTTCCGGAAAACTATATCGGCCGCGTCATCCAGTTCGCCCGCCAGGGCTACACGGACATGGAATTCAAGACCTATGACACGGACTGGGATAGCGAAGCCTATCTCACCGTTTCGGGCCAGAACTCCAACAACTCCGTCTCGATCAAGGACGACTTCCTGCGCGCCGTCGAAAACGATGGCGACTGGCACCTGACCGCCCGCAAGGACGGCAAGGTCATGAAGACGCTGAAGGCCCGCGACCTCTGGGAGTCGATCTCCTACGCCGCCTGGGCATCGGCCGATCCGGGTCTGCACTTCAACACGACGATGAACGACTGGCACACCTCGCCGGCCGGCGGCCAGATCCGCGGCTCGAACCCGTGCTCGGAATACATGTTCCTCGACGACACGGCCTGCAACCTGGCTTCGCTGAACCTGCTGCAGTTCAAGGACAAGGCAACGAAGCGCATCGACATCGCCGACTACGAACACGCCGTCCGCCTCTGGACCGTCGTGCTCGAAGTTTCGGTCATGATGGCGCAGTTCCCGTCGAAGCGGATTGCCGAACTCTCCTACGAATACCGCACGCTCGGCCTCGGCTACGCCAATATCGGCGGCCTGCTGATGTCCTCCGGCATCCCCTATGACTCGGCAGAAGGCCGCGCCATTGCCGGCTCGCTGACCGCGATCATGACCGGCATCTGCTACGCAACCTCGGCTGAAATGGCCTCCGAGCTCGGCCCGTTCCCGAACTTTGCGCCAAACCGCGAGAGCATGCTGCGCGTCATGCGCAACCATCGCCGCGCCGCTTACGGCGAGACCTCGGGCTATGAGGCCCTGTCGGTCAACCCGGTCGCGCTGATCCACTCGGAAAACCCGGATCAGGACCTTGCCGCCCATGCCAAGAGTGCCTGGGACAAGGCGATCGAACTCGGCGAAAAGCATGGCTACCGCAACGCCCAGGTCTCGGTTATCGCTCCGACCGGCACGATCGGCCTCGTCATGGACTGCGATACGACGGGCATCGAGCCTGACTTCGCACTCGTGAAGTTCAAGAAGCTCGCCGGCGGCGGCTACTTCAAGATCATCAACCGCGCCGTTCCGGATGCGCTGCGTTCGCTCGGCTATTCCGAAGCGCAGATCGCCGAGATCGAGGCCTACGCTGTCGGCCACGGCAACCTGAACCAGGCGCCCGGCGTCAACCCCTCGACCCTGAAGACCAAGGGCTTCACCGACGAGAAGGTGGAAGCCGTCAACGCCGCGCTGAAGAACGCCTTCGACATCAAGTTCGTCTTCAACCAGTGGACGCTCGGCACAGATTTCCTCAAGGACACCCTGAAGGTTTCCGACGAGCAGCTCGCCGACATGAGCTTCAACCTGCTCGACCACATGGGCTTTTCGAAGAAGGACATCGAGGCCGCCAACGTTCACGTCTGCGGCGCGATGACCCTGGAAGGCGCCCCCTTCCTGAAGAACGAGCATCTGCCGGTCTTCGATTGCGCCAATCCCTGCGGCAAGATCGGCAAGCGTTATCTCTCGGTCGAAAGCCACATCCGCATGATGGCGGCTGCCCAGCCGTTCATCTCGGGTGCGATCTCCAAGACGATCAACATGCCGAACGACGCCACCGTCGAGGATTGCAAGAGCGCCTACATGCTCTCCTGGAAGCTCGGCCTGAAGGCAAACGCCCTCTACCGCGACGGCTCCAAGCTGTCGCAGCCGCTGAACGCTTCGCTGATCGAAGACGAGAGCGATGAGGATGCACTCGAAGAACTGCTGCAGCAGCCGGTCGCGGCCCAGGCCGTTACCGTCACCGAGAAGATCATCGAGCGCGTCATCGAGCGTGTGACCCGTGAACGCGAAAAGCTGCCGAACCGCCGCCAGGGTTACACCCAGAAGGCTGCCGTCGGCGGACATAAGGTCTATCTCCGCACCGGCGAATTCGGTGACGGCCGCCTCGGCGAAATCTTCATCGACATGCACAAGGAAGGCGCTGCTTTCCGTGCGATGATGAACAACTTCGCGATCGCCATCTCGCTCGGCCTGCAGTACGGCGTGCCGCTCGAGGAATATGTCGAGGCCTTCACCTTCACCAAGTTCGAGCCGGCCGGCATGGTCATCGGCAACGACGCGATCAAGAACGCCACGTCGATCCTCGACTACGTGTTCCGCGAACTCGCCGTCTCCTATCTCGGCCGTCATGACCTGGCGCATGTCGACACGTCCGACTTCTCGAACACGGCACTCGGCAAGGGCATCCAGGAAGGCAAGACCAACCTCGTCTCGACCGGCTGGACCCGCGGCTACAAGCCGACGCTCGTTCCCGGCACCGGCGACCGCCTGGTCGGCGAACCGAAGGGCGCATCGGCAGCAACGCCTGTCCGCGCCTCCTCGGCCGGCACGGTCACCGCCTTTGCTGGCTCTGCCGCCCGCAAGCTCGAACCGGCAACCGCCGTCGCCACCTCCGAAATTGTCGCCTTCAAGCGCGATTACGAGGAGCGCGCCAAGGAACTGGCCGAAGAGATCGCCGAGGAAGTGAACGAAGAGCTCGCTTCCGAAGCCCAGCAGCAGGCCACCGCCCTCTTCTCCGACAAGGCCGCCGCCGATGCTGCGACCGCCAAGACGGAAGCCAAGAAGGTCGAAGCCGAACGCCGCGCCCGCTCCATCATGCAGGGTTACACGGGCAACATGTGCTCCGAGTGCCAGAACTTCACGATGGTCCGCAACGGCACCTGCGAGAAGTGCGATACGTGCGGCGCGACAAGCGGCTGCAGCTGATTTCTTGATGGACAGTGAATGTGATAGGGGCGCTTCGGCGCCCCTTTTTGTTTTCGTGGCACGGCCGATCATCACCCGCCCTCGTCCTTCGAGGCTCCGGCTTCGCCTCCGCACCTCAGGATGAGGGCTAATTGTCGGCGCCTGGCCTACGGCAGGCAATGCTGCGATCAAGTTGCTTGAGGCTCGCTCCTCGCCACAGGCGCGGCACCCACTCCAGCCTCATCCTGAGGTGCGAAGCCCGCAGGGCGTAGCCTCGAAGGATCGGGGCTGGCCACCACCCCTACTTTACCGACACCGGCCCGCGCTTCGACAGACTAGGCAACGCCTCATAATTTAGGGCGATCAGCGCCTCCTTCTTGCGCCGCGACCAGCCCTTGATCTGCCGCTCCCGTGCGATGGCATCGATGATGCGGTCGTAGGTCTCGGTGAAGACCAGTTCGACGGGCAGGCGTTTGGCGGTGTAACCATCGTATACCCCGGCATTGTGCTCCCAGACGCGCGCTTCGATATTCTGCTTCGTCAGCCCGGTATAATAGGAGCCGTCGCGGCATCGCAGGATGTAGACGGTCACTTCCATGGATTGCTCCGATACCAACGACGGACGCTACCATGGCGAGTGCCAGAGCGACAACCCGCCCTCGTCCTTCGAGGCTTCGGCTTCGCCTCCGCACCTCAGGATGAGGGCTGGTCGTTGTGCGCGCGTGTTGTTTTTGCCTAGAAACACCGGCCGGCTTCATGCCATATGCAGACATGATGACAGCCGGTTGAGTTGGATAGGATCATGGACGAAAAACAATTCCTCGCGCTTTGCAAGAACGGGCAGTTCAAGGAAGCGCTGGCGCTGGCGAATGAGGGCCGTGAGGACCAGAAGTTTACGCCGAGCCGGTTCTCGATGGACAAGAAGACCAAGCGGCCGATCTTCTATCGTGGCAACAAGCGCGTCGAAGTCGATGAAAACGGCGAATGGCAGATTTCCAAGAATACGCATGATTGAGCGCTTGCGGTGACCGGCGGCGCGCGAAGCGCATAGGCGAAAAACCTATTCTGGAATATCCTGATCGGACCAGAAACGGAGGATCGCACCATGGCCTTCATTCACACTCCCGATGCATCCACAAATGACAAGACGGCATCGATGTATGCCGCGGCGGAGGCGAGTTACGGTTATCTGCCGAACATGTACCGCGCCTTCGGGCACCGGCCGGAGGTGATGGAGCACTGGGGCGCGCTGCTCTCAAGCATCCGCAGCCACATGACGCTCAGGCGCTACGAGCTGGTGACGCTGGCCGCCGCCAAGGAGCTCAAATCCTCCTATTGCATGCTGGCACACGGTTCGGTGCTGCTGCGCGAGGGCTTTACCAATGACGGGCTGGCGGCAACCGCCGATGGCGGCGAGAAGGCGCCTGTCGATGCGGCCGAGCGGGCGATCATGGCGTTTGCCGCCAAGGTGGTGCGCGACGCCACCAGCGTCACCCAGCAGGATGTCGACGCGCTGAAGAAGCACGGACTCTCGGATGCGGAGATCTTTGACATCACGGCAGCGGCCGCCGTTCGCTGCTTCTTCTCGAAGATGCTCGATGGTCTCGGCGCAGCACCGGACCACGCCTATGCCGAACGGCTCGATCCCAATCTGCGCAAATCGCTCGCCGTCGGCCGGCCGATCGACGGGCTCGTCTGACGCTGCAATCGGCCTCTCGCCGTCCACCACCTTCCGGCTGTGGCTGGTTCGTGGAGCATGCGGCTTTTCTCGCTTAGTTTCCTTGCGTCACTCAACGCTGACGGGAGGGAATGATGGCTTACAGGAAGCGCAACGGCAAAGATACCTGGCATTGGTGCCGCAACTGCAGCAACTGGCCGATGTCAGACTATGACGAACGCCCTACGAAGCCCGCGAGCGGCGAGCTTTGCAATGAGTGCTTGGCCAAGGACAATGCAGGAAACTGCACCAAGTAGATTATTCACCCCTCGGTCCCTTTGCGTCTCAGTGGGATCAAGTGCGCCCAGTATTGGGGCATGGGCGTGGAGACGTGAGTCATTCACCGCGCAGACGCGCGGTGGCTGGGTTCCTGTGACAGGCACAGGCATGGGGGAGCGGCCCTAAGCCCGCCGTCTGGCGAGCGCGATCACCGCGACGCCGACGATGGCGGCCAGCGCGCCCCAATAGATCCAGGGCGTCTGGTCGATCATGAAGCTCTCGGCGGGATAGGGGAAGTAGCCGCTGCCCTGCCCCATCCAGACGAGGCCGACGAGGATCAAGAGTATTCCGAGCACATAGGCGGCCTTGGTCATTGGCGGTCTCCTGCCTGCGTTATTGCTGCGGGCTGTCGGCGAAATGGCGCATGGCGAATTCGGCGATGCGCTGGTTGGATTTGTCGGCATCCTCGAGCAGATGCGGGAAGAGCTGCCAGCCGTGGATCAGGCCCGGCCAGACTTCGAGCGTCACATCGACACCGGCCTGGCGTGCCTTGTCGGCAAGGCGCAGGCTGTCGTCGAGCAGCGCTTCGCTACCGGAGACCTGCAGCAGCATCGGCGGCAGACCGGAAAGATCGGCGAAAAGCGGCGAGACGGCTGGATCCTGCGGCGCGGTGGCGCCGAGATAGGGCTTGGTGAACGCATCGATCACCGCCTTGCTGATCACCGGATCGGTCGCGGCATTGGCCTGCATCGAGGCGCCGCTGGCGGACAGATCGGAAACCGGGCTGATGGCGACGAACGCTGCCGGTAGCTGGCGTCCTGCCGCCTTCTGCCGCAACACCGCTTCGAGCGCCAGATTGGCGCCGGTGCCATCACCGGCGACGACGATATTGCCGCTCTCGTAGCCGTTTTCGAGCATCCAGCGATAGGCGGTCCTGATATCGTCGATCTGCGCCGGATAGCGCCCCTCCGGCACCAGACGGTAATCGATCAGCAGCACGTCCGACGAGGCCGCCTTGGCGAGCGAGCCCGCCAGCAGCCGGTGCGTGCGCGGCGAGCCACCGTGAAAACCGCCGCCATGGACATAGAGAATGCCGCGGCGGCCGAGCGGATGGTGAAGGCGGGCCGGCCAGATGAGATCGGCCTCGACGCCATCCGCATCCATATGGCGGATCTGCACACGGGTCGGTTCGGGGTTGTCGGCCATGAAGCTGCGGAAGGCGGCGGCCCGCTTTTCCGGCGTCGCGGCCTCGGCGAAATGCTTGGTCCAGCGGGAGCTCAGCGTCTCGACCTCGGTCTTCGACTTGGCGCTCTGCGGTGGCACATCGGCGGCGATCGCGAGCCCGGCCAAAGCAGGCAGGAGCGCAAGCGCCAGAACGGCCGTCCTCATCGCCCTCGCCTGAGATATTAACCGGTCACGCATCCAACCCTCCGAAAACCGCGGCCGCCCTGCCCGATCATCGGACAGGACGGCCGCAGAAGTCAAAGGGTTGCTCGGGATTGCCCTCAGCTTTTCGGGAAGTCGGCGCCGATGCTGGTATCCTTCCAGGCTTCGACCAGCGCCAGACGCTCGGCAAGCTTCTTGGTCACCGCCTCATAGCCGAAGGCGCCGAGCACGAGATGGCGGGGCGCCTTCTCGACCTCGGTGATCTTGATCATCGCTTCGGCGGCGCGCACGGGATCGCCCGGCTGCTGGCCGCTATAACCCGACGTCTGCTTCATGCGCCCGGCAGCGGTCTCGGCATAGTCGGCGATCTTGCTCTCCGTCTGGCGCAGCGAGCGGCCGGCCCAATCGGTGCGGAACGGGCCGGGTTCGACGCAGGTGACCTGGATGCCCAGGGCAGCCGTCTCGGCCGCCAGCGAATCCGAGAAACCTTCGACGGCGTGCTTGCTGGCCGAATAATAGCCGGATGCCGGGAAGCCGATGAAACCGGCAACGGAGGTGATGTTGATCACATGGCCGCGGCGGCGGGTGCGCATGCCGGGCAGTACGGCGCGGGTCATGGCAAAGAGGCCGAAGACATTGGCTTCGAACTGATCGCGGATTTCCTGATCGTCGCCTTCCTCGATCGAGGACTGGTAGCCGTAGCCGGCATTGTTGACGAGAACGTCGATGCGGCCGAAGCGCTCCTCGGCTTCCTTGACTGCCGAGGCGATCTGTCCCTTGTCGGTGACATCGAGCGCGATGGCCAGCGCATTGTCATGACCTTCGGCGAGATCGGCGACGCGGGCCTTGTCGCGGGCAGTGACGATGGTCAGCCAGCCGCGGGCAATGGTGAGCTTGGCCAGCTCGCGGCCGAAGCCTGTCGAGCAGCCGGTGATGAACCAGACGGGGGCGTTGTCTTGGGACATGGTATTTTCCTGATCTTTG
The DNA here is from genome assembly GCF_053522545.1 of Rhizobium sp. 21-4511-3d. Lineage (NCBI taxonomy): Bacteria > Pseudomonadati > Pseudomonadota > Alphaproteobacteria > Hyphomicrobiales > Rhizobiaceae > Rhizobium > Rhizobium sp. 21-4511-3d. Next base: position 773,504 of record NZ_JBNWCF010000001.1, on the reverse strand, counting down.
GGGAGTGCCTCTGGGAGGCGAAAGGTAACAAGACTGATGTAGGTCGTGATGGCGGAATTTCCAGATTACCGGCGGAAGCTCCCCCGCCCTTTCGGCATATAAGCGATGGCTGCATCAAGCCGATCGTGCTACTTTGACGAGGGGGACGACAATGGATGCGCAAGCGCTGATCGGCACATGGAAGATGATTTCCTGGACGCGGAGAGTGGTCGCGACCGGCGAGGTCAGCGATGCCATGGGCGCCGATCCTGTTGGGTACATCGCCTATCAGCCCGATGGCCGGATGATGGCCTTCGTTGCCAACCGCCAACGCCCCGCAGGGCGCCGCGAAGGCTATTCGGATGCCGACAAGGCTACCCTCTTCGACACCATGCTTGCCTATACAGCCACCTACACGCTGGAGGGCGATCGCGTCGTCCATCATGTCGACGCCGCCTGGGACCCGGCATGGCAGGAAGATCAGATCCGGCCCATCCGGCTCGAAGGCGACAGGTTGGTGATCCACAATGCGCCGGGCAAGGATCTCCTGAGCAGCCAGGATGTGATCTTCCGCCTCGAATTCCGCAAGCTCTGACGCGCTACTCCGCCCGGATCGCCTCGATGAGCGCCCGGAAGCCGGCCGACATGTGGCGGCGGCTCGGATAGTAGAGGTAGAGCGGCTCCTCGGGCTGGCACCAGTCGTCCAGCACCTTGATCAACCTGCCGGCGGCGACATGCTCGGCGACGCGGTTTTCCCAGACATAGGCGAGCGCGACGCCGCCCAGCGCAGCCTGGGTCATCAGTTCATGATCGTCGAGCGACAGCGGCCCGTTTGGATGGAAGGTGACCGGCTGGCCGTCGCGCTCGAAATCCCAGGGATAGCGGACGCCCGAAGGATACATGTTCTGGATACAGAGATGGCGCTTCAGATCATGCGGCGTCAGCGGCTTCGGGCGATACTCGAAATAGGCGGGCGAGCCGACGACGACGAGGCGCAGGCGCGGCCGGATGCGCAAGGCAATCATCCCCTCGGTGACGCGCTCGCCGAAACGGATCCCGGCATCGAAGCCTTCCTCGACGATATCGACCAGCCGGTCCGTGGCGCTGATTTCCAGCTGCAGATTGGGGTTCTTCGACAGCAACGGGCCGATGATATGTCCGATGACGAAGGGGGCGATCGAATTGGCGACGTTGAGGCGCACCTTGCCGAAGGGCGTGTCGCGGAACTGGTTGAGCGCATCGAGCGCCGAGCTGATCTCGCCGAAGGCGGGATCGAGGTGAGATTTCAGGAGCTCGCCCGCTTCGGTCAGCGAAACGCTGCGGGTCGTCCGGTTCAACAGGCGCACGCCGATCCGCTCCTCGAGATTGAGCACGGCATGGCTGATCGCGGACGCGGTGACACCCCGCTCCTCGCCTGCCTTGCGGAAACTGAGATGCCGGGCAACGGCAGCGAAGGCTGCCATTTCGGAGAGATCGGTCGCACGCATTAATGAATCTCACTCAGCATAATTTGGAAAATAACGAATCTTATGCAGGAGCGGCTTTCAGGTCAAATTCCCCTCACCGGCACAGAGAGACCGGCACACAACGAAGAGAGATCTGAAAGGAACGTGTCATGAAAGTCTGGTTCATCACTGGTGCATCCCGCGGTTTCGGCGCGCTGATGACCAAGGAAGCCCTTGCCGCAGGCGATGCCGTCGTTGCCACCGCCCGCAATCCGAAGACCGTCATCAATGCCATCGGCAAGCATCCCAATCTGCTTGCGACGGCACTCGATGTCACCGATGAGCGACAGGCGCAGGAAGCTGCGGCCGCGGCCGTCCAGCGCTTCGGGCGCATCGACATTCTGGTCAACAATGCCGGCTACGGGCTGCTCGGCGCCGTCGAGGAGGCCACGGCCGAGGAGATCGAGAAGATCTATGCGACCAATGTCTTCGGGCTGCTGAAGGTCACCCGCGCCGTGCTGCCCCATATGCGCCGCCAGCGCTCGGGCCGCATCCTGAACTTCTCGTCGATCGGCGGCTATGCCGGCTATCCCGGCTGGGGCGTCTATGGCTCGACGAAGTTTGCGGTAGAGGGCCTGTCGGAATCGCTGGCAACCGAGATCGCGTCCTTCGGCATCAAGGTGACGATCGTCGAGCCCGGCTTCTTCCGCACGGATTTCCTCGCCGACAATTCGCTGTCGATCAGCCCCGCCTCGATCCCCGACTATGTGGGGACGCCGGCCGGCGACATGCGGGACTTCGCCGCCAGCGCCCATCATGCACAGCCCGGCGATCCCGCAAAGTTTGCGGCCGGCATCGTGACGCTCGTGAATGCCGAAAACCCGCCGCTGCGCATGCCCTTCGGCAGCGATACGGTCGCCAAGCTCGGCGAGAAGAATGCTTTCGTCGAGCAGGAACTTTCGGCCTGGCGGGCGCTTGCGGTCTCGACCGACTTCGCCGCCTGAGGCAGACCTCATCGCCAAAACGCCGCTCGCAGATTGCGGGCGGCGTTTCGGTGTCTCAGGCGATATCGACCACCAGCTTGCCTTTGGCCTGGCGTTCCTCGATCAGGCGGTGCGCCTCGGCGGTTTCCTCGAGCGTGAAGCGGCGGGCATCGAGGCGCGGGACAAGCTTCCCGGCTTCCGCAAGCCTGGTTGCCTCCTGCATGATTTCGCCGTGGTGCTCGCGGCCCTCGCCGGTCAGGAGCGGCAGCAGCGTGAAGACGCCGGAATAGCTCGCAGCCTTGAAGGAGAGCGGCGCCAGCGCATGCGTGCCCCAGCCGAGACTGGTCACAACATGGCCGAAACGCTTGACGGCCTTGAAGGCGGCATCGAGCCCTGCCCCGCCGACCGTGTCATAGACGAGATCGAAGCCCTTGCCGCCGGTATATCTGGCGACATAGTCCTCGACGCTTTCGGCAGTGTGGTCGATCGGTGTCGCGCCGAGGCTGCGGATATAATCGGCCTTGGAGGCACCATCGGCAGCGTAGACGTCGGCGCCAAATGCCCTGGCGATCTGAACCGCGACGTGGCCGACGCCACCGGCTCCGCCAAGGACCAGAACGCTCTGACCTGATTTCACGGCAGCGCGGTCGACGAGGCCTTCCCAGGCGGTGATGAAGACCAGCGGCAGGGCTGCCGCCTCGCGCATCGTCAGGTTCGCGGGCTTGATCGCCAGCAGGCGGGCATCGACAGCGGCGAATTCCGCCAGCGATCCCTGGACGCCGCCGACGCCGCCGGTCATACCGTAGACTTCATCGCCGGGGCGGAAGCCAGAGACACCCTGCCCGACCTCTTCGACGACACCGGCCATGTCGATGCCGAGAATGGCAGGCAGCGGCTGGCGGGCATGCTCTGCGGCACCGGCGCGGATCTTGGTGTCGAGCGGATTGACGCCGCTCGCCTTGATGCGGACCAGGACTTCGCCGGCAGCAGGCTTCGGACGAGCGATCTCGGCCAGCCGGAACGGTGCATTGTGGTTTTCAAGGATCAGGGCTTTCATCGTGCTCATGTCGGTCACTCCGGTTTCGATGGCCGGATGATCTCCCCAACACGATTGAATGAAAATCAAAGATATCGCATGATCTCCATTCATTATTGAATGAGGCGATCATGGAATGGAGCGATGTCAGGATCTTTCTCGCGATTGCCCGCGAAGGCACGCTCGGCGCTGCCGCCCGAAAGCTCGGGCAGACGCAGCCGACCATGGGGCGGCGGCTGAAGGCGCTGGAGGCGGCGACCGGCCACATGCTGTTCCAGCGAACAGCCGACGGCTTCGTGCTGACCGACGAGGGCAGCATCGTTCTGCAGCATGCATTGCGGATGGAGGAAGAAGCCGTTGCGCTGGAGCGGCAACTGCAAGGCAGCACGCGATCGCTCGAGGGCATGCTGCGGATCTCGTGCTCTGACTGGTTCGGCCTTCACATGCTGACGCCGGTTCTGGCGGAATTCTCGCAGGCACATCCGAAGGTTTCGGTCGAATTGCTCACCGATGCGCGGCTCCTCAACCTCTCGCGGCGCGAGGCCGATCTGGTGTTCCGCATCCGGCCGTTCACCGAGCCGGAGGTGATCTCACGCAAGCTGATGCATATCGGCTACGGGCTTTACGTTGCGAAAGGCACGCATCACCCCACGGCAGGCGATGGCAGCGGTTTTACCATCGTCACCATGGACGAGGCCTTTGCCGAAATGCCCGATGTGCATTGGGTGACGCGGACCTTCCCGAAGGCGACGATCACCATGCGCAGCAACAATCGCGATGTGCAGGCGGCACTTTGCGCCCGCGGTGCGGGAATGGCCGTTCTGCCGCGGCCGCTCGGCGATCATTTTGCAGGATTGGAGCGCGTCGAAGTGCCCGAAGCACCGCCCGGGCGCGATACGTTCCTCGGCTATCACCGCGATCTAAAGCGGCTGCCGCGGCTGCGGGCATTCATGGATGTGGTAATCAGCCGGCTCACTCCGGCCGGCTGATCACTGGTCGGTGACTTACTGCAGCGTGCGGGTCGGGATCGCCTGCGCGGCAACGCCTGGAGCAGCAGCGGGAACGCCGTTGCCATCGAGGCCGGTCGCCACGACGGAGACCCGGAACTTGCCATCGAGATTGCGGTCGAAGATCGCGCCGACGACGATGTCGGCATCGTCCTGAACCTCGTCGCGGATGCGGCTTGCGGCTTCGTCGACTTCGAACAGCGTCATGTCGGAGCCGCCGGAGATCGAGATCAGCACGCCCTTGGCGCCCTTCATCGAGATATCGTCGAGCAGCGGGTTGGCGATTGCCGCTTCGGCCGCCTTCATCGCACGGCTCTCACCGGCCGCCTCGCCCGTGCCCATCATCGCCCGGCCCATGCCGCGCATGACGGACTTGACGTCGGCGAAGTCGAGGTTGATCAGGCCTTCCTTGACGATGAGATCGGTGATGCAGCCGACACCGGCGTAGAGAACGCGGTCGGCGGTCATGAAGGCATCGGCGAAGGTGGTCTTCGCGTCGGCGATACGGAACAGGTTCTGGTTCGGGATGACGATGACGGTATCGGCGGCCTGACGCAGGGCCTCGATGCCGATCTCGGCCATCTTCATGCGGCGGTTGCCCTCGAAGGTGAAGGGCTTGGTGACGACGCCGACGGTCAGGATGCCGGCCTGGCGCGCGGCGTGGGCGATCACCGGCGCTGCACCCGTTCCGGTGCCGCCGCCCATGCCGGCGGTGACGAAGCACATGTGCGAACCGGCCAGGTGATCCATGATCTCGTCGATCGATTCCTCGGCCGCCGCATGACCGACTTCCGGGAGCGAACCGGCGCCGAGACCTTCGGTGACATGCGCACCGAGCTGGATGCGGCGCGAAGCCTTGGAGGTGGCGAGCACCTGGGCATCGGTATTGGCGGCGATGAAATCGACGCCCTCAAGATTTTCCGCGATCATGTTGTTGATCGCATTGCCGCCGCCGCCGCCGACGCCGATTACCGTAATACGCGGCCGCAGTCCCGAAATGCCGCTCTTGGCGTCCGTCATCCCATTCTCCTTTGATGCAAAGTGTATGCCCCGCCCTCGTTGCGGAACAGCGAATCGAGCGTCAGGTTATGGCTGCAAGAAGGCAGAGGCAGGGCGAAAGAACAAGATGGAGACCATCCGAAATAAAATACGGAACCTTTTCCACTGTCGTGCATTGTGACGGATTCATGTCACCATCTAACGGAGAGGAGAAAAGCTGAAATGCCTAGCATTGCCGCACGCCAGACCGTCGCCCCGCCGCATGATCACGTCCTGACAGTCCAGGAGGCGCTCGAGCCGCTGTTCCTGGCGCTCGAACAGGAAGTCGAGGTCAAGATGGTGGCCGCAGCCCTTCGCGCCGGCTGGTCAGCCGAAGACGCGGTGGCCGCCATCGACGAGCTGCGCCGTAACGAACTCGTCGACCCTCCGGCCACGCATTAATTTGATGGCCCGCGAAAAATTGTCATTCGCCATCGCGCGCGAATGACCTAAGTCTAGCGCGACACTTCATGTTCGCGGAGCCTCCCCATGTCCTTCAAATCGATCTGCGTTTACGGCGCCGGTGCGCTCGGTGGCGCCATTGCGGCAAAGCTTGCCGCCGCCGGTAACGGCGTCACTATCTCCGCCGTCGCCCGCGGCGCCCATCTCAAGAGCATCCGCGAAAACGGCCTGAAGCTCTACGAAGCCGGCGCCGAAAAGCCGATCAAGGTGGAGATCACCGCGACCGACGATCCCTACAGCCTGCCGAAACAGGACCTGATCATCACCGGCCTCAAGGGCCATCAGCTCGGCGATGCCGCCGAGGGCATTGCTGCGCTCCTGAAGGACAGCACGCGGGTGATGATGATCCTGAACGGCATTCCCTGGTGGTATTTCCACCGCGACAGCCAGAGCCCGCATGCCGAGCTGCAGTTCGAAGAGCTCGATCCGGCTGGACGCCTATGGCGGCTGATCGGACCGGAGCGCGTGATCGGCTGTGTTGCGATGCAGGGCGCCGAAGTCGTCAATCCCGGCGAGATCCAGCTGTCCAACAACGGCCGCTATATCCTGGGCGAGCCCTCGGGCGAGATGAGCGATGATCTCGAAGGCATCAAGGCGCTGCTGACTGCTGCCGGCCTCAACGTCTCGACGACGCCGCGCATCCGCGACGAGATCTGGAACAAGCTGACCGGTAACGCCGCCTTCAATCCGCTCAGCGCGCTGACACGAGCCCTGATGACTGACATCATGGCCGACCCGGCGCTCTACGACATGGTCGGCAAGATCATGAACGAGGTGCGCGCCGTCGGCACGGCGCTCGGCGCGAAATTTTCGATCACCATCGAGGAGCGCCTCGAGCAATCCCGTCATATCGGCGCCGTCAGAACATCGATGCTGCAGGATCTTCTGGCCGGCAAAGCGCTGGAGATCGTGCCTCTGAGCGGCATGGTCGTGGCGCTCGGCCGCCTTGCCTCGGTGCCCACCCCGGTATCCGAGACGGTACTGGCGCTCGTCTCGCAACTCGACATCGAGAATCGCCGCGGCGCCTAGCGCCCGGCCTTTATGCTTTTCATATATGGCGCGTGAGGGCGCGGAATGGATTTCCTACGGGCCGCGGGATTAGCCTTTGCCGGGAATGCAGAGGTAATCCCATGCGAGACGTCATGCCTGCCAATCCGCTTCCGCACCGCCCGCGCCGCGGCGCCACTCCGCGCGTGATGCGCGAACGCCGTACGGCGCAGGTGCTGATGGTGTTCGGCATCATCCTCGCCTGCGTCGAGCTCTACGTCATCCTCGGCTGGATGTGAGGCCCCGATGCGACGCAATGTTTGGCCGCGCCTATCCGGCGCGATCACCCCGCTCGTCACGCCTTTCCGTCACGGCGCCGTCGATATCGCCAGCTTGGAGCGGTTGACCGAGTGGCAGATTGCCAGCGGCATCGGCGGCTTGGCGGTCTTAACCGTCACCGGTGAAGGCCCTGCTCTCTCCGATACGGAGCGCGACCTTGTTCTCTCGACAGTGCTGCGCGCTGCCGATGATCGCGTGCCCGTCATTGCCGCAACCGGCACGAACGGCACGGCGAGCACGATCGCGCTGACCAGACGCGCCGAAGCGCTCGGCGCCAGCGCCGCCCTCGTCACCGTTCCCTATTATTCGAAGCCGGGACAGAAGGGCATTCTGCGGCATTTCAGCGAGCTTGCCTCGGCATGCAGCCTGCCCTTGATCATTTCAAGCGATCCCAGCCGTACCGCCTCGCCGTTGCCGCCATCGACCCTCGATGAACTGTCGCAGACCGGCACGATCTTCGGCCTGCTCGATGCCGGCGGCGACATCGGCACACTGGCGCCTTACCGCGACCGGTTCCACCTGTTCACCGGCAACGCGGTGACGGCACCGGCGTTCATCGCCTGCGGCGGAGACGGCATCATTGCGCCGGCCGCCAATGTGCTGCCGAAGCTCGTCTCATCGTTGCAACATGCGTCTGCCTGCGGGAACCTTCCGGCAGCGCTCGTGCTTGCCGACCGCCTTGCGCCGCTCGCCGAAGCGATCGGCGATGGTGAGCCTGCCAATATCAAATTCGCGCTCGGCGCCTTCCCCGGCATCCCCGCTGATGTCCGCCTGCCGCTGGTTCCTGCTGAGCAAACCGTGCAGGAGGCAATCTGTGCGGCTCTGCAGAGCTGCACCTCCCCGGTGCGCAATGCGCTATCCCTATGAGATTTTTATAGTTTCAGCCCTGGCCGCGAATGGAACGCCAACCGCGCCCACCATAGATTTGCCGTGCTAGCCCGCAGCGCCCAAAGGCAGATGCGGGAAAACTTCGAAAGGACATATCGATGTCACGACTTTCTTCCGGCGCGTCCGCCGATCCGCTTCAACGCAACAACGCGCCCGCCCGCTTCACCATCGGCAGGAACAGGCGCGGACAGTGGATCGTTGCCGACCGCGAAGGACTGGTCGGCGGCCTCTTCATCAACGAGGCCGCCGCCCTGCATTTCGCCGCTGCGGAGTGCAATCACAACCCGGCCGATATCTGCCGCGCGGCAGACGGCATGCTGATGGAATTCGGCGTCTCCGACGGCAGCGGCATGCGGCTGCACTAGGCGCCTACAGGCTCCCGTTGTGCCAAACCGGGAGCCTTCGCCGCCAGGCTGCCAAACCTTTCCTTAACCGCGCAGCCTTAAGATCACCGGTCAAATAGCAGCCAGTTTTCGGGACCGATGAGCAAGCCGAATTTCCGCTTCAAGCATTACGACCTTCATGAGCAGCGCGCCGGCACCATCGTCGAGGTGGCGCTCAATGCGGTGAACAATGTCCGCCTGATGACGGCACCGCAGTTCCAGCGCTTCACTGAGGTTCTCGATTTCAAATATATCGGCGGCGTCGCCAAGAAATCGCCGGTCAAGATGGTGATCCCCGATAGCGGGCATTGGCACCTGATCGTTGATATGGAAGGCCATCATGGCCTGGCGGAATCGGCCGTCAAGGTCATCGCAGCACCCGGTGGCCAGAAGAAAGCCTCCTGACGCCCTGCATCAGCGCGGATTGCGCTCTTTCCTGAGCTTCGACCACCATTCCAGCCGCTTGCGGATCTCGCGCTCGAAGCCGCGCTCCGGCGGATCGTAGAAGGTTTTGCGGCCCATCTTCTCCGGGAAATAATCCTGGCCTGAAAAGGCATCGGGCTCGTCGTGATCGTAACGATAGCCCTCGTTATAGCCTTCATCCTTCATCAGCTTGGTCGGCGCATTGAGGATGTGCTTCGGCGGCAGCAGCGAGCCATTCTGCTTGGCCGCCATGGTCGCCGCCTTGAAAGCCGTATAGACCGCGTTGGATTTCGGCGCCGTCGCAAGATAGACGCAGGCCTGCGCCAGCGCCAACTCGCCTTCCGGTGAGCCGAGATAGTCGTAAGCGTCCTTGGCGGCGTTGCAGATGACGAGCGCCTGCGGATCGGCAAGGCCGATATCCTCGACAGCCATCCGCACCAGCCGGCGGCCGAGATAGAGCGGGTCTTCGCCAGCATCGAACATGCGCGCCAGATAGTAGAGCGCCGCATCCGGATCCGAACCTCGGACCGATTTGTGAAGCGCCGAAATCAGATTGTAGTGACCGTCCTGCGCCTTGTCATAGACGGGCGCCCGTCGCTGGACGATGCGCGTCAGTCCCTCGGTGTCGAAGACCTCGCTTGGGCGCGCGGCGCGCCAGACCTCTTCGGCGAGCGTCAGCACGGCGCGGCCATCGCCATCGGCCATGCGCAGCAGGCTGGCGCGGGCGTCCTCCGTCAGCGGCAGCGGCTTCTGCTCGACCTCCTCGGCGCGCTTCAGCAATTCGCTGAGGCTTTCCTCGTCATGCGACTTGAAGGTCAGCACGCGGGCGCGCGACAGGAGAGCGGCGTTGAGCTCGAAGGACGGGTTCTCGGTGGTGGCGCCGACGAGGATGACGGTGCCGTCCTCCATCACCGGCAGGAAGCTATCCTGCTGGGCGCGGTTGAAGCGATGGATCTCGTCGACGAAGAGCAGCGTCTGGCGGCCATCCATGCGGCGCAGCCGCGCGGTTTCGAAAACCTTCTTCAGGTCGGCGACGCCGGAAAAGATCGCCGAAATCTGCTCGAAGGCGAGACCCGCCTCGCCCGAGAGAAGCCGCGCCACCGTCGTCTTGCCGGTTCCGGGCGGTCCCCAGAAGATCATCGAACCGAGCGATCCGCTCTCGATCATCCGCCGAAGAACGCCATCCTCGCCGGTCAGGTGGCCCTGCCCGGTGACTTCAGACAGCGTCTGTGGCCTCAACCGATCGGCAAGAGGCCGCCGGCTGGCGACCTCATCTGGAATGCGCGGTGCGAAGAGATCATCACTCATCGGAAGAACTGCCTGATCCTCTGGCCGTCACGCTCGATTTCGACGCGCCAGAGACCTGCATCGTCGGATGCGATCTGCGACAGCTGCTCGGTGGTCTGCACCGGCGTGCCATTGATCGCGACGATAATATCCTTCGGTTCGAAGCCGAGACGGGCGGCCGGCGAGTCATCCTTGACCTCGGCAACGACGACGCCGGTCGATTCCGTCGGCATGCGCAGCTCGTCGGCAACGCGCGGCGAGAGGTTTTCGACGACGGTGCCGGTGAAGGGCGTGCGGCCGCCGATGGTGCGCTGGTCGCGCGGCGAGGTTTCGGGGGCGCGATCGAGCTTCAGCGCAACCTGCTGTTCGCCGCCATTCTCGACGACGCCGAGCTTGACCGTATTGCCGAGGCCGGCCGTCGTCAGACGATAGAGGAGCGCATCCGGATGCTCGACCGGGATGCCGTTGACCGAGGTGACGATCTCGCCGGCCTTCAGGCCAGCCTTCTGCGCCGGACTACCGTCGGTCACCTTGACGATCAGCGCGCCGCGGGCCTTGTCGAGGCCGAGCGCCTCGGCGACCTCCGAAGTCACCGCATCGAAGGTGGCGCCGACATAGGGCCGCTCGAAGGACTTCACGCCGGCATCGGCCGAGGTGAGGAAGACCTTCACCAGATTGGCAGGGATCGCAAAGCCGATGCCGTTCGAGCCGCCGCCACGCGAGAAGATCGCCGTGTTGATGCCGATCAGCTCGCCCTTCATATTCATCAGCGCGCCGCCGGAATTGCCGGGGTTGATCGAGGCATCGGTCTGGATGAAGAAGCCGAACTCGTTCTTGACGACCTGGTTTCGGGCGAGCGCGGAAACGATGCCCGAGGTCACCGTCTGGCCGACGCCGAAGGGGTTGCCGATGGCGAGAACGAGATCGCCGACCTCGACGGCATCTGAATTGCCGATCGGCAGCGTCGGGAAGTTCGCCTTGGTATCGATCTTCAGCACTGCGAGATCGAGGCGATCGTCACGCAGCACGACCTTGCAGGGAAACTCGCGGCCGTCGGAGAGCGCGACCTTGATATCGTCGGCGCCTTCGATGACGTGGTTGTTGGTGACCACGGTGCCGTTCGCCTCGACAATGACGCCGGAACCGAGCGACGACTGCTTCTCCGACCGGTTCGGCATCTGCTGGCCGAAGAACTGCTCGAAGAAGGGATCGCCAGCGAAGGGCGACTGCCGCTGCACGGTCTTTTCGGCATAGACGTTCACAACCGCGCCCGAGGTCTGCTTGACCAGCGGGGCGAAGGACAGCTGCATTTGCATCTGGCTCTGCGGTACGGTTTTCGCGTCCTCGGCATGCGCGCCAAGCGGCAGGAGAACCGCGAGCGCAAAAAGCGGGACAAACGAACGTTTCAACAGGCCTTGCATTGGAATCCCTTCTGAAATGCTTCCGGATCAGTGTTGTAGCGCCGGACGCTAGAAAGGAAAGAGGGCGGAAGCATGGAAGCTTCCGCCCGCCTGATGATGCTTCCGGCCTGCGAGTTTGTTTCAGCAAAGCCGGATATGGAATTGATCGGCAAGGCAAAAGACCTCACCTGGTCACCGCTGTGTGAGAGCCGCCTCGAAGAGAGATGCTAGAAGGCAACCTCGAGGTTCTGGCGGTCCTGGGCGATGACCCGGCAAGAGGTCTCGAAGCCCTCGCCCTTGATCGCCAGAATGAATTCCGGCGGGATCCCGGCGGAGTTCGAAACCGAGAGGCCGGCGCTATCGGCGCCGAGCGACTTGATGGTGCAGTCGATGGTCGAGCGGCGGTCGTTGAACAGGATCGAGCCTGCCTTCAGGACGCGGCGGCGGGCGCCAGCCGAGCCTTCGGACCGGATGGAATTCCACGATACGCAGCGATCGCGCCCGCTGTTCTTGGCGTGGTACATCGCGGCATCGGCCTGGGCGAGCAGCGTTTCGATATCCTTGGTGATGATCGACATCGAGGAGATGCCGAAGCTCGCGGTTACCGTCAGCGCGCCAAAGTCGCCCTGGATCGGCTGGGCCGAGATCGCCGCCCGCATCTTTTCGGCGACGGCTGCGGCACCCTCGCGGTCGATATGCGGCAGCACGATGCAGAATTCCTCGCCGCCGAGGCGGCCGAACAGATCGCCGGCCCTGAGATTGGCCTTGCAGGTCGCGGCCACCGCGCGCAGCACCTGATCACCCGCGGCATGGCCATGGGTATCGTTGACGCTCTTGAAACGGTCGATATCGAGCACGATAGTGGAGAGATTGTGCTGATGGCGGATCGCCAGCGCGATCAGCTGGTCGGCTTCCTGCTTGAAGGCGCGCCGGGTCAAGGCTTCCGTCAGGCTGTCGGTCGCCGCTGATTGCAGGAGTTCGATACGGTCCATCGCCGCACCGGCAAGCTCTTGCAGGATCGCGAGATCGCGCGCGCCGAAGGATCGCGCCATCCGGTCGATGGCGCAGACCGTACCGATGATATGCCCGGCCTTGGTCGTCAGCGGCACGCCGGCATAGAAGCGGATATGGCTGTCGCCGGTGACTGCCGGATGCTGCGCGAAGCGTGGATCCTTGGTGGCATCCTGGACGATGACGGGCTCTTCGTAATCGACGACATAGCGGCAGAACGTATCTTCCCGCGGCACTTCATCGGCAGTGAGGCCAGAGCAGGCCTGATACCATTGCCGATGCGCATCGATGAGCGAGACGAGGCCGATATCGATCGCGAAGATCTGCTTGATCAGCCGGACGATGCGATCGAAGCCCTCGTCTCTCGGCGCGTCGAGAAGATCGAGCTGCTCCAGCGCCGCAAGACGCTCCATTTCCCGCTTCCGTGCGTCTACGGAAGACTTACCGAATGCACGTGCAACGACCATTGCCGCATTGCTCCTCAACCGACCGATATAGCGATGCATCCCATATATTGGTGAACAAATCGGATATATTGCATTTAGCGAATCCTTCATATTCCGATCGAGGCATGGCTGAAGGCGAAGGCCGACCTGCGATCTTGATTCAGGAAATGCGCATATGGAATTGATCGGAAAGGCAAAAGCCTGGGCGAAGTCACTGAAGCGTGACGTCACGGCGCTGTGGCTCGCGGCCCGCGATCCCAGAGTGCCATGGTATGCGAAAGCGGTCGCCGCGGCCGTTGCGGCCTATGCACTGTCGCCCGTCGACCTCATTCCGGATTTCATCCCGGTGCTCGGCTATCTCGACGATCTGATCATCGTGCCGCTCGGCATCATGCTGGCGATCAGGCTGATCCCGCAGCCGGTCATGGTGGAGCTGCGCCAGCGGGCTGCAGAGCGCGCGGGGCGGCCTGTCAGCCGGGCCGGATTGATTTTCATCCTTGCCGTATGGGCCTGCTGCATCATCTTTCTGGTCCGGGCGTTCCTATAAGCGCCTGCCAGGAAACAGGATCATAGCCCGCATGAAAGCAGCCATCGCCGCCCTCGCCTTCTCGACCGTCTCACTGCTCGCCCCGCTCGCACATGCCGCGAGCTTCGACTGCGATGCCAAGGAGCTGAAGCCCGACGAGAAGGCGATCTGCGACAACCGGGCGCTCAACGATGCCGACGTGAAGATGGTCACCACCTTCGACCTGCTCTCCGGCCTGCTCGCCATGGGCACGCGCGGAACCCTGCAGGACGAGCAGACAGCCTGGCTGAAGAAACGCCAGGATTGCCAGGCAGATGCCGCCTGCATCAAGGCGGCCTATGACGAGCGGATGAAGCAGCTCGACGAGACGTATAAGAATATCAATCGGCCGCTTTAGCGTTTAGCCGCCAAGTTGAGCTCGGATTGCCGATATCACCACCGCAAGCGCGGCATCCGGTAGCCGTCCGATCCGGTCGATCTGCGATGTCTCGACGGTGGCGATCTTCGCCGGTCGAACGACCGAAGGCGCCGGCAGGCCTGCCGCCTGATGATCAGGGATCTCGACATCTCCGAGCCATGGCCGATTTTCGGCCGAGGTTATCATGACGGCCCAGACGAGAGCATCATTCTCGCCGAGCGAACCGGCGGAAACAACGAGCGCCGGACGCCGCTGGCGCGTATCGCGATCGGTATAGGGAAAGGGCACCCGTATGATGTCACCCTGCTCAAAGGTCGGCATAGGCTTTCCGATCGGCTTCGCTATCCCATTCCGAGAAGGTCGCAAAAGGATCTTCGGACATCGGTTCGGCAGCCCGCGATATCACCACGCGATTGTCAGCCTCCAGCGTATAGACGATGGAATCCCCTTCCTTCAGGTGCAACGCGGAGCGTACGGCCTGCGGGATCGTCGTTTGAGCCTTGCTGGTCATCTTGCTTGTGATCATCATTCACCTCGGAATGGAATGTAAGGAAATTCCTTACCGATGACAACGGCGGATAAGCAAACCGTGCCGAGACCCGGAACCTCTGAAAACGAAAAAACCCGCTGCCTAGGAGACAGCGGGTCTTCTGATCAGATCGAAGCTTTTCAGCTTATTCCGGCAGGATCCGGACTGCGCCACGATCGGCGCTGGTGGCGAAGGCCGCGTAGGCCTTCAGCGCGGTCGTGACGTTGCGCTTGCGGACTTCGGCCGGGCGCCAGCCCTTGGCTTCCTGTTCGGCGCGGCGTGTCGCCAATTCGGCGTCGCTGACACGCAGGCTAATGGTGCGGTTCGGGATGTCGATGTCGATCATGTCGCCCGGCTGGACGAGGCCGATCGTGCCGCCGTTGGCGGCTTCCGGCGAAGCGTGGCCGATCGACAGGCCTGAGGTACCGCCCGAGAAGCGGCCGTCGGTGATCAGGGCGCAGGCCTTGCCGAGGCCCTTCGACTTCAGATAGCTGGTCGGGTAGAGCATTTCCTGCATGCCCGGGCCGCCCTTGGGGCCTTCGTAACGGATGACGACGACATCGCCGGCGACGACTTCGTTGCCGAGGATCGCCTTCACGGCGGCGTCCTGGCTCTCATAGACCTTGGCCGGACCGGAGAATTTCAGGATCGATTCATCGACGCCTGCGGTCTTCACGATGCAGCCGTCGAGCGCCAGATTGCCCTTGAGAACGGCGAGACCGCCATCCTTCGAGAACGGATGCTGGGCATCGCGGATGACGCCGTTTTCGCGGTCGAGATCGAGCTCGTCCCAGCGGGCGCTCTGGCTGAAGGCAACCTGTGTCGGTACGCCGCCGGGCGCTGCGCTGAAGAGCTTCAGGGCGACGGGATTGTCCGTGACCGAGATATCCCACTGCGCCAGTGCGTCGCCAAGCGTCGGCGAATGGACGGTCGGCAGGCCGGCATTGATCAGCCCGGCGCGGTTCAGCTCCCCGAGGATCGCCATGATGCCGCCTGCACGGTGGACATCTTCCATATGGACGTCGGACTTCGCCGGTGCGACCTTCGACAGGCACGGGACACGGCGCGACAGGCGGTCGATGTCTTCCATGGTGAAGTCGATTTCGCCCTCGTGGGCGGCTGCCAGAATGTGAAGAACGGTGTTGGTCGATCCACCCATGGCGATATCGAGCGCCATGGCGTTTTCGAAGGCGCCCTTGCTGGCGATGGTGCGCGGCAGTGCCGTTGCATCGTCCTGCTCGTAATAGCGCTTGGCGAGTGCCACGACGCGGCGGCCGGCCTCGAGGAAGAGTTCCTTGCGGTCGGAATGGGTGGCGAGCGTCGAGCCGTTGCCGGGCAGCGACAGGCCGAGCGCCTCGGTCAGGCAGTTCATCGAGTTGGCGGTGAACATGCCGGAGCATGAACCGCAGGTCGGACAGGCCGAGCGCTCGATGACCTTGACGTCTTCGTCGGAAACCTTGTCGTCGGCAGCCGCAACCATGGCATCGACGAGGTCGAGGGCGTGGGTCTTGCCGTTGAGCACGACCTTTCCGGCTTCCATCGGGCCGCCGGAGACGAAAATCGTCGGGATATTGAGGCGCAGAGACGCCATCAGCATGCCGGGGGTGATCTTGTCGCAGTTGGAAATGCAGACCATGGCGTCGGCGCAGTGAGCGTTGACCATGTATTCGACGCTGTCGGCGATCAGCTCGCGCGACGGCAGCGAATAGAGCATGCCGTCATGGCCCATGGCGATGCCGTCGTCGACGGCGATCGTGTTGAATTCCTTGGCGACGCCGCCGGCCGCTTCGATTTCGCGGGCGACGAGCTGGCCGAGATCCTTCAGGTGGACGTGGCCGGGCACGAACTGCGTGAACGAGTTCACCACCGCAATGATCGGCTTGCCGAAATCGCTGTCCTTCATGCCCGTGGCGCGCCAAAGGCCGCGCGCACCCGCCATGTTGCGGCCGTGGGTCGTGGTTCTCGAACGATAGGCTGGCATCGGTGTCTTCCTCAAAGTGCCGGATTTATCTGCGATATAGGGCGGCGAAGCTGTTTGCTGGCCGGCGATCGCCGTATTTTTGAATTGTCCTAATCCAATCGGCAGGGGCTGTCACTACCGGCAAGGGCAAATCCGGTACGGCGCGCGCGGCGTCCATCGGGCATATACGGAGCGGAGGAGCCTTTTGTTACAGGCTATTCCTTCACATCCGAACACAAAAAATTGGCTTTCCGTCAGGCCGGTTCAAGGCCTAGACACTAATCTGAAAACGCCGATCATGCGTTTAAAGAGATATTTGGGCCGCCCCCAGCCCAGGAGGTTTGAAATGCCGACCTACCGCCCCCCGAAGATCCGCTCGTCGGAGATCACGCCGCATCAGGTCTATCTGCGCCGCCGCGAATTTCTCGGCGCTGCAACGCTTGGCGCCATGGCGCTCTACGGCGCCGGAAAGGCGAGCGCTGCCGCGCTCAACGCCGTCGACAGCAAATATACCGTCGACGAGAAGACGACGCCGCTGAAGGACGTCACCACCTACAACAATTTCTACGAATTCGGCCTCGACAAGGGTGACCCAGCAGCGCTTTCGGGCGACTTCAAGCCCCTGCCCTGGACCATCAAGGTTGACGGCATGGTCAACAAGCCCGGCACTTTCGATCTCGATGCGCTGATGAAGGAATTCCCGGTCGAGAGCCGCACCTACCGGATGCGTTGCGTCGAGGCATGGTCGATGGTCATCCCCTGGGATGGCTTTCCGCTCGCAGCACTGCTGAACAAGGTCGAGCCGCAGGGAAGCGCCAAGTACGTCGCCTTCGAGACGGTCGTCCGCCCGGAAGAAATGCCGGGCCAGAAGGGCATCTTCCAGTCGCTGGAATGGCCCTATGTCGAAGGTCTGCGGCTCGATGAGGCCATGCATCCGCTGACGCTGCTTGCCGTCGGTCTCTACGGCCAGACGCTGCCGAACCAGAACGGTGCGCCGATCCGCCTCGTGGTGCCGTGGAAATATGGATTCAAGGGCATCAAGTCGATTGTCCGCATCTCGCTGACCGACAAGGAGCCAAAGAATACCTGGCAGGTCACCAATCCGCAGGAATACGGCTTCTATGCCAATGTGAACCCGGCGGTCGATCATCCGCGCTGGAGCCAGGCCACCGAACGCCGCATCGGCGAAAGCGGCTTCTTCGGCGCCAGCCGTCACCCGACGCTGCCCTTCAACGGCTATGCCGATGACGTGGCGAGCCTCTATTCCGGCATGGATCTCAGGGCGAATTTCTGATGGCGGGTATTTCGTTCAGCCTGCCGAAGCGCTGGCAGCCGGCTTCGGTCTGGGCACTTTATGCCGTCGGCCTGCTGCCGGCGGCCTGGACCTTCTATCTTGGCGCCACCGACCAGCTCGGCGCCGATCCGGTCAAGACCTTCGAGCTGTTTCTCGGCCTCTGGACCATCCGCTTCCTGATCCTGACGCTCGCGGTCTCGCCAGCACGCGATCTGCTGAGCTGGAACTACCTGCGCTATCGCCGGGCGCTCGGCCTGCTGACCTTCTATTACGCACTGATGCATTTCACCGTTTACATGGTGCTCGATCAGGCGATGGACCTTTCCGCCGTCGTCGACGACGTCCTGAAGCGGCCCTTCATCATGTTCGGCATGGCAGGCCTCGCCCTGCTCGTCCCGCTCGCCGTCACATCGAACAATTTCTCGATCCGCAAGATGGGCATGAAGTGGATCTGGCTGCACAAGCTGATCTACATCATCGCCGCCGCCGGCGCCCTGCATTTCGCGCTGTCGACGAAGATCCTCGACCTCGAGCAATATATCTATGTCGGCCTGATCATCCTGATGATCCTCTACCGTTCCTGGCGCCCGATCGCAAAAAGCCGCAAGCGCGCGGCACAGGGGCGCCAGCGCGGGCGGGCTGCGGCGACGGTCTCCTAGCGGGCGGCCTTCGCCAGGTTCGAGTGAGCCATGTCTCTCGACGTTTACGGTCCTCAGTCTAAATGATGAAGGGTGAAATAGGCGGCAGGACAGCGGAGCCGTTCGATGCAGATATCCAAACTTGCCCTCGGCATACTGGCGTCAGCACTCTTGCAATTCAACCCGGCTCAGGCGGACGAACTGGTTCGTTTCGATAGTGCAGGCACGCGGCCGAGCGCGTTTCTTGAGCGCAAGGCAAGAGAGCAAGGCGTCACGCTCCCGGACGTTCCGATAACGCATCTGCAGGGTTATCTGAGCAGACCGCCGGGAGACGGTCCGTTTCCGGCCGTTGTCGTCATGCACGGCTGCGGCGGTATCCATCCGAATACCAAGACCTATTGGCCGCAGCGATTGATCTCGTGGGGATATGTCGTGCTCGTCGTCGATAGCTTCACCACGCGTGGAATCGAAGATACCTGCCAACGCTATCTTCCTGAGCGGGTATTCGATGCCTATGGCGCTCTCGATTACCTGTCGACCCTGCCCTTCGTTGATGCCGGACATGTCGCGCTGATTGGCTTCTCGGCCGGAGGGATCGCTGCGCTTGAAGCGACGAAGACGGAAGGCGATGAGCAGCTGATGGATCGCAAGTTCAAGGCTGCCGTCGGCTATTATCCGGTCTGCGCGCCTCATGCCGGCGACGCGACGGTGCCGACATTGATCTTGAACGGCGATCTGGACGACTGGAGCCCCGTCGAGCGATGCCGGCAGAGGGTTTCACATCTCAGCGGCAAGGGACCATCCGTCGAACTCGACGTCTATCCCGGCGCCTATCATGACTTCGATGCTCCCGACGTTGCCACCCCAAAGATCAAGCTCGGGCATAGGGAGGAATATAATGCGGCAGCCGCGGAGCAGTCCTTCATTCGGGTGAAGGCATTCCTGCATCAGTATCTGCAGAATTGAGCACCACCACAAACGAAAACAGCCGGGCTTTGCAGCCCGGCTGTTTTGCTTCCGGAGAACCGGAAAGAATTAAGCAGCTTCGGCCGCAGCGGCTTCGGCTTCGACGCGGGCCTTGTCGGCTGCGCCCTTGGCGTTGACGTCGCGGTCAACGAACTCGACGACTGCGAGAGCAGCGTTGTCGCCCTGGCGGAAGCCAGCCTTCATGATACGCAGGTAGCCGCCGTTGCGGGTTGCGTAGCGCGAAGCGATGGCGTCGAAGAGCTTGGCAACGACCGCGGCGTCGCGGATCTGCGAGATCGCCTGGCGGCGAGCGTGCAGGTCGCCGCGCTTGCCGAGGGTTACGAGCTTTTCAACGATCGGACGGATTTCCTTTGCCTTCGGCAGGGTGGTCACGATCTGCTCATGGGTGATGAGCGAAGCCGCCATGTTGGCAAACATTGCCTTACGGTGGCTGGCAGTTCTGTTCAGCTTGCGGCCGGCTTTTGCGTGGCGCATTGCTATTCTCCTTTGATGCAGGGCTCTTCGCTTCTAGCGGGCCTGCCGTTTCCTGGCACATACAGGCGATCTGCCTGCTGTTTGACTGGGAAAGGCAGCCTCAGAGCCTGCCTTTTTGGTTCTTAATACTGGTCTTCGTAACGCTTGGCGAGATCTTCGATGTTCTCGGGCGGCCATGCCGGCACTTCCATGCCGAGGTGCAGGCCCATGGAAGCGAGAACTTCCTTGATTTCGTTCAGCGACTTGCGACCAAAGTTCGGGGTGCGGAGCATTTCTGCTTCGGTCTTCTGAATGAGGTCGCCGATGTAGACGATGTTGTCGTTCTTCAGGCAGTTTGCCGAGCGAACAGACAGTTCGAGTTCGTCCACCTTCTTCAGGAGCGCCGGGTTGAAGGCCAGTTCGGTGACGGCTTCTTCCTCGGTTTCCTTCTGCGGCTCGTCGAAGTTGACGAACACGCCAAGCTGATCCTGGAGAATGCGAGCCGCGAAAGCGACGGCATCTTCACCGGAGATCGAGCCATCGGTTTCGATGGTCATGTTCAGCTTGTCGTAGTCGAGAACCTGTCCTTCGCGGGTATTTTCAACCTTGTAGGACACCTTCTTGACCGGCGAATACAGGCTGTCGACCGGGATGAGTCCGATCGGAGCGTCTTCCGCACGATTGCGCTCGGCCGGAACATAGCCCTTGCCGTTGTTGACGGTGAATTCCATACGGATTTCGGCGCCCTCGTCGAGCGTGCAGATGACATGCTCGGGGTTGAGGATTTCGATATCGCCGACCGTCTGGATGTCGCCAGCCGTTACAACGCCCGGGCCCTGCTTACGCACGACCATGCGCTTTGCGTCGTCGCCATCCATCTTGATGGCGATTTCCTTGATGTTGAGCACGATGTCCGTAACGTCTTCGCGGACGCCCGGGATCGAGGAGAATTCATGCAGCACGCCATCGATCTGCACGGCCGTAACAGCGGCACCGCGCAGCGACGACAGCAGAACGCGGCGAAGCGCGTTGCCGAGGGTGAGGCCGAAACCGCGCTCCAGCGGCTCTGCTACGAGCGTCGCCTTGGTGCGCGAGCTCGAAGAGAACTCGACCTTGTTCGGCTTGATCAATTCCTGCCAGTTCTTCTGAATCATGTCTTTGCCTTCCGTTCGTTACCACCATCCAATCGTGGTAACCGAGCTTGAGAAACACCGGGAGCGCGCTAGCGCTCACCGGTGTTGTGAGTGGCGATGATCAGACGCGGCGCTTCTTGCGCGGGCGGCAGCCATTGTGCGGGATCGGCGTCACATCGCGGATGGACGTGATCATGAAACCAGCAGCCTGGAGCGCGCGCAGAGCGGATTCACGGCCGGAGCCCGGGCCGCAAACTTCGACTTCCAGCGACTTCATGCCATGTTCCTGAGCCTTCTTGGCGCAGTCTTCAGCAGCGATCTGGGCAGCGAACGGGGTCGACTTGCGCGAACCCTTGAAGCCCTTGGCACCAGCGGACGACCAGGCAATGGCGTTGCCCTGTGCGTCGGTGATGGTGATCATCGTGTTGTTGAAGGTCGAGTTGACGTGCGCCACGCCCGACGAGATGTTTTTACGTTCGCGACGGCGAACGCGTACGGCTTCCTTGGCCATTCTTATCCCTTTCTTGGATATCGTCACCGCCGTAATACCAGCGGCTCCACCGGAGCAATGCCTTGAGGCAACGCTCCAAACTCAAAAGAGGCCGGCGGACCGCCAGCCTCCCCTTCCCGGTTTCCCGGAAATTACTTCTTCTTACCAGCGATCGCCTTTGCCGGGCCCTTGCGGGTGCGGGCATTGGTGTGCGTGCGCTGACCGCGAACCGGCAGGCCGCGGCGATGACGCAGGCCGCGGTAGCAGCCGAGGTCCATAAGGCGCTTGATGTTCATCGCGGTGTCGCGACGAAGATCACCTTCGACCTGGTAATCGCGGTCGATGGTTTCGCGGATCTGGAGCACTTCGGAGTCCGTCAGCTGATGGACGCGCTTGTCAGCCGGAAGACCGACCTTCTCCATGATTTCCTGTGCGAATTTCGGACCGATCCCGTGAATGTAGGTCAGCGCGATAACAACGCGCTTTGCAGTCGGGATGTTGACGCCAGCGATACGTGCCACGCCTGTTCTCCTTGCATTCCTGTTGCCATCCGGCAAGAGGGCTTCGTTATGCCGCCCTCAAGGGGCCGCTCGTTCATATTGGGGTTCGTAACATGTCAAAACGACCGAACCCGGACTTCGTAGGAAATCCGCGCCGATCGCATCAAATGTCGCGAGTTGGCGCGGTGTTTAACGGAATCAGTGCTGAAACGCAACCGCTTCCGCCAAGTTTATTTTCGAGGCTCTAGAGCTTCGAAAGAATGGCGTCGATCTCCGTCGTGACATGATCGATGTCAGCCATTCCATCGACCACCTTCAGCTTACCCTTGGCATGGTAATAGCCGATCAGTGGCGAGGTTTCCTTGTAGTAAGCGGCCAGACGGGTCACCACGGTCTCGCGGTTATCGTCGGGGCGGCGCTTGAAATGGGTCGAACCGCAGCGGTCGCAGACCCCTTCCACCTTCGGCTTGACGTTTGTGTCGTGATAGCCGGCGCCGCAGTTGGCGCAGGTGTAACGGCCGGAGACGCGATCAGCGAGAATCTTGTCGTCGACTTCGATCTCGATGACGGCCGAAAGCTCTATGCCCTTGCCCTTCAGCATCACCTCGGTGGCATCCGCCTGCACGAGCGTGCGCGGGAAACCGTCGAGAATGAAGCCATTGGCGCAATCCGGGGCATCGAGACGCTCGGAGACGATGGCATTGACGATCTCGTCAGAAACAAGCTTGCCGGCGTCCATGACGGCCTTTGCCCGCTTGCCCACCTCCGTGCCGGCCTGAACGGCTGCACGGAGCATGTCACCGGTGGAGAGCTGCGGAATGCCGTGCTTCTCCACGATCCGCTGGGCCTGGGTCCCCTTACCCGCGCCCGGCGGCCCCAAAAGTATGAGTCTCATCGCCCCCTCTTTCCTCCACGCAACTTCGATTTCTTGATCAGACCTTCGTATTGCTGTGCAATCAGGTGACCCTGAATCTGCGCAACCGTATCAAGAGTTACGCTAACCACGATCAAAAGCGAAGTCCCACCAAGGGATAATGGGATGCCGGTTTGCGACACCAGGATCTCAGGCAGGATGCAGACGAACACGAGGTAGATTGCGCCGATGACCGTGATTCGGGTCAGGACGTAATCGATATATTCGGCGGTACGCTCACCCGGACGGATGCCCGGAATGAAGCCGCCATGCTTCTTGAGATTGTCGGCCGTGTCCTTCGGATTGAAGACGATAGCCGTATAGAAGAAGGCGAAGAATGCGATAAGTGCGCCGTAGAGCAGCATGTAGAGCGGCTGGCCGTGGCCGAGCGCTGCGACGATCGAGGTTGCCCAGGACGGCAGAGCGGTCGTGTTGGCAAAGCCTGCAACGGTTGCCGGCAAGAGCAGCAGCGACGACGAGAAGATCGCCGGGATGACGCCCGAAGTGTTGAGCTTCAGCGGCAGGTGCGACGTATCGCCCTGGAACATCCGGTTGCCGACCTGACGCTTCGGATACTGGATCAGAAGGCGGCGCTGGGCACGTTCGACGAAGACGATGATGGCGATGACGGCGATCGCGATGACGATGACTGCGAGAATCAGCGTCGTCGACAGAGCGCCGGTACGGCCGAGTTCGAGGGTGCCGGCAAGCGCGCTCGGAAGACCGGCGGCGATACCTGCGAAGATGATCAGCGAGATGCCGTTGCCGATGCCGCGCGAGGTGATCTGCTCACCGAGCCACATCAGGAACATCGTGCCACCGAGCAGCGTGATGACGGTGGAAATCTTGAAGAACCAGCCCGGATCGACCACGAGGCCGTTGCCGCTTTCGAGACCGACCGCGATGCCATAGGCCTGCAGCGTGCCGAGCAGCACCGTGCCGTAGCGGGTGTACTGGTTGATGATCTTGCGGCCCTGCTCGCCTTCCTTCTTCAGGTTTTCGAGCGCCGGGACGACCGAGGTCATCAGCTGCACGATAATCGAAGCGGAGATGTAAGGCATGATGCCGAGCGCGAAGATCGCCATGCGCTGCACGGCGCCGCCCGAGAACATGTTGAAGAGGCCGAGAATGCCGCCTGCCTGGCCGCGGAAGGCCTGGGCATAAGCTTCGGGGTTCAGACCCGGAAGCGGAATGTGCGTACCAAGCCGGTAGACGAGGAGAGCTGCCAGTGTGAACCACAGGCGCTTCTTGAGATCCTCGGCTTTGGCGAAGGTCGAAAAATTGAGGTTGGAAGCCAACTGTTCCGCTGCAGAAGCCATGCGATTCTCCGCGCTACCTCTTCCGGCGCTTCGCGAATTGGGCCGGATCCGGAAAAGGCTGTCTATTATTTAAAGCCGGGCTTCGGACGGATTGCTGGCGCAATCGATGCCTCACCCTTGATTTCGTCGAAACCTGACCGTTGCGGGGTGCAACGTTTCAGGTTTTGTGAGGCCCACATATGGGAGCAAAATCGCCCGGTGTGAAGCACCCCGGGCGACATATCATAAGATTATTATTCTGCCGCTGCGGCAGAAAGAAGCGTGATGGAACCGCCAGCCTTTTCGATCTTCTCGACGGCAGACTTGGAAGCGCCTGCAACTTCGAGCTTGATCTTGGCCTTGAGTTCGCCGCCGGAGAGGACGCGAACGCCATCCTTGGTACGGCGGATAACGCCAGCAGCCTTCAGGGCAGCTGCGTCGACGGTCTGCTTGGCATCGAGCTTGCCGGCATCGACGGCAGCCTGGATACGCTCAAGCGACACGACAACGAAGTCGGCCTTGAAGATGTTGTTGAAGCCGCGCTTCGGCAGACGACGGTAGATTGGCATCTGACCGCCTTCGAAGCCATTGATGGCAACGCCGGAACGGGACTTCTGACCCTTGACACCACGGCCGCCGGTCTTGCCGGAGCCCGAGCCGATGCCGCGTCCGAGACGCTTGCGGCTGTGCGTAGAGCCTTCGTTGTCCTTGATTTCGTTCAGTTTCATGATCGTATCCTCTGGCTTACTTCTCGTCGACGATGCGAACGAGATGCTGCACAGCACGGATCATGCCACGAACGGAAGGGGTATCTTCCAGCGTGCGGCGGCGGTGCATCTTGTTGAGGCCCAGACCGATCAGCGTGCGCTGCTGAACGTCAGGACGGCGAATGGGGCTGCCGATCTGCTCGACGGTGATCGTCTTTGCTTCGGTCTTCTTGGTAGCCTTGGCCATAGGTCAGACTCCTCTTATTCTTCAGAGGCGTTGCCGGAGGCGGCACGGCGAGCCTGGAGCGTAGCATACTTGATGCCGCGCTGAGCTGCGATGTCCTTCGGGTGAACCTGATGCTTCAGAGCGTCGAAGGTTGCACGAACCATGTTGTACGGGTTCGAGGAACCGGTCGACTTGGCGACAACGTCGTGAACGCCGAGCGTTTCGAAAACGGCGCGCATCGGACCACCGGCGATGATACCGGTACCGACCTTAGCCGAACGCAGCAGAACCTTGCCGGCGCCGTGGCGGCCGTGAACGTCGTGATGCAGGGTACGGCCTTCGCGCAGCGGCACGAAGATCAGCTCGCGCTTGGCAGCTTCGGTTGCCTTGCGGATAGCTTCCGGCACTTCGCGTGCCTTGCCATGACCGAAGCCAACGCGGCCCTTCTGGTCACCAACAACGACGAGAGCGGCGAAACCGAAACGGCGGCCACCCTTAACAACCTTAGCAACGCGGTTGATCGCGACCAGCTTGTCGACGAATTCGCTATCGCGCTCTTCACGGGCCTGGCGGTCTTCCCGCTGCGGCCTTCTTTCCTGTGCCATTGTCCTCTTCCTTTTTCTTTTCCGGGTGCAATCGGCAAACAAAATGAGGACCGGCCCGGCCTCCCCTTCGGAGACGCCTGCGGTCCGGTGAGATCCGGCCGGAGCTTTTGAGGCTTCCGGCCGGAAATTTATTAGAAGGACAGACCGCCTTCGCGGGCTGCGTCTGCCAGGGCCTTGATGCGGCCGTGGTAGATGAAGGCGCCACGGTCGAATACGACCTCCTTGACGCCTGCCTTCGTTGCGCGCTCTGCAACAAGCTTGCCTACGAGGGCAGCTGCTGCGGTGTCAGCACCGGTCTTCAGAGAACCGCGCAGATCCTTATCGAGAGTCGAGGCAGCCGCGAGGGTCTTGCCGGCAACATCGTCGATGACCTGAACATAGATGTTCTTCGAGGAGCGATGAACCGACAGGCGCGGACGGCCATTGGCCACCGACTTGAGATGACGGCGCACGCGGTTGGCACGACGTGCAAGTGCTTCTTTCCTGCTAGCCATTTCGCGTGATCCTTACTTCTTCTTGCCTTCTTTGCGGACAATCCGCTCTTCGGCATACTTAACGCCCTTGCCCTTGTAAGGCTCAGGACCGCGATATTCGCGGATTTCAGCGGCAACCTGGCCGACCTGCTGCTTGTTGATGCCGGTGACGACGATTTCCGTCGGCTTCGGCACAGCGATCGTGATGCCCTGCGGCGGCTCGTAAACTACGTCGTGGCTGAAACCGAGAGCCAGCTGCAGGTTCTTGCCCTGAAGCGATGCGCGGTAACCAACGCCGTTGATTTCGAGCTTGCGCTCGAAGCCGTCCTTAACACCCTTGAAGATGTTCTCGATCATCGTGCGGGACATGCCCCACTTCGAACGAGCATCCTTGGACTGGTTGATCGGAGCAACCGATACCGCGTTGTCCTTGAACTCGAGCTTGATTTCGTCGTTGGCGACGAAGAAGAGCTCGCCCTTCGGACCCTTTGCGGTGACCTTCTGGCCGTCAACCGATGCCGTCACACCTGCTGGAACCGGGACGGCTTTTTTACCGATACGAGACATGTTTCAATCCTGTCTGTTCGTTATGGAGTTCCCCTGCTCTGATCTTAGAAGACCGAGCAGAGAACCTCGCCGCCTACGTTCTGTTCGCGAGCCTGGTGATCGGCCATCACGCCCTTCGGGGTCGAAAGGATGGTGATGCCGAGGCCGTTCGCGACCTGCGGAATGGACTTGACCGAGACATAAACCCGGCGGCCCGGCTTGGACACACGGCCGATCTCACGGATCACCGATGCGCCTTCATAGTACTTGAGTTCGATGCTGAGCTCCGACTTGCCATTGCCGAAATCGACAACGGAATAGCCACGGATGTAGCCTTCGGACTGCAGAACATCGAGAACACGTGCACGGAGCTTCGAAGCAGGCGTCGAGACCGACGACTTGCGGCGGGAAGCGCCGTTACGGATACGGGTGAGCATATCGCCCAACGGATCAGTCATTGTCATCTAACCTGCTCCTTACCAGCTGGACTTGACGATGCCCGGCACCTTGCCGAGATTGCCGAGTTCACGCAGCGCGATACGCGACATGCGCAGTTTGCGGTAGTATGCGCGCGGACGGCCCGATACTTCGCAACGGTTGCGAATGCGGGTCTTCGATCCATCGCGCGGCAGGGATGCCAACTTGATCGAGGCCTTGAACCGCTCTTCGATCGGAAGAGACTGGTTCATGATGATCGCCTTCAGAGCTGCGCGCTTGGCAGCCTGATTTGCGACCGTATTACGGCGGCGCTTGTTCTTTTCAACTGCGCTGGTCTTCGCCATGTCAGGTTCCTTTTCTACGCTCGTCGTTACGGTTACTGACGGAACGGGAAGCTGAACTCTGTGAGCAGAGCGCGCGCTTCGTCGTCCTTCGTTGCCGTCGTGCAAACGATGATGTCCATGCCCCACATCTGATCAACCTTATCGTAGTTGATCTCAGGGAACACAATGTGCTCCTTGATGCCCATGGCGAAGTTGCCACGGCCGTCAAAGCTCTTCGGGTTCAGGCCGCGGAAGTCGCGAACGCGCGGGAGCGCGATGTTCACGAGACGGTCCAGGAACTCGTACATGCGGGCGCCGCGGAGGGTAACCTTCGCGCCGATCGGCATCTGTTCGCGGACCTTGAAGCCAGCGATAGAGTTGCGTGCACGGGTGATAACCGGCTTCTGACCAGCAATAGCGGCCAGGTCAGCTGCAGCAACAGTCGGCTTCTTCGAATCAGCCGTTGCTTCGCCAACACCCATGTTGATGACGATCTTGTCGATCTTCGGGATCATCATTTCGTTGGCGTAGGAGAACTTCTCCTGCATCGCATTGCGAATGCGCTCAACGTATTCCTTCTTGAGCCGCGGCTCGTACTTTGCCTGAGCCATTAGATCACCTCACCGGAACGCTTGGCCACACGGACCTTCTTGCCGTCAACGACCTTGAAGCCAACGCGGGTCGGCTTGCCGTCCTTGTCGACGATTGCAACGTTGGACAGGTGAACCGAGGCTTCCTTGTTGATGATGCCGGCTTCCTGGGTCTGCGTCTGGCGCTGATGGCGCTTTACGACGTTGACGCCACGGACAACCGCGCGATCTTCCTTCGGCAGAACCTGGAGGACTTCGCCGGTACGGCCCTTGTCCTTGCCCGTGAGCATGACGACCTTGTCGCCTTTACGAATCTTCTGCATCGGTCTCGCTCCTTACAGTACTTCGGGAGCCAGCGAGATGATCTTCATGTGGTTCTTGGCGCGAAGTTCGCGCGGAACCGGTCCGAAGATACGGGTGCCGATCGGCTCTTTCTTGTTGTCGATGAGAACTGCTGCGTTCGTGTCGAAGCGAATGACGGAGCCATCCGCACGGCGGATGTCCTTGGCGGTGCGAACAACAACCGCCTTCATAACGTCACCCTTCTTCACGCGGCCGCGCGGGATCGCTTCCTTGATCGAAACGACGATGACGTCGCCGATCGAGGCATACTTGCGCTTCGAGCCGCCCAGCACCTTGATGCACATGACACGACGCGCGCCGGAATTATCCGCGACGTCGAGGTTTGTTTGCATCTGAATCATATCAGGTCGCCTTTTTGGTTTACCGGACTGGTTGGGCTTTCGCCCCCTACCCCGGCTTATGAAAATTTGTCAGCCGACCGAGCCCGCAAAACGGGCACAGAAACGGCAATAGCTTGAATAGCGCGGGAAAAATCGTGCCAAGGTGGTTTCCCGGTGGGACCTTCCGTGCGCTCAAAGCAAAAGAACGCCCGGCTTTCGAGCGTTCTGACGCTGCTTCATACAGATATTTCCGCGAGACGCAAGGCCTCGCGAGAAATTCTTACTTGCCCTGGGCGGCGATAACCGTCCAGCGCTTGTCCTTGGAGATCGGAGCGCATTCCTCGATGGAAACGGTGTCGCCGATCTTGTACTGGTTGTTTTCGTCGTGGGCCTTGTACTTCTTGGAACGACGAACGGTCTTCTGAAGCAGCGGGTGAGCGAAACGGCGCTCGACGCGGACTACTACAGTCTTCTCGTTCTTGTCGCCAACGACGACGCCCTGCAGAATGCGCTTCGGCATGTTATTCTTCCTTTACGCCTTTGCTTCTGCCGCCTTCTGGCGGGCAATGGTTTTCACGCGGGCGATGTCCTTGCGGACTTCGTTGATGCGCGAGGACTTCTCGAGCTGGCCGGTTGCCTTCTGGAAGCGCAGGTTGAACTGCTCCTTCTTGAGGTCGGCGAGCTTGTCCTTGAGCTGATCGGCCGTGAGGCCGCGGACTTCTTCGGCTTTCATCTGCCTCTCCTTACTCTGCAATGCGCTGTACGAAGCGCGTCTTGACCGAGAGCTTGGCAGAGCCGAGACGAAGCGCCTCACGGGCGATTTCTTCGCTGACGCCGTCGATCTCGAACATCATACGGCCGGGCTTGACCTTGCATGCCCAGTATTCAACGGAGCCCTTACCCTTACCCATACGGACTTCGGTCGGCTTCGCGGTTACCGGAACATCCGGGAACACGCGGATCCATACACGGCCGGCGCGCTTCATGTAACGCGTGATCGCGCGGCGTGCCGCTTCGATCTCGCGTGCATTCACGCGGTTCGGCTCCTGAGCCTTAAGGCCGAATTCACCGAAGGCGAGGTCGGAACCACCCTTGGCGACGCCCTTGATGCGGCCCTTGAATTGCTTGCGGTACTTGGTACGCTTTGGCTGCAACATTTTCTTATTCTCCGAACTTCTTTGCCACCAACGCTATCAAGCGTTGTCGCGGCGACGATCGCGGTCGCGGCTTGCCGGACCCTGAGCGTCACCCTCGAGTGCGCGGCGCTCGGAGGCCATCGGATCATGCTCAAGGATTTCGCCCTTGAAGATCCAAACCTTGATGCCGCAGATGCCGAAAGCGGTTTCCGCTTCAGCTGTGCCGTAGTCGATGTCAGCGCGCAGCGTGTGCAGCGGAACGCGACCTTCGCGGTACCATTCGGTACGAGCGATTTCAGCACCGCCGAGACGGCCTGCGCAGGTGATCTTGATGCCTTCGGCGCCAAGACGCATTGCAGACTGAACAGCGCGCTTCATGGCGCGGCGGAAAGCCACGCGACGCTCGAGCTGCTGGGCGATCGACTGAGCAACGAGCGTTGCGTCGACTTCCGGCTTGCGCACTTCAACGATGTTGAGGTGCGTTTCGGAGTTCGTCATGTCCGACAGCTTCTTGCGGAGCTTGTCGATGTCTGCACCCTTCTTGCCGATGATCAGACCCGGGCGAGCCGAGTGGATCGTGACGCGGCAC
Source organism: Rhizobium sp. 21-4511-3d (assembly GCF_053522545.1). NCBI lineage: Bacteria > Pseudomonadati > Pseudomonadota > Alphaproteobacteria > Hyphomicrobiales > Rhizobiaceae > Rhizobium > Rhizobium sp. 21-4511-3d. Next base: position 742,935 of record NZ_JBNWCF010000001.1, on the reverse strand, counting down.
TTCTTGTGCGGACGCTCGATGACGACCTTGGCGATACCAGCCTGCTTCAGTTCGCTCATGACGAACTTGCGCATCTTCAGGTCTTCGTGCAGCAGCTGACCGTATTCGGCATTGTCCGCAAACCAGCGGCTATCCCAGGTACGGTTGATGCCAAGACGGAAACCGATTGGATTGATTTTCTGACCCATTATGCGGCCTCCTCTTGTGCCTGCACTTCGCGGACCACGATCGTGAGGTGCGCGAACGGCTTCTCGATGCGAGATGCACGGCCGCGGCCACGAGCGTGGAAACGCTTCATGACGATCGACTTGCCGACGTAGGCTTCTGCTACGACAAGCGTGTCAACGTCGAGATCGTGGTTGTTCTCAGCGTTGGCGATCGCAGATTCCAGCGTCTTCTTGACGGCGCCTGCGATGCGCTTGCGGGAGAACTCCAGCTCAGCGAGTGCACGGTCGACCTTCTTGCCGCGGATAGCCGCAGCAACCAGGTTGAGCTTCTGTGGGCTGACGCGGAGCGTGCGGGCGACTGCTTGCGCCTCGTTGTCCTTCAGCCGGCGTTCGGCTTTTGCCTTGCCCATTGTTACTTCCTCTTTGCCTTCTTGTCCGCGCCGTGACCGTAGTAGGTCCGCGTCGGAGAGAATTCACCGAACTTGTGACCGACCATGTCTTCGTTGACGCTGACCGGTACATGCTTGCTGCCGTTGTAGACGCCGAAGGTGAGACCGACGAACTGCGGCAGGATCGTGGAGCGGCGGCTCCAGATCTTGATTACTTCTGCACGTCCGCCTTCACGAACCTTCTCAGCCTTCTTGAGAAGATAGCCGTCAACGAACGGACCTTTCCATACTGAACGAGCCATTGGAGACTTCCTCTCTTACTTCTTACGCTGATGACGCGAGCGCATGATGAACTTGTCGGTCGACTTGTTCGACCGGGTGCGCTTGCCCTTGGTCGGCTTGCCCCACGGGGTAACCGGATGACGGCCACCAGAGGTGCGGCCTTCACCACCACCGTGCGGGTGGTCGACCGGGTTCATGACAACACCGCGGTTATGCGGACGCTTGCCGCGCCAAACCGTACGACCGGCCTTGCCGTCGTTGATGTTGGCGTGATCCGGGTTGGAAACGGCACCAATCGTCGCCAGGCACGAGCCGTGGACGAGGCGCTGTTCGCCAGAGTTCAGGCGAAGGATCGCCATGCCGGCGTCGCGGCCGACGAGCTGTGCGTAACCGCCAGCCGAACGAGCGATCTGACCGCCCTTGCCCGGCTTCATTTCCACGTTGTGGATGATGGAGCCGACCGGGATGTACTGCAGCGGCATGGTGTTGCCGGGCTTTACGTCGACAGCCTTTTCAGAAGCGATGACCTTGTCGCCGGCAGCGAGGCGCTGCGGAGCGAGGATGTAGGCCTGTTCGCCGTCCGTGTAGCTGACGAGCGCGATGAATGCAGTACGGTTCGGGTCGTATTCGATACGCTGAACGGTGCCTTCGACGTCGAACTTGCGACGCTTGAAGTCAACGATACGGTACGTACGCTTGTGACCGCCGCCGATGAAGCGGGCAGTGATACGGCCGAGGTTGTTACGACCGCCGCTCTTGGTCAGACCTTCCGTCAGCGCCTTGACCGGCTTGCCCTTCCAGAGGCCAGAACGGTCGACGATGACCAGCTGACGCTGGCTCGGGGTCGTAGGATTGAATGTTTTCAATGCCATTGTTTTATTCCTCAGAGACCGGTGGAGACGTCGATCGTCTGGCCTTCAGCCAGCGTTACGACAGCCTTCTTCACGTCCTGCTGCTTGCCGGCAAAACCGCGGAAACGCTTGGTCTTGCCCTTGCGGAGCAGCGTGTTGACGGCCGTGACCTTGACGCCGAAGAGCGCCTCGACTGCAGCCTTGATTTCCGGCTTCGACGCCGTCTTGGCGACATTGAAAACAACCTGGTTGTTTTCGGATACCAGAGTGGACTTTTCGGTGATCGCCGGCGAGACGATCACATCGTAGTGGCGAAGATCGGTCACTTGAAACGCTCCTCTAGAGCTTCAACGGCAGCCTTGGAAAGCACGAGCTTGCCGCGGCGCACGATGTCATAAACGTTGATGCCCTGGATCGGGAGAACATCGATGTTCGGGATGTTCTGGGCAGCGAGCTTGAAGTTGCCGTCGAGCTCAGCACCACCGATGAAGAGCGCGTTGGTCAGGCCGAGCGTCTCAAAGGTAGCGGCCAGAGCCTTGGTCTTGGCTTCAGCAGCAACGAGGTTGTCGATGATGATGACATCATCCGACTTCAGCTTTGCCGAGAGAGCGAGACGCAGGCCGAGAGCGCGAACCTTCTTGGGAAGGTCGTGTTCGTGGCTGCGAGCAACCGGGCCGTGAGCCTTACCACCGCCGCGGAACTGCGGAGCGCGAGCCGAATGGTGACGAGCGCGGCCCGTACCCTTCTGCTTGTACATCTTGGCGCCGGTGCGCGAAACGTCCGCGCGGCCCTTTGCCTGGTGCGTGCCCTGCTGCTTCTTGGCAAGCTGCCAGCGGATGACGCGGGCAAGAATGTCTTCGCGGGGCTCGAGACCGAAGATCGCGTCAGAGAGAGAAACCTTCCCTGCGTCTTTTCCCTCGAGGGTCTTGACGTTGAATTCCATTGGTCTGGCTCCCTTACTTCGCGGCCGACTTGACGGCGTCGCGCACGATGATCCAGGCACCCTTGGAACCGGGTACTGCACCCTTGATCAGGATCAGACCACGATCTTCGTCGGTCGAAACCACTTCAAGGTTCTGAGTCGTTACGCGCGTCTGGCCCATGTGACCAGCCATCTTCTTGTTCTTGAAAACCTTGCCCGGATCCTGGCGCGAGCCCGTCGAACCGTGCGAGCGGTGCGAAACCGACACACCGTGCGTGGCGCGGAGACCGCCGAAGCCGTGGCGCTTCATGGCGCCGGCAAAGCCCTTACCAATGGTCGTGCCCGTCACGTCGACGAGCTGACCTGCTGCGAAGTGACCAGCCTTGAGCTCGGTACCGATCTCCAGCAGGTTGTCTTCCGAAACGCGGAATTCCTGGAGCTTGGCCTTCGGCTCGACGTTGGCGACAGCAAAGTTGCCGCGCATCGCCTTGGACGTGTTCTTAACCTTCGCCTGGCCAGCACCGAGCTGAACTGCGGTATAGCCATTCTTTTCTACAGTGCGCGTTGCGACGACCTGGCAGCCGTCCATACGCAGTACCGTTACCGGAACATGTTCGCCAGCGTCGTTGTAGACGCGGGTCATGCCCACCTTCTGTGCAATCACACCTGAACGCATCGGTTCAATCCTTCCAAATCCGCTCGAGCCAGGCTCAGAGCTTGATCTCAACATCGACACCGGCGGCGAGATCGAGCTTCATCAGCGCGTCTACCGTCTGCGGGGTCGGATCTACGATGTCGAGGAGGCGCTTATGCGTGCGCATCTCGAACTGCTCGCGGCTCTTCTTGTCGATGTGTGGGGACCGGTTAACCGTAAACTTCTCGATGCGAGTCGGAAGCGGAACGGGGCCCCGGACGCTTGCGCCGGTGCGCTTCGCCGTCGACACAATCTCGCGCGTGGAAGCATCGAGAATTCGGTGATCGAACGCCTTCAGGCGAATGCGGATATTTTGGCCGTTCATTCGACATTATCCTTGTGTTCTGTTTTTCGCGCGCCTTTCTCAAGACGCGTTTTTTGTTTTCGCTAAGGCGGACCACCGGTTTCAAAGATCGAGAAGGACACCGCGGAACGGCATCCCTATCCACTCTTCGGGCCTTTTCAGCCCACCTTATTGTTAGTTTTGTTCGCCGCTTCGAAAACCGAAGCAGCACGCAAACAGCGCTCGCGCGCCATGTGCAACATTTCTGTGTAATAAGCAAGCGGCTAGAGCCGCTCACATCATAATAATGTCATCGAATCGGCCGCCCCTCTTGGAGGCGGCCGTTTCTCTGATTACTCGACGATCGAGGCAACGATGCCGGCGCCGACGGTACGGCCGCCTTCGCGGATAGCGAAGCGCAGCTTTTCTTCCATCGCGATCGGAACGATCAGCTCGACGTCAACCGTGACGTTGTCGCCCGGCATAACCATTTCCGTGCCTTCCGGCAGCGTGACGATGCCCGTCACGTCCGTCGTGCGGAAGTAGAACTGCGGACGATAGTTGGTGAAGAACGGCGTATGACGACCGCCTTCTTCCTTCGTCAGGATGTAGGCTTCTGCCTTGAACTTCTTGTGCGGCTTGACCGAACCCGGCTTGCACAGGATCTGACCACGCTCGACGCCGTCACGGTTAACACCGCGAACCAGAGCGCCGATGTTGTCGCCAGCCTGGCCCTGATCGAGCAGCTTGCGGAACATTTCAACGCCGGTAACCGTCGTCTTCGAGGTCGCGCGAATGCCGACGATTTCGACTTCTTCGCCAACCTTGACGATACCACGCTCGACGCGGCCCGTAACAACCGTACCGCGGCCCGAGATCGAGAACACGTCTTCGATCGGCATCAGGAACGGCTGGTCAACCGGACGCTCAGGCGTCGGGATGTAGGCGTCGACCTGAGCCATCAGCTCGCGGATCGCGTCTTCGCCGATCTTCTTGTCGGAATCTTCGAGAGCGGCCAGAGCCGAACCCTTGACGACCGGGATATCGTCGCCCGGGAAGTCGTAGGACGACAGCAGTTCGCGAACTTCGAGCTCGACGAGTTCGAGAAGCTCGGCGTCGTCAACCTGGTCGACCTTGTTGAGGAACACGACGATAGCCGGAACGCCAACCTGGCGAGCGAGCAGGATGTGCTCGCGGGTCTGCGGCATCGGGCCGTCAGCAGCGGAGCAAACCAGGATCGCGCCGTCCATCTGTGCGGCACCGGTGATCATGTTCTTGACGTAGTCGGCGTGGCCGGGGCAGTCGACGTGCGCGTAGTGGCGGTTCGGGGTCTCATACTCGACGTGTGCCGTCGAGATGGTGATGCCGCGTGCCTTTTCTTCCGGAGCAGCGTCGATCTGGTCGTACGCCTTGAACTCGCCGAAGTACTTCGTGATCGCTGCCGTCAGAGACGTCTTGCCGTGGTCAACGTGGCCGATCGTGCCGATGTTTACGTGCGGCTTGTTGCGCTCAAACTTACTCTTTGCCATTTTCGGCTCTCCATTTTGCTAGGCCCCGAAGGGCGCTAATTCTTGTTATCGGTCAATTGGTATTCCGGTCACTTCTGACCGGAATACTTTGCCTGGATTTCAGTTGCGACGTTCGACGGGACCGGCGCGTAGTGATCGAAGGTCATCGTGTACTGAGCACGGCCCTGCGACATGGAGCGCAGGTTATCGACGTACTTGAACATGTTCGCCAGCGGAACGTTGGCGCTGATGACGATCGCGATGCCGCGCTGTTCCTGGCCCTGAATCTGGCCACGGCGGGAGTTCAGGTCACCGATCACGTCGCCGACGTAATCTTCCGGCGTTACGACTTCGACCTTCATCATCGGCTCGAGGAGCTGAGCGCCGGCCTTCTTGGCTGCTTCACGGAAGCAGGCACGCGAAGCGATTTCGAACGCCAGAACCGACGAGTCAACGTCGTGGAAGGCACCGTCAACGAGCGTCGCCTTGACGCCGAGCATCGGGAAGCCAGCCAGCGGACCGGAGGACAGAACGCTTTCGATACCCTTCTGAACGCCCGGGATGTATTCCTTCGGAACAGCACCGCCGACGATCTTGGATTCGAACTTGAAGTCGTCGCCTTCCGGGTTCGGTTCGAAGATGATCTTGACGCGTGCGAACTGACCGGTACCACCGGACTGCTTCTTGTGCGTGTAGTCTTCTTCGTGCTGACGCGTGATCGTTTCACGGTAAGCAACCTGCGGAGCACCGACGTTGGCTTCAACCTTGAACTCGCGACGCATACGGTCGACGAGAATGTCGAGGTGAAGTTCGCCCATGCCGGCGATGATCGTCTGGCCGGATTCCTGGTCGGTCTTGACGCGGAAGGACGGGTCTTCAGCAGCGAGGCGATTGAGCGCGAGGCCCATCTTTTCCTGGTCGCCCTTGGACTTCGGCTCGATCGCGATCTGGATGACCGGCTCCGGGAATTCCATGCGCTCGAGGATAACCGGCTTCAGCGGATCGCAGAGCGTATCGCCAGTGGTGGTTTCCTTGAGGCCGGCGAGAGCAACGATGTCGCCTGCGAAGGCTTCTTCGATGTCTTCACGCGAGTTGGAGTGCATCTGCAGCATACGGCCGACACGCTCGCGCTTGTCCTTGACCGTGTTGATGACGGATACGCCCTTTTCGAGCTTGCCCGAGTAGATACGAGCGAAGGTCAGCGAACCGACGAAGGGGTCGTTCATGATCTTGAACGCCAGCATCGCGAGCGGCTCGGCGTCGTCAGCGTGACGCTCGATTTCGGCTTCGGTCTTGAAGTCGATGCCCTTGATGGCCGGAATGTCGAGCGGCGACGGCAGGTAGTCGACGACGGCGTCGAGGAGCGGCTGAACGCCCTTGTTCTTGAAGGCGGTGCCGCAGAACATCGGGTGGAACTTGACGTCGATCGTGCCGCGGCGAACCAGGGCGCGGATCTTGTCGTTGTCCGGCATGTCGCCGTTCAGGTAAGCTTCCATCGCTTCTTCGTCGATCTCGACAACGGTCTCGATCAGCTTTTCGCGATATTCTTCAGCCTTGGCCTTCAGGTCATCCGGGATTTCGACGACGTCCCACTGGGCGCCGAGCGATTCATCGCGCCACACGAGAGCGTTCATCTCGATCAGGTCGACGACGCCCTTGAAGTCGCTTTCTGCGCCGATCGGCAGCTGCATGACGACAGCCGTTGCGCCGAGACGGGTCTTGATCATCTCGACTGAGCGGTAGAAGTCCGCACCGGTCTTGTCCATCTTGTTGCAGAAGATCATGCGCGGAACATTGTACTTCTCAGCCTGACGCCAGACGGTTTCCGTCTGCGGCTCAACGCCGGCATTGGCGTCGAGAAGAGCAATGGCACCGTCGAGAACGCGCAGCGAACGCTCGACTTCGATGGTGAAGTCAACGTGGCCGGGGGTGTCGATGATGTTGAAGCGGCGCATCTTGCCGTCACGACCCTTCCAGAAGGTCGTGGTGGCAGCAGACGTGATCGTGATGCCACGCTCCTGCTCCTGCTCCATCCAGTCCATGGTGGCTGCGCCGTCGTGCACTTCGCCGATCTTGTGCGACTTGCCGGTGTAGTAAAGGATACGCTCGGTCGTCGTCGTCTTGCCGGCGTCGATGTGCGCCATGATACCGAAATTACGGTAGTCTTCGATTTTATATTCGCGAGCCATAATGGACTGCCTTTCGATACCGTTCGGGATTACCAGCGATAATGCGAGAACGCACGGTTGGCGTCAGCCATCTTGTGCGTGTCTTCGCGCTTCTTGACCGCGGAACCACGGTTGTTGGATGCGTCGAGAAGCTCGCCCGACAGACGATCGATCATGGTCGTTTCGTTGCGCTTGCGCGCAGCGGTAATCAGCCAGCGAATAGCAAGGGCCTGGCGGCGCTCAGGGCGGACATCAACCGGAACCTGATAGGTCGCACCACCGACGCGGCGCGAGCGGACTTCGACGTGCGGGGCAATGTTGTCGAGGGCGGCGTGGAAAACGACCAGCGGCTCCTGCTTGGACTTGCCCTGTACGGAGTCAAATGCGCCGTAAACGATGCTTTCAGCAACGGACTTCTTACCATCGAGCATGATGGCATTCATGAACTTCGTGACAACCAGATCGCCGAACTTGGGATCCGGGTTGATTTCACGCTTTTCTGCTCTGTGACGTCTGGACATACTTCTCGTCTCTTAATTGTTAGGGCGCTCAACCACGCGGAGAACCTCGCGCAGCGCCGGGGATTTCAAAACCGAAATTACTTCGGACGCTTCGCACCGTACTTCGAACGGCGCTGCTTGCGGTTCTTGACACCCTGGGTATCGAGAACGCCGCGGATGATGTGGTAACGAACGCCCGGCAAGTCCTTGACGCGGCCGCCACGGATCATGACGACAGAGTGTTCCTGCAGGTTGTGACCTTCGCCCGGGATATAGCCGATGACTTCGAAGCCATTGGTCAGGCGGATCTTGGCGACCTTACGGAGAGCCGAGTTCGGCTTCTTCGGGGTCGTGGTGTAGACGCGGGTGCAGACGCCGCGCTTCTGCGGGTTTTCCTGCAGAGCAGGAACCTTATTGCGCTTTACGTTCGCCTGACGCGGCTTGCGGATAAGCTGGTTTACGGTAGGCATTCAACCATCCCTTACGTTAATCTGTACCCTTTCGGGCGTAAATCGCGCCGTCTCCGGCAAGATCACACGCTAGTCTCAATGCGCAAAACGTGGCCCGATCCGCTTTCGCAGATGGACCACCGAGGGCAGAGGACGCAAAAGACATGCGTCATGCGTGCAGGCATCATATCTTCAACGTGCGTTTCGAACCTTGTTTGAGGAGAACTCCAGGGCAAGGCGCCCCAGAAAGCCATGCCTCACATGGGTTCCGATGGCGCGGGTACTACTGGTTTCCCTCACCTACGTCAAGGCCGCGCCGGAAATAATCTTTAACGGAATGCCTTGAAATGCCGGGCTATCGCCCTCTTTGCAGAGGTTCCAGCGGAATTTTGAAGCACCCAGCCAAGTTCAACTTGGGGCCGACATGAAAAGCCGCTAAGGAATCGGCGATTGCAAGCGAAATCCGCTGAGAGCGGATTCGTATTTTCGAATCGTCACGTACCCGAAGGACATGAGCATGATCGCGAGCCCAGACAATGACAACAATTCCGAAGGCCCGATGATCTTCATCATCATCGGCAAGGGCTACGAGACGGATGGTAGCGAAGGCGTCGACCTGCACGTCATGCTGAAGGCCGCCGACGACGACAGCGCGGTGCGCGAGGCGCTCAACGCGCTCGCCGAAGAAGGCTTCATCGAAGCCGACCTCGACCAGATCGGCATGCTGACCGAAGTGCCGGAAGAAGAGCCGCACGCCTCGGCCTATCAGGGCGCCCTCGAGGGCGAAGTCTCGATCATCCGCTTCAGCTGATAAGCCGCGGCCTAATCGCCGCCCGGAAACAGCACCGCTTCATAATTCATCGCACCGCTGACTATGTGCAGGATGTGAACGGTGCCCTCGCCCGCCGTATAGAATATATTGTAGCGGCCATACACAGCGCGGCGAATGCCGGACGCCTCGTGTCTCGGCACCAGAGCATAGGCAAGCGGATGATCAGCGATCCGCTTGCAGTGCCATTCGATCTCCTCGACGAAAGACAGGGCGCGGCGCGGATTATCCTTGGCGATGTAGTCGCCTATGGCGAACAGATCCCGGCGGGCTTCTTCCGCAAAGACCAGTTTCATTCGCCATCCGCCATGCGCTTGTAGCGCTCCTTCATCTCGGCAAAGACATCCTCTGCGGCATGGACGCGGCCCGCTTCGATATCCGCCCTGCCCCGTGCCAGCGCCGCATCCATGAGAGCGAGCTGCTTCTCGCGCTCCTCGACCAGGCGCACGCCTTCGCGCAGCACCTCGCTCTTCGAGTTGTAGCGGCCGCTTTCGACGAGCCGCTTTACCACCGCTTCCAGATTTCCAAGTTCAACGCTTTGAGCCATAGCAGCCTCCGATAACTATTATCGGACCGGTCTTGTTCTTTGGCAAGTCCGGCTTGCATGCGTGCCAACGGTCCGCGGCCAATATGCCGCAGCCTTTGACACCGTTCTGTCATCTTCGCCAAACAATCCTCGGTTACCCGCGGGATGCATTATTGCCCCAAGGAGTCTCCCGATGCGTTCCATTTCCAAATTCGTTGCTTTCGGCCTCGCGGCCGCGATTGCCTTTTCGGCCCCGGCCTTTGCCGAAGAGAAGGCCAAGCCCTTTACCGACAATACCGAAGTCAACCTTTTGAACCTGCTGCCGCCGCCGCCGGCCAATGATTCCGCCAAGACCAAGGCCGAGATCGGCGAACTCCTGAAGATCCAGGTGACGCGCACGCCCGAGATGGAAGCCCGCGCCGTTGCCGATGCAGAAGAGAATGTCTGGCGCTATGCCGACGTGATCGACAATCCGAAGTTCACCAAGGAGAACCTGCCGAAGTTCTCTGCCTTCTTCGACCGGATCGTCGAGACCGAAGCCGCCGTCGTCGACCCGGCCAAGGACGTCTGGAAGCGCACCCGCCCTCACCTCCTCTATCCGGATCTCGTCAAGCCGGTCGTTCCGCTCTCCAAGTCCGGTTCCTATCCGTCAGGCCACACGACGCTCGGCACGCTGATGGGCGTCGTTCTCTCCAACATGGTTCCGGAGAAGAAGGATGCGATCATGGCGCGCGCCTGGGAATACGGCTGGAACCGCGTGATCGGCGGCATCCACTACCCAACCGATATCGAAGCTGGCCGCATTGCCGGTATCGCGACGGCACAGACGATCATGCAGCATGATGACTACAAGGCGGAATACGAAGCTGCCCGCACCGAGCTGCGCACCGTTCTCGGCATGTGATATCGCCAGCATATGATCTGAAGGCCGCGGCGAGAGCTGCGGCCTTTTGCTTTGCTGAAATCTGACGAGCTGAACTTTTCGGCGCCCTTGCCGTTCACCGGAGACATTTGCACTGTCCTGGGGAGGCACCGATGGCTCGATGCGAATATTGCGAGCGGGAGATCCCGCCGGGCCTGCTGATCTGCCCACAATGCGGGCGGCGGCCGCCGGGCGATGAGGAGCGAAAGCGGCGGATGAAGCGGATCTCCGTCGTCATCGGCATCACCGCCGTCTTCATGCTGCTGCTTCTACTGCGCGATGCAGCCATGCGCGGGACGATCCCGCACTTTTCCTAAGCCCTAAAAGAAAAACCGCCCGGATTGCTCCGGGCGGTTTTCGATTTCCAAGACGCTGGTCGCTTATTCGGCGGCCGGAGCGTTTTCGGCAGCCATGTCCTGCAGCATCGGCGTGGCCGATTCTGCACCGCTGCCCTTGCGGCGCTCTTCGAGGATCATCTCGTCGCGCGACGTGGCGATGCGACGGATCTGGGTCATCGTACCGCCGGTACCAGCCGGGATGAGGCGGCCGACGATGACGTTTTCCTTCAGACCCTGCAGGCCGTCGGTCTTGCCGGCGATCGCAGCTTCCGTGAGCACCTTCGTCGTTTCCTGGAAGGACGCGGCGGAGATGAAGGACGGGGTCTGCAGCGATGCCTTGGTGATGCCGAGCAGAACCGGATCGCCGTAAGCAGGCTTCTTGCCCTGTTCGATCAGGCCGTCGTTGACGTCCTCGAGCTCGATACGATCGACGTTGTCGCCGACGATATAGGTCGAGTCGCCTGCATCGGTGATTTCCACCTTCTGCAGCATCTGACGGACAATCACTTCGATGTGCTTGTCGTTGATGACAACGCCCTGCAAGCGGTAGACTTCCTGGATTTCGTTGACCAGGTACGAAGCGAGTGCTTCGACGCCCTTGATCGCCAGGATGTCGTGCGGAGCCGGGTTACCGTCGAGGATGTAGTCACCCTTTTCGATATAGTCGCCTTCCTGAAGGTGGAAGGGCTTGCCCTTCGGGATCAGGTATTCGACCGGCTCGACACCGTCTTCCGCCGGCTCGATGATGACGCGGCGCTTGTTCTTGTAGTCGCGGCCGAGGCGGATCGTACCATCGATCTCAGCGATGATGGCGTGATCCTTCGGACGGCGGGCCTCGAACAGTTCGGCAACGCGCGGCAGACCACCGGTGATGTCCTTGGTCTTGGCGCTTTCCAGCGGCGAACGTGCGAGAACGTCACCCTGGGAGACCTTCGTGCCCGGCTCGACCGACAGAATGGCATCGACCGAGAGCAGGAAGCGGGCGTCACCACCACGCGACAGCTTCATGACATTGCCGCTGGCGTCCTTGATGACGATTGCCGGCTTCAGGTCGGAACCGCGCGGCGTCGAGCGCCAGTCGATAACCTGACGCTTGGTGATGCCGGTGGATTCGTCGGTCGCTTCGAGAACGGAGAGACCGTCGACCAGGTCTTCGAACTGAACGGTACCGGCTACTTCCGTCATCATCGGACGGGTGTAGGGGTCCCACTCTGCCAGACGCTGACCGCGCTTGACCTTGTCGCCTTCGTCGACATGCAGCTTCGAACCGTAGGCGACGCGCTGCGAGGAGCGCTCCACACCACGCTCGTCCAGGATCTGGACGGTCATGTTGCGGCCCATGGCAACGAGGTTGCCTTCCGAGTTACGCAGAACGTTGCGGTTCTTGATCTGGATCGTACCTTCGTACGAGGCTTCCAGGAACGACTGGTCGACCACGTTTGCCGTACCACCAAGGTGGAACGTACGCATGGTGAGCTGCGTGCCCGGCTCGCCGATCGACTGAGCCGCAATGACGCCGACTGCTTCGCCCATGTTGACAGGCGTACCGCGAGCAAGGTCGCGGCCGTAGCAGACCGAGCAGACGCCCGTCTGAACTTCGCAGGTCAGAGCCGAACGGATGCGGATCGACTGGATACCAGCCTTTTCGATCTCGATGACATCGGGCTCGAGGATCATCTTGCCAGCGTCGACAAGACGCTCGCCGGTGATCGGATGATCGATGTCGTCCAGAGCCGTACGGCCGAGGATACGAGCGCCGAGCGAAGCAACGACCTGACCGGCATCGACGATGGCGGTCATGGTGAGGCCCTTGTCGGTGCCGCAATCCACGAGGTTGACGATGCAATCCTGCGCGACGTCGACGAGACGGCGGGTCAGGTAACCGGAGTTAGCCGTCTTCAGAGCGGTGTCTGCCAGACCCTTACGGGCGCCGTGCGTCGAGTTGAAGTACTCGTTGACGGTCAGACCTTCCTTGAAGTTCGACGTGATCGGCGTTTCGATGATTTCGCCCGACGGCTTGGCCATGAGGCCGCGCATGCCGCCCAGCTGGCGCATCTGGTTCGGAGAACCACGGGCACCCGAGTGCGACATCATGTAGATGGCGTTCATCGGCTTCTGGCGGCCGGTGTTCGGATCGAACTCGACAGCCTTAATGCGGGCCATCATGTCTTCAGCGACCTTTTCGGTAGCCTTGCCCCAGGCGTCAACGACCTTGTTGTACTTCTCGCCCTGAGTGATCAGGCCGTCGTTGTACTGCTGCTCGTATTCCTTGACCAGGTTTTCGGTGTCGCCAACGATCTTTGCCTTGGTTTCCGGAATGACCATGTCGTCCTTGCCGAACGAAATGCCGGCGCGGCAGGCATGGGCGAAGCCGAGCTGCATGATGCGGTCGCAGAAGATGACCGTGTCCTTCTGGCCGCAATGACGGTAGACCGTGTCGATCATCTTGGAGATGTTCTTCTTGGTCATTTCCTGGTTGCAGACGTCGAAGGTCACCTTGCCGTTCTTCGGCAGGAGTTCGCCGATGAGCAGACGGCCCGGAGTCGTTTCATAGATCTTCGAGTACGGCTTGCCGTCCTCGCCGATCGACTTGAAGCGGCCGCGGATCTTGGTGTGCAGCGTCACGACCTTGTTTTCAAGCGCGTGATGCAGCTCGCCGAGATCGGAGAAGGCCATGCCTTCGCCCGGCTCGTTCTGGTTCATGATCGCGAGATAGTACAGGCCGAGAACCATGTCCTGCGACGGAACGATAATCGGTGCACCGTTTGCCGGATGCAGGATGTTGTTCGTCGACATCATCAGAACGCGGGCTTCGAGCTGGGCTTCGAGCGACAGCGGCACGTGAACGGCCATCTGGTCACCGTCGAAGTCGGCGTTGAAGGCCGTGCAGACGAGCGGGTGCAGCTGGATGGCCTTGCCTTCGACCAGGGTGGGTTCGAAGGCCTGGATACCCAGGCGGTGCAGCGTCGGTGCGCGGTTCAGGAGAACCGGATGCTCGCGGATGACCTCGTCGAGGATATCCCAGACTTCCGGCTTTTCCTTTTCAACCAGCTTCTTGGCCTGCTTGACTGTCGAGGAGTAACCCTTGGCGTCGAGGCGGGCGTAGATGAACGGCTTGAAGAGCTCGAGCGCCATCTTCTTCGGAAGACCGCACTGGTGCAGCTTCAGTTCCGGACCGGTCACGATGACCGAACGGCCGGAATAGTCGACGCGCTTGCCGAGCAGGTTCTGACGGAAGCGGCCCTGCTTGCCCTTGAGCATGTCGGACAGCGACTTCAGCGGACGCTTGTTAGCGCCGGTGATGACGCGGCCACGGCGGCCGTTGTCGAACAGCGCGTCCACAGATTCCTGCAGCATGCGCTTTTCGTTGCGGATGATGATGCCCGGAGCGCGCAGTTCGATCAGGCGCTTCAGACGGTTGTTACGGTTGATGACACGGCGGTACAGATCGTTCAGATCCGACGTCGCGAAACGGCCGCCATCGAGCGGAACGAGCGGGCGCAGGTCCGGCGGGATGACCGGGACGACCTTCATGATCATCCATTCCGGACGGTTGCCCGATTCCATGAAGTTCTCGACGATCTTCAGGCGCTTCATCAGCTTCTTCTGCTTGAGATCCGACGTGGTGTCGGCAAGCTCGGAGCGCAGATCGCCAGCGATCTTCTCGAGGTTCATCGATGCCAGCATCTCGTAGATGGCTTCAGCACCGATCATGGCGGTGAACTGGTCTTCGCCGTATTCGTCGACGGCCAGCATGTACTCTTCTTCCGTCAGGAGCTGGTGCTCCTTGAGCGCGGTGAGGCCCGGCTCGGTGACGATGTAGTTTTCGAAGTAGAGAACGCGCTCTACATCCTTCAGCGTCATGTCGAGCAGGGTCGAGATGCGCGACGGAAGCGACTTCAGGAACCAGATGTGGGCAACGGGAGCGGCGAGCTCGATGTGGCCCATGCGCTCACGGCGAACGCGCGACAGCGTGACTTCGACGCCGCACTTTTCGCAGATGATGCCCTTGTACTTCATGCGCTTGTACTTGCCGCACAGGCATTCGTAGTCCTTGATCGGTCCGAAAATGCGCGCGCAGAAGAGACCGTCGCGTTCCGGCTTGAACGTACGGTAGTTGATGGTTTCCGGCTTCTTGATCTCGCCGTAGGACCAGGAGAGGATCTTCTCCGGCGATGCGATAGAAATTCGAATGCTATCGAAATTCTGTGCAGGCACCTGCGGATTGAAAAGATTCATGACCTCTTGGTTCATGCCTGTCTCCTTCATGGGCGGATGCGCCCTTAGCTTGCGATCGACGGCGGCAAATCCCGGGAGCCGCGCCAACGCTCAAAACGACAATAACCGCAGAATGCGGCGAAATCGTCCCTGCCCGGCCAACACGTTACGGGGCCAGAGCGGGAACGGTGTGCGCTGATTTACAGCGCACACCCTATCAGATGGTTACTCGGCTGCGTCCGGCAGCTGGCTCGCCTGCTGTTCATCGACCTTGGAGTTTTCCAGTTCGACAGACAGACCGAGCGAGCGCATTTCCTTGACGAGAACGTTGAAGCTTTCGGGGATACCCGCTTCGAACGTATCGTCGCCACGGACGATGGCTTCGTAGACCTTGGTACGGCCGGCGACGTCGTCCGACTTGACCGTGAGCATTTCCTGCAGCGTGTAAGCCGCACCGTATGCTTCCAGTGCCCAGACTTCCATTTCGCCGAAGCGCTGACCGCCGAACTGCGCCTTGCCGCCCAGCGGCTGCTGGGTAACGAGCGAGTAAGGACCGATCGAACGGGCGTGGATCTTGTCGTCGACAAGGTGGTTCAGCTTCAGCATGTAGATGTAGCCAACCGTGACCTGACGGTCGAACTGCTCGCCCGTACGGCCGTCGTAAAGGGTCGACTGACCGCTTTCCTTCAGACCGGCGAGAGCCAGCATCTCGTTGACGTCACCTTCATGCGCACCGTCGAAAACCGGCGTTGCGATCGAAACGCCGCGCTTCCACTGGTCGGCAAGACGCAGGACCGACTCGTCGTCGAAATCCTTGACCTGCTCGGCCTTCGGACCTTCGCCGACAACGTCGCCGATCGTCTTGCGCAGAGGCTCGATGTTGCCGCTCGCCTTGTAGGCTTCCAGCATGTCGCCGATCTGGCGGCCCATGCCGGCGCAAGCCCAGCCGAGATGCGTTTCGAGAATCTGACCGACGTTCATGCGCGACGGCACGCCGAGCGGGTTCAGAACGACGTCGACATGCGTACCGTCTTCGAGGAACGGCATGTCTTCGACCGGCACGATACGCGACACGACACCCTTGTTGCCGTGACGGCCGGCCATCTTGTCGCCTGGCTGGATCTTGCGCTTAACAGCGACGAAGACCTTGACCATCTTCATGACACCAGGAGGCATTTCGTCGCCGCGCTGGACCTTCTCGACCTTGTCCATGAAGCGCTGTTCCAGGCGCGACTTGGATTCGTCGTACTGGCCACGCAGAGCTTCGAGTTCGCTCTGGACCTTCTCGTCTTCGACGGCGAACATCCACCACTGCGAGCGGGGATATTCGGAGACGACGGCGTTCGACAGCTCGGTGCCCTTCTTGAAGCCCTTCGGGCCCGCGATGGACATCTGGCCGCGAAGCATGTCGATCAGACGGCCGTAGACGTTACGGTCGAGGATCGCCTGTTCGTCGTCGCGGTCCTTTGCAAGACGCTCGATCTCTTCGCGCTCGATTGCCATCGCGCGCTCGTCCTTCTCAACGCCGTGGCGATTGAAGACGCGCACTTCGACGATCGTGCCGTAGGTGCCGGGCGGCATGCGCATGGACGTGTCGCGCACGTCGGATGCCTTTTCACCGAAGATGGCGCGCAGAAGCTTCTCTTCCGGCGTCATCGGGCTTTCGCCCTTCGGCGTGATCTTGCCGACGAGGATATCGCCCGGCTGAACTTCGGCGCCGATGTAGACGATACCGGCCTCGTCGAGGTTCTTCAGCGCTTCTTCCGAAACGTTCGGAATGTCGCGCGTGATTTCTTCCGGACCAAGCTTGGTGTCACGGGCCATCACTTCGAATTCTTCGATGTGAATGGAGGTGAACACGTCGTCAGCAACGATACGCTCGGAGAGCAGGATCGAGTCTTCGTAGTTGTAACCGTTCCACGGCATGAACGCGACGAGCGCGTTGCGGCCGAGCGCGAGATCGCCCAGGTCCGTCGACGGGCCGTCGGCGAGGATGTCGCCGCGGTTGACAACGTCACCGACGGTGACCAGCGGACGCTGGTTGACGCAGGTGTTCTGGTTCGAACGCTGGAACTTCTGCAGGCGGTAGATATCGACGCCGGACTTGCCAGCCTCGAGGTCTTCCGTCGCACGGATAACGATACGCGTCGCGTCGACCTGGTCGACAACGCCGCCGCGGCGGGCGCCGATAGCAGCGCCGGAGTCGCGGGCAACGACCGGCTCCATGCCGGTGCCGACGAACGGAGCTTCGGCACGCAGTAGCGGAACGGCCTGACGCTGCATGTTCGAGCCCATGAGAGCGCGGTTGGCGTCGTCGTTTTCCAGGAACGGGATGAGAGCGGCTGCGACCGAAACGACCTGCTTCGGCGAGACGTCCATCAAGTTCATGCTGTCGCGCGGAGCAAGCATAACTTCGCCGGCGTGACGGCAGACGACGAACTCGTCAACGAAGGAACCGTCCTTCTCGAGCGCGGCGTTGGCCTGTGCGACGTAGTACTTCGCTTCTTCCATGGCCGACAGGTAGAGAACGTCGTTCGTCACCTTGCCATCGACGATGCGGCGGTACGGGCTTTCGATGAAGCCGTACTTGTTGACGCGCGCAAAGGTCGCCAGCGAGTTGATGAGACCGATGTTCGGACCTTCCGGCGTTTCGATCGGGCAAATACGGCCGTAGTGGGTCGGATGAACGTCGCGGACTTCAAAGCCTGCGCGCTCGCGGGTCAGACCACCCGGGCCAAGTGCCGAGAGACGGCGCTTGTGGGTGATTTCCGAAAGCGGGTTCACCTGGTCCATGAACTGCGACAGCTGCGAGGAGCCGAAGAATTCGCGGACGGCAGCTGCTGCCGGCTTGGCGTTGATCAGATCCTGCGGCATGACCGTGTCGATTTCGATCGAGGACATGCGTTCCTTGATCGCGCGCTCCATGCGGAGCAGGCCGAGACGGTACTGGTTTTCCATCAGTTCGCCGACAGAGCGAACGCGACGGTTGCCGAGGTTGTCGATGTCGTCGATTTCGCCCTTACCGTCGCGCAGTTCGACGAGCATCTTGACCACGGCCAGGATGTCGTCCTTGCGCAGGATGCGGACGGTGTCGTCGACCTGGAGGTCGAGACGCATGTTCATCTTCACGCGGCCGACGGCGGAGAGGTCGTAACGCTCCGCATCGAAGAACAGCGAGTTGAACATGGCTTCGGCCGATTCCATGGTCGGCGGTTCACCCGGACGCATGACGCGGTAGATGTCGAACAGAGCGTCCTGACGGTTCTCGTTCTTGTCTGCGTGCAGCGTGTTGCGGATGTAGGCGCCGACATTGATGTGGTCGATACCGAGAACCGGGATTTCGTCGAAACCGTTCGACAGGATGACCGGCAGGGTCTTCTCGTCGATTTCGTCGCCGGCTTCGAGATAGATCTCACCGGTCGAGTAGTTGACGATGTCTTCGGCCAGGAAGTTGCCGTACAGGTCGTCGTCGGACGCCTTGAGGGCCTTGAGACCCTTTTCGGAGAGCTGGCGGAGCAGACGCGGGGTCAGCTTCTTGCCGGCTTCGACAACGACTTCGCCGGTGTCGGCGTCGACCATCTCGGTGATCGCCTTGGCGCCACGCAACGTTTCCGGCTTGAAGGGAATGCGCCAGCCTTCGCCGTCGCGCTTGTAGAGCGACTTCGTGTAGAAGGTGTCGAGGATTTCCTCACCGTCCATGCCGAGGGCCATCAGCAGCGACGACACCGGAATCTTGCGGCGGCGGTCGATACGGGCATAGACGATGTCCTTGGCGTCGAATTCGATATCGAGCCAGGAACCACGATACGGGATCACGCGGGCAGCAAAGAGCAGCTTGCCGGAAGAATGGCTCTTGCCCTTGTCGTGATCGAAGAACACGCCCGGCGAACGGTGCATCTGCGAAACGATGACGCGCTCGGTGCCGTTGACGATGAACGTACCGTTGTTGGTCATGAGCGGCATGTCGCCCATGTAGACGGACTGTTCCTTGATGTCCTTGATGGACTTCGCGCCGGTATCCTCGTCGATATCGAACACGATGAGGCGCAGCGTCACCTTGAGCGGCGCTGCGTAGGTCAGGTCGCGCTGACGGCATTCATCGACGTCGAACTTCGGCGGCTCGAATTCGTAGGAAACGAATTCCAGCATCGAAGCGCCGGAGAAATCCGTGATCGGGAAAACAGACTTGAAGACGGCCTGAAGGCCTTCGTCAGGGCGGCCGCCCTTGGGCTCTTCAACCATCAGGAACTGGTCGTAGGACGCCTTCTGAACCTCGATGAGGTTCGGCATCTCTGCGACTTCGGGGATTTTACCAAAAAACTTGCGTACGCGCCTACGACCGTTGAACGAAAGGGTCTGAGCCATCGTCGCTCCTTCAAAAATTGCATCCGGGCCTGCAACGGACGGGAACCGATGGCCAGTCGACCCCGTCAACCAATGGGTTGGTTCAATCTCGTCTCACTTCCCGAAACAAGAGGCCGGATTGCCTTCATGCTGCGGTTCGAGACCATCCTCTTGAAGAACCCATTACCCAAAAGCCGTTTTCACGCGGCTTTTGGGTAATTTGTTCAGGAAAACGGCAAATGGGAGACGGTAAACATACCGCCTCCCAGATGCAGTTCAAGATTACTTGACGTCGGCCTTTGCGCCAGCGTCTTCAAGCTTCTTCTTGATGTCGGCAGCTTCAGCCTTGGAAACGCCTTCCTTGACAGCCTTCGGAGCGCCTTCGACGAGGTCCTTGGCTTCCTTCAGGCCGAGGCCGGTGATGCCGCGGACTTCCTTGATGACGTTGATCTTGTTGGCGCCAGCGTCAACCAGGATAACGTCGAACTCGGTCTTTTCTTCTTCAGCCGGAGCTGCAGCGCCACCAGCGCCACCAGCAGCAGCAACTGCTACCGGAGCAGCAGCAGAAACGCCCCACTTTTCTTCGAGCATCTTGGAAAGCTCAGCAGCTTCCAGGACGGTCAGAGCAGAGAGGTCTTCAACGATCTTTACGAGATCAGCCATGTTATCAGTTCCTTTTGTTCGGTTCGAACCGGTGTTTTATAAACAGCAAAAAACCGCCTTATGCGGCTTCGTCCTTCTTGGCGTAAGCCGAGAACACGCGAGCAAGCTGGCTTGCCGGTGCTGCAACAACGCCTGCGATGCGGGTAGCCGGGGTCTGAATCATACCGACCAGCTTTGCACGCAGTTCGTCCAACGACGGCAGGGTCGCAAGCGACTTGACTGCATCGGCGTTGAGCGTGGTTGTTCCCATGGCGCCGCCCAAAACAACGATCTTATCGTTGGTCTTGGCGAAATCCACGACGACTTTCGGAGCGGTGATCGGGTCATTGCTGTATGCAATGAGCGTCTGACCGGTGAAGAGATTGGAAATCCCTTCCGCTTCCGTACCCTGAAGGGCGATCTTGGCCAGGCGGTTCTTCGCGACTTTGACGGTACCGCCAGCTGCGCGCATCTTCGAACGGAAGTCGTTCATCTGCGCGACTGTAGCACCAGCATAGTGGGCCACGACAACCGAGCCCGAAGCCTTGAAGACTTCGTTCAGTTCCGTGACGAATTCGCGTTTTTCCGCTCTTTCCACTGCCTATCTCCAGTTGGCAGGACCTATAAGGCCCTACCGGGTTGCCTTTTGCCTCCCGGGATCAATTGCGATCCCAAGCGACGCTTGAGGATCCTGTCCCCTCGCGCTTCGCGCCAGAAAAGGCCGAAGGCACAAGGCATCCAAGGCTCGAACCGGATCAATGAAGCGAACTTCAGAAATTCGGGTCTTACCCGTCTCATGCAGGCCAAGTGATTAAGGGAAAACCACCTGCAATCTCGGACAGGATTCCGGATTTCTCCGGAATATCCCGGCCCCTTGCGAGGCCGGAATTCTTGCTGCCGGGCAAAAGCCCGGCAAATTCATTAGGCGGCCGGAGCCGTGACCGAGCCAACCTCGATCTTGACGCCCGGACCCATGGTCGAAGAGATCGCTACGCGCTTGACGTAGTTACCCTTGGCGCCAGCCGGCTTTGCCTTGATGACGGCGTCAGCAAAGGCACGGATGTTTTCTTCCAGAGCCTTGGCATCGAAGGATGCCTTGCCGATGCCGGCGTGTACGATACCGGCCTTTTCGACGCGGAATTCAACGGCGCCGCCCTTGGAAGCCTTGACGGCACCCGTGACGTCCATCGTTACCGTGCCAACCTTCGGGTTCGGCATCATGCCGCGCGGGCCGAGAACCTTACCGAGACGGCCGACGAGCGGCATCATGTCGGGGGTCGCGATGACGCGGTCGAAATCGATCTTGCCGCCCTGGACGATGTCGACCAGGTCTTCGGCGCCGACGATGTCTGCGCCTGCAGCCTTGGCTTCGTCAGCCTTGGCGCCGCGGGCGAAAACAGCGACGCGAACGTCGCGGCCGGTGCCGTTCGGCAGGTTGACGACGCCGCGGACCATCTGGTCGGCGTGGCGCGGGTCAACGCCGAGATTCATCGAGATTTCGATGGTCTCGTCGAACTTGGCGACAGCACGCTCCTTGACCATGCCGATGGCGAGGCCGAGTGCGTAGAGCTTCGTGGGATCAACACCTTCGTTGATCTTCTTGGTGCGCTTGCCTGACATGGTCTTAACCTACCACTTCCAGGCCCATGGCGCGGGCAGAGCCCTCAATCATCGCCATTGCACCTTCGATATCTGCTGCGTTCAGATCCTTCATCTTGGCTTCGGCGATCGACTTGATCTGAGCCTTGGTGAGCTTGCCGGCGTTGGCGCCCTTGCCAGGCGTCTTCGAACCGGACTGGATCTTCGCTTCCTTCTTCAGGAAGTAGCTGACCGGCGGCTGCTTCATGATGAAGGTGAAGGACTTGTCCTGGTAATAGGTGATGACGACCGGGATCGGCATACCCTTTTCCATTTCCTGCGTAGCCGCGTTGAACGACTTGCAGAATTCCATGATGTTAATGCCACGCTGACCAAGCGCCGGGCCGATCGGCGGGGACGGGTTAGCCGATCCTGCCTTGACCTGAAGCTTGAGCTGGCCTGCAACTTTCTTAGCCATATCTCTCTGCCTTTCACTGACGGCCGGTTGCCCGGCCCTTGATGCCGGATTGCTCCGGCGGCTGCGGTTGCGTGGTTCGGATAATTGAGACCCGGCTAAGGCCCCTCACCTTCCACGCGCTGCGGCTTTCGCCGCCCGAAGGCCAGCCCCAAGGACCAGCCTCCGATTCTTGAAATCAGACCTTCTCGACCTGACCGTATTCGAGCTCGACCGGCGTCGCGCGGCCGAAGATCGACACTTCCACCTTCAGGCGCGAACGCTCTTCGTCCACATCCTGAACCGTGCCGTTGAACGATGCGAACGGACCATCGGAAACCCGAACCTGCTCGCCGATCTCGAAGCTGACCGAAGCCTTCGGACGCTCGACACCTTCCTGGACCTGGCCGAGAATGCGCTCGGCTTCGGAGTCCGGGATCGGAACCGGCTTGTTGTCGGAACCGAGGAAGCCCGTGACCTTCGGCGTGTTCTTGATCAGGTGGTAGGCTTCGTCGGTCAGGTTCGCACGAACCATGACGTAGCCCGGGAAGAACTTGCGCTCGCTGTCGACCTTGCGGCCGCGGCGCACTTCAACCACCTTCTCGGTTGGCACGAGGATCTTTTCGAACAGGTGCTCAAGCCCCTTCTGGCGAGCCTTGTTCTCGATGTCCTCGGCAACCTTCTTTTCAAAATTCGAATACGCGTGGACGATGTACCAACGTGCCGCCATCTTTTATCTCCACCCGATCAGTTGCTGACGTTGAGCACGAAGCTCAGAAGCCAGCTGATCAGCTGGTCGGCAGCAAAGAAAAACAGCGCGGCAAAAACCACCATTACCAGAACCATGATCGTCGAGATCATCGTCTCACGGCGCGACGGCCAAGTGATCTTCGCCGTCTCGGAGCGAACCTGCTGGAGAAACGCTAGTGGATTGGATTTGGATGCCATCGACTGCCCACGCAATTACGGCGCGTAAAGCTGAACATATCAGCCCCACGCACCGCGTGTCTGTTGAACCCTACATAAACACCGATTCCCAATTCGACAAGAGGGAAACCGAAGTTTAACGAAATTAGCGGATGCGCGGCGCACTGGCCATTCAGCCTCGCCGTTCCTCGCCAGATACGGCCTCGGCCATATCGAAGCGCCCTGTTAGCACAACCGATCACCGGATTGCAATGCGCGAAGACGATCTTTCGTGCACAACTCCCCGAACGTTAGTTCGGCATTTCACCATAAAGGCGAAGCTCGATCGGACCAAACCGGCGTTCGACCACGATGGAGCGTCCGGAGCCGATTGCTGCGGCCGTCAGGCCGTTGGGATCGTAGAGATCGGCGCGGCGCGCCACCAGCCAGACACGATGGGGATTGCCGAGCCGCGCTGCGAGATCGGCGACATCGGCCTGCGTGATCGCCGGGGCTCCAAGGTTGCCGATGTAACGTCGTTCGCCGGCTGGCGCCAGATATGGAAACTCCCCCGGAAGGTAGGTCACGCCGGGTACGTCCGAATAATACCGGAGGCCGACGCCGAGCTCATTCGGGACGGCCAATATGGCATCACCCGGGCGGACGTCTGCAGCGATCGTGGCGCTCAGCTCACGCAGATCCTCGATTGGCGGAGCGGCATATTGCATTGTCACCGCATGGAGATTTGCCAACAGAAGCACAGCAAGCGCAGCACCTCGCACCGGCACACTTCTCGATATGCCAACAATGCCACAGGCGGTCAGCACCACCAGTATCGGCCCCATCCACCCGAATAAGCGATCGATGTAGATCGGCTTGAACGCAAAGCTGATAATCAGCACAAGCGACAGCGGCACGCAAAGAATAATGCCAAGCATGACCGCAAGCTGCGGCTGACGCCGCCACATGAACCAGAGGCCCGGTACAGCAAGAAGGCAGGCAAGCACCGCGGGGGTTCTGCCGCCGCCGGCCAGAATCCAGGCGCTGATCAGGTCGAAGCGCGACAGCTCGATCCAGAACTGCATGGCGCCGAACGCCTGACTTTGCTTCAAGAACCAAGGCAGGAATGGAGACCAGAGAACCAACGCTCCAAAGCCCGAAATCACCGCAACAGCCAGCAACCGCCTGCAATCCGCGGCCGGCAACATCAACGCGGCGACGCCAAGTGCGCACCAGATACCGAAAGCAACAAACAGCGCCGTATTGTGACACCAGAGCAGCAACCCGCCTGATAGCGTGAGAACCACGGCTGCGGATGCCGCAGAGCGCAGACCAATCCCCGGCTGACGGTAGACCATCGTGACCAAGCGAGCGGCGGCGATGATCGCGATGGTGACGGCCAGCGTCTCCAGCGCGTAGGGCCGGGCTTCCTGCGCGTATTTTATATTTCCGGCGTTCATCGCCAGAAGCAGGCCAGCAAGGAGAGAAACCGCCTCCCCCTCCCGGCCAAGCTTTAATAGCCGCCCCGAAAGCGAGACTGACAAAACTGTCGCAACGCTTGCCGCGAGGGATAGGCTGCGCAAGCCGGCTTCACTCGCTCCGAACAGCCAACGCCAGCCCTTCAGCAGCGTATAATTAAGCGGCGGGTGCGTTTCGTATTGCGGCACGGAGTGCCAGAGCTCACCAAGCGGCAAGGCCGAGAACCAGGCGCTATACGCCTCGTCCAGCCACAAGGAGCGGGAGGCCAGTCCCGGGATCCGCAGAGCGGCAGCGAAGAAGACTATCGCAACGACGCCGATCCAGAAGAAGCGCAGCGCCACGTCTCGCCTTCCGCCCTCAGGAATACCGACAACGCCAAGACCGGCCTGCGCTGATCGCGATATCACCGCGCCTTGGTCGCTCAAACACGGCTCCCGTAGCGGCCCTTGACGATGAAGATCGGCCGCTGCTTGACCTCGAAGTAGATGCGCCCGACATATTCGCCAAGAATGCCGATGCCGATCAACTGGATACCGCCGAGCAACAGGATCGCCGTCGCGAGCGACGCATAGCCCGGTACGTCGACACCCCAGACCATCGTACGGATCACGAGCATCACGGCGCGCAAGATCGCGCATACGGCGACGAACGCTCCGATGTACGTCCATATGCGCATCGGCAAGGTGCTAAAACTCGTCACGCCCTCGAGCGCGAAGTTCCAGAGCTTCCAGAAGGAGAATTTGGTTTTCCCGGCAGCGCGCGGCTCGCGCATATATTCAACCTCGACCGTCGGAAAGCCGACCCAGGCAAAGAGCCCCTTCATGAAACGATGGCGTTCCGGGAGCGTCGCAAGCGCATCGGCCACTTCGCGGCTGATCAGACGAAAATCGCCGGCATTTTCGGGAACCGGCACATCGGAGAGCTTGTTGTGAAGGCGATAAAAGGCCGAAGCCGTCCAGCGCTTGAGCGGGGTGTCCGAGGAACGGTCTACCCGCTTGGCAAGGACAACGTCATATCCTTCCCGCCACTTTGCCACCATCTTGCCGATCAGTTCCGGCGGATCCTGAAGGTCGGCGTCGATCGGCACGATGATATCGCCCCTCGCCTCCTGTATCGCCGCCGACAGTGCGGCCTCCTTGCCGAAATTGCGGCTGAGGTCGAGCACTCGAATTCGAGCATCAGCCCGGCATGCAGCAAGCAACACTGCAAGTGTCTGGTCGCGGCTTCCATCATTGACGCAGACGATCTCGAAATCGATGCCGTCGATCCGGCTGAGCTCCGCGGTCACGCGGGCGAAAAACTGCGGGAGAACGTCCTGTTCGTTGTAACACGGCACGACAAGCGACAGCAGCGGCGCCGCAGTGGCGCGCTCCATCGGAGCGGCATCGCTTGATAACGCGACGTCATCGAGCCCGGGTGGCTGAAGACTGCGGCTCTGCGCCGGATTATTCATGGTTTCTGGGTGCACATCGTTCTCCGCCAGCCGGTCGCGGAAGAGAAATCCATGCAGATAACGACCGGTCACAATCCAGTCAGAAAATAGTCCATGAAAAGATAAGGAAGTCTGAAAATGGCAGGGGCAGAGGGGCTCGAACCCCCGACCTGCGGTTTTGGAGACCGCCGCTCTACCAACTGAGCTATACCCCTTTACGCTTTCGTTTCAGCTCCTTGGCCATTCGGCCGAAGCGCTTCCGCAAAGCATGGCGCTCCCTTTAAGACGGCGGCAAAGGATTGGCAAGTCCCGTTTTCGATTTTTCCCAATCCTCTGCCGCTTCAAGACGTTTCCGTCAGACCTTCACGTAGTTGCGCCAGTTGTGTTCTTCCTTGAAGCCCAGCACTTCGCGGATCTTGCGGTTGGAGAGAAGCCCCTCATATTCGCCGATCTCGCGGGTGAAGGGAACGTTGGGGAAAAACCGTCTGGCGAGCTCCTTCGACGGCGTATTGGCCGAGACGGTGTCGTTCGCGGCATTGAAGACCTGGTAGCCGAGACCATCCTTTTCGATGCAGAGATGGCAGATCTGGCCGAGATCGCGAGCATCGATATAGCTCCAGGCAATGCGCTTGCGAATCTCCGGGTTCGCAAAATAGGCCGGGAACTTCTCGTATTCATGTGGCTCGATAACGTTGCCGATACGCAGCGCATAGATGTCGGCGCCGGTGCGTTCGGCGAAGGCCCTTGCCGTCTTCTCGTTGATCACCTTCGACAAGCCATAGGAGTCCATCGGATTGACGTCGTAATCCTCGTCCAGCGGAAACTGGTGGAAATCGCGATGTCCCTCGGCGAAGCAGACGCCATAGGTCGTCTCGCTCGAGGCGACGATGATCTTGCGGATGCCGAGCTTCACCGCCGCTTCGATGACGTTATAGGTCCCCATCGTATTGATGCGGAAGGTCTCATTATCAGGCTTGATAAGGATGCGCGGCACGGCGGCGAAATGAATGACCGCGTCGAAGGGCTGGACGCCCTTCCCGCTCTCGAGATCGGGAAAGTCGCGATGCATCGACAGCGCGTTGAAGACCTGGCCGCTATCGGTGATGTCGGCGATCAGATTGGTGACGCCGGGGCTTTCCAGCGGCACGAGATCGATATTGTGGACCTCATAGCCCTTGGCGATCAGCCACGGCACGGTGTGCCGCCCTGCCTTGCCCGAACCACCGGTGAAAAGAATACGCTTCTTCATGAAATATCCTCCGCGTCATGAAAATCGCAGGGATAGATAAAGGCTTTGCAGCGGAGCGCAAGGGTGGCGCCGCTGCGTCAGGCTGCCTCGACCTCGGGGATGGCGGCAAGCGCCGTCGCCATAGCGTCCTTTTGGACCTTGATGTCGTAGCTCACCTGCAGGTTCATCCAGAACTCGGGCGTCGTGCGGAAGAATTTGGCGAGCCGCAGCGCAGTATCGGTCGTGATGCCCACCTTCCCAACCGCGATACGCTCGATACGGGTCCGGGGAACGCCGAGCTTCTTCGCCAGCATATAGGGCGAGATTTCCAATGGCTCGAGATAGAGCTCCCGCAGGATTTCACCGGGATGGATCGCCGGCAGAATATTCTCAACCATGGTCCATAGCTCCATTCATTCTAATGATAGTCCGTGATTTCGACATCGCCCGGTCCGCTTTCCGTCCAGACGAAACAGATGCGCCATTGCTTGTTGATGCGGACGGAATGCTGCCCTTCCCGGTCTCCCGCCAATTTCTCCAAGCGATTTCCCGGCGGGGATCAAAGGTCGTTGAGATCGGCCGCGGCATTCAGCACTGCCAGCATCAGCTGCGTCCTGCGAACAAGATGAGCAGGAAAACCCTTTCGGATCGATCCATCGGCAATCGATTGGCTGAGTTTGTCCTTATATGATCGGATCACCGGGCGCCTCGCATTAGTATCATACGATGATACCAATCGAAGTCAACAAAAACGAAAAAGGCCCCGCTGTTTCCAGCGAGGCCCTCCTTATTCAATGCGACAGTCGATTACTCGACGATCGAGGCAACGATGCCGGCGCCGACGGTACGGCCGCCTTCGCGGATAGCGAAGCGCAGCTTTTCTTCCATCGCGATCGGAACGATCAGCTCGACGTCAACCGTGACGTTGTCGCCTGGCATAACCATTTCCGTGCCTTCCGGCAGCGTGACGATGCCCGTCACGTCCGTCGTGCGGAAGTAGAACTGCGGACGATAGTTGGTGAAGAACGGCGTATGACGGCCGCCTTCTTCCTTCGTCAGGATGTAGGCTTCTGCCTTGAACTTCTTGTGCGGCTTGACCGAACCCGGCTTGCACAGGATCTGACCACGCTCGACGCCGTCACGGTTAACACCGCGAACCAGAGCGCCGATGTTGTCGCCGGCCTGGCCCTGATCGAGCAGCTTGCGGAACATTTCAACGCCGGTAACCGTCGTCTTCGAAGTGGCGCGGATGCCGACGATTTCGACTTCTTCGCCAACCTTGACGATACCACGCTCGACGCGGCCCGTAACAACCGTACCGCGGCCCGAGATCGAGAACACGTCTTCGATCGGCATCAGGAACGGCTGGTCAACCGGACGCTCAGGCGTCGGGATGTAGGCGTCGACCTGAGCCATCAGCTCGCGGATCGCGTCTTCGCCGATCTTCTTGTCGGAATCTTCGAGAGCGGCCAGAGCCGAACCCTTGACGACCGGGATGTCGTCGCCCGGGAAGTCGTAGGACGACAGCAGTTCGCGAACTTCGAGCTCGACGAGTTCGAGAAGCTCGGCGTCGTCAACCTGGTCGACCTTGTTGAGGAACACGACGATAGCCGGAACGCCAACCTGGCGAGCGAGCAGGATGTGCTCGCGGGTCTGCGGCATCGGGCCGTCAGCAGCGGAGCAAACCAGGATCGCGCCGTCCATCTGTGCGGCACCGGTGATCATGTTCTTGACGTAGTCGGCGTGGCCGGGGCAGTCAACGTGCGCGTAGTGGCGGTTCGGGGTCTCATACTCGACGTGCGCCGTCGAGATGGTGATGCCGCGTGCCTTTTCTTCCGGAGCAGCGTCGATCTGGTCGTACGCCTTGAACTCGCCGAAGTACTTCGTGATCGCTGCCGTCAGAGACGTCTTGCCGTGGTCAACGTGGCCGATCGTGCCGATGTTTACGTGCGGCTTGTTGCGCTCAAACTTACTCTTTGCCATTTGAATGCTTCCTGTGAACGAAATGGGTGACCCCGGCGAACCGGTTTAGTGCCGCCGTTTAAGGCTTTCGGCGGGATTGCGCAAGACCTAATTGCGAACGGTCTTCCGGGCTTTGCTGCCCATATGGGAGACAATCTTCAGCGCACAAGATCGATGCCGCTCAAGACTGCAGAATTATTTGAAAATGAAAAGAAAACCTGGAGCGGGTAGCGGGAATCGAACCCGCGTATTCAGCTTGGAAGGCTGCTGCTCTACCATTGAGCTATACCCGCGGGATTGGTCCGATCGAGACGAATGGTGGAGAGAGTTGGATTTGAACCAACGTAGGCTGAGCCAACGGATTTACAGTCCGTCCCCTTTAACCACTCGGGCATCTCTCCATAACTTTTCGTCTGGATCGGAAGACCAAGCTTGCGATCGTTTGGCGTCGCCGCCCTCGATCTGCGCCGCGTATATGACCGGTGCGTTTTCACATGTCAACACGAAGACAAAAGAAAAAATGTGAAAAAATTCATTGCCTGTTGAAAGGCCTGGAGACGAATGAGACCTATGCGCAGCGAGATCGCGCCGCTATAAAGCCGCATGAGCAAAGACAACAAATCCGGCGGCAAGCCCGCAACCGAAAAAACCCCGCGCGACACGCATTATGCAACGCTGCGCCGCCAGCACCGCGATGCAAAACGCGAGCGTGGCGAGATCCCCACCCCTGCCCCGCAAAAGCGCAAGCGCGGCGGCGACGACTGGAAGCCGCCGGTTCTGGCGCCCGAACAGGTCTATCTCTATGGCCTGCACACGGTGCGCGCCGCGCTCGACAATAAAGAGCGCCGCAACATCAAGCTTTCGGTGACGCAGAATGCGCTCGCCCGCCTGGAGATCGATCCCGAGACGCTCGGCATTCCGGTCGAGATGGTGGCGCCGCATGATATCGACAAGATGCTTGGCCCCGACGCCATCCACCAGGGCGTCATGCTGGAAACGCGGCCCCTGCCCGTACGCCGGCTGGAAGCGCTGAAGGACAGCCCGCTGCTTCTGGTTCTCGACCAGGTGACCGATCCGCACAATGTCGGCGCCATCATGCGCTCGGCCGTCGCCTTCAATGCCGGTGCTGTGATCACCACGCAGCGGCACAGCCCGACCGAATCGGGCGTGATGGCAAAATCGGCCTCCGGCGCCCTTGAACTCATTCCTTATATACAGATCACCAATCTCGCCGATGCGGTAGGCGAGCTGCACAAGCTCGGCTTCGTGACGATCGGGCTTGATTCGGAAGGACCGGCGCCGCTCGAAGGGACCTTTACCGGAGAGAAAGTGGCACTCGTTCTCGGCTCCGAGGGCAAGGGCCTGCGGCAGAAGACGCGCGAGACGGTTAATGCGCTGGCGCGGCTCGACATGCCGGGCGCGATCAAATCGCTCAACGTCTCGAACGCGGCAGCGATCGCGCTCTATGCGGCGCGGCTTTATCTGGCGAAATAGGTGAGATCAGCCGGCGGACTCAAAATGAACGCATGCGGCGGCTAGAAGCCGCCGGACCGAAACGGCAAGCGAGAAGGAAGCACTCCGGCATGGCAATCCGGCCCCTCCTGTTCGGCATTCTGTTCATCGCAGTTTTCGTCGGCATCATCCTCAGTCTGGTCTGGGTCGATCCCTCCCAGCCGACACGGCAATCCGACCCGCTGGCGCCCTCGCCACCTGCCGTTACCGACCCCACGGCGCCTGCTCCTGCGCAATAGGCGCCTGGAACCACAAACCGCACCGCGCGTTTGCCTCGCAGATTAACGCAAGGAAAACCGCATGCGAATCATGATCGTGGTCGTAGTTCTGATGGTCGGCTCGGTGCTCAGCATCGTGATGATGACGCCATCCGGCGCCGGACAGACCGGCAACGGCGCCAAGATCGAGGCTAGCATCAACGAGCCTGTGCAGCAGTAGACCTGAATCCATCACCTGATGTGCAAAGCCCCGGCATGACCGGGGCTTTCTGCTGTCAGTTGCTGGCCTTCTCGACGGTAATCTCGCCGAATTCGTCGATCATCACGGTCCAGCCATCGGGCTCGGCATCAGGATCGGTCTTCAGGTAGACCGTGGCGAAGAGGCCCGGCTGCTTGATGATGCCGGTGGAATTCTCCGGACGGATATCGGTCACATAAGGCTTGATGTCGGTGAACTCATGCAGCTCGAGAGTGGAAACGACCTCGGGGCCTTCGTCGGCCTGGGCAATCTGCTGCAGGTAGACCTTGGACGTGCGGTCCGGCTGACGGACGGCGAAGATCTTGTAATAGCCGTGCCGCGGCTCCGCACTGATGGCAGCCGGCTGGGCTGCACCTGGCGAGCGCTCGATGGCAATCTCGCCCTTGGCCTCTTCCCAGTAGCCGGTGCTCGTCGCAAAGGTGATCGACGACGGCAGGATTGTATCGGCGGCTGGTGCTGCAACCGCCATGCCCGCGCCCGAGAAAAGAGCGGCGGCCAGAAGTAAGTTTGCGGCTCTCATCTCAATCCTCGAATTGTTCTGCCAGAATGCGGTCGGACCAGGAGCGGTCCGGATCGGAGAGGATGCGTGCCGTCATATGTTCCGACTGGGCGATGCGCACATGCAGCACCGACTTGACCTCGGAATTATCGGCAACGGCATTCACCGGCCGCTTCTCCGCTTCCAGAATATGGATATCGACCGTCACCTTGTTCGGCAGCAGCGCGCCGCGCCAGCGCCGCGGACGGAAGGCGCTCACCGGCGTCATCGCCAGAAGCGGCGCCTCCAGCGGCAGGATCGGACCATGAGCCGAGAGATTATAGGCCGTCGAGCCCGCCGGCGTTGCCACCATCAGGCCGTCACAGATCAGCTCTTCGAGCCGCACATGGCCATCGACCTCGACCCGCAGCTTCGCGGCTTGATAGGACTGGCGAAACAGCGAGACCTCGTTGATCGCAAGCGCCGTCGAATTGGTACCATCGGCATTGGCTGTCGTCATCTGCAGCGGACGGAAGACATTCTCGACGGCAGCGCAGATACGGTCCTGCAGATCCTCCGTCTTGTAATCGTTCATCAGGAAGCCGACGGAACCGCGGTTCATGCCATAGACAAGCTTGCCACTGTTCATCGTACCGTGCAGCGTCTGCAGCATGAAGCCATCGCCGCCAAGCGCGACAATGACATCGGCCTCCTCGGCCGGCACATCGCCATAGATGCGAATCAATTCCTCACGCGCCGCCAGCGCCTCGGTGGCGGAAGATGCCAGAAAACCAAGCGTCTGAAATGACCGGCCCATGCAATGCCCTTTATGATGCTCGCCTAGCTAAAGGATAAAGGGCTTGTGCGACAAGGTGTTTTGCGCGGTGATGTGTTCGCCCGGTACGGTGCAATATATCGGCACGGCACGGTCCACCGTTCACGAATTCGCGCCGATGCCGGATTTTGCCTTTACACAGGGACAGAATCTGCTAGTTGGCACGCAATGCCCTTGTAGCTCAGTTGGTAGAGCACCTGATTTGTAATCAGGGGGTCGCGGGTTCGAACCCTGCCGGGGGCACCACTTCCTTCCAGAAATTGGTGTTGCGATCGCCGTCTCAAGAACCTTCGAGACAGTGCGCCGCGAACTTGACACTGCCCGATGGCAGGCCTCAACCTCAAGCTCACTGAATGAGAATCAAAACCCGGGCATGCCTGTCATGATCGGGCGATCAGGAAGGTTTTCGATTGAGCGGCATCGACGGTAAATCGGCGGGCAAGCGCGAAAGCAAAGGCGGCATCACAAGTGCCGCCATCATTCTTCTTGTAGTTTCTGTCGCCGTGATGCTGCCGGCGCTCGGTTTCGGCGATATCCTACGTGGCCAGGATGCGCTGATCCACACCCGCTGGCAGGCGGCCTATGCGCCGGTGTTCTGGAGCGGCGATATTTTCCCGCGCTGGCTTCCGGACATGAACAAGGGCTTCGGCAGCCCGGTGTTTTTTATCTACCCGCCGCTTTCGCAGATGTTTGCGGCGCTGGCTTATCCGCTTGCCCCCGGCACCGAATGGACGTCCTACCGGATCGCACTGTCCGTCACCGTGGCGATATTCGCCGGGGCGTTCGGCACGTTTCTCTGGCTCAAGAACCACATAGCGAGCCGCTCGGCGCCGATATGGGGCGCCATCGCCTATACGCTAGCGCCCTATCATTTATTCATCGATACCTATTTCCGTGGCGCCTTTGCCGAGGTCTGGTCGTTTGCGCCGTTGCCCTTCGCCTTGCTGGCCGTAGACCATTTCTTTCGTAAGGTTCATGCCGCCTTTACCGGGCTTGTATTGTCGCTCGCCTGCGCGATCCTGCTGCATGCGCCCTCGGTGCTGATCACCGTGCCGGTCGTCGGCCTCTATGCGGCTCTCGCAGCGTGGCGGCAGAGGAGCCTTGCTCCCTGCCTCCTGTTTCTCGCTGCCGCGGCGACGGCCATGTTGCTTTGCGGCGCGTATCTTGGCACGGCGCTGACGCAGGTGAACATGATTCGCAGCGAAAAGCTGTTTGGCGGGTTACTGGTCTCGACGAAATGGCTGCTGGGGCGAAACGTCTGGCCCGATATTCCGATCATGGTCATGGTCATTGTGGCGGCTGTCGCGCAAGTCGGCGTGGCGATCGATCTGTTTCGCAATGCAGTCACCCGAGAGCGGACGGGCCTGTTCACGTCTCGTCTCACTTTCCCGCTAATCCTGATGATCGTGTCGGTCATCATGACGACCGATATCAGCGAACCACTCTGGAGCCTCAACACGCCGCTCAACCGCATTCAGTTTCCCTGGAGACTGCTGTCTATCCAGGCGCTCGCGATTGCCGTCCTCTGCGCCTACGCGATCGACAAGGCAAACGTCCCGGCCACGGCGATAGGCGCCGTAGCGCATAGGAGCGTCTTCTTTGCAATAGGGCTGATGCTGGCGATCAACGCCGCGCTTTATATCTTTTGCATCGTGTATGGCGGCGATTCAGGGCGGGTGCGGGAGGCGCTCATCGAAGACACGACAGATGCCCCGGAATATCAGCTGGGTGACATTAAGTTGCTGGAGGCGCATTTTCCCGGCAATGCACGAACGCTGGCGCTCTCCGGCGGTGGCGATATCGACGTGACGCAATGGAAGCCGCGGCGGATCGAGCTGGCAACCAGTTCACCAGAGGAGATGCGCGTCGCGATCAGGCAATTCGCCTATACCGGATGGCAATACAACCAGGATGGCGGTCCGATGCAGGATGCCGGCATCTTGAGTGACGACGAGCCAGTCGTCGTGATCAGCATTCCTCCAGGCGCCCACAACACCGTCATCTCGATGCCGCCGACGAAACAGGAAACTGTGGGATGGATGGCTTCGCTCGGTGGATTGTTGTGCCTGGCCGCTGGAACGGCTGCATTGGCCAGGTGGCGCCCCGCCCACACTGGCGACATCGGTTTCGGTCGAGCAACGCAAGCTCGGCAGAATTGATGTCGGCAACCGTTCTTCGCGCCTTCCTCCGCATGAACCTAACATGAAGCCCGTCTTCAGAGCGAGTTCAGGCCGCGGGGGCCAACCTTGGGCATGAACTACCAAGGAGATGCGTTATGAAAATCGCCCATTTTGCCATTGCGGCCGTTCTTTCGATCGGCTCGGCCTTCGTTGCGGCGGAGCCTGTCTCGGCCATGCAGCGGTCGCAGGCGCCGGTTGCGGCTGTGGAAAAGAGCGATGTCGTTCAGGTCCGGCACCGTCACTACCGGAACAACCATCGTTACTATTATCGCCAAGGCTGGCGCTATAACAGGCACCACTATCGCGACTGGCGCGCCGAGCGGCGCTGGCGGGAGCATCGCTACTGGCGATATCACGACCGTTACTACCGGCCGCATCGCAACGGCGTCTATTTCCGCCTGAACCTCTAGAATGAAAAAGCCCCGGGAGACCGGGGCTTTCTTTATTCACATGCCTGCAGCGATCAATCGATGTCGTCGACGACGGCGTCGGGCTTGCCGCTGATGCGGTGCGCGAGAGCCGCTTCCATGAACTCGTTGAGTTCGCCGTCGAGAACATCGCCCGGAGCGGTGCTGGCAACGCCGGTGCGCAGATCCTTGACCAGCTGGTAGGGCTGCAGGACGTAGGAGCGGATCTGGTGGCCCCAGCCGATATCGGTCTTCGATGCGGCTTCGGCGCTGGCAGCGTCTTCACGCTTCTTCAGCTCCGCTTCGTACATGCGGGCACGCAGCATGTCCCAGGCCTTGGCACGGTTCTTGTGCTGCGAGCGTTCCTGCTGGCAGGCGACCACGATGCCGGTCGGGATATGGGTGATACGCACGGCCGAGTCGGTCGTGTTGACGTGCTGGCCGCCGGCGCCCGAGGAGCGGTAGGTATCGATGCGGCAGTCGCTTTCGTTGATCTCGATGTTGATCGAGTCATCGACGACGGGATACACCCAGATCGACGAGAAGGACGTGTGACGGCGCGCGTTGCTGTCATAAGGCGAGATACGCACCAGGCGGTGAACGCCCGATTCCGTCTTCAGCCAGCCATAGGCATTGTGGCCCTTGACGAGTAGGGTCGCGGACTTGATGCCCGCTTCTTCGCCGTCATGGACTTCCAGAAGCTCGACCTTGAATTTCGAACGCTCAGCCCAGCGGGTGTACATGCGCAGAAGCATGTTCGCCCAGTCCTGGCTTTCCGTGCCGCCGGCGCCGGAATGGACTTCGAGATAGGTATCGTTGCTGTCGGCTTCGCCCGAGAGCATGGCCTCGACCTGGCGGCGCGCAGCTTCGGCCTTCAGGCCCTTCAGCGCTTCCTCGGCCTCGGTGACGATGCTCGCATCGCCCTCTTCCTCGCCCATCTCGATGAGCTCGATATTGTCGTTCAGCTGCTGCTCGAGCTGCCGCACGCCGTTGATGCCGTCATCCAGCTGCTGGCGCTCGCGCATCAGCTTCTGTGCTTCCTGGGCATCGTTCCAGAGGTTCGGGTCCTCTGCCTTGTTGTTCAACCAGTCCAGCCGTCTTATCGCCTGGTCCCAGTCAAAGATGCCTCCTCAGCAGGGTGATAGCCTGCTTGGTTTCATCGACTACGTTTATGATCTCCGCGCGCATTTTCCTGCTTCTCTGCGTTGGTCTCGAGATGGCCCGTCAAATAGTTGCGGCGGCAGCGGATGTAAAGCCCGCAGCCGCCGCATGGCGTTCGACGAAGGTGATTAGTAGAGGCCGCCGCTGTTCGACTGAACGGCCTGGTTGGCCTGCGGCGAGGTCTTCAGGATCTCTTCCGGAGACATGGTGCTGTCCATGCCGATCACCGAGAAGCTGTCGGCCGGGCCGGTGCCGGGCTTGAAGGCTTCGATAATCGTGTTCGGATCGCCTTCCTGCGCCGCCATGCCGGTCTTGCGGTCGATGGCGACGAGGTTCATGCCTTGCGGGATCACGAATTTGGACGGCGGCATGTCCTTGACGGCGGCCTGCATGAACTCGTTGAAGATCGGCGCCGAAAGGCCGCCACCCGTACCGCCGCGGCCAAGCGGCGCCGGCGTATCGAAGCCCATGTAGAGACCGGCGACCAGATCCGGCGTGAAGCCGACGAACCAGGCGTCCTTTTCATCGTTGGTGGTACCGGTCTTGCCGGCGACATCGCGGCCGCCGAGATCAATCTTGCCTGCGGCGGTACCGCGGGTGATGACCCCCTGCATCATCGAGGTGATCTGGTAGGCGGTCATCGGGTCGAGAACCTGTTCGCGGTTGTCGACGATGTTCGGCTCTTCCTGGTTCTGCCAGTCGCCGGCATTGCAGCCGTCGCAGACGCGCTCTTCATGCTTGAAGATGGTCTTGCCGTAGCGGTCCTGGATGCGGTCGATCAGCGTCGGCTTGATCTGCTTGCCGCCATTGGCAATGACCGAATAGGCCGAGACCATGCGCAGAACGGTGGTTTCGCCGGAGCCGAGCGACATGGCGAGCAGCGGCGGCATCTTGTCGTAGATGCCGAAGCGCTCCGCATATTCGGCAACAATGTTCATGCCAAGGTCGTTGGCGAGGCGGACCGTCATCAGGTTGCGCGAATGCTCGATGCCCGAACGCAGCGTCGAGGGGCCGCCGACTTCGCCGCCGTAGTTCTCAGGCTTCCAGACCTGACCGCCGGAGACGATCTCGATCGGGGCGTCCATGATGACCGAGGCAGGCGTATAGCCGTTGTCCATCGCGGCTGCGTAGACGAAAGGCTTGAAGGAGGAACCCGGCTGGCGCATCGCCTGCGTCGCACGGTTGAATTCCGACTGGCCGTAAGAGAAGCCGCCAGCCATGGCGAGAACGCGGCCGGTTTTCGGGTCCATGGCAACGAGGCCACCCTGAACCTTCGGTGGCTGCTGCAGCCGGTATGATGTCGATGTCTCACCGCCCTGGCGCGCGACATAGACGACGTCGCCTGGCGACAGAACGCCCTCAGGCGACTTCGCCGTCTTGCGGTCGCCAGTCGACGAGCGATAGGCCCACTGCATGTTCTTTGCCTGGATGGTACCGCGCTCGCGATCCGGGCCGATCTTGCCGCCACCGTCCTTCGGCGGCTGCAGGCCGATATCGACGCTGTCGTCGGATACGGCGAGAACGACGGCAAGGCGCCATTCGGGAACGTCCGACAGCGCCGGAATGTCGGCGAGAGCCTTGCCCCAGTCGGCAGTCGTGTCGATCGTCTTGATCGGGCCGTGGAAACCGCGGCGCTCGTCATAGGTCGTCAGACCATCCTGAAGGGCGCGGCGGGCAGCCAGCTGCATCTGCGGATCGAGCGAGGTGCGGACCGAGAGGCCGCCTTCATAAAGCGCCTTCTCACCGAACTGGTCGATCAGCTGACGGCGGACGGCTTCGGCGAAGTAATCGGACGCGAAGAGCGACGGGCCGGTGCTGCGGGCGGTGACGCCGAGCGGCTGCTTTTTGGCTTCTTCGCCATCTTCCTTGCTGACATAGCCGTTTTCGACCATGCGATCGATGACCCAGTTGCGGCGCTCAAGCGCTGCTTCCGGGTGGCGGAACGGATGGTAGTTTGCCGGGCCTTTCGGCAGCGATGCCAGATAGGCGGATTCGGCGATCGTCAGTTCGGTGACCGACTTGTTGAAATAGGTGAGTGCTGCGCTACCGATACCGTAGGAGTTCAGGCCGAAGAAGATCTCGTTCAGATAAAGCTCGAGGATCTTGTCCTTGCTGTAAGCCTGCTCGATGCGGAAGGAGAGGATCGCTTCCTTGATCTTGCGGTCGATCGTCTGGTCCGAGGTCAGAAGGAAGTTCTTGGCGACCTGCTGGGTGATCGTCGAGGCGCCGACCGGGCGGCGGCCGGAGCCGAAATTCTGGACGTTGACGAGAATAGCGCGGCCGAGACCGGTGAGGTCGACGCCCGGATGGTTGTAGAAATTCTTGTCTTCAGCCGAAAGGAAGGCAGCCTTGACGCGGTCCGGGATTGCCTGGATCGGCAGGAACAGGCGCTTTTCCTTGGCATATTCGGCCATCAGCGCGCCGTTGCCGGCGTGAACGCGGGTGGTCACGGGCGGCGCATAGCTGTTCAGCACGGCGTAATCGGGGAGATCCTTCGCGACGTTGGCCAGATAAACGGCCACGACAGCTGCTGCGCCAAGAAACATGACGCAAGCAATGCCGAAGAAATATCCAAGAAGTCTGATCATGTTGGGCTACCGGTATTCCAAATCTTCAATCGGCGCAGGCGGTATCATCGCATCAGATCGCGCAATTTACACGTTGCGCGCGGCTTACTCCATGCGCGGCACTGCGACAAGCCGATTCCGCCTCTCGGGTCAGAAACATAGCCGGGAGTAACGGCCTGAATGTGAGCAAAATAGGGCTCCCCTGCCCCATTCCACTGCCATCCTCAGCTTTCGCTCAAACTGTCACATCTTCGCCACGGCATCAGCCGCCATTGGCGGCAACCGACGAATGGTATCGCTTTACGGCATCGGTCAGCAGATCGGCCATCTTCAGCCGCCACTGGTCGTCGAGGAGAAGCTTCTCATCCTCGACATTCGAGAGGAAGCCGAGTTCCAGCAGGATCGAGGGCACGTCGGGTGCGCGCAGGACCTGGAAACCGGCATGCCGGTGCGGATTGTTGATCGTGCCGATTTGATCCTTGAAGGAGCCAAGCACATTCTCGGCAAGCGAGATCGAGAAGGCCTGGGTCTCGCGCCGCGTCAGGTCGAGAAGGATGTCGGCGACTTCAGGCGGCTCGGCAACGGTTTCCTTACCGGCGATCTGGTCGGAGAGGTTTTCGCGCTCTGCGAGATCGGCGGCGAGCTTGTCGGATGCCTTGTCGGAGATCGTGTAGACGGTGGCGCCCCTGATATCCTTCTGTTTCAGCGTATCGGCATGAAGCGAGATGAACAGGCCGGCATGGTGCTGGCGGGCGAGCTGCACGCGCTCGGAAAGCGACAGGAATTCGTCGCTATCGCGGGTGAGGAAGGCCTTGATGCCGGGCTCGCGGTTCAGCCGGTCAGCCAGCGCCTTGGCAAAGGCAAGCGTCACCTGCTTTTCCTCGGTCTTGGTGTCGACGCCGATCGCGCCGGTATCGATGCCGCCGTGACCGGCATCGACGGCAATGATGAAGTCGCCGGGCTTCGGCGCCTCTCCGGCCGGTATCGCGCTCGTCACCTGCTGGTCGGCCGGATCGCTCCAGGACTGGCCTTTGACGAGGGCCGCGAATTCCTCCTTGGTCGTCATCTCGGCATCGAGCACCAGGCGGTGGCCCTTGCCGTCCTCATCCTTCTGCACCTTGGCGATCGCCAGCTTGACCGGTTTGATCGCCGTCAGCACGATGCGGGCACTGCCCTCGCCCATCGCGCCGTAGCGGATATCCTTGAAGAGACCGCGGGCACCGAGCTGCTTGGCATCGAAGCCGAAGGCGGTCGCCGGCAGGTCGATGACGATGCGCTCGGGATTAGCGATGTAGTGAACGGAGAAAGCCGGTTCGCGGTCGAAATCGACGACGATGCGGGTGCGGGCGTCATCGCCGATGATGCGGGCGCCATAGGCAAGCAGCGGTTCGGGCTTGCCGCCATCGGCAGCCGAAGCAGGTCCCACATGAAGACACAGCGCGGCAGCAACGAGCGCGCCCGCCAAAACATTCATCCGCCTGCCGGATTGCCCTTTAGCGGGCCGCTCCCTCTTAACCAATCGACCGCCACACCCTATCTGTCATTGCATATCGGTCCCGGACGCCCGCCAGCGCCGTCAGGCTCCCCCGAGCCTTGTAACACAGCGCATGCCGAATCAGGACCGTTTATCCCCGATTTTCTATGCGTGCCGAAATCCATCAATATTATGGCACATTTGGCTTTTCCCTTGCTATTGTGACAGAGAAACCATACAACGAATTTAGGTTAGAAGTGCTGACGGGATAGAGTCGCCGCGAAGGCTGCCAACCCCACGAGGACCTGGCGCCGCAACCGGCAATCGTCCGCCGTCATATGTGTTTCTAGCCGAGTGAACTGGATTCTGAATTTTCCGGCGTATGCGGAAACTTCATCGGTGGATAGCCACCAAACGCTCTGAGGAGCAAACCCATCGGACCTACGGGTCTTAGTATTGTCGATCTCGCTTGGTCATAATGGTGTCGCAGCAGGTTTTATCCAAAGTCTACAGGCCCCGGGAGAATATCTTCCCCGCTGTTGCCTGGCTGCTGCCTACCCTCCCGAACCAATCGCGACTTTCATTATCCGGCGCAACCGCTCATAACCGTTCCCTGCCTGTCCTAGACACCGGCGGGAATGCGCGTATCGGGCTGCGCCGAGGAGCACAGCTTACATGGCAGACAAAATGCTTATCGACGCGTCTCACGAGGAAGAGACGCGCGTCGTTGTCGTTCGCGGGAACCGCATAGAAGAATTTGACTTCGAGTCGCAGCACAAGAAGCAAATCCGCGGCAACATCTATCTTGCTAAGGTAACGAGGGTTGAGCCCTCGCTGCAGGCCGCTTTCGTCGATTACGGCGGCAACCGGCACGGCTTCCTGGCCTTTGCCGAAATTCACCCCGATTATTACCAGATCCCGCTGGCCGACCGTCAGGCGCTGCTGCGCGCCGAAGCCGAAGAGCATCGCCGCGACGACGACGTCGAGCATGTCGAGACCGCGCCGATGAACGATCCGGCGAACCAGGAGCAACCCGATATCGGCATCGTCGCCAAGGACGAGCCTGCCGAGGAAGTCGCAGCCGAGGCTCCGACCGAGGCAGAAGCTCCGGTTGCCGAAAAAGCCGCTCCGGCCAAGAAGAAGGCCGCGGCCAAGCCGCGCCGCAGCCGCAAGAAGGCTGTCGAAACCACCGCGACCGAAGACGCCGTTCCGACCGATGTCGAAGCACCGGTTGCTTCCGTCGACAGCGACGACGATTCGAACGGCGGATCGATGGCTGCAATGGTCGAAAGCGACTCGATCTCGGAAGAAGTCGATTCCCGCCGCCGCGGCCACGACGACGATGACGACGACGATCACGACCATGAAGAAGAAGTGATCGAATCCGTCGGCGCCGAAGACGCGATGGAAGAAGTGCCGGATCGCGCAGCCCGCCGTCCGCGCAAGCAGTACCGCATCCAGGAAGTCATCAAGCGCCGCCAGATCCTGCTCGTGCAGGTCGCTAAGGAAGAGCGCGGCAACAAGGGCGCGGCTCTCACCACCTATCTGTCGCTCGCAGGCCGCTACTCGGTTCTGATGCCGAACACGGCGCGTGGCGGCGGCATTTCGCGCAAGATCACCAACCCGCAGGACCGCAAGCGGCTGAAGGAAATCGCCCGCATGCTGGAAGTGCCGCAGGGCATGGGCGTGATCCTTCGTACCGCCGGTGCAAACCGCACCAAGGTCGAGGTCAAGCGCGACTTCGAATATCTGATGCGCCTGTGGGAGAACGTCCGCACGCTGACGCTCGCCTCGACGGCTCCTTGCCTGGTTTACGAAGAGGGATCGCTGATCAAGCGCTCGATCCGCGACCTCTACAACAAGGATATCGGCGAGATCATCGTTGCCGGCGAAGAAGGCTATCGTGAAGCGAAAGACTTCATGAAGATGCTGATGCCGAGCCATGCCAAGGTGGTTCAGCCTTACCGCGACATTCACCCGATCTTCTCGCGCTCCGGCATCGAGGCACAGCTCGACCGCATGCTGCAGCCGCAGGTGACGCTGAAGTCCGGCGGCTACCTGATCATGAACCAGACGGAAGCGCTGGTTTCGATCGACGTCAACTCCGGCCGTTCGACGCGCGAGCACTCGATCGAAGACACGGCGCTGCAGACGAACCTCGAAGCCGCCGACGAAGTGGCGCGCCAGCTTCGCCTTCGCGACCTTGCCGGCCTGATCGTCATCGACTTCATCGACATGGAAGAAAAGCGCAACAACCGCGCCGTCGAGAAGCGTCTGAAGGAATGCCTGAAGAACGACCGCGCCCGCATCCAGGTCGGCCGCATCTCGCATTTCGGCCTTCTCGAAATGTCGCGCCAGCGCATCCGCGCTTCGGTTCTGGAATCGACGACGCAGGTCTGCTCGCATTGCGGCGGCACCGGCCACGTCCGTTCGCAGTCCTCCGTTGCCCTGCACGTCCTGCGCGGCATCGAGGAATATCTGCTCAAGAACACGACGCACGATATCACCGTCCGCACCACGCCTGACATCGCGCTCTACCTGCTCAACCACAAGCGCCAGTCGATCGTCGATTACGAAACCCGCTTCG
Source organism: Rhizobium sp. 21-4511-3d (assembly GCF_053522545.1). Taxonomy (NCBI): domain Bacteria; kingdom Pseudomonadati; phylum Pseudomonadota; class Alphaproteobacteria; order Hyphomicrobiales; family Rhizobiaceae; genus Rhizobium; species Rhizobium sp. 21-4511-3d. Next base: position 700,186 of record NZ_JBNWCF010000001.1, on the reverse strand, counting down.
GCGTGGCGATCGTCATCGGTGCCGACAACAGCATCGGTTCGCAGCATTTCGCGATCGATCGTGGCGAGCCGGTCGAGAACCCGGTCAAGATCGAAACGCTCTTCAACTTCGCGGCTATCCCCGACGATGACGACGACGATGTCGTGATCGAGATGGACGAGGAAGAAGACGAAGAGCTCGAAGAAAAGGCAGCCGCCAGCGAGCGTCCTGCCCAGCAGCGTTCGGAAAGCGATAGCGAAGGCGGCAACCGCAAGCGCAAGCGCCGCCGCCGCCGTCGTGGTGGCCGTGGTGGCAATGGCGACCAGGCTTCGGGCCTCGAAGCCTCCGCTGAAGACGGTGCCGACGAAGCAGAAGGCGATGAGGACGAGGCAGAAGGCGATGAAGCCGCTGCGACCGAAGCCCGCGCCGAAGGCGATAGCGACAACGAGCAGCGCCGCAAGCGCCGCCGCCGTGGCAAGCGTGGCGGACGCCGCAACCGTGACGAAAACGGCGAACTGAGCGCCGATGCCGCCGACGGTGAAGGTGAAGGCGACGCCGAGTCGGAAGCTGAAGCCGGCGAGACCGTCGCGGTCGAAACCCAGGCCGAAGTGATCGAAGCCGTTGCAACTGATGCAGCCGAGGGCGAAAGCGCCATGGCAGCCGTCGAAACCGGTGCCTTCGTCACCGAAGAGGTCAAGCCTGCCAAGGGCCGCGGCCGTGGCCGCCGCAAGGCAGCTGCATCGCCTGTCGAAGAGCCTGTTGTCGCCGAAGAAGCGCCTGCAGCCGCTGCAGAGCCGGAAGCCGAGACTGTCGAAGCATCCGCCGATCTCGCCGCTCCTGCTGCTGAAGCCGCTGCGGCCGAAGAGGCAAAGCCGGTCCGCGCCAACCGCGAATCGAACATCTCCTCGTCTGCACCGACCGTGAAGTCGACCCGCGAGGCTGCCGAGGCCGAAGGCGACGGCAAGCCGAAGAAGGCTGGCTGGTGGCAGCGCCGCGGCTTCTTCTAAGAAGCCTGACAGTTCAAAACAAAAATCCGGCCGTGGAGACGCGGCCGGATTTTTTTATGGCTCAAGGATTGATTGGGATCGGCGAAGGCTCAGACTTCGACATGGATCGCCAGAACGGCGGTCGCGGCGTGGTCGCGGACGTTATAGCGCAATTCGCCCTCGACCTTGACGAGGACGTAGGACTTGCGGCCTTCCTTCAGCTTGGCATCGATGTGATCGGTATCGAAGGGGCTGACCAGCGTCACCATATGCGAGCGGTCGGTTTCGAGGCTCCCGAGCTTCTGCAAAGAGGTCAGTATCTTGACCCAGTCGCGGTCGTCCGGAAGGTATATGATAAAGCGGTTCACTGCCTGCTCCTGAACAAGAAGCAGACGTCATATCACCCTCCAGCGTGACCTGAGCGTGACACTACCGGCAGTTATCAAAGGCATCGGAAGAGCCTGCCTTCCTGCTACCGGAAAGACATTTTCATGAGTAAAGCCGGAAGTACGGATGTAGCGCCATGCCGATTTTCAAGCCTCGCCGGCGCCGAAGACGACCGCGTCCAGCCAGGGATTCGAGAACTTGCATTCCGGGTCCATCCTGTTGCGAAGATTGACGAAATCGCCAAACTTCTCATAGCGCGAACCGATGCCGCGCCCGTTGAAGACCTTGCCCCAATGCGGCAGCGCGTCGAACGGCTGTAGCGCCTCCTCGATATGGCGCACCGCCTCGTTGACGGCATCCTGATCCCGCTGCCAGGTGAAGTGCATCGATAGCGTATCGCGCTGATATTGCGGGCTGAGCCACAGCGTGTCGGCGGCGACGGTGCGGAACTCGCCGGCCTGGATCAGCGGCGCGAAACGCTCGCGAATCTTCAGCAAGGCCTCGATTGCGGCTGCGCCATGCTGCCGGGGCACGTGGAATTCCGACTGTATCTCCGCGCCGCTGCTCGGGGTGAAGCCCATCTTGAAATGCGGCAGCCGGTCGGACCAGCGTCCGTAACGGCCGAGTTGCTCCGTCGAGTTGCCGGCATCCAGCCCGATGATCGGGTGACGGTTCACCGTGGCGCGCATTGCGCCATGGAGCTCTGCCGGCCAGTCAGCGTCGGAAGCCGTCCGCTTCAGCCAGATCGCCCCCGCCTTCTCCGCCCATTGCGTGAAGACGCTGACGCTGTAGCCGCCGGCCATGATCTGATCGAGATTGGCAAGCAGCTGATCCCAGGCGAGATCTTCATAGACGCTTTGCGCGATTTCGAATTCCGGCCGGATATCGAGGCTGACCCGCGTCACGATGCCGAGCGCACCGAGATGGACGACCATACCGTCAAAGCCGGGCTCACCGCGCCTGACCTTGACGATACCGCCGTCAGCGGCGACGAATTCCAGAGCCGATACCGCGGTCGCCAGATTGCCGTTGCCGTCGCCCGATCCATGGGTAGCCGTGGCGATCGCGCCGGCAATCGAGATATGCGGCAGCGAGGCGAGATTGTGGATCGCCAGCCGCTGGCCGTGGAGAAACTGGGCAAGATCGCCATAGGTCCAGTGTCCGCCGACGCTGACTTCGGTGCCGTTGCTCTCGACCACCGGATTGGCAGGCATATCCGTCAGCCGGATCGCGGTACTGCCATCGGCGATACCGTTGAAGGAGTGGCCGGAGCCGACTGCCTTCAGCGATCCCGATTGCGCGACGATGCTGCAAAGCTCATCCACCGAGGTGGGGCTGAGGCATTCCCTGAAGCTGTAGTGATAGCTCTCCGCCCAATTGGCTGCCGGAACCTGACGCACGCTACGAACCCTCCCGAATCCATTTGTCGCCTCGAGGTTAGCCGAAACGCGCCGGGTTGAAGAGGCCGCTTGCCGTCAATTCCGTCCTGCCAGATAAGGCAGGGCGAAGAGATAGAGGCCGCTGAAAAGCAGCAGGAACAGCGGCAGAAGCGGTGAATAGACCACCCATGCCGGCGGCGTGCCGAAGGCCATGGTTGCGAAATTGGCGGCGACGGTCACCGTGAAGATGATCGAGATCCAGCGGTGCGCCTGCCGGATAAATCTGCTGAAAGCCACTGTTTCCTCCCTGAAGATATGGCCGAGATTCAAGCGCGCGCCAGCAGCTGCTCGAGGTTCTCGAAGAACTTGTGCCAGCCTGCGCGTGCGCCCATGAAGGCCTGCTGCTGGTCGGGGCGGAATCCGGATTGCTCCATGCGCAGATGCGTGCCCTTCGCCGTCGGCGTCAGGGTCCACGTCACGACGCTTTCGAGGCCATGGGCGTCCCAGCTGTAGGAGAGCGTCTTGTTCGGTTCGACTTCGCGGACAGCGCAATCGACCGAGCCCCAGTCGCCGCTGAACTTGAAGCGGTGGTCGACCACCGGCTTGAAATCGTTCCGCATGAGCCAATCCTGCAAGAGATGCGGCTGCGTCAGCGCGCGCCATATCTTTTCCGGCGGAAAGGCGATCTCCCGCTCGACGATCACGGTGCGCCGTTCGTGGGTTGCTTCGCTCATTGGTCCATCCTCTTCAAAAGCTCTTCGAGATCATCGAACCGGCTCTCCCAGAAGCCGGCCATCTTCGTCGTCCAATCCGCCAGCGGGGCCAGAGCCTCGATGCGGGCGCTGTAATGCGTCTGGCGTCCCTCATGCCGGTCGCGCACCAGGCCAGCCTGCTTGAGGACGGCGAGATGCTTCGAGACGACCGGTTGCGAGACCCCTGCTCCTGACGTCAGCACGCCGACCGTCTTCTCGCCCTCCAGGCACAGGCGCTCGAAAAGCGCGCGGCGGGTCGGATCGGCGAGCGACCGGAAAAGCAGGTCCTGGGGGCTTTGTGTTTCCAATTCATACCTCATTGGCTATGGGTTTATTCATAGCCATTTGGGTATTGATTAGTCAAGAGGCTTGTGAACGGGCTCCGCTCGAACGCAGACAGGCCTTCACCTTGCCGCTACCCTAAAAGCAATGATTCCAGCACAAGGCCCCTCCACTGGCATGACCGAGATCTTAGACGCGCCGGATATGCGCCGCGGCCTCCACCTGTTCACCGATGGCTCCTTCGATCCGAAGTCCGGCCACGGCGGCTGGGCATTCGCTGCGTATCGCGACGGCGCCGAAATCGCATCGGCATCCGGTGGCGTCGTTAAGGCCGAGAATAACGGCATGGAACTGCGGGCAATCCTGGAAGCGGCGCGGTGGGTCGATGCAAACGCATCTGGCGAGACCGCAATCATCTGGACAGACTCGGCCTATGCCATAAAGGGCTGCACGCTCTGGAGGCCGATCTGGCGGAACAACGGCTGGAAGAAGATCGGCGCCAACGCCAATCTGAGGAATCGGGCGATCGCCAACAAGGACATCTGGCAGGCGATCGACGGCGCGCTATCGCGCAACGCCGCCTTGACGATCGCCTGGTGCAAGGGCCATGCCGGCATCGGCGGCAATGAGCGGGCCGATGAGCTGGCGGAGCGCGGGCGCCTGTCGCTTCGCCCGCTCACAAACTGATTCAAGCGCCTGCGGAATTGATTCAGGAAACCGGCGCAAGCGCAGGAAAACAGACTCTATTTCAGCCAGCCGGCCATGCGCTCGACGGCCTCAGCGATCTCCGATTCGGATCCCGCATAGGACATGCGCATCGTCCTGTTGCCCTCCAGCGGATCGAAATCGAGACCCGGCGTGGCCGCGACATTGATCTCCGCCAGCATGCGCTTGGCAAAGGCCATGCTGTCATTGCTGAAGCGTGTGACGTCGACATAGGCGTAGAAGGCGCCATCCATCGGCGAGGCCACCGGCAGGCCGATCTCCGGCAGGCGGCGGAGCAGGAAGTCGCGGTTTGCGGCATAGCTCGCCTTGTAGACGTCGAGCTCGGCAGCAGCGCCAAGCGCTGCCGTCGCGGCGATCTGCGAGAGCTCCGGCGGCGAGATATAGAGGCTCTGGGCGACGCGCTCGATCGGGCGCACCAGGCGCTCGGGCAGCACCATCCAGCCGATCCGCCAGCCGGTCATGCAATAGTACTTCGAGAAGGAATTGATGACGATCGCCTCATCGGTCAGCTCCAGCGCGCTGGTCTCCTCGCCGGCGAATGTCAGGCCGTGATAGATTTCGTCGGAGATGAAGGCGATCGAATTGGCGGCGCAATAGTCCGCAAGCGCCTTCAGCGCCGCCCTGCCCGTCACGGTTCCGGTCGGGTTTGCCGGGCTTGCGAGCAGGATGCCCTTCAGCTTCACGCCATTCTCGCGCTGTGCGGCTTCCAGGCTTTCCGGCGTCAGCGTAAAATGCGTCTCGGCCGTCACGGCAACTTCGATCACCTTCAGCCCGAGCGCGCCGAGGATGTTGCGATAGGCCGGATAGCCGGGCCGGGCAATCGCCACAGCGTCACCGGCATCGAAGAGCGACAGGAAAGCGAGATTGAAACCGGCAGACGAGCCGGTGGTGATGGCGATCCGCGCCGGATCGATCTCCAAGCCATGACGGTCGCGGTAGTGCCAGGCAAGCGCATGTTTCAGCCGCGCTGTCCCCAGCGCATCGGTATAGCCGATCTTGCCTTCCGCAAGTGCCGCGCGGGCCGCCTCAAGTGATGCCTGCGGAGCAGGATGCGAGGGCTGGCCGACCGCCATCGAGATGACCGGGTGGCCGGCGGCGCGCCGTTTGGTCGCCTCCGCCAGGACATCCATGGCGTGGAATGGCTCGACTTCGCTGCGCTTCGATACGGAAAACAAGGTCTGATAACTCCGGATATTCAATTGCGGCCAGACAATTGCCGCATTATCAGGTTCATCACAATCCCGCGATTGCGCGGCGATCCAGAAAAATCCTGTTTGATGGCCGGGCCGCACACCGTAATTTGATGCTTCTCATTCAAGCCCATTAACCGGGCGATGTTATGAAGCGGCATCGCATTCGATCAGCCGACGAGGACACAATGGCTCTCTTTCCGAAAACCTTCACCGCCCTTGCGCTCGCTGCCAGCTTTGCCATGCCGCTTCCAGCGCTCGCTCTCGACGATGCGCAGAAGAAAGAATTCGGCGAGTTCATCAAGGAATACCTGATCCAGAACCCCGAGATCATGCTCGACGTTCAGGACGCGCTGCAGAAGAAGCAGGAAGAAGCACGCCTCGTCAAAGCCAACCAGGTGATCAGCGAGAACAGCAAGAGCATTTTCGACGCCAAGGACGACATCTCGATCGGCAACCCCAAGGGCGACGTCACGATCGTCGAGTTCTTCGACTACAATTGCGGCTACTGCCGCCACGCGCTCACCGACATGCAGACGATGCTGAAGAAGGACAAGAATGTCCGCTTCGTGCTGAAGGAATTCCCGATCCTCGGACCGGAATCGGTTGCCGCCCACAAGGTTTCGGACGCTTTCCGCAAGCTGGCGCCGGAGAAATACGAGCAGTTCCACCTGGCGCTGCTCGGCGGCGAAGGCCGTGCGGATGAAGACAGCGCCATGGAAGTCGCCTCCTCGCTCGGCGTCAACGAAAAGCAGATCCGCGACGAAATGGCGAAAAGCCCGGATACCGGCTCGGTGCAGAACGCCTATGACCTGGCGCAGAAACTCGGCATTTCAGGCACGCCGTCCTATGTGATCGGCAACGAGCTGGTACAGGGCGCGGTCGGCTTCGACGACCTGGAAGCGAAGGTCAAGAACATGCGGACCTGCGGCAAGACGAGCTGCTGAGGCTCTCGCCCATCAAATCGCCAAAATCCAAGCGTTTCAGCCATGTGGACAAATATGGCACGATTCGGGATGCCTATCCCAAAGGGCTTTCATTAAGGCCATGGGGAGTCTATAGGTTGCCCTCGTGCATTCAATGGAACACTCGATGACGCAAACGATTTTCGTCCTGAACGGGCCAAACCTGAACATGCTGGGCAAAAGAGAACCCGGCATCTACGGTGGCAAGACGCTTCAGGACATCGAGGCGGATTGCCGGGCTGCGGGGAAGGAACTCGGTTTCGAGATCGACTTCCGCCAGAGCAACCACGAAGGCACGCTGATCGACTGGTTCCATGAAGCCAACGACAAGGCGGCAGGCGTTGCCATCAATGCCGGCGCCTACACGCATACATCCATTGCACTGCATGATGCGATCAAGGCTATTTCCATTCCGGTGATCGAGCTCCATATCTCGAACGTGCATGCACGCGAAGAATTCAGGCACAAGTCGATGATTGCCCCTGCCTGCAAGGGTGTAATCGTCGGCTTCGGCCCCCACAGCTACATTCTGGCGCTCCAGGCGCTGAAGAACCTCACGGCATAAGAAGAAGACAGGGCAAACACTCATGGCTGAAAAGAAATCCGGTATCGACCAGGCACTGATCCGTGACCTCGCGAACATCCTCAACGACACGGACCTGACGGAAATCGAAGTCGAGCAGGACGATCTGCGCATCCGCGTTTCGCGCGGCGGCAACATGCAGTACGTCCAGGCGCCGATGGCGGCTCCGGCTTACGCTGCTGCTCCGGCAGCTGCAGCACCCGCCGCTGCCGCGGCACCGGCCGCAGCAGCCGCTCCGGCGCGCAACCCGGCCAACACCGTCAGCGCTCCGATGGTCGGCACCGCCTATATGGCACCGGCTCCGGGCGCGCGCGCCTTCATCGAAGTCGGCTCGACCGTCAAGGAGGGCCAGACGCTGCTCATCATCGAAGCGATGAAGACCATGAACCAGATCCCGTCTCCGAAGTCGGGCAAGGTCACGGAAATCCTCGTCGAGGACGGAAGCCCCGTCGAATACGGCCAGGCCCTGGTCGTCATCGAATAAGGCGGGCGTCATGGTCTCCAAAATCCTCATTGCAAACCGCGGTGAAATTGCGCTGCGCGTCTTGCGCGCCTGCAAAGAGCTCGGCATTCCCTGCGTCGTGGTTCACTCCACGGCAGATGCCGACGCCATGCATGTGCGTCTTGCCGACGAAAGCGTCTGCATCGGCCCGCCGCCTTCGCGTGACAGCTATCTGAACATTCATCAGATCGTTGCCGCCTGCGAAATCACCGGCGCCGACGCGGTTCACCCGGGCTACGGCTTCCTCTCCGAGAACGCCAAGTTCGCGGATATCCTCGAGGCCCACGGCATCACCTTCATCGGCCCGACCGCGGATCACATCCGCATCATGGGCGACAAGATCACCGCCAAGACGACGGCGCAGGAACTCGGCATCCCCGTCGTTCCGGGCTCCGACGGCGAAGTGAAGACCGAAGAGGAAGCCATCAAGACGGCGGCCGAAATCGGCTATCCCGTTCTGATCAAGGCAACCGCCGGCGGCGGCGGACGCGGCATGAAGGTTGCCAAGTCCGAAGCCGACCTGATCGAGGCATGGTCGACGGCCCGTACCGAAGCGGCTGCCGCTTTCGGCAACGAAGCCGTCTACATGGAAAAGTATCTCGGCAAGCCGCGCCATATCGAAGTTCAGGTATTCGGTGACGGCGAAGGCAATGCGATCCATCTCGGCGAACGCGACTGCTCGCTGCAGCGCCGCCACCAGAAGGTCTGGGAAGAAGCCAATTCTCCCGCCCTCAACGTCGAGCAGCGCATGAAGATCGGCCAGGTCTGCGCCGACGCCATGAAGAAGCTGAAGTACCGCGGCGCCGGTACGATCGAGTTCCTCTACGAGAACGGCGAGTTCTATTTCATCGAAATGAACACCCGCCTTCAGGTCGAGCATCCGGTCACCGAAGCGATCACCGGCATCGATCTGGTGCATGAGCAGATCCGCGTTGCCTCCGGCGGCGGTCTCTCGGTCACGCAGGACCAAATCACCTTCGAAGGCCATGCCATCGAATGCCGCATCAATGCCGAGGACGCGCGCACCTTCGTGCCCTCGCCCGGCACGATCACGCATTTCCATGCGCCCGGCGGTCTCGGCGTGCGCATCGATAGCGGCGCGTATCAGGGCTACAAGATCCCGCCCTATTACGACAGCCTCATCGGCAAGCTCATCGTGCACGGCCGCACCCGCGTCGAATGCATGATGCGCCTACGCCGCGCGCTGGACGAATTCGTCGTCGATGGCATCAAGACCACGCTGCCGCTGTTCCAGGACCTGGTTTCCAACCAGGACATCGCGAATGGCGACTACGACATTCACTGGCTGGAGCAATATCTGGCCAGCACCAAACCGGCCTGATCCGGAATGGCAGGGTCGCGCAGGAAGTCCCCAGGTATTACCCCGGAGATCCTCCTGCGCGCCTACTCCATCGGCCTCTTCCCGATGGCCGAATCGGCTGACGACCCGGAAATCTTCTGGGTCGAGCCGGAGCTTCGCGGGGTGATCCCGCTCGACGACTTCCACATTTCGAAAAGCCTGGCGAAGACCATTCGCCGAAAGCCGTTCGACATCCGCTTCAACTCGGATTTCGACGCGGTGATCTCGGCCTGCGCCGAGGAGACGTCCGGGCGGCCGAGCACCTGGATCAACGGCACCATCCGGCAACTCTATTCGACGCTCCATCGCATCGGCCACGCGCATTCGGTCGAAGCCTGGGACGGCGATGAGCTGGTCGGCGGCCTCTATGGCGTTTCGCTGGGAGCGGCCTTCTTCGGCGAGAGCATGTTCTCGCGACGCACCGATGCCTCGAAGATCTGCCTCGTGCATCTGGTCGAGCGGCTTCGGGAGAAGGAATTCAAGCTGCTCGATACGCAGTTTACCACCGAGCACCTGAAGACGTTCGGGGCGATTGATGTTCCGAAGGAAGAGTATGCCGTGATGCTTGATGCGGCGATGGATTCGCCTCATCTGCAGTTTTAGGGCGGCTATCGGTGCGCCCGCCCTCGCCCTTCGAGGGTCGCTTTGCTCCCACCTCAGGGTGAGGGCTTCTCAAGCTTGAATGCATATTCCTAGACGACGGCATATGCTCCGCCCTCATCCTGAGGTGCCCGAAGGGCTTCGAAGGACGAGGGTCGGCCACCGGCCGCAACAGCCAAACCAATCAGAAATTTACTTGGCCTTTGCCGCACCATCCGGCGCTGGCACATCCGACTGCGCCTTGCAGTCCTTCAGCCAGACGTCATAGATCGGATGCTCGACGGCATTCAGACCCGGGCTGTCGGCGAACATCCAGCCGGTGAAGATGCGGCGGATCTTGCGGTCCAGCGTGATCTCGTCGACTTCGACGAAACCGTCGATCTTCTGCGCTTCCGACTGATCGCGCGAATAGCAGGCCTTCGGCGTCACCTGCAGGGCGCCGAACTGGACGGTCTCGTTGACATAGACGTCGAAGGTGGTGATGCGGCCGGTGATCTTGTCGAGGCCGGAGAAGACGGCGACAGGGTTTTCGATGCGCGCGGCGGACGCCGCCTGCGGCAGCAAAGAGGAGCCAAGCGCCAGGGCGATCCCGGCGGCACGCAGGACATGGTTCCGCGTGAAAAGCTGCATATCTACCCGTCTCCACCGCATCTCAAGATAATGGCCGCAGCTTCTGCGGCCAACCTGCGGGTAAAGGTCAATTGTGGCCAAAAGCGGGGCCGGATGGCCCGCTTCGCGGTCGAGAAACTCAGTTGCCCGGCGTCCAGGCGTCGTAGTCGCCGGTAACGCGCGGACGCTCACCGGTTGCGGCTAGCGAACCCGGCGGACGGTAAGCCTGCGGCGAACCGGTCGGGTTAGCGCGGTGCGCCTTTTCCCATTCCTTGGCGGCGTAGTTTTCCTTGGACGGCGGGGTATCGGTGCGATGATGCATCCAGCCGTGCCAGCCCGGAGGAATGGCGGAGGCTTCGGCATAGCCGCTGTAGATCACCCAGCGCTTCGGCAGGCCGTAGGAAGACAGGCCGCCTTCGTAATAGACATTGCCGAGCTCATCTTCGCCAACACGCTTGAAGCCGCGAAGCGCAAACAGTGTTCCCAGCGTGTAGTGGTTCCACCAGGTGAAAATGTGCAGCAGGAAGTTCTTCATGTCTGTTCCTTGTGCTTGAGGGAGGTCAAGCGGGACTGGAATTCGTTCACTCGCTTATGCCGCCGGAAGACCCGATTGTCCAGTGATTCCAGATCGGCACAGGCTCATTTCAGGGCCATCTTGAAGCCGAGATGCGACGGCTCAAAGCCCAGGCGCTCGTAGAAGCGGTGTGCATCCTTGCGCTTGCCATTGGAGATCAGCTGAACGCGGGAGAAACCGCGGCTTTTTGCCTCTGCGATGCAGAACTCGATCATCTGCCTGCCGATGCCCTGCCCGCGCAAATCATCGCGCGTCTGCACCGCTTCGATGATCATGAAGGAGGCGCCGCGGCCGGTCAGCGTCGTCGCTATCGAGGTCTGAAACGTGCCGGCAACTTCGCCGGACAGTTCGGCAACATAGAGCGTCTGATCCGGTGATGCGGCAATCGCGGAGAAGGCCCGCAAATAGTCGGGAAAGGCAGCCTCGTCAGTCGTATCGCCATGGCCGCCGATATCGTCGGCGGCAAACAGCGCGATCAAGGCGGCAAGGTCGGCTTCCCGGGCTTCACGGATAATGAGCTGGCCGGTCATGAGGCTCTCAATGGGTGGGGAGATGCTTTTCGAGCACGAGCGTGGCGATGCCCGACTGGCCGGGACCGACATTCTCGTTGCGGCCGACTTCGGCGAAGCCGAGCCTGGTGTAGAAGCTGATCGCTTCGGCGTTCTTCGGCTCCACCTCGAGGCGCATGATCTCGGCATCGGGGAAACAGGTTTCGAGCTCGGCGAACATATCGCGGCCGATGCCCTGACGCTGCAGCGCCGGGCGAACGTAGAGGAGATGCAGAACCGCCGTCTTCGCCATATCCGTGGACATGACGGCATATCCGACGCCACCGATATCCTTGCCGCTGTCGGCAACGACGAACTCGGCATTCTTCTTCGCCAGCCGCTCTTTCAGGGCTGCCGGAGCAAACAGATGGGCGATGAGTTCGTTGACCTTCGGCTCGCCGTAGAAGCGATCGTAGGCGGCGTGAAAGCTCTCGACCAGGAGAGTGCGGACCTTCTCCAGATCACGCTCACCGGCGGTGCGGACGAAATAGACCATTGTCGCTTTCCTGTGGCGCGGCGGCAGCGCGGTGCTGCCGCCTGCCGAGGTTATTCCTCGACGATGCCGAGCTTGGCCTTGACCAGCGCCTGGACGGCCTGCGGATTGGCCTTGCCGCCGGTTGCCTTCATGACCTGACCGACGAACCAGCCGGCCAGTGTCGGCTTTGCCAGAACCTTGGCGACCTGATCCGGGTTGGCGGCGATGATCTCGTCGACAGCCTTTTCAATGGCGCCGGTGTCGGTCACCTGCTTCATGCCGCGGCTTTCGACGATCTCGGCCGGGTCGCCGCCTTCGTTGAGAATGATCTCGAAGACGTCCTTGGCGATCTTGCCGGAGATGGTCTCGGCCTTGATCAGGTCGATGATGCCACCGAGCTGGGCCGGGGAAACCGGAGTCGATTCAATGTCTTTGCCGAGTTTGTTCAAGGCGCCGAGCAGGTCGTTGATGACCCAGTTGGCGGCCATCTTGCCATCGCGGCCGTCTGCGACGGCTTCGAAGTAATCGGCAATCGCCTTTTCCGAAACGAGAACCGAGGCGTCGTAGATCGACAGGCCGAGCTCGCGCACGAAGCGCTCTTTCTTGTCATCCGGGAGTTCAGGCAGATCGGCTTCTAGCGCCTTGATGAAGGCGTCGTCGAATTCGAGCGGCAGCAGGTCCGGATCGGGGAAGTAGCGATAGTCATGCGCATCTTCCTTGGAGCGCATGGAGCGCGTCTCGCCCTTATTGGGATCGAACAGGCGGGTTTCCTGATCGATCGAACCGCCGTCTTCGAGAATGCCGATCTGGCGGCGTGCCTCGTATTCGATCGCCTGGCCGATGAAGCGGATCGAGTTGACGTTCTTGATTTCGCAGCGCGTGCCGAAGCCTTCGCCGGGGCGGCGCACGGATACGTTGACGTCGGCGCGCATCGACCCCTCGTCCATGTTGCCATCGCAGGTGCCGAGGTAGCGGACGATCGAGCGCAGCTTCGTCATGTAGGCCTTGGCCTCGTCGGACGAGCGCATGTCTGGCTTCGAGACGATTTCCATCAGGGCGACGCCCGAACGGTTCAGGTCGACATAGGACATGGTCGCATGCTGGTCGTGCAGCGACTTGCCGGCGTCCTGTTCCAGGTGCAGGCGCTCGATGCCGATCTCGATATCCTCGAACTGGCCCTGACGGTCCGGACCGAGCGAGATGACGATCTGGCCCTCACCGACGATCGGATCCTTGAACTGCGAGATCTGATAGCCCTGCGGCAGGTCGGGATAGAAATAGTTCTTGCGGTCGAAGAGCGAGCGCTTGTTGATCTGCGCCTTCAACCCGAGACCGGTGCGCACCGCCTGCTTGACGCATTCCTCGTTGATGACGGGCAGCATGCCGGGCATGGCCGCATCGACGAGCGAGACGTTGGAATTCTGCGGCTTGCCGAATTCGGTCGAAGCGCCGGAGAACAGCTTCGAATTCGACAGCACCTGCGCATGGACTTCCATGCCGATGATGACTTCCCAATCGCCAGTGGCGCCGGGAATGAAGCGTTTCGGATCAGGCGTGCGAACGTCGACAAGGGTCATTTGATGCTCTTTGGAAGGCTGTTCTTTTCATCTGGTGAGGTAAAGGAAATGGCTTGCGGGTGCAAGGCTTTCGGCGCGCTTGCGCTATCGGCTCCCGTTTTCGGGCTGTTAACAGCGGCGCGCTAGCATGGATCTATGATCGCCTCCCATCTGCTTCAGCTCGCCGCCCTGCTTCTCGGCTACAATCTCTTCGTCTTCGCAACCTATTTCATCGACAAGCGCGCCGCGCGGCTGGGACATCGGCGCGTCAGCGAGCGGACCTTGCTGATGCTTGCATTATTCGCCGGCAGCCCGGGCGCCATCACCGCACAGCGTCTGCTGCGTCACAAGACGCAGAAGGAGCCGTTCCGCACGCTTCTCATGGGAATCGCGGTGCTGCATGTGGTGATGCTTGGCGGCGCTGTTGCGTTTCTCACCGCACGCCGATTGGGGCTCGTCTAGAAATCCGGCCCATAAGTGCCGTCGCCAGCCGTCTCCAGCGGCTTGGTCAGGCCGACGGATGGCACGTCACGGTCGAGCTTCGGATTATAGACGATCGACAGCCAGTGGATGGAATAGCCATGCTTCTGGAAGAAGTTGATCGCCTCGTTGTTCCCCGAATGCGTCTGCATGCCGACGCTGGAAAAGCCCTGATCGGCGATATCCGTCTCGATCTGCGAAAGCAGCGCGGCACCGACGCCCTGACGGGTGAAGGAAGGGTCGATCCAGAAATCCGAGATCGTCTCGTCGAATTTTTCCCGCGCGCCCCAGCCGACAATCTGGCCGTTGAGCTCGGCAACGGTGATCGTCAGCCAGCTGTTATGGGTGAAGTTCGAAAAGGCGCTGCGCGCGGCATCGAGCAGCGCGTCCGTCTCGCCCATGGCCGCCATCGCCTTTTGCCAGGCTCTGAGGCCGATCTCACTCAAAAGGTCCGCCTCGCCCTCGCGGGCATTGCGAATGTGGATCATGGAACCCCCGTTCAATGATCAAAGTAGAACACCGAATCGCCAGCTTTTCCATCGGTTTGCGCAGCTTGCGCACCGTTTTTGCAGGCCCGTGGCGAATCCGGCGCGCTTGACGGCAACCTGTGCGTGGGTTAGGCAAACCTTATGTTGAATTCGTCTGAGACCCGCTAAGGGCCCTGCCCGCAAATCTCTTTGCGCGCATGGGCCAGAAAAAAACGAAGCCCCGCCGTTCGCCTTGAGCGACGGATCGTTTTTTTTGCGCTTTCGAGCGCTGCGACCGGATCAACACAACAATGGACATTTCACGCGCCGAACAGCGCATCCTGCACCTGCTCGCCCAGGGCGGCAGGATCGAACTCACCCGCGGCGAAAACCGCACGATCGAGAAGCTGCAACTCTTCACGAGAGAAGGCTGGGTCTTCTCCGGCCTCGACATCCTCACCTTCCGCAAGCTCAAGCAGAAACGGGCGATCCGCTCACAGGGCGGCAAGCCCTACCGGATCACCGAGCGGGGGTTGGTGCTGGTGCGGGCGGAGCAGGATAACAGGTGACGATTGTGGGTCAGCTCGCTGATGAGCTGGCCCACCTCTAAATCGACAGGGTTGGCGCAAAACCTTCTTCGCGCTATCTTAGTGTTATGAGCGATCTGCGAGACACCATCCCTGTCGAAGACCTGACCGAAGTGCAGCCCACTGCGGCTGCCGACGCGGGCTATGATGCATGGAAGGAAAAGAAGATCCGAGCCGCACTGAAGCAGGCGGATGATCGCTCCTCAATGGTCCCGGCAAAAAAGGTCTGGGAGCGTTTCGGGTTTGAACGTTAGTTTCACGCCACAGGCCATCGCCGACCTCAGCGAAATTCATAGCTATATCAGGGAATTCGACCCGAGTGCCGCCGATAGGATTCTCTCGCGCATCCGGCAAGTCATCGAGATATTCGAGAATTTCCCTCTGCTCGGCCGGGAGGGCAGCATCAACGGCACGCGAGAATTCGCGATTTCCGGACTGCCCTATACGATCGTCTATCGCATCATCTCCGCCGTCGATCTCGATATCCTGACCATCGTCCACCAACGCAAGCTTTATCCGCCGCAGCAGGATTGAAGTCATGCACGGCTGGATAGCTCAGCCTTCATCGCCGCCCATTCCTCAGCGAGCGTCCCAGCTCCACGAGAGCGTCCAGCGCGGCGGTACCAATAATCGGCGTTCCAGTCGTCGCCTTCGATGCGGTGGCAAAGGGCGTGGCCCCAGTCGAAGGGGCGCTGCCCTTCGTGCGCCTGGCAGATATTGTGAACGGCGGTCCATTCCGCGCCCATGACGAAACCGGCGGCCGCGAGGCTGTCGAGGGACGCTATCAGATTTTCAAGATCAGTTTTGGACATTGCACCTCCCAGCGTTGCCAATTCCAGATGCATTTCGAGGTTCACCTTTTCAAGGTCTATTCCGAGGCTCGCGCCGGCATCGCAAAACTCCACCTCTCCCTCGACACTCCGGCAGTAGAATTGACTTCGTCGACCACGATGTGGTCGGCGAGTGTCATTTTCCGAATTGTCAGTCCGCTTACCACCACTTGGCAGGCGAGAACTTGCCGGCCGCCTGTTCGATGACATGCGCGGTCTTGAAGAGGGTTTCCTCGTCGAAGGGCTTGCCGATCAACTGGAGACCGAGGGGCAGGCCTTTGTGGTCGAGACCGGCAGGAACGGCTATGCCCGGGAGACCGGCCATGTTGACGGTCACCGTGAAGATGTCGTTCAGGTACATGGCAACAGGATCGGCAGCCAGATTTTCGTCAGCGACGCCGAAGGCCGAGGACGGGGTGGCGGGCGTCAGGATGGCATCGACACCGGCATCGAAGGCAATTTCGAAGTCGCGCTTGATCAGCGTGCGGACCTTCTGGGCCTTGATGTAGTAAGCGTCGTAGTAACCGGCCGACAGAACGTAGGTGCCGATCATGATGCGGCGCTTGACTTCCTTGCCGAAGCCCGCGGCGCGGGTCTTCTCGTACATGTCGGCAATGTCCTTGCCGTCGACGCGCAACCCGTAGCGGACGCCGTCGTAGCGGGCAAGGTTCGAGGAGGCCTCCGCGGGGGCGACAATGTAATAGGCCGGAAGGGCGTATTTCGTGTGCGGCAGCGAGATGTTGACGATCTCAGCGCCAGCATCCTTCAGCCAGGCGATGCCCTGCTGCCAGAGGGTTTCGATCTCCTCCGGCATGCCGTCGACGCGGTATTCGTTCGGGATACCGATCTTCATGCCCTTCAGCGACTTGCCGAGTGCGGCTTCATAATCCGGAACGGGCAGATCGACCGAAGTCGTGTCCTTGGCATCGACTGATGCCATCGACTTCAGGAGAATTGCGGCGTCGCGCACGTCGCGGGCGATCGGGCCCGCCTGGTCGAGCGAGGATGCGAAGGCGACGGTGCCCCAGCGCGAGCAGCGGCCATAGGTCGGCTTGATGCCGACGGTGCCGGTGAAGGCTGCGGGCTGGCGGATCGAGCCGCCGGTATCGGTCGCGGTGGCGCCGGCACAGAGATGGGCCGCAACGGCAGCGGCCGAACCACCGGAAGAGCCACCCGGAACGAGCTGCTGGTTGGAGCCGGACGCGCGCCAGGGGTTGATGACCGCGCCGTAATGCGAGGTCTCGTTCGACGAGCCCATGGCGAATTCGTCCATGTTCAGCTTGCCGAGCATGACGGCGCCATCGTCCCAGAGGTTCTGGGTGACGGTCGATTCGTAGCGCGGCTCGAAGCCGTCGAGGATGTGGCTGCAGGCCTGGGTGTGGACGCCTACGGTGGCGAACAGATCCTTGATGCCGAGCGGAATGCCTTCGAGATCGCCAGCCTTGCCGGCAGCGATACGCTCATCCGACTTCTTGGCCATGACGCGGGCGAGATCGGGGGTGGTCTTGATATAGGCGTTCAGCTGGCCATTGGCCGCGTCGATCGCCGAGATATAGGCTTCGGTCAGTTCGGTCGCGGTGATCTCTCTGGCGCGCAGCTTCTCGCGGGCTTCGGCAATGGTCAGGCTGGTGAGTTCGCTCATGGTCTCTACTCGGATATCTCTGTTGGTAACGGGTGTCGGAAAAAGCGGCAGCGCTTATTCGACGACTTTCGGCACCAGGAAGAAATTGTGGTCGGTGACGGGGGCGTTGGCGACAACGTCGTCGGCCTTGTTGCCGTCGGTCACCTGATCGGTCCGCTTCTTCATCGCCATCGGCGTGACCGAGGTCATGGCCTCGACGCCTTCGACATTGACTTCGGAAAGCTGTTCGACGAAGCCGAGAATGCCATTGAGCTCACCCACCATGCGATTTGCCTCGTCTTCGGAGACAGCAATACGGGCAAGGCGCGCGACGCGCTTAACGGTGGCAAGATCGACGGACATGGCATACTCCGAAAGGGAAATTTCCCACTCGCTATAAAGGCCATGTCCGCCTTGTGCAACGGGCTTTCGTTAGATCGAGACGCTCTCGGAAGGCTTGATTGCCTTCACTTCGGTCTTCGAACCTTCCATGCCGGAGACGAACTTGTCGGCGGTCTGGTCGATGATCGGGAAGGTGCCGTAATGGCAGGGGATCGCGGTCTTGAAGTTGAAGTAGCGCTGGCAGGCGAGAGCCGCCACAGCACCGCCCATGGTGAAGCGGTCACCGACGGGAACGAGGCCGATATCGGGCTGGTGCAGCTCGTTGATCAGCGCCATGTCGGAGAAGATGTCGGTGTCGCCCATGGCGAGGATCGAGGCTTCGTCGTCGAAATGCAGCATCAGGCCGTTGGCATTGCCGAGTGCATGGGCGATGCCGTCTTCGGTGACCTGTGCGGAGGAATGCAGCGCATTGGTGAAGGTCGCCGAGAAGCTGCCGAGCGAGATCGTGCCGCCGGTATTGCCCATCTCGATCTTCGAGACGCCCTTGGCGGCGAGCCAGGAAGCAAGATCGGCATTGGCGAGAACGGTGGCGCCCGTCTCCTTGGCAAGTGCAATGGTGTCGCCGACATGGTCGCCATGGCCGTGGGTGAGGAGAATATGGGTGACGCCCGCCGACACATCCTTGATGTCCTGTCCCTCGAAGGAAGAGTTATAGGTCAGGAAGGGGTCAAGGAGGATGGTTGCCTTGCCGGTTTCGATGCGGAAGGCGGAATGACCGAGCCAGGTGATCTTCATGAAATGGGTCCCTTATTATCAGATGCAAAAGCGGATTTCGCTTGTTATGGACATAGCCGATATGGCCGCAAAGAAAAGCGCCGCAGGCTTCAATTTGTTTTGACGGGATGAAACGCCGATGACAGTGATGACGATCGAGGAGATGGCTGCCGCCCTGCAGCCCGGACAGGCGATCGCGGGCCTCGATCTCGGTACCAAGACGATCGGCCTTGCGATGTCCGATCTCGGCCGCCGCTTCGCCACGCCCCGGCCGGTGCTGAGGCGCGAAAAATTCACACTCGATGCCGAGGCGCTGCTGGCTTTCGCGGAGAAGGAAAAGGTCGCGGGTTTCGTGATCGGACTGCCGATGAATATGGACGGCTCTGCCGGTCCCCGCGTTCAGGCGACGCGCGCCTTCGTGCGCAACATGGAGCAGAAGACCGCCCTGCCCTTCGTCTATTGGGACGAGCGGCTGTCGACGGTGGCGGCCGAACGGGCCTTGCTTGAGATGGATGTGTCGCGCGCAAAGCGGGCCGAGCGGATCGATTCCGCTGCGGCGAGCTTCATTCTTCAGGGCGCTCTGGACAGGCTGTCGGCGCTTTCGAGATCTGCCGATTTCGACGACTGACGCGCTGCCCACCAGGCCGCGATCTTCTTGCGGCGGCGGAAGGCGATGATGGCGATGACGACGAGGCTGTCGACGGCGATGGCGCGGGCAACGAGCGGCGGGATGGTTTCCGGCGGAACGCCGAGGATCTTGCCATAGACCTCAAATGTCAGGTCATGGACCTGGCGGCTCAGCATGAAGATGCCGAAATTGATGTCGTAATAGGAAAGCCAGTACCAGCCGCTCAGGAAAACGATCGGGCCCAACCAGAAGATCAGGAACCACTTCATGCGGCCTCCCCTTGGTGACGCCAGGTGTTTCTAGAACGCCAGGCGGCCGGACTTTCGAGACCGACAACCCAGGTCGATAATGCCATGACGCTCAGGACGACCGCCGGGACGGTGATATCGAGGGCGAGCACCGCGAAAAACATCATCGCGGCGACAAGCAACGCAGCTTTGGCGGCTCTGGTTCCCATCATGGGTCCTGACAGCTAAGAATTTAACTGCCGGTACCCTGTCGCCTTAACGCCGACGGTGCAACGTAAACCAATTGTTAAGGTTAACGGCCGGGCGGGGCCTGTGGATGACCGGACGAGCGATCAGCCGTAGACGCCGCGGACGATGCGCTTGACGGCGAGCGCCGCCTTCTCCCAGTCCTTGGCATTCTTCAGCGGCAGCCCGGCGCATTGGCCGCCGGCGGCGGCCGAGAGCACCAGATGCTGGATGGCGGCGAAGAGAATCGCGTTGACGGCAGCGGTATCGACGCCCTTCGGCGGCGTCAGCGAGCCGCGCATGCGATCCAGCCAGACGGAGAGCGCCTTGGAGCGCGCCTCGGAGAGCCGCCTCACCTGCTCGGTATTTTCCGAGACTTCCCAGGCGACGATGCGGCGCATCAGCGGATCGTCGCGCAGCGCCTCGAGGAAGAGCAGTGACAGCCGCTCCATCAGGTCGCCGTAGGTCAGGAGGAACATGCCACCGGTATCTTCCGGGATACGGTCCTTGACCCAGGTGCCGAGATCGGCGCCGATCGCCTCGACCAGACCGTTGAGGCCGCCGTAATAGCGATAGATCAGCTGTTTGTCGCAACCGGCGCGGCGGGCCACCGCATTGATGCCGAAATTCTGGAAGCCTTCCTCGGCGAGCAGCGCCTTGGCGGCATTCAGGATCGCCTTTTCGGTGGCGCTGCGGTCGCGGATGCGCTTTTCCGGCTCGCCGGGGGCGACAGGCGCCAAAACCATGGTGTCGTTCAGCATATCGAGGCCGATTCCGTTCTTGTCACTACAAGGTGAGTAACAACGGCCTTCCGGCCCGGCAACGTTCAAGCCCTTGAAAGCTTGTGGATAGACGGCGCGTTCCACAGATGTCTCCTTGTGGAGACACCTAGAGATACTGGCCGAACCAGACGGAGCGGTCCGCGGGTGCCACCAGCGGCGGCGCCAGGCGTTCGAAGCCGCGGGAAGCCCAGAAGCGTTGACCACTGACATTCTCGGCATTGGCGCCGAGATAAACGCCCTTCACTCCGGCCTCGCGCGCTGTCGATATCCAGAGATCGAGAAGCTTTGTGCCGAGCCCCTGCCCCTGCAGGCGCGGCAGCAGGTTCATGTGGATATGGGCGGGAAAGGCTGCGACCCGAGGCGCGAAAGCGGCTTCGGGATGGTGGATCGTGTGGATGCGGCGCTGGTCGGCGTTCCATGCCGCGGGATCACCTTGCGGCGCCTCATAGCGGGTGCGCAGGGCCGGCCACCATTCGCGCTCGAGCCTGGCTTCGAAATCCGCCGTATCATGGGGGCCGACGATATAGCCGGCGACGCCTTCCTCATCCTCGACGACGAACGAGGTGTCCGGGCTCAGCACGATGTAAGGCGCCGAGTAGATGTGGCCGATCAGCTGGCCGTCTTTGTAAAGACGGGTGGCATCCTTGCCGGCATCGCCTGTCAGTAGCGAGATGGCGTAGATCTGGTCGAGATCGCCAAGACGGGCCTTGCGGATTTCGCTCATGCGTCAGCTGGCCGGCGGGTAGAGAAGATCGACGATGTAGCTGGCATCGAAACGGGCATCGAGCATGCCGTAGGTGGCGCGCCAGCCGCCGGCGAGACGGGTTTCGATGAAGGCATCGGCGATGCGTCCGGCTCCGAGGCGGTAGAGCTCGGCGGCGCCGGCAGCGAGCGCCAGCTGTTCGATCAGCAGGCGGGCAGCGCCCTCGTCGCGCTCGCAAAGCGCCATGGCGGCGCGCAGCACGTCGATGGTCTTCTTGCCGGCAGGGCCGAGATCGCGGGCGAGACCGGCAAAGACCGTTTCGAACAGATCCTTGCCGCGTGAGAGAACTCGCAGCAGATCGAGCGCCATCACGTTGCCGGAGCCTTCCCAGATCGCATTGACCGGGGCCTCTCTATAATGACGGGCGATCGGGCGTTCCTCGATGTAGCCGCTGCCGCCGATGCACTCCATCGCCTCATAGATCAGCGCCGGCGCGATCTTGCAGCACCAGTATTTGGCAACCGGCGTCATGACGCGGGCGTAGGCCGCCTCTTCGGCATTGTTGCGGGCCTTGTCGAAGGCATCGGCAAGCCGGAACGACAGCGCTGTTGCAGCAGCGACGTCGAGCGCCATGTCGGCAAGCACGCGGGTCATGATCGGCTGATGGACGAGCATCTTGCCGAAGACGCTGCGGCCGCGGGTGTGATGAACGGCTTCGGCGAGCGACGCGCGCATGATGCCCGAAGAAGCAAGCGCGCAATCGAGCCGCGTCAGCGTCACCATGTCGAGGATGGTGCGGATGCCGGCATCTGGACCACCGAGCAGGAAGCCGAAGGTATCGTTGAACTCGACTTCCGAGGAGGCATTCGAACGGTTGCCGATCTTGTCCTTCAGGCGCTGGAACTGCAGGCCGTTGGCGGAACCGTCTTCAAGCAGGCGCGGAACGAGGAAGCAGCCCATTCCCTCCTTCGTCTGCGCCAGCATGATGAAAGCGTCGCTCATCGGCGCCGACATGAACCACTTGTGACCCGAGAGACGATAGATGCCTTCGCTGACCTTTTCGGCGGTGCTCTTGTTGGAGCGGACGTCGGTGCCGCCCTGCTTTTCCGTCATGCCCATGCCGATCGTCACGGCAGTCTTTTGCATGGCCGGCTTGTTCGACGAATCGTATTTGCGCGACAGGATCTTCGGCGCCCAGTCCTTCTGGACGGCGGGCGATGCCGAGAGAGCGGCGACCGAGGCGCTCGTCATCGTCAGCGGGCAAAGATGTCCGGATTCGAGCTGCGCCGTCAGATAGAAACGGGCGGCGCGGATCTTGTGCGACTGGTCCTTGGCATCGGCATCGGCCTGCGGATCCCAGACCGATGAATGCAGGCCGACGGACATCGAGCGGCGCATCAGCGCGTGCCAGGCCGGATGGAACTCGACGACATCGAGGCGCTCGCCGCGCGGGCCGTGGGTGCGCAGCTGCGGCGTACCCTGGTTTGCCATGCGCGCCAGCTCCTGCGCCTCCGGAGAGGTGACGTAGCGACCCATGTTTTCCAGGTCTTCACGCGTGCCGCGCGGCAACCCTGCCGTCAGGTCGACGATCAGCGGATCGGAGCGGTAGGCATTGATACCTGACCAGAGGCTTGGCTGGTTCAGCTCGGCGAGTTTTTCTTCAGCGGGAGTCATGAGTCGCTTCTATTGCATGAGCCAGACAAAGGGAAACCGGAACTTGACGATTTCAACCTCAGCTCTAGCGGATTTGCGGCAAAATTGCATGGGGACATAAGCCTTTGCCCACAGCGCAAGCTTGCGGCGGCGGGCAGCACTCATTATAGACCCCACCGGTATAGCAAGAGGCAGGTCCATGGTCTTTTTTCCCCACCGCCACCTCATCGGCATCAAGGGTCTCACCGAGCAGGATATTACCTATCTCCTCGACAAGGCCGACGAGGCCGTCAAGATCAGCCGTCAGAGAGAAAAGAAGACGTCGACGCTCAGAGGGCTGACACAGATCAACCTCTTCTTCGAAGCATCGACGCGTACGCAGGCATCCTTCGAACTCGCCGGAAAACGGCTCGGCGCCGACGTCATGAACATGTCGGTCGGCAACTCTTCGGTAAAGAAGGGCGAGACGCTGATCGATACGGCGATGACGCTGAATGCGATGCGCCCCGATGTGCTGGTCATCCGCCATTCGAGCGCCGGTGCGGCCGCCCTCCTCGCACAAAAGGTCTCCTGCTCGGTCGTCAATGCCGGCGACGGACAGCATGAACATCCGACGCAGGCGCTGCTCGACGCGCTGACGATCCGCCGCGCCAAAGGCAAGCTCTCGCGCATCATCGTGGCGATCTGCGGTGACGTGCTGCATTCGCGCGTCGCGCGCTCCAACATCCTGCTTTTGAACGCCATGGGCGCCCGGGTCCGCGTCGTCGCTCCTGCGACGCTGTTGCCTGCCGGGATCGCCGACATGGGCGTCGAGGTCTTCCATTCGATGAAGGAAGGGCTGAAGGACGCCGATGTCGTGATGATGCTGCGCCTGCAGCGCGAGCGCATGTCCGGCGCCTTCGTGCCGTCGGTGCGTGAATATTATCACTTCTACGGCCTCGATGCCGAAACGCTGAAGGCGGCGAAGGAAGATGCGCTCGTCATGCATCCGGGACCGATGAACCGCGGCGTCGAAATCGCATCCGAAGTGGCCGATGGCCCGCAGAGCGTGATCGCCGAGCAGGTCGAAATGGGCGTTGCTGTGCGCATGGCGGTGATGGAGACCCTGCTTGTTTCCCAGAACCAGGGACCACGCACTGAAGGAGTGGGCGCATGAGCAACCTCGTCCTCAAGAACGTCCGCATCATCGATCCCTCGCGCAATCTCGATGAAACCGGCACTATCATTGTCAAGGACGGCGTGATCGTCGCATCGGGCAAGGATGCGCAGAACCAGGGCGTGCCTGATGGTGCCGAAGTGCGCGATTGCAACGGCCTCGTCGCGGTCCCCGGCCTCGTCGACGCCCGCGTGCATATCGGCGAACCCGGTGCCGAGCACCGCGAGACCATCGCGTCGGCCAGCCGTGCTGCGGCAGCGGGCGGCGTCACCTCGATCATCATGATGCCGGATACCGATCCCGTGATCGACGACATCGCGCTCGTCGAATTCGTCAAGAAGACCGCCAAGGACAAGGCGCTCGTCAATGTCTATCCGGCAGCGGCGATCACCAAGCATCTGGCCGGCGAGGAAATGACCGAGATCGGCCTGCTGATGGAAGCCGGCGCGGTTGCCTTTACCGATGGCCGTTCGAGCATCCACGACACGCAGGTGCTGCGCCGGGTGATGACCTATGCGCGCGAATTCGGCGCCGTCATTTCCTGCGAGACCCGCGACAAATATCTCGGCGCCACCGGCGTCATGAACGAAGGGCTGTTTGCCAGCTGGCTCGGTCTCGGCGGCATTCCGAAAGAAGCCGAACTTATCCCGCTGGAGCGTGATCTGCGCGTCGCGCAGCTGACGCGCGGCAACTATCACGCGGCAATGATCTCGGTGCCGGAATCGGTCGACGCGATCAAGCTTGCCAAGAGCCGCGGCGCCAAGGTCACCTGCGGCATCTCGATCAACAATCTGGCGCTCAACGAAAACGACATCGGCGAGTACCGCACCTTCTTCAAGCTCTACCCGCCGCTGCGCACCGAAGACGATCGCGTGGCGATGGTCGAGGCGCTGGCCAAGGGCGAGATCGACATCATCGTTTCCTCGCACGATCCGCAGGATGTCGACACGAAGCGCCTGCCCTTCGGCGAAGCGGCCGATGGCGCGGTCGGCCTCGAGACCCTGCTTGCCGCAGCCCTTCGGCTGCATCACAGCGGTCACGTCAGCCTGATGCGGCTGATCGATGCGATGTCGACCCGTCCGGCGCAGATCTTCGGCCTCGATGCCGGAACGCTGAAGCCCGGCGCCAAGGCCGACATCGCGCTGATCGATCTCGAAGAGCCTTGGCTTGTCGCCAAGGGCATGCTTCTGTCGCGCTCGAAGAACACGCCTTTCGAGGACGCCCGTTTCTCGGGCCGGGCGGTTGCGACGTACGTGGGTGGAACGAAGGTACATTCGCTGGACTGAGGAGGCCGCGCATGAATCAGAACGAAACCGAAAGGCATTTCCAGCAGCGCAATCTCGACAAGGACATGGCGGAGGCACACAAGAACGCCTTCCCCGTGCTTTCGAAGAAGCAGGCGTCGCGGCGCTACTCCTCGACTGTCGTGCTCGGCACGGCGTTCGTGGCGCTCTGCACGCTGATCGCCACCCTGCTCGGCGGGGCTGAAATCTGGATGATCGAAAACGGCTAAGGCAAGCGGCATCGGGACAATGCTGCGAAGGAAAAGGTAGAGGGGCATGATTTCGGAACTCACCAACTGGCAGATCGCCTTGCCGATGGCGCTTGTGGCAGCCGTCGTCGGCTACCTGCTCGGCTCGATCCCCTTCGGCCTGATCCTGACGCGGGCCGCCGGTCTCGGTGATGTCCGGAATATCGGCTCCGGCAATATCGGCGCCACCAACGTGCTGCGCACCGGCAACAAGAAGCTTGCGGCCGCAACGCTGCTGCTCGATGCGCTGAAGGCAACGGTTGCCGCCTGGATCATGGCCTATGTGGCGGGCCCGGAAGCCGGCGCGATTGCCGGTCTTTTTGCCTTCCTCGGCCACCTCTTCCCGGTCTGGCTCGGCTTCAAGGGCGGCAAGGGCGTCGCTACCTATATCGGCACGCTGCTCGGCATCGCGCCGCTTTTCGTCCTCGTCTTCGCGGCCATCTGGCTCGCGGTCGCCTTCATCTTCCGTTACTCGTCGCTGGCGGCGCTGACGGCGATGCTTGTCATTCCGGTTGCATTGTGGATATTTGGAGCCGAAAAGGTTGCAGCCGTCATGGCGATCATGTCGGTCATCTCCTATTACAAGCACAAGGCCAACATCTCCCGGCTCCTAAGCGGGACGGAAAGCAAGATCGGGGCGAAGGGATAAGATGAGCGCCGAAAGCGCAAGGCCAAAGGGAATTGCGCTTTCAGACCGGCAACGGATCGCCTGGCTGCGTCTCATCCGCTCCGACAATGTCGGCCCTGCCACCTTCCGCGATCTCATCAATCATTTCGGATCTGCCGAGGCGGCACTGGCCGCCCTCCCCGAGCTCTCGGCCCGCGGCGGCGCAACGCGCGCCATCAAAATTGCAACCGAACACGAAGCCCATCGCGAACTGGAGATCGCCCGCCGCTTCGGCGCCCGGTTCATCGGCATCGGCGAACCCGATTACCCCCAGGCCCTGCGCCAGATCGACGGCGCACCGCCGCTGATTGCCGTCAAGGGCGACGTTTCCGTTCTCCATCGCCCGGCCGTCGGCGTCGTCGGCTCCCGCAATGCCTCGATCAGCGGTGCGAAGTTTGCGGCGATGATCGCCAGGGATTGCGGACGGGCCGGATATGCCGTGGTCTCCGGCCTGGCGCGCGGCATCGATACGGCCGCCCATCGCGCCAGCCTCGATACCGGCACCGTCGCCGCGCTCGCAGGCGGCCTCGATCAACCCTACCCGCCCGAGAACGTGCCGCTGCTGGAGGAAATCTGCGAAGGGCGCGGACTGGCGATCAGCGAAATGCCGTTCGGCTGGGAACCCCGCGCCCGTGATTTCCCGCGCCGCAACCGGCTGATCGCCGGCATGTCGCTCGGCGTTGCCGTCGTCGAGGCGGCCACGCGCTCGGGATCGCTGATCACCGCACGCCTTGCCGCCGAATTCGGACGGCTGGTCTTTGCCGTTCCCGGCTCGCCGCTCGATCCGCGCTGCCAGGGCACCAACGGACTGCTGAAGGATGGGGCGATGATCATCACCTCGCCCGAGGACGTCATCGAGGCGCTGGCGCCGCTCTCGCAGCTCGACCTGTTTTCGGCACCGGTTGCCGAGGAGCCTGCGGGCAACGGCAACGATCTCACGCCTCCTGACGATTCCGATCGTGCGCGGATTGCCGATGCGCTCGGGCCGACGCCTGTCGAGGTCGACGACATCATCCGGCATACCGGCCTTCCGGCACCTTCGGTCTATCTCGTTTTATTGGAGCTGGATATTGCCGCACGGCTGCACCGGCATCCCGGCGGCATGGTCTCCCTTGCGATGGGAGACTGAGTGCACTACATGCGGTTGTGAAGTTCGCCCGCCTCAACATAGGCCATCTCGATCAGATAGCAGAGCATGCTGGCGTCCTCTTTCTCGGCAACCTGACGCAACTCCGCCAGCATCTGCCGGATGAAGGCGATGTTTTCGCGCGAAGCCGATCTGTCGGTTCTCTTGTTGAAACCCTTGGGCGACATGGACAGTCTCTGAATGACGGACGGCTGCTTGGGAGGGGCCTTGACCACACTTCAAAAACGATAACGCAATTATCTTAAATTGCAATACGTTTATAATCCCCCTAAGGTTGTATCGCGTTGCAAAGCGTAAAATTGAAGCAAACCCCTTGACCGAAGCGATTTCCCTGTCCATGTCGGAGAACCGGCAATCTGCAAGCGGCAAGTATTGCGCTCATCCTCCCGCCGGGCGCGGTAGTTTTTAGAGAATCATCATGAATGTAGTCGTGGTAGAATCGCCTGCGAAGGCAAAGACGATCAACAAGTATCTGGGCTCCGGATACAAGGTGCTCGCCTCCTTCGGTCACGTCCGCGACCTGCCTGCAAAGGACGGATCGGTTCTGCCCGATCAGGATTTCGAGATGCTGTGGGAGGTCGATGGGGCCTCGGCCAAGCGCATGAAGGATATTGCCGATGCGGTGAAATCCTCCGACGGCCTGTTTCTGGCGACCGACCCTGATCGCGAAGGCGAAGCGATCTCCTGGCATGTCCTCGACATGCTCAACAAGAAGAAGGTGCTGGGCGGCAAGACCGTCAAGCGCGTAGTCTTCAACGCCATCACCAAGAAGGCCGTGCTCGATGCGATGGCCGAACCGCGCGATATCGACGTGCCGCTGGTCGACGCCTATCTGGCGCGCCGCGCTCTCGACTATCTCGTCGGCTTCAACCTGTCGCCGGTGCTGTGGCGCAAGCTGCCGGGCGCCCGTTCGGCCGGCCGCGTGCAGTCGGTTGCGCTGCGCCTCGTCTGCGACCGTGAATCCGAGATCGAACGCTTCATCTCGGAAGAATACTGGAACATCTCAGCGCTCCTGAAGACGCCGCGCGGCGACGAATTCGAAGCCAGGCTGGTCGCTGCCGACGGCAAGCGCCTGCAGGCCCGCTCGATCGGCAACGGCGAAGAAGCCGGCAGGCTGAAGGCCCTGCTCGACGGCGCCTCCTATGTCGTCGACAGCGTCGAAGCGAAGCCCGTCAAGCGCAACCCGTCACCACCTTTCACAACCTCGACCCTGCAGCAGGCCGCATCCTCGAAGCTCGGCTTCTCGGCATCGCGCACCATGCAGGTGGCGCAGAAGCTCTATGAAGGTGTCGATATCGGCGGCGAGACCGTCGGTCTCATTACCTATATGCGTACCGACGGCGTACAGATGGCGCCCGAGGCGATCGATGCGGCACGCGCCGCGATCCTCGACCAGTTCGGCGGCCGCTACGTTCCCGACAAGGCCCGCTTCTATTCCACCAAGGCGAAGAACGCCCAGGAAGCCCACGAAGCAATCCGCCCGACCGACTTCAACCGCTCGCCGGATCAGGTGCGCAAGTATCTGGATGCCGATCAGATCCGGCTCTACGACCTGATCTGGAAGCGCGGCATCGCCAGCCAGATGGCGTCGGCCGAAATCGAGCGTACGACCGCCGAGATCACCGCCGAGAACAAGGGCCAAACGGCCGGTCTGCGCGCTGTCGGCTCCGTCATCCGTTTCGACGGCTTCATCGCTGCCTATACCGACCAGAAGGAAGACGGCGAACAGAGCGACGACAACGACGACGAAGATGGCCGCCTGCCGGAGATCAATGCCCGCGAAAACCTCGCGAAGCAGAAGATCAACTCGACGCAGCATTTCACCGAGCCGCCGCCACGCTATTCCGAAGCCTCGCTGATCAAGAAGATGGAAGAGCTCGGCATCGGCCGCCCGTCCACCTATGCAGCGACGCTCGCCACCCTTCGCGACCGCGAATATGTGACGATCGACAAGCGCAAACTGATCCCGCATTCCAAGGGCCGGCTGGTGACCGCTTTCCTCGAAAGCTTCTTCACCAAGTATGTCGAATACGACTTCACCGCCGATCTCGAAGAGAAGCTCGACCGGATCTCGGCGGGCGAACTGAACTGGAAGCAGGTTCTGCGCGATTTCTGGCAGGACTTCTTCTCGCAGATCGAAGACACCAAGGAACTGCGCGTTACCAACGTGCTGGACTCGCTGAATGAATCGCTGGCGCCGCTGGTATTCCCGAAGCGCGAGGACGGCAGCGATCCGCGCATCTGCCAGGTTTGCGGCACCGGCAACCTGTCGCTGAAGCTCGGCAAGTACGGCGCCTTTGTCGGCTGCTCGAATTATCCGGAGTGCAACTACACCCGCCAGCTCTCCTCGGAGAACAATGGCGAGGGTGAAGGCACGGCGCTGAACGAGCCGAAGAACCTCGGCACCGATCCGACGACGGGCGAAGAGCTGACGCTGCGCTCCGGCCGTTTCGGACCCTACATCCAGCGTGGCGACGGCAAGGATGCCAAGCGCTCCTCTCTGCCGAAGGGCTGGAAGCCTGAGGATATCGATTACGAGAAGGCCATGGCGCTGATCTCGCTGCCGCGCGATATCGGCAAGCATCCCGAGACCGGCAAGATGATCTCTTCCGGCATCGGCCGCTACGGACCGTTCCTGCTGCATGACGGCAGCTACGCCAACCTCGAGACGGTCGAGGACGTGTTCTCGGTCGGTCTCAACCGCGCTGTCACCGTGATCGCCGAGAAGGCGAGCAAGGGGCCGGGCGGGCGTACACGCGGCACACCGGCGGCACTGAAGGAGCTCGGCGATCACCCCGATGGCGGACCGATTACCGTGCGCGACGGCAAGTATGGTCCCTACGTCAACTGGGGCAAGGTCAACGCGACGCTGCCGAAGGGCAAGGATCCGCAGGCGATCACCGTCGAGGAAGCCCTTGAGCTGATCACGGCCAAGGCTGGCAAGGCACCGGCTGCGAAGGGCAAGGCCAAGGCGAAGACCGCTGCCGCCGAAGGCAAGGCGACCAAGACCGCCGCCAAACCGAAGGCTGCTGCGAAGCCCAAGGCCGCAGCAAAGCCGAAGGCTGCCGCCAAGACGACGAAGGCCAAGGCGCCGGCGAAACCGAAAAAGAGCTGAGTGTGAGCAAGATACCGCGCGAGAAGACTAGGGGCACGGGCAAGCGTCCGGGCAAGATCGGCCGCGCGGGCAACGATGCCGCCGCCGAAGAAGCGAAGATCACGCCCGGCGCAATGCCGTCGCGCGAGGTCATCCTGCGCTTCATCGCCGACCATCCGCAGAAGGCCTCGAAGCGCGAAATCGCCAAGGCATTCGGCCTGAAGGGCGATACGCGCGTCGAGCTCAAGCATCTGCTGCGCGACCTCGAACAAGAGGGCATGCTGCAGAAGACCCGCAAGTCGCTGATCCGGCCAGGTGCCCTGCCCCCGGTCACCGTGCTCGACATCACCACCCGCGACAAGGACGGCGAACTGATCGGCCGCCCGGCCGAATGGCCGGACGACCAGGGCGTGGCGCCCGCCGTCGCGATCCGCCAGACCTCGCCTGCGGGACGCCAGGGCAAGGGCAAGGCGCCCGTTGCCGGCATGGGCGACCGGGTTCTTGCGAAGATCTTCCCGGCTGCCGACCGTGGCGGCCCGGCCTATACGGCGCGCATCATCAAGGTTCTCGACAAGCGCCGCGGCGCCAGCATGGGCGTGTTCCGCACCGCCCCCGGTGGCGCCGGCCGCCTGCTGCCAATCGAACGGCGCGGCGAGGAAATGGTGATTGACCCTGATTATACCGGCGGCGCCAAGGACGGCGACCTGGTCGAGGTCGAAATCGCAAGGCTCGGCCGTTTCGGCCTGCCGCGCGCCAAGGTGCTCTCGGTCGTCGGTTCGGTCGGCTCCGAAAAGGCGATCTCGATGATCGCCATCCATGCCCATGGCATCCCGAATGTCTTCCCGCAGGCTGTCATCGACGAGGCGGAGGCTGCCGAGCCCGCCTCGATGTCGCATCGCGAGGACTGGCGCGACGTGCCGCTGATCACCATCGATCCGGCGGATGCCAAGGACCATGACGACGCCGTCTACGCCGAAGCCGACCCCTCGCCTGACAATGCCGACGGCGTGATCGTCACCGTGGCGATCGCCGACGTCTCCTATTACGTCCGGCCGAAATCGCAGCTGGATCGCGAAGCGCTGAAGCGCGGCAACTCCGTCTATTTCCCGGATCGCGTCGTGCCGATGCTGCCGGAGCGGATCTCCAACGACCTCTGCTCGCTGCGCGAAGGCGTCGACCGGCCGGCGCTGGCCGTGCGCATGGTGTTTTCCAAGGAAGGCCGCAAGATCGGCCATACCTTCCACCGCATCATGATGAAGAGTGCTGCAAAGCTCTCCTACCAGCAGGCGCAGGCGGCGATCGACGGCAAGCCCGACGACAAGACCGGGCCGATGCTGGAGCCGATCCTGAAGCCGCTGTGGAACGCCTATGCCGTGATGACGCGCGGCCGCGACCGGCGCCAGCCGCTTGAGCTCGACATGCCCGAGCGCAAGATCCTGCTGAAGGGCGACGGCACCGTCGATCGCGTCGTCGTGCCGCCCCGCCTCGATGCGCACAAGCTCATCGAAGAAATGATGATCCAGGCGAACGTCTCGGCTGCCGAGACGCTGGAGAAGAAGCGGCAGGTACTGATCTACCGCGTGCACGACGGCCCGACGCTGGCCAAGCAGGAAATCCTGCGCGAGTTCCTGGCGACGCTCGGCATCTCGCTTGCCAAGGGCGGCAACATGCGCGCCAACAATTTCAACGGCATCTTGGCGAAGGCCGACGGCACGCCGCATCAGACGATGGTCAACGAGATGGTGCTGCGCTCGCAGAGCCAGGCGATCTACAGCCCCGAGAATATCGGGCATTTCGGTCTGAACCTGATGAAATACGCGCATTTCACCTCGCCGATCCGCCGCTATGCCGACCTGATCGTGCATCGCGCGCTGGTGGGGTCGCTGGGGCTCGGCGAAGGCGGCATCACGCCCGAGGAAGAAGCCTCTCTCGACGATATCGCCGCCGAAATCTCGACCTTCGAGCGACGCGCCATGGCCGCCGAGCGCGAGACCGTCGACCGCCTGATCGCCCATCACCTTGCCGGCCGCGTCGGCGAGGAATTCGAGGGCCGCGTTTCCGGCGTCACGAAGTCGGGACTATTTGTCGCCCTGCCGGAGTATGGAGCAGACGGCTTCATCCCTATATCTACTCTGGGCCAGGACTATTTCATCTATGACGAGGCGCATCAGGCGCTGTCGGGTGAGAAGACTGGGCTCGGATACCGGCTTGGCGACAGCGTGACGGTGAAGCTTGCGGAAGCCATTCCGCTTGCAGGCGCGCTGCGCTTCGAGATGGTCAGCGAAGGCCGCGCCATGCCGACGGCAGTGCGCTCCTTCCACAAGGCCGGCCGCCGCGACAACCGCATGGCCGCCCGCAAGAAGGTCGGCACGAGACCGCCGAGAGGCCGGCGCTAGAAACGCCAGAGGAAAGAGCGATGACGACGCCTGCACAGGAACAGCCGATCCAATATGGCGGAAGCGACGCTTCCGAACGCCCGCTTGGCCGCTCCATCATGCGCGGCATGCTGAACAAGTGCCCGCATTGCGGCAGCGGCAAGCTGTTCCGCGCCTTTCTGAAGCCGGTCGACAATTGCGCAGCCTGCGGCGAAGCGATGCATCATCACCGCTCCGACGACCTGCCGCCCTATCTGACGATCTTCGTGATCGGCCACGTCGTTCTCGGCGGCTACATGCTGACCGATCTCGTCTGGCCGCTGCCGATGTGGCTCACCTTCGCCATCTGGGCGCCGGTGACGCTGCTTTCCGCCCTCCTGATCATCCAGCCGATCAAGGGCGGCGTCATCGGCCTGCAATGGGCGCTGCGCCTGCATGGTTTCGGCGGCCATAGCGACGATCACGACGTCTACGAGATCCCCGGCCGCGACCAGCCGTAAGCGGCATCGCGGCGACCTTCACCGTCCAGACATAATTCGCTTGTATTGGGCAACGCTCACGAACTGTGCGGGCGGCTTTTGCTGCGCGCATATGTTCTCCGGCGAATAAAATGGTGCGCGTTTTCTTGACCGATCTGACGTTCGACTATTCGATCTATTGCATTCTGCGCCGGACTTCCCGTAAAGCTCTGCCCGTCACCTGGTTTTGGCATCTCTGTGCCCTTCTATGTGGCACGAGACGGGCGATTCGTTTCAGTCATTCAAGGATGGATATATGTCTCAGCCGAGAAACGGCACGCCGGGCGATGTTGAAGAAATCCATTGGCCGTCGCTGGTTGCCGCCGTCTCGTCGATCTCTGCTGTCGGCATAGCGATCGGACTCGGACTGCCGCTGCTCTCCATCATTCTCGAGAAGCGCGGCGTTGCCTCCACTCTTATCGGGCTCAACACGGCGATGGCCGGCGTGGCCGCCATGGCTGCGGCGCCGGTGACCACCAAGCTCGCCCATAAATACGGCGTCGCCTCCACCATGCTCTGGGCGGTGGTGATCTCGGCGCTCAGCGCCATCGGCTTCTACTACGCCCAGGAATTCTGGATGTGGTTCCCGCTGCGCTTTGCCTTCCATGGCGCGACGACGACGCTGTTCATCCTGTCGGAATTCTGGATCAATGCCGCATCGCCGCCGACTAAACGCGGCTTCGTGCTCGGCATCTACGCGACTGTGCTGTCGCTCGGCTTTGCCGCCGGGCCCCTGCTCTTCTCGATCCTCGGCAGCGACGGCGTCTTGCCCTTTGCCGTGGGCGCCGTTGCCATCCTGCTTGCCGCCATCCCGATCTTCGTCGCCCGTAGCGAGAGCCCGGTGCTCGAAGAGAAGCCGGAGCTGCATTTCATGCGCTACGTCTTCCTGGTGCCAAGCGCGACGGCTGCCGTCTTCATCTTCGGCGCGGTCGAGGCCGGTGGCCTGGCGCTTTTCCCGATCTATGCGACGCGCGCCGCCTTTACCGAATCGCAGGCCGCCCTGCTGCTGACCGTGATGGGAATCGGTAACGTCATCTTCCAGATCCCCGTCGGGCTTCTTTCCGATCGCATGAAGGACAAGCGGCCGCTGCTGGCGGCTATGGCCACAATGGGCCTGATAGGCTCGCTGATGCTGCCCCTGCTCGTCCATAGCTGGGCGATGATGGCGGGCGTGCTGCTCTTCTGGGGCGGCTGTGTGGCCGGTCTCTATACGGTTGGTCTCAGCCACCTGGGCTCGCGCCTGACGGGTTCGGACCTAGCGGCTGCCAATGCCGCCTTTGTCTTCTGTTACGCCGTCGGCACCGTTGCCGGTCCACAGGTTATCGGCGCGGCCATCGATGTCGCCGGGAATAACGGTTTTGCCTGGGCAATTGCCGGTTTCTTCGGGATATATGCGGTGCTTTCAAGCATAAGACTGCTTTTCATTAGAAAGCGGGGTTGACTTTTCGGGCGGGATTCGTAGTTTCGCGCCAGAATTTGCCGTGGAGCCCATCCGGCTTGCCACGGCTTTCATTTTATTAAAGGCAGGACGACCATGGCCAAGGCTACCACAATCAAGATCAAGCTGCTGTCGACGGCCGACACCG
The DNA here is from genome assembly GCF_053522545.1 of Rhizobium sp. 21-4511-3d. Lineage (NCBI taxonomy): Bacteria > Pseudomonadati > Pseudomonadota > Alphaproteobacteria > Hyphomicrobiales > Rhizobiaceae > Rhizobium > Rhizobium sp. 21-4511-3d. Next base: position 665,319 of record NZ_JBNWCF010000001.1, on the reverse strand, counting down.
GTTTCTTCTACGTCACGACGAAGAACAGCCGTACGATGACGGACAAGATGACGAAGACCAAGTACGACCCGATTGCTAAGAAGCATGTCGAGTTCAAGGAAACCAAGATCAAGTAATTCTTGATCCCTGGGTTTTAAAAAGGCGCGCGCCCAACGGCTGCGCGCCTTTTTCGTTTTAAGGTCTCTCATCGCGGGAAATGTTAGCGCAAACAAAAACGCCGCCCTACCGATCTATCGGCAAGGGCGGCGTTTTTACGAAAGGGGGTCGGCCAGCAAGCAACGCGGCACGAGGAACCGCTTAAGGTTGCGAACTAGCCGACCGACCCCACGACCCAGGAGATGCGGCGGACCTGAGCATCATGGGGTATCTCGGCCTCCCGGTTCCGGGAGCGCTTTTCTTATGGCTCGATAATTTGCCCGAAAATGAAAGAAAATCAACAAATTCTTAATGATTAGATTTCTTAGCTTGCTTCTATGGTTAAAAGTCCAATTTTGGGGCAGGCCCGAAAACAACGAATCACGTTTCTTTACTTGATGAAGAAAAACGCGATTGAATATAACCATAAATATACATCAGTACAATTATGGCGATCTTCCGTTACGTCAGGCGAACGCGTTACATCTCGCCGAATAGTAATACCACGATAACTCTATAAATTGCGGCAGCTATGCTTTACACGCGATACTTAGATTGATTCTATTCGTGAAAATGAGCACAAATTACCCTCAAATTGGACGATCAGGCGTCCTCTCCATTTTTGGGGTATTTGGTTGAAAAACGCCCGGCGCTTTGGCGGCGGCATTATTAAAATTTGTTAATCTTTCGCCGCCACCAGTGGAAACTGAGGATAACCTACGCGGCAAAGGCGCTCCGGCGTCAGGCCGCTGCAGCAACGACTCGGTTGCGGCCAGTATTCTTCGCTTCATAAAGCGCGAGATCGGCCTGCTTCATCAGCTGATCGGGCGTCAGTACGCTCGACAGACGAGAGGCGATACCGAAGGACGCGGTGACTTTCAACTCTTCGCCGGTTGACTTCAGCGTGAAGCCGCTGGTCTCGACCGATGCACGCAGGCGCTCGGCAACGGCGGCAGCCACCTCGGGCGAGGTATCGGGCATGATGATGACAAATTCCTCGCCGCCGTAGCGGCAGGCGAGATCGGCGCCGCGCACCGTGGAGCGGATGCGGTTGGCGAATTCCTTGAGCACCTCGTCGCCGGCATCGTGACCGTAGGTGTCGTTGACCTGCTTGAAGCGGTCGATATCGGTGATCAGCACCGAGAGCGGCTTGCCGCGCGCCATCGAGCGGTTGAACAGCACGTTCAGGTGATTGTCGAGATAGCGGCGATTGTTGAGGCCGGTCAGCGCATCGGTGACGGCGAGCTCAATCGTCTGCTTGACGCTGGCGCGCAGGCGGTCGTTAAAGCGCTTGCGGCGGATCTGCGTCAGGCTGCGGGCGACCAGCTCGTTCGGATCCAGCGGGCGGACGATATAATCGTTGACCCCGAGATCGAGCGCCCGGATGACCATCTCGTCATCGCCCTGATCGGTGACGATCAGGATCGGCAGGAAGCGCGTGCGCTCCAGCGAACGGAACTGCGAGCAGAGGCGCAGCGGATCGTAGTCGTCGAAGTTGGTATTGACGATGACGAGTTCGAAGGCGTTTTCCGCAGCTTCGAAAAGGGCCGCCTGCGGATCCGAGATTGCCGTGATGTCGGCGATCGGCTTCAGCGTCCTGATGATGCGTTCCTGGGAATTGGCGCGGCCATCGACGAGCAGGACCTGGCCTGCATCTTCGGCACGCCCCTCACCCGTCCGCAAGAGATCGTCGATACCCATCGTCTGCGCCGTCTCGGCGCGGATGCGCAGTTCATCGCTCAGCGTCTTCAGGCGCAGCAGGCTCTTCACCCGCGAGATCAGCTGCAGGTCGTTGACCGGCTTGGTCAGGAAGTCGTCGGCACCCGCCTTCAGGCCGCGCACGCGGTCGGCCGGCTGATCGAGCGCGGTGACCATGACGACAGGAATATGCGAGGTCTTCTGGTTGGCCTTCAGCCGCTCGCAGACCTCGAAACCGTTGAGGCCCGGCATCATCACGTCGAGAAGAATGATATCGACCTGGTTGCGCTCGCAGATCGCCAGCGCCTCATAGCCGTCGGCAGCCGTCAGGACATCGAAATACTCCGCGACCAGCCGCGCTTCGAGCAGCTTCACGTTTGCCGGAATATCGTCAACAACCAGAATGCGCGCAGTCATAGGCTTCTTTCCGATGCGCTAGGCATCGCCGAGATAGGTCTTGATCGTTTCGATGAATTTCGGGACGGAGATCGGTTTTGAGACATAGGCCTCGCAACCGCCCTGGCGGATACGCTCCTCATCGCCCTTCATCGCAAAGGCGGTGACGGCGATGACGGGAATGACGTGCAGCTCGTCGTCTTCCTTCAGCCACTTGGTCACCTCAAGCCCGGAAACTTCCGGCAGCTGGATGTCCATCAGGATCAGGTCCGGACGATGTTTGCGAGCAAGATCAAGCGCTTCCATGCCATTTCGGGTCTGGATCGTCGAGTATCCGGATGCCTCGATCAGGTCGCGAAAGAGCTTCATGTTGAGCTCGTTATCTTCTACAATCATCACCTGTTTGGGCATGGCAAGCTCGTTCCTATGTTCCGTCCCTGCAAATGTCCGCCTGACGTGAAGCGACATGCGAACGCGCGGCTCGACGAAACCGATAGCGGCAAGCTACCGGTATTTGGTTGAAAAAAAGGTAACTTACCCAGCGAAATGCAAAGCAACTTCAAGACTTCGAAACAACTCGCCAGAGATCCGCATGAAACGGCGATTGCCGTACTTGGCTGGCTCGCCAACGAACCCGACATGTTCTCGCGATTCCTGGCGCTGACAGGCGTCGAGCCGGTGCAGGTGCGCAACGCCATCAACGATCCGGGCTTCCTCTCCGGCATGCTCGATTTCGTCATGCAGCACGAGCCGACAGCCATGGCATTCTGCCAGGCCACCGAGACACCGCCGGAAGCGCTGACGGCTGCCTGGCAGCACTTCTCGTCGCCAGGCCTCGATTCCGGGCAGTATTGAAACCGATGCTGATCGACGGTCTCGACACATCCCATGTACGCCTCGGCGACAGGCCGCTGATCGTCTGCGATGTCGACGACGTCGTGTTGCAATTCATCGTGCCGTTCGAGCGCTTTCTGGTCAGCGAGGGCTACCGACTGGTGCCGCGCTCCTTCAAGCTGCATGGGAATATCGAGACGGCGGATGGCGCGCCAGCCGATGACGTGACAGTCAGCCGCTTGATCGAGACCTTTTTCGAGCGGCAGGAAGACTGGCAGGCGCCGCTGGCGCTTGCGGGGGAGAGCCTTGCCGTGCTGTCTGCGACAGCCGATATCGTTCTGCTCACTGCCATGCCGCCCGTCTATCGCGACCAGCGCCGCCGGCTGCTCGACCGGTTCGAACTCGACTATCCGCTGCTCGCCTCGCTGCAGCCGAAGGGGCCGATCGTCAAGGCCCTGCATGGCGCCCGCGACCTGCCCGTCGTCTTCATCGACGACATGGTGCGCAACCTGCATTCCGTGCACGAGCATGTCGATCGCTGCCTGCTGCTGCATCTGATGCCGGTATCGGAGATTCATCGCTTCGCGCCCTCCGCCATGGATGGCATTGCCAAGGTTGCGGGATGGGAAGAAGCCGCCGCCCATATCGGCGAACATCTGTCGCTGCCGCCAGCCCCTGCCCGCGGCTGACTGTCTACCCCCATCGATGAAACGGCCTCAAAATGCCGTCTGATATCCAACGCCTGGCTGCTCCTCTTGTCTTGAGACTCGAAAGCTTAGAGCGTAAAGTCGCCATGTTCAACATTTGTTCCAGCGATGACTCACCCTGCGCCTGACAAGACACACGGCTTCTGTCGCGACTGCCTTGCCGAGCAGAAGGGCGAAGCGCGCCGTTGCACGGCCTGCGGCAGCCCGCGCGTGGTGCGACACAAGGAACTCTACGGACTGACGCTGGCGCATATCGACTGCGACGCCTTCTATGCGGCTGTCGAGAAACGCGACAATCCGGAGCTTGCGGACAAGCCCGTGATCATCGGCGGCGGCAAGCGCGGTGTCGTCTCCACCGCCTGCTATATCGCCCGTATCCATGGTGTGCGTTCGGCCATGCCGATGTTCAAGGCGCTCGAGGCCTGCCCGCAGGCGGTCGTCATCCGGCCCGACATGGAGAAGTACGGCAGAGTCGGCCGCGAGGTTCGCAGCATGATGCAGGAGCTGACGCCGCTGGTGCAGCCGCTGTCGATCGACGAGGCCTTCCTGGAACTCGGCGGCACCGAGCGCCTGCACCACGATCCCCCTGCCCGCACGCTGGCGAAATTCGCCCGGCGCGTCGAAAAGGAGGTCGGCATCACCGTTTCCGTCGGGCTTTCCTATTGCAAGTTCCTGGCGAAGGTCGCCTCCGACCTGCAGAAGCCGCGGGGATTTTCGGTGATCGGCCGCGAGGAAGCGGTCGAATTTCTGGCGCCTCGCCCCGTCACCACGATCTGGGGCGTCGGCAAGGCATTTGCCGCCACGCTGGAATCCGACGGCATCCGCACGATCGGGCAGCTGCAGCAGATGGAAGAGACCGACCTGATGCGCCGCTACGGCAGCATGGGCCAGCGCCTCGCCCGTCTCTCGCGCGGCATCGACGACCGTGAGGTGCATCTGAACGAGGCGGCAAAGAGCGTCTCGGCGGAGACGACATTCTTCGAGGACATCTCGCGGTACGACGATCTGGTGCCGATCCTGCGCAATCTCTCCGAGAAGGTCTCCTGGCGGCTGAAGAAGGATGACATCGCCGGGCATACCGTGGTGCTGAAGATGAAGACCGCGGACTTCAAGCTCCGGACGCGCAACCGGCGCCTCGAAGACCCGACCCAGCTTGCCGACCGCATATTTCGCACCGGCATCGAGCTTCTGGAGAAGGAGACCGACGGCACGAAATTCCGCCTGATCGGCATCGGCGTCAGCGATCTCTGCGATCCCGGCCGCGCCGATCCGCCCGACCTGATCGACCACCAGTCGACACGGCGCGCGGCGGCGGAAGCGGCGATGGACAAGCTGCGCGACAAGTTCGGCAAGGGCACGGTCGAGACCGGCTATACATTCGGCGGCGGCAAGCGCGAGCGCTAGACAGGTTCTACCGCGTGCAGTTCGGCGAGAACGGCTGCCTTGTTCAATGCCGCCTGCGCGTAATCCGGTGCCCTTTCAAGAGCATGCGAATAGCTCTCGACGGCGTCCTCGAGACGGCCCATGCGGCGCAGGACATTGCCGCGATTGTTGAAGGCCGTGGCATAGCCGGGCGACAGGGCGATCGCCCGGTCATAGCTCGCCAGCGCCGCCTCATCGCGCTTCAGGGCCGCAAGGATGTTGCCGCAAGTGCAATGGGCGGCGGCATCTTCCGGCCGTAGCGCCAGTGCCTCGGCCACCTCTGTCTGCGCCGCCTCGAACCTGCCCTGCTGCAGCAGGACTAACGCCAGCTGATGATGGGCGGCGAAATGAGCGGGCTCGGCCTCGATGACGCGGCGATAGCCTGACGCGGCCCGATCGAGCGCGCCCTGACGGTGATCGTTGACGGCCGTCTGCATCAGCGCATCGAGCTCGCTCGCATTGGCCGGCCGGCGGCGGACGGCTTCGAGATTGGCCCAGAGGGCACGGCCGCGCGCATGATCCGGATCGGCCGCAAGGATCTGCCGGCAGCAGAGCGCCGCATTCTCCAGATCACCCTTCGCAGCCATATGCGAGGCGCGCGTGCAGACGGCATCCAGCGATCGCGGATCGAGGCGATCGCCGATATTGCGCTCCGAGACCGTCATCACCCGGCGGCGCTCGACCTGGTGCTGATCAGCACCGAACGTGAACTTGTAGGAGTAATCGCCGGTACCGAAGTCATAGACACGAAAGCCGTTCTCGATCGCCCAGCGCAGGCAGTAGCAATGCAGCGCGAAGCCCGGGCTGTGAGACTGCGCCTCGCTATCCCGGCCGCCGATGAAGCAGTGCATCGTCTTCTTCTTGTGGTCGAGATAGAGGATCTGCGCGGCAACCGCCCTGTCCTCCTCCCAGAGTACCGGCACGAAAAGCGATCCGTCGTCGAAGGAACCGCGCAGCATCTTGCGGCAACCATCAATGATCCCCGCCGCATATTCCGGCTGGCGCGCACCCCATTGCGCATTCCACATGGCGTAGAAGGTTTCGAGGTTCTGCTCGAATGTCTCTGATGTCGTGTGGGTGATGTGCATCCCGTGCTTGCCGTTCGCAAGGTCGCGCAGCGCCCATCGCGCATTACGGCGCGTCTTGGGGCTGAGACGGGTGCTGAGGAAAGTCTCGAAATCATCCTCCAGCGGAATATAGACATAGGCGTCGTGATCGATGTCTTCGCCGGCATCGGTGATATGGCTGGCGCGGACCACCTTTGCCGGGACGAAATCGGCGCGCGGAAAGCTGCCGATCAGCGCCTGCAGGCGCTCGTCCGAGAGATAGATTTCATCGAGATTGAAGCGGCGCCAGTTGAAGGTCCGCAGGCTGGCGGCGAAGGCGGCCATCGCATCGCTCATCTGCTCCGGCAGCGAGAGGATGCCGCTATAGACGGAGAACGGCATGCCGGCCATGTGAATGGCATTGTAGAAGCCGTGGCCGGGCTCGAAATCCAGGCGGATCTGCAGCGGCAGGAAGGCGACATAGGGCGCGCCTTCGGCAGGTCTCGCCGCCAGAACATGCCAGTTGCCGCGCGTTTCCAGATAGCGCCGCATCCAGTTCCAGGACATGAAATAATGCGATTCCGGATCGGCATCGTAGACGGCCTCCCAATCCGGGCGCAGTCTGTCGAGCTCGTCGAACGCGGATACAATATCGACGTACATGGCGGGTCTCCCAACCGCTTAGTCCCGGCAGATTTGCATATATTCGCCATCCCTACAATAAGCGGCCGCTTGATCACTAATGCGTGAGACGCGAAGCCGGGTGGCGCGGATCAAGCCTTCCTTAAACTTCGTTGAATATTGTCCCAGCCAAGTATTGCGTATTGGTTGGGTAACATGTTCTCGCGTATTGTTTTCGGCCTCGGCTTGCTGTCGGCGACCGCCTTGGTGAACCCTGCTCTTGCGGCAGACGCCCGGACGCTGCAAATCATCGTCTCCAAGGACAAGCAGTCGCTTGCCGTCTATGACGGCACGGAGGTTGTCGCGACCTCGAAAGTCTCGACCGGCAAGCCCGGCCACACGACGCCGAGCGGCATCTTCTCAGTGCTCGAGAAGAAGAAATATCACGAATCCAATCTCTATTCGGCTGCACCCATGCCCTGGATGCAGCGGCTGACATGGTCCGGTATCGCGCTGCACGAGTCGAATTCCGTGCCGCGCTATCCGGCCTCGCATGGCTGCGTGCGCATGCCCGCCGCCTTTGCCAAGGAACTTTACAAGATGACGGACCTCAGCGTTCCCGTCATCATCAGCAATGCGGCCGTGGTGCCCGAACCGATCGACCATCCGGCGTTGTTCCGCCCGAATGCGCCGGAACCGGCGCTCCTGCTTTCCGACGTGCAGCTGCGCCCGGCAATCGGCAGCAGCGATGGCGAGCCGGTGCAGCTGGCGATGAATACCGTCTCGGCTTCGCTGATCCCGCCCGTCGCGGCGGCGCCTGAAAATGTCGAACCGATCCGCATCCTGATCACCCGGCGCGCCCAGCGCGAGGCGATCATCGATATCCAGACCTATCTCAATCAGCTGGGCTTCAACGCCGGCAATCCCGATGGCCTGCTCGGCCCATCCACGGTGCAGGCGATCAACGCTTTCAAGGCATTGCGCCCCGCGCAGTTCAAGGGCGACCGGACGCTGACCAGCGATACTCTCCTAAGGGAAGTTTACGCAGCCGTCGGCAAGGGCGAACCGCCGAACGGCGTGTTGATGATCCGCCAGGATTTCAAGCCGCTGTTCGAGGCGCCTGTGATCATCGACAATCCGCAGCTGGCGCTCGGCACGCATTTCTTCACGCTGCATAAGGTGGATCAGGAGAACGGCACGGCCGACTGGCTGGGCCTGACGCTCGACAACAATCTGCCTTCGCAGACGATGAAGCGGCTCGGCATCAAGACGCAGGAGGGCTCGATCATCATGGGCAGCCCGATCAGCAACGCGCTGTCACGCATCCAGATCCCGGACGAGACGCGCAAGCGCGTCGACGCGCTGCTTGCCGCCGGTTCGACGATGACGATATCCGATACCGGCATTGGCCCGGAAACCGGCGCCGGCACCGATTTCATCACCGTGACGCGCTAGACAAGCTCGACATCGATAATCCCCGGCGCGGCCCGCAAGGCGGCCGCGATTTCGGGCGTGATCCGATATTTCTGCGGCAGCGCCACCTCGACCTCGCGCTTGCCATCTTCCTTGATGACGATGAAGGACACCAGGCCGTCGCCCTTGGCATTCAGGTGCGCGGCGACCGCCTTCAGCGGGCCGGAATCGCGGACATAGACGCGCAGCGCCTTCTGCATCTGCAGCGATTTCTCTTCCAGCGACTGGACGGTCTGCAGGCGCAGGCTGACGCCTTCCGGGCGCTCTTCGCCGGTTGCCGTGATCACGAAGGATTTTCCGGGCTCCAGGATATCGCGATACTGGTTCAGCATTTCCGAGAACAGCACGGATTCGAACTGGCCAGACGAATCCGAGAAGACGATGATGCCCATCTTGTTGCCGGTCTTCGTCTTGCGCTCCTGCTTGGAGATGACGGTGCCGGCGAGACGCCCGTTAGCGGCACCCTGTTTCACCGCCGCCGAGAAATCCGCGAAGGTCTGGACACGCATCTTCTGCAGCAGGCTGTTGTAGGTGTCGAGTGGATGAGCAGTCAGGTAGAAGCCGAGAACCTGGAATTCCTTGAGCAGGCGCTCCGAAGCAAGCCAGGGCGAGAATGGCGGCAGCGCGATCTTCTCGGGGCCCGACGAGAGAGCGCCGCCGAAGATGTCCGACTGGCCGCTCAGCTTGTTTTCCTGGGCGCGCTGCGCATAGCCGAGAACGCGGTCGAGGCCGGCGGAGAGCTGGGCACGGTCGATATTGAAGCAATCGAAGGCACCGGCATAGATCAGGCTTTCCAGCACGCGACGGTTCACCTGGCGCGGATCGATGCGCAGGCAGAAATCCTCGATGCTGGCGAAGGGCTTGTCGCCGCGGACCTGAACGATGTGCTCGACGGCGTTTTCGCCGACGCCCTTGATCGCCGCCAGCGCGTAATAGATCCGCTGGTCGCCGGTTTCGAAATGGCGGAAGGAGGTCTGCACCGAGGGCGCGATGACCTCGATGCCGAGACGCTTGGAATCCTGGCGGAAGTCGTTGACCTTGTCGGTATTCGACATATCGAGCGTCATCGACGCGGCCAGGAACTCGACCGGATAATGCGCCTTCATATAGGCCGTCTGGTAGGAGACGATGGCGTAGGCCGCAGCGTGCGACTTGTTGAAGCCGTAGTTCGCGAACTTCGCCAGCAGTTCGAAGATGTTGTCGGCCTGCGGCTTCGATACGCCGTTCTTGACGGCGCCGTCGACGAAGCGCTCGCGCTGCTGGTCCATCTCAGCCTTGATCTTCTTACCCATGGCGCGGCGCAGCAGGTCGGCCTCGCCGAGCGAATAGCCCGACAGCACCTGAGCGATCTGCATGACCTGCTCCTGGTAGACGATAACGCCCTGGGTTTCCTTCAGCAGATAGTCGATCGTCGGATGGATCGATTCGACCTCTTCCTCGCCATGCTTGCGGGCATTGTAGGTCGGGATGTTTTCCATCGGGCCCGGACGGTACAGCGCCACCAGCGCAATGATGTCCTCGATACAGTCGGGCTTCATGCCGATCAGCGCCTTGCGCATGCCGGCACTTTCCACCTGGAACACGCCGACCGTCTCGCCGCGCGACAGCATTTCGTAGGTCAGCTTGTCGTCGAGCGGAATGGAGGCAAGATCGACTTCGATGCCGCGCTTCTTGCAGAAGTCGACAGCGACCTTGAGCACTGTCAGCGTCTTCAGGCCGAGGAAGTCGAACTTCACCAGGCCGGCCTGCTCGACCCATTTCATGTTGAACTGGGTAACCGGCATGTCGGAACGCGGGTCCCGATACATCGGCACCAGCTTCGACAGCGGACGATCGCCGATGACGATACCGGCGGCGTGCGTGGAGGCGTGGCGGTAGAGACCTTCGATCTTCTGGGCAATATCAAGGAGACGAGCGACAACCGGCTCCTTGTCGGCCTCTTCCTGGAACTTCGGATCTTCCTCGATCGCCTTGTGCAGGGGCGTCGGGTTGGCCGGGTTGTTGGGCACCATCTTGCAGATCTTGTCGACCTGGCCATAGGGCATTTCGAGCACGCGGCCGACGTCGCGCAGTGCAGCGCGCGCCTGCAGCGAACCGAAGGTGATGATCTGCGCCACCTGTTCGCGGCCGTATTTCTTCTGCACGTAGCGGATCACCTCTTCGCGGCGATCCTGGCAGAAGTCGATATCGAAGTCAGGCATCGAGACGCGTTCCGGATTGAGGAAGCGTTCGAAGAGCAGCGAGAAGCGCAGAGGATCGACGTCGGTGATGGTCAGCGCATAGGCAACGAGCGAACCCGCACCCGAACCGCGGCCCGGGCCGACGGGGATGTCATGCTGCTTGGCCCATTTGATGAAGTCCGCAACGATCAGGAAGTAGCCGGGGAACTTCATGCGCTCGATGACGCTGAGCTCGAATTCCAACCGCTCGCGGTAATCCTTCTCTTCGTAGCCAGCCGACATGCCGAGTGTCGCGAGGCGCATGTCGAGCCCCTCCTCCGCCTGGCGGCGAAGCTCCAGCGCCTCGGCGCGCTCGGCTTCCTCGGGATCGGCGGTGGCGCCGGTGAAGCGCGGCAGGATCGGTTTGCGGGTCTTCAGGACGAAGGAGCAGCGCCGGGCGATCTCGATCGTATTCTCAAGCGCCTCTGGCAAATCGGCAAAGAGCTTCGCCATCTCGGCGCGGCTCTTCAGGTAATGGTCCGGCGTCAGGCGGAAGCGGCTGTCGTCGGAAACGATGGCATTATGGGCAACGGCCATCAGCGCGTCATGCGCGTCGTAGTCGTCGCGCGTCGGGAAGAAGGCTTCGTTGGTGGCGACCAGCGGCAAATCGTGCTCATAAGCGAGACCAATGATCTTCTGCTCATGGCGCTTGTCGTATGTGCCGTGGCGCTGCAGCTCGACATAGAGCCGGTCACCGAACAGTGACTTCAGCGTCAGCAGCCGCGATACGGCCGGCGCCAGGTGTCCCTGCTTGAGGGCCATATCGACCGGGCCGCTGAGCGAACCCGTCAAGGCGATCAGGCCTTCGGTGCCCGCCTCTTCCAGCCAGGACGAGCGAATGTGGATCGCCTGCCCGTCCTCGCCGCCGAGATAGGCGCGGCTGACGAGATCGACGAGGCGCTCATAACCGTCATCGCTGGTGGCAAGCACGACGATCGACGGGAGCTTGCCCATCATCTGCTGGCCGCCGCGCTTCTCGATCTCCAGGCCGTCTTCCATGTCGATCGACAGCTGGCAGCCGATGATCGGCTGAAGGCCCTCGTCCATGGCTTTCTGCGAGAATTCGAGCGCGACGAACAGGTTGTTCGTATCGGTGATGGCGATCGCCGGCTGGCTGTCGCCCGCTGCCTTGTAGAGAACCTTCTTCAGCGGCAGCGCGCCCTCGAGCAGCGAATAGGCCGAGTGCACGCGCAGATGAACGAAGCCCGGCGTCCCGCCGATAAATCCGCTCTCTGCTTCCGCCATGACACGTCCCTTCAATCGCCCGTATGAATCGGCGCCATTGTCGGTCGTGGCCGTGGAGATGTCCAGAAGAAGACCCCGCCTTGAACCGCATAGCAGCCATGCGGTCCCCTGAAAAATTACATCGCCATCAGGATCAGCGAGAAGCTGGCAACGAACATTGCGATGGAGGTGAATGCTGCGACGTCACGGATCATGTCAGTCATTTGGCTCTCCTTTACTCGTTATGTTTTTAGTTTGTTCCACTCTTGTTCTTTCGTCAACAGGAATCTTTTCCGTTTGGTTAACGCGCATCCGGGGACGTTCGCCCACATCTCCCTGTCGGCGGCAACTGCCATGTTCCGCATTTGTTCTTTACAGAAGGCCACGCATCTGCGACAACGCTCGCAGGAGGCGCGCCATGTATCTCACCCTGCTCAATGACTTCATCGTCGAGGCGAAATCGAGGACTTACGTGGGTGGCGGCAGTCCCCGCCCATCCTGCCGTCCGGGGTCGCATGACATCGGCTACGAGCGTGGCGAATGGCGCTATCTCGACAGCTATTTCGGCGGAACTGATTTTTGCGGCCAGGAAACGGTCTGGCTGAATGGCGAGCCCATCTGGGCGATGAACTATTTCGGCCACATCATCGAGCCCGGGCTGATCGACGGCAGCCGCGCCGGCGCCGTCATCAAGGCGGCCCTGTCGTCGATGTATTCCGAGAAGAAGCGCTTCCTCGGCGGCATGGAATTCGACCATGCCTTCGGCCTCTATATCGACAGCAGCGAGGGCGACTGTGCGCATTTCCGCGGCATGGAAATGATCATCGTCGAGGAACGGCGCGCCTATGAACTCGACTACCGCGGCGGCCTGATCCGGCTCTGAGGCTCAGAAGTCGACGACCTGGCCGTCGCTGATCGTCACCCGGCGGTCCATGCGGCTGGCGAGCTCGTGATTATGCGTGGCGATCAGGGCCGCGAGACCGGACTGGCGCACCAGCGCCTCCAGAGCATCGAAGACGTAGTTGGCCGTCTCCGGATCGAGATTGCCGGTCGGTTCGTCGGCGAGCAGCAGGCTCGGCGCATTGGCAACGGCGCGGGCGATCGCCACGCGCTGTTGCTCGCCGCCGGAGAGCTCGCCCGGGCGATGGGCGCCGCGATGGCCGATGCGCATGTATTCGAGCAGCTGCTGGGCGCGGACGGCGGCTTCCTTGCGCGCAAGGCCCGATATCATCTGCGGCATCATGATGTTTTCCTGGGCCGAGAATTCCGGCAGCAGGTGATGAAACTGATAGACGAAGCCGATCTCGCTACGGCGGATCGCCGTGCGCTTATCGTCGGACAGTCCGTTGCAGGCATGGCCGTTGATGCTGACCTCACCGTCATCAGGATGTTCCAGGAGACCCGCCAGATGGAGCAGCGTCGACTTGCCGGTGCCCGACGGCGCAACCAGAGCGACGATCTCGCCGCTATGCAGCGTGAAGTCGGCCCCCTTCAGGATGGAGAGCACCGTATCGCCCTGCCCGTAGTGACGCTCGACGCCGGAAAGCTTGAGAACGACATTGCGTTTCATGGAGTTCAGCATTCCTTATTCGTAGCGCAGCGCCTGCACCGGATCGAGCCGTGAAGCCCTCCAGGCCGGGAAGATGGTCGCAAGAAAAGACAGCGTCAGAGCCATGATGACGACCGAAGTCGTCTCGCTGACGCTCATCTGCGCCGGCAGCTGGCTCAGGAAGTAGAGCTGCGGATTGAAGAGTATCGTTCCGGTGATCCAGGAGAAAAACTGGCGGATCGACTCAATATTGATGCAGACGACGACGCCGAGCAGCACGCCGGCAAGCGTGCCGACGATGCCGATCGCAGCCCCGGTCATGAAGAAGATGCGCATGATGGCGCCGGAGCTCGCGCCCATCGTTCTCAGGATGGCGATGTCGCTGCCCTTGTCCTTCACCAGCATGATCAGGCCGGAGATGATGTTCAGCGCCGCGACGAGAACGATCAGCGTCAGGATCATGAACATAACGTTGCGCTCGACTTGGAGGGCCGAGAAGAAGGTCTGGTTGCGCTGGCGCCAGTCGGTGATGGCGATCTGGCGGCCGGCGGCAGCCTCCACCTTCGGCCTCAGATTGTCGACGTCATCTGGATTGCTGGCGAAGAGTTCGATCGATTGCACCAGCCCTTCGGAATTGAAATAGAGCTGCGATTCCTCGAGCGGCATATAGATGATGGCAGAATCGTATTCGGACATGCCGATCTCGAAGATGCCGGAGACCGTATAGGACTTCACCCGCGGATTGATGCCCATCGGCGTGACGTCACCTTCGGGCGAGATCAGCGTGATCGTATCGCCCGCCTGCAGGCCGAGCTGGTTGGCCATGCCGGAGCCGATCAGCACGCCCTGCCCGGACATGAAACCAACGAGGTCGCCCGACTTGATATTGTCGGAGACGGTCTTCAGCTTGGTCAGATCTTCCGGGCGAATGCCGCGCACCAGCGCGCCGGTGCCAGCACCGCCCTGACCGGAGGCCAGCGTCTGTCCCTCGACGAGCGGCAAGGCCATGCGAATGCCGGGAACGGCGGCGAACTTTTCCGTCAGCGCCGCATAATCGGTGAAGGGCGCATCGACCGGCTGGACGATCATGTGGCCGTTGATGCCGAGGATGCGCGAGATCAGCTCGGTGCGGAAGCCGTTCATCACCGCCATGACGATGATCAGCGTCGCAACGCCGAGCATGATGCCGACGAAGGAGAAGCCGGCGATGACCGAAATGAAGGCTTCCTTGCGCCGGGCGCGCAGATAGCGCCAGGCGACCATGCGTTCGAAGGTGGAAAATGGCTTGCTCGCCGGACCGAAGCCGGATTTCGAACCCCGCTTGTCCACTGCTGCCTCTGCCATTTCGCCTCCGTTATCAGCCCAAGAGCTTATTGATTGCCGCGTCGATGGTCATCGTCTCGCGGGCGCCCGTCTTGCGGTCCTTGACTTCCACTTCGCCGTTCGCGACCGCGCGCGGGCCGGCGATGATCTGAACGGGAACGCCGATCAGGTCAGCCGTCGCAAACTTCGTTCCGGCGCGATCGTCGGTGTCGTCATAGAGGACGTCCTTGCCACCCTTGGAGAGCGCTGCGTAGATCTTCTCGCAGGCGCTGTCGCAGGCGGCGTCGCCGGCCTTCATGTTGATCACGATCGCATCGAACGGCGCGACGGAGGCCGGCCAGATGATTCCGTTCTCATCATGCGATGCTTCGATGATGGCGGGAACAAGGCGTGTCGGGCCGATGCCGTAGGAACCCATGTGAACATTGTGTTCCTTGCCGTCGGGACCCTGGACCTTGGCGCCCATCGGCTCGGAATATTTCGTGCCGAAATAGAAGATGTGGCCGACTTCGATACCGCGGGCCGACAGGCGTTCGCCTTCGGGGATCGCGTCGAAGGCAGCCTCATCGTGCATTTCGGAGGTCGCGGCATAGAGCGACGTCCACTTGTCGAAGACGCTTTCCAGACCCTGGACGCTGTCGAAATCGGTGTCGGCTTCCGGGATGTCGAAATTGACGAAATCCTTGTGGCAGAACACTTCGGACTCGCCGGTGTCGGCAAGGATGATGAATTCGTGGCTGTGGTTGCCGCCGATCGGGCCGGTATCGGCGCGCATCGGGATGGCGCGCAGACCGAGGCGGTCGAAGGTGCGCAGGTAGGCCACGAACATCTTGTTATAGGAGTGGATCGCCCCCTCCTTCGTCAGGTCGAAGGAATAGGCATCCTTCATCATGAACTCGCGCGAGCGCATGGTGCCGAAGCGCGGACGGATCTCGTCGCGGAACTTCAGCTGGATGTGATAGAGGTTGAGCGGCAGGTTCTTGTAGGACTTGACGTAGCCTCGGAAGATATCGGTGACCATTTCCTCGTTGGTCGGGCCGTAGAGCATCGGGCGATCCTGACGATCCTTGATGCGCAGCATTTCCTTGCCGTAGGCATCATAGCGGCCGCTTTCCTGCCAGAGCTCGGCCGACTGCAGGGTCGGCATCGACAGCTCGATGGCGCCGGCGCGGTTCTGCTCCTCGCGGATGATGTTGTTCACCTTGTCGAGAACACGCTTGCCGAGCGGCAGCCAGGAATAGATGCCCTGCGACTGCTGGCGGATCATGCCGGCGCGCAGCATCAGCCGGTGGGAGACGATTTCCGCCTCCTTGGGGTTTTCCTTCAGGATGGGCAGGAAGTAGCGGGACAGACGCATGGCGGATTCCAGAGCAGTTGGGATTCCACTTCAATCGCGGAATCGACGGCATTCGTTAATGGTGGGAGCGTTCATAGCTGCTTCGCAGCCGGAAAGAAACCCGCGAGCAGCGCAAGCAGCCTTCCGCAGACGCAAGTTGGCGTCCGGAAAACGCAAATGCAGAAAAAATCGCGCGTTTATAAGGGCTTGCATCAAAATCTTGTCAACAGGAATTTTTTGCCCGACTGTAGCAAAAATGCAAAAAAAGCTGGTGACAAAGCCCAATCTTTGAGCTAGTTTCAGCTCACAAAACAGGCAAGGAGATAAATTCTTGCCAATTCGCGGTCAAGTCTTGGGAGGATCAGATCTTAGGCGCGCTCGTCGCAGCCCCGGCAACGGTTACAGATCACGCGATACTTAAAACAAGGCTTTTAGCCTTGTTTTTTTTTGGTTTTTCGGCCCCTTCCCTAACGTGAACATCAGAGAATTGACGTAACGGCAGACATCGCTGCCTCCGCGTGAGCTCTTTGCATCATGTTGATGACAGCCGTATGACGGCATTTTCGCTAGCGCTAACACATATGCTCAAAGATTGAGCAAAAGCCCTATTCGATATTGAAGCTCGGGCCGATCTGCGGCAGGGCATCGAAGCCCCAGCCGAAATAGGTCGAAGACACGTACCAGGCGCCATAAATGATGGCCGAAATCACCGTCGTCAGCGAGAAGACGAAGAGCGGGCGAAAGCGCGCCGGGGCGCTCGGAACCGTGCCGAGCACCACCTCATTGTCTTCCGCCTGGGTGCGCAGACCGATCGGCAGAACGGCGAATAGCGTGAGCCACCAGACGATGAAATAGACGGCGAAGCCCTGTAGGAAAATCTGCAGCATGGCGGGTCCCAAATCGCGTTACGACCATCGCAACGCCGCGCTTATAGAGTGGAATGGCGCAAAGCTCAAATCACGCCGCGACCAATGCTGGGGACTAGGTCACTCTGCCGCAGAAGCGGCTGTCAGACCTGCTCGAGCTCGATCAGTGTGCCGAAGAAATCCTTGGGATGCAGGAAGAGCACCGGCTTGCCATGGGCGCCGGTCTTCGGCTCGCCATTACCAAGCACCCTCGCCCCTGAGGTGATCAGATGGTCGCGGGCGGCGGTGATGTCGGCGACCTCGTAGCAGATGTGGTGCATGCCGCCGGACGGGCTCTTTTCGAGGAAGGCGGCGATCGGCGAGTTCTCGCCGAGCGGTTCCAAGAGCTCGACCTTGGTATTGTCGAGCTCGACGAAGACGACGGTAACGCCATGCTCCGGCAGGGACTGCGGCGCCGAAACCCTGGCGCCGAGCGTATCGCGGTAGCTGGCCGTCGCAGCGGCGAGATCGGGGACGGCAATCGCGATGTGATTGACGCGGCCGAGCATGATCAGACCTTGGTCAGGAAGGCGGTGACGACGGGCTTCTTGCCCCAGGCGTGGTTGGCGGCGGCGCGCACGGCGCGGCGGATCGCTTCCTGCACCATGTCGAGATCCTTGCGGCGGGCGCGCGGAATGCTCTCGACGGCGCCGATGACGGCGTCGAACAGCGTGTCTTCCATCTCGTCGCCTTCATCGTCATAGACGGGCAGACCGATGGCGACGAGATCCGGCTCGCCGATGATGTCGTAGCGGCTGTCGAGGACGACATTGACGGCGACATGACCGACATAGGCGAGCTTCTTGCGCTCGCCGATACCCATCTCGTCGAAGTCGCCGATCAGCGAGCCGTCCTTGTAGATGCGGCCATGCGGGGCTTCGTCGATGACTTCGGCCGGACCAGGTGCCAAACGCAGGATGTCGCCGTTGCGCACGCGCGGCACGCTTGCGATGCCGGACTGCTCGGCCAGCTCCTTATGCGCCGTCAGATGCGTCGCCTCGCCGTGGACCGGCACGACGATCTTCGGGCGAACCAGCTGGTACATGCGCTGCAGCTCGTTACGGCGCGGATGGCCGGAAACGTGGACCAGCGCTTCACCGTCGGTGATGATGTGGACACCCTGCTCGACGAGGCCGTTCTTGATGTCCTGGATCGCCTTCTCGTTGCCCGGGATGGCGCGCGAGGAGAAGACGACGATATCGCCGGCGGCGAGCGCCACATTGCGCATCTCGTCGCGCGAGAGCTTGGCGAGTGCGGCGCGCGGTTCACCCTGGCTGCCCGTCAGGATCACCACGACCTTGTCACGCGGGATGTAGCCGTATTCGTCTTCGGAGATGAAGGGCTTGATGCCTTCCATGATGCCGATGTCGCGCGAGACGTCGACGACGCGCTTCAGCGAGCTGCCGAGCAGCAGCACTTCGCGGCCGGCGGCTTCGGCAGCCTCGGCGACGGTACGGATACGGCCGACATTCGAGGAGAAGGTGGTGATCGCCACGCGGCCCTCGGCATTCTCGATGATCTTGCGCAGGCTTTCCGAGACGTCCTTCTCCGAGGGCGAGACGCCGTCGCGCAGGGCGTTGGTGGAATCGCACATCAGCGCCAGCACGCCTTCGTCGCCAAGCTGGCGGAAGCGGTTCTCGTCGGTCAGCGGCCCGAGCGACGGCTCGTGGTCGATCTTCCAGTCGCCGGTGTGAATGACGTTGCCGAGCGGCGTGCGGATCATCAGCGACATCGGCTCGGGGATCGAGTGGTTGACGGCGACGCCTTCGATGCTGAAGGGGCCGACATTGATCGTGTCGCCTGCCTTGAAAATCGTGACCGGCACTTCGCCGATCGCGTCCTTCTCGAAATTGCGCTTGGCTTCGAGCAGGCCCGCGGTAAAGGGCGAGGCATAGACGGGAACATTGAGGCCCGGCCAGAGATCGGCCAGCGCGCCGTAATGATCTTCGTGCGCGTGGGTGATGATGATCGCCTTCAGGCTTTTGCGCTCGGTGGCGAGATAGCGGATATCGGGCAGCACGAGATCGACGCCCGGCAGGTCTGGACCCGGGAAGGTCACGCCGCAATCGACCATGATCCACTGGCGGTGATCCGCGGGGCCATAGCCGTACAGAGCGAGATTCATGCCGATCTCGCCGACGCCGCCCAGCGGAAGAAATACCAGTTCGTCTTGTTTCGCCATTAGGTCCTACTATCCAAAGAAAACGTCGCCGGCGGCGATCTGCATCATCCTGCCTGCGCCGGTATCGAGCATCAACAGCCCATTATCATCAATTCCAGCGAAATGGCCGGAAATCGACCTGTCCGGTAAATTCACGGTAATCTTCTCGCCGACGCCACAGGCGACCTCGCGCCAGCGCGCAGTGATCTCCTTGATGCCGCGCCCGGCGTTCCAGACATCCAGCACTTCGGCCATCGAGGCGAAGAGATGGGCGAAGAGCTCTTCGGGCGAGGCCGAGCTGCCCTGCTCGCGCAGACATGTCACCGGGTACATCGGGTTTTCAGGCATGACCGAGACATTGATGCCAATGCCGATCACCAGCGCATAGCGCCCATCCGACAGCTGCTCGCCTTCGACGAGAATGCCGCAGGTCTTCTTGCGTCCGATCAGGATGTCGTTCGGCCATTTGACCTCGAGCGGCTCGGCGCCCGGCGGCAGGACCTGGCGGATCGCCTGATGGACGGCGACAGCAATCGCCAGCGGCAGGGATCCTATGCGCTCCATCGGAGCAGGATCGATCAGGAGAAGGGAAGAATAGAGATTGCCGGGTTCGGAGACCCAGGGGCGTCCGCGGCGGCCGCGGCCGCCGGTCTGCCTGACCGCGGTCACCCAGAGGAGGCCGGGATCCCCTGCCCGGGCTCGGGCAAGGCATTCTGTGTTGGTCGAAGGTGTCTCCGTCAAGGCTTCGTGCCTGATATCGCCGAGCGATATCCGGCGCCGCGCTGGAGACATCATCAGAACAGCGTCGCTGCCGCCAGCTCAGCCGCACCGCCGATCGGACCGCCGATGAGAACATAGGCGAGAACGAAGAGGCCGGAGAGACCGTAGACCAGCTTGAGGGCACCGGAAACGCGGGCAAACTCGCCCTTGGCTTCATCGAACCACATCAGCTTGATGACGCGCAGGTAGTAGTAGGCGCCGACAACCGATGCGAGAACGCCGATGATGGCGAGCGCATAGAGCTTGGCTTCGATGGCTGCGACGAAGACGAAGTACTTCGCGAAGAAGCCAGCGAGCGGCGGGATACCGGCAAGCGAGAACATCAGGATGGTGAGAACCGTCGCCATGAACGGGTTGGTGCTCGAGAGACCCGCCAGATCGTCGATCGCTTCGACGACGGTGCCATCCTTGCGGCGCATCGACATGATGATCGCGAAGGAGCCGAGCGTCATGACCATGTAGATGACCATGTAGAGCATGACGCCGGAGACGCCCGTTTGGTTGCCGGCTGCAAGACCGACCAGCGCATAGCCCATGTGACCGATCGACGAATAGGCCATCAGTCGCTTGATGTTCTTCTGGCCGATAGCGGCGAAGGAGCCGAGCAGCATCGAGGCGATCGAGATGAAGACCACGACCTGCTGCCAGTCAGCCATGATCGGCTGGAAGGCGGTGATGACGATACGGGTCATCATGGCCATGGCGGCAACCTTCGGGGCGCTCGCCAGGAAGGCGGTGACCGGGGTCGGCGCACCTTCGTAAACGTCGGGCGTCCACATGTGGAACGGCACGGCCGAGATCTTGAAGGCGATACCGGCGAGGATGAAGACCAGGCCGAAGATCAGGCCAAGCGAACGCGCGCCTTCGACATTGAGCGCCTGGGCGATATCGGCGAAGTGCGTATGGCCGGTGAAGCCATAGACCAGCGACATGCCGTAGAGCAGCATGCCCGAGGACAGCGCGCCGAGCACGAAATACTTCAGGCCGGCTTCCGTCGACTTGACGCTATCGCGGTTGATCGCAGCGACGACGTAGATCGCCAGCGACTGCAGCTCGAGGCCCAGATAGAGCGCGATCAGGTCGTTTGCCGAGATCATCAGCATGATGCCGAGGGTGCAGAGCACGAGCAGAACCGGGAACTCGAACTTGTCGAGCTGGTTCTCCTTGGCGTGGCCGAGCGACATGAAGAGCGCCACGAAGGAGCCGGTCAGCGCCGTCACCTTCATGAAGCGGGAGAAGCCGTCCGCCTTGTAGACGCCGCCAAAGGCGAGGCCGTTGGACGGGATGAAGATCAGCCAGAGAGCCGCAGCCGCGAACAGGATCATGGCGAGCACGCTCACCAGACGCCCGGACCGCTCGCCCGTGAAGACACCGATCATCAGCAGGACAAGGGCGCCTACCGCGAGGATCAGCTCCGGCGCGGTGAGATGCAGGCTTGCAAGAATGGTTTCAGCGGTCATGTCCAAAAAGTCCCGTCATCAGTTCATCGACAGCGCAACGTTCTGCGCTGCGTGTACGGCGGCCGTATAATTGTTCACCAGCATGTCAACCGAAGCGGCCGTCGCATCGAAGACCGGAGCCGGATAGACACCGAAGAAGATGGTCAGCGCGATCAGCGGGTAGAGCAGCATCTGCTCACGCGGCGAAAGATCGAGCAGAGCCTTCAGCTTTTCCTTTTCAAGCGCACCGAAGATCACGCGGCGATAAAGCCACAGAGCGTAGGCAGCCGACAGGATGACGCCGGTGGCAGCGAAGAGCGCAACCCAGGTATTGGCGCGGAAGACGCCGATCAGGGTCAGGAATTCGCCGATGAAGCCCGAGGTGCCCGGCAGACCGACATTGGCCATGGTGAAGACCATCATCGCCACTGCGTATTTCGGCATGTTGTTGACCAGGCCGCCATAGGCCGCGATCTCGCGGGTATGGGTGCGGTCGTAAACGACGCCGACGCAGAGGAAGAGCGCGCCAGAGACGATGCCGTGCGACAGCATCTGGAAGATCGAGCCCTGAACGCCCTGCATGTTGGCGGCGAAGATGCCCATGGTCACGTAGCCCATGTGCGCTACCGACGAGTAGGCGATCAGCTTCTTGATGTCGTCCTGCATCATCGCCACCAGCGAGGTGTAGATGATGGCGATGACGGACAGCGCGAAGACCATCGGTGCGAAGAAGTCGGAGGCAACAGGGAACATGCCGAGCGAGAAGCGGATCAGGCCGTAGCCGCCGAGCTTCAGGAGCACGCCTGCCAGGATGACGGACCCGGCCGTCGGCGCCTGAACGTGCGCGTCGGGAAGCCAGGTGTGAACCGGCCACATCGGCATCTTCACGGCGAAGGAGGCGAAGAAGGCCAGCCATAGCCATGTCTGCATCTGCGGCGGGAACTTGTAGGCGAGCAGCGCCGAGATATCGGTCGTGCCGGCCTGCCAGTACATCGCCATGATGGCGAGCAGCATCAGCACCGAGCCGAGCAGCGTGTAGAGGAAGAACTTGTAGCTCGCATAGACGCGGTTCGCGCCACCCCAGACACCGATGATCAGGAACATCGGGATGAGGCCGGCTTCGAAGAAGACGTAGAAGAGCACGATATCCAGCGACACGAAGACACCAACCATCATCACTTCGAGGATGAGGAAGGCGATCATGTATTCCTTCAGGCGCTTCTCGATCGAGAGCCAGCTTGCCAGCACGCAGAAGGGCATGAGGAAGGTCGACAGGATGACGAACAGCATCGAGATGCCGTCGACGCCGACATGATAGCCGATGCCGGTACCGAGCCAAGCGTGCTTCTCGACCATCTGGAAGCCCGGATTGGCGTTATCGAAGCCAGTCCAGATCAGGAGCGACAGCAGGAACGTGACGATCGTCGTGATCAACGAGATGTTCAGCACGTTGCGGCGGCCGTTCGGGCCGTTCTCATTCATCAGCAGCAGAAGCACCACGCCGACGAGCGGCAGGAAGGTGACCGTTGTAAGAATAGGCCAATCGGTCATCAGAAGGAACTCCCGAGCATCATCCAGGTAACGAGCGCTGCAATGCCGATCAGCATCGCGAAGGCGTAGTGATAGAGGTAACCGGTCTGCAGGCGGACCACGCGGTTCGTGACATCGACGACGCGGGCGGCAATGCCGTTCGGGCCGTAGGTATCGATGACGCCGACGTCACCCTTCTTCCACAGGAAGTTGCCAAGAGCCTTGGCGGAGCGGACGAAGAGGAAGTCGTAGAGTTCGTCGAAGTACCACTTGTTGAGCAGGAACTGGTAGAGGACGCGGTGCTGCTGCGCGAGAACGCGCGGCGTCGACGGCGACTTGATGTACATGTACCAGGCGGTCACGAAGCCGATGACCATCGCAATGAACGGGCTGAGCGCGACCAGGGCCGGAACGTGATGGAAGTGCTCCAGCAGCTCGTTTTCCTTGGAGGTAAACAGCGCGCCCTTCCAGAATTCGGCATATTCTTCGCCATAGAAGCGGCCCTCGAAGAGGAAGCCGGCGAAGACGGCGCCGATTGCCAGGATGTAGAGCGGCACCAGCATGACCTGAGGCGATTCATGGACGTGATGCATCACTTCGTGGGAAGCGCGCGGCTTGCCGAAGAAGGTCAGGAAGATCAGGCGCCAGGAATAGAAGCTGGTGAACAGAGCGGCGATGACGAGCAGCGTGAAGGCGAAGCCTGCAGCCGGCGAGTGCGACGCGTAGGTAGCCTCGATGATCACGTCCTTCGAGAAGAAGCCCGCAAAACCGATCGGGGTGAACGGAATGCCGACGCCGGTGATGGCGAGCGTACCGATCATCATCATCCAGAACGTGACCTTGATGTGCGGACGCAGGCCGCCCATGTAACGCATGTCCTGCTCGCCATCGACGGCGTGGATAACCGAACCGGCGCAGAGGAAGAGCAGTGCCTTGAAGAAGGCGTGCGTGAAGAGATGGAAGATCGCGGCACCATAGGCCCCTACTCCGAGCGCCACGAACATGTAGCCGAGCTGCGAGCAGGTGGAATAGGCGATGACGCGCTTGATATCGTTCTGAACGAGGCCGACCGTTGCCGCGAAGAAGGCAGTGATCGCGCCGATGATGGTGACGAAGGTCAGCGCATCATGCGACAGTTCGAAGAGCGGCGACATGCGGGCGACGAGGAAGACACCGGCGGTAACCATGGTCGCGGCATGGATGAGCGCCGAAACCGGCGTCGGGCCTTCCATGGCGTCCGGCAGCCAGGTGTGCAGCAGGAACTGAGCCGACTTGCCCATGGCACCCATGAAGAGCAGCAGGCAGACGGCGGTCAGCGCATGCGTCTTGTCGAGCTGCATGCCGAAGAGGTTCAGAACGACCTCGCTGGCAGCTTCTGCACCTTCATGCGGCGCGAAGTTCGCAGCGTTGGCGAAGATCGTGTCGAAGTTGATGGCGCCGAAGAGAACGAAGACGCCTGCGATACCGAGCACGAAGCCGAAGTCGCCGACGCGGTTGACGATGAAGGCCTTCATCGCGGCAGCCGAAGCCGACGGTTTTTTGAACCAGAAGCCGATCAGCAGATAGGACGCCAGACCCACGCCTTCCCAGCCGAAGAACATCTGCAGCAGGTTGTCGGAAGTCACCAGCATCAGCATGGCGAAGGTGAAGAGCGACAGATAGGCGAAGAAGCGCGGACGATGCGGGTCGTGATGCATGTACCCGATCGAGTAGATGTGCACGAGCGTCGAGACCGTGTTGACGACGATCAGCATAACCGAGGTCAGCGTGTCGATGCGCAGCGACCAGGAGACGTCGATGCCGCCGGACTGGATCCAGCGCAGGACTTCAACCTTGATCGCGCCTTCCGGATGGCCGAGGGCCACCGTGAAGAAGACGTACCAGGAGAGAGCGGCGGCGATGATCATCAGGCCGCTGGTGACATATTCCGATGCCTTGGCGCCGATCGCGCGGCCGAAAAGGCCGGCGATGATCGCGCCGATCAAGGGAAGAAAGACGATAGCCTTATAGAGGAACATGAGCCGCTCAGCCCTTCATCATATTGACGTCTTCGACCGCGATCGAACCGCGGTTGCGGTAGAAGACAACGAGAATTGCAAGACCGATGGCTGCTTCCGCAGCCGCGACGGTCAGAATGAAAAGTGCGAAGACCTGGCCGACGATGTCGTTGAGGAACGACGAGAAGGCGACCATGTTGATATTGACCGCAAGCAGGATCAGCTCGATCGACATGAGAATGACGATGATGTTCTTGCGGTTCAGGAAGATGCCGAAGACGCCGAGCGTGAAGAGGATGGCGCTGACCGTCAGGTAATGGGAAAGACCGATGACCATGTTCTTGTTCCTTGTCCCTGCGCTTAGAGGCCCTGCCCCGGCTTGACGGTGACCACCTCGACGGCGGTCGCCGGCGTGCGGGCAACCTGCTGGGAAATATTCTGACGGCGAATGTTGGTGCGGTGCCTCAGCGTCAGCACGATCGCACCGATCATCGCGACGAGAAGGACCAGACCGGCGATCTGGAAGAAGTAGACGTAGTTCGTATAGAGCACGTCACCGAGCGCCGCCGTGTTGGTGCGCTCCGTCAGAGCCGGGATCGGCATGGCGACGGTCTTGGCAATCTCGGGCGAGATCACGCTGCCGCCGATGACGATGATCAGCTCAGCCGCGAGGATGATACCGATCAGCGCGCCGATCGGCGCATATTCGAGAACCCCCGCGCGCAGCTCCGTGAAGTCGATGTCGAGCATCATGACCACGAAGAGGAAGAGAACCGCGACCGCGCCGACATAAACGACCAGCAGGATCATCGCTAGGAACTCGGCGCCAAGCAGCAGGAAGAGGCCCGCGGCATTGAAGAAGGTCAGGATGAGGAACAGAACCGAGTGAACCGGGTTCTTTGCCCAGATGACCATGAACGCCGACGCGACCGCGACGAAGGCGAAAAGATAGAAAAATAGAGCCTGCAGACCCATGTTGGTGCCTTTTTCATCTTCCCCCGGGCAGCCGGGAGTTTCCCTGCCCGATGAAGCTCCGTCTACCCTGAAGGGCCGGCAAAGCTCCGGTGCATGTTGACCGCGGGCGGCTGTCGCCTGCCCTGCGGCATTTCAAATTCCAATCAGCGGTACGGCGCGTCGATCGCGATATTGCGCGCGATTTCGCGTTCCCACCGGTCGCCATTGTCGAGAAGCCGCTGCTTGTCGAAGTAAAGCTCTTCGCGGGTTTCCGTGGCGAATTCGAAATTCGGGCCTTCGACGATCGCATCGACCGGGCAGGCTTCCTGGCAGAAGCCGCAGTAGATGCACTTCACCATATCGATGTCGTAACGCACCGTACGGCGGGTGCCGTCATTGCGGCGCGGGCCGGCTTCGATGGTAATCGCCTGAGCGGGACAGATCGCTTCGCAGAGCTTGCAGGCGATGCAGCGCTCTTCGCCGTTCGGATAACGGCGCAGTGCGTGTTCGCCGCGGAAGCGCGGAGAAACCGGACCCTTTTCGAACGGATAGTTGATCGTCGCCTTCTGCTTGAAGAAGTAGCGCATCGACAGAAAGAATGCGCCGACGAATTCCTTGAGGAACAGCGAGCTGACGGTGTTTGACAAGCTTGCCATCTTCAACCTCCAAATTTGCCGGAAACGAGGGATGTCATGATCATGCCCATCCCGTCAGTTTCAGCACGAATGCAACGATAATGACCATGGCGAGCGACAGTGGAAGGAAGACCTTCCAGCCGAGGCGCATCAGCTGGTCGTAGCGGTAGCGCGGCACGAATGCCTTGACCATCGCGAACATGAAGAACACCAGGCACGACTTGAGCATGAACCAGATGATGCCCGGGACCCAATTGATTAGCCAGAAATCAACCGGAGGCAGCCAGCCGCCGAGGAAGAGGATTGTCGTCAGCGAGCACATCAGGCAGACGGCCGCGTATTCGCCGAGCATGAACATCATGTACGGCGAGGAACCGTATTCGACCATGAAGCCGGCAACCAGTTCCGATTCCGCTTCCGGAAGGTCGAAGGGCGGACGGTTGGTTTCAGCCAGCGCCGAGATGAAGAAGATGATGAACATCGGGAACAGCGACAGCCAGTGCCAGTCGAGGAACGAACTGGGCAGGCCGAGCTTGGTGCCGAGACCGGTCTGCTGCGCCATGACGATATCCGTCAGGTTCAGCGAACCCACGCAGAGAAGAACGGTGACGATGACGAAGCCGATCGAGACTTCGTAGGACACCATCTGCGCTGCCGAGCGGAGCGCGCCGAGGAACGGATACTTCGAGTTCGAAGCCCAGCCGCCCATGATGATGCCGTACACTTCGAGCGACGAGATCGCGAAAATGTAGAGAATGCCGACATTGATGTTGGCGATCACCCAGCCGTTGGAGAACGGGATGACGGCCCAGGTGGACAGTGCCAGAAGCACGGTCACCAGCGGTGCCAGCAGGAAGACGACCTTATTGGCGCCGGCCGGAATGACCGGTTCCTTGAAGACGAACTTCAAAAGGTCGGCGAAGGACTGGAAAAGGCCGAAGGGACCAACCACATTGGGTCCACGGCGCAGCTGAACGGCTGCCCAGATCTTACGGTCGGCAAGCAGGATATATGCGATGAAGACCAGCAGGCAGACCAGGAGCAGCAGCGACTGACCGACCATTAGAAGGCCAGGCAAGACATAAGTTGAAACAAACGATTCCATAGTCCCCTGCCCTTACTCTGCCGCGACTTTGAAGTTGTTGCGGGCCAATGCCGAGCACTCGGCCATGACAGCCGAGGCACGCGCTATCGGGTTCGTCAAATAGAAGTCTTTGACCGGTGAAGCAAACCCGGATTTGTTCATCTTCCCGGCTTTTTTCGCAACTGCGGCAATTTTGGCGCTGTCGCTTTCCGCGATCTCGTCGATGGCTGCGAAATGCGGGAATGCCGCATAGAGCTTGCCGCGCAATTCGCCAAGCGAATCAAAGGGAAGCTTCTTGCCGAGCACGTCGGAGAGAGCACGCAGGATCGCCCAGTCTTCGCGGGCGTCGCCCGGTGCGAAGCCGGCGCGGTTGCCCATCTGGACGCGGCCTTCGGTGTTGACCCAGGTACCGGACTTTTCGGTATAGGCAGCAGCCGGAAGGATGACGTCGGCGTTATGCGCGCCCTGGTCGCCGTGCGAGCCGATATAGACCACGAACTTCGCAGCCTTCTTGGTGAAATCGAGTTCATCGGCGCCGAGCAGGAAGAGCACGTCCATGGAGGACAGCATCTCTGCGGCATCGACGCCCTTGGCGCCCGGAACGAAGCCGAGGTCGAGGCCACCGACGCGGGCCGCTGCCGTGTGCAGGACGGCAAAGCCGTTCCAGCCTTCGGCAACAGCGCCGACTGCGCCTGCGAGCTTGGCGGCGCTGGCGAGGACGCCTGCACCATCAGCGCGCGACAGAGCGCCCTGGCCGATGATGATCAGCGGCTTCTTGGCGTCAGCGAGAACCTTGGCGAAGGCATGGTTGCCGTCGACGAGATCCTTCAGCGTATCCGGACCGGCGCCGAGATATTCGTAGTCGTAGCGCATTTCGCCGGCTTCGCCGATCACACCGATCGGGAAACCGCCGCGGCGCCAGCGCTTGCGGATGCGGGCGTTGAGAACGGCTGCTTCGAAGCGCGGGTTGGCGCCGATGATGAGCAGCGCATCTGCTTCTTCGATGCCCTGAATGGTCGGGTTGAAGAGGTAGCTTGCGCGGCCGAGCGACGGATCAAGTGCCGTCCCATCCTGGCGACAGTCGAGGTTCTCGGAACCGAGCGACTTTACCAGTTCCTGCAATGCGTACATTTCCTCGACGGTTGCGAGGTCGCCGGCGATCGCGCCGATCTTCTCGCCCGTCGTGCCAGCAACTGCCGTCTTGATGGCGCCGAAGGCGTCGGCCCAGGTTGCCGGCTGCAGGCGACCGCCCTTGCGGACGTAAGGACGATCGAGGCGCTGCGTCTTCAGGCCGTCCCAGATGAAGCGGCTCTTGTCGGAGATCCACTCTTCATTGATCTGCTCGTTGACGCGCGGCATGACGCGCATGACTTCGCGGCCGCGGGTATCGACGCGGATGGCCGAGCCGAGCGCGTCCATGACGTCGATCGATTCCGTCTTGTTCAGTTCCCACGGGCGGGCCGTGAAGGCGAAGGGCTTGGAGGTCAGCGCGCCGACCGGGCAGAGGTCAACGACGTTGCCCTGCAGCTCGGACGTCATCGCCTGCTCGAGATAGGTGGTGATTTCGGCGTCTTCGCCGCGGCCGATCAGGCCGAGCTCGGAGATGCCGGCCACTTCGGTGGTGAAGCGGACGCAGCGCGTGCAGTGAATGCAGCGGTTCATGACCGTCTTGACGAGCGGTCCGATATACTTGTCCTCGACGGCGCGCTTGTCTTCCTGATAGCGCGAGGTATCGATGCCGAATGTCATCGCCTGGTCCTGCAGGTCGCACTCGCCACCCTGGTCGCAGATCGGGCAATCCAGCGGATGGTTGATCAGCAGGAATTCCATCACGCCTTCGCGGGCCTTCTTGACCATCGGCGTGTTGGTGAAAACTTCGGGCAGTTCACCGTTCGGGCCGCCGCGGATATCGCGCACGCCCATGGCGCAGGAAGCCTGCGGCTTCGGCGGGCCACCCTTCACTTCGACAAGGCACATGCGGCAATTGCCGGCGACCGACAACCGCTCATGGAAGCAGAAACGCGGAACTTCAGCGCCGGCTTCCTCACACGCCTGAATGAGCGTGTAGTGATCCGGGACCTCGATCTCGTTACCGTCAATCTTCAGTTTTGCCATCGTCACTCAGTCCTGTTTCCCGTTCGCCGGATGGCGGCAAACAAACCTTATTCTGCAACATGACCGCTGCCAGGCGGGATTTCGTCCCCGCAAGCACCGGTGTCGCCCAAATTGTCTTTCCCCGGCCCCGGGGAACCCGAGACCCGATCGGCTTGCCTGAGCGAGGCCCCTGCCCCGTCATGCCTGCCTTATTCCCTCCGGCCGCTTGGGTCAGCCGGAAAAACTCAAACCCGCTTGCGGCGCTTCGCCGCGAGAGCCTTGGCCTGCCCCCGCCAGTCGTCGCGGGCGATCCGGCCGTCAAAGCCGAGCTCGGCGTCGATGCCTGCCGCTTCCGCATCGCTCCAGGCTGCGATCGCAGCGAAGGTGCGGATACCCTTGGCGTTCAGCACCTGCTCCAGCTTCGGACCGATGCCGGAAATCAGCTTCAGGTCGTCGGCCTTTCTGCCACGGCTCGCCGGCTTCTTCGCAGCGACAGGAGCCGCCTTCGGCTCCGGCGTTGCGACGATCGACAAGGCCGCCTTCTTGGCAGCAGCCGGCCGGATGTTCTCCGGCTTGATGCGAACCTCAGGCTTTGCCGCTTGCGGCGGCGTCTCGTCGAGTGCTTCGGCAATCCGGCTCGTCGCTTCCAAGGCGCCTTGCAGCGCACCGAAGAAAGCACCGGCCATCTGCGTCGAGAAACCGATGCCGACGGCGGTTGCCGCTGCCATCGCTGCGGCCGGATGGGCCATCATCGGATGCATCGGCATCGAGCGGGCATTCTCCAGCATCTCGGCAGCAAGACGGCCGAAGTCAGCCGAGAAATCGGCCCCTCCCTGCTTGTCCTTGCTGCCCGACGCCTTCGTCATCGCTTACTCCGCAGCTTCCAGAACCGCGCCATGATCCATGGCGCTGGCGGTGTACTGGTCGATACGCGCTTCGATTTCCGGACGGAAATTGCGGATCAGACCCTGGACCGGCCATGCAGCAGCATCACCGAGCGCACAGATGGTGTGACCCTCGATCTGCTTGGTGACCTGGAACAGCATGTCGATTTCGCGCTTCTGGGCGTTGCCCTTGGCCATGCGCTCCATGACGCGCCACATCCAGCCGGTGCCTTCGCGGCACGGCGTGCACTGGCCGCAGCTCTCGTGCTTGAAGAAGGCCGAGATACGGGCGATCGCCTTGATGACGTCGGTGGACTTGTCCATGACGATCGCAGCGGCCGTACCGAAGGACGAGCCGACAGCGCGCAGGCCGTCGAAGTCCATCGGGCAATCGATGATGTCCTTGGCGGGAACGATCGGGCACGATGCGCCGCCCGGAATGACGGCGAGCAGGTTGTCCCAGCCGCCGCGGATACCGCCGGCGTGACGGTCGACCAGCTCACGGAAGGTGATGCCCATCTCTTCTTCGACGGTGCACGGCTTGTTGACGTGACCCGACAGCATGAACAGCTTGGTGCCGACATTGTTCGGACGGCCGATCGACGAGAACCAGCCGGCGCCGCGGCGCAGGATGGTCGGAGCAACGGCGATCGATTCGACGTTGTTGACGGTCGTCGGGCAGCCGTAGAGACCCATGTTGGCCGGGAACGGCGGCTTCAGGCGCGGCTGGCCCTTCTTGCCTTCAAGGCTTTCGAGCAGCGCGGTTTCTTCGCCGCAGATGTAGGCGCCGGCGCCATGGTGGACATAGATGTCCATCGGGTAGCCGAGCTTGTTGCTCTTGCCGAGCAGGCCGTAGTCGTAGCACTCGTCGATCGCCGCCTGCAGCGCTTCGCGCTCGCGGATATATTCGCCGCGGACGTAGATATAGGCAGCATTGGCACCCATGGCGAAGCTGGCGATAACGCAGCCTTCGATCAGCGTATGCGGATCGTGGCGCATGATGTCGCGGTCTTTGCAGGTGCCCGGTTCCGATTCGTCGGCGTTGACGACGAGATAGTGCGGACGGCCGTCGGATTCCTTCGGCATGAAGGACCACTTGAGACCGGTCGGGAAGCCTGCGCCGCCACGGCCGCGAAGGCCGGAAGCCTTCATCTCGTTGATGATCCAGTCGCGGCCCTTCTCGAGGATCTGCTTGGTTCCATCCCAGTGGCCGCGGCTCATCGCGCCCTTCAGGGACTTGTCCTTGAGGCCGTAGATATTGGTAAAGATGCGGTCTTTATCTTGTAACATGCTTCACCTCTTACCGCGGCTTCTTGCCGAAGACCTTGATATATTCCGCTTCACCGCCCTTGGCGAGCGCCTTGGCCTGCTTGACCCAGTCGTCGCGTTCGATGCGGCCCTTGAAATTCAAGTATCCATCGACCCATTCGCGTTCAGCCTTCTTCCACGCCGCGACTTGCGCGAAGGTGAAGATGCCGAGTTCGTTCAAAATAGCTTCGATCTTCGGACCGACGCCGGAGATCAGCTTGAGATCGTCGGGGGCTGCCGGCTTCTCAATCCCTGCAGGACGGTTCTTGTCCTCCAGCGAGGGCTTTGCAGCGGCCGGAGCGGCAGCAGCCTTGGCGGGCTTCTCGGCAACGGCCGGAGCAGCTTCAGCAGCAGCGTTCTTGGCAGCAGCCTTCGGCGCCGTGTGCGGCGTCTTCAGCGTCGGATTGGTTTCCGCATCCGTGCTCTTCGGGCGAGCGGCCTCAGACGGCGGAACGCTGACAGCGTCGGCGTCTGCCTTCTTCGCGGAAGTCTTGGCCTTCGCCTTCGGCTCTTCGCTCAGAAGCGACGTCGGGCCACCTTCCGGCGACGAGAAGTGACGGTCGATCTGTGGGCCGGGCGTGATGCTCGCACCATTGCCGGCGTTGAAGGTATCGATGATCTCTTCGAGACGCTCAGGCGTCAGATCCTCGTAGGTGTCCTTGCCGATCATGATCATCGGTGCGTTGACGCAAGCCCCGAGACATTCGACTTCTTCCCAGGACAGCGTGCCTTCGGCGTTACGCTCGAACGGATGCTGGTGGATCTTGCTGCGGCAGACGCCCATCAGCTTTTCCGAACCGCGCAGCATGCAGGGCGTGGTACCGCAGACCTGAACGTGGGCGCGCGTGCCAACCGGACCGAGCTGGAACTGGGTGTAGAAGGTCGCGACCTCGAGCACGCGGATATAGGCCATATCCAGCATGTCGGCGACCTTTTCGATCGCGGCGCGCGTGACCCAACCGTCCTGCTCCTGCGCTCGCATCAGCAGCGGAATGACCGCGGACTGCTGACGGCCTGCGGGATATTTCTGGATCGTCTTATCCGCCCAGACCGCGTTTTCGTCATTGAAGGCGAATGCGGCAGGCTGGAATTGATCTTCGGCTAGTCGACGAACGGACATTCTTCCTCACGCCTTGTCAGTTTAGGGTCCCACACTGCGAAGCTGTCAATGACTGCATCTCGCATGCGTAGGCCGACTGGTCTTTCTGCAAAAACACTACGAATTTCTTGCCATTCGGTACGGCGGCCTTGATCTGGTAACCCTTGGACAAGAGCTCCCCCATCGTGGCCCGACCGCTTGGCGGCGTTACTTCATCAGAACCGAGCTTAGGGCCGAATCCCTGCGTGTTGTTGTCCTGGGCGAAAGCCGAGGCGGCAACGAGGAATGCAGCGGCCGAGAGCACGGTGAGCTTCATCAGCGATCAACCTCACCGAAGACGATGTCGAGCGAACCGAGAACGGCGGCGACGTCGGCCAGCTGGTGACCACGGCACATGAAATCCATCGCCTGAAGGTGGGCATAGCCCGGGGCGCGGATCTTGCAGCGGTACGGCTTGTTGCTGCCGTCGGAGACGACGTAAACGCCGAATTCGCCCTTCGGCGCTTCGACGGCGGCGTAAACTTCGCCGGCCGGAACGTGGTAGCCTTCGGTGTAGAGCTTGAAGTGGTGGATCAGCGCTTCCATCGAGCGCTTCATCTGGCCACGCTTCGGCGGAACGACCTTGCCGTCAACAGACGAGAACGGGCCGGTCCTGGCATCGCCCAGCAGACGATTGACGCACTGCTTCATGATGCGAACGGATTCGCGCATTTCGATCATGCGGATCAGGTAGCGGTCGTAGCAGTCGCCGTTCTTGCCGATCGGGATGTCGAATTCGAGATCGGAATAGCACTCGTAGGGCTGCGAGCGGCGAAGGTCCCAGGCAGCGCCGGAACCGCGAACCATGACGCCCGAGAAGCCCCAGGCCCAGCAGTCTTCCAGCGACACGACGCCGATATCGACGTTACGCTGCTTGAAGATGCGGTTGCCGGTCAGCAGGTCGTCGATATCGTCGAGCTTGGACGGGAATTCGTCGCACCACTTGCCGATATCCTGGACCAGCTCTTCCGGCAGATCCTGGTGGACGCCACCCGGACGGAAATAGGCAGCATGCATACGGGCGCCACAGGCGCGCTCGTAGAACACCATCAGCTTTTCGCGCTCTTCGAAGCCCCAGAGCGGCGGCGTCAGCGCGCCGACGTCCATGGCCTGCGTCGTGACGTTCAGAAGATGCGACAGGATACGGCCGATTTCCGAATAGAGAACGCGGATCAGCTGGCCGCGGATCGGGATATCGATGCCGAGCAGCTTTTCGACGGCCAGGGCATAGGCATGCTCCTGGTTCATCGGCGCGACGTAATCCAGGCGGTCAAAATAAGGGACCGCCTGCAGATAGGTCTTGGTTTCGATCAGCTTCTCGGTGCCGCGATGCAGCAGGCCGATATGCGGGTCAACACGCTCCACAATTTCGCCGTCAAGCTCCAGGACAAGACGAAGAACGCCGTGCGCCGCCGGATGCTGCGGTCCGAAATTGATGTTGAAGTTGCGGACGTTATGTTCTGTCATGGCGATCGGGCTCGCGTTCTCAGATAATCAGTGAATGGCGGGCAACAGCCCACCAGTCGCCATAAAGCTTTACTGCTTCGCTTTTTCGTCGCCAGGCAGCACATAATCCGTGCCTTCCCAGGGTGACATGAAGTCGAAGTTGCGGAATTCCTGCTTCAGTTCCACCGGCTCGTAGACGACGCGCTTGGCGGCGTCGTCATAGCGGACTTCGACGAAACCGGTCGTCGGGAAGTCCTTGCGCAGCGGGTGTCCCTCGAAACCGTAGTCGGTCAGGATGCGGCGCAGATCCGGGTGGCCGGTGAAGAGGACGCCATACATGTCCCATGTCTCGCGCTCGAACCAGTCGGCGCCCGGATAGACGGCGCAGGCGGACGGCACCGGCGTATCTTCGTCGGTCGCGACCTTGATGCGGATGCGCAGGTTCTGCTTCGGAGACAGGAGATGATAGACGACATCGAAGCGCAGCTCGCGCTGCGGCCAGTCGACGCCGCAGATGTCGATCATGTTGACGAAGCCGCACTTGGCGTCGTCACGCAGGAACGTCAGCAGCGCGATCAGGTTTTCACCCGTCGTCGTCAGGGTCAATTCGCCGAACTTCAGCTGCGACGCGGCAACCAGGTTGCCACGCGCTTCCGAGATATAGGACGACAGCTCAGTGAGGGCTTCGCTCATATGTCTTGTCCTTAACCCTTACCGCTCGATCGTGCCGGTGCGCCGGATCTTCTTCTGCAGCAGGAGCACGCCGTAGAGCAGCGCTTCCGCCGTGGGGGGACAGCCCGGCACGTAGATGTCGATCGGCACGACGCGGTCGCAGCCGCGAACAACCGAATAGGAATAGTGATAGTAGCCGCCACCATTGGCGCAGGAGCCCATCGAGATAACGTAGCGCGGCTCAGGCATCTGGTCGTAGACCTTGCGGAGCGCGGGGGCCATCTTGTTGGTCAGCGTGCCGGCGACGATCATGACGTCGGACTGGCGCGGCGAGGCACGCGGCGCAAAGCCGAAACGCTCGACGTCGTAACGCGGCATCGACAGCTGCATCATTTCGACGGCGCAGCAGGCGAGACCGAAGGTCATCCACATCAGCGAGCCGGTACGGGCCCAGTTGATCAGCTCGTCGGTCGAGGTGACCAGAAAGCCCTTGTCGGCGAGCTCATTGTTGATTTCACCAAAGAACGCGTCGTTGGCGCCGATCGGCTTGCCGGTCGAGGGATCGATGATCCCCTTCGGAGCCTGCGAAACGAGCGGCTGATTGCCGGCGGGGGTCACTCCCATTCCAGGGCTCCCTTCTTCCATTCATAGATAAAGCCGATGGTCAGCACACCAAGGAAGACCATCATGGACCAGAAGCCGAACCAGCCGATGGCGCCGAAGGAAACGGCCCAGGGGAAGAGGAAGGCGACTTCGAGGTCGAAGATGATGAAGAGAATCGACACGAGATAGAAGCGGATATCGAACTTCATACGGGCATCGTCGAAGGCATTGAAACCGCATTCGTAAGCGGAGAGCTTTTCCGAATCAGGCGCCTTGAAGGCAACGGCGAACGGCGCAATCAGAAGCGCCAGGCCGATAACGAGAGCGATACCAATGAAAATAGCGATCGGAATGTAATTACCGAGCAGTTCAGTCATCATGTTCATCCCTGCTTGCCGGCTGCGCCGGGCGGCGCAATGGGCAAATGCCCGGCAAGCGAACGTGCGTTGCAACAAGCCGTGGTTAGCGCAGGCTGAGCCACGGCGCAAGACTTTTAGAAGACCAATTCCAACTGCGATGATGCGACATTATCAAGCAGCTGCAACGATGTCGCGACAAATCCGCGTAAGTTGCGAGAGGCTGCATGGCAGCCCACCAAAATCTGCATGGCTTGGAGAAGAAATGGCGCGAGTGACGGGGCTCGAACCCGCGACCTCCGGCGTGACAGGCCGGCACTCTAACCGACTGAGCTACACCCGCGCATTGCGAAGGAAAGACCGGACAAGCACCTTTCGGCACCTCTTGAAAATGGCGCGAGTGACGGGGCTCGAACCCGCGACCTCCGGCGTGACAGGCCGGCACTCTAACCGACTGAGCTACACCCGCACTTCATTTCAAGTCTTCCGGAGGCTTTCGCTTCCTTCACCGAGGCGGGCTGGCCGCTTCGATGAGCGGCTAACTAAGGGGTTCGCATTTGAGTGTCAAGCAGGTTTGGAGACAAAACGATGACAGCACAGAAATTGTTTTGGGCCACCCCCGGGACAGCCTCCAATGGCACCCCGGCACACACGCGCCCGCACACATGAGAGGTAGAGCGCCACCGCCGAGAAGCGCGCCTCCCCTCCCCTTTTTCCACAGGCAACCGACCCGCGGAAATCCGGGCTTGCCGCTGCCGCCCTCCAAAAAAATCAAAAAATCTTCACAAACACTCTTGCGGTTTTTTCCCGATCCGCATAGATCACGGCCACCGACGCGGCGGGCCGAACAGGCTTCGTGACGCGAGGGCGATTAGCTCAGTTGGTAGAGCGCCTCGTTTACACCGAGGATGTCGGGAGTTCGAGTCTCTCATCGCCCACCATTCTTTTCCTTATGTTGTCAGATATCTGCACCTCAGGCGCATTTCGCGGCTTTGGCCACGCGCACAACGAAAAAGCGCGGCATTTGCCGCGCTTTCGATGATTCCCGCTGCCCGACGCGTTCAGGCGCGGTCGCGGATGTTGTAATAGATCATCACGCCGACGCTCCAGGCGAAGAGGCAGCCAAGCAGGACCAGAATCGAATCAAGAAGGCGCTTCGGGTATTGCGCCTCCTCCGACAGGGTCGGGCGAATGAAGGTCGCGAGATAGCGCTCCTTGCCATTCGCATCGATTCTCGCCTTCTCCAGGCTCGCCATGGCGGCCGTGTAGGCCTTCTCAGCGAATTCCTCTTCGGTCGCGAGATTCTGGAATTTTTCGATACGTCCGGCGACATCAGACGATGCGACGTTGTTGCCGGCGCCGCTGCCCAGCCGCTCCTTCTCGGTCGCGATCTGTTCGCGGATGCTGCTCATCTGCGCCTTCAAAACTTTGATACGCGGTGATTCTTCCGCCATCTGGGTCCGCGCCGTGGTCAGCGTCGTGTTCAGGCTGGCAAGCTTGCCTTCGAGTTCCCCGATGATCTGCGAGGCGACCTTAGCGCCCTCGACAGGATCGACTTCCTGAGAGACGTCACGGTACTGGCGCACTTCGGTGCGCGCCTTCAGCAGCCGGTCCTCGGCGAACTTCACTTCCTGCTGGGCGCCGCGCATGATCTCTTCGCGAGCCCTGTCGGACAGCGTGTTGATCAACGCTTCGCTCCTGCCGATGATGAAATTGGTGAGGTTCTGGGCATCGTTGGGATCGAAAGCCCGAAGGTCGAGGGTCATGATGCCGGAGGCGTGATCGAAGCTCACGGCAACCATGTTGCGCCAATATTCAAGCTTGTCCTCGATCGGCAGGCCCGGCGTCAGCGAGAAGAAGAAATCCCCGCCCCGCCGCGCGAACATCTTTTCCAGATCGAAATTCTTCGAGACGTCGGCGAGCATCTCTTCGCTTCTGATATAGTCGATCAGGATAAAGCCATCCGAGACGGTGCTCGAGCCGGAAGCCTGCGAGAAGATGCCGAGAATGTCGCCTGCCGAGGCCGCCTCGATGCTGCGCACCGAGAAGGAGGCCGAGCTGTGATATTGGTCGGCGGCGATGAAGGCCATGTAGAAGCTGGCTGTCGATGCCGGCACGACGACGCAGAGCGCGAAGGTGGCGGCAATGATCGCATGGCGCCATTTGACGGGCTTGAGCAGACGTTTGATGAGACCCGGCTTTGCCTTGCCCTTGACGCCCTTGCGGGCCGATCCGTCATCCGTGCCAAGCAGCAGATGAAGATTCGGCGGCGCCTTCGCGGGAGCTTTCGGCTTTGCGGCAATGGGCGGATCGATTCTTACCGGTTGGCCCTCGGCGCCATCGATCCGTGCAGGTGTCTTGTCCGCGGCCGGACGTCCTGGATTTTCGCTCACCTGTCCTCGCCCCTCATTTCATTCTCATGTTGCGGTCATGCGCTTCGATCGCATGCTCGACATCTTCGTAATAAGTCAGTTTGCCATCTTCCAGCACGATGCCTGTGTCGCAGTAGTCGCGAATGGTCGATGTCGAATGCGATACCATGACCACATCGGAATCCTGGAGGCGATCCTCGAAGACCGCCTTGCACTTGGCCTTGAAATTCGCATCCCCGACGGCGGTAATCTCGTCAACCAAGTAGTAGTCGAAATTGACGCCCATCGATAGCCCGAAGGCCAGACGGGCCTTCATGCCCGAAGAATAGGTCGATGTCGGCGCTCTGAAAAACGGGCCGAGATCGGCAAAATCGGCGACATAGTCGACAAGCTGTTCTGTATCGACGCCATAGATGCGCGCGACGAAACGGACATTCTGCTCGCCCGTCATACTGCCCTGGAAGCTTCCGGCGAAGCCGAGCGGCCAGGAGACCTTGGCGCGCCTGACAATACGGCCGCCATCGAGCTGGATCGTACCGGCGATGAGGCGCAGCAGCGTCGACTTGCCGGCGCCGTTGCGTCCCAGCAGTCCGACGCTCTTGCCGCGCGGCATGACGAGATTGACCCGATCGAGAATCGTCTTGTTGATCCCCTTCGCCCGCGCGTATTTGGTGGCATCTTCCAGTCTGATCATTCTTTTCTCAGAAAATGCTTGTAGCCGGTGAATGTCAGCATGCCGACGAACAGCCAGCAGGCCGTGAAGATATAGAGATAGCGCATATCCAGCAGACCGGGGTCATATTCGGAATAGAATCCGGAGCGGAACCGCATCAGCGCGTGGCAAAGAGGATTGATCAGCAGCATGTCGCGATAGGGCGGCGGAATCAGTTCCGGCAGAAAGAAGACGCCGGAGACCATGAACAGCGGCCTATTGAGAATGCCGAAAATCTGCTCGTAGATCGGCAGCC
Organism: Rhizobium sp. 21-4511-3d; assembly: GCF_053522545.1. Lineage (NCBI taxonomy): Bacteria > Pseudomonadati > Pseudomonadota > Alphaproteobacteria > Hyphomicrobiales > Rhizobiaceae > Rhizobium > Rhizobium sp. 21-4511-3d. The sequence goes on along the minus strand of NZ_JBNWCF010000001.1, from coordinate 626,010 downwards.
GCGGGAAGATCACGTTGTTGAACAACGCCGCGCCAAGGCCGATCAGACAGGCAAGCGCCGCCGCCTCGATAATCGCCAGCCAGTCGAGGACGAGCGGCGTCTTCAGGAACAGCGAGATCGTGCCGAGAATCAGCACGGCGACGGCCGACGTGGTCCCAAGCTGGAGCAGAAACCGCGCGAAAACCGGATCAACAGGCGCGACGTTGGGGTAGCTCAGCAGCGCCTTGTTGGATTTGACCGCGCCGTTCACATAGGTGACGACAGCCGTATAGAACTGAAAACAGATATAGCCGGTGGCGAAGAACAGCGGGAAACTGGTGCCGAGCGCCGGTTTGTGCGAAATGGCGCCAAAGATGACGGTCAGGAAGATGATATAGGCGGCCGGATCGAGAATGGCCCAGACATAGCCGCCAGGCTTACTGCCGAAGCGCGTCGCCATTTCGCGAATCAGCAGTGCGGCGACGACACGCAAATGTGAGCCGAGATAATATCCGGGGGTATGGCCTTGCGCTTGCTGCATTCCTACCATTCACCTGCCTGTGCCGCGGCATCGTCATCGATGCCGCGCGCGAGGCTGACGGGTCACCATTGCGCGAACCCTGAGCTGCTTATACTACAACTTTAAGGGCGGCCGCTAGCCGCTCAGGTAGCGAGACCAGACGACGATGAAAACACGCGAAGAACGGCAAGCGCAGCGCGCGGCGATGCCGCGGACACAGCTTTCGGCTCATCATATGGAGAATGCAAAGCTCCTGCCGGATAGAGGGGAGTTGCTCTACCGTATCCCGAATGGCGGCGTGGGCGTCGAGGTCGGCGTGGCCTTTGGCGAGTATACGGCCGAGATCGTCGAGAAGAATCGCCCTTCGCAGCTCTTCCTTATCGATCCCTGGGGGATGGACCGGTACAGTTCCGGCCTGCATGACGTGCAGACCAAGTTCGAGGCGGAGATCGCTTCCGGACAGGTCACGCTGATGCAGGGCACGTCTCTGGAGAAGCTCAACGAGTTCGAGGACGGGTTTCTCGACTGGGCCTATATCGATACCGACCATTCGTTCGAGCTTACCTGGCAGGAGCTCCTGCTCTGCGACAGGAAGGTGAAGCGGACGGGGCGGATTGCCGGGCATGATTTCTGCACGGGCAATACGGTGAAGCCGATCGTCTATGGCGTTGTCGAGGCCGTCACCAAGTTCTGCAAGGATTACGGCTGGCAGTTCGAGTTCCTGACGGTCGAATCACATGCGCATTTTTCTTACTGCCTGAAGCGGCTCTGACGCCGCTGTGGCGGCCGGCACGGATGCCGGTCGCCTTTTGTGCCGGATGCTCACGCCTGACGCGAAACGCTCCAGCTCTTTCCTGCATACTGATCGTCGCTGACATGCTCCATCCAGTCGACCGGGGAGCCGTTCAGCGCTTCCTGGATGGCGATGTGGCTCATTGCGGTATCGGGTGCTGCACCATGCCAGTGCTTTTCGCCGGGCTCGAACCAGACGACGTCGCCGGGGCGGATCTCGCGGATGTCCTGCCCCCAGACCTGCACGAGGCCCTTGCCTGACGTCACGATCAGCGTCTGACCCAGGGGATGCGTGTGCCAGGCGGTGCGGGCGCCGGGTTCGAAGGTGACGGTGGCGGCGCGGACGCGTGCCGGATCCGGCCCTTCGACGATCGGGTCGAGACGGACGGTGCCGGTGAAATAGTCGGCGGATGGCCTGGTCGAGGGCCGCGATCCGGCCTGCTTGATGTCCATTGTGATTCTCCTGCGATTGATCCGGTGCGTGCGTGCAAACGTAGGTCAGTGACAGGATGATTTGAAGTGGAGGAAGACCATGCGACGCACAGGTCTCATCATCATCGCCGCGATTCTCGCCATCATCGCGCTGCCGCATCTGGCGAGTGCGCGCGATTTCGCGCTCGAAGATTTCTTTGCCGGGCGCAGCGTGGCCCAAGGAGAGTTCAAGGCAATCAACGGCGTCGACCGCAAGTTTCGCGTGGCGCTGACCGGCCGCTGGAACGGCAGGCAACTGACGCTGCGCGAGGATTTCGTCTATGCCGATGGGCAGCGCGAGCGAAAGACCTGGCGCTTCATCAAGACCGCGCCCGGCCGTTACAGCGGCACTCGCGAGGATGTCGTCGGCCCGGCGGCAGTGACCATCAAGGGCGATGTGGCGCGCTACAGCTATCTCGTCGATATCGCGCCCGGGCCTAAGCAGAATATCGTGCGCTTCCACGATACGATCCGGCGCCAGCCTGATGGGACGCTGCTGAATACCGCCTGGGTCAGCAAATTCGGCTTCCCGGTTGCCACCGTGCGGGTCGTCTTCTCGAAGAAGTGAGACCCTGCCCTATCTCCCTTGCGGTCGCGCGCTTGCCGACCTCTGCGGCGGCTGCTAGGTGCGATGCAGTTTCATCACGAGGGAGATTTTCCATGAAAGAGCATAGTTTCGGCCGCATGCCGTTTTCGGTCACCAATGTCGGCTTCGGCGCCTGGCAGATCGGCGGCTCCTGGGGTGACGTCAGCGAGGCCGATGGCCGCGCCACCCTCAACGCAGCACTCGATGCCGGCATGACCTTCATCGACACCGCCGACGTCTATGGCGACGGCCGCTCGGAAAAGATCGTCGCCGACGTCCTGAAGAGCCGCGGCGGCAAGCGCCCGATGGTCGCCACCAAGGCCGGACGCCGCCTCAACCCGCATGTCGCCGACGGCTACACCAAGGCCAATCTCGAGGGCTTCATCGACCGCAGCCTGAAGAATCTCGAGGTCGAGAGCCTCGACCTCGTGCAGCTGCACTGCCCGCCGACGGAAGTGCTTTACCGCGCGGAGGTCTTCGAAGGCCTGAACGAGCTACAGAAGGCCGGCAAGATCAAGGGCTACGGCGTCAGCGTCGAGAAGGTCGAGGAAGCGCTGAAGGCGATCGAATTCCCGGGCGTCGAGAGCATCCAGATCATCTACAACATCTTTCGCCAGCGCCCGGATCACCTGTTCTTCCAGGAAGCCCGCCGCAAGAACGTCGCGGTGATTGCCCGCGTGCCGCTCGCCAGCGGCCTGCTCTCCGGCAAGATCACCCGCGACACGAAATTCGCGAGCGACGACCACCGCAACTTCAACCGCAACGGCGAAGCCTTCGATGTCGGCGAGACCTTTGCCGGCGTCCCCTTCGAGGTCGGCCTGCAGGCGGTCGAGGAAGTCCGCAAGCTGGTGCCTGCGGGCGCCACGATGGCCGCATTCGCGCTGCGCTGGATCCTGATGCACGAGGCCGTTACCGTGGTCATCCCGGGCGCGCGCAATGGCGAGCAGGCGAAGGCCAATGCCGAGGCCGCCAGCCTTGCGCCGCTTTCCCAGGACGTGATGGCGGCGACGCGGGAGATCTACGAGCGGCTGATCGCACCGCATGTGCATCATCGCTGGTAGGATTTGCACGGATTGAATGAGAGATGGCCGGGTTATTGCCCGGCCGTTTTTGTTTGGCCTGACTGACACCCCAAACACTTCCCTCATCTCTGTGCTTGTCACAGAGATCCAGCCGTCCCAAGTCCTTGGGAGGGAGAGACTTTTTCGCCGCGCAGACGCGCGGCGGCTGGATCCCTGTGACAAGCACAGGGATGAGGGAGAGATTGGCGCTACCGCCTCATTTCATAGCAGGCCCAAACAACAAAAAGGCCGGGCTTGCGCCCGGCCTTCCTAATCTCATGCTGCCTGAATAGCTCAGTTCGTGCCGACCAGATTGACCGGGAAGAACAGGGTCTCGCCGGAGGAGTCGCTGACGCCGTCGTTGTCGGTGACGGCGTAGGGCTTGCCCGCGGCGTCGAAAGCGAAGCCTTCGAGCTTGTCGAGGACGTAGCCGTTGGTTGCCGTCTTCAGCTCATCGAGGAAGTCATGGGCTTCCGCCTTCTTGACGACCGGGAGCTCGCCGCCGAGCTTGGCGGGCTTCAGGTCCGAGATGGCGACCTTGTAGAGTTTCTTCAGCTTGGCAGCATCGCCGACGAGGTTGTCTCGCTCGATGATGTAGACGCTGTCGCCATGGGCGGAGATTTCCGAGAGACCGACCCAGCCGTTTTCAGACTTGTCGAGCGGGTAGCGCACGGCGCCCCATTCCTTGCTCTTCGGGTTGTAGGAGACGAGCTTCACGAAGCCCTTCTCGTCGTCCTTCCACTCGCGCTGTACGGCCATCCACAGCGTTGCGTCTTCGCCGGAGCCGACGATCGTCACGCCTTCGAAGCCGTAGCGGATTTCGTTATCCGTCAGTTCCTTCGGCAGTGCGATCTCTTCCTTGATCTCGCCCTTCGGGTTGACGTGGTAGAGAGCGTGGGGCAGCAACTTTTCGCTATTGCCTTCCGAAGCCAGCCAGAACCAGCCCTTGGCGTCGACGGCGATGCCTTCGATGTCGAGCTTCTGGGCAGCGGCGCCATCGCGCTTGACGGTCATCGCGTCGGTGATGACGGCAGGCGTCTTGGTGGCGTCGATCGTGTAGATCGTCGGCTGATTGCCGAGAACGCTGTCGGAGACGGCAAAGAGCTGGCCGGCCTTTTCAGGAACGGCAGCAAGGCCCGAAAGCGCTGCGAAGCCGATCGGATTGCCGTCCTTTTCTGCCGAGACGATCTGCGGATAGGCCTTTGCGCCTTCGCTGCGCTCATAGATCATGACATGCGAGCGCGGGCCGCCGTCTTCGCCGAGATCGGCTTCGTTGGCCGTGGCGAAGAGATTGCGGCTCGGGATGGCGATCGCGCCTTCCGGCGAGACGCCCGACGGCAGGATCTGCAGCAGTTCCGGATCAGCGCCGGTATCCTTGAAGACGCCGACGACCGAAGCGCGCTCGGCGAGCAGGAAGAACAGCTGGTCGTCGCCGAACTTGGCGGCTTCCAGGCCTTCGGGCTCGACGCCCTTCGAGGAAGAGCGGCCTTCCGGATAGTGGCCGAGATGGGCAACGGCGCGCTCGAAGGACGAGCCCGATTCGTAGAGAACCTTGCCGGTCTTGTCGAAGACGGTGAAGCCGCGCGAGCCGCCTTCATAGTCGCCTTCGTTGGCGACGACGAGACGGTTGTCGTCCAGCCACTTTACGGCGTCGGGCTCGCGAAGAACGCCCTTGGCTTCGCCGGTGAACTTCAGCTGGCCGTCCTTCTTGGTGTCGATGCCGGAGAGATCGGTGCTGCCGGCGGTGAAATGCGTCTTCACCGTGCCGGTCTTGCCGTCGATGATGACGATCTCGTTGTTTTCCTGCAGCGTCAGGGCGATTTCGTCCTGGCCGTTGAAGGAGACGAATTCGGGCTCCGGATCTTCAGGCGCGATGCCGGCGAGACCCGTCAGCGTGACGTGCTTGATGGTGCCGCAATCGACGGTGCCGTTCTTGACCTGGAAGAGCACGAGATCGCCAGCCGGCATCTGCGGGATCTTGCCGTCGTTGATCTCTTCGTCACGCTCGTTCTCGATGGCGATGGTGCCGAGCGTCTTGTCCTTGTTGAGGGCGATCGAATCCGGCTGGCCGCCGAGATCGCAGGTATTCTCGATCTTCTTGGTGGCAACATCGACGATGGCGAGGCGGCCCGACGGCTTGACCTTGCTTTCGCTGGTGTTGACGGCGACGAGCGCCTTGCCCGAGGTCGAGGTGACCGATGTCGGTTCACCGTCCATCATCAGTGCGCCGAGAGCCTTCGGGGCCTTGGCGTCGGTGATGTCGACGAACCCGATCGCGCCGAGCGGGCTGTCGCTATAGATCAGCGTGTTGCCGTCGTCGGTTGCGGTGATGATTTCTGCAGAGGTCGTCGAAAGCTTGTCCTTGCCTTCAGGCAGGTTCGAAGCGACCGGAAAAGATGCGATGCGATTGAAAACAGGCTCGGCAACTGCCGGAAAGGCAACAGAAGCCAGGAGCACGGCAGCGAGCGCTGCCTTGCGCGATGAAATAGTCATGAAATCCCCCATGCGTCGAAAAATCGAAACATGGGGGTTTTGAGGGAAACGGATGACAGGCGGATGACACCGGGTGCAGTTTTGCACCGCTTTGCATCAGGCCGCGTTCTTCTCCCGGCGCATCTCGTTGCGCATGATGAAGAGCGAGGCGGTCAGGATCAGTGCGGCGCCGAGCCAGAGATAGCCCGCTGGCGCATAGCCGAAGAACAGCCATCCCGCGAGAACGTTCAGCGGCAGCTTCAGGTCGTCGAAGGGCTGGACATAGGCGGCATCGGCGACGGTGTAGGCCAAGGTCAGCAGATATTGCGCGAAGACGGTCAGCAGACCGGCGAAGACGAAGAGCGCCAGGGTCATGCCCTGCGGCACCTCGAAACCGGCCACACCCGCCAGCACGCCGTTGATCGGCGTCAGCAGCACCAGCAGCCAGACGGTGATGGTCTCCGGCTTCTCGATGCCGGTCAGGCTCTTGGTGATCAGCGACGACGCGCCCCAGAAAAGCGCCGAGATAATCGGAAGGAGTGCCGCCCAGGTGAAGGCGTCCGACCATGGCTGCAGGATGATCATCGCACCGGCAAAGCCGACAGCGGTCGCGGCCCAGCGCGCCGGGCCGACGCGCTCGCCGAGAAACAGGCGGGCACCGAGGATGATGAAGAAGGGCGAGGTCATGACCAGCGCGATCGCCTGCCAGATCGGCACCGAGGCCAGACCGGACACCCAGGCTTCGACGCCGAGGGCGGCGAGCGCTACGCGAACGATATGGCGCCAGGGATAAGAGGTGCGCATTGCCGAGAGGCCGGCGCGGCGCAGGAAAGGAAGCGAGAAGAGGAGTGCGAAGGCATATTGCCAGAAAGCGGCGGAAGCGGCTGCGAAGCCGAGCTTCATCGTCAGCCATTGGGTGACGACATTGAGAACGGAAAAGGCGATGCCCGCCAGCACCATGAAAGCGGCACCGGCCATCGCACGCGACGAGGAAAAAGCAAGGGAAGTCTGATTCATGTCTTTCATCCAGAAAGGGACCAACACAAATCAGGACGCATGAGCGCAGGACGGCAGCCGGACAGACCCCTGCCCCGCTCACAGCTTGCGATCATTCTCTTTCATCCGGACTATACCGTCGGCTCCGGAATTGCACCGGATCTGCTGACCCCCGGCCGTTGACGGCCGAAGCGCTCGCGGGCTTGGGCCGAGACCCTTTACCGCCGGTGGGGACTTTCACCCCGCCCTGAGAACGGCCGATCCGTAGATCAAAGGCCTGCGCTCCGCAAGACCACGGAAATGCGAAAAGGGTCCGGCTTTCGCCGAACCCTTCGAAGTGATGCTCTTCTACCGGTAGCCGGTCTCAGAACTCGGACCATTCCTGCTTCACCGCGGCATTGCCGTGGCTGGCATAGACCGGGGCCGATGCAGCACTGCGCTGCGGGCGGGCCATGGCGGCCGCCGTCTGGCGCAGGGACGCAGCGTTGGTCTCGGCGCGGCTGCCGCCGAGCTGGAACTGGCCGATCAGCTGGTTCATGCGATCGGCTTCGGCGGCCAGCGTGGCGCTCGCGGCATTGGTCTCTTCGACCATCGCGGCGTTCTGCTGGGTCACCTGATCCATCTGGTTGACGGCGCTGTTAACTTCGGAAAGACCGGTCGACTGTTCGCGCGACGACGTGGCGATGGCGTCCATGTGCTGGTTGATGGTGACGACCAGCTGTTCGATGGTCTTCAGCGCCTCACCGGTTTCGCGCACCAGCTTGACGCCGCCTTCGACTTCAACCGACGAGTTGCGGATCAGGTCCTTGATCTGCTTTGCGGCCTGGGCGGAACGCTGTGCCAGTTCACGGACTTCCTGGGCAACGACGGCAAAGCCCTTGCCGGCTTCACCGGCACGCGCTGCCTCAACACCGGCGTTCAGCGCCAGCAGGTTGGTCTGGAAGGCAATCTCGTCGATGACGCCGATGATGCTGGAGATCTGGTTCGACGACTGCTCGATCCGCTCCATCGCATCGACGGCATTGGCAACAACCGTGCCGGAAGCCGTGGCGCTGCGGTTTGCCTGGATCGCCACCTGGCGGGCCTCGTCGGCGCGCTTGGAGGAGTTCGAGACATTCACGGTGATCTCATCGAGAGCGGCTGCGGTCTCTTCGAGCGAAGCGGCCTGCTGTTCGGTGCGCTTCGAGAGATCCTCGGCGCCCTGGCTGATCTCGCGAGTACCCCCGGTGATAGAGACCGCCGACTGGGCGACGGCGCGGAGCGTGCCGCCGAGCTGCGAGATCGCACCGTTCAGGTCGTGGCGGAGCGCCTCGAAATCAGGGGCGAAGGCGTCGTTGAGCTGGAAGTCGAGCTCGCCGGCTGCGAGGCGGCGCAGGCCACCGGCCAGACCGGCGGTCGCCTGCTCGAGGCGCTGCTGGGCGGCAGCTTCCGCCTCGGAAGCAAGGCGAGCCCTGTCGGCCTCTGTCTTGGCGCGGGTCATCTCGGCATCCGCCTGCAGGCGCTGATTGTCGATCGCGGCAAGACGGAAGATCTCGACGGCATTGGCCATCTGGCCGATCTCGTCCTCCCTGCCCTTACCCGGAATTTCCGATGCGGTGTCGCCGGCGGCCAGACCGCGCATCGACTTGGTGATGCGGACGATGGGGCTCGCGATGCCCGAAATTCCGAAATAGATCGCGGCGAAGACGATCAGGGCGCTGAGGCCGAGAACGGCGGAGATCAGCGTCAGGGTCGTGGAATACTGGCTGCGGCTTTCGGCGAGACCGGCAGCAGCTGCGTCCTCGTTGAAGGCGACGAGCTTGTCGACGTTGTCTGCCAGGATATCGGCGACCGGGCCGAGGTTTGCGTCGAAGGCATTGATCGCGTCCTGCTGCTTGCCGGCCTTCGCCAGCGCGATCATCTTCTGGCCCTCTTCGATATATTTCTGCGAGGAGCTGTCCATTTCCTGATAGATGCCGCGCTCGACATCGGTATCAACGAGGTCCTGATAGGCGAGGACCGTCTTGCGGAGCTTGGCTTCGCGCTCGCCGATCTTCTTTTCCAGCGCCGCCTCGTCGCCCGAGGTGCGGCCCATCGCCAGGTCGCCGTAGGAGCCGCGCAGCGAATAGCGGGCAAGCTGGATATCCTTGGCCTTGGAAATGCCGGGATGCATGCTGGTCGCGAACAACTCGTTGTTCTTGTTGGAATCGCGCAGGCCGGTGACGGCGATATAGCCGGTGGCTCCGAACATTATGGTGAGAACGGCGAAAATACTGATCATTGCCGTTTTAATATCAGGACGCTTCATCGAAAGACCTCATGAAAAACACGCCGCTACCGGCGCCAAAAATCAAGCAACAGAAAAAGGGAAAGCGGCGTCATGCCGACCGGATACGATCGGAGAGCAATGAAGGACGACCGTTGGGGGCGGATCGTATGGATCAATATTTAATCGAATGTGAACGATGCACGGCAGCTATTGCCAGAGAACTGCGCGCTTTTGCGCGGTGAAGCCAAGCCCTGAAATGCGAAAAGGGTCCGGCTTTCGCCGAACCCTTCGAAACTTTACCTGCCGGTCTCGTTATCCGGCGGCCAAGTTAAACCGGATTAGCCGTTGACGGCATCCTTCAGGCCCTTGCCGGGCGTGAACTTCGGCACGTTGCGAGCCGGAATATCGACTTCAGCGCCGGTGGACGGGTTACGGCCCTTGGTAGCTGCGCGATGAGAAACGGTGAAGCTGCCGAAACCGGCGAGGCGTACGTCGCCCTTCTTCTTCAGTTCGCCCTGGACAACGTCGAAAACAGCGTCGACAGCAGAAGCGGCATCAGCCTTGGTGAGGCCAGCCTTTTCAGCAACTGCGGACACGAGTTCATTCTTGTTCATGTTTCCACCCCTTTCAATGGTTTGAAACGACTCAAATCTGTAAGCCAGGCACAGAATAGGTTTCATCAGGCCCGCCGCAACCCAAAAGCCCTGCAAATCAAGGAAAAGCAAGCACCTCCGGCAGGTTTTCACAAAAAAGGCTGGCGATTTACGCCAGCCTTTTTCAGGATTTGCAGCAATTTGACATAAATGCGGCGGATATCGCTCAGTGAGCGATGCCGGCACCCGTGTCATCAAGGCCTTCGACCGTTGCGATGACCGGCGTTTCAACCGTTCCATCCCATTCGATCGGCTCCGGTCTGCGGATCAGAGCATGCTTGATCACCTCGCCCATGCGGGATACCGGGATGATCTCCATGTTGTTCTTCACGTTATCCGGAATCTCCGCCAGATCCTTGGCGTTCTCTTCCGGGATCAGCACCTTCTTGATGCCGCCGCGAAGCGCTGCAAGCAGCTTTTCCTTCAGGCCACCGATCGGCAGCACGCGGCCGCGAAGGGTGATTTCACCCGTCATCGCCACGTTCTTGTCGACCGGAATACCGGTCATGATCGAGACGATCGCGGTTGCCATGGCCACACCAGCAGACGGACCATCCTTCGGCGTTGCGCCTTCCGGCACGTGGACGTGGATGTCGGACTTGTCGAAGCGCGGAGGCTCGATACCGAAATCGACGGCGCGCGAGCGAACGTAGGATGCAGCAGCCGAGATCGACTCCTTCATCACGTCCTTCAGGTTGCCGGTGACCGTCATGCGGCCCTTGCCCGGCATCATCACGCCTTCGATCGTCAGCAGCTCGCCGCCGACTTCCGTCCATGCGAGACCGGTGACAACGCCGACCTGATCCTCGCGCTCGGCTTCGCCGTGGCGGAAGCGCGGAACGCCCAGATAGGTGTCGATGTTCTCGGCCGTGACATGAACCGACTTGGTCTTGCCCTTGATGATCTCGGTGACCGCCTTGCGGGCGAGCTTCATCAGCTCGCGCTCGAAGGAACGGACACCGGCTTCGCGGGTGTACTGCTGGCTGATCGCCATCAGGGCATCGTCGCTGACCGAGAACTCGTTCGGCTGCAGCGCATGTTCCTTGATGGCCTTCGGCAGCAGGTGCCGCTTGGCGATCTCGCGCTTTTCATCTTCGGTGTAGCCGGCGATACGGATGACTTCCATGCGGTCCATCAGCGGAGCCGGAATGTTCAGCGTATTCGCCGTCGTGATGAACATGACGTCGGACAGGTCGTATTCGACTTCCAGGTAGTGGTCCATGAAGGTCGAGTTCTGCGCCGGGTCCAACACTTCGAGCAGAGCCGAAGACGGATCGCCGCGGAAGTCCTGGCCCATCTTGTCGATTTCGTCGAGCAGGAAGAGCGGGTTGGACTTCTTCGCCTTCTTCATCGACTGGATGACCTTGCCGGGCATCGAGCCGATATAGGTACGGCGGTGACCGCGGATTTCAGCTTCGTCACGGACGCCGCCGAGAGCCATGCGGACGTACTCGCGGCCGGTCGCCTTGGCGATCGACTGGGCGAGCGAGGTCTTGCCGACGCCCGGAGGGCCGACGAGGCACAGGATCGGGCCCTTGATCTTGGTCGAACGGGCCTGGACGGCCAGATACTCGACGATGCGTTCCTTGACCTTCTCCAGACCGAAGTGATCGGCCTCGAGGATCTTCTCGGCATTGTTGAGATCGCTCTTGATCTTGGACTTCTTGCCCCACGGAATACCGAGCAGCCAGTCCAGATAGTTGCGCACGACGGTGGCTTCAGCCGACATCGGGCTCATCTGGCGCAGCTTCTTCAGCTCCGCATCGGCCTTTTCACGGGCTTCCTTGGACAGCTTCGTCTTGGAGATGCGCTCTTCCAGTTCGGCCATCTCGTCGCGGCCTTCCTCGCCGTCGCCGAGCTCCTTCTGGATCGCCTTCATCTGCTCATTCAGGTAGTATTCGCGCTGGGTCTTCTCCATCTGGCGCTTGACGCGCGAGCGGATGCGCTTTTCGACCTGCAGAACCGAGATCTCGCCTTCCATGAAGCCGAGCGCCTTTTCGAGACGCGCCTTGACGCTGGTGGTTTCCAGCATTTCCTGCTTCTCGGTGATCTTGATCGACAGATGCGATGCGACCGTATCGGCGAGCTTCGAGTAGTCGTCGATCTGGCTGGCAGCGCCGACAACTTCCGGAGAGATCTTCTTGTTGAGCTTCACATAGCTCTCGAACTCCGAGACGACGGAGCGCGACAGCGCTTCCAGCTCGACCGGATCGTCATGCGGCTCTTCGAGCACATGGCCGAGGGCTTCGTAAAAATCTTCACGGCTGGTGTAGGCGTCGATCTCGGCGCGGGCGCGGCCTTCGACCAGGACCTTCACGGTGCCGTCGGGCAGCTTCAGCAGCTGCAGGACGTTGGCCACGGTGCCGACATTGTGGATCGCGGACGGATCCGGATCGTCATCGCTGGCGTTGATCTGGGTAACGAGCATGATCTGCTTGTCGGAACCCATGACTTCTTCAAGCGCACGGATCGACTTTTCGCGGCCGACGAACAGCGGCACGATCATGTGAGGGAAGACTACGATGTCGCGCAGGGGCAAAACAGGATAGGCAACACTGCTCGCTACAGACGTTTTCTTCGTCATTTCTTATTCCTTTCCGTCGTCCCGTTTCCGGGCTCTCTGGCGCGGCCGCTTGGGACCCGGCCGGCACTCTCACTTGCCTATACAAGTGGAGGTTCTTCTTACGCTTTTCAAGCCACGCTAACGCCCGCGCTCCCTGCTTGTGACAGACTTATTACAATGGAACGCCAACACTATGACGCGCGTAACTGTAGTGGCGCTTACCAATTCCGGACCGGCTAAAACACAAGGCCGGAAAACACGCTACGGAATCATTCCATCATTGCCAAGGACGCGGCTTTCCGCAACGTCAGGAACAGCGTTTTCAAGCTTCTTCTGCAACAATTAACAGGCCCGGTCCCGGTTCTCAAAATAGAAAGGGGCCCGCCGACGGCAAGCCCCTAAATCTAACCATGCTGTCTACGACTATCAGGCAGAGGCGTTGGCCTTCTCATCCTGACGGTCAGCGTAGATGTAGAGCGGACGGGCAGAGCCGCGGGCAACCTCTTCCGAGATGACCACTTCGCGAACACCTTCCAGCGCCGGCAGTTCGAACATCGTGTCGAGCAGGATCTTTTCCATGATTGAGCGAAGGCCGCGGGCGCCGGTCTTGCGGACAATCGCCTTGCGGGCGATTTCGCGAAGAGCGTCCTCGTGGAAGGTCAGTTCCACGTCTTCCATCTCGAACAGGCGCTGATACTGCTTGCTGAGCGCGTTCTTCGGCTCGGACAGGATCTGGATCAGTGCGTCCTCGTCAAGATCTTCCAGCGTCGCCAGAACCGGCAGACGGCCGATGAATTCCGGGATGAGGCCGAACTTGACCAGATCTTCCGGCTCAAGCTCGCGCAGTACTTCGCCGACGCGACGGTCATCAGGAGCCTTGACGGTCGCGCCGAAGCCGATCGAGGTCTTCTCGCCACGGGCGGAGATGATCTTGTCGAGGCCTGCGAAAGCGCCGCCGCAGATGAACAGGATGTTCGTCGTATCGACCTGCAGGAATTCCTGCTGCGGATGCTTGCGGCCGCCCTGCGGCGGTACCGAGGCAACCGTGCCTTCCATGATCTTCAGCAGTGCCTGTTGCACGCCCTCGCCCGACACGTCGCGGGTGATGGACGGGTTGTCGGACTTGCGGGAGATCTTGTCCACTTCGTCGATGTAGACGATGCCGCGCTGGGCGCGCTCGACATTGTAGTCGGCAGCCTGCAGCAGCTTCAGGATGATGTTTTCAACGTCTTCACCGACATAGCCGGCTTCCGTCAGCGTCGTCGCATCGGCCATCGTGAAGGGAACGTCGATGATGCGGGCGAGCGTCTGGGCAAGATAGGTCTTGCCGCAGCCGGTCGGGCCGACCAGCATGATGTTCGACTTCGCCAGTTCGATTTCGCCGTTCTTGGTCGCATGCGCGAGGCGCTTGTAATGGTTGTGAACGGCAACCGACAGGATCTTCTTCGCCTGGCGCTGGCCGATGACGTATTCGTCGAGAACCTTGATGATGTCCTGGGGCGTGGGAACGCCGTCACGGGACTTGACCATCGAGGACTTGTTCTCTTCGCGAATGATGTCCATGCACAGTTCGACGCATTCATCGCAGATGAAAACCGTCGGTCCGGCAATCAGCTTCCGGACTTCGTGCTGGCTCTTTCCGCAGAAGGAGCAGTACAGGGTGTTTTTAGAGTCGCCGCCGTTGCTGCCGCTGACCTTGCTCATATCACTTTCCTTCCAGCACGCCGCATTTCAAGGTGAAATCGCGGTCCACTCAATGGCCCGCCAGCCCGCTCCGCCACCGGAGCGTCAGCCGGCCAAGCTTTAAAGGGGTAAGAACCGGAACCTAACCCAACACGCTCAAGTTCCGGCGGCAACGAATTCCCCTTCGAATGCCGAATGCTATGTCATAAAAATTCAACATAGCATTAATACTTATTCTTAGCGTGTTCGCTCCGCGATTAAACCCCTTGTTCAATCACAATTGGGATAGAACTGTGGCAGCGAAAACACCATCCCAATTATTCACTAGGCCGCATCGCCTTCCATCTCGCTGCGCGAGGTCAGGACCTTGTCGACGACACCCCAGTCACGGGCTTCGTCGGCAGTCATGAAATGGTCACGGTCGAGGGTCTTTTCAACTTCGTCGTAGGTACGGCCGGTATGCTTGACGTATACCTCGTTCAGGCGACGCTTCATCTTCAGGATGTCGCGGGCGTGACGCTCGATATCCGATGCCTGGCCCTGGAAGCCGCCGGACGGCTGGTGAACCATGATGCGGGAGTTCGGCGTTGCGAAGCGCATGTCCTTGTCGCCGGCGCAGAGCAGCAGCGAGCCCATGGAAGCGGCCTGACCGATGCAAAGCGTCGAGACGGCAGGCTTGATGAACTGCATCGTGTCGTAGATCGCCATGCCGGCGGTGACGACGCCACCCGGCGAATTGATGTAAAGGGCGATTTCCTTCTTCGGGTTTTCGGCCTCGAGGAAGAGAAGCTGGGCGCAGACGAGCGTCGCCATGTGGTCCTCGACAGGGCCCGTCAGGAAGATGATGCGTTCCTTGAGCAGGCGGGAATAGATGTCGTAGGAGCGTTCACCGCGATTGGTCTGTTCTACAACCATCGGCACGAGGGCCATAGCGGTATCGACTGGATTTCTCATGTGCGTCCTTTGTCAACGTCTTGCCGGCAGGGCCGGGAATCAAAGAAAATGCCTTACCCCTACATAGAGTGTCCCTGCCCTCTACTTCAAGACACGCATAAGGATAACGTTAAGAAGCAAGCGGGCGGTGGATAAGGCTTTCCCCTGCGATGTAGCTCCTATCTCCGAATTGCCTCTTAACGGCGAGAGACTGCAGGCCGCCAGCACAGCTTTTCTCGGCGACAGGATGAAGCAAAGCTTAATCCATCGGCAGGTGCTTTCGGACGTTCACGCTTTGGAAACGCTAACCGAGAATATCGCCGGCAGGCCTGCATCGAATTAATCAACTGGCGAGCTTTGGCGAATGACTATGCCCCGGATTTTGATGGGGTATTGCCGTGTTTAATATTGCTACAGGATTGGCGATCTGGTGCTCGGAAGCGATGACGCTCGCGTTGCTGCTGTTCATGGCCTGGCGCCACAACACGCGCAATCGTGCCTATCTCATCTGGGCGCTCGGCTTCCTGTTGAACGGCGCGGGCTTTGCCATGGTGGCGCTGCGCGGACAAATCCCCAACATTCTGTCGATCGAAGCCGGAAATGCCGTGGCGCTTGCTGGCCAGAGCGCCTGGGTCGCCGGTTTCATGGTGCTCGACCGCCGCAAGATCGAGTGGTGGGCGCTGCTGCCGCCGGCCGTTTGGCTCGCCGGCGTGTTCCTGCCCTGGGTCGCATCCGACTACGGCAACCGCGTCATTCTCTATAACCTCGCCTCGGCAACGGGCGCGACCGGCCTTGCCATGGCGGTTGCCACAGGCAATGTCAGGGGCGAGCGCACGCGCAGCAAGCTTGCCGCGATCTTCGTCGTCCAGGGCGTCCTCTGTTTCTCCGTGGCGCTGATGATGGCGCTGACCTTGCCAACCGACGCGCAAGCGACCAATTACGGCGGTGCGGCGGCCATGGCGAGCGCTTTCCTGCTGACGATCGCCTTTGCACTCACCTGCCGCATGATCATGGAACGCTCTGAAAGGCATTTGCGCGTGTTGAGCCTCACGGATTCACTGACCGGCGTCTGGAACCGCCGCGGCCTCTTTGCCCGCTTCGATGCCATCCAGGAAAAGGCATTCGACGAGAAGCGCCAGGTCGCCGTCCTGCTGTTCGACCTCGACCATTTCAAGCGGGTCAACGACCGCTTCGGCCATCAGGCGGGCGACGCCGTACTCTCCGCCTTTGCGCTGACGGCGCGCCAGTTCGTGCCGCACAATGTCTTCGGCCGCATGGGCGGCGAAGAGTTCGCGGCCTTTGCGACCGTTGCCGACCAGACCGAAGCGGAAGCGCTGGCGGAATCGATCCGTGCCGAATTCTGCCGCCTGCCGATCGCCACCGGCGAGGCGATCGTGCCTGCGACGGTCAGCATCGGCGTTGCCATTTCTTCGGCAATCGAAGCCAATGTCGACAAGATGATCTCCGCCGCCGACCGGGCGCTCTATGCCGCCAAGGGCGCCGGGCGCAATTGCAGCGTCATCTTTGGCGAACAGGAAACAGCAGCCCCTGCCCCGGCGCAAATGGACCAGAATGCCGGCGAACTCGTTCCGACCGTCGACGACCAAGTCGAGGCGCTGCGCCGCATGGGATCGCTTTCCCGCGCCGGTTGACGCGCGAGCCTCCCTCACGTCTTTTCGAGGCTTGGCAAATCCGCTAAGCCTCGAAGAATGATGATAGCACCCTTCCTTTCGATCGATCCCGATACCCGCAGCGTCTCTCTCGACAGCAGCGATCCTGCTTTCTACGGCAACCCAAACGCCGTCTATTCGGCGTTCCACCAGCATTGCCCGACTTTCTACTGGGAACAGCAGAAGCAATGGTTCTTCACGGGCTATGACCATGTGAACAGCCTGCTGCGCGACCGCCGTTTCGGCCGCCAGATCCTGCATATCGCGACCCGCGAAGAGCTCGGCCTGCCGGAGCCTGATCAGCATGTGGCGAATTTCGATCTGGCGGAGCGCTATTCGCTACTCGAACTCGAGCCGCCGGAGCACACGCGGCTGCGCACGCTGGTCAACCGCGCCTTCGTGTCCCGCCATGTCGAGCGGATGAAGCCGGAGCTCGAAGAGCTCGCAAACCGGCTGATCGACGACTTCCAGGACAAGGGCGAAGTCGAGCTGCTCTCGGCCTTCGCCGACATCATCCCGGTGACGATGATCGCCCGGATGATCGGCATACCCGAGGAGATGGGTCCGCAGCTTCTCGACTGGTCGCACGCCTATATCCGCATGTATCTCTTCGGCCGCACCCGCGAAGACGAGGATGGCGCCGAGAAGGCCGCCAAGGAATTTTCCGATTACGTGAAGACGGTGATCGCCGAGCGCCGCGCCAATCCGCGCGACGATCTGCTCAGCCACATGATCCATACGGAGCATAAGGGTCAGTTCCTCACCGAGGACGAGCTGATCTCGACGACCATCGTGCTGCTCAATGCCGGTCACGAGGCGACCGTTCACCAGATCGGCAACTCGGTGCGGGTCATCCTCGATAACGGCTGCGATCCCGCCCTGCTCTTCAAGGACGAGCCGACGACGGAGCGGACCGTCGAGGAGACGCTGCGCATCTGCGCGCCCGTTCACATCTTCCAGCGCTGGGCGCTCGAGCCCGTCGAAATCGACGGCATCTCCTTCAAGCGCGGCGACAAGGTGAGCCTCATCCTGGCGGCCGCCAATCTCGATCCGGCGAAGTTCACCGATCCCCTGACCTTCAAGCCGGATCGCAACGAAGCCCCCAACCTCTCCTTCGGCGCCGGCATCCATTTCTGCATCGGCGCACCGCTGGCGCGTCTCGAGCTCAACATCGTCCTGCCGATCCTCTTCAAGCGGCTGCCGGGACTCCGGATGGCGAAGGTTCCGGAGGTCAAGGACGTCTACCACTTCCACGGGCTGGAGAGGCTCGATCTGGCGTGGTGAGCTCAGCGCTTATCCGCAATCTCGCCAAATCCGCCGATTTCGCGCAGGAGCTTGCGGTAGATGGCGTTCGGGTAGTCGGCTTCCGAGCGGACAGGCATGGCGAAGGCGCCTGGGCCTCCAATAACCTCGCGGTGGAAATAGGAGAACAGAGCTTCCGGCGAGAGCGGCGGCTCGTCATCGTCGTGCTCGCCGCGGGCGCTGATGACGAGGGCGTTGATGGTCATGCCGCCGGCGATCAGTTCTCTGCGCACCGGCTCGACATCGCGGCCGATGCTGTTGACGCCGTCGCTGGAGATGTTGACGACGAGGCGCTCGGGTGCGTAGCCGCTCTGGCGCAAGAGAGACGCCGAATAGGAGAGCGCCTCGCTGATCGAGGTGCCGCGGCGCAGTTTCGTCGGGGAATTCTCCGAAAGCCGCAGCGAGAACATCCAGCAATCGGCCTCGTCCTTCAGCAGCGTCCATGGGATGACCATGCGCTGGCCGTGGTCGCCACCCCATTCGAAATAGGCAACGGCGATGCGGCCGTATTTCCCGCTGCCGATCGCGTCGATGATCTCGGGCTGGCGGAAGGCGGCGACGAAGCCCTCCTGCTGCATCGCTTTTTCGCGCGGATTCATCGACGTCGAGACGTCGGCGGCGATCACCAGCGCCAGATCGATCCTTTCGCTGGCAGCGGCGTCCGATGTCATGCAGATCGAAAGCAGAACTCCTGCGACAGCTCCGTGCAGAAGCCATCGGCGCATCATTGTCCGAACCATGGTGCCCCCCGCGCGGCATGCCGCTAGCGATGCAGCCGTCTTATCGAAAGCACCATCGGCTGTACATTAGCACATTGGGATACACCTGTATGGATATAGCCGAGCGGTTGCGGCGTCAGCCGTAACGACCGGTGATATAGTCCTCGGTGCGCTTGTTCTTCGGTGCCTGGAAGATCTGCGAGGTCGGGCCGTATTCGACGAGCTCGCCGAGATACATGAAAGCCGTGTTATCGGAGATGCGGCTCGCCTGCTGCATGTTGTGCGTGACGATGACGATGGTGAAATCGGTCTTCAGCTGCGAGACGAGCTCTTCCACCTTTGCGGTCGAGATCGGGTCGAGCGCCGAGGTCGGTTCGTCGAGCAGCAGCACTTCGGGGCGAAGGGCTACGGCGCGGGCGATGCAGAGACGCTGCTGCTGGCCGCCGGAAAGACCGAGACCGCTGCCCTTCAGCTTGTCCTTGACTTCGTCCCAGAGGGCAGCCTGGCGCAGCGCCTGCTCGACACGGACGTCCATGTCGGCCTTGCCGAGACGTTCGTGGTGGCGGATGCCATAGGCGATGTTGTCGTAGATCGACATCGGGAACGGCACCGGCTTCTGGAACACCATGCCGACGCGGGCGCGCAGTTCGTTCATCGAATAGCGCGGGTCGAGGATGTTCTGACCGTCAAGCTTGACCGTGCCGGTGGCGCGCATCTTCGGATAGAGCATGTAGATGCGGTTGAGAATGCGCAGCAGCGTGGACTTGCCGCAGCCGGAGGGACCGATCAGCGCCGAGACCTGACGTTCGGGGAAATTGAGGCTGACGCTGCGGATGGCATGGGCGTCGCCGTAGTAGAAGTTGACGTCTTCAAGGGTGAGCTTGTCGTTAGCCATCGGCGTCGCGGTCCTGCGGGTGTCTAATGTGGAGGAAGATTGCAGCATCATTTGCCACCTTTGCGGTTCAGAACGGCGCGGGAGCCCACGCTGAGCAGCAGCACGATTGCGGTCATGACGAAGGCGCCGGCCCAGGCGAGCACATGCCATTCGTCGTAGGGGCTCATCGCGTACTGGAAGATAACCACCGGGATGTTAGCCATCGGCTCGGACATATCCGTGCTCCAGTACTGGTTGTTGAGCGCGGTGAAGAGCAGCGGCGCGGTCTCGCCGGAGATGCGGGCGACGGCAAGCAGGATGCCGGTGAGGATGCCTGCCGAGGCTGCGCGGTAGAGGACGGCAACCGTCACCTTCCAGCGCGGAATGCCGAGCGACAGGGCCGCCTCGCGCATCACGTCAGGCACCAGCCGCAGCATCTCGTCAGTGGTGCGCACCACCACCGGCAGGAAGATGAAAGCGAGCGCGATGCCGCCGGCATAGCCCGAGAAATGGCCGGTCTGGCGTACCACGAGCTCGTAGACGAAGAGGCCGATGATGATCGATGGTGCCGAGAGCAGGATGTCGTTCATGAAGCGGATGACATCGCCGATCTTCTTGCCGCGACTGAATTCGGCCAGATAGGTACCGGCCAGCACGCCGATCGGCGTGCCGATGATGACGGCCAGAACGACCATCATCAAGCTGCCCATGAAGGCATTGGCAAGGCCGCCGTCTTCGCCGGGTGGCGGGGTCATTTCGGTGATGAGCTTCGGGCTCAGTGCCGAAAGGCCGTTGATCAGCGTCGTCCAAAGGATCCAGATCAGGAAGATGAGGCCGAGGCCGGTGGCGGCGACGCAGAGCGTCAGCGCGATGGCGCTCTTGATCTGGCGGCTGCGGTAAAGGGAGGAGGAAACGCTCATGTTACTCGCCTCTCTGCTTTGCCATACGCAGCAGCATCAGCTTTGCGGCGGCAAGGACGATGAAGGTGACGACAAAGAGGATGAAGCCGAGAGCAATCAGCGACGACAGATAGATGTCGGTATCGGCTTCGGTGAACTCGTTGGCGATGGCGGCGGCGATCGAGTTGCCCGGCTCCATCAGCGAGATCGCGATATTGTGGGTGTTGCCGAGCACGAAAGTGACGGCCATGGTTTCGCCGAGCGCACGGCCGAGACCGAGGAAGATGCCGCCGACGACAGCGGTGCGGGTGTGCGGGATGACGATATCGCGCACCACTTCCCAGCGGGTCGAACCCAGCGCATAGGCCGATTCCTTCAGCTGTGCCGGGACGACCAGGAAGACATCGCGCATGACCGAGGAAATATAGGGAATGATCATGATCGCCAGAACGATGCCCGATGTCAGCATGCCGATGCCCATCGGGGCGCCGGAGAACAGCAGACCGATGCCGGGGATCGGCCCCAGCCAGTCGATCAGCGCCGGCTGGACATAATCGGACATGAAGGGGGCGAAGGTGAAAAGGCCCCACATGCCGTAGATGATCGAGGGAATGCCGGCGAGCAACTCTATGGCGCCGCCGATCGGTCCGCGCAGCCAGCGTGGCGCGACTTCGGTGACGAAGACGGCAATGCCGAGGCTGATGGGAACGCCGATCAGCATCGCGAGAGCTGAGGTGACCAGCGTGCCGTAGATCGGCACCAGACCGGCAAAGTGCTGGGCAACGGGATCCCATTCGGTGCCGGTGATGAAACCGAAGCCGAAGGTGCGGAAGGCCAGAAGCCCGCCCCATGCCATGGAGATTGCAGCCGCCAGAAGGGCTGCGAGAACGAACAGGCCGCAGCCCATCACGATCCAGAAGAAAATGCGGTCGCCGGTGGCACCATCGCGGCGCTTCACCTCCGGCCCGACGGCCGGCAGCGATGCCAGTGCTTCGCTCATATCTATACTCGACTTGCTTTTGAGGGGGCTTCAAAGCAATCGGGGCAGAGAGAAACGCTCCCTGCCCCGGCATTCACGGAGGACTTAGCCCTTGAAGGACGCGGTCCAGTAGTCTTCGATCTGCTTGACCAGGCTGGCCGGAAGCGGAACGTAGTCGAGGGAAGAGGCTTCCTTCTGACCGTTCTCAAGCGCCCACTTGAAGAAGGCGAAGGCGGCCTTGGAGCGCTCGGCGTCCTTCGGCTGCTTGTACATGATCGCCCAGGTGGTCGCGGTGATCGGCCAGGCCTTTTCGCCCGGAGCGTTGGTCATGATCAGGTAGAAGTCCTGAGCCTTGCCCCATTCGGCGCTGGCAGCGGCAGCCGAGAAGCTGTCTGCATTCGGCTTCGGATACTGGCCGGCAGCGTTCTCGACGAGAACGTAGGGCAGCTTGTTCTGCAGGGCGTAGGCGTATTCGACGTAACCGATCGAATCCTTGACGCGGGTGACGTAAGCAGCGACGCCTTCGTTGCCCTTGCCGCCGATACCGACCGGCCAGTTGACGGCGGTGCCTTCACCGACCTTGGACTTCCAGTCCGGATTGACCTTGGAGAAGAAGTTCGTCCAGTTGAACGAGGTGCCCGAGCCGTCCGAACGGTGAACGACGGCGATCTGGCTGTCGGGCAGCTTGAGGCCCGGGTTCAGGTCGGCGATGGCCTTGTCATTCCACTTGGTGACGTTGCCAAGGTAGATGTCGGCGAGAACCTTGCCCGAGAGCTTGAGTTCGCCGGACTTGATGCCCTTGACGTTGATGACGGGAACGATGCCGCCGACGACGACCGGGAACTGGCCGAAGCCACCGGCCGAAAGGTCTTCAGGCTTCATCGGAGCGTCGGACGCGCCGAAATCGACCGTAGCAGCCTTGATCTGGGCGATACCGCCGCCCGAGCCGATCGACTGGTAGTTCAGCTTGTCACCGGTCTGCTTGTTGTAGTCCGCAGACCACTTGGACAGAACCGGATAGACGAAGGTCGAACCAGCGCCGGTAATGTCGGCGGCGGAAGCGGAGACTGCGAAAGCCGCAGCCAGGCCGGCGCCGAGGCAGGCCGAAAGAAGTTTCTTGGTGAGCATTATGGTCTCTTCCCTGAATGGAACGAACAATCGACGAGACCGGCGCCATGGAGGGGGTATCCATTGGCAAGGGCGCTGAAATTTCCCGTCGCAAAGGCGGGCTAGGCGCTGCACATTACAGTTTGATGACAGTTCTGCGACAGTTCGGAGTCAGCCTGTCAGGACACACACGGCGTGCAAAGATGTTCGATCACTAAATCAAGGATTTAGCCGTTAAAGCCATGTAAACATTACAAAAAGTTAATGTCCGGCTGCGTTGGTTTGACGCAGCCGGACATATCGGATGCCGTCAGGCGACGCCGTAACGGGCTGCCGGCTTGTCATGAGAGAGGTTCGGAGCAAGCGCTGCGCGCGCCGCGTCAAAGGCATTCCAGTCGGCGGCATCGGGCAGCGACGGGATGGTGACGAGCTCACCCCGGTCGAAGCCGGCAAGCGATGCCTCGACCATATCGCCGGCATCCATCACCATCGACGGCGGCAGCTGCTCAAGCGAGCGGCCGCTGCGCTCGAAGATTTCGGTGCGCGTCAAACCGGGCAGAACGGCCTGCACCTTGACGCCCTTGCCCGCAACCTCGGCATTGATCGCCTGCGTCAGATTGAGAACGAAGGCCTTGGTGCCGCTGTAGACGCCGTTGAAGCGCTCGGCGAGCAAGGCCACGACCGATGCGATGTTGATGATGCCGCCCCTGCCCCGCGCCGCGAAGGTCTGGGCTGCAGCAATGCCGAGACGGTTCACGGCGACGACATTGAGCTCTATCATCGTCTCGAGATAGTCGATGTCATCTTCGAGCAGCGTTCCCCGTGCGCCGATCCCGGCATTGTTGACCAGGAGAGTGATCGACGCATCCTCGCGCAACCGCTTCTCGACCTTGCGGACATCGTCGCGGCTGGTCAGGTCGGCAGCAAGCACTTCGGCCTCGATCCCATGCTCCGCCTTCAGCTTCCCGGCGAGCGCAGAGAGCCGGCCGGCATCGCGGGCGACGAGCAGCAGATCATAGCCGCGCTTGGCGAGGCGATCGGCATAAGTGGCGCCGATGCCGGAAGACGCTCCCGTGATGAGAGCGGTACCGAGAGAAGAGCGGGACATGAGGCAATCCTTTCCATCATTGGATTTAGTGGTATATGCCACTATATTGAGCCGAGACGGATTATCCGCAAGAGCAGCCGCCAGATTTTTTAACGCCGATGTTGACGGCAGAGGGCCGAAGCGCGGATACCGGCGCAAGGAGAATGGCGATGAGTGACCAGAACACGCGTTTCGAGAGCTGGCAGGTCTGCAGCAACAGCGCGATCCGCCGTGCCACGCGCCAGCTCGGCCAGCTCTTCGACGAGGTGCTGGCGCCGAGCGGCCTGAAGGGTACGCAGCATACGCTGCTGACGCAGATCCATATGAGCGGCAATCCCTCGCTGAAATTCCTGGCCGACAGCATGGTCATGGACCTTTCGGCGCTCGGCCATACGCTGAAGCCGCTGATCCGCGACGGCCTGGTGGAACTCGTGCCCGACACGAAGGACCGGCGCGTCAAGCGCGTGACGCTGACCGCTTCTGGCCTCGCAAAATGGGAAGAAGCCCACCGCCTCTGGCAGGACGCCCGTCAGCGCTTCGACCAGAACTTCGGCCCCGAAGCTGCCCAGGAACTGCGCAACGCCCTCAATCTGATCTCGTCCGATACTTTCGCGGACAGCTTCCGGCAGTGAGGGTTAGAGCCAGGTGTAGCCGCCCCGGCTCTGGGGACTGCAAGTGATCTCCGGACGGGAGGATATGTCCGGACTGTTGAAGCGGCTCTCCCCCTTGAAGGTCCAGCTGCCGTAGGACCAGTTGAGGACCCTGCGCCCCTCGGGATCATCGATGACCAGAATAGCATGGTTGCGAAGATATAGCGCTCCCCCACCGCGCTGCGTTACCGGCCGTTCGCGCAATGTCAGTATCGACAGGTCAAGAGTATTGCGGACAGGCTCCACGCCGGACTGAATGCAGTAAGGACGGCCTGCGGCAATTTCGACCGCTGACCGGTGCACTGCGGCAGCGGTGCCCGCGGTAACGACGCCGATCGTCACGAAAGCCAGAAAGCCGACGGCGCAGATCCGTTTGAGAAACGCATCCGGCCACGCGAGCCTTCGATGAGCGGCAGCGCAGGCCAGCGCTATCGCGGCAACCACAATGATGGCGATCATACCTGACATGCGCGCCAGCAGGCCGAACCAGATCAGGAATATCGCCGGCAACATCGCAGCAAAGAGAATGGCCGCCAGCCAATCGCTTGCATTGGAATATCGGGTGAGCGCGGCCTCGCCTGCAGAGTAAGCAGACCTCACGGAACGGGACCGGGTTTTGCGGGCGGCGACAGTACGGACAGCGAGCGGGACGGAAAACACCAGCAGCGATGTGGATGTCAGAACAATCGCCAACGCGACATCGAGGCCCATCCGGTCATCGAAACGCGAGGCTGTCCAGACTCGGTAGTTCACGCAGGCAAGAACGACAGCCAGCAGCCAGAAGACCTTCTCCCAATGGCGATCGAGGCGTAGGGCGAGCCATACCAGCGCCGCCAGAGGCACGACTGCGACGATCAGGGAGAAGGCAAGGACCGCAATCATCCGCAACGACGCCTACAGCCGGATCACGTAATCCTTGCGAGTCGTTTCAATGACTTCCCAGGTTCCCTTGAAGCCGGGTCTGAGGATCATGCGGTCGCCGGCCTTGAGGTGAACAGGTGCGTTGCCGTCTTCGGTAACGATCGAGTGGCCGGAGAGGACGTTGAAATATTCCCATTCGTCGTAGGAAATGCGCCACTTGCCGGGTGTCGCTTCCCAGATGCCGGCGTAGAGGCCGCCCTCGGCTTCCTCGAAATTCCAGGTGCGGAACTGCGGATCGCCGGAAAGGATGCGGTCCGCATCGGGAGCGCCGGCCTCCGGTTCGACCGCGTCGATATCGAAAACGAACTGGTTCGGCATAGGGCCTCCTAGCGGGCGGATGTAAGGAGCTTCATGCCGAAGCCCATGAAGATGACGCCGGCCATGGCATCGATGGCCCGGCGGCCGCGGGCATAGGCACCGGCAACGGCCGGATTGCGCAGGATCGTCAGCACCAGCGTGTACCAGAGCGACGAGACCAGAACCATGGTGGCGACGGCGAGCGCGCCATGCATCCAGGAGTGATCGGCAGGCAACGTCGCGGCGAAGAGACTGGCGACGAAGAAGGCGGATTTCGGATTGGCGAGATTGGTGGCGAGGCCGGACCAGAAAGCCTGCTTCGGGCTGATTGCGGGGCAAAGCACGGGTTCGCCCGGCAGCGCACCGTTCCGGTAGGTGCGCCAGAGCAGCTTGGCCCCGAGCCAGAGAAGATAGGCGCCACCGGCGATCTTCAGGAAGAGATAGGCGAAGGGGGCGGCCGCAAATAGCGCGCTGATGCCGAGCCAGCCCGCCAGTCCCCAGCAGAATGTGCCGAGAATGACGCCCGCGATCACCGCGACCGCAGCGCGCGCAGAGCCTTCGAGCGCCGTGCGCACCACGAGGAAGAAATTCGGGCCGGGCGTGATGGCGGCAACGGCCCAGATGGCGGCAACGGAGAGAAGAAACATGGGGCTGCGGACTCGCGAGAATGGATTTCGAGCGCGAGCTTAGAGGCTTTGCATCCGGCGGCCAAGGCCGTGGGCGGCGCTATTCGAGCCCGACGCGCGTTGCTCCATCTCGAAAGGGTGCCTGATCGGCCGGGGCCAGGTGGAAGGCGATGAAGAAATCGTCCATGCGATAGCCGGGATATCGTTGGTTCAGCGCCGCGACATGCGCCCGCCCCTCATCGAGCCGGCCTGCGATCGCAAGGCAGAGCGCCGCAATCGCCATGATATGGGCATGCGCATTCGGGCGGGCCGCCGCCCTCGCCGCCCAATCGGCTGCCTCGTCGAAACGGCCGAGGCGCACCAGCGCGATCGCCCGGCTTGCCAATATGCCGAAGAGCATCGGATCGAAGGGGCTAAGCGATTGCGACTGGTCGGCAGCGGCCAGCGCCGACAGCGGATCGCCGGATTGGCATTGAACGAAGGCCAGCGAATAATGCGCGATCGCAAAGCTCGGGCTGAGATCGACGGCCTGCTGCAGCTCGGCGACCGACTGGTCATGCTGCTTGCGCAGGAAATGTGCCCGGCCGAGGGAGAGATGGGCGGCCGGATCGCGGTCGTCGGCCATCAGCCCCTGATTGGCGGCGCGATAGGCGAGCTCGGTTTCCGTGTCACGGTCCGCCCAATGCTGAAAGGCGCTCTGGAAATGCGTGAAGGAGAGCCCGGCATAGGCGCGTGCGAAAGTCGGATCGAGGCTGATCGCCGTTTCGAAGAAATGCCGTGCCTGGTCGTTATCACCCTTGGTGAAGCGGAACATGTGCCAGAGGCCGCGGTGATGCGCCTCCCAGGCATCGAGCGAATTGGGCGGCTTCAGGATGGCACGGTTGCGTTCCAGCGTCTCCACCTCGCGCTCGATCGAGGCGACGACGCGGGTGCCAATCTCTTCCAGCAAGGTCAGCGTTTCCGCCGCGTTCTGATCGAGGCTGTCGGCCCAGACGATGGTGTTGGTCCGCGCCTCCGTCAGCTCTAGCCGGACGATAAGGCGGGTTGCGATGCGCTCGAAGGTGCCGTTGACGACGTAATCGACATCGAGTGCGGCGGCGATCTCGCCGGGAGAGCGCGGCCGCTCCCTCAGCGCAAACATCGTGCCCTGGGCGATCACCCTCAGCGTGCGCAGCTTCGAGAGCCGGGTGATGATGTCATAGACCAGCGCATCCGCCGTGCCGCCGGGGATTGCCAAGGCCGACATATCGTTGAAAGGCATGACGGCGATCGAGGCGCGGCGGGCGCCGCTCTTGGCAGGCTCCGGCGGTTGCGGCTCGGCGGGCTGTGCAGCTGCTGAAGTTCTCGCACTTCGGGCGCCTTCCCAGGTCCGGCGCAGCGAACCGGCATCGAGCCCTTCAGCGGCGAAGACTCTGGCCGCAGCCTTCATATGCTCCTCCGCCTCGCGGAGACGGCCCTCCGAGGCGAGTGTCGCCAGCAGCAGTTCATGCGGTTTCAGATCGAAAGGGGCGATCTCGATCCAGCGGTCGAGATAGGGCAGCCGTTCGCTGGCATCGAGCCGATCGGCGATGGCCGCGAGGATTTCCGCCTGGATTTCACGGAAGCGGCGGCGTTGGGAAACCAGCCATGTCTCGAAGGCCGGATGGCGCTCGATGACGAGGCCATCGAGGAACTCGCCGGATGACCGGTCCGCAAGCTGGCGCAGCCGCTCCCGCGGCAGGCCGCCCAATCCCTCGCGGCAGGCGGCAGCGGCCTCGACGGCATCGATCGCGCAACCGGCAAGATCGAGTGCGACGGTATCGCCATGGGCGATGATGCGCTCGCCGATCAGCGAGCGGATCCGGCTGAGGCACCAGCGCAATTCGCCACGCGGATCGTCGGCCACGTCCCAGAGGAGATCGCAGAGCTGCGCCCTGCCCTGCGGATAGGGAGCAAGGATCAGATAGGCAAGCAGCGCCCGCACCTTGCGCGATCCCGGCAGCTTCAGTTCCGCTCCCTCACGGCGGATGGCCATCGGCCCGAGGAGGCAGATTTCGAGCGGCGGCCGCTGCTGGTCCGCCGTTTCCACGGTCGTTCCCACGCCTGATGACACGGCGCCCCCCATGGCCTGCGCCTATACCAGAGCCGTTCGAAGCGGCAGCACCTGTTCACCGGGCGGCCGCTCTTTAATGCTCAACCAATGTGACCCAGGGAGGTCCAAATGTCTACTTCCGCGGCCCTTGCCGGCATGCCCGCTCAACCTGTAACCGATCTCGCAGCGCTGAAAGCCCGCCAGCAGGGCGCCTGGTCATCGGGCGACTACGCCGTCGTTGGAACGACGCTGCAGATCGTCGGCGAAAGCCTCTGCGAAGCGCTCGATCTGCGTGCCGGTTCGAAGGTTCTCGATGTTGCGGCCGGCAATGGCAACGGCGCGCTCGCGGCCGCCCGCCGCTGGTGCGAGGTGACCGCCACCGATTACGTCCCTGCCCTTCTCGACAAGGCGATGGAGCGGGCGAATGCCGACCGGCTGGCGATGGAATTCATGGAGGCCGATGCCGAGAATCTGCCGTTCAAGGATCAGAGCTTCGACTATGTGATGTCGATCTTCGGCGTGATGTTTACGCCCGACCAGGAGCGCGCGGCCGCCGAGCTCATGCGAGTCTGCAAACGCGGCGGGTCGATCGGCTTATCGAACTGGACGCCGGATGGCTTCATCGGCCAGCTGTTCAAGACGATCGGCAAGCATGTGCCGCCACCGGCCGGCGCCCGCTCGCCGGCCCTCTGGGGCACGCGCGCCAGGCTCGAGGAGCTGTTTCCGGCACATGTCGCGTCGATTGCCGCGACGCCGCGCCAGTTCGTGTTTCGCTACAAGTCGCCGGCGCATTGGCTGGAGGTGTTCCGGACCTTCTACGGTCCGGTGCTCAAGGCCTTCGGCGCGCTGGACACGGCTGGCCAGATGGCACTTGCCGGCGACTTGACCGACCTGATGACCCGTTTCAACCGGGCCGAGGACGGAACGATCGTGGTGCCGAGCGACTATCTCGAAGTGGTCATCACGCGGCACTAGAGGGGGCGCAGGCATGCAGCGGGCGGAAGCGTCCGCTGCATGTCGCGAGACAATTTCACGAGGCATATCATGTCCGAGACGAACGAATTCATCTCCGAGGTGACGAAGGCCGCCCATCAGCTCCAGACACTTGGACAGGATGAGGCTCACCATCTGATCCTCCGGTCGGTCACCGACATACGCACGATGCGCGCGCTGGTCGGCATTCCGGCCAACAGCAATCACGACGCCGTCTTCGATCTCCTGAAGATCGCCACATCGGCCACAAGGCAGACGCCCGGCGATCTCGCACGGGCGCTGCTGATGGCGGCCGACATGATGCGCACACTCGACATGGTGATCGACAGCCGCGCCGCCATCTGCCTGACCGGCATCTGCCAGTCGAAATAGCGGTGTGGGTGTTCGCTCGGATGTGGCTCGTCACATACGATTGACGGGCCAGACGTCATGAGGACGCGACGATGCCGCGCAAGAGCAGGTCGATGCCATCCAGATAGTCCTTTCGGTCGTCGTGGGCGGGCAGCTGCGCCGCCACGCTGCGCGTAAACGGATAGCTCTCGGGATCGAGTGCCGACCAGGCTGCCGAGACTTCCCCGAGAAAACTTGCTCGCTCCAGCCCTTGGACAGCTGCAAGCTTGGCGTTCGCCGCGTTTTGACCCGCCACGCCGAGAATGTAATTGAGCAAGGCAGAAACGGCAGACCATTCGTGTTCGGCAGAAACGCCGAGAGAGCGGACCTGCTGACCGATGCGCTCGAAAATGCGCACCATCGGCAACTGCCCGGGCGCCGACATCAACGCCGCGCCGACCCATGGATGGGCGTCGATGGCATCGAATAGATCCAGCGCCAGGGCGCGGATCGTTTCCTGCGGCGATGCTCCCGCCTGCTTTGCTTCCATTGTCCGGGCGATGATCTCGTCACAGGCTGCCGTCACAAGATCGCTTTTATCAGCGACGTGCCAATAGATGGCACCCGGCCCCGTCGCGAGCAGCTTCGACAACGCCTGGAAGGTCAGACCGCCTTCTCCGCCTTCATCCAACAGCCGGATAGAGGCGTCGATAATCTGTTCTCTGGTGAGGGACCGCTGCCGCCTCGATCGTGTGTCGTTCCGTTCTTTCATGGAACATCCTTGACATGAATGGAACGGCATTCCAACTATGGAATGACATTCCATTAGAATTGCGAGGCAGTTTGTCATGCAGAAATCAATAACGATCATCGGTGCCGGTCTTGGAGGGCTCATGCTCGCCAGGGTCCTCCACGTCCACGGCATCACATCGACCATCTACGAAGCAGAGGCGTCTCCAACCGCGCGTACTCAAGGTGGCATGCTGGATATCCACGAGGAGAACGGACAGCGGGCACTCAAGGACGCCGGGCTGTTCGACGAGTTCACCAAGCTCGTCCACCCTGGCGGCCAGCAGAGCCGGGTCCTCGACATGAACGGCAAGGTCCTGTTCGATCATCCGGACGATGGCACCGGCGGCCGGCCGGAGGTGCCGAGAGGCGAGCTTCGCCGTATT
This sequence comes from Rhizobium sp. 21-4511-3d, assembly GCF_053522545.1. Classification (NCBI taxonomy): domain Bacteria; kingdom Pseudomonadati; phylum Pseudomonadota; class Alphaproteobacteria; order Hyphomicrobiales; family Rhizobiaceae; genus Rhizobium; species Rhizobium sp. 21-4511-3d. The sequence continues at coordinate 595,353 of NZ_JBNWCF010000001.1, read as the reverse complement.
CTGATCGAGTCGCTTCCTGACGGTGCGATCCGCTGGGATCACAAGGTGACGTCGGTCAGCGCGCTGGGCAGCGGGCAACATCTGGTGAAGTTCGCGAACGGTACGACAGCGGCCGCCGATCTTCTCGTGGGTGCGGACGGGGCGTGGTCGAAAGTGCGTCCGCTCATTTCAAGCGCCAAGCCGGTATACTCCGGCATTTCGTTCATCGAGACCTATCTTCACGATGCCGACACCAATCACAAGCAGACCGCGGATGCCGTCGGCGGCGGTTCGCTGTTCGCCGTCGCTCCAGGCAAGGGCATCCAGGCCCACCGCGAACCGGGCCAGGTAGTGCATGCCTACATCGCCCTGAAGCGCTCGGAAGAATGGTTCGAACGCATTGACTTCTCCGATCGCGCAGCGGCATGCGCGGCCATCGCCGGAGAGTTCGATGGTTGGACTCCCGAACTCACCGCCCTGATCACGCGTGCCGACACAGTGCCGGTTCTGCGCATGCTCCACACTCTGCCCGCCGACCATCATTGGGATCGCATCCCGGGCGTGACGCTTGTCGGCGACGCGGCGCATCTGATGATCCCCTCAGGCGAAGGGGCCAATCTAGCAATGTACGATGGCGCGGAACTCGGGAAGGCGATCGCCCATGAAAACGATATCGAAACAGCGCTTTCTGTATATGAACGGGAACTCTTCGCTCGCAGCGCGGCTGCGGCAGTGGATGCCACCGGCACGATGGACGTGCTGTTTGGAGCAGACGCGCCCCAAAGCTTGCTCGACTTCTTTGGGATGAATGTCCCGAGTTGAATATCTGCCTGTGGCCCGGCCGCCGAAAACGTCCTGCTTTCAGGGGGTCTCGGCGGCCGGATCATTAAAACCTGCTGACGCCGGTGTCAGAGGTATGTGACGAACTGCATCAGATCTTCGCCAGCGACTGTTCGAGGTCGGCGATGATGTCCTTGACGTCTTCGATCCCGATCGACAGGCGCACGACGTCGGGGCCGGCGCCGGCGGCGATGCGCTGCTCGTCGGTCAGCTGGCGGTGCGTCGTCGAGGCCGGGTGGATGACCAGCGAGCGGGTGTCGCCGATATTGGCGAGGTGCGAGAACAGCTCGAGGCCTTCGACGAAGGTCTTGCCGGCCTCATAGCCGCCCTTGACGCCGAAGGTGAAGACCGAGCCGGCGCCCTTCGGCGAATAGCGCTGCTGCAGCGCATGGTTCGGATCGTCTTCCAAACCGGCATAGTTGACCCAGGCGACCTTGCTGTGCGCTTTCAGCCATTTGGCGACGGCAAGGGAGTTCTCGCTGTGGCGCTGCATGCGCAGCGGCAGCGTCTCTATGCCGGTCAGGATCAGGAAGGCATTGAAGGGCGAGATTGCCGGGCCGAGGTCACGCAGGCCGAGAACGCGGCAGGCGATCGCAAAGGCGAAGTTGCCGAAGGTCGAGTGCAGCACCACGCCGTTATATTCCGGGCGCGGGCTCGACAGCATCGGGTAATTGCCGGATTTAGACCAGTCGAAAGTGCCGCCATCGACGATGATGCCGCCCATCGAATTGCCGTGGCCGCCGAGGAACTTGGTCAGCGAGTGGATGACGATATCGGCGCCGTGTTCGATCGGGCGAATGAGATAGGGCGATGCCATCGTGTTATCGACGATCAGCGGCAGGCCGTGCTTGTGGGCGACCTCGGCGATCGCTGCGATATCGACGAAGGTGCCGCCCGGATTGGCGAGGCTTTCGATGAAGATCGCCCGGGTTTTGCCGTCGATCTGGCTCTCGAAGCTCTTGGGATCGGCGACATCGCCCCAGCGCACCTGCCAGCCGAAATTGTCGAAGGCGTGGCCGAACTGGTTGATCGAGCCGCCATAGAGGCGCTTGGCGGCGACGAAATTGTCGCCCGGGCGCATGATGGTGTGGAAGACGATCATCTGCGCCGCATGGCCGGAAGCGACGGCGAGAGCGGCCGTACCGCCTTCGAGTGCGGCAACGCGCTCTTCGAGCACGGCCTGCGTCGGGTTCATGATGCGGGTGTAGATATTGCCGAAGGCCTGCAGACCGAAGAGCGAGGCGGCGTGGTCCGCGTCGTTGAAGACGTAAGCCGTCGTCTGGTAGATCGGCGTCGCGCGGGCGCCGGTCGCCGGATCGGGCTGCGCGCCCGCGTGAACTGCCAGTGTATTGAAGCCAGGATTATTGCTTGCCATGAGGCCCTCCCATCGTTGTCGATGGCCGCAGCATAACCAAGGCGCAGCAAATGTTAATCGCCTACCGTTTCAACCAACGGAAGAAACGTGGAAAATCCGTTCGCTATCCCGCAAGCCGCGGAATTTCGATTGCCGGGCAGCGGTCCATGACCACCTTGATGCCGCCGGCTTCGGCGCGCCGGGCCGCATCGTCATCGCGCACGCCAAGTTGCGCCCAGATGACCCTCGGACGCACGGCGAGCGCCAGCGTCTCGGTCACCACTTCCTGCAGATATTCCGAAGCGCGGAACACATCGATCATATCGACCGGCACCGGTATGTCCTCCAGTTTGCCGTAGACCAGCTGGCCGTGAATCTGCTTGCCCGCCTGGCCGGGATTGACCGGGATCACCTGGTAGCCGCGCGAGAGCAGATATCCCATCACGCCATTGCTTGGCCGCGCCGGGTTTGGCGAGGCGCCGGTGAGAGCGATCGTCCGCACCGAATTCAGAATGTCGGCAATATAGCTGTCGCTGTAGTGATCGTGATCCATTGGCCCGTCCCCCGTCGGCATTTTTCCACCCAGTTGAAACCTGCAGTTATTTGGAGCGTATATATAGCCATAGGGTTCCCAAGGAGGAATGGCTCATGAAAAAACTTGCGCTCACGCTCGCCATCGTTCTGGTGGCATCTCCGTCTTTCGCGATCTCCCGTCTCAACCCGCTGGCGATGAGCTGCGCCAGTGCCCGGGCGGCGGTGCATAACCAGGGCGCAGTGATCTTTCGCTGGACCTCGCCGCGCGGCCTGCCGCTCTACGACCGCTTCGTGCGCAACAGCCGCTATTGTGACGCCAACCAATATGCCGAGTGGAAAAACATACCGACTCGCGACGATCGCTCCTGCCCGGTACTCAATTGCCAGAACATAGACAATCTGGACGGGAATTTCCTGATTCCAGACAATTCATTGTGACGTATCGGGGCGTGTGAGAAACCGCTCTCACCCGGGAATGACGGGCGCTGCATTTCGCGCATTTGCGAGGCGATTGCGATGAAATGCAGCCTATGGGAGCACAATTTTCACGATGCCAGAGTAATAGAATAATCTCTATATTTCAGCAGGATAACCAGTTGGTGAATAGATCCGGACACAGATGTTCCACTTCCGTTTCATCTTTAAGCCAGCTTCGTTCACGCGTATATTAGAAGCACCTCACAGTTGAGTTCGACGAATCGGAATAAACGCATGAGGAGTGCTCGCAAAACGGGTCCATGCAAAGTACGGTCTTTCGATTCCGCGAGGCTCAAACAACCGATAAACGTGCCGTCAGGTTGCAAAATATGACAGGCGCATTGCTTTTTGCCCGGCCGGGGCTCATACCGCTGCAGCAGTCTCGCCCCACCGTTTCCGGTCTCGATCGTGCCCCTCGACGTCATTCTTCTGGTTCTCTTCGGCGCTCTTCTCCACGCGACATGGAACGCCATCATCAAGGCCGGCGTCGACAAGTCGCTGGATGCGGCGCTGGTATCGGCGGGCGGCGCGGTCTCGGCCCTTCCCTTCCTCGCCTTCCTGCCGCTGCCCAATGCGGCGGCATGGCCGTTCATCGGCTGCTCGGCGATCCTGCAGTTCGCTTATTTCCAGCTGGTGGCCGGCGCCTACAGGGCGGGTGATATCGGGCTGGTCTATCCCTTGATGCGCGGCTGCGCGCCGCTCCTGATTGCCGCGACCAGCAGCTTCGTGCTTGGCGAAACGCTGACCGGTGGCGCCTTGATCGGCACGATGACGATCTGCGCCGGCATTCTGACACTCGCCTTCGAGGCCCGGCACGGCAGCCGCCACGCGATCATGCTGGCGCTGATCAATGCCTGCGTCATTGCCACCTATACCTATGTCGACGGCATCGGCGCCCGGCTTTCCGGCAATGCGATTTCCTATACGCTGTGGATGTCGCTGCTGCCGCCGGTGCTGCTGTTTGCCTGGGCGATCTCGCGCCGCGGCGCCCGCGTCGTCGCCATCCATGTCCGGGTGCACTGGTGGCGTGGTTTGATCGGCGGCGCAGGCTCGATCGCTTCCTACGGTTTCGCACTCTGGGCGATGACCAAGGCGCCGGTCGCAACCGTCGCGGCGCTGCGCGAAACCTCGATCCTCTTCGCGCTGATCATCTCAGTACTGGTGCTGAAAGAGCGCGCCAGCCCCTGGCGCTACCTCGCCGGCGTCATCATCGCCGCCGGCGGGTTGATCCTGAAGCTTGGGTAGCTTCAGGCGGCCGACTGCGCAGGAATGACCTCGCGCGAAATCTTCTCGCCATTTTCCCGTTCGGCAACGGCAAGATCGAAGGCCGACTGCAGGCTCAGCCAAAACTGCGGATCATTGCCGAAATAACGTCCCAAACGCAGCGCCGTGTCGGGACTGATGGCGCGGCGCTCGTTCAAGATTTCGGATACCCGGCCCGAATTGATGCGCAGCGCCAAGGCAAGCGCGTTGCCGCTCATATTACGAGCCTCAAGCTCTTCCTTGAGAATGCTTCCGGGGTGAACCTCAAACATGTTCGTCCTCAATGATAGTCGACAATTTCCACATCCCAGGCGTGGCCGTCCTCGAAGCGGAAACACAAGCGCCACGGCCCGTTGATAATCATCGCCCATTGGCCTTTGCGATCGCCCGACAATTTGTGCAAGCCCACTGATTTCAGCGGGCTCAGATCGTCGAGTGATTTTGCGTTGTGCAGCATGACCACGCGCTGCTTTGCCTTAACGACGTCGAGGCCGGAAAACTTCGACTTGCCGGTTTTCAGGAACTGTTCAGTCGCGCTTGTCGCCACGCTACGGATCATTCGCCAAACATACTACGCGCAGCGTAGTATGTCGAGCGTTACTCCTCCGGCCAGACCGGCATGCGCTTGCCGAGGAATGCGCCGATCCCCTCTTCTGCATCGGCTGTCAGCATACTGTCGACCATGGTTTCGGCGGCGAAGGTGTAGGCTTCCTCAATCGGCATTTCGAGCTGGCGATAGAAGGCTTCCTTGCCGATGCGGATCGCTTCCGGCGATTTCGAGGCGATGACGGAGGCGTATTTGGTGACCACCTGCGTCAGATACTGCTTCGGCACGATGCGGTTGACGAGGCCGAAATCCTTGGCGGTCGAGGCGTCGATGGTTTCGCCGGTCAACAGCATTTCCATCGCCTGCTTGCGATGCGCGGCGCGCGATACGGCGACCATCGGCGTCGAGCAGAACAGCCCGATATTGACGCCCGGCGTGCAGAAGGTCGCGGTGTCGGTGCAGATCGCCAGATCGCAGGAAGCGACCAGCTGGCAGCCTGCTGCCGTCGCCAGGCCGTCGATCTCGGCGATCACCGGCTTCGGCAGACGGGCGATCTCCAGCATCAGGTCGGCCGCCAGCGCAAAGCTCTCCTCGAAGAAGGCGACGCCGTCGTCGGCATCGGCGCGGTGCGCGGTCAGCTCCTTCAGGTCATGCCCGGCGGAGAAGACGTTGCCGGTCGAGGCGATGATGACGACGCGGACCGTGGAGTCTTCGCCAGCGGCTTGGAGCTCGCCCATCAACGTTTCCATGACGGCGATCGACAGGGCGTTGGCTGGCGGATTGTTCAAGGTCAGCCTGAGAACGCCGTCATTCAGCTGGCGCAGCACCAGCGCGCCCTCGCCCGCCTTGTCTGGATCTTTCCGGAAGGAAACGACTTCGGCCATTGGTCTAACTCCCTGCATGTATCTTTCGTGCTAGATGTTCTGCCACAGCCAGCCGGCAATTTCGAGGAGAAGCGATGCAACCGGTCATGACGATCGACGAGGTCCACCGTTTTCTGGAGACGGACTTTCCGCAGATCCACACGGACGGACGCGTGCTGGAGGTGATCGATATCGCGCCCGGCAAGGCCTCGATGCGGCTCGATCCCTCAGAACGGCATCTGCGGCCGGGCGGCACGGTTTCCGGCCCGGCGCTTTTCACACTGGCGGATGTCACCGCCTATGTCGCCGTGCTCGCGCATATCGGCCCGGTGGCGCTTGCAGTGACCACAAATCTCAACATCAATTTCCTCCGATTGCCGAAGCCGGAGCCGACCTTCTGCACCTGCCGGATTCTCAAGCTCGGCAAGCGTCTGGCGGTGATCGACGCCTCGATCTTTCAGCGCGATGAGAGCGAATTGATCGCGCAGGCCACCGCCACCTACTCGATTCCGCCGCGATAAATGTGAGGTATCATAATACCATATACTTATCGTGTTGATTTTGCTTATCTATTTTTTCGATCGCCCAGTTTCGCGATATTGACCGCGGAAGGCATTGCCTCTATACACACCGCCAGAAATGCAGCCTTTCCGGGCTGCTTTCTTTTTGGTGCGTCCCAGGACCACTAAACCAAGCAACAAGAAACGCCCTTCGCCTTCGGGCACAAGGGATCCAAAAGAGAGTAACTACTATGGCAACTTTCTCCCAGAAGCCTGCAGAGGTGGAGAAGAAGTGGGTCATCATCGACGCCGAAGGGCTCGTCGTTGGCCGTCTCGCTTCCATCATCGCTATGCGCCTGCGCGGCAAGCACAAGGCAACCTTCACGCCCCACGTTGACGACGGCGACAACGTCATCGTCATCAATGCCGACAAGGTCGTATTCACCGGCAAGAAGTATTCCGACAAGGTTTACTACTGGCACACGGGTTACGCCGGCGGCATCAAGGAGCGTACCGCTCGCCAGATCATCGAAGGCCGCTTCCCGGAGCGCGTTCTCGAGAAGGCCGTTGAGCGCATGGTTCCGCGTGGCCCGCTCGGCCGTCGCCAGATGAAGAACCTCCGCGTTTACGCTGGTTCCAACCATCCCCATGAAGCACAGCAGCCGACCGTCCTCGACGTCTCCAAGCTGAACAAGAAGAACGTAAGGAGCGCCTAAGAATGGCTGACCTCTCCTCCCTGAAGGATCTCGGCACGTCCGCTGAAGCAGCTGCTCCGGTTCACGTCCGCAAGGTCGACTCGCTTGGCCGTTCCTACGCGACCGGCAAGCGCAAGGACGCCGTAGCCCGCGTTTGGGTCAAGGCCGGCTCCGGCAAGATCATCGTCAACGGCAAGGACTTCACGGCATACTTCGCCCGTCCGGTTCTGCAGATGATCCTGCGTCAGCCGATCGTCGCTGCTGCCCGTGACGGCCAGTTCGACATCATCGCAACGGTTGCAGGCGGCGGTCTTTCCGGCCAGGCCGGTGCCGTTCGTCACGGTCTGTCCAAGGCTCTCACCTACTTCGAACCGGGCCTGCGCTCGGTCCTGAAGAAGGGTGGCTTCCTGACCCGCGACAGCCGCGTCGTCGAGCGTAAGAAGTACGGTAAGGCCAAGGCCCGCCGTTCGTTCCAGTTCTCGAAGCGCTAATCGCTTTCTGGATATGCTTTTTGGAAAGGCCGGGTGCAAACCCGGCCTTTTCTTATTGGCGGGACGCGTGCTTTGACATCCCAAATTTGTGAACTATAATTCACAGATGATCGAAGTTCGCCAGACTGCCTTGTTCGGGAAATGGCTCGGCGAGCTTCGGGACGCGCATGCCCGCATCCGCATCGTCACACGCATCCGTCGCCTGGAACTCGGCAATCCCGGTGATGTCAAACCGGTCGGCGGCGGCGTCAGCGAGATACGCATCGACTACGGACCTGGATACCGCGTCTATTTCACCCGTGTTGGCGACGCGATCGTCATTCTCTTGTGCGGCGGGGACAAATCCTCGCAAAGCCGAGACATTGCCCAGGCCAAGCAATTGGCGAAGGAGATCTAAGATGCCTCTCGAAACCACGCGCTTCGACGTTCAGGATCATCTGAAGACGGAGGATGAGCGCATGCTCTATCTCGAAGCGGCGTTCGAAGACGGCGATCCGGCCCTCATTGCCCACGCCCTCGGAGACGTCGCTCGCGCCGCAGGCATGAGCGCGGTCGCCAAGGAGGCGGGCGTCACCCGTGAGGCGCTCTACAAATCGCTGAGCGAAACCGGAGATCCCCGGCTTTCGACATTCTTCGGCGTGATCAAGGCCCTTGGCCTGAAGGTCTCGATCTCGCCTGCTGATGCGGATGCCGCCTGACGCCTATTCCTCCTTGTGAAAGAAGGCCTCAAGCCGGTAGCCATCGGGGTCGATGATGAAGGCGGCGTAGTAGAACTGGCCGTAATCGGGGCGGATGCCGGGAGGACCGTTGTCTTCGCCGCCATTGGCAATGCCGGCGGCGTGGAAGGCCTTGACGGATTCCTCGCTGGGCGCGGTGAAGCAGAAGTGCAGACCGGATCGCCGGTCGGCCGGGACCGGGCGCTCGACCTGGCTCACCCAGAAGGCCGGGCCATCGGCACCGTAGCCGACCGTTCCGTCGAAATTCGACAGCCGCTCATAGCCGAGCGGCGCAAGCAGCGCGTCGTAGAAGCGGCGCGAGCGCTCCAGATCCTTCACCCCAATCGATACGTGATCGAACATGCCCATGGGCGCCTCCTTGTCCGTTTCCGCAAACTTCATGGAAGCGATTGCCGAAGTCAACGCGGCATTCGGCAGCCCTGGCTTGCCCGATAAGGGGCCGGCTGTTAAACCGGGATGAGGTTTTCAACCGGACAAGACAGGACCTGACATGGGAGCCACCCCGTCCGCAGACAGATAAGCCGCAGCGACCCTTGATGTTGTTGCGGCGTCTGTCCCGTCAATCCAGACCGATGAGAAGACAGATCGCCGTCGAATGAACGTTCGAACGGATGAAGACACATGCCTTTTCGAAACAGAGACTGGACATACCCCCTCCCCGTGGCGCTGCTTCTGCTTGCGCCCTTCGATATCCTGGCTTCGCTTGCCATGGATATCTATCTGCCCGTCGTGCCCCAGATGCCGGCAGCGCTCGGCACATCGGCCACCGTCATCCAGCTGACGCTCAGCCTCTACATGCTGATGCTCGGCGCCGGACAGCTACTCTTCGGCCCGCTCTCGGACCGTATCGGCAGGCGGCCCGTGCTGCTCGGCGGCGCGCTGCTCTTTGCCGGTTCGTCGCTGATACTGGCCGCCACCTCCTCCGCGCCGATCTTCGTCGTCTTCAGGCTGCTGCAGGCGGTGGGGGCATCGGCTGCGCTGGTCGCGACATTCGCCACCGTGCGGGACGTCTATGCGGCACGGCCTGAAGGCGCCGTCATCTATAGCCTGCTCGGCGCCATCCTCTCCTTCGTCCCGGCTCTCGGGCCGATTGCCGGTGCGCTAATCGCCGGTCATCTCGGATGGCGGGCGATCTTCGTCCTGCTTGGCGTGCTGATGCTGACGGCGACGATCGCGGCCCTCGCACGATGGCACGAGACCCGGCCGGAGACGGCGGCAGCCGGCGCGATCGGTATCGGTACAATCCTCAGAAGCGGTGCCTTCTGGACCTATACGATCGGCTTCAGCGCGGCGATGGGGTCGTTCTTCGTGTTCTTCTCCACTGCGCCCCGGGTGCTGATCGAAAGGGCCGGTTTCTCGCAAATGGTTTTCAGCCTCTCGTTTGCGACATCGGCGATGGTGATGATCGTTGCCGCCCGCTTTGCCGGGCGCTTCGTCAAGCGCTGGGGAACAGCGGGCAGCCTGGCGCGGGGCATGGGGCTGCTCATTCTCGGCGCGATGCTGCTCGGCTTCGGCGAACTCTTTCTCGCGCCGTCCTTCGTCAGCTTCATCCTGCCGATGTGGATCATCTCGCTCGGCATCGTCCTGACGACGGCGGTGACGGCGAATGGGGCGCTGGCCGATTTCGGCGACAGGGCGGGAACGGCGGTGGCGCTCTATTTCTGCATCCAGAGCCTGATCGTTGCCTGCGCCGGGACGGGATTCGTGCTCGTTCTCGGCGGCGATACGGCCTGGCCGCTTGCGGGCTTCTGCACCGTCTCGGCTGCGGTCACTCTCCTCGCACTCCGGCGCCTCAGATAACAGACGACGCGATGGCGGCGGTCCACCTGCCGCCATCGCTTGCAATCAGCAGCATCCTCGCCTAGGCCTGTCTTCCGAAGAGGAATTGCCATGTCCAGCCAGCCCTCACCCTTCGCCGAAACGCCAGAGCCGCCCTATTCCGTCGTGACCTTCTCCTCGACGCGAACCGAGGGCGATCATGGTTATGGCGCCATGGCCGACCGGATGGCTGAGCTTGCGTTGCAGCAGCCGGGTTGTCTTGGCGCCGAGAGCGCCCGCGATGCCGGCGGCTTCGGCATCACCAATTCCTATTGGGCCGACGAGGAAAGCCTGAAGGCGTGGAAGCAGGTCGCGAGCCATCTTGCCGCCCAGCGCATCGGCCGCGACCGCTGGTACAAGCAATACAAGGTTCGCATTGCGCGCGTGGAACGCGCCTATGAATTCACCGCCTCTGATGACGGCGAGCAAGCCTGAGATCGGCGGACAGCCGTCGCCCGGAGCCTTCGCTTGCAATCGGCGGCGTCCTCGCCTAGGCCTTTCTTCCGAAGAGGAATTGCCATGTCCAGCCAGCCCTCACCCTTCGCAGAGACTCCGGAACCGCCTTATTACGTGGTGACCTTTTCGTCGCAGCGCACGGGCGAGGAAAGCGGCTATCTGGAAATGGGCGGCGCGATGGTGGAACTCGCGCAGCAGCAGCCCGGCTATCTCGGTTTCGAAGGCGCTCGGACCGCCAGCGGCTTCGGCATCATCAATTCCTACTGGAAGGACGAGGCGAGCATTCTCGCCTGGAAAGCGGTCGTCGACCATGTCGAGGCGCAGCGCCGCGGCCGGTCCGACTGGTATTCACGCTATGAAATTCGCGTCGCGCTGGTGCAGCGCGCCTATGGCTTCGACAAGACTGCCGCGACAAAGGGAGATTAACTTGGCCAATAAGACCATCGACCACGCCTTTACGGCTAAGAGCCTGACCTCTGCCGCCAGCGACCCGACATTTGCCGGCGCTCTCTCCTTTATGCGCCGCCGCTTCACCAAGGATCTGAAGGGCGTCGATGTTGCCGTATGGGGCGTGCCCTTCGATGCCGCGGTCTCCAATCGGCCGGGCACGCGGTTCGGGCCGCAGGCGATCCGCCGTGCATCGGCGATCTTCGACAACGATCCGCAATATCCATTCAACCGCGATCTCTTCGCCGATATGGCGGTCATCGATTACGGCGACTGCCTGCTCGACTACGGCAATCACCAGGAGACCCCTGCGGCGATCGAGCGTGAGGCGACCACGATCCTCGACAGCGGCGCCTTCATGCTGACGCTCGGCGGCGATCACTACGTCACCTGGCCGATCCTCAAGGCGCATGCCGCCAAGCACGGCCCGCTGGCGCTGGTGCAGTTCGACGCGCATCAGGATACCTGGCTTGACGACGCCGGGCGCATCGATCACGGTTCCTTCGTTGCCCGCGCGGCGCGCGACGGCATCATCGACCCGGATCGCTCGATCCAGATCGGTATCCGCACGCATGCGCCTGACGATTGCGGCATCCAGATCCTCTATGGCCATCAGGTCGAGGAGATGAGTGCGGGCGAGATAGCCTCGACGATCATCTCGCATACGAAGGGGGCGCCCGCCTACCTGACCTTCGATATCGACTGCCTTGATCCGGCCTTCGCGCCGGGCACCGGCACGCCGGTTGCCGGCGGCCCTTCGAGCGCCAAGATCCTGTCGGTGCTGCAGCGGCTGCATCAGCTCGATATCAAGGGCGCCGACGTCGTCGAGGTCTCGCCGCCCTATGATCACGCCGACGTCACCGCCATTGCGGGGGCGACGGTCGCAATGTATATGCTGGGCCTTCACGCCGAAAGGCGCGCGGCCGCCAAATGACGGCTGTTATCAAACTGATTCAACTTCATGGCAAACTGATTCCGAAAGAACCCGGAACCTATTGAAAGCGCAGGATTATCATGGCAGCGAAGATATTCATCGATGGCGAAGCTGGTACGACGGGTCTGCAGATCCGTGAGCGCCTGGCTGGCCGCCGCGATATCGAGCTGCTGTCGATCCCGACCGAAAGCCGCAAGGACAAGGCGGTTCGCGCCGAACTTCTGAACAAAGCGGACGTCGCGATCCTCTGCCTGCCTGACGATGCGGCCAAGGAAAGCGTCAGCCTGATCGAGAACGACACGACCAAGGTCATCGACGCCTCGACGGCGCATCGCGTCGCCGAAGGCTGGGCCTATGGCTTTGCCGAACTCAGCAAGGATCAGGCCGGCGTCATCGCCTCGGCCAAGCGCGTCGCCAATCCGGGCTGCTGGCCGCAGGGCCCGATCGCGACGCTACGTCCGCTAATCGAAGGCGGCCTGCTGCCTGCCGATTTCCCGGTCACCGTCAACGGCATCTCGGGCTATAGCGGCGGCGGCCGGACGATGATCGAGGACTATGTCGAGAAGGGCGAGGATGCGCCGGAATACATGCCCTACGGCCTTGGCTTCAAGCACAAGCACCTGCCGGAGCTGCAGCGCTATGCCAAGCTCGGCCGCGTGCCGTTCTTCCAGCCTGTCGTCGGCAATTTCGCGCAGGGCATGGTCGTCACCGTGCCGCTGCAGCTGTCGCACCTGCCGAAGGTGCCGACCGGCGCTGAAATCCATGCCGCGATCGCCGACTATTTCGCCGGCATCAAGGGCGTCGTCGAAGTCGCGCCGTTCGAGAGCACCGAGCGCACGACCGATCTCAACCCCGAGATCTACAACGACACTAACCGCATGCGCCTGCACGTCTTCGCCAACGATGCGAATGCGCAGGCCCTGCTGGTCGCCGTCTACGACAATCTCGGCAAGGGTGCCTCGGGTGCGGCCGTCCAGAACATGGATCTGATGATCGGCGCCTAAGCGTCACGCTTGATTTCCGGTGGCTGCCTCCATGCGGCCGCCGGCGACCCACTTCCGCAGGCAATCATGTCCGCCTCCCTCTCCTTTGACAGTTTCTCGTCCTGGCTGGTGTCAGCGCTTCCCGATCACGGCGTCTACGCATTGATCTTCTTTGCGCTGATCGCCGGGCTCGCTCGTGGCTTCTCGGGCTTCGGGGCCGCGCTGATCTTCATTCCGCTCGGCGGCGCGATCGTCGGGCCGAAGCTGATCTCGCCGGTGCTGCTGGTCATCGATGGGTTAGCGACGCTCGGGATGATCCCGGACGCCTGGCGCAATTCGAACCGGCGTGAGGTCTTCGTGATGATTGCGGGGGCGGCACTCGGTGTTCCCGTCGGAACGGCAGTGCTGACGCTGATGGACCCGTTTCTGCTGCGCTGGATGATCTGCGCCGTGGCGATCTGCCTGCTGGCCCTCCTGGTTTCCGGCTGGCGCTACCACGGCGAGCCGTCTGCGCCGCTGAGCTCCGGCGTCGGCCTGCTGGCTGGGCTGTTCAGTGGAGCCGCCCAGCTCGGTGGGCCGCCGGTGGTTGCCTATTGGCTCGGCGGCAAGAGCGACTTTCAGCGCGTGCGCGCCAACGTGATCTTCTACTTCTCGATCTCCACGATCTTCAGCACCATCAGCTATTATGTCGGCGGCCTCTTCGTTCAGGCCGTCTTCGCGCTGACGATCGTCATTCTCCCGGCCTATGCAGTCGGGCTTTACGGAGGCTCGAAGCTGTTCGGGCTGGCGAAGGAAAGCACCTTCCGCCTGATCTGCTACCTCCTGATCGGAGCCTCCGCGATATTCGGTCTGCCCGTCCTCGACGGCATCCTTCGCTAGGCGGGCTGGCGCAGCAGGCCCATCTTGACGCTGAGCTTCTCGCCCGGGCCATGCGCAAAAGCAAAGAGCAGCCCGGCCAGGAAGGTGAAGTGATCGACGAAGAAGCCGAACTCGGCCTGATTGCCTTCCCAGCGGTTCGGACCGTGGAAAGCGAAAGCGAGGAAGATCACGTAGACGCCGGCAAGCAGCGCCGCTTCGCTGAAGAAGGCGCCGGTGAGGAAGGCCATCGCGAGACCAACCTCGAAGACGGCCGCGACCCAGGCGAGGAACAGCGGGAACGGAAATCCTGCCGCGGCGATATAGCCCGCGGTCGCGCCCATATCCATGAACTTGAAGCTCGTCGCCATCAGGAACATCGCACCGAAGATCAGTCTTGCGGCGAGAATTGCTGTCGTCTTTGCCATTGTCTTACCCTCTTTCGTGGCCGCAGCCATTGTGGAACCATGCCACAAGGACGGGTGGCAGACAGCATTGCCGACAAGGGGCGCGATATTTTTCTCACGGCATCAAAAAAGCCGCGGCGCATGGCACCGCGGCTTGAAGAATTCGGGAATGTGTCGGCGCGTCAGCTGCGCTCGGCAATCACCGTCTCGCGGGTGAATTCGCCGTAATAGCCACGCCAGTTGGCGATGGCGAAGCCGAAGACGACGAGTGCGCCGCCCTGGTGCAGCAGGCCCCAGTGCAGCGGCACATGCAGCAGCAGCGTGGTGATGCCGATCGCCGCCTGGATGGTTACCAGCGCGAAGAGCACGACGGCGCGGCGGGCATGGGTGGTCTGCGGCGCGGCGCGCAGCGCCATGATCATGTTGATCAGCGTCAGCGCGAAGAGCGTGTAGGCGCCGATGCGGTGGACGAACTGCACGGTCTTCGGGTTCTCGAAGAAATTGATCCAGGCGGGCTGCTGGATCAGCAGGTCGCCGGGAACGACCGAACCATCCATCAGCGGCCAGGTATTGTAGGTGAAACCGGCATCGAGACCGGCAACGAGCGCGCCGAGATAGATCTGGAACAGCGCGAAGATGGCGATAACAGCCGCCCAGGTCTTGGAGCTCGAGGTCGGCGCCGCTTCATTGGAGTGCGGCGAGAGACCGCGCATGATCCACATGCAGGAGGCGAAGATCAGGCAGGCCATAACGAGGTGGGTTGCCAGGCGGTACTGGCTGACATCCGTGCGCACGGCAAGGCCAGACGAGACCATCCACCAGCCGATGAAGCCCTGGAGGCCGCCGAGTGCCAGAATACCCGCCAGCGGCCAGCGCAGACGGCGCTCGACCTTGCCCGTGATCCAGAAATAGAGGAGCGGCAGCGCGAAGATGACACCGATGCCGCGGGCGATCAGGCGGTGAGCCCATTCCCACCAGAAGATGCCCTTGAACTGTTCGACCGTCATGTCGCTATTTAACTGCTGGAACTCGGGAATACGCTGGTAGAGCTTGAATTCCTCATCCCATTCGGCCGCGTTCAGCGGTGGGATGACGCCGTGGATCGGCTTCCATTCGGTGATCGACAGGCCCGAATTGGTGAGACGCGTCGCGCCGCCGACAAGCACCAGACAGAAGAGCGCGAGCAGCACGAAACCCAGCCAGATGCGAATGGCGCGGCGGTTGCGGTCCTGCTTGCGGACTTCGCCCCGGATTGCATGCTCGGTGGTGATATCTGCGACGGCCATGATTGCTCCTTGTTATCGGCAGTTGATTTGCCCTAGCGGCTCATGCAAAACAAGCCCCGAACCTTTGCGGCATGCCGTCGCGCTGGTTCCATCCTGCAATCCGGAAGCCAAGACTGATGCCCGTTCGCCTGCGCAAATTCATCGGCACGATCCTGATCATCATCCTCGTGCTCGGCTATGCGCTGATCGCGAACACGATCGCGGTGGCGACGCTCGGCGAAGCTCCCTGGTGGGGCCATCTCCTCTATTTCGCGCTGACCGGCCTGATCTGGATCCTGCCCGCCATGCTGATCATCAAGTGGATGGCAGGTCCGAAGCAGCAATAGGCATTAACAGGCAGATAACCCTGATCTGCGGAAAACCCGCCTGCTTCGCTTGCGTTTAAACCCTCTCTAGGCCTTGGCCGCTATATCTTCCGGCACGCAATCTTGACCGGAGATCTCCCGTGCGGACGCAGAAGCTCGATGCCGACCACCAGCCGCTTGACGATGCAGGCAAGGCCGATGCCGGTATTTCCCGGCTGAGATCGGTCGGCGCGCAGCTGGCGATCGCCGATCTGGACATCACCGTCCACACAAAACTGGAGCCGTTGGAGAGCGACTGGCGGGCGCTTGAGAAAGATCCCCTCGCCTCGCTGCATCAGGGCTATGAGTGGTGCCGCTCCTGGGTGCGCGCCTATGATAGGCCGCTTGCCGTGCTGAAGGGCACTGCGCAGGGCAAGGCCGCCTTCATCCTGCCGATCGAGATCGAAAGCCGCCAGGGCGTGCGGATCGCCAAGTTCATCGGCGCCGATCACAGCAATATCAATACCGGCCTGTTCTCGGCCGCCTTCCTCGAAGGCGCAGGCGGTCTCGATGCCGGTCGTTTCGCAGCGATCCTCAGAGAGGCGCTGCATGGAAAGGCCGATCTCCTCCTGCTGCAGAACATGCCGCTGGAATGGCGCGGGCGGGAAAATCCACTCGGGCTGTTGCCGATGGTGCAGAACCAGAACCACGCCTACCAGCTGCCGCTGCTCGAAAATTTCGAGGCGACGCTGAAGCAGCTGAATGCCAAGAGCCGCCGCAAGAAATTCCGCGTGCAGTCCAAGCGGCTGGAGGCAATCGGCGGCTTCGACTATATCGACGGCGGCTCACCCGCCGAACAGCATGCGCTGCTCGACCTGTTCTTCAGGCAGAAGTCCGAGCGCTTCCGTTCGCTCGGTCTGCCCGACGTCTTTGCCGATGCCGCGACGAAGGCGTTCCTGCATGGGCTGATCGATATTCGCGACGGCAGCGACTATGGCCTGGAAATGCATGCGCTGCGGCTGAAGGGCGAGTTCGACGGCAAGATTGCGGCCGTCTCGGGCATCTCGCGCAAGGGCGATCACGTGATCTGCCAATTCGGTGCGATCGACGAGAACCTCGTTCCGGATGCCAGCCCCGGCGAATTCCTCTATTGGCAGATGATCTCCGGATTGCAGAACAAGGGCGTCGCGCTCTTCGATTTCGGTCTTGGCGACCAGACCTACAAGCGCTCCTGGGCGCCCGTCGAGACCGACCATCATGACGTGGTTCTGCCGCTGTCGCTGAAGGGCCGGATTGCAGGGACGGCGCATCGCGCCATCACCCGCAGCAAGGCCTATATCAAGGCGCGGCCGGGCTTTTACAGAACAGCCCAGCGCCTGCGCGCCAAGATCGGTATCTGACCGCCTCAGGCGGCGTGGCGGGTGAGATCGGGCTCGGCGCTTTCGCCGCCCGACATCAGCACGACGCGCTGGTAACCGGCCTTTTCGAACTCGGTCATGGCGGTCACGAACTCGTCTTCCAGCACTTCCGGCATGGAGAGGATGATCTCGACATCCTTGCTGCGCGTCAGCCGCGACACGCCGGCGACATCGGCCGCGCCGCATTCGACGACGACGATATCGTAAGCCGACATCAGGGCATCGAGCAGCAGCGACAGGCGGTCGGCGCCACGCATCGCCTTGCGGACATCGCTGGTGCCCTGCGGGATGAGATGCGCATCGGACGAGCGGTCGCCGTGGATCGTGTCGCCGAAGGCAGCTTCGCCACAGAGCAGGTCGGTAACGCCAGGCGCTTCCAGGTCTTCGGCCATCATTGCCGTCGGATAGCCGGAGCCGGTCATGTCGACGAGGATGGCGCGCTGGCCGGAGGCGGCGAGCCTGCGGGCAAGCGCAACGGTGGCTGCGGAGCCGTCGTCACCGGTCGGTGAAATGGCGATCGCCAGCGGCGCGCGGCTGCCGGTGAGATAGTCCGCAACGGAGCCGATCGAGAATTCATTCTCCTCCACAGCTTCGACGGCAACGGCGGGCTCTTCGGCTTCCGGTTCGTCTGCCGGCGCAGAGAGCATGCTGGGGGCCACCGCACGTTTCGTCTTTGCCGGAGCGGCAACGATGATCGTTTCCTCTTCCTCGATACGGGCAACCGGCAGGGCGGGACCAACAGGACGCAACGCGCGGCCACTGAAGAGCTCGGCGAGCATGATGACGATCGAGGTGATGATCAGCGTTGCGAAAGCGGCGACGATGACGATCGGGACGACCTTCGGGAAATAGGGATCGACCGGCTGGATCGCCTTGGAGACGACGCGGGCATCGGCCGGGCTGGAATTGCTGTCGGCGCGCGATGCGGCTTCGCGGTAGCGCACCAGATAGGTTTCGAGCAGCTGGCGCTGGGCATTGGCTTCGCGCTGCAGCGCGTTCAGGCCGACTTCGTCTTCCCCGGCCTTGGCGCTGTTCTGCTGCAGGGCGCCGGACTGGCGCTCGAGCTCGGTGGCACGCAGATCGGCGACCTTGGACTCGTTCTCGATGCTTGTCAGAATCTTCTGCGTCTCGGCGCGGATCTGCGTCTTGATGTCGGCGAGCTGGGCGCGGAGGCTGCGCAGGCGCGGATGATTGTTGAGCAGCGAGGTGCTGAGATCGGAAATCTGCGACTGCAGACCGGACTCGGTGCCCTTCAGGCGCTGCATCGACTGCGAGTTCATGATGTCAGGCAGCGTATCGGAGGCTTCGCCGGAGGACAGCGCGTTGCGCACCGCCTGCGCGCGGGCTTCGGCATTCGCCTTCTCGCCGCGCACACGGGTCAGTTCGGCGGAGATGTCGTTCAGCTGCTGCGTCGGGAAGTTGCTGCCGCCATTGGTCGGCAGCAGGCCGTGCTGAGCGCGGTATTCGGCAACCTTCTGCTCGGCGTCATTGACCTTCTGGCGCAGGCTTTCGATTTCAGGCTCGAGCCAGCGGGTGGCTTCGGAATTGGAGGCGAGCTTAGCGCCGCTCTGGGTAGCGAGATAGACGGAAGCCATCGCATTCGGAATGCGGGCAGCGAGCTTCGGATCCTTGGAGGTGAAGTTGATGCCGATGACGCGCGAGCCCGGCACCTGGAAGACCTGGAGGCGCTCGGTGAAGGCATCGATGACGCGCTCTTCAGGCGGGTTTTCAGCCGGGTTCTTCTTCAGATGCAGGGCAACGAGGATATCCGTCAGCGCCGAGCCGTTGGCGGCCTCGTCGAATTCCGGGAGCTCGTAGAGCTTCTCGCTGTTGATGACCTTCTTGATAAGGTCGGCAGACTGCAGCAGCTGCACCTGGCTCGCAATATTCAGCTCGTCGAGCAGCGGGCCTGCCGTGGCGTCGGATGTCTGGGTATTGGCAAAGGCCGGGGCGCGCTGCTCGATCAGCAGGCGCGTCTCGCCGCGATATTTCGGCGCGATCATCTTGGCGCCGGCGAAGGCAACCCCTGCCCCGATCAGCGTGATCGCAACGACCTTCAGCCGCCGTTCCCATACGGCACGGACAAGCTGGCCAAGATCGATGTCGACATCCTGATTTCCCGATACGCCGGACATACTCGTACTCCAAGAACAAAGGTGCCGCGAAGCGTAAACGACTATAGTAACCCAAGCGTTAATTGCCCCGCCCTCAAGTAAGAGGCGGGAGAATGCACCGGGGACAAAAAAAGCTGCGGATTTTTACCAGCCATTAACCCTAACGGATCGATAACGGCGGGGACCAATTTGTTTTCTGTGAGCCTGCACGGATGCCTCTCGCTACGCCAAAGATGTTTCTGGCCCTTGGCCTTGCCGCGATGACTGCGGTCCTGAGCGGCTGCAACACCTATAAGCCGGCGCCGAAGGCTTTCCAGCAGGCGACGATCCAGCCCTATACGCTGGATAGCGGCGACCGCTTGCGCATCACCGTCTTCGACCAGCCGAGCATGACCAACAGCTACACTGTCGATCAGGCCGGCTACATCGCATTCCCGCTTGTCGGCCAGGTCCCTGCCCGTGGCCGCACCCTGCAACAGCTTTCTGGCCAGCTGGCTGGTAAGCTGCGCCAGGGTTATCTTCGCGATCCCGATGTCACCATCGATGTCGATCGCTACCGCTCGATCTTCGTCATGGGCGAAGTCGGCCAGCCCGGTCAATACGCCTATGTTCCCGGCCTGACGGTTCAGAATGCCATCGCCGTTGCCGGCGGTTACACCTCGCGCGCCAATCAGGCCAGCGTCGACGTGACGCGCAAGATCAACGGTCAGGTCATCACCGGCCGCGTCAACATTTCCTCCGCCATCATCGCTGGCGACACGATCTATGTACGCGAACGGCTGTTCTGATCTGACATGACAGACGAACAACGGCCTCTCCGCATCATTCACTGCTTCAGGTCGCCGATCGGCGGAATCTTCCGCCAT
The DNA here is from genome assembly GCF_053522545.1 of Rhizobium sp. 21-4511-3d. NCBI lineage: Bacteria > Pseudomonadati > Pseudomonadota > Alphaproteobacteria > Hyphomicrobiales > Rhizobiaceae > Rhizobium > Rhizobium sp. 21-4511-3d. The sequence continues at coordinate 575,205 of NZ_JBNWCF010000001.1, read as the reverse complement.
GTCCGCGACCTGGTCGAAGAGCACAGCAAGGCTGGACACGAGATCGGCATTCTCTGCGACAGCTCGACCGGCGGCGAGCACGAGGACCGGCTGTTCGACGATATCCGTCCCTATCTTTCGCTTGGGCTGACGCGCGTGCCAATCCGCCGCGCCCCTGGCCTCTCCGATATCCCGGTGATCTGGGATACATACAAGACAATCAAAAGTTTGCGGCCTGATGTGCTGCACGGACACGGCGCCAAAGGCGGTGTGCTCGCGCGGCTCGTTGGCTCAGCCCTGCGGGTGAACAGGTATCGCGTAGCCCGCCTCTATACTGCGCATGGGGGAAGCCTGCATTATTCCCGCACCTCGCTCCTCGGGCAGTTCGTGCTCAAGATGGAGCGGCTGCAGGAATATCTGACCGATGCGCTCGTCTTCATCTGCGAATACGAGCGCGACACCTATGCCAAGAAGGTCGGCAAGCCGAAAACCAAGACGCGGCTGATCTATAACGGCATCGGGGAACGGGATTTCCAGGTCATTCCCACCCGATCCGATGCGGTCCATTTCATCTATATCGGCATGCTTCGGGACCTTAAGGGTCCCGATCTTTTTGTGGATGCCTTCGCCAAGACCGAGCGGCTGGCCGGGCGCCCCCTCTCCGCGCTGATGATCGGCGACGGGCCGGACCGCGACAAGTACCGCGACATGATGGTCGAGCGCGGCCTCGGCAAGCGCATCAGCATGTTGCCGGCAATGCGCGTGCAGGAGGCGTTCACGATGTCGCAGAATGTCGTGGTTCCCTCCCGCGCCGAGGCCATGCCTTATATCGTTCTGGAGGCACTCGGCGCCGGCAAGACGGTGATCGCCAGCCGCGTCGGCGGCATCCCGGAAGCGCTCGGCAAGGAGAGCGCGGCACTGGTGACGCCGGGTGACGCGACCGACCTCGCGCGGGTCATGGCCGAGGCGTTAGCCAAGCCCGAATGGGGGCATCAGACCATGCCTTCGACGGAAGCGGTGAAGGCGGTGTTTTCAGCACCGGTGATGGCGAAAGATGTGCTGAAACTATACTACGAGCTCATCGGCCAGACGCCGACATCTTCAAATATATAAGATCCTGTAAACCTTTCTTAGGGGCTTCCTGCTATGCCGTTTGTATCAACGAGCGGCGGAAGCCTCATGAACAAGGCAGAAAAGAGCGGTCAGTTCGACGTCGAAACGCTGCGCAAGCAGGTCTCGGACATCCATGCGCGCGGCGATACGGCCGAGAAGGCGGATGAGGCAGGGTCGATCAACCCCTACGCCCTGCAGATCGCCGAACAGTTTCGCGAAGGCACGCATTCGCCCGCCATCATCATCGGCCAGTTCCGGCTCTTCGAATTCGCCTCGCAATTCGTCATCGGTCTCCTCGCCTTCCTGATCTGGCCGGGCGACGGCAGCACCGAGACCTTCGCCTCGCGCGTCGCGCTCGCCTTCTTCATCTCCGCCTTTGCCGTCGTCAGCCTGCAGATCAGCGATACCTATTCGATCCCGGCGCTGCGCTCGCGCGTGCGGCTCTTGCCGCGGATCTTCCTCTCTTGGGCAGCCGCGTTCCTGCTGACGGAAATGGTCTTTGCGCTCTTCAACGAGACCTCGTGGGCGAAGATCAACCTGCATCTTGCCTGGTTCTCGGCCGCCGGCCTGTTCCTCATCGGCACGCGCTTCCTCGTCGCCTACGGCATCCGCAACTGGGCGCGCAACGGCGTCATGGAGCGGCGCGCCGTCATCGTCGGCGGCGGCGATCCGGCCAAGGATCTGATCCGCCTGCTCGAATTGCAGCCCGACAACGACATCCGCATCTGCGGCATTTTCGACGATCGCGGCGAGAAGCGCTCGCCGATCATGGTCGCCGGCTATCCGAAGCTCGGCACCGTTGCCGAACTCGTCGAGTTCGTCCGCCTGACGCGCATCGACATGCTGATCATCGCCCTGCCACTCAGCGCCGAAGCCCGCATTCTGCAACTTCTGAAGAAGCTCTGGGTGCTGCCGGTCGATATCCGCCTTGCCGCCCATGCCAACCGCCTGCGGTTCCGCCCGCGCGCCTATTCGCATGTCGGCACCGTGCCGATGCTCGATATCTTCAAGAAGCCGATCCAGGACTGGGATTCGGTCGCCAAGCGCGGCTTCGACATCTTCTTCGCGACACTCGCCCTGCTCCTGCTCTGGCCGGTGATGATCGCAACGGCTGTTGCCATCAAGCTGACCTCGAAGGGCCCGGTCTTCTTCATGCAGAAGCGCCACGGCTTCAACAACGAAGTCATCAACGTCTTCAAGTTCCGCTCGATGTACACGAACATGAGCGACCCGAGCGCGAAGGCGGCCGTGACCAAGGGCGACCCGCGCGTCACCCCCGTCGGCCGCTTCATCCGCAAATCGTCGATCGACGAGCTGCCGCAGCTCTTCAACGTGCTGCGCGGCGAGCTGTCGCTGGTCGGTCCGCGCCCGCATGCCGTCGCTGCGCAGGCCCACAACCGTGCCTTTGGCGATGTCGTCGAGGGCTACTTCGCCCGCCACCGCGTCAAGCCGGGTGTCACCGGCTGGGCGCAGATCAACGGCTGGCGCGGCGAAGTCGACAATGACGACAAGATCAAGTTTCGCACGGCCTACGATCTTTATTACATCGAGAACTGGTCGCTCTGGTTCGACCTGAAGATCCTGTTCCTGACGCCGATCCGGCTGCTCAACACGGAAAACGCGTATTGAGCGCGATCGAGGCGACATATCCGCGCGTTGCCGACCCGCAGCGCGTGACGCTGCGCATCATCGGCTCGGCTCTGGTCGCCTTCGGCGTGTTCCTCTCCGGCTTCGTCATCAACGAGCCGGCGCCCTACGAGCTCTGGATGGCGGGGCTGACCGGCATCTGGTTCATCCTCGGGCTGCGCATCTCCCGATATAGCGGCATCCTGCTGGCACTGCTGATCACCTTCAATGTCGGCGGCATGCTGTCGCTGACGCAGATGAAGGACATGACGGGCGGGCCGATGTATATCGCCGTCTCGACCTTCCTGGCGCTGACATCGGTCTTCTATGCGGCGATCATTGAGGACAATGCCAAGCGCCTCGTGCTGATCTTCAATGCCTGGGTGTTTGCCGCCGTCATCACCTCGCTGCTCGGCATCCTCGGCTATTTCCACGCCTTCCCCGGCTCGGAAGTCTTCACGCTCTACGACCGCGCCAAGGGCGCCTTCCAGGATCCGAACGTCTTCGGTCCGTTCCTCGTCGCCCCCTCGCTCTACCTCGTGCACGGCATGCTGACGCGCAGCCTGCTGAGCTCGCCGGTGCGCGCCCTTGCGCTGCTGATCCTGGCGCTCGGCGTGTTCTTGTCCTTCTCGCGTGCCGCCTGGGGCCTGTTCCTGCTGACCATCGTCATCCTCATCTTCGTCATGCTGCTGAAAGAGCGCACCGGCGCCTTCCGGCTGAAGATCCTGATGATGTCGATGGCGGCGGTGATCCTGATGGTCGCCGCGCTCGTCATCGCACTTCAGATCCCGCAGGTTGCCGATCTCTTCAGCACCCGCGCCCAGCTCGTGCAGCAATATGACGGCGAATATCTCGGCCGTTTCGACCGCCACCGCATCGGCTTCCAGATGATGATGGAGCGGCCGCTCGGCATCGGCCCGATGGTGTTCGGCACGATCTTCCCCGAGGACGAGCACAATATCTGGCTGAAATGCCTGACGACCTACGGCTGGCTCGGCTTCGTCACCTATGTCTCGATGCTGATCTGGACCATCTATCTCGGTTTCAAGAACCTGCTCAAGGACCGCCCCTGGCAGCCCTTCCTGATGATCGCCTGGATCTGCGTCATCGGCCATGCGACGATCGGCAACGTCATCGATATCGACCACTGGCGCCACGTCTATCTGCTGTTCGGCATCGTCTGGGGCTGCGCCGCACTCGAGCACCGCCACCAGCTCGCCGAGATGCGCAAAACCGGCGTCAGCGCCACTTGAGAAGCGGCCCGTCCGCGCTAAACTTCTCCTCATGATCACGGGAACACAGATACGCGGCGCCCGCGCCATGACGGGCATGAGCATCGAGGAACTGGCCGCTGCATCCGGCCTTTCCGCAAAAATCATTTCGGCGCTCGAACAGGGCGAAGGCAGCGGCGAGCCGCAGGCCTTTCTCGCGGCCAAGCACGCGCTGGAAGCGGCAGGCATCATCTTCATCGCAAGCGGCAATCATGACGAAGGCGGTCCCGGCGTGCGCCTCAAGGCACGCGGCAACGGCGACGACGGTCTGCGGCCCGAAGAGCTCAACGCCACCAATGACGATTAATCCGGAACCAAACCGGCCTTCACGCGTTTTCCGCGCGCAATCAATGCGTTGAGGGGAATCATCTTGAATCGTAACAGCAGTCTTTATTTCGTCATCGGCGCGCTCGTGGTCGTCGTCATCGGCCTCGGCGCCTATATTTATCGTGAAGAAAGCAAGCCTGAAGGAGTCGAGCTCAGCATCGGCCAGAACGGCATTTCCGTCGAGCAGAAGTAATCTTCAGAGATAGGCCTTGGTCAGGGCGGCGAGCTTTGCGCCGTCTCTGACACCCTGCCGGTAAAGCTGGATCATCACCGCGCCCAGACGCTCGGCCTCCTGCGTGCGGCGGCCGACGCCGCGGTCCTCGCAGACTTCATCCAGGACATTGGAAATCACGTCGAGATCGTCCGAAAACAGCGGGAGGTCGCGCGGATGGATAGTCGTGTCGAGCATCGAGGCGGCACTTCCTGAAAGCCTGGGCAGGATACCTGCACCGGCAGAGGAGATCGGGAACGCCTGCACTATGCGCGCGGATTTCACGCTTTGCAACTCTCTGAAATCTAGCGGGAACAAAGGGACATGCCCGGCGTTCGGTGCCAGGTTCAAATCAGTACAAAGACCGTGTCATGAGTCAGAGAAGTTTCCCCTCCCCCGTCCGCGTCAAATCCGCAACCGCAGACCTTATCATCTCCACCGCCTGGGATGCCGTCGAGTTTCTGAAGCGCTGGCCGGGCAACCGCGGCCGCGAATACCGCATCGCCATGCAGCATTGCCTCGACGCACTCGACGGCCTGATCAGCGCCAGCAAGGCGCGGCTCTCCTTCATCACCGCCGCCCGCATCGCCGGGCTGCTTGCCTGAACGGCCGAGGCGGCGGTCAGTGCTTGCGCAGCGGCACGACCTCGGCCAGCCGCGGATGCAGAGCACCTTCGGTGATCGCCCTGCCGCTGAGTTCGATGAGATATTCCCCAGCAAGCTCCGTCAGCGCTATCGCGACATCGCCCTCTGCCCATCCGGCCCTGACAGCCTCGTCCGTCAGCGCCTGAAACGCCTCGACCAGCCGCTCCCGCGAACCGTCCATCATCCTGCGACCGGTCATTGCTGTCCCTCCGCCACGCCATCTGGCGCGCCGATAGAATAGATGCGCGGGAGGCGGAAAGACGAGGACTATTCAGGATTAGGCCACGTCCAATTTTGGTGGGGTTTTCGAAAGGCGCGGCTGCGCCATGCGCGAGAAAGCCAAATCATCCGGTGGGAATTTGGTGGAATTTCTCCGACGCTTCGTTCTCCTCTAGGCCATCTCGGCCCTTGGGGGAGAGAACGAAAACCCTTGGTGTTCAAGGGTTTAAATGGTCGGGGCGACAGGACTTGAACCTGCGACCCCTTGACCCCCAGTCAAGTGCGCTACCGGGCTGCGCTACGCCCCGACCTGCCTAAACGGCTTGCATCGTTTAGTTTTTCGACGGCTTGAATGCAAGCGGAAAAAGGATCTATCCGCTCAAAAAGCCGACAGTTGATTACGCCCTGGCGATCGAGATGGCGCCGGGCTTGGTTTCGACACGGAAATCCGCGTAGCCGTCGGTTTCGGCATGGGGTGTTTCGAAGGGCGTTGCGTGGGTCGTGGTGATAACCACGACGTCGGCGCCGGCGGCTTCACCGGCGAGAATGCCGGCGACGGCATCTTCGAAGACGAGGCAACGGGCCGGATCGACGCCGAGGCGCTTGGCGCCGAGGATGTAGCATTCCGGGCTCGGCTTGCCCGCCGAGACTTCCTCGCCTGTTACCATGACCTTCGGCAGCGGAATGCCGGCCGCCTTCAGGCGCTTGAAGGCGAGTTCGGCAGGGGCCGAGGTGACGATCGCCCAGCGATCCTCCGGCAGGCTCTTGACGAAATCGATGGCGCCGGGGATTTCGATGATGCCCTCGACATCCTCCATCTCGGCGTCGAGCAGCAGCTTTGCCTCATGGAAGGGATCGACGCCCGGCAGGCCGAGATTGCGGACGGTATCGGAGGCACGAACGCCGTGCACCGTCTTCATGAACACCTCCGGCTCCAGGCCGTGGCGCTTTGCCCAGTCGCCCCAGACGCGCTCCACGACGGCGATCGAGTTCACCAGCGTGCCGTCCATGTCGAAGAGGAAAGCGTCGTAGTCTTTGCCGAAGATATTGGAGTTGGGCACTGCGTATTCCTTGTCTGCTAGGTGATTGGCGGGCGATGGTCCGGTTCAGCCGGTCTGCTTTTCCATCGGCCAGGTGTCCGAAAGGCGGTAGCCCGCGGGATAGGGATCGGAGGGGTCGAGCATCAACTGCTGCGTTCCCGTCACCCAGGCGCGGCCGGAAATGATCGGCACGATACCCGGCCTGCCGCCGATATCGGCTTCGGAATCGATCGAGCAATGGAACTCGGAGCCGATGATCGAGCGGCCGGTGAATTTGTCGCCGACCTTCATCTGTCCCCTCGCATGCAGCACGGCCATGCGCGCCGAGCAGCCGGTGCCGGTCGGCGAGCGGTCGATCTTGCCCGGCCGGATGGCGACGGCATTGGCGCCGGTCAGGATGCCGCCCTCGACGGCGACGGGGGCTGCGAACTGGCAGAAGGAGATGTGGTCCCAGCCGCTGTTGACCGGGTGGACGAAGCCGAACTGCTCGTTGGCTGCTTTGGTGATCTTCATGCCGAGTTCGGCGAGATCGCGGGCCTCGTGCGGGGCGATCGAGAAGCCGAGCGCATGGGCATCGACGATGACGAAGCTGTCGCCGCCATAGGCGGTGTCGACGGTCAGCGTGCCGAGCCCCTCGACCTCCAGCTTGGCATCGAGCTTGTCGGCGAAGGAGGCGACGTTCTTGACGCTGATGCGCTCGGCCTTGCCGTTGCGGCAGGTGGCAGTGACCTCGATGAGACCGGCCGGCGGCTCGAGAATCATTCTGGTTTCCGGCTCCTGCATCGGGATGATGCCGGTATCGAGAAGCACGGTCGAAACGCAGATCGAATTGGAGCCGGACATCGGCGGCGTGTCGGCGGGCTCCATGATGATCCAGCCCATCTGCGCCTTCGGGTTCTTCGGCGGCACCAGCAGGTTCACATGGCGGAAGACGCCGCCGCGCGGTTCGTTGAGCACGAAATTGCGCAGCGTCTCATCCGTGGCGATGAACCGGGACTGATCCCAGACCGTGTCACCGGGTGGCGGCGCGACGCCGCCGACGATCACATCGCCCACCTCGCCTTCGGCGTGGCAGGTAACGACATGGATGACCTTGGATGTTCTCATCGCCCCCAGCTCCTCTTCAGGCCTCCTGTCTAACCGTGGCAGCGGCGCTTGCCAAGGTCAGTAGCGGCCATCCGGGTGTGTCGCCTCGCGAACATTGGCGAGGCCGCGATTGGCATCCTTGCTGCCGGTCGCAGCCGCCGCCTCGAAGACGCGGGTGGCATCGCCATACATCTTGAGGTTCAGGTAGCAGTAGCCGCGCAGCACCATAAGGTCGATGGTTTCCTGCTTCAACTGGGCGCGCTGGTCGAGATAGATCAGCGTTTCGCGATAGCGCTTGGCGCCATAGGCGGAGAGCGCACGGTCGGCGAGGATCGCGACCTGCAGCTCGGCAGCGCGCTGGCGGTTCTGTGGGGCGCGGGTTGCGGAGACGGCAGCGTTGTTAGAAAGGCCGGCGCGCAGATAGGCGAGGCTCTGGCCGTAGGCGGCATCTTCGCGGTTCTGCCGTGCCGGGCTCTTCAGCGCCGTCTCGAAGGCGGCAATCGCCTCCATCGGGCGGTTGAGATCCATCAGGCACCAGCCGCGGGTCAGCGCATCGCCGGGGCTCAGCATGCTGGCATCGATCGTCGTGGCGCAGCCGCGGGGGGCGCGTGCCGTCTGCTGAACGGCGGCGGGCCGGGACGGCTCGGCATCGTAGCTCGCAACCTGCGTGCGCTGGCGCTGAACCGGCTGCTGGTAGGCCTGCTGCTGTTGCACGGGCTGATACTGCTGTTGCACCGGCTGATATTGCTGCGGCGCCTGCTGGTACTGTTGCTGCTGCACCGGCTGCGGCGTGGGCGCCACGGCGACGGGTGCATTGGTCTGCGGCGCCTGGGTCGGGCCCGGCAGCGGCGCGGAGACGTTCGGCGTCAGCGACGAGGTGTCGTCGAGCGTGGCGATACGCTGCGAGCGGCCGGCCCAGAGCCTCTGGACTTCGGCTACGCCCTTGCGGTCGTTCAGTTGCTCGCGGGTAATCGCCAGACCATAGGCGGAAGGCTCGTCATCGGGCTTCCAGCGCAGCGCCGTTTCGAACCAGCGCGCGGCCGTCTGCGGCTGATTGAGCGAACGGGCATACCAGCCATATTGCTGGGCGGTCGGCACGTATTTCTGGGCGATGATCTCGGTCGCCATGCGGCCGAGCACGTCCTCGGTGATGTTGGCCGGGGGCTGCAGCGCCATCAGGTTGGCGGTGGCAGCCAGATAGGTGTCCATCGCGTCCTTGGAATCGTTGCGCCACTTGAACATGACGTCTTCGGCTTCCTGCGGCGCCTTGCGGTCGACCAGCGCCAGAGCGAGGCCTTCGGAGGCCGAGGCGCTGTCTTCCTTGGTGCGGGCGGCACGGAACCACTTTTCGGCATCGGTCGCATTCTGGCGGCGCAGCTGGTACCAGCCGAGCAGCAGGGCATCGGCCGGTTCGCCCTGGGCTTCGGCAAGGCGCTCGACGCGCGAGATGTAATCGGCAGCGATCGTCAGCTTGTCGTCGGCATTGCCTTCGGCGAGAAAGCGGCGGGCAAGGTCGTCACGAATGCTGTCGAATTCGCGCGCGCCGCTGACGGCCGGCTGTTCGAGCGCGAGCAGCGACTGCATCGGCTGGTACGGCAGCACGGCTGAGGCCTTCTGGATGGTCGCCAGGCGCTCCTGCGGATTGGTGCAGTTCTTCAGGATATAGGTATAGGCGTCGATGCCGCGCTGCTGGCGATCCGTATCGACGAAGGCTTCGGCGACGCGCCAGAGCACATCGATATCGCTGCAGGTCAGCAGGCTCGGCGTCGCGGCGCCGATATCGACGACGGTCGCATATTGCTTGAGATCGGATGCGTTGATCAGCCGCGCACGGGCTTCGGCGACATCGAGGCGGTCGAGCAGGTCGGCCGGTGGCTGCCAGGCGGGCTCGGCGGTCTGCCGGTTGGCGATCGCCGAACGCAGCTCGGCATAGCGGCCCTCGGAATAGAGCTGCCACATGGTCTCGAGCTGCTTGTCGCCGCTCTGCGGCACGGCCAGCGGATCGGCCGGGGGAACCCAGTTCGGATAGAGCGCCTGAAGACGGGAGATTTCGGCCTGCAGACGCACCTTGTCGCCGCGGCTGGCGAAATAGCGCAGCGCGCTTTCATCGACCTTCGGCTGTCCCTGGGCCTGGTTCTGCGGCTGCGCAGCAGCTGTTGCCGGTGCGGGCTGCGTCTGCTGTGCTGTCTCGACCGGAGCGGCATCGGCACTGACCGGTGCGGCCGGCGTCACGGTGACCGGCGGAACGGCCGAAACCGGCGCCTGTCCCTGCCCTTGCGCCTGTGTCTGGGCAGTCAGAACGGGCGCTGCAGCCTGCAGCCGGTCGGTGATCGCCTGAACGTCGATCTTCGGATCAGCCGGCGCATCCGGACCCTTGATGCGCTCCATCAGCATCAGGTTAGGAGCGTTGTCTTCTTCACCAATCCCGAAGCGCTGCTGTAGCGCCGCGCGATCCTTCAGGCCGGTAATGACACCAGCCACGACGACTGCCGCGGAAATTGCAACGAGAGAGGACTTCACAGACACTCCGGATGTTTCTCCCCAACGAATGCCAGCCCGAGCAGCTGGAGGGTGGACGGATAGTAGAGCGCTGGCGAGAACTGCAGAGCTGATTCTGGCAGTTTCGTACCATGCACCACACAGGCCACAACATCGTTAACAATTCGATAACCAGCGTCCGAAAGCGCGGCTTTCGGTTTACCAGTGGTGAGGTCGATGGTGGCCGGAGCCCCGTCCACGGTCATGCCCTGCTGCAGCCGTCCGAAGAGCTCGGCATCGGTTACACCGGCGCGCGCGAGATAGAGCGGGATGCGGATGGCATTATAGGCAAACTCGGCATCGAAGCCCTCTGCAGGTGCCGGCATGCGCGCCAGGCTCACCCATTCGGCCGGCAGCTTGCGCGGGCCGAACTGCATGCTGCGCAACAGCGCCAGGCCATCGTCGCTGAGCTTCTGCCACTGATCGGAGGGCGCCAGCAGCGCCATGACCGGCAGCGCCTCGTAGATCCAGTAGGACGGGTTGATGACGGGACCATCCTTGCGGCCGGGCGGCATGAAACCTTCGACGCCGGGCATCAGCAGCGTGCGGCCGCCGGATTGCACGACCGCCTCGGTCAGCAGCGAATGCGCCATCTTGGCTGCCGCCTCGATATATTCGGGCTTCTTCCAGGCAGCACCGGCAAGCGCCAGCGCATAGGCGATCAAGAGGTCGCCGTCGGAGGCGTTGTTGATGTCTGTGACGTGCGGCCTGGAATTCGGATCCCATTTCCAGACGGCCAGCCCGTCGTTACGCAGCAGAAGCTCGGTGCGGGTGAAGTACCAGATCTGCTCGAAATCGGAGGGGCTGTTGGCGAGGTAGGAAAGCAGCAGGCCATAGCCCTGCCCTTCGCTGTGGCTGATATTGCCGTTGCCATTGTCGATGACGCGGCCGGTCTGATCGAGGAACTGCGTCTTGTAGGCCGCCCAGGCCTGAGGAGCGACCAGAACCTGTTGTGCCGCAGCTGGCTGCCACAGCAGGTTGAGGGCAACGACGCCCGCCATCAGCCGCGTCGCGATCCCCCTCATTTTCCTCGTCCCAGTCTGCCGAGCATGCTCGATGTCGCGACGCCGATCAGCATCGACAGGACGACCAGCAGGAAGGCGTAGGAGAGAATGTTGGTCGACAGCCAGTTGGCGGCGATCAGACGGTAATTGGCGATCGTCCAGGTCTGCGACGGCACGAAATCGAAGCGCGTCACCGGGACGCTTTCGACCTTGCCCGTCTTCGACGAATAGGTGGTGATGTGGCCTGATATCTGCGGCCAGTTGGCCTGAGAGGTCAGCGCTTCAGCGCCTTCGCGCAGATCCTTTGCCGAGGGTGCGGTGACCAGCGTCCAGGTGCCGTTGCCTTCAGGGCTCGTGCCCTGCGCCACCATCATCGTTGCGACATTCGACGGGGCGAAGACTTCTTCGGCGCCCGGCACGAATTGCAGCGAGCTCAGCGAAATGTCGAAGTTGCGGCGCATCCATTCCTGGAAAGCGGTGACCTGCCCCTTCCAGGCGCCGCCGCTGACCTTCGAGCGCCATTCGTCGAAGGCGGCGTTGGTGTCGGGCGCCGCCGCGCCGGTATCAGGCACGGGGCGCCAGGAGGCCTGGCTGGCGGTCGCGACATTGACCTGCGACAGCGCGGTTGCCGGAAGCTGCGAGATCGAGCCGATGAACATCGCGTCGCGGTCGCCGATCGTGCTCGGCGATGCCGAGGTTTCGATATCGATCGGGTGACCGGCCATGCTCGCCATCTGGCCGAGCAGGGTTGCCGCAGCGGAGAGCGTGTCGGCATCTGCGCGATCCAGGAACAGCGGCATCGGTGCGGTCAGGCGGCCATAGGGATAGGCAGTGCCGGCCATTGCCGCGAGGTTCGGCCGTTGTCCGACGCGAGCGAAATCCGGCATGTGGAATTCGGTCGTATCGAAGAGCGCGAAACGCGGCGTGCCGCCGGCTGTCGAACCGGGCGCGCAGGCGGCGTCTTCCTTGGTCTGCAGGATCGCTTCGAGCGCCAGCTCGTTCAGGCCCGGCTTGAAATGCCGCATCGTGACGCGGATCGGCAGATGGCGCAGGATACCGCCGCCGGTCGAAGTGATCGGCACGGTCGAGGCGATGTTGCCGTTGACATAGATGTCGATATGGCTGCCGGGGAGAACGTTCTCTGTATAGGCGGCATCGAGCAGCACCGTCGCCTCGCCATAGGCATTGGCATAGAAATCGGCGGGAACGGCGACGTTGAAATCGGTGCGGAAGCGGCGGCCGGAGAATTCGGTGGTCTTGACGCCGAGCTTCTGGAAGCTGAGGCGCGTGTCCTCGAAAAGCAGCGGCGCATCCGGCGCCGTCCAACGCTGCGTCGTCAGCACGTCACGGCGTACATCGGGCGAACGGTCGGTGGGCTGAACGATCGTATCGATCGCCTGCGAGATCGCCGGCCAGGACGGGCCGCTGATCAAGAGCACTGTCGAGCCCGTCCGCGGATCGGTCGCGAAGGTGGCGAGCGGGGCGGACTGGACGGCCGGAGGCAGCGCCGGGAAGTAAGGCGCGAGCTCGGCCGGCGTGCCGACGAGGACGGTGAGCTTGCCGGCACCGCCGTTCGGCAAGCGATCGGCGCTGAAGGAGAAGGTCTGGTTCGGCATGCCGCTGAGGACAGAGAGGCCCTGCGTCAGACGCAGCAGCGGCTTCGTCGTACCCGGCTGCTCGAGCGCCGGGACCAGCAGATCGAATTCGGTTTTGCCCGCACCATCGACGCCGATTGCGCGGATCGCATCGGTGCTCGACAGGCGCGCAGCATCCTGCCCGGCAAAGCTGAAATAGGTCTGCGACGGATCGATATTAGACCACAGCTCATAGGTGGACTGGATGCTGCAATCGGTGCGGTGGCGCTGGTTGGTCTCGAAGGTCAGCAGATTTGCGCCCGGCTGCAGCAGCCCGCGCGGCACGTCGAAGCTGACGGAAGACTGGCTGTCCGGCGAGCCCACCTGCTGCTGGCCTACCGGCCGGTTGTTGATCAGCACGGTGATCTGCGAGGCCTCGGGGGCGACGACGATCGAGTTCTGGTAGGCGAAGTTGAACTTTGCCGGGGCAGCCGCCTGCTCGGGCGTCAGATAGACGGACCAGGACTTGCGGTCATATTCGCCTTCCAGGCCGAACTTGGCGGCAGGCACGACATAGCGCACGACATTGCCGGCTGCACGGGCAGTGGCTGCCGCATCCGGCGTCGCAGGCGTCTGTTGCGGCTGCGGCTGCGCTGCGGGCTGCTGTGCGGCGACGGGCGACGCGGGAACCGGGGATGCCGGGACAGGTGCCGGAGCGGCCGCGGGCTGCGACAGGACCGGCGGCGTTGCCGGAACGGCAGGAACGGGTGCAGGCTGCGCAGCGACGGGTGCGGCCGGGACAGGTGCAGCGGGAGCCGGCGCCGGCTGAGCCGGGGCCGCAGCAGGCTGCTGCGCGGGCAGCGTCATGCGCGGCACCATCGGCTGCAGCCCGGCCGGACGTTCGCCGGACATATCGAAGGGTGCGGGCGCCTGCGCGGTCTGCGCATAGGCGATTGCCGAGGCGCTGAGAAGCAGAGCGGAGGCAGCGGCAAGCTTCTTCATCAGCCGTTCGCCTTTGCCGTCTGTTGCTGTTGCTGCTGTTGCGCCTCGCGCTCCGGCCGCATGCTGCGGAAGAAATACACCAGGCCGCGGCTGGTCTGATAGAAGGACAGGCCGAGGAACCAGATGGTGCCGCGGATGAGGCCCGGGTTGCGGCGGCGGCTCTGCTGGAATTGCGTCCACTGGTCCGAGTTCGCAAACATCAGGTCGGCGATCAGACGGTGGTCGAGAGCGTTCTTCGGAACATACTGGCAGCCGACCATGGTGATGTCGCCCGAAGGCTCCATGTTGCGGACGATGAGCGGCAGGGTTTCGAGATCGGCACCGCTATAGGGACGGAAGCGGATTTCGCCCTCGGCCCCGACGGTCATCTGATCGAGCTGCTTGTTGAAGACATGCAGGCGGGCGCCGTGGACGGAAACGTCCTCGATCGAGGCAGTGTACCATTTGCCGTTGACCCCGAGTTCGCAGCGGCGGTTGACGCGCACACGCCGCGACGAGGAGCGCTCGCCGCGCTCGGAGACGACGCCCAGCGCACAGCCGGCCATGATCAGGTTGATGATGTTCCAGCCGCCGACGACAAGCGTCACGTCGGCCTTATAGGGCTCGGCATAGATGCGGTAGATGGTGATGATCAAGGCGATGATCTGCACGGCGAAGATGACGAAGAACGGACGGCTGATTTCCGACAGGCGGCTGACGGCGATCGACTCGTCCTTCGCCGTCACCTTGAAGGTCGGCTTGCGCGGATTGAGCATGACCGAGACGACGGCGGGCAGAAGGTGGACCGTCTGCACATATTCGTAGAGCTCCGAGATCCACGGCCAGCGGAACGAGCCGTAGAGATAGTTCTGCATCATCAGGTTCACGAGCATGTAGGCCAGCGTGTAGGCCAGGAACTCGCCGCCCGAAGCGGTGAAGATTTCGAGATCGAAGAACAGGTAGAAGAGCGGCGCGAACAGGAAGATCGTGCGCGGGAACGGGAACAGCCAGAACAGCGTCGACGACATGTAGCACAGACGCTGCGGGATCGTCAGGCCGCGCTTCAGGAGCGGGAAGCGGAAGCGGAGGATCTGCATCATGCCCTGCGCCCAGCGGCTGCGCTGACCGATGAAGCTGGCGAAGGTGGCGGGCTGCAGGCCGGCGATAAGCGGCTTGTCGACATAGATCGAGTTCCAGCCGGTGCCGTGCAGCGCCAGCGCCGTTTCGCAGTCCTCGGTGATGCTGATACCGGAGAAGCCGCCCTGGCTCTCCAGCGCCTTGCGGCTGAGAACGGCTGCTGAGCCGCAGAAGAAGGCGGCATTCCACTTGTCGAGACCGCGCTGGATGATGCCGTAGAACATCTCGTTCTCGCTCGGCATGTTGTCGAAGGTGCGCAGGTTGCGCTCCAGCGGGTCGGGATTGATGAAGAAGTGCGGCGTCTGCACCAGGAAGAGCTTCGGGTCGTCGTCGAAATAGCCGACGGTCTCCAGCAGGAAGTCGCGGGCTGGCGCGTGGTCGGCGTCGAAGACGGCGATCAGCTCGCCGGTCGAGTGTTTCATGCCGTTGTTGAGGTTGCCGGCCTTGGCATGCTCGTTGCGGTCGCGCGTCAGATATTTGACGTCGAGATCTTCGCAGAGCTGCTTCAGTTCGGCGTGGCGCGCGACTGCGGCCTGTGCCTCGACGAGCTTGTTGGAATTGCGCTTCTGCAGCGTACCGCCGTCATCGAGCAGCCAGACATGCAGCTTCTCTTTCGGATAGTCCATCGCCTTGGCAGCGGCCAACGTGTTGGCGAGCAGGTGGGCGTCTTCGTTGTAGGAGGGAACGAAGACGTCGACATGTGGGAAGCGCTCCTCGCGCGCGGCACGCGACGGGCGCGGCGGCAGCGGGGTGGCGACGATGAAAAGGCTGAGCGCCAGCATCGCCACCGAATACATTTCGGCGAGATAGAGCAGCAGGCCAGGGATGAAGTTTTCCAGCTGATTGACCGGCGGCAGCGTGTTGGTCGTGCGCCAGTAGACGTAGCGCAGAACGATGGCGGTACCGAAGGCCAGCGCGATCAGCCGCCAGGTCCCCTCGCCCTTCATCACCTTGATGATCGCCATGATGGTGACGACGGTGATGCTGGCGATGAGCTGGGTCTGCAGGTTCACCGGCAGCGTGATCAGCGCAATCGTGCAGAGCGAGACAACCGCCCATATCAGGATGCTTCGGGCCTTATGCATCGACGTTCCTTCGAAATGACAGAACCGGGCCAGAAGGCCCGGGCATGCAAGTCTATCTCCGGCAGGCGGCCGTCATGGCCGCATCGCCTATGCAGTCTGGCGAGGGCACGGCGACACCGCCTGCCCGCGCGGATTGTTGTGCCGGAGCCGCCGGCTGCGCGGGACTACCCGGAACAACCATCTGCGAGCTCTGTTGCGGCGCATCCGGCAGCGGCACACGCGGCCCGACCGGCGGCGCCTGCTGCACGACCGGCTGCGGTGCCACGGCGGGTTGTGGCCGCGTGACGACGGCACGGCGCACGGTGACGCGGTTGACAGCCTGTGGCGCCGGTTCATAACCGAGTGGCATCGACATCTGACGATAGCCGCCCTCATCCGGATAGATCGGCGTGCCGGTCTGGCCGAGCGTCGGGTCGGCGCCGCGAACGTCGCCGTAGGGATTCCAGATCTCGCCGTTCAGCGTGCCGGTGATCGTGTAGCCGTACATGACGGCGAGCAGCTGGCGCTCGCTGGCGCGGGCATCGCAAAGCCGGAGCTTCACCTGGATCATGCCGAAATTGCGGGTCTGCGTATGCGCGGCGCGGCTGGAGCGGATTTGCTGCCAGCCATAGATGCAGGTATCGCCACCGCGGCTGCGGCCGGAGGCGTAGGAGAACGGGCCGTAGCTGTTCTGCAGGAAGGTCGTGTTGCGCGCCATGGCAACGCCGGGCACGGAAGCGAAGGCTTCGCGCGACATGCCGGTTTCGCTGAACATCCTGTAGCCGGCGCTTCCGGTATCCGGATTGGAGCCGCTGGCGCCCAGGAACTGCACCTTCATGAAATTCTGGCCAGAAACCGAGGACGACGTGAACAGCGACAGCGTCTGCTCGACGCCATTACCGCGCTTGGTCTCGACGACGCTGACGATCGACGGCCCGCCGGGCGGCGGCATGACCAGCGCTTTTTCGCTGGCAATGGCTTCCGGGCCGGACGGCTGCTTGACGCTGCCGCTCGTTGTACTGCAGCCGGCCATCACGCCCGCCACCGCAACGATCGATATCAGATTCAGCAAACGCATTCAGGGAGCCGCCGTTATCGTCTTTCCTGTTCCCCAAAACGGGAAAATTCGCCCAGCGGTTTCTCGAATCAACAAGCCGCCAGCATTCAGGATGGAATAAACGCCGCTTATGGTTAATCACTTATTAACGGGATACGCAGAGATCGCGGGCAAAAAGTCTCAGCAGCGACCATCGGGAAAGGCTAAGCCGCGGATGCGCCATCCGTTTTAGTAAGGACTCAATTACTATCATTGCGCTTGACGGTTGAAATGCGCCCCTGCCGCTCGCACATTGACATATGGCAGGAGGAAGAGTGGAGGAGTGAATGAACGCGGTGACAGAACGCGGGATACACGATCCGGTCGCGCCCGAAGAGGTCGATGTGCTTCAGGCCGTCTTCGATACGGTAGCGGCCGAGCGCCAGCTTCACAAGCAGAGTGTGGAGGCGCTGGATGTCGCCCGCAGTGTCATTCGCTTCTATTTCGATGGCATCCAGGACTACGATACGCTGCTCGCGATGATGCGCGTGGAGCTCGCCGCCCGCTGAGATCGGCGGGCTGATTTGGGAACAACGAACTTTCCGCCACGTTTCCATGACGGCTGGGTAGGAAAAGGAGTTTATCCCATGCGCAAGATCATGCTGGCCACGGCCGCCGCACTGCTGACGGTTAGCTCTGCTGCCTTCGCGCAGAGCACCGTCATCGTCACCGATCCGGCTCCGACCGGTGCGATCGTCCTTCCGGGCGAAGTCCGCACCTATGTGATGGAGCAGCAGACGCCTTCGGTCGTCTATGACGGCGATGTGGTCGTCGGCACGGCACTGCCCGATACCGTCGAAGTCCATACCGTCCCCAATATGGATGGCTATGCCTATACCGTGGTCAATGACCGCCGTGTGATCGTGGAACCGCAGACGCACCGCGTCATCCAGGTTCTCGAATAGACCGGCGCGCGTCACAAGACCGCGGAGAGAAAGGGGCGAGACCTGGAGGTCCCGCCCCTTTCCTCGTTCATGAGGACACTGTTTCCTCGACCTTCCGCTCGCTCGGCGGCGTTTCATCACTCGCCAAACTGGCCAAATGATCGGCAAGCCTCAGCGCCAGAGCGATGGCCGGCAGCGTCGGATTGGCCTGTCCACCCGTCGGAAAGACGCTGCTGCCGGCGACATAGAGATTGCCGACATCGTGCACCCGACAATCGGCGTTCACCACGCCGCTACCGGGATCATCCGACATGCGGGTCGAGCCGATCTGGTGGTAGCCGTCGAGTGCCTGATCCCTGACGGCATCGTGCCGCTCGTCACAGCGGTGGATGTAGTCGAGATGACCGAGCTTCTCGCGCCGCAGCCACCGATCGATGATCTCATGGGAGCGGACGATGGAATCGAAATCCTGCATGCCGAACCGCAGGTCTATTTCGAGACCGGCCGCTTTCCCTTCGCCCTGCGTCTGCAGCCGGACGATGCTTTCGGCATTCGGCGCCTGCTCGGCGTGATAGCGCAGCAGATAGCGGCCCCGCGGATTGCGCACCGCGCCCGCCGCCCGCCGGAAGCGCCGCAGCAGCATGTCGAATAGCGTCCGCGCCGCACCCGGGATAACTGCGACATCATTGCGGATGTTGCGCCAGTGGGCGCGGTAGAGGCGTTGCGGCGTTATCGATGTTGCAGGCGCCAGGCCACGGGCAATGCGCGGGTAGAGGCCGGTCAGCGCGAAGATCAGATAGACCAGCGACAGCGCGCCGCTGCCATGGCTGGGATCGGCGATCGAAAGGCTCTCCAGCCAATAGGCGGCATTGAGCAATCCGTTCGCCGCCTGCACCGGGGGATCAATCATCAGGCGCTGGCGAACGATATCGCCGCCGCTCGCCCTGCGAAACCAGAGAAGGTTCTCGGTCTCGACGTTGTTGAATTCGACGACCCCGAGATAGCCGGTCAAATGTCCCGCATAGAAGCGTCCGAGCGGTCCTTCCCGTCCACCGAATTTCTCCGGATGTCTCTCCTGCGCGGCCAGCAGAAGCCGGGTGTTTTCGAGACCGCCTGCCGCCAGTGCGTAGCGGCCGGCCTGCAGGTCCCTCCGGCCCTCCGATGTCAGCAGCTCCAGCCCTTCGATATCTCCATCGCCGGAGACCTTCATGGCGCTGACGCGCGCATTGGTGATCACCGTGATACCGGTGGCGGCGACCAGGCGCTCGCGATATCTGCCGCCGAGATCAGGCTCCGGCGCCCAATGCTCCAGCGAATCCATCCGCACGTCGCCTTCGGCTCGCGACTTCATCACCGAAGCCCTGGGATCGCAGCCGAGAAAATTCAGGGCATCGGGATAGTAGGGTTGCAGCGCGTCAGCCGGGATCGGCCAGCCCGACATCGGGACGTGGCCGCGCCTGCCGAAGTCCAGCGGATCGAGTGCCACGCAACGACCACCCCAAAGCCGAGACGTGCCGCCGATGCCGCTTGCGACCGAGACCGCGCTTTCGACGTGATGACCGTTGGTGAAATGGACGGGACCGGGTGCGATATCGCCACCACTGCCGTCAGCGGAACCTGCCTCGACAATCGCTACGGAAAGACCGCGTTCGGCGCAGCGGAAAGCCAGCGAAAGGCCGACCGGACCGGCACCGACGATGCATATGTCAGATGAAGGCAATGCCCCGGCAGCGCCGTCTATAATCATCCAGAATTCCCCGTGCCGGATGGCTTACGGGGAGTTAGCTAGAAGCATGGGCCATTGAAACAAGGGCAAAAGCGACTTCCGTCAGCGTACCTGGTCGAGCAGGCGCTTGCATTCCAGGAGGTCGTAGAGCGCTTCCTGGAGCAGCGCGCGGTCTTCCTTGCCGACGCTCGACTTGCCGATCGAGACTTCGCCCTGCTCATCCTCGCCGGCGACGAAATTGAAGAAGCGGCGGGTGATCGGCGCCTTGGCGCGGCCGACGAGCTGGTCTTCATCGGCCATGCTGACGCGGGGTTCGGAGGACGAAGAGCCGCCGCCATCCTTGGAACTCGCCGCCAGCGCCTCGACGCTGGCGAGATCGCCATGGGCGACGGAGACGACAAACTTGTTGCCGTTGGTCTTCAGGAGCTTCTGCACGCCCTTTATCGTGTAGCCGTGATCATAGAGCAGATGACGGATGCCCTTCAGGAGATCCACATCTTCAGGGCGATAATAACGGCGTCCGCCGCCACGCTTCATCGGCTTTATCTGCGGAAAACGAGTTTCCCAGAAGCGCAAGACGTGCTGCGGCAGATCAAGATCATCCGCAACTTCGCTGATGGTTCGAAAAGCATCAGGGCTCTTGTCCAACGTCCTACTCCCTACGCGACCTCGGTGGCGGTCCAATCCGCGACTCATCATATTTCAACGGTTTGAACCGCCGAATTCAAGTCACGTCTTCGGGTTCCCACAGTTCGCGGGCAATGACATCAATGATTTATCGATTAGGCAGAGCCGATGGAACGGGCTCAGGAGGCCGGATTTGCGGGCTTCTGCTTGACCTTGCGCAGCGTGTGAGCCTTGAGAATCCGGGTCTTCAGGACGTTCGACGCCTTGAAGGTCATGACGCGGCGCGGCGAGATCGGCACTTCTTCGCCGGTCTTCGGGTTGCGGCCAATACGCTCGTTCTTGTCGCGCACCTGGAAGGTCGCGAAGGAGGAGAGCTTGACCGTCTCTCCACGGACGATGGCGTTGCAGATTTCGTCAATGACGGTTTCGACGAGTTCGGCGGACTCTGTTCGAGAGAGACCAACCTTCCGGAAAACTGATTCCGCCAGGTCTGCTCGCGTCACTGTCTTTCCGGTCATGGTTTCCCCGCCCAAGCTGCAAAATATCTTATGAAAGCGAGCAAAGACTATTTGTCTTGCGCCTTACGGTCAAGCTCTTGTTCGTCGTCAGTTTTTTGCGATTTGCAGCACTACCAGCGCAGCAGCACGGCGCCCCAGGTGAAGCCGCCGCCCATGGCCTCGAGCATGACGAGATCGCCCTTCTTGATGCGTCCGTCACCGGCTGCAACGGCAAGCGCCAGCGGAATGGAAGCCGCCGAGGTGTTGCCATGCAGATCGACGGTGATGACGACCTTTTCTGGGGCGATGTTCAGCTTCTTGGCCGAACCGTCGATGATGCGTCGATTTGCCTGGTGGGGGACCAGCCAATCGAGATCGTCAGACGTCGTGCCGGTGGCGTCGAAAGCCGCCTGGATGACGTCCGTGATCATGCCGACCGCATATTTGAAGACTTCGCGGCCTTCCATGCGCAGCTTGCCGACGGTGCCGGTGCTCGACGGGCCGCCATCGACGAAGAGCTTGTCCTTGTGCGAGCCGTCGGAGCGCAGATGCGCGGTCAGAACGCCGCGATCCGAGGTCTTGCCCTCGCCTTCGGAGGCTTCGAGAACCAGCGCGCCGGCACCATCGCCGAAGAGAACGCAGGTGGTGCGGTCATTCCAGTCGAGAATGCGCGAGAAGGTCTCCGCGCCGATGACGAGAACGCGCTTGGCGAGACCGCCGCGGATATAGGCATCAGCCGTGGTGACGGCATAGACGAAGCCGGTGCAGACGGCCTGAACGTCGAAGGCGAAGCCATGGCTCATGCCGAGACGGTTCTGGATGTTGACCGCCGTTGCCGGGAAGGTGTTGTCAGGCGTCGAGGTGGCACAGATGATCAGGTCGATATCGGCGGGCGTCAGGCCGGCATTATCGAGTGCTGCGCGCGCGGCCTGCTCGCCGAGCGACGACGTCGTCTCGCCCTCGCCTGCGACATAGCGCTGGCGGATGCCGGTACGCTGGACGATCCACTCGTCCGACGTGTCAACGACATCTTCCATGTCGCGGTTGGTCATTACGCGTTTCGGAAGTGCGGCTCCGAACCCGCGAACCACTGAACGGATCATTCTTGCTAAACCCCGTCGCTCACGCAGCTTCCGGCCCGATGGGCGGCTGCCGCTTGGCATGATATTTCTTGAGATCGTTTTCTATTTTCTGATTGAGGCCATTCTTGGCCATGTCGTAACCGACTTCGATCGCGGCCGCGATACCTTCGGCATTGGCGCCGCCATGGCTCTTGATGACGATGCCGTTCAGGCCGAGGAACACGCCGCCATTGACCTTGCTCGGGTCCATCTTCTCGCGCAGCATGTCGAAAGCGCTTTTTGCCAGCAGATAGCCGATCTTGGCCATCAGCGTGCGCGACATCGCGGCACGCAGATAGGTGCCGATCTGCTTTGCCGTGCCTTCGGCGGCCTTCAGCGCGATATTACCGGAGAAACCTTCGGTGACGACAACGTCGACCGTGCCCTTGCCGATATCGTCGCCTTCGACGAAGCCGGAATATTCGAGCGAATCAAGATTGGCTTCGCGAAGCAGGCGGCCCGCTTCCTTGACCTCTTCCTGACCCTTGATCTCTTCGACGCCGACATTGAGCAGGCCGATGGTCGGGCGCTCGATCTCGAAAAGCGCGCGAGCCATGGCGCCGCCCATCAAGGCGAAATCCATCAGCTGCTGCGAATCCGCGCCGATCGTCGCGCCGATATCGAGAACGATGCTCTCGCCGCGCAGGGTCGGCCAGATGCCGGCGATCGCCGGGCGCTCGATATTGGCCATGGTGCGCAGACAGAATTTCGACATCGCCATCAGCGCGCCGGTATTGCCCGCCGACACCGCAACGTCGGCATCGCCGGACTTCACGGCTTCGATGGTGCGCCACATGCTGGAGACGTAGCGGCCGCGGCGAAGCGCCTGGCTCGGCTTCTCGTCCATGCGCACGGCAACCTCGCAGTCATGGAAGACCGACTTGGCTGCGACTTTCGGGAACTTGGCGAGAACGGGCTCGCACTCTTCCTTCAACCCGTAGAAAACGAAGGAAATATCCGGATGCCGCTCCAACGCTTTGGCGGCACCTGGGATGACAACCTGGGGACCAAAGTCGCCGCCCATGAGGTCGAGAGAAATTCTGATCACGCGTCCCTGATCCTTCTTTTTCGCCGGGGGAGGCGAAATTTCGGCCAAAATACCGGTTTTCCCATCGCTTACAACTGAATTGTGTCAAATACCCAACGGGTATTCAGTCCTTCTTCCAGTCCTTGAGCGCAGCGAATGGCGACGGCTTCTTGTCGTTCTGGCCATCGTCCTCGATATGCCCGTTGAATTCGATGCCGGGTTTGCGCGGATAGGGATCGATCGCCATCGCGGCGAATTCGGTCACCACGGCGCCGGCATCGATGCTGTCGCCGGTAAAGGGCTCCGGCAGATCCGGGCCATCGGGATCGAGCACCATCTCGCCGGCATCATTGGCCGGGCGGCGGGCAAGCTTGGAATTTTCCGGCACGAAGATCTGCTCGAAGGGCTCGTCGATATCCGAGATAACGGGCTCGAGCGTCACGACACAGGCCTGCACGATACGGGCATGCACCCTGCCCTTGACGCGGATGCCGTCCTTCTTCCAGCGATTGACCTGCAGCTCGGCGCGCAGCTCATCGACGGAGAGAATGTTCCAGCTCTCGGCGAGCGCCTTACGCTCCTTCTCGTCGGCTTCTAGGCGCACCTCGACGGGATTGGCCGAGATATGGCCGACCTTTACCAGATAGGAAAAGGGAATGGCGTCGTCCTGATGTTTCATGTCTTCCTCCTCAGGCCGCGTCCGGCAGCGTCGCCGAGCCGGTCGCTATCTGATCTTCGGACTGCTCCGAGAGTGCCGCTTCGGCCTTGAACATCCAGGCGGCGAGCGCGCTCATGTCGGCCGGAGCTTCCGCCTTCGGGTGAATGTTGCGCGACAGCGCCGTGGACAGTGCTTCGCTGTCACCGGCATCCATCGCCTTGGAATAGGCTTCGAGGCGGCCGTAGAACATGCCCGCCAGCTTCTTCATGCGCTTCGGCACGCTGTTGTCGCCGATGCCGAGCTCGCGGATCGAATAGTCGATATCCTGAAAGAAGGCGTCGACGATCTCCTGGGCGATCTCCTGGCCGCTGGTGCCGGAGGCCCGCGTGCGGCGGAAGAATAGGATCATCACCAGCGAAAGCATCTCGAAGCGGCCCATGACGGTGTCGGGCACATCCATGCTTTCGTAGAACTCGGGCGTGCGGGCGGCCGACGTCAGCGTCGAATACTGCCGCTCGACGATCGCCTGATTGTTGTTTTTCTTACGAAAGAGCCCGAAGATCATTGTTTTTTCCGGAAATGCCTCATTCTTCACGCGGAGTTGCGTGGGCCGTGTTGCATGAATTCGAAAGCTGGTTTACCGAAGCAGGCGCGAATTGCAATGCCGAAGGTGGCCACTTTCGGGACAGCGCCCTTTCAGGGCAGCGACGCGGCGAATTGGGAGAATTCGACCCCGGAAAGGCCACAAAGGTTTTGCATCAGCGGTGCTTCGCATGGTCAAAAGCCGCCTACCGATACTCAAGGGGAGTAGATGTCGTTGAAGAAACGGTATTTCAAGTCTGACGTAAAGTTCTTCAGCAGCGCGGCCATTGCCATCATGATTGCCTCAGCAGGACTTGCCGGTTGCCAGACCGGCACCGTGCTGAACGGCGGCTATGTCGTCGATCAGGAATCGCTGAACCTCGTACCCGAAGGTTCGAGCCGCGAACAGGTTCTTCTGTCGCTCGGCACGCCCTCGACGACGGCGACCTTCGACAACGAAGTCTTCTATTACATCTCGCAGAAGCGCACGCGCTCGATCGCCTACCAAAAGCTCAGGGTGGTCGATCAGAGCGTTCTCGCCATCTATTTCGACAAGGACGGCGTCGTGGCACGCCGCGCCAACTACACGCTGCAGGACGGCAAGGTGTTCGACACGATCTCGCGCGTAACGCCGACCGGCGGCCGCGAACTGACGTTCCTTCAGCAGGTTCTCCAGGGCGGCGCGGGCAGCGCGGCAAAGAGCCTGTTCGGCACGCCGCAGGGCAACCCGCAGAACCCGGCCAGCATCCAGTAAGCACTGGAACGCATCAGACAATAAAGAAACCCGCCGGAGCGATCCGGCGGGTTTCTTCGTTTCAGCCCTGCCCTTCCCTTACATGCCGGCGAGAACCGCGAGCAGCAGGAGAGCAACGATATTGGTGATCTTGATCGCCGGGTTGACGGCGGGACCGGCTGTATCCTTGTAGGGATCGCCGACGGTGTCGCCGGTGACGGATGCCTTGTGGGCTTCCGAACCCTTCATGTGACGATTGCCGTCCTTGTCGACGAAGCCGTCTTCGAAGGACTTCTTGGCATTGTCCCATGCACCGCCGCCCGAGGTCATCGAGATGGCGACGAAGAGGCCGTTGATGATCACGCCGAGCAGCGAGGCGCCGAGGGCGGCGAAGGCCGAGGCCTTTGAACCCGAGATCAGCAGCACGCCGAAATAGACGACGATCGGTGCCAGAACCGGCAGCAGCGACGGGATGATCATTTCACGGATCGCCGCCTTGGTCAGCAGATCGACGGCGCGGCCGTAATCCGGCTTCTCGGTTCCCTGCATGATGCCCGGCTTTTCACGGAACTGCTTGCGCACTTCCTCGACGATCGCGCCGGCCGCACGGCCGACGGCGGTCATGGCGATACCGCCGAAGAGATAGGGGATCAGACCGCCGAACAGCAGGCCGGCGACGACATAGGGGTTCGACAGATCGAAGGAGATCGTGCCAATGCCCGCAAAGTACGGATACTGGTCGCCGTGAGCCGCGAAATACTGCAGGTCGTTCGAATAGGCGGCGAAGAGCACCAGCGCGCCGAGACCGGCCGAACCGATCGCGTAACCCTTGGTGACGGCCTTCGTCGTGTTGCCGACGGCATCGAGCGCGTCGGTCGACTTGCGCACTTCCGGCGGCAGGTGGGACATTTCGGCGATACCGCCGGCATTGTCCGTAACCGGCCCGAAGGCATCGAGCGCGACGATCATGCCGGCAAGGCCGAGCATTGCGGTCACCGCAATACCGGTGCCGAACAGGCCGCCGAGCTGGAAGGTAGCGAGAATACCGCCGACGATGACGACCGCCGGCAGCGCCGTCGATTCCAGCGAGACCGCGAGGCCCTGGATGACGTTGGTGCCGTGACCGGTGACCGATGCCTGGGCGATCGAGACGACCGGGCGCTTGCCTGTGCCGGTATAGTATTCGGTGATGACGACGATCAGCGCGGTGACGACGAGGCCGACGAGACCGCAGATGAAGAGGTTCGTGCCGGTAATGTCATGCCCGGCGACCATGCCCAGCGAACCCCAGCCGACGGTCAGCGAGGTTGCTGCACCAAGGCCGATGATCGACAGCAGACCGGTGACGATGAGGCCCTTGTAGAGAGCGCCCATGATCGAGCCGTTCGAGCCGAGCTTGACGAAGAAGGTACCGACGATCGAGGTGATGATGCAGACGCCGCAGATCGCCAGCGGATAGATCATCGCCGACTGCAGGATCGGTGCACCGGCAAAGAAGATCGCGGCGAGAACCATGGTGGCAACAACCGAGACCGCATAGGTTTCGAAAAGGTCGGCCGCCATGCCTGCGCAGTCGCCGACATTGTCGCCGACGTTATCGGCGATGGTTGCAGGGTTGCGCGGATCGTCTTCCGGAATACCGGCTTCGACCTTGCCGACGAGGTCGCCGCCGACGTCTGCGCCCTTGGTGAAGATACCGCCGCCGAGACGGGCGAAGATCGAGATCAGCGAGGCGCCGAAGCCGAGCGCGACCAGCGCATCGATGACTTCGCGCGAGCCGGTGTCATGACCGAGCACGCCGGTCAGGATGTAATAGTAGATGGAGACGCCGAGCAGCGCCAGACCGGCAACGAGCATGCCGGTGATGGCGCCAGACTTGAAGGCGATGTCGAGACCGGCCGAGAGGCTGTGGGAAGCAGCCTGGGCCGTGCGCACATTGGCGCGGACCGAAACGTGCATGCCGATGAAACCGGCGGCACCGGAAAGTACGGCGCCGATCAGGAAACCGATCGCGGCCGTGCCGGAGAGAAGCAGCCATGCTGCAATGAAAACAACGATGCCGACAATGGCAATGGTCTTGTACTGACGCGTGAGGTAGGCCTGCGCGCCCTCGCGGATATAGCCCGCGATCTCCTGCATGCGGCTATTGCCCTGATCGGCGGCCAGCACCGAACGGGTTGCCCAGATGGCATAGACCACCGAGAGCAGACCGCATGCGATTACGCATAAAAGAATGGTCATTTCGCTCTTTCCTCCAAAAGTGCCGGAACACTCCTCCGCCCGGCCACGCAAGCAGCCGAATCGTCTTCTCTCCTCAGAAACGCTCTAGCTTTGCGTGCGGAGATTGCTTGGTGGAAAACACGACGTCAAGACCGCAAGGGCCTAAAACCCTTGCAGCACAATGGATTGAGCGATTTGGTCCGATGGAGGACGGAGGAAGCTTACTTCCTGGTGTCGCCGCGTACCTGCTTGGCAATGCGGTCGAGAACGGCATTGACCAGCTTCGGCTCGTCGTCTTCGAAGAAGGCCTGGGCGATTTCCATATATTCCGTGACGATGACGGCGACGGGAACGTCCTTGCGATCGGTCAGTTCGAACACGCCGGCGCGCAGGATGGCGCGGACCGTGCTGTCGAGACGCGACAGCGCCCAGTCGTCCTGCAGGGCAGAGGCGATCAGCGGATCGAGGCGGCGCTGTTCGCGCACGACGCCCGATACGATCGAGCGGAACCAAGACGGATCGGCCTTCAGATAGGTCTCGCCGTCAATTTCCTGGCCGAGGCGATGGGCTTCATATTCGGCGACGATTTCCAGCACGCCGGTGCCGCCGATATCCATCTGATAGAGCGCCTGTACGGCAGCGAGACGCGCAGCGCCCCGCTGATTGGCCGACTTTACCTGGCGCTCCGGAGTTTCGTTGGTCATTCAAGCCCACCCAGCTTCTTCTTCAGCTCGATCATCGTGAGAGCTGCGCGGGCAGCAAAGCCGCCCTTGTCCTTGTCCGAGCGGCGGGCGCGCGCCCAAGCCTGCTCGTCATTTTCGACCGTCAGGATGCCGTTGCCGATGGCAAGGGACTCGCTGACCGCCAGATCCATTATTGCACGCGAGGATTCGTTGGAGACGATATCGAAATGATAGGTCTCGCCGCGAATGACCATGCCGAGGGCGACAAAGCCGTCATACAGCACGCCGCCATTGTCTGCCCCGTCGAGCGCCATGGCAATGGCCGGCGGAATTTCGAGCGCACCGGGAACGGTGACGACGTCGAACGTGGCACCGGCTTCCTTCAGCGCGTGGGTCGCGCCATCGAGAAGGGCGTCAGCCATGTCATCGTAGAAGCGTGCTTCGACGATCAAAATATGGGGAGCATCATCCCGGGCCATGGTTCACCTTCGGTTTTAGAGAGTTCAGCCGTGCAGCAGGCCGCGGTCAAAACACGCCTACGCGCGAATGGCAAGCAAATTCCGATCATGGCTGAAATGCAAATCCTGAAATCGCTGCAAGCATATAGCGGCAGGTTATGCTGCACTGCATCAAGGACGGCCTCCGGCCGCCTCGATCATGGCGAAAAGAAGGCAGCAAACGTGAAGAATAATTAACGCGATTTCAGTGACTTAGCCCATTGAAGGGAGAGGTTTTGCGCCCCAATTCCTTTCTCGTAACGCAGACGATCCCCTGCACGACAGCCGACCGTCAGAGCAGATGAAAGGACACTACCATGAACCGCGTTGCTAAGATTGCCATCGTTTCCGCTTTCTCCTCTCTCGCCTTCGTCGGCGTCAGCCGTGCGGAAAACCTGAGTATGAACTCCGCCTCCGGGATCGAGCACACCTTGCGTACGTTCCAGGGCAACGACTTCGCCGTCCAGCAATATCAGGACTGGCGCAATATCGACAGCATGGACCAGTTCGGCCCGCGCTCGGCCCCGGTACGCGACGCCCAGGAAGTCCATCAGATCCAGGCCTCGATCGACGCCAACAAGAGCCTTACCCGCAAGCTCGCGGATCAGGGCGTCAGCGTCAGCAATGTCATCAACGCCGAACAGGCGGCGGATGGCAGCATCACGATCTATACCGATTAGCAGCAGACGGGCGGCGCGTTCCTCGCGCGCCGCCCGTCCATTTCTCACGTCCCTACTCTTGAAAATTGCATGCGAATGATGGTCTGTTGCGCCCCAAAAGGGAGACGAGACATGCCATCAGAAACAACCAAGCCGGTGATTGACCCCACCACGCTCGCACTCGAGCACTGGACGCAGGGCACGCTTTACGAAGGCACCGACATTTCTTTCGGCAAGCTTCTCGGCCTTTCCAATCTCGGCGTCAGCTACAATGCAGTGCCTCCCGGCAAATCGGGCTGTCCGTTCCACAATCATCATGTCGAAGACGAGCTGTTCATCGTGCTTTCGGGCAACGGCGAATACCGCTTCGGCGCCGAGCGGCATGCGATTGCGAAGGGATCGGTTCTCGGCGCGCCGGCGGGCGGCACGGAAACGGCGCATCAGATTCTCAACACGGGCAGCGAGCCGCTGATCTATATCGGCGTCTCCACCATGTCGCCGACGGAGATCGTCGAATATCCCGATTCCGGCAAGTTCCTGGCGAAGACCCGCAAGGATGGCGGCTATCCGAGCTTCAGGGTCATCGGCCGCTCGGACGAGAGCCTCGACTACTGGCACAACGAACCCGGCG
The DNA here is from genome assembly GCF_053522545.1 of Rhizobium sp. 21-4511-3d. Lineage (NCBI taxonomy): Bacteria > Pseudomonadati > Pseudomonadota > Alphaproteobacteria > Hyphomicrobiales > Rhizobiaceae > Rhizobium > Rhizobium sp. 21-4511-3d. The sequence goes on along the minus strand of NZ_JBNWCF010000001.1, from coordinate 545,750 downwards.
CATAAGACAGAAAGCGATTTTCAATGCTGAATATTCCGACGATCGAGACGGAGCGCCTGATCCTGCGCCCGCACCGGAAGACTGATTTCGAGGCCTACGTTACCTTCTGGGCTGACGAGGATGTGGTGCGCCACATCACCGGCGTGCCGAGCACGCGCGAACAGACCTGGGCGCGGCTGCTGCGCGCCACCGGCATGTGGCACCATATGGGCTTCGGCTTTCTGGCCATCGAGGAAAAGGAAACCGGCCGCTTTGTCGGCGAATGCGGCTTTCTCGAAACCCGACGCGAAATGACGCCGTCGATCGAGGGCACGCTGGAAACCGGCTGGGCGCTCTCGCCGTCTTTCCATGGCCGCGGCTATGCGAGCGAAGCGCTGCAAGCGATGATCGCCTGGGCCGAACAACGCTTTCCCGACATGGAGATGACCTGCATCATCTCGCCGGAAAACGCGCCGTCGATCCGCCTTGCGGGAAAGCTCGGTTTCCGCGAGGTCACCCGCACCGATTACAACGGCGAGATCATTCTGTTTTCGCGGCAGGGAACTCGGCAAGCCTAGCAGCGTAGCGGGCCATGGTATCGACTTCGAAATTGACGAAGTCGCCTGCCTTGCGCTCGCCCCAGGTCGTGACCTCGAGCGTGTGGCGGATCAGCAGCACGTCGAAATCCGTGCCTTCGACGGCATTGACCGTCAGCGAGGTGCCATCGAGAGCGACCGAGCCCTTCGGCGCCACGAATTTTGCCAGATGTTCCGGCGCGCGCAGGCGATAGCGCGTTGCGTCGCCTTCGGCCGTCACCGAGAGGATTTCCGCCTTGCCGTCGACATGGCCGGAAACGATATGGCCGCCGAGCTCGTCGCCGATCTTCAGCGAGCGCTCGAGATTGATGCGGCTTCCGGCCTTCCATCCGGCGATCGTTGTCAGCCGCAGCGCCTCCTCCCAGGCTTCGACCTCGAACCAGCGGCCGTTGCTGCCTTCGTCCGGCAGGCCGGTGACCGTCAGGCAGACGCCGGCATGCGAGATCGAGGCGCCCATGTCGATGGTCGCCGGATCGTAGCTCGTCGCAACGCGCAGCTTGACGCCCTCGTTCATCGGGGAAACGGATTCGATCGTGCCCATATCAGTGACAATGCCGGTGAACATCAAAGCTCTCTTTCGTATTCGTCCATCCGGTCGGGGCCGAATGAAAATGTGCCCCTGTGGGCGAAACCGGATGGCATATCGGTCTTCGTGACCGGCGATTCAATACCATCGGCGCCGATCACCACATCGCCCTGATAGAGCTGGATGCGATCGACGAGACCGGTATCGAGGAAGAGTTTTGCCGTCCTGGCGCCACCTTCGACGATCAACGAGGAAATGCCGCGGGAGGCCAGCGCCGGGAGCAGGACTTCCGGGTGATAGGGATTGCAATAGAGGACTTCGACGCCGAGGGCCTCGAGGGCGGTGCGGCGGGAGTCGAGATCATCTGCGGCGTTGGTGGGTGGGTTACCCCCCTCTGCCCTGCCGGGCACCTCCCCCACAAGTGGGGAGATTGGCTGGGGGGAGCCGCTCGCTTCAACATCGATTGCTTGGGGAGGTGCCGTCCGCGGGTCGATCTCCCCCGTTGTGGGGGAGATGTCCGGCAGGGCAGAGGGGGGTGAACCCTCGACAGCCCCCAGATCCGAAACATCCTCACGCGCCACAACGATCACCGGCACCTGCCGCGCCGTTTGCGCCAGCTTGCCCGTCACCGGCAGCGACAACGCCGGATCGAGCACGATCCGCACCGGCGAGCGATCCTCCTGCCCCGCAATCCGCACCGTCAGTTCCGGATCATCGGCGATCGCCGTGCCGATACCAACGAGAATGGCATCCGACTGCGCGCGCAGCTTCTGCACCTCGGCGCGCGCCGCAGGCCCGGTGATCGCCACCTGGCCCTCGCCCGCACGGCCGATCATGCCGTCGGCGGAAACTGCAAGTTTGAGAGTCACATAGGGCCGCTTCTTCGTCTGCCGGGTGAGATAGGCGGCGAGCGAGCGCCTGCCCTCTTCCTCCAGCACGCCGGTATCGACCTCGATGCCGGCATCGCGCAGCATGCCGATGCCGCGGCCGGAGACGCGCTCATCGGGATCGGTGACGCTGATGACGACGCGGGAGACGCCAGAGGCGATCAGCGCGTTGGCGCAGGGCGGTGTCTTGCCGAAATGCGAGCAAGGCTCGAGCGTCACATAGGCGGTGGCACCCTCCGCCCTCGCCCCGGCCTCGGCCAGTGCCTGCGGCTCGGCATGCGGGCGGCCGCCAACAGCGGTCGTGCCGCGGCCAACGATCTCGCCGTCCTTGACGACGACGCAGCCGACGGAGGGATTTGTGGAGGTTTGCCCAAGATGCAAAAGGCCGAGGCTTATAGCCTCGGCCATGTAACGTTCATCGTCTGATGCTGACGTCATCGCTCAACTGTCCAAAGTATCGCGGCCGATCTTGGCGTTGATCTCGGAAATGACCTTCTCGAAATCCTCGGCATGCGAGAAATCGCGGTAGACCGAGGCGTAACGGACGAAGCCGACGTCATCCAGGCTCTTCAGCGCTTCGAGAACCTGGAGGCCGATGGCCTCCGAACCGATCTCGACCTCGCCGGAGCTTTCCAGGCGCCGGACGATGCCTGAGACGGCGCGTTCGATCCGGTCACGATCGACCGGGCGTTTGCGCAACGCGATCTCGAAGGAGCGCACCAGCTTGTCGCGGTCGAAAGGCACCTTGCGGCCGGTCTTCTTGACGACCATCAGCTCGCGCAGCTGCACGCGCTCGAAGGTCGTGAAGCGGCCGCCGCAATCGGGACAGATACGCCTGCGGCGGATGGACGTGTTGTCCTCCGCCGGGCGTGAATCCTTGACCTGTGTGTCTTCCGATCCGCAGAATGGGCAGCGCATGCGCTATCCTTAGCCGATGTAGTCGTACATTGGGAAGCGGTTGGTGAGGTTCACCACCTTATCCCGCACGGCGCCTTCGACAGCGGCATTGCCTTCGTCGGAATTGGCAGCCTTCAGTCCGTCGAGAACTTCGACGATCAGGTTGCCGATTTCCTTGAACTCGGCTTCCTTGAAGCCGCGGGTCGTGCCGGCAGGCGCGCCGAGACGGACGCCCGAGGTGACGAACGGCTTTTCAGGGTCGAACGGGATGCCGTTCTTGTTGCAGGTGATGTAGGCGCGGCCGAGGGCGGCTTCCGCACGCTTGCCGGTGGCGTTCTTCTTGCGAAGGTCGACGAGCATCAGGTGGTTGTCGGTGCCGCCGGAGACGACGTCGAGGCCGCCTGCGATCAGGGTTTCGGCAAGCGCCCTGGCGTTCTTGACGATCTGGGCCGCGTAATCCTTGAATTCCGGCTGCAGCGCTTCCTTGAAGGCAACGGCCTTGGCAGCGATGATGTGCATCAGCGGACCGCCCTGGAGACCCGGGAAGACGGCCGAATTGAACTTCTTTGCCAGATCTTCCTCGTTCGTCAGGATGACGCCGCCGCGCGGGCCGCGGAGCGACTTGTGGGTCGTGGTCGTGGCGACGTGGCAGTGCGGGAACGGCGACGGATGCTGGCCACCGGCGACGAGACCGGCGATGTGGGCCATGTCGACCATCAGATAGGCGCCGACTTCATCGGCGATCTCGCGGAAGCGCTTCCAGTCCCAGATACGGGAGTAAGCGGTGCCGCCGGCGATGATCAGCTTCGGCTTGTGGGTGCGCGCCTTCTCGGCAACGTCGTCCATATCGAGCAGGTTGTCGCCTTCGCGAACGCCGTAGGAAACGACGTTGAACCACTTGCCGGACATGTTGACCGGCGAACCGTGCGTCAGGTGACCGCCCGAATTCAGGTCAAGACCCATGAAGGTATCGCCCGGCTGCAAGAGCGCCAGGAACACGGCCTGGTTCATCTGCGAACCGGAGTTCGGCTGAACGTTGGCGAAGTTGACGCCGAAGAGCTTCTTGGCACGCTCGATCGCCAGTTCTTCTGCGATATCGACATACTGGCAGCCGCCGTAATAGCGCTTGCCCGGATAGCCTTCGGCGTACTTGTTGGTCATGATGGAGCCCTGGGCTTCCAGCACCGCGCGCGAAACGATGTTTTCCGAGGCGATGAGTTCGATCTCGTGCCGCTGACGGCCGAGCTCCTTTTCGATCGCGCCGAAGATTTCCGGATCGGTATCGGCAAGATTGCGATTGAAGAAGGTCTGAGTGGAAGCATTGGTCATGGGCGGGCTCCTCAACTGGAATGGCCGCAGCTTTAGCCTTCCGTTTGCGCCAGAGCAATACGAAGAACGACATTTGCTGGGCAATCTACGCGCGGGGTGACCTCCCTCCCTCATTCCTGTGCTCGTCACAGGAATCCAGGCCACCGCGCGTCTGCGCGGTGAATGACTCATAAGCCAAGAGGAAGTGTCTTCTGCACCCAAGGACTTGGGTGCGCTGGATCCCTGTGACATCCCTTGGGCGTAGCCCTAAGGGCACAGGGATGAGGGAGGAAAGGTCTTGCCAAACAAAAAAGGCCGCGCAATCCGCGCGGCCTTTCCAAACTCAAAGAGAACCAGCCCTTACTGAACCGGCTGTTCCGTCGTCGCCGTCGTGTCCAGCGCCAGTTCGGCATTGCCGTCCATCTGGTAGATGTCGTCGCGGAACTGGACGATGCCGTCGGGCATGCCCCAGGCGGAGATGTAGACGAAATAGACCGGCACTTCTTCGGCGAGCTTGATCGGCGTGTTGACGCGGCTGGCGATGACCTGCTCCATCTGCTGGCGCGGCCAGCCGGGGGTCTCGCCGAGCAGCCAGGTCGTCAGGTCGCGGACGTTCTGGACGCGCACGCAGCCCGAGGATTCGAAGCGCATCAGCTTGTTGAACAGGCCCTGCTGCGGCGTGTCGTGCATGTACTCGCCGTTCTTGTTGTAGAAGTTGATCTTCGTCGACGCCATGGCGTTGATCTTGCCCGGGTCCTGGCGGAAGGTCAGGTTCGGTGCCTTTTCGGCGTTCCAGTCGATGGTTTCAGGCGCGACTTCGCTGCCCTTGCCGTCGATCAGGCGAATGTTGTTGCGCGTCAGGTAGGTCGGGTCCTTGCGCATCAGCGGCACGATGTCCTTTTCGACGATCGAGCGCGGAGCCGTCCAGTATGGATTGAGGATGACTTCGTAGATCTTCGAATTGACGAGGTGCGTCGGGCGGCTCAGACGGCCGACGATCGCGTTGTGGCGGGTCGCGACGCTGCCATCCTGGACGGCTTCGACGTAAGCGGCCGGAATGTTGACCATGACGTGACGGCGGCCGAGATCTTCGGGGAAGGTCTGCAGGCGGATCAGGTTGGTGTTCAGCTGCTGCAGGCGGACATCGACAGGGATGTTCATCGCCTTCAGCGTGAATTCGCCGATGACGCCGTCAGACGGAAGGCCGTGACGGGCCTGGAAGCGCTTGACCGCACCGTCGACATAGGAGTCGAACGAAGACGACATGCCGGCTTCCTGCGGAAGATCGCCGGTGGCGAAGAGACGCTGGCGCAGCGCCTGGACCGACTGGTCGGTGACGCCGAGCTGCAGGCGCTGATCGGCCGGCGGATTGACGGTCGGCCAGCCGCCGGCAGATGCGATCTGCTGATACTGGGCGATCGCCTGCTGCATGCTGGAAACGGACTGCGGTCCGAGGATCGGGGTATTGGAAACGATGGCGTTTGCGGTGCGCGATGCGGCCTTGGCATCGAACTGATCGTCCCAGTCGCCGCGTTGGGGCGCATTGATCAGCGCATCGACGGCCGTCTGCGCCAATGCCGGGGCGGCCAGTGCGCTGACACCGAACGTTGCCGCGGAGGCAAGAAATGCGCGGCGCGAGAGAGCTTCAATTCCGTTTTTCTTCGACATAGTCCCAACCACTGAATGCCGCAGCTCTGAGAGGAAAACCGCGGGCTTTGCGAGTCACTGCGCGATAACGCAGACCACTATCATTCCGTTCTGCGGCGCATCACCGATTTTCCGCGTCCAGCCATCACAAGATTGCGAGCCGGAAGCGTGAATGCGTGAACTGCTGTTCGAGGGCGCCGTCTGCTGTGCATTTCCGCTGCCATACCAATATGGCCAATTCGTGTCGCCTGCCCTTCCGGGCACCTACCAGCGGTAGGAGACGGCACGCATCAAACCATAGCAATCCGTAAACGGTGCTGGTTAATAACGGCTAAAAAACGGCCTGAATACAGGCGATTACGCTTGGCAGGCATGCGTTGCAAAGATGACACGCTGGCGGTGAGTGGCAGGGGAACCAGACGCATGTACTAGGAACGTTTCTGGTGCCCGCTGGGTGATTGACCAGCAGGAACATTTGCAGCACCAAGTTGTAGAGATACTTGGAGCGGGGGAATTCGCGCAAATGATGCTGCACAACGTTGCTGGATGGAAGGAATTAGCTCTGAAGCTAGCTGGCTGGGTTATCTCAGCCGCAATCATCCTTAGCCTTGCGATAGAAATTATCGGCCTTCTGCCGCAATTTGTCGCGCGGGAGGACTACACCGCGATTACGGTTCTCGTGGCCGTGTCGGGAGCCATTGTTGCCATAAGCCAGTTTCGCAGCACGGCCAGAGAACGCGTCCGCACAAGAGCGCGAATGCTCGCGTTTGTTGCTCAGCTTTGCGGCGAGGCTACCAATCTACTGATGCGACCTGTTCCAACTGGCCACATAGGAGAGATTCCCGATCCATGCGTGCTGGAACCTCGGGATATCGCTACGCGCAAACCTCACTTAGATGAGATTGGAAAGGCGCTTTTAGCATTCGATATTAAAGAGCTTCCTAGCGCGGAAGCCATGGCAGCAGTCGTGGAACTCCGTTCGGTTTTGAACCAAGTCGTCGCCTTTCTCCAAGCGCTCCCAGATGGACGCGTGAATTTCGACGACTTCGTTTCTCGCCTGATCTCCGCATCCATTCGGCTCGGAACAGAGCGAGACAAACTGTATCCAACGTATAGCATTGGCAAGTTGTTACTACAGCATCCGGATGTAGAACGGCGTTAGGTCGCACCACAAAAACGGACGTAACGGGGCGCCTTCTCTCGCCCCGTTACGTCCGTTTTGCCACTTTGAATTGTTACCGAGCCATCGGGAATAACGGCTCAGGAACTTAGAGGCGGTACATGATGCTGTCGTTCCAGAAGCGGTCGAGGCGCTGCAGGAGCTTGTTCATCTGGGTGAACTCGTCGGTGCCGATGCCGCCAACCTTGTCGATCGAGGTGATGTGGCGTTCGTAGAGCTTGGCGACCGTCTCGGCGATCTCGGTGCCGGTTTCCGTCAGGCTGATGCGGACGGAGCGGCGGTCGATGCGCGAGCGCTGGTGGTTGATGAAGCCGAGGTCGACGAGCTTCTTGACGTTGTAGGAGACGTTGGAGCCCAGGTAGTAACCGCGGGAGCGGAGCTCGCCGGCGGTCAGTTCCGAGTTGCCGATATTGAAGAGCAGGAGCGCCTGGATGGCGTTGACGTCGCTGCGGCCCTGACGGTCGAATTCGTCCTTGATGACGTCGAGCAGACGGCGGTGAAGACGTTCAACAAGATGAAGGGATTCCATGTAAAGATCACGGATGTCCTGATCCTGCTGGTCACGGAAGTTCGATACCGCCTGCGGCTTGATTTTCGTGTTCATGATGACTGCCTCACTGTTTGTTTGGCGGTGTTGGTTTTCTTCCCGCCTTGAGACAGACCCTATCGAATACAAATAAAATTCTACTTAAACTGCAGGCTTAACAGCACCTTACCGAAAACCTCCCGTTGTATCAGGGTAAATCAACGCTTACCTGACGCCGCTGGCGGCGGCGCTCGAACCAGAGCGCCAAGCGGAATGCCAGGTACATTGCGGCCACCAGAACATGGGTAATGACGATCAGATGATTGGAGCCGAAGGTCTCCGGCAGGAAGCCGTGCATCAGCACCTGCAGGCCCGCCGCAAGCACCCAGACGACCGGTCCCCAGGAGACCGTGAGCCACAGGCCGAGCGAGGCGACGGGGAAGACGACGGCGAGCGTCGTGGCCGCCACTTTCCAGGGAAGGCTCAGGAGATCGAAGCGGCCGGCGCCGAACAGCGAGTAGCCGACAAGCATACCCCAATATTGCAGGCCGAACCAGAAACAGGTGATCGCCACCAGCCTCAGGAAGAGGATGAACATCAGGTCGGTCAGCGTACGCTTCGGCAGGGCCGGAGAATCATTTTCCATGGGGCGGACTTTATGGTTCCGTTCGGTCATTCGCCAGACGTTGCGCGCCGGCGCGGCCAATCGTCCGGTTTGGTTTTCGAAGATGGCATGATAATGAGCGCGCCAGCAAATGGAATGGTCAGGGACAAGACAATGCAGGACAAGACCCACCTCGTCGACGACATCACCGGACACCGCCGCATGCGCCGCAACCGCAAGGCGGACTGGACGCGCCGCCTGGTGCAGGAAAACCGGCTGACGGTGGATGACCTGATCTGGCCTGTCTTCGTCGTTCCCGGCAGCGGCATCGTCGATCCGATCCCGGCCATGCCCGGCGTCGTCAGGATGAGCGTCGACAAGCTCGTCGAAGCCGCCAAGGAAGCCGCCGATCTCGGCGTGCCCGCGATCGCCACCTTCCCGAATATCGAGATGGAGCTGCGCGACGAGACGGGTTCGAACAGCCTCGAGGCCAACAACCTGATCAATCAGGCGACGATGGCGCTGAAGAAGCATGTGCCCACTATCGGCGTTATCACCGACGTGGCGCTCGATCCCTTCACCAGCCATGGCCATGACGGGATCCTGCGCGGCGTCGAGATCGTCAATGACGAGACGGTCGAGCAGGTGGCGCGCGCCGCCGTCATGCAGGCCGATGCCGGTTCCGATATCATCTCGCCCTCGGAAATGATGGACGGCCGCATCGGCGCCATCCGCCGGGCGCTCGATGCGAGCGGCCACCAGAATGTCGGCATCATGAGCTACGCGACGAAATTCGCCTCCGCCTTCTACGGCCCCTACCGCGAGGCGATCTCGACCGGCGGGCTGCTGAAGGGCGACAAGAAGACCTATTATATCGACCCGGCCAACGGCACCGAGGCGATCCGCGATGCGGCACTCGATGTCGAGGAAGGCGCCGACATGCTGATGGTCAAGCCGGGCCTGCCCTATCTCGACATCTGCTGGCGCATGAAGGAGGCTTTCGGCCTGCCGACCTTCGCCTATCAGGTCTCCGGCGAATATTCGCAGATCAAGGCTGCGGCGATGAACGGCTGGATCGATGGCGAGCGCGCGATGATGGAAACGCTGCTGGCCTTCAAGCGCGCCGGCTGCGATGGCATCCTGACCTATTTCGCGATCGAGGTCGCCCGGGCGCTCGCCAAACGCTGAAAACCGCGCATCATTGCATCTCCGGCCGCCGACACCATATCAGTGGCATCGTTTCACAAAGGAGACCCTAGATGAGCCTGAACCCCAACCCTGTCTATGCCGCACCGGAAGACTGGCGCGCCTATAGCGGGACGCTCAGCCGGCGGGTATTTGCGTTCATCCTGGATTACATCGTCGTCCTGCTGCTGTGCATTCCGGCAGCGGTCGTGCTGTTCTTCCTGTCGATCGTGACGCTTGGCCTCGGCTTCTTCCTCTATCCGGCGCTCTTCGTGCTGGTAGCGGGCATCTATTTCGGCCTGACGGTCGGCGGTCCGGCGCAGGCCTCGCTCGGCATGCGCGCCATGGGCATCCAGATGATGCGCGTCGACGGACGCCCGCTCGATTTCCTGACGGCAATCGTTCACCTGGCGCTGTTCTGGATCCTGAACTCGGTGCTGACGCCGCTGATTCTTCTGGTCGGCCTGTTTACCGAGCGCAGCCGCCTGATCCACGACTTCCTGGTCGGCACGGTCACGGTCCGCACCGCCTGACCGCGGAAATAAAGTCCCCGGCTGGCCTTTGCGGGCCGGTTCGGGGCGCCATATCAAAAAGCTACGACAAAATGATAGCGCGGAGAACCCGGCCGCGCTGTTGACGTTTTTTATTCTTAAGTCATGCTGTCAAGATTGACGGTCACCGAAGGAACCATCCGCGTCAGATGAATACGCAGTCCACGCCATCCCCTCAGTTTTATCTGACGGCACCGGCTGCATGCCCGTATCTGCCGCAGGAGATGGAGCGCAAGGTTTTTACCCATCTCGTCGGCCCCCGCGCCGCCGAAATGAACGATATCCTGACGCAGGGCGGTTTCCGCCGCTCGCAGAACATCGCCTACCGTCCCGCCTGCGAAGCCTGCCGCGCCTGCGTTTCCGTGCGCATCCTGGCGCAGGAATTCCAGCCGACGAAATCGATGAAGCGGGTGCTGGCCAATAACAGCGACCTGATCGCCACCGAATTTCCGGCCCAGCCTTCGAGCGAGCAATATTCTCTGTTCCGCAGCTATCTCGACTACCGCCACCAGCAGGGCGGCATGTCTGATATGACCGTGCTCGACTATGCGATCATGGTCGAGGACACCCACGTCAACACCCGAATCGTCGAATACCGCCGGCGCGAGGAAGGCTCCGGCCTCGAAACCCGGCCGCGCGGCGAGCTTGTCGCAGCAGCGCTGACCGATACGATGAGCGACGGTCTCTCCATGGTCTATTCCTATTTCAATCCGGAATATGACCGCCGCTCGCTCGGCACCTTCATGATCCTCGACCACGTCAAGCGCACCAAGGCCCTCGGCCTTCCCCATGTCTATCTCGGCTACTGGGTGCAGGGTTCGCGAAAGATGGACTACAAGACCCGCTACCAGCCGCAGGAGCATCTGACGCCACGCGGATGGGAGCGTTTCGATCCATCGGTGTTGGAAGAGAGTCGCGGGGAGTAAGACGGCCCCTGCTCTGCGTGAGCAGCGCGGCACTGCATAACGACAACGCCGCGCCAGCTTTGGCGAAAAGCTAGCTCGCTAGCCGATCGACCTGGTCGACCTCACGCTCCAACCCTTCCATCACATGCGCCCAGCCCTGGCGGGTCTTTTCCTCGTGAGCCGACCATTCGGAGCACATTTCGTGCGTCAACGTCAGGCGGCAGCCGCTGCCGAGCGGTTCAAGGTCGATCTGGACGCGGTCGGTGCAGTGGTCGTGATCTTCGACGGAAAAGCTGAAGACCATGCGTTTCGGGCGGTGGAGGTCGAGGAAGATGCCGCTGTGGCAGGCATCGCCGGTTGGGCGCCGGTCGACGACGAGGAAGCGGCCGCCCACATGGGCGTCGATCTCGGCGCGGATGACATGGCCGTCATCGGTGGCGAAGAGGAAGCGCTTGGCGATCGCAGGATTCAGCCATGCGTCATAGACGACGGATGGCGGCGCCTTGTAGCTATGCGTAACGGTGAGTTTGATCTTTTCGGCGGCAGACATTGATTTTTTCCTCCGTGTTTTGGGCTCAGAGCACACCGCATGACATTGCCTTGCGGGGCCATTCCGTCCGCCTTTCGGAATGGAGCCGTTCCCAGTTTTTGGTGACAGGACTGAGATAGAGGAAGCGAGCCGCCCGCCAAGGGCGGATCGCCAAATTGTTACCGGTGTCAGCCGGCGAACTTGCCGCTGCGCGGGAAGCCCTTCGGCACGGTGCGTCCGGCCGTTGCGCGGTCAGCCAGCCATTCGGCCAGCTCGTCCTTGTTCTTGTTGAACATACGGCCTGCGCTGTCTTCCCATGAGAGGCCCGCATCGATCGCAAAGCAGCGGACATCGGAGATGCCGCCATCCTTGTAGCGCTGCAGGCGAACGCCCTTGCCGCGGGCCATTTCCGGCACCTGCGCCAGCGGGAAGACCAGCATCTTGCGGTTCTCGCCGACGACGGCGACGTGATCGCCGCTGACCGGAACGATCAGCTTGGTCTCGTCGGGCATCGAGACATTCATGATCTGCTTGCCCTTGCGGGTATTGGCAGCCATCTCGCCTTCCGCCACGACGAAGCCGTTGCCGGCCGTCGAAACGATCAGCTGCTTGCGCTGGGGATCGTGGACGAAGGCGGTGAGCACGTCCTGATCGTTGTCCATGTCGATCATGATGCGCAGCGGCTCGCCATGGCCGCGCCCGCCGGGCAGCTTGTCGCCGCCGAGGGTGAAGGCCTTGCCGCCGGTGGTGACGATCAGGATCTTGTCTGTGGTCTGAGCCGGGAACGCCACCTTCAGCGCATCGCCTTCCTTGAAGGTCAGCGATGCCGTGTCGGAGATGTGGCCCTTCAGCGCGCGAATCCAGCCCTTTTCGGAGACGACGACGGTGATCGGTTCCTTTTCGATCATCGCCTGCTGGATCGCCTCTTCGTCGGCTTCCGGCGCATCGGCAAACTGGGTGCGGCGGCGGCCGAGCTCGGTCGCCTTGGCAAACTTCTTCTTCACCTCGCCGATTTCCCAGGCAACGGTCTGCCACTGCTTCTCGTCGGAAGCGAGCAGCGCCTCGATGCCGGCCTTTTCGGCGGTGAGTTCGTCGAACTCCTTGCGGATTTCGAATTCCTCGAGCTTGCGCAGCGAGCGCAGGCGCATGTTGAGGATGGCTTCGACCTGGATTTCGGTCAAATCCCAGCGGGCGACCATCACCGGCTTCGGCTCGTCTTCCTCGCGGATGATGCGGATGACTTCGTCGATATTCAGGTAGGCGATCAACAGGCCGCCAAGAATTTCGAGACGCCTCTCGATCGCGGCAAGGCGGAAGCGCGAGCGGCGCTGCAGCACGTCGCGGCGGTGGTCGAGCCATTCCTTGAGAACCTCGTTCAGCGCCATGACGCGCGGAATGCGGCCCATGGAGAGAACGTTCATGTTCAGCGGGAAGCGGCTTTCGAGCTCGGTGAGCTTGAACATCGATTCCATCAGGATCGTCGGATCGACGGTGCGGTTCTTCGGCACCAGGACTATGCGGACGTCCTCGGCGGATTCATCGCGCACGTCTTCGAGCAGCGGCAGCTTGCGGGCAAGCAGCAGCTCGGCAATCTTTTCGATCAGGCGCGATTTCTGCACCTGGAAGGGAATTTCGGTGACGATGATCTGGTAGCCGCCGCGGCCGAGATCTTCCGTCTCCCACTTGGCGCGGGTGCGGAAGCCGCCGCGGCCGGTCTTGTAGGCCTCGACGATGCTGGCGCGGCTGTCGATGATGATGCCGCCGGTCGGGAAATCCGGGCCGGGAATGAAGGATTCGACCAGCGTCTCGACCGTCGCATCCGGATGCTTGATGAGATGCAGGGCCGCATCGCAGAGTTCGTGGACGTTGTGCGACGGAATGGAGGTCGCCATGCCGACGGCGATACCCGAGGAGCCGTTTGCCAGAAGATTCGGGAAGGAGCCCGGCAGAACCACCGGCTCCTCGTCTTCCTCGTTATAGGTCGGGCGGAAGTCGACTGCGTCCTGCTCGATACCGTCGAGCAGCAGCGCAGTGACTTCGGTCATGCGGGCTTCGGTGTAACGATAGGCGGCGGCGTTGTCGCCGTCGATATTGCCGAAGTTCCCCTGCCCGTCGACCAGCGGATAACGCTGCGAGAAATCCTGCGCCAGACGCACCAGCGCATCATAGACCGACTGGTCGCCATGCGGGTGGAATTTACCGATGACGTCACCGACGATACGGGCGCATTTCTTGAAGGCGGCGTTCGGCCGGATGCCCATCTCGCTCATCGCGTGGATGATGCGGCGGTGGACCGGCTTCAGGCCGTCGCGCACGTCAGGAAGGGCGCGGTGCATGATGGTCGACAGTGCATATGCCAAGTAACGCTCTTCGAGCGCAGCCTTGAGGTCGACCGGAAGGATGCTGTCGTCGTCTCCGCCAGAGGGCGGCAAAATCTCTTGTCCCATAGGCCTTGACTAGCCTAGAAGGCTCTCCACGGCAAGGAATCGGGAGGCTTGCGCCTGTGGATGACGTACCAGAATGACATCATGTGGCCATCAAGCATCGGCACGTCATTTGGACTTCGTTTTCTTTGCCTATCAACTAAAATTTAGAGTTCGCATCAATATAACGCGCGTCGACTTCGCAATAGACTAGCCTTAACCGCCACTAGAGGATTTCGTCATGACCTTTTACCGGACCACCCGGCTTATGCTTTCCGGCGCAGCATTCCTGTCGCTCGCCACCAGCGCATTCGCCCTTGATGGCCAGGATCTGCTGAAGAAGCTCAACGCCGCCTATATCGCCCAGGGCGGCACGCTCGTCGCTGACGGCGTCGATGTCGACGACACGACCGTGACGCTGAAGAACGCAAGCTTCAAGCCTGCGGCCGGCGATGCGCTGAAGATCGGCGACATCACGATGACCGGCGTCGAGGAAGACGAAGACGGCGGCTACTACATCGAGGAAGCAGCCTTCCCCGACATCAATGTCAGCGAAGAAGGCACGACGATCTCCGCCAGCGACATGAAGCTCGGCGGCATCTCGATCCCGGCCGATGCGACCGGCGACGGCGTCGATTCCATGCTGCTCTACGAGACGGCCCATACCGGCCCGTTCAAGGTTTCGAAGGACGGCAAGGACATCTTCTCGCTCGGCCAGACCGACATGAACCTGACGCTGCGCGAAGACGAATCCGGCTTCGATTTCGACGGCGCCTTCAAGAACATGAAGGCCGACCTGACCGATGCGCCCGATCCGCAGTACAAGGAAGGGATCGAAAAGCTGGCGCTCGAGCATGTCAACGGCGACATCACGATGAAAGGCGCCTGGGATCTCGGCCCCGGCACGATCGATATTTCCGAATTCGCCTTCGACGTCACCAATGTCGGCCGCCTGAACCTCGCCTTCAAGATCTCCGGCTACACGCCTGCCTTCATGAAGTCGCTGCAGGAAGCCGCCAAGGCCTCTGAAGCCAACCCGAACAAGGAAGAGGCCCAGCAGGCTCTCGGCCTCGCAATGCTCGGCCTGCTGCAGCAGCTTTCGTTCAACAGCGCCGAGGTCCGCTTCGACGACGCCTCGATCACCAAGCGCGCGCTTGAATATGCCGGTGCGAAGCAGAACATGAGCGGCAAGCAGATGGGCGACGCGCTGAAGGCAATGGCGCCGCTCGCCGTCGCACAGCTCAACGTTCCCGAGCTGCAGAACGCGATCTCGGCCGCCGTCAACACCTATCTCGACGACCCGAAGAACTTCGCTGTCTCGGCAGCACCGGCCCAGGCCGTGCCGTTCCCGACGATCATGGGCGCTGCCATGGGCGCACCGAACACGCTGCCGAACGTTCTCGGCGTGAAGATCACGGCAAACCAGTAACGTTCAGCCTCGCTGAAACGAAAAGCCCGGCAGCGATGCCGGGCTTTTTTGTTTGTCAGTGCGAGCCGGTGGAGGCCAGTGCAGCATCACCCTTGTCATGCAGGGCGAAGCGGTCGAGCATGTTGGCGCTCGCCTCGTTCAGGCCGCGGACATCGACGGCGATGCCGCGGCGGCGATATTTCAGGACCACCTTGTCGAGCGCGCCGACGGCGGTGATGTCCCAGAAATGCGCGGCGGTGACGTCGATGACGACTGACGTCACCTGCTCCTCGAAGTCGAAGGCAGCGGAGAAGCTTTCCGCCGAGGCGAAGAACACCTGGCCATCGACCCGGTAGGTCCGGACACCGGTCTCGCCGTCCAGCGACGAGCGGACATGGAACAGCTTGGCGACCTTGCCGGCGAAGAACACACCCGACAAGAGAACGCTGACCAGCACGCCCTTCGAAAGATCATGGGTCGCGACGACGGTGACAACGGTTGCCAGCATGACCAGCGACGACGACGGCGGATTGCGGCGAATATCGAGGATCGAACGCCAGGAGAAGGTGCCGATCGACACCATGATCATGATCGCGACCAGCGCCGCCATCGGCACGACGCGCAGGATATCGTCGAGCACCAGAAGCAGGATCAGAAGGAAGGCACCGGCCACGAAAGTCGACAAACGGCCGCGGCCGCCGGAGGCGATATTGATGCCAGACTGGCCGATCATGGCGCAGCCACCCATGCCGCCGATCAGGGCGGAGGCGATATTGGCGGCCCCTTGCCCGTAGCATTCCGTGTTCTTGTTGCTCTGGGTATCCGTGAGATCATCGACGATCTGCGCCGTCAGCAGCGATTCCAGCAGACCGACGGCGGCAAGGCCGATCGAATACGGGAAGATGATCTGCAGCGTCTCGAATGTCAGCGGCACCTGCGGGATGGTGAAAACAGGCAGGCTGGTCGGCAGCTCGCCGAGATCGCTGACCGTGCGGACATCGAGCCCCAGCATGACCGTTGCCGCCGTCAGCACCGCGATCGCCACCAGCGGCGACGGGATGACCTTGGTGACATAGGGGAAGAGGTAAATGATCAGCAGGGCCGCCGCGATCATCACATAGGTCGTCTGCGGCATGCCGATCAGTTCCGGCAGCTGCGCCATGAAGATCAGGATCGCCAGCGAGTTGACGAAGCCGGTCATCACGGAGCGCGACACGAAGCGCATCAGCCGCCCGAGCTTCAGCATGCCCGCAATCATCTGCAGGATGCCCATCAGGATCGTGGCAGCGAAGAGATATTGCAGGCCATGCTCGCGCACGAGCGAGCCCATCAGCACCGCTGTCGCGGCAGTTGCCGCCGAAATCATGCCCGGCCGGCCGCCGGCGATGGCGGAGACGCAGGCAATGGCAACCGAGGCGAAAAGCCCGATCTTCGGATCGACGCCGGCAATGACAGAAAAGCCGATGGCCTCCGGGATCAAGGCGAGCGCCACGACGATGCCGGAAAGAATGTCACCACGAATGTTCGAAAACCATTCGCGCTTGTAAGCGGAGAGTTTGTTCATGTCGGATTGTTCACAAGGTTCAGCGCGACCGGACGAAAGTCCGGTTCAACATATTGGAAGATGTTGTGCGTTGTCTGGCGGATCGGCGGCCAGAAGAGCCACCCGGAGTTTCACCGGGTCCGGGGCGAATAGGCAAGCTATAGCCACGAAAAACGCCGGCTGCAAGCTGCAGCCGGCGTTGATACTTGCTGAAGGTAGGAGGCCCGCTGTTTGCGGGTCTCTTTGGGATCGATCAGTCTTTCTTCGGCTGCGGCATGACGCGCAGCGACAGTTCCATCAGCTGCTTCGGCGTTGCCGGCGACGGCGCGTTCATCAGGAGGTCCTGCGCCTGCTGGTTCATCGGGAACAGAGTGATTTCGCGCAGGTTCTTGGCGCCGAGCAGCAGCATGACGATACGGTCGATGCCGAATGCGCAGCCGCCATGCGGAGGCGCGCCGTACTGGAAGGCGCGGTACATGCCGCCGAAGCGTTCTTCGACATCCGCCTGGCTGAGGCCGACCAGCTCGAAGGCCTTGACCATGGCTTCCGGCGACTGGTTACGGATCGAGCCCGAGGCGATTTCGAAGCCGTTGCAGACGGCGTCGTACTGGTAGGCCTTGAGCGACAGCGGCTCCTTGGTCTGCAGCGCCTCGAGACCGCCCTGCGGCATCGAGAAGGGGTTGTGCGCGAAGTCGACCTTCTTGTCTTCCTCGCTCCATTCGTAGAACGGGAAGTCGATGATCCAGCACAGCTCGAACCGGTCGCGATCGACAAGGTTCAGGTCTTCACCGGCCTTGGTGCGGGCTTCGCCTGCGAACTTGTAGAACTTCGCCGGTTCGCCGGCGACGAAGAAGGCTGCGTCGCCTGCTTCAAGGCCAAGCTGAATGCGCAGGGCTTCAGTGCGCTCTTCGCCGATATTCTTGGCGAGCGGGCCGGAACCGCCGACCTTGCCGTCTTCTTCCTTCCAGAAGATGTAGCCGAGACCCGGCTGTCCCAGCGACTGCGCCCAGGCGTTCATGCGGTCGCAGAATGCGCGCGAACCGCCGGTCTTGGCCGGGATCGCCCAGACTTCGACCTTCGGGTTTGCGGCGATCATGCCGGCGAAAACCTTGAAGCCGGAGCCGTCGAAATGTTCGGTGACGGCCTGCATCTCGATCGGGTTGCGCAGGTCCGGCTTGTCGGAGCCGTATTTGCGGATCGCGACGTCATAGGGAATGCGCGGCCATTCCTTGGTGACCGGCTTGCCTTCGGCGAACTGCTCGAACACGTTTGTGATGATCGGGGCCATCGTATCCCAGACATCTTCCTGGGTGACGAAGCTCATTTCGACGTCGAGCTGGTAGAATTCGCCCGGCAGGCGGTCGGCACGCGGATCTTCATCGCGGAAGCAGGGCGCGATCTGGAAGTAGCGATCGAAACCGGCAACCATCAACAGCTGCTTGTACTGCTGCGGCGCCTGCGGCAGCGCGAAGAAGGTGCCGGGATGGATACGGCTGGGGACGAGGAAGTCGCGCGCGCCTTCCGGCGAGGATGCCGTCAGGATCGGCGTCGTGTATTCGCCGAAGCCGGCCGAGGCCATGCGGTTGCGGATATCCGAGATGATCTGCGTGCGCTTGACGATGTTCTTGTGCAGCGTCTCGCGGCGCAGGTCGAGGAAGCGGTACTTGAGGCGAACGTCTTCGGGATAATCGGGCTCGCCGAAGATCGGCAGCGGCAGCTCCTTGGCGGCGGCCAGAACTTCGATTTCCTGGGCGTAGAGTTCGATCTCGCCGGTCGCCATGTTCTTGTTGACGGTGTCTTCCGTACGGGCCTTGACGAGACCATCGATACGGATGACCCACTCGCCGCGAACGGCTTCGGCGGTCTTGAAAGCCGGAGAATCCGGATCGGCGACGACCTGGGTGATGCCGTAATGGTCGCGAAGGTCGATGAAGAGAACGCCGCCATGGTCACGAACGCGGTGAACCCAACCGGAAATCCGGACGGTCGAGCCGACGTCCGACTTGCGGAGGGCGGCACAGGTGTGGCTGCGGTAGCGATGCATAATCTCTATTCCCGATGTCTGCTGAGACGGCTGCAAGGGCAAATTTCCACCCTCAAGCGCCGACAAGAAAATCGGGCGGACAAGCGCATGGACGGTCTGATTTGTCAAGACTTGGCGCGAGAGCGGGCCGGTTTCACGGCGGTTTATTGCCACCGCCACTGCGGCAGTTTGGCCGGCATTTGCTTATTGATGAAACCGCCAGTCAACTTTAAAGATGGCGAATATCAGCTGCCGGAGCCTCGCATGCCCCTCCTCACCCGCCGAAATCTGCTCAAAGCCTCAGCCGTTGCCGGTGCTTACGGTGTCGGGATCGGCGTTGCCGGGAAGTTCGGTTTTGCGGAAGCGGCACCCGAGCCGCAGCTGTTGAAGGCGGTCAAGACCGAGGCCGTACTGACGGAGTTCGGCTCGACCAGGGACATCATGACGTGGGGCGACCAGGGCGTGCCGCCGGTATTGCGCATGCAGCGCGGCAAGCCCTATGCGGCGCGGCTGACCAACGCTCTCGACGAGCCGACGACGATCCACTGGCATGGGCTGCGCATCAACAACAAGATGGACGGCGTGCCGTTCATGACGCAGCCCTACGTCTACACCAACGACAGCTTCGACTATAATTTCACGCCGCCGGATGCGGGTACCTTCTGGTATCACCCGCATTGCAACACGCTGACGCAGATGGGTCACGGGATGACTGGCGTCATCGTCGTCGAGGACGCAGCCGATCCTCTCTTCGATGCGGAAGTGGTGCTCAATCTTCGTGACTGGCGGCTTGGCGGCGACGGGCAGTTCATCGCCCCCTTCCGGCCGCGCGATGCGGCAAAAACCGGCACCTATGGCACGGTGCGTACCGCCAACTGGCACCAGGAGCCGCAATATGATGCTCCGGCCGGCGGGTTGGTGCGGCTGCGCATCGCGATCACCGATGTCACCCGCATCTATTCCTTGAAGATGGAAGGCGGCGAGGCCACCGTCATCGCCATCGACGGTAACCCTGTGCCGAAACGTTTCCCGCTCGAGCTCCTGCAGCTTGGCCCCGGCCAGCGCCTCGACCTCGCCGTACGCATGCCCGATAGCGAAGGTGCCGTCGCGACGCTCGAAGACATCCGCGGCACGACGCCGAAGACGCTCGCGAAGCTGCGCGCCACCGGCCAGTCGCTGAAGCGCGACGTCGCCGATCTCGGCGCTCTCGCCGCCAATCCGGTGCCGGAGGCCGATCTTTCCTCGGCGGAAAAGATCCCGCTGGTGCTGAGCGCTACCGCCGAGAACGCGCCCGTCGACAGTATCTGCGGCACGCTGGGCTACAGCTTCTGGGCGATCAACAAGGTGCCGTGGCCGGGCGATACCGCCGATCCGACGGCGCCGCTCGCCGAACTCAAGCAGGGCAAGAGCTACATCTTCCAGCTTGAGAACGTCACCCCTCACCTGCACCCGATCCATCTGCACGGGATGAGCTTCAAGGTGATCTCGTCCTCGACACGCGAGGTCATGCCCGTGATCTCCGACACCTACCTGATCCAGCCCGACGAAAAGGTCCAGCTCGCCTTCGTCGCCGATAATCCCGGCGACTGGCTGTTGCATTGCCATATTATCGAGCATCAGAAGACGGGGATGACGAGCTACGTCAGGGTTGCTTAGGGCGATTGACCTTTTCAGCCCTTTCCGCAACCATAGCATGCAACGCAGGGGAGGATCGGCGTTGCGTGAAATCGAGCGAACAAAATACCTGGCGAACGCAATAGATAGAGCCTCAACCTCCTGTCTAACAGTTGGCGTGTTCGCTCCGATTGCAGCCGCCCTATACTCGGCAACAGGCACGCTCGCATCGACCATAACCTTCGTGATCGGCGCATTCTGTTGGCTTTTGGCGGCGGTTGCATTACATTTAGCCGGAAGACGCGCACTCAAAGGTTTGCCATCATGAACGGCATCGAAATCTTTGCTTTCATCATTCTACCGGCCATCGTCGCTGCCGGAGGCTGGATTGCCGTGCTTGCGAACGAGCGTAGCAATCGCATCAAGCATCGCCTTCATCCCGGCGAATAGACACTTCTGCGCAACACGCACCGGTTCAACGTATTGACATATCTCTTCGAAAGGAGAAGGAAGGTTAACCGACCTTTTTCCTTGTGAATGAATTGATATGATCGAAACCACCGCCGATTTGGCGGCCGCGTGCAAAGAGCTGGCCAAGTCTGACTTCATCACGATCGACACCGAGTTTCTGCGTGAAACGACCTTCTGGCCGGAGCTTTGCCTGATCCAGATGGCAAGCCCGACGACAGAAGTCATCGTCGATCCGTTGGCGAAGGGCATCGATCTGACGCCATTCTTCGAGTTGATGGCGAATACTGCCGTCCTCAAGGTTTTTCACGCCGCGCGGCAGGATATCGAAATCATCTTCAACCGTGGCGGGCTGATCCCGCATCCGATCTTCGACACGCAGGTCGCCGCCATGGTCTGCGGCTTCGGCGACAGCGTCTCCTACGACCAGCTCGTCAGCCGCACCAAGGGCGTTCAGATCGACAAGTCGTCGCGCTTCACCGACTGGAGCCGCCGGCCGCTCTCCGAAAAGCAGCTCGATTATGCGCTGGCCGACGTCACGCATCTGCGCGATGTCTATCTCTATCTCAAGGACGAGCTCGCCCGCGAAGGACGCTCCTCCTGGCTTTCCGAGGAAATGGATATCCTCGAAGCGCGCGAGACCTACGATCTCCACCCTGACGATGCGTGGCAGCGCCTGAAGATGCGCCTGCGCAAGCCGCAGGAACTGGCGATCCTGAAATATGTTGCCGCCTGGCGTGAACGCGAGGCGCGTTCGCGCAACGTGCCGCGCTCGCGCGTATTGAAGGACGACGCGATCTACGAGATCGCCCAGCAGCAACCGAAGGATACGGAAGCGCTTGGCCGCCTGAGAACCATCCCGAAGGGCTGGGAGCGATCCTCCTCCGGCGCGGCCGTCCTCGAAGCCGTCAACGAGGCGCTGGCGCTGCCAAAGGCCGACATGCCGCATGTGCCGCGCCACACCCAGGCGCCCGAAGGGGCCGCCGCCGCCGTCGAGCTGCTCAAGGTTCTGCTGAAGCTGATCTCCGAGAAGCATGGCGTCGCGCCGAAGGTCATCGCCAATAGCGAAGATCTCGACAAGATCGCTGCCGAAGGCGAGAAGGCCGAGGTTTCGGCGTTGCATGGCTGGCGCCGGGAGCTCTTTGGCGAGCCTGCCCTGCAGCTCATCAAGGGCGAAATCGCACTGCGCTTTGCAGGCCGGAAGGTCGATACCGTCCTTCTCTAAATTACCTGCCTTCGAAATGCCTTGACCGGCGCCTACATGGCCGGACACTATCAGGCAAATCAAGGCGATGGCGCATGCGAGAAATTTCTCCAGTCCAGAACTGGCTGCTTTTGACGCTGGTCATGGCTGGCAGCGGCGTGCTCTACGACGTCCTGTTTTACGGCGACAGCCGACCGTTCATCGGCGCCACCTTTGCGCTGTTCATCGGCATGCCGATCCTCGCCTTCGAGCGCAAGGCGATTCTGCGCGGGCTGTCGCGGCGCATCCAGAAGCTGCCGACCTTCACCTATTTCCTGGCGCAGCTTTTCATCTACGAAGTGCTGATGAGCGCCGGCTTTGCCGTTGCCGGCGTTCTCCTGCGCGCCGTTGGCGCCATCCAGCCGACCTCGTGGATCGAGGCCACCATCCTGCCGTTCAACGTCTTCATGTATGCGCTCGTCGTCTGCGCGGCGATCATCTTCGTCGTGCGGGTGCGCGAGTTGCTTGGGCGAGACGTGTTCCTGGCGATGCTGACCAGCCGCTACCGCAATCCGGTCAGCGAGGAGCGCATCTTCCTGTTCGTCGATCTCGTCGATTCCACCCCCTTCGCCGAGAAGCATGGCGATCTGCGCGCCCAACAGATGTTGAATTCGCTGTTTGCCGCCTTTGCCGAACCGGTGCGTCGCAACAGGGGCACGATCGACGATTATGTCGGCGATTCCGCCATCATCACCTGGCCGCTTGCGCGCGGCATGAAGAATGGCCGCTGCGTGCGCTGCGTCTTCGATATCCTGAACGCGATCGAGAAAGAGGCGCCAAGCTGGCTGAAGCAGTATGGGCAGGTGCCGCGGCTGCGCGCAGCGCTCCACGGCGGTTTCGTCATCACTGCGGAAATCGGCGTCGATCACCACAAGATCACCTATTTCGGCGACACGGTGAACACGACCTCGCGGCTTGAATCGCTCTGCAAGACGCTGAACCGGCCGATCCTCATTTCCAGCGAGCTCGCCAACCGGATGACGCTGCCCGACTTCGTCAATGCCGAGGATCTCGGCATGCACGCACTGAAGGGCCGCGGCCAGGGGCTTGGCGTCATGGCGCTCGCCCAGGCCATTCCGGCCTCTGCACAGTCACCAAAGCTTCACTCAACCGTCAATTCGGCGACATAGATCGGCTGCTAATCGGGACCGCCACTTCATTTTTTGGGGGTCTCCATGAAAAAAGCTCTTTTCGCTTCCGTTTCCTTGTTTCTTTTGATTGCGACGTCCGCTTCGGCCGACCAGCAGGAATTTACCGCCACTCTTGCTGGCCAGGCGATCCTGCCTGCCAACACGATGACACCGGCTCCTGCCGATGCCCCTGAATTTCTCAAGCATTCCGGCAAGTTCACCACGCCGGATCGCAAGCGCACCGAAGCGCTCGGCACCGTGCCGGGCAAGGACGGCGCCCGCGTGACCGATATCAAGCTGCCGTTCGACGGCCAGCCGATCCAGGGCTTCTCCGGCATCAAGACGATGCCCGACGGCACCTTCTGGACCCTCTCGGACAACGGCTTCGGCTCAAAGTTCACCTCGTCGGACTCGATGCTCTTCCTGCACCGGATGAAGTTCGACTGGGCGACGAACAAGGCTGACGTCGTCGAGAACCTGTTCCTCTCCGACCCGAACAAGATCGCCCCCTTCCCGATCGTCATGGAAGGCTCGGAAAAGCGCTACCTTACCGGCGCCGATTTCGACATCGAATCCGTGCAGCCGGTCGCCGACGGCTTCTGGCTCGGCGACGAGTTCGGTCCTTACCTCCTGAAATTCGACACCAAGGGCGCGCTCACCGACGTCATTCCGACGACCGTCGACGGCAAGCCGGTCATCTCGCCCGACAACGCGCTGATCCAGCTGCCGGGCACGCCGGTCGGCAAGAACCCGGTCTTCAACCTGAAGCGTTCCGGCGGCTTCGAGGGACTGGCAATGTCGAAGGACGGCAGCAAGCTTTACGGCTTGCTCGAAGGCGCGCTCTATCAGGACGACGGCAAGATGGAGACGGTTGACGGCCACACCGCGATCCGCGTCATCGAGTTCGACGTCGCCTCGAAGAAGTGGACCGGCCGCAGCTGGTTCTACCCGTTCGAAGACAAGGGCGCCTCGATCGGCGACTTCAACATGCTGGACGAAACGACCGCGCTCGTCATCGAACGCGACAACGGCGCCGGCACCAAGGACAAGGCCTGCGCCGATCCGAAGCAGCCGAAGCCGGATTGCTTCGAGGCTCCGGCCGAGCTGAAGCGCGTCTACAAGATCGAGTTCAATGATGCCAACGCAGGCAAGGCCGTCCGCAAGATCGGCTATATCGACCTGCTCAACATCAAGGACCCCGACAACAAGAAGAAGGCCGGCAGCAAGGATGGCGTCTACGACATGCCGTTCGTGACGATCGAGAATGTCGATCGCGTCGATGCCACGCATATCATCATCGGCAACGACAACAACCTGCCCTTCTCGGCAGGCCGCGCCGTCGATAAGGCTGACAACAACGAGTTCAGCCTGCTCGAAGTCGGCGACTTCCTGAACGCCAAGTAAGCGCCGGATCCGGTTCGCAAAACGGGGAGCGCCCGGCCATGGCCGGGCGCTCCCTTTGCGCGTCTGGGGCATCGAACCCGCTTGTCCACGCGATCCATGTGATGACAGAGCCCCTCCCCAGCGATACCTTGCCCGCCGCATCAAGGGTATCCCCATGGCAAGGAAGCGTGATCGCGAGGTGAAGTCCTGGTACGAGGCCCCGGCGACGGCGGTCTGTCCGCTCTGCGGGCGCGTCGTGCCGGAAGATCAGCGTGACCTGCATCATCTGGTGCCGAAGAGCCGTGGCGGGCGCGAGACGCAGGTGTTGCACCGCATCTGCCACCGGCAGATCCATGCGCTGTTCTCAGAAGCGGAGCTGGAGAAATCCTATCCGACCATCCCGCAGCTGCTGGAACATCCGGCCATCCTGAAATTCGTCGCCTGGGTGCGCAAGAAGCCGCCGGGCTTCTACGACGGGACGCGGAAAAGCGGTCTGCGGCGGTGATCGCGCGGCGTCACATCTTGACGCCCGGCAATGCCGCCGCCTGCCTGATCCATGCGGCAAACTGCGCCTCATCCATCGCGTCTGTCTCGCGGATATCGAGATAGCGGACCTCGGCCTGTTTCGATTGTCCGGGCGGGATGGGGTCGAGCAAGCCGCCCTGAAAGAACGAGACCTTCACGTATTTCTCGAAGCAGTGGAGGCCCAGAAACCAGGTCTTCTCGCCTGCCCCATAAAGCGGCGAGTTCCATTTGACCGCCTTGCGCACGCCAGGAAGGACCCGCTGCACGAGCCGATCGATATTGCGGCAGACCTCCTGCTTCCAGCCGGGGACGGCGTCGATATAGGCCTGGACCGGAGCATCGCCCTCCCCCGTCGGTATCTGCGGGTTACCGCCCGCCAGCAGTTTCGGCTTTTCCAACGGTGTCCTCCTTCCGTTTCAGTGAAGGAACCTAGCAGAAGACGGGCTCTCTGTCCGCCTTCTGCCGGCCGTGTCAGGCGGACATCGGCTCGCGCTTGGCGAGCTTCAGGCCGAGAACCAGCGGAATGCCGATCGCATAGAGCGCGACAACCGAGAGCCAGATGGCGCCCGGCCAGGCATCGCGCACCACGAAATAGAAGCTCGAAAAGCCGAGCGGCGCGATGATCGAGGCAAGGCTGACGACGGAGGCGAGCACGCCCTGGAACTGGCCCTGCTGGTCTTCGCCGACCTGGCGGGTCGCAAGCGACTGCAGCGCGGGCACGCCGATGCCGCCGAGGGCAAAGAGCGGCATGATCGCAAAGATCATCCAGCCCTCGGTCGCAAAGGCCATGATGGCAAGCGCGATGCAGACGGCGCCGACGCCGGTGAGGATGGCCGTGCGCTCGCCGAGCAGTTTGACGGCAGGCCCCGGCAGGAAAGCCTGCGACAAGGTCTGGCAGATGCCGAAGGTGCCGAGCGAAAGCCCGATCCAGAGGCCGTTCCAGTGGAAGGCATCGCTGCCCCATAGCGCCCAGCAGGTGCCGTAGGCTTCGCCGGTGCCGCTGAAGACAAAGAAGATCAGGATCACCGGCAACAGGCTCTTCATCGAGAAGATCCAGCGCAGCGGCCGCAACGGATTGAGCGCGGCAAGATCGATCCTCTCGCGGCTCGGCTTGCGCGTTTCCGGCAGCACGGCGAATGCCAGCAGGAGATTGGCAGCGTTCAGCACTGCCGCGGCGATGAAGGGCAGCCGCAGCCAATAGTCCCCGAGCGCGCCGCCAAGGACGGGGCCGATGATGAAACCGATACCGAACATGGCGTTCAGCAGGCCGAAGCGTCTGGCGCGCATCTCCGGCGGCGAGATGTCGGTGACATAGGCGGTGGCGACGGAGACATTGGCGCTCGTCAGCCCGGCAATGGCGCGGCCGATCAGCAGCAGCCAGAGATTGGGGGCGAAAGCGAGCACCAGATAGTTGATGGCCGCGCCGCCGAGCGAGATCAGCAGGACCGGGCGGCGGCCGAGCCGGTCGCTGAGCGCGCCGAGCACCGGCGCGAAGACGAATTGCATGGCCGCATAGAGCGCGGTCATGATGCCGATATACTGGGCGACCTTATCGGCGCGGGTGACCTCCTGCAGCAGCGAGGGGAGAATGGGGAAGATGAGGCCAATGCCGACGGCATCGAGGACAATGGCAGTGAAAATGACAACAAGCGGTCTGTTCATGGCGCGATCCGATCGACGCAAACGCGCGGCGCGCACGCCGGGAGCTTGCGATTGGGGCCTGACGACGTCAGGCGTTGCGGGTTTGGGAAACGCTGGCCGAACCATGCAGATAGCGGCATGGCTGACTTGTACTCGGCCGCCTGGACGCCAATTCGTCCACCTGTTTACTCACGCCAGAGGCGGATCAAGGGAAGCAGCCGCTTTTCGCGACCGGAATGATGTACACCCGGCCGCGGGCCGCGGCAAGCCCTTCGCCATTCAGTTGACCGCTTCGCCTTCGCGGAAGACGAGCTCGAGGAGGATGCCGCCCGGCGTGCGGACGAAAAGGCGGCGCTCGCCGAGATCCGGCAGATCCATGGTGGAATAGGGTATGGCTGAGGTGTCGAGCTTCCGGCGATGGGCGTCATAGCCTTCCAGCCGGAAGCCGACATGGTCGATCGTCTCCGCATTGCGGCCGACGGCGGCGCCGCCACCGGGGATCAGGTGAACGACGGGTTCGCCGCCGCTATAGAGCCAGTAGCCGGGGAAGCCGAAATCGGGTCGGCTTCCCGCGGTCAGGCCGAGCAGGTCTTCGAGGAAATGCCTGGTCGCTTCCAGATCGGCGGTGCGCAGGGTGACGTGATCGATGAGCATGGCATCACCCGATCACGCCGCCGCCATCGACGCGGACGGTCGAGCCGGTTGCGAAAGGCGTCGTCATCAGGAACAAGACGGCATTGGCGATATCGGAAGGCTTGCCCACCGTCTTTGCCGGCAATGAGCCCGCGACACGCTCGAACATCGCGTTGCGGTTCGCCTCATCCATCTTCGACCAGAGCGGCGTATCGATCAGGCCTGGCGAGACGGTATTCACACGCGCCGGGGAGAGTTCGAGCGCGAGGCCCCGGGCCAGCGATTCCAGCGCCGCATTGATGGCGCCCTGGAGCACAGAGGATGCCGATGGGCGCTCGCTCAGGAAGCCGGAGATGAAGGTCAGCGAGCCGCGTTCGGCAAGCTTTGCTGCCCGGGCGATGCGATAGGCGCCCCAGAACTTGCTCTCCATGGCGCGCTTGGCGTCGTCGAGCGAAAGCTTGCGCACCGGGCCGGAGGGCGTTTGCGCCGCGGAGATGACGATGTGGTCCCATGCTTCGTTTGCCGTGAAGAAGGCGTCGATCCCAGCCTCATCGGCGGTGTCGATGGCGGCGGTGCGCACGCCCTGCCCGATCCGGCTGGCGGCTTCGGCAAGCTTGTCTGCCGAGCGGGATGCGATCGTGACTGCGGCACCGGCGGCTGCCGCCTGCTCTGCAACGGCCAGACCGATACCGGAACTGCCGCCGACCACGAGAACGCGTTGATTTGCAAGGGATGTCATCTGCTGCTCTCCTCTTTGCGGCAACCGTGCCGCCGTTTCGATGAGGCGACAATAGTCCGGCGCCTCTCTTGCCGGAACGGAGATTGTCGTCGACTGTCTCTTGCGATATTAGCAATAATATGAGCGACAATTTTCTCGACATGCTGGTCTTCGTGCGCGTCGTGCAGGCGGGAAGCCTCTCCGCTGCGGCACGCGAGCTGAACTTCTCGCTGACCGTCGTCAGCCGCAAGCTGTCTCGGCTTGAGGAGAGGCTCGGCGTGCGGCTGGTCAACCGGACGACGCGCTCGCTGGCGCTGACGGAGGAAGGCGCGCGCTTCTACGAACGCTGCGTGCAGATCCTCGCCGAGATCGACGATGCCGAGACGGAAGCGTCGAGCGGACGGGATACGGCAAGCGGGCTTCTCAAGGTCACGTCGACCTTTGCCTTCGGCTGCCGCTGGCTGGCGCCGATCCTACAGGAATTCCAGGAGGCGCATCCGGAGCTTCTGGTGCATCTCGATACCGATGACGGCGTCGTCAATATCGTTGAGGAAGGCTACGACCTTGCCGTGCGCTTCGGGGCGCTTTCGGATTCCAGCCTGATCGCCCGGCAGATCGCCCCGAACCGCCGCGTCATCTGCGCCTCCCCCACCTATCTCGACCGCCGCGGGCGACCGACGGCGATCGACGACCTGCCCGGCCATGACGTGATCGCCTTCGGCGAGCCGCCCAACACGCACTGGGTCTTTGCCGACGGGCGCAGCGCCAATGTCCGGTCCAAGCTGACGACGAACAATGGCGAGCTCGCGCATCGCTGGGCACTAGCCGGCGCCGGGCTGGTGTTGAAATCGATCTGGGACGTGCGCGACGATATCGATAGCGGCAAACTCGAAATCGTGCTGCCGGAGGCGAGGCTCGCGGCAGCGCCGATCCACGTCGTCTTCCCTCACAGCCGCTTGGCGGCGGCGAAGGTCCGGCTGTGCATCGACTTCCTGTCGCAGCGGCTGCGCAAGGCCGCCGTTGCCGAGACAGCGCTATGACCAGGTGGCGGGCTCATGTAATGAGTTCAGCTCCAGATAGGGGAAAACGCCGTTGAGCCAGCGAATTTCCGATTTCGATGCCAGCCTGCTGATGACATTCGACATGCTTCTGAAGGAGCCGAATGTCACGCGGGCGGCGGCGCGGCTGAATATCAGCCAGTCCGCCCTCTCCGCCCGCCTGAACCGGCTCCGGCATCTGCTCAACGATCCGCTGTTCATCCCCTCCGTCTCCGGCCGTGGAATGACGCCGACGCCTCATGCGGTCGCCCTTCAGCCGGAACTCACCCGGCTGCTGGAGCGCTTCGAGGATTTCGTCAACACCGCCCATCTCTTCGATCCGGCAACCAGCAAGCGGGTTTTCCGGATCGCCGCGACCGATAATCCCGCCGCCATCCTGGCGCCCGATCTCATTCCGCTGATCAAGGCGCATGCGCCCGAGGTCAGGATCGCCTTCACCCTGCCCGACAAATCGAAGATCGCCGGGCTGCTGGAACAGGGCGAAATCGATCTCTTCGTCGGCGCGGCGGAAGACGGATCGAATGAGCTGATATCGAGCACGCTCTTCGAAGAGAAGTTCATGACCGCCCAGAGGCGCGGCCATCCCAGGGGCATGCGCGAGCTGACGCTCGACGAATTCTGCGCTCTCGACCACCTGCTGATCTCCACCAGCGGCGGGCATTTTACCGGCATGATCGATAATGCGCTGGCCGAAACCGGCCGCGAGCGCCGTGTGTCCGTATCCGTGCAGAGCTATGCCATGGCGCCGCTGGTGCTGGTGAGCACCGACTGCATCTGCACATTGCCGCTTCGCTTCCTGCAACGCTTCACCGATACGCTCGATCTGTTCGAGCCGCCGGTGGCGCTCTCGCCGTTCAGCATCAATCTGTTCTGGCACCCGCGCATGCGCGCCGATCCGGCGCATAGCTGGCTCAGGAAGATGGTGATGAGCGCCTCACGGCCAGCCAAGAGCTGAACGCGGCAACCGGCGGAGATATCGACCGGCGCGCTAGGTGCGATCCACAGGATCGATTGGTCAATATTCTCACGCACCGGCATGGTCGCGGGACGCCTTCCCCTCGCGAAGGCCGCGACAAAGGATATAGCCGATGCTTGATTTCTATTTTCACGCGACACCGAACTCGATGAAAGTGGCGGTGCTGCTGCACGAACTCGACCTCGCCTTCAAGGTTCACCCGATCGATATCTTCAAGGGCGAGCAGCACGCGCCCGAGTTTCTGAAGATCAATCCCAATGGCAAGGTCCCTGCCCTCCGCGATGACGGCGTGACGGTCTTCGATTCCCACGCCATCCTGCTCTATCTCGCCGGGAAGCATGGGCGCTTCATTCCCGCCGGTGCCGTCGAGAAGGCGGCGATGCTGTCCTGGCTGCAGCTGGTGGCGACCGGCCTCTCGCCGTTCTCGGGACAGGCGATCCACTTCCTGCACTATGCGCCGGAGGATATCCCCTATGCGAAGAACCGCTACGTGAAGGAGCTGGAGCGTCACTACCGCGTGCTCGACCAGCGCCTCGGCGCATCACCCTGGCTGGCGGGAGCCGAATACAGCATTGCCGACATGGCGCTGTGGGGCTGGGCGGGGTCTGCCGGCTATGTCTTCGGCGAGAAAGGCTTGGACGACTATCCCAACGTCGCCCGCTTCATGACGAAGATGGCGGAGCGGCCCGCCGTCCAGCGCGCCCTACTGCTGAAGCAGGAGCATACGTTCAAGCACACGCTCGACGAAGAAACGCGCAAGGCGCTGTTCCCACAAAACGCTGCCGCCTAACTGAGATAAACGGGAATGCGGCCGGAAGACCGCATTCCCGGAGACTCATTCGAAAACGAAGGCGAGGCGCTTGTTGGTGAGTTTCGCAAGTTGCTGCAGGCGGCCGTCGAGGCGTTCGCCGGTGAAGTCGTGATACTCGTGCGGGACGACGAGCTCGATGTCGATATCGGGCTGCGCCGACTTGCGGAAATGCAGGTTCTTCACTAGGCCCGGCATCGATGCCGAGAACAGGTAGACGACGCGCAGCATGCCGCCCAGGAGCTTGGCGCGGTCGACGAATTGCGGGCCGGCGATGGTCGCGAGCGGCGCCGTCGAGCCGTCGTCGTGCAGACCTTCGAAGCGGTAGTAATTGGTCAGCGCGATGAAGGCGCGGCCCGGGTGGCTGATGCCGACGAAGGACGAGTGGGCAATCAGGTTCAGCGCCTGCAGGCCGCGGTAATCAGGATGCGCGCGCCAGCTGATATCGGCGAGCAGGCATGCGGCCTGGCGGTAGCGGGATTCTTCCTCGGTCTCGGTGATGCCGAAGCAGGGCATCATCCGGCCGGTCCATTCGGCCAGTTCGCGCGCATGCTCGGGTGAACGGGCACGCAGGATCGCGAGTTCACCGGCAGCGGCCAGCAGCGGATCGGCGCGGCGCTCGCCTTCCGACAGCAGCGAATAGAGATAGCCTTCGCGAACGCCCTGCGCCGAGAAGGAAATGATCGAGGGCTTCATGGCGCTCAGCACTTCCTTCATGGCGACAGCGCCGAAGGGAAGCAGTGCGCGGCGATGCTTGGAGACCGCCTGGAAGGCAGGATCCTTGCTGTCTCTTGCGACTTCGACCTGATCGAGAAACTGCATCATGCTGTCGAGCGTGACTTCGTAGCCCTGCATCATGTGCAGCGGATACTGGGTCATCTCCATGTGCAGCTTGGCGATGTTTCGCCAGGTGCCGCCGACTGCATAGAAGGTGCGGCCGGTGCCCTTCCCCAGGATCTTCGTGGCGCTGCGCACATGCTTGCGGGCAAAGCTGCGGGCCTTGTCGAGCGAGCCGCCGGCATATTCCGACAGGCGCAGACCGCCGAGCGGCAGGGTGATGCCGGTGCCGATCTCGCGTTCCCTGATATCGATGAGCTCCAGCGAGCCGCCGCCGAGGTCGCCGGCGATGCCGTCAGGATGGAAGAAGCCGCTGACGATGCCAAGGGCGGAAAACTTTGCTTCTTCCTCGCCCGAGAGCACGCGCACCTTGCGCTTCAGGATGGTCTCGGCCTTGTGGATGAAATCCGGGCCGTTGGAGGCTTCGCGTGCGGCAGCGGTCGCGAGCACATACATGGTCGCGGCGCGGGCCTGATCGGACAGGGCCTTGAAACGGTGGAGAGCTGTCAGCGCCCGATTGACGCTGTCCTCGTCCATCTTGCCGGTCAGCGCGATGCCTTTGCCGAGGCCACACAGAACCTTTTCGTTGAAAAGGATCGCAGGCGAGCGCGACATACCTTCATAGATGACTACGCGGATCGAGTTCGACCCGATATCGACGACGGAGACCGGGGCAATCCCTGGCAGGCGCCCCTGGGCTTCTGATTCAACCATGCAGGTCCAGTTATCTCTTGGTCCGGCCGGAAAGCAGACCGGCAATCAGCTTGGGCGCACTGGATTTCAGGGCTTCACCGCGGCCGGAAAGGCTGGGGTTGGTCATGAAATACTGCTGCGCGTTGAACGGCTCCTCGCCCTTGCGCACCTCCATGCGCCTGGACGTTCCGTCGGGCAATATCTCGTAGCTTTGCTGATTGTCAATGATATTGCCCAGCATGATCTGGGACAAAACCTGCTCCTTGACGGTCGGATTGGTCAGCGGCACCAGCGTCTCGACGCGGCGGTCGAGGTTGCGCGGCATCATGTCGGCCGATCCGATATAGACGAGCGCCTTGTCCGACGGCAGGCCATAACCGTTGCCGAAGCAGAAGATGCGGCTGTGTTCCAGGAAGCGGCCGACGATCGACTTGACGCGGATATTCTCCGACAGGCCGGGGACCTGCGGGCGCAGGCAGCAGATGCCGCGCACGACCAGATCGATCTCCACGCCGGCATGGCTTGCCGTATAGAGCGCGTCGATGATCTCGGGGTCGACAAGCGCGTTCATCTTCATCCAGATCGCCGCCGGGGCGCCGTTCTTCGCATGCATGATCTCTTCGTCGATGTGACGCAGGATGCGCGAGCGCAGCGTATAGGGCGAGACCGCCAGCTTCATGCTTTCTTCCGGCTCGCCGTAGCCGGTGATGAAGTTGAAGATATTCGCCATGTCATGGGCGATCACGGGATTGCAGGTGAAGAAGGACAGGTCGGTGTAGATCTTCGCGGTGATCGGATGGTAGTTGCCGGTGCCGAGATGGCAGTAGCTGCGCAGCTTGCCCTCCTCGCGGCGCACCACCAGCGACATCTTCGAATGGGTCTTCAGTTCGATGAAGCCGAAGACGACCTGCACGCCGGCGCGCTCGAGGTCGCGCGCCCAGCGGATGTTCGCTTCTTCGTCGAAACGCGCCTTGAGCTCGACCAGCGCCGTCACCGACTTGCCGGATTCGGCCGCATCGATCAGCGCACGGACGATCGGGCTGTCGTTGGAGGTGCGGTAGAGCGTCTGCTTTATCGCCAGAACGTCAGGATCGCGCGCAGCCTGAAGCAGGAACTGGACCACCACGTCGAAGGACTCGTAGGGGTGGTGAACCACCATGTCCTTCTCGCGGATGGCGGCGAAGCAGTCGCCGGCATGCTCGCGGACACGTTCGGGAAATCGGGCATTGTAGGGCGGAAACCGGAGATCGTCGCGCGGCGCCTTGGTGATCTCCGACAGCGTGTTCAGCGCCAGCAGACCCGGCAGAACGGCGATACGGTTTTCGGGAACGCTGAGCGCCTGGACGACGAAATGGCGCAGCGAAGCCGGCATTTCGGAATCGGTCTCGATGCGGATCACCTTGCCGCGGCGGCGGCGCTTCAGCGCCGTCTCGAAGAAGCGCACGAGATCTTCGGCCTCTTCTTCGACTTCGATATCGCTGTCACGGATGATGCGGAACGTACCCGAACCCTGCACCTCATAGCCCGGATAGAGCCGGTGGATGAAGATGTTGGCGACGTCCTCGAGCGTGATGTAGCGGATCGTGTTGCCGTCGTCGGGCAGGCGCACGAAACGGTCGAGCGCCGGCGGCAGGCGCAAGAGCGCCGTCATCGGCTCGCGGCCATGCTTGCTGGCGAGCTGCAGGCCGATCGAGAAGCCGAGGTTCGGGATGAACGGGAACGGATGGGCCGGGTCGATCGACAGCGGCGTCAGGACCGGGAAAATCGCCTGCTCGAATTCGGTCGCCAGCCACTGACGGTCGGTATCGCTCAATGCGCCCGGGCGGACGATGAGGATATCCTCGCGGGCCAGATACTGCTGGAGCACGGCAAGCGATGCCTGCTGCTCCATCTGCAGATTATCGATCTCCTGCAGGATGGCATCGAGCTGCTCGGCCGGCGTCTTGCCGTCAGGCGTGCGCACGGCGATGTTCTGGCGCACCTGGGCCTCGAGGCCGGCGACGCGCACCATGAAGAATTCGTCGAGGTTGGCAGCCGAGATCGACAGGAAACGGACACGCTCAAGCAGCGGATGCTCGGTGTTCAGCGTCTCTTCGAGAACGCGGCGATTGAACTGCAGCCAGGAAAATTCCCGGTTGATGAAGCGCTCGGGGCTCTGCAGCAATTCTGCAAGTGGAGGGACGGCGGAGGACGCTTCCGGCTTCGGTTCCTGATGCTCCGCAACTGCACTGTCCATAGGCCGATCCGTCCCCTTTTATTCGCCATCGCGAATTATATCAGTTTCACGACAGAACTGTGACAGTCAATCGACCGGGCCGGAATTTCCCAATTCATTCAATACTTCGGCCGCCATTGCCCGGGTGATCTTCGTGCCGCGCGACCAGGCGAGCCGGTCGAGCCGCTCGACGATCGTCTGGGCGGCGTTCAGCGAGCGTTCCATCCGGTTGACGATATAGAACACCAGTTTGTCATCTATATTAAGCTGCCGGTCAGAGAAGAGCTTGACGATCACCTGCGACAACAGCTCCTCGTCCGGCTCGCCGATCTCGACGACGGTCGCAGCCTTCAGGCGCGAACGCAGGTCGGGAAGCTCGACCGGCCAGGACATCGGCCAGAGGCGGCTCGTCATCATCAGGCTGTGGCCGTTCTCGCGCACGCTGTTGATGACGTGGAAGAGCGCCGTGTCATCGAAGCCCTCGCGGTCGACATCCTCGAACAGGACGGGACCGGCGGCGGCAGCGACCGCGGCATCGGAACCGGCCTTCGGATGAATGCTCTGCGCGCCGCTGTGCTCCTTCCAGATGCTGGCGAGATGCGACTTGCCCGAGCCGACGGGTCCGGCCAGGATTACCACCGGCGACGGCCATTGCGGCCAGGCATCGACGATTGTGACGGCCGCGCTCAGACGGTCAGAGATCAGCAGATCGTCACGACCGGTCGCGGCATCATGGGTAAAGACCAGCGGAAGCTGCTCTCCGGCCTTGCGCTTTGCATCGTTCATTTGGATTCGGCTTTGCTCTTGCGGGCAACGGATTTCGACTGACCCGCATAAAGATCGCTCTCAAGGTAGCGCGACAGGGCAAAGCGGACAAGAACGCCGACGGCGGCGGCTGCAGGCACCGCGATCAGCAGGCCGACGAAGCCGAAGAGCGCGCCGAACGCAAAGAGCGCGAACATCAGCCAGACCGGGTGCAGGCCGACGCTATGGCCAACGAGCTTCGGCTGCAGAATATTGCCTTCGAGGAACTGGCCGCTGAAGAAGACGGCGAGCACGGCGCCAACCCAGATGTAATCGGGCCAGAACTGCACGATGGCGACGCCAACGGCGATCAGCAGGCCGAGCATCGAGCCGACATAGGGGATGAAGCTGATCATGCCAGCGAAGAGACCGATCAACAGGCCGAAATTGAGGCCGACCAGCGACAGACCGGCGGCATAGTAGATGCCGAGGATGAGGCAGAGCGAGCCCTGCCCGCGGATGAAGCCGGCGATCGCCTGATCGATCTCGCGGGCGATCTGGTGAACATTGGCAACGTAGTCGCGCGGAATGTAACGGTCGATCTGCGCCACCATGCGATCCCAGTCGAGCAGCATGTAGAAGGCGACGACGGGCGTGACGATCAGCAGCGAGATCAGGTTGACGACGGCAAGGCCGGAGCTCCAGATCTGCGCGAACAGGCCGGTGAGGAAGCCGACGCCCTGCGAGAGGATTTCCGAGAAATTGTTCTTGATCGTGCCGAGCTGGCTCTTGATCCATTCCGGCAGCAGCGAATTCTGCGAGGTGGTGATGAACTGCTGCAGCTGATCGATATAGCCGGGGAACTTGCCTGCGAAATCTGTGAACTGGCTCGCGAGGATCGGGATCAGCGTCATCAGCGCAATGACGATGACCAGCACGAAGCAGACGAGGATGACGATCGTCGCCATCATCCGGCTGAGGCCAATACGCTGCAGCCGGTCGGCCACCGGATCAAGGAAATAGGCGATCGCCATTCCGGCCAGGAACGGCAGCAGGATGGAGCTGAAGACAAGCAGGAACAGGATGAAGAATGCGAGCACGCCGAGCCAGAAGAAGACCTGGCGCTTCAGACTTGTCCCGCTGACCTGATTTGGCATCGATTACCCCGTGTTGTCCCGCGCGCAACGCGATTTTGGCCGCGAACGCTTTCAAAGCACATAGGATGCAGCCCGGAAGATGGTCAACCCTGCCTGGAGAAATCCCGTCTGCCTGCCTTGAAAGAGCGGGAAATTGGGGCTTTTCTCTGTGCACCGCCTTGCATAAAGCGCACTCTCATGCAATTGCGACCGGCATGTGACGGGGTCGTTTGTCCCCATATCGTCCGCACGTGCAAGAACCACCGGAGAGCAGCATGAGCCAGTCTGGAAAAAACGGCCTGACCTATAGCGATGCAGGCGTCGATATCGATGCCGGCAACCTGATGGTGGAGAAGATCAAGCCTGCCGTGCGCTCGACGCGCCGCCCCGGGGCAGACGGCGAAATCGGCGGCTTCGGCGGCCTCTTCGACCTCAAGGCCGCAGGCTTCAAGGATCCGGTTCTGGTTGCCGCCAATGACGGCGTCGGCACGAAGCTGAAGATCGCCATCGACGCGGATTATCACGACACCGTCGGCATCGACCTCGTTGCCATGTGCGTCAACGATCTCGTCGTCCAGGGCGCCGAGCCGCTGTTCTTCCTCGACTATTTCGCCACCGGCAAGCTCGACCCGAACCAGGGCGCGGCGATCGTCGAAGGTATTGCCGCGGGCTGCCGCGATGCGGGCTGCGCGCTGATCGGCGGCGAGACCGCTGAAATGCCCGGCATGTATTCCTCCGGCGACTACGACCTCGCGGGCTTTGCCGTCGGCGCTGCCGAGCGCGGCGAACTGCTGCCGGCAGGCGACATTGCCGAAGGCGACGTCATTCTCGGCCTCGCCTCCTCCGGCGTTCACTCGAACGGCTTCTCGCTGGTACGCAAGATCGTGGAACTCTCCGGCCTCGGCTGGGATGCACCGGCACCCTTCGCAGAAGGCAAAAAGCTCGGCGAAGCGCTGCTGACGCCGACCCGCATCTATGTGAAGCCGCTCCTGAAGGCGATCCGCGAGACCAAGGCGATCAAGGCGCTCGCCCACATCACCGGCGGTGGTTTCCCTGAGAACATTCCGCGCGTGCTGCCGAAGCATCTGGCCGCCGAGATCGACCTGTCGGCCGTCAAGGTTCCCTCTGTGTTCTCCTGGCTTGCCAAAACCGGCGGCGTCGAAGCCAAGGAGATGCTGCGCACTTTCAACTGCGGCATCGGCATGATCGCCGTCGTTTCGGCCGAGAATGTCGAAGCCGTGACCAAGGCGCTCGAGGCCGAAGGCGAGAAGATCGTCGTGCTCGGCCGGATGATCGCCCGTGCCGAAGGCGCGACCGGCACCCAGTATCAGGGTACGCTCGCCCTATGAGCACGCCGCGCAAACGCGTCGTCGTCTTCATCTCCGGCGGCGGCTCCAACATGCTGGCGCTCGTCGCCGCCGCCAAGACTGCCGATTTCCCGGCGGAGATCGTCGGCGTGATCTCCGACAAGGCGGATGCCGGCGGCCTCGCCAAGGCGGCCGCCGAGGGCATCCCGGCCTTCGCTTTCGTGCGCAAGGACTATGCCAGCAAGGAAGCCCATGAGGCGGCGATCTTCGAAGCGCTCGATACACTCTCGCCCGACATCCTCTGCCTCGCCGGCTACATGCGCCTGCTGAGCGCGACGTTCATCCAGCGCTACGAGGGACGGATGATCAACATCCACCCTTCGCTGCTCCCCCTCTTCCCCGGCCTCCACACCCACCAGCGCGCCATCGACGCCGGCATGCGGATCGCAGGCTGCACCGTGCATTTCGTTACCGAAGGCATGGACGAAGGCCCGGTCATCGGCCAGGCGGCAGTACCGGTGCTCTCCGGCGATACGGCCGATACGCTGGCCGGACGCGTGCTCACGGTCGAGCACCAGCTCTATCCGCAGGCGCTCAGGCTATTTGCCGAGGGCAAGGTGCGGATGGAAGGCGGCAAGGCCGTCGGGACCGGTGCCGGCGCTGCGGCGGGGACTGAGCGGGTTATTTCGCTGATCGCGTGACGGTTGACCGGTCCGCCGATGCGGATCATCATGGCTCCGGTATTGATGGAGCCCACGCATGACGATAACCGTCAGCATAGAAGACACAACGCTTGCCGAGCTTCTCGCAAAGATTGAAGCAGGCGAGGAAATTATCCTCGTCCGCGGCGACGTGCCCGTGGCGCGCATGGCTGGTGTTGCAACTCAAAAGCGCGACACCCAGGACATCATCGATACAATCATCCGCGAGCGCAGCACTCGTAAACCGGTGACACAGGCCGAAATTGCCGAGTGGAAACAAATCGGCCGGCGTTGATGACCCTAGTAGTCGATGCCTCGATCGCCGCTGTCTGGTTTCTGCCTGATGAGGCTACTCTGTTTGCAGATAAGGTGCTGCAGCGTGTCGCTAGCGATGGCACCCTTGTGCCAGATCTGTTCTGGCATGAAATGCGGAACGTTCTCACCTTGTCTTGCCGCCGTCAGCGGTTGTCGCGCGACGAGGTGCGGCGGTCGATGTTGCGTCTGACACAGCTCAATGTCGTCACCGCGACCTCATTGGACGGTGAACTCATTCTCGACCAGGCAGAGCGGCATAGGCTGACCGCCTACGACGCTGCTTATCTGGCGCTCGCGATCGGATCGAAACTGCCGCTTGCCACCCTGGACAAGCAACTGATCGAAGCAGCCGCACGCGAAAACGTACCGCTGCTTTCGTGATCGGAAAGCCGTCTTAGGCCGCAATCGCCTGAAGCCGATGCAGCGTGCCGTCGCTATAGACGAACTGCCCGGCGCGGAACGTCGCGCGGATGCGGTGCACATCCCCCTTCTCGACCGCCACCAGATCGGCGCGCTGACCGACGGCGATCTCGCCGCGATCCAGCAATCCGGCCGAGCGGGCCGCATTCGACGTCGCCATGGCAACGGCGGCCGGCAGGTTGTTATCCATCGCGTCGGCGATCTTGAAGATGCCGGGGACGAAGGCGGCCGGGTGGTAGTCGGCGGCGATGACGGAGAGAAGGCCTGCCTTGGCGGCATCCAGGGCGCTGAGATTGCCGGACATCGACTGGCCGCGCAGCGCGTTCGGCGCGCCCATCAGCGTCCAGAGGCCACGGCGGCGGGCTTCTTCGGCGGCCGGCAGCGTCACCGGGAATTCGCTGATCGTCACGCCGAGATCATGCATCTCGGCAACCTTCTCGGCGCTGTCGTCATCATGCGAGGCGAGCGAAAGCTTGTGCTGCAGCGACAGCGCGACGATCTCGCGGAGCTTGGCGTCGATTGCCGGATCCTCGCGCATGGCGATGCGCTTCTGGACGATTTCCAGCGCCATGTCCTTGGTGATCGCGCGGCGCTCGGAAATGCTCGCGACATAGGCTTCGATATTGTTGTACTGGCCCTGCCCCGGCGTGTGGTCGGTCAGCGAGACCATGTCGACCTGATCGGCAACGAGCAGCTTTTCCAGCGTGGCGGCAGCGCCGACATTGGTGATCTCATAGCGCGCATGAACCTTGTGATCGATCAGCAGCGAATTGCGCAGACGGTTGATGCCCTCGATGACGGCAGAGGTGGTCGCCAGCGAACGGACATGGCCGTAGACGCTCTCGGTCGCAAAGGAGATCGCGGCATAAGCCGTCGTCACGCCGGCTGCGGCGAGCTTCTTGTCGAGCTCGTGAATACCGAAATCGATCGGCATCATCGCATTCGGACGCGGGGCGATCTCGCGCTCGATCATGTCGCCATGCAGATCGACGAAGCCTGGCATCAGGAAGCGTCCGCCGCCATCGATCGCCGCACCGGCGACCGGCGCATCACGGATTTCGGCGATGACGCCATCCTCGACACGCACCGAGCCGTGGCTCACGATTTCACCGGGAAGGACGAGCGTGAAATTACTGAGCCACATGATTTTTCTCCTGTTGGGGCAAGGCGGGAAGACAAACCGCAGCGCATAGGCCGGATTCGTGACAGGGGGATGACCAATGCTTATGTGACCTCTTCCACCGGATCAAATCTGGGGATTCGAAAAAAGCGAAGGCGCGCACGCTCATAATAACTACAGACCGCGGTCATAGCGGCGATACTATAGTTTGGGCTCAATTCGGCCTCCCGCCCGTTCGGAAACCAAAATCCGCTATTGGGAGAAATCGATCGTTCATCTTCACGCCACTTACCCAGATAGGCAGCGACAAGACCAAGATGATCGTCAGGACAATTGCTCAGAAGCCGCCCAAACGCCCGGTTCATCAGCGAGATGGGCATGGTATCAACCCGATGCGTTTCAGGCCCGGCCACTCGACCCGATGAGTCCAGAACTCGAAAAGCCGACATTTCCTCCCAAGCCTCAGGAGGACTGTCGTCGGAAACAATGAGATGAATGACCGCAGCATATGGGAATCCCAAACGAAGAAGATGACATGCTTGGGTATAGCCGAAGTCGTTAGGGGATTTTCCCTGACGCTGATAGCTAGCTCTGATCACCTTAAGCTCAACCGCAACGATCTTATTGGCGACGAGGTAATTTCCCTCATAGGGAATGATAAGGAGATCGATATCGCCCGGGTTATTCTGCCCCGGAAAAATCGCGGAAGTCGGTGCGCATTGATGGACGAGCACGCCGCTATCTTGGGGCATACGCCAAAAATACTCCGATTGCACTGATTGATAGACCTCGCCGAAAAGCCGGCGATCGCACATCATCAGTGCCGCAAGAGCGATCTCGTCTTTCTTTCGAGCAAGCCTAGCATCCATGAAAAACGCTGGCTCTCCGCTGCGCCTGTAGCGCGGAAGTCTTTCTACTTTTATTAGCGTGGTACTAGCCTCGCTGCAAAATGGTTACCCTGTTAATCGCCGCCCATTGCAGCAGGATGATCGTCTTCATGTCGCGGATGTCGCCGTTGCCGATCATGGCGAGCGCGTCGTCGAGCGCCACCTCCAGCACCTCGATATCCTCATGCTCCTCGGCCAGTCCGCCACCGTTTGAAACGCGATCTGCGGTATCGACCTCGGCGGCGAAGAAGTGGACGATTTCGGCGTTGGAGCCGGGCGAGCTGTAGGCCTTGAACAGGAAGCGGACGTCGCGGATGCGGAAGCCGGTTTCTTCCATTGCCTCGCGGCGGATGGCGGCTTCGGGCTCGTCGCCGTCGAGCAGGCCGGCGGGCGTCTCGAACATGAAGGGCATCTCGCCGTGCAGATCGGGCGGCAGGCGATATTGGCGCACGAGCACGACGGTGCCGCGCTTGGCATCGTAGAGCAGGATCGTTGCGGCCGGGGTCCGGTGATAAACCTCGCGGTCGAGCCGGTGGGTGATGCCTTCGGAATCGGTATAGTCGATCTTGTAGGCGCTGAGCTTGGTCCAGCCCCGGGAGAGCACGGCTTCGCTGACGATTTTGGCGCCAGCCTTCTCGAATTTCGTCATGCGGCGTCCTTGCGTAGCCAGACCTTGTTGTCGTGGACGGCGGCACCGCCATAGGGCGCGACGGGATCGGCGCCGGTGAGCACGTTGATCCCCTCGCCGTCGACATGCGCCTTGTTCGGCCACAGGCCCTCGGCGATAAGAACGCCGGGCTTCACTTCCTCGGTGATCTTCACATGGATGCGCAGGTCGCCTCTGGTGTTGCCGATGTGGACGAGATCGCCGCTCTCGATGCCGTTCGCTTCGGCATCAGCCGGATTGACCATCAGTTCCGGGCGACCTTCCTTCTGGCGCGAGGTCTTCGTCTCGGCGAAGCTCGAATTCAGGAAATTACGGGCCGGCGAGGTCGCGAGGCGGAAAGGATGGTCGGCATCGGCGAGCTCGATGACATCCACCTGATCCGGGAAAGCAGGCAGCTGCTCATGCGGGCCGAAGGCGCCGAGGACTTCAGGCGGCTTGTTCGGCGCGGCGCCGTTCACCCAATCCGGGCGGAAGTGGAACTTGCGGTCGGCATGGGCAAAGCCGTTCAGGAAATGCGCGTCGTCGAATTCCGGCTGGCGGTCGAACCACTTGTTTTCGAGGAAATAGTCGTAATCCGGCAGATTGCTGTCCTTCAAGACACGGTCGACCATTTCGCGCGCCGTGAAGCCGAAG
The DNA here is from genome assembly GCF_053522545.1 of Rhizobium sp. 21-4511-3d. Taxonomy (NCBI): domain Bacteria; kingdom Pseudomonadati; phylum Pseudomonadota; class Alphaproteobacteria; order Hyphomicrobiales; family Rhizobiaceae; genus Rhizobium; species Rhizobium sp. 21-4511-3d. The sequence goes on along the minus strand of NZ_JBNWCF010000001.1, from coordinate 503,161 downwards.
CCCGGTCGGTCGGCGACGCCGAGGCGCTTGGCGAGTTCCTCGATGACGAAGAGATTGGTGCGCACGGTTTCCGGCGGCTCGACGAGCTTGGGGCCGAGCAGAATGTGGTTCTGACCGCCGGCGCGGTAGATATCGTCGTGCTCGACGAACATCGTCGCCGGGATGACGATATCGGCCATCTCGGCGGTATCGGTCATGAACTGCTCGTGGGCGGCGACGAAGAGGTCGTCGCGGGCAAAGCCCTGTTTCACCAGCCGCTGTTCGGGGGCGATATTCACCGGATTGGTGTTCTGAATCAGCATGGCGGTAACCGGGCCGCGGTGGCGAAGCGCCACGGCATCGCCGGTCAGCGCCCGGCCGATCTGCGACTGGTCGATCATCCTGATGTCAGGGTCCTTCATCGACTTGCCGGTCAGTTCCGCATTGTTCATGCGGAAGATATCGCTGTTCGAATGGAAGGCGCCGCCGCCCTCATATTGCCAGGAGCCGAGAACGGTGGCGATCGAGGCGGCCGCATGCATGGCGACCGCGCCGTTGCGCTGGCGGGTGAAGCCGTAGCCGAGGCGGAAATAGCTCTTCTTCGTGGTGCCGACGAGTTTTGCGAAATCCTCGATCTCGGTAACGGAAAGCCCGGTGATCCCGGCCGCCCATTCCGGCGTCCTGGTCTTTAGATGCGCTTCGAGACCGGCGGGATCGTCGGCGAATTTGGCCATATAGGCTCGGTCGGCGTAGCCGTCGCGGAAGGCGATATGCATGACGGCGCAGGCGAGTGCCGCATCGGTGCCGGGCTTGACGATCAGCGCCATGTCGGCCTGCTTCATCGTCGGATTGTCGTAGATATCGATGACGACGATCTTCGCGCCGCGTTCCTTGCGGGCCTTGATCGCGTGGGTCATGACATTGACCTGGGTGGCGACCGCATTGGTGCCCCAGATGACGACGCAATCGGTGCGCGCCATCTCGCGTGGGTCGGGGCCACGCAGCGTGCCGGTTGCCATCGTGAAGCCGGTCCATGCCGGGTTGGTGCAGATCGACGAGAAGAAGCCGGAATAGCGCTTGGCATGGCGCAGACGCTCGATCGAGTCGCGCTGCACCCAGCCCATGGTGCCGGCGTAGAAATAAGGCCAGATCGCTTCGCTGCCGTCCTTGGCTTCCGCCTTGACGAAGGCTTCGGCGATTTCATCCAGCGCGTTGTCCCAGGAGATCTGCTGCCAGCTGCCTGCCCCTTTGGCGCCCTTGCGGCGCAGCGGATGCATCAGTCTATCAGGATGATAGAGGCGCTCGGCATAACGGGCGACCTTGGCGCAGATGACGCCCGACGTGTAGCTGTGGTCGCCTGCCCCGCGCACGCGGCCGATCCGGCCGTCATCGCTGATGTCGACCTCCAGCGCGCAGGTGGAGGGACAGTCGTGCGGACAGGCGGTGTGCCCGACCCGGGATTTCGCGTGAATGGGGGTCGCAATGTTCATATGATTTCTATATGCGAAGCGGAAAGCGGCCAAAAGCCGGAAATTGCGCCGATCAGGCGAATTCATGACAGGCATCAGCAACGATGAACTACCGCCATATCTATCATGCGGGCAATTTTGCCGATGTGCTGAAGCATGCGGTGCAGGCACGGCTGATCCGCTATCTTCAGAAGAAGGACGCAGCCTTCCGCGTGCTCGATACGCATGGCGGCATTGGCCTCTACGACCTCTCCTCCGAGGAAGCGCAGAAGACCGGCGAATGGCAGACGGGTATCGGCAAGCTGATCGAGGCCGATCTCGATCCGCAGGTGGCCGATCTGCTTGAGCCCTATCTCTCGGCGGTTCGTGAGCTCAATCCTGAAGGCGGCATCCGCTACTATCCGGGTTCGCCGAAGCTTTCGCGCATGCTGTTCCGCCCGCAGGACCGGTTGTCCGCCATGGAGCTGCATCCGGAAGATTTCGTGCGGCTGCATCGCCTCTTCGAAGGCGACCACCATGTACGTATCACCGAGCTCGACGGCTGGCTGTCGCTCGGTGCGCATCTGCCGCCGAAGGAAAAGCGCGGCATGGTGCTGGTCGATCCGCCGTTCGAAGAGGACGGCGAGTACGAGCGGCTGGTGGACGGACTGGTCAAGGGCTACCGCCGTTTTCCGGGCGGCACCTATTGCCTCTGGTATCCGCTGAAGAAGGGCGCGCCGATCAAGGAGTTCCACGAAGCGCTGCAGGCGACCGGCATCCCGAAGATCCTCTGCGCCGAACTCAGCGTGCGCAGCGACCGCGGCATCACCGGCCTGACCGGCTCCGGGCTGATCATCGTCAACCCGCCCTTCACGCTGAAGGACGAGCTGCACCGGATGCTCCCTGCCCTCAAGGATATCATGGCGCAAGACCGCTACGCATCGCACCGCGCCTTCTGGCTGCGCGGCGAAGAGAAGGCCGCGCGGGACGATTGACGCCTGCCCAACGACGACTGGCTATCGCCCCGATTGACCATGACGGCGGCGTGCGGAATAGTCCGCCGCGCCAACGCATTTCCATAGGTGTATGATGAAGCTCCTCTGCGCAACGACCTCACCCTATTCGAGCAAAGTCCGCATGGCGGCGCGCTATCTCGAGCTCGATGTCACGGAAATCCGCGTCGATACCAATGCCGGCCCGGCGATCCTCGTCGACAACAATCCGCTGGGCAAGATCCCTACCCTTCTGACCGACGATGGCGCCTCGGTTTTCGACAGCATCGCCATCATGCATTATTTCCACCGGCTGAAGAAAAAGAAGCTCTATCCCGACAAGAACGGCAAGCGCACCGAGGCCGAGATTTTGGAAGCGCTTTGCGACGGCATCTGCGATTGCCTGCTGGCGATCGTCTATGAACGCCGCTTCCGGGACGAGGAGAAAGTGCACCAGCCCTGGATCGACCGGCAGTGGAAGAAGGCCGTCAGCGGCCTCAACCATATCAGCGCCCATCCGCCGAAACTCGGCAAGAAGCTGCACGGCGGCCATTTCGCGCTCGCTGCCGCAATCGGCTATCTCGACCTGCGCTTCAAGGGCCAGTGGGAAGCGGATCATTCCGAGCTGATCGGTTGGATCCGGGATTTCGAGAAGAAGTTCCCCGCCTATCCCGATCTCAAACCGCAACAATAAAAAAAGCCCGGCTCGAAGCCGGGCTTTTTCTTTGACCGGAAACCGATCAGAACTTCACGCCGATACCGACCTTGACGCTCTGCTCGTCATAGCCGCGCGAAACGCTGCCGATGCCGGTGTCGTAGTTCTTGTTCTGGTAATCGCTGAAGCGATATTCGACGCGAGCGGTGATGTTGTTCGTGACGAAAGCTTCTGCGCCGACGCCGACGGTGTAGCCGTAGGAGGTCTTGTCGTCAGAATCGCCGCCGGCGCTAACCTTGTTGTTGGTCGCGGCAAGACCAGCCGTGCCGTACAGCAGGAAGGGGTTCAGGTCGTAGCCAACGCGGCCGCGAACGGAGCCGTTGAAGCGGTTCTTTTCGGTAACGCCGCCAGCCGAATGGTCGAGGCCGGAATAGCCGAGGTCGGCTTCAACACCGTAAACGATCTGACCAGCCTGCCAGTTGTAGCCCGTGTAGAGCTGACCACCGAGGGCGTAGCCGTCACGGCTGTTGTTGAAGTCACCCATGTTGTAGGTGCCTGCACCGCCGAGGTAGAAGCCTTCCCAGTTACCTGCCGGGGTAACCGGCTCGTTCTGGGCTACCGGAGCTTCCGGGACCTGGTCAACTGCATCGGCAGCATTTGCAGCGGTGAAGCCGGCTACGACGAAGGCAGAAGCCATCAGGCTAGCAATGAGTGTACGCATACTTGTCTCCTTTCAGTCCCGCGCTCTTCGTCAACTGTTTTACACCGAAGCATTCGCGAGCAATTACTAGATGTCCCTCTCGGATCGAGGGTGAAAGTGGAGCCCAATTGCGGATTTGAAAGAGCCAAATTGTGAAATGATTGTGGCGGCGGGGTGGCTGAAATTCGATGTTGCTATAGCGCAACAGACTATTTGTTAACCATAATGAATGGTTAAATTCACAATACTTATTTTACGAAAATCTATTCTCAAATAATACATAGAATAAATCGGCCTGAAACGCAATTGCGTTCACCTATTTATCTACTCTTCGCCCGCCCCTATATAGGAAGCACTTAGATTCATTGATGACAAAGGCAAGCTTTTGAGCGGGAAAAGACTTAAGGCCGCACTGGTAACCGGTGCCGCCAAAAGAATAGGCCGGGCGATTGCCAAGGATTTGGCGGATAACGGCTTTTCGGTCGCAGTCCATGCGAATGGCTCGCTCGCCGAAGCCGATCGCTTTGTGGCCGAATTGCGGCAGAGCGGTGCGCGGGCGATTGTGGTCCAGGGCGATCTTACAAAAATAAATGAGACGGCAAACCTGATCGAAAAGGCTTCTGCGGAGTTCGGATCGCTCGATCTGCTCGTCAACAACGCCTCGATCTTCGCCGAAGATTCGCTGCGCAAGTTCGACGCCGCAATCTGGGACGAGCATTTCGCCGTGCATCTCCGCGCGCCGTCGATTCTCGCCGCCAAATTCGCCGAGCAGCTACCGGATGGCGCCGACGGGCTGATCGTCAACATCATCGACCAGCGCGTCTGGGCGCTGCGGCCGAGCTTCTATTCCTATACGCTGTCGAAATCGGCTCTGTGGACGGCGACGCAGACGATGGCGCAGGCGCTGGCGCCGCGCATCCGCGTCAACGCGATCGGGCCGGGACCATCGATGCCGAGCGAAAGGCAGCTGCAAGAAGACTTCCAAGCGCAGGTCGCAGCTCTTATCTTGAAGAGAGGCCCCGAATTGGAGGAATTTGGGCGAACGATTCGTTTTCTGTTCGAAACGCCTTCGATCACGGGTCAGATGATTGCACTCGACGGCGGCCAGCATCTCGCGTGGCAGACGCCGGATGTGCTGGAGATCAAGGAATGAATGCCAAGAAGCTGCCGGATGGCGGTGTTCTTTATGATGAAGCCGACGAGAACGAAGACGATATCGAGGTGGAAGGCGATGCTTCCGCCGCGCCGATTTCGGCCGGGATCGACTGGAACGAAGGCGGGGTCAACGAAACAGGGCTGGTTGGCCAGGACCTGATCGCCGAATTCGTCAAGCGGCTGCCGAACAGTCCGGGCGTCTATCGCATGTTCAATGCCGATGGCGACGTACTCTATGTCGGCAAGGCGCGCAGCCTGAAGAAGCGCGTCGGCAACTATGCCATGGGCCGGGTGCATTCGAACCGCATCGCCCAGATGGTGCGGCTGACGGCCAATATGGAATTCGTGACGACGCGCACCGAAACGGAAGCGCTGCTGCTCGAAGCGAATCTGATCAAGCGCTTGCGGCCGCGCTTTAATGTGCTGCTGCGCGACGACAAGTCGTTTCCCTATATCCTGATCACCGGCGATCACCGGGCGCCCGCGATCTTCAAGCATCGCGGCGCGCGGGCCCGCAAGGGCGATTATTTCGGCCCCTTCGCCTCTGCCGGGGCCGTCGGGCGTACGATCAACTCGCTGCAGCGGGCCTTCCTGATCCGCACCTGCACCGACAGCGTCTTCGAGACGCGCACGCGCCCCTGCCTGCTTTACCAGATCAAGCGCTGTTCGGGTCCCTGCACCCATGAGGTCAGCGATGCCGGCTATGGCGAGCTGGTGCAGGAAGCCAAGGACTTCCTTTCCGGCAAGAGCCAGAAGGTGAAGGCGCATATGGCGGAAGCGATGAATGCCGCCGCCGAGGATCTCGATTTCGAGCGGGCCGCCGTCTATCGCGACCGTCTCGCCTCGCTGTCGCATGTCTCCAGCCATCAGGGCATCAATCCGGCAGGCGTCGAAGAGGCAGACGTTTTCGCCATCCATCACGAGGGCGGCGTTTCCTGTATCCAGGTGTTCTTCTTCCGCACCGGGCAGAACTGGGGCAACCGCGCCTATTTTCCGAAGGCCGACCCGCAGCTGACGGGCGCCGAAGTGCTGAACGCCTTCCTGGCGCAGTTCTATGACGACAAGCCGGTGCCGAAGCAGATCATGCTCTCGGAAACCGTCGAGGAAATGGAGCTGCTGGCCGCCGCACTCGGCGAAAAGGCCGGGCACAAGGTGTCGATCCTCGTGCCGCAGCGTGGCGAAAAGCGCGATCTCGTCGATCACGTCGTCGGCAATGCCCGCGAGGCGCATGGCCGCAAGCTGGCCGAGACGGCGTCGCAATCGCGCCTGTTCGACGGCTTCAAGGATACGTTCGCCCTGCCCTACACGCCGCAGCGCATCGAGATCTACGACAACTCGCATATCATGGGCACCAATGCCGTCGGCGGCATGGTGGTTGCAGGGCCGGAAGGCTTCGTGAAGGGCCAGTACCGCAAGTTCAACATCAAATCGACCGACATCACCCCCGGCGACGACTTCGGGATGATGAAGGAAGTGATGACGCGGCGCTTCCAGCGGCTGATCAAGGAAGAAGGCATTCCCGACCGCTCGCAGCCCGCTGTCGCAGCCGACACGGATGCCGCCGACATACCCTTCCCCGCCTGGCCCGACGTCATCCTGATCGACGGCGGCCAGGGACAGATGACGGCGGTGCGCGGCATTCTGGCCGAACTCGGCATTACCGACAGCGTCATCGCCATCGGTGTCGCCAAGGGCGTCGACCGCGATGCCGGCCGCGAGCGGTTCTTCCCGCCCGGCAAGGAAAGCTTCACGCTGCCGCCGCGCGATCCGGTGCTCTACTTCATCCAGCGCATGCGCGACGAAGCGCACCGCTTCGCGATCGGCTCGCATAGAGCACGGCGCAAGAAGGAGATGGTCAAGAACCCGCTCGACGAGATCGGCGGCATCGGGCCCTCGCGCAAGCGCGCCCTCCTGCAGCATTTCGGCACGGCGAAGGCTGTTTCGCGCGCTGCTCTTGCCGATCTGATGGCCGTTGAGGGCATTTCGGAGACGGTCGCGAAGACAGTCTATAATCATTTTCACGACGACGCCGCGAAATAGGCGGCAGCGGTCGCAAATTCCACGCAAAAGGAAGCGAAAAGCAGAAAGAATATTGACGGTTGAGGACCAAAGCCGTCATCTACGGGCACATCGTTTCAGAGAACAGTTTCATGGCATCGCGCGCATACAATATCCCGAACCTGCTGACCTACGGACGCATTCTTGCGGTGCCGCTGATCGTGCTCTGCTTCTTCGTCGAGGGGCGGCTGCAGAGCTCCGACCTCGCCCGCTGGGTCGCCTTCTGGATCTTCGTGATCGCCTCGGTGACCGACTTCCTCGACGGCTATCTGGCACGCATCTGGAACCAGACCTCGAATATCGGCCGCATGCTCGATCCGATCGCCGACAAGCTTCTGGTCGCCTCGATCCTGCTGCTCGTCGCTGCCGACGGCACGATTGCCGGCTGGTCGATCTGGGCGGCGATCATCATCCTCTGCCGTGAAATACTGGTCTCGGGGCTGCGCGAATATCTGGCGGCGCTGAAGGTCAGCGTTCCCGTGACACGGATCGCCAAATGGAAGACGACGGTGCAGCTCGTCGCCATCGCCTTTCTGCTCGCCGGCCCCGCCGGTGATGCCGTGCTGCCCTACACGACGCAGATCGGCATCGGCCTTCTCTGGATCGCCGCGCTGCTGACGATCTATACCGGCTACGACTATTTCCGCGCCGGCCTCAAGCACATCGTGGACGAAGAGTGATGACACGCCTCGTCTACTTCGCCTGGGTGCGCGAGCGGATCGGCAAGAGCGAGGAAGAGATTTCGCTGCCCGCCTCCGTCGTCACAGTCTCCGATCTTCTGAGTCATCTGAAGGGCTTGGGCGAAGAGTATGAGACAGCGCTTCAATATGAGAACGTCATTCGGGTAGCGCTCGATCAGGAGCATGTGGAGCACGACGAACCGATCGGGAGCGCCCGCGAGATCGGGATTTTTCCGCCGATGACTGGTGGGTGAGACGGTGAGCGCCGCGCCAGTTCGCCCCCCTCTGCCCTGCCGGGCATCTCGCCCACTGGCGGGGAGATTGGCTGGGCGCACCGGCTTCGCTACAAAATCTCAACATTCGCAAATGCCGGAGTGGTCCTGGGAGCATGCCGCTTGTGATCTCCCCACCTGTGGGGGAGATGCCCGGCAGGCCAGAGGGGGGCTGGCACGGCACGACCTCTCCGCCGCCGCGAGGGTGTGCCCATGACCCCCACCATCCGCGTCCAGCGCGACGACTTCGACCTGCAGGCCGAAACCGCCCTCATCTCCAGGGGCAAACCCGGCATCGGCGCCATCGTCACCTTCACCGGCCTCTGCCGCGACGAGGGCGGGACGCTTTCGGCGCTGGAGCTCGAGCACTACCCGGGCATGGCGGAAGCCGAGATGATCAGGATCGCCAATCTCGCCATCGAGCGCTTCGAACTCAAGGGCCTCACCGCCATCCACCGCTACGGCAAGATCGCCGCCGGCGAGAATATCGTGCTGGTGATCGCCGCCGCCCCGCATCGGCAGGCGGCCTTCGACGGCGCCAATTTCGTCATGGATTACCTGAAAACGTCAGCGCCCTTCTGGAAGAAGGAACACGCCAAGGACGGCAAGAGCGGCGACTGGATCGCCGCCAAGGACAGCGACGACAGCGCCCGCGACAAGTGGAAATGAGCAGAACCTTTTAAGGTATCGCCCGTTCGCGCCGGCTCATCACCAGCAGGAAGACCAGCAGCGAGAAGACCGCAAAGTCGCGCCAGAGGAACGAACCGTAGGCCGTCCAGAGCGTTTCCGCGAAGCCGACACCGGCCGCCCCGCCTGCTGATTTCAGCGGATCGGAGTAGCCGCCGGCGGCCGAGATCATCAGCACTTTCAGGCCGAAGAGCAGGCCGGCGCCGAAATCCATCGTGCCGTAATAGAAGGTCGTGAGGATGCCGCAGCAGGTGGCGAAGAAGATCGCCGCGACATAGGCTATCAGGAAGACGCGGCCGGAGCTCGTGCCGCAAAGTTCGGCGGCGAGCGGATCGTCGGTGACGGCGCGCCAGATGCGGCCGAGGCGGGTGTAGCGCAGGATCAGTGCTCCCGCAGCAATCAGCGCGATCATCAGGCCGGTATTGACGAGCTGCATCAGCGTCAGCGTCACCTTGAAGGAGGCGTCGCTCCAGAGCACGACCGTGGTGTTCAGCAAGGGCGGCAGCCAGAGCTCGCGGGTCTGCGAGGCGAGCCTTGCCGTTTCCATGAGAAGAATCGTGACGCCGAGGGCGGCGACGATAACCGTATTGGCGGAGCGGCGCACCAGCGGCCGCATGATGCTGCGGCCGATCCAGAAGCCTGTGAGCAGCGAATAGACGAAGGACAGGCCGATGCCGATCGCCAATGCGGCGGGCAGCACCAGCCACAGCTTGTTATAGGCGAAATCGGTGAAGAGCAGCAGGATCTGGCCGGCGAAAGCGAACATCGCGCCATAGGTGATATCGGCCCGCTTGGTGACGCCGAAGGCCAGCGAATAGCCGAAGGCCAGCGCCGCATAGAGCGCGGCGAGCGGCACGGCATTGGCCAGTTGCTGCAGCAGATATCCCATTCCCTGCTCCGTATCGCCTAAAATAATAACTGGCAAAATACGTTTTACCAGTTATATTTTCAGCATGAGCTTTACCTGGACCCCGCATCGCTTTTCCGGTGGCGCCCTGGCGCTCGATGTCGCCAACAGCGTCATTCTGCGCCATGATGCCGAGCGCAGCATCGACCGTTTCGCCTCGACAGCGCAACTCGACGCCTTTCCGGCGGCGGCGACGGAATTCTGCGCCGAGCGGGCGCTGTTCGGCGATGTCCTGCCGGTCCATCAAGAGAACCGGCCGGCCTTTCTCGGCCTTCGCGAGGCTGTCGACCGCTATTTCCGCCAGCGGGTGCTTGGTGAGGCCGATGATGCGATGCTGGCCGATCTTCTGGAGCGGATCGCATCGGCGCTGCGCGGGGCGCGGTCGGATGGCCTCGATGCGGCGACAGCGCATTCGGCGCTCAGGCTGATCGCCATGCCGGATCCTGACAGGATGAAGATATGCCGGAACTGCGGCTGGCTGTTCATCGACCGCAGCAAGAACAGGAGCCGCGCCTGGTGCGATATGGCGGTCTGCGGCAACCGGGCAAAGGCCAACCGCCATTACCGGCGCAAGAAGGAGGAGATGCCATGAAGATCAAGGCGATTGCCGCGCTCGGCCTCTCGGCCCTGCTGATTGCGGGCTGCCAGCGCGAAATGGAAAAGATGGTCGAAGTCACCGGCCACATGTTCGTCTTCAACTACCGCGTGGCGACCGCCACCTATCTGGTGACACTGCGCAAGACCTCGCCGATCCCCGATGGCGCCGTGGCGATCGCCGAGTTCGAAAACCCGGCGGGCGGCGATCCGATCACCCTGCAGGAGAAAATCTTCCCCGCCTGGGACAAGATCACCCTGCAGAGCCCGGCGATCCACTGCGTGCGCAAGGACAAGCCCTATAGCGCCAAGATCAAGCTGGTCTCCGCCGACGGCAAGACGCTGCAGGAATTGCAGACCCAATTCGTCTCCGACGTCGACCAGGCGGCGATGCTGCCGAGCAAGCCGCTGGTGGTCGGGCCGTTCTACAATAAGAATCCCGAGGTGTTTAAGGCTGACGGGACGGTGGATTATTCGAATACCGACAAGTGTCCGGCGGTTTGAGCGGTTCGCGCCCGGAGCCCCCTCATCCGCCCTTCGGGCACCTTCTCCCCGCTGGGGAGAAGGGAACAAGCCGCAACCTCTCCGCCCCTTCTCCCCTCGGGGAGAAGGTGGCCCGATAGGGCCGGATGAGGGGGCCGCACACGCCAACGCCTAACAGCGCCCAAACAAAAAGCCGGAGCAAAAGCCCCGGCTTTGAGAGTCATTTCAATCACTTCAGCCCTCAGGCTGAAATTCCGATTCAGCCGACGATTTCTGTGTCGGAGAACCAGTACTTGATTTCCTGGGCAGCGGTTTCAGGAGCGTCAGAGCCGTGAACCGAGTTTTCGCCGATCGAGAGAGCGTGAACCTTACGGATCGTGCCTTCGTCAGCGTTTGCCGGGTTGGTTGCGCCCATGATTTCGCGGTTCTTCAGGATGGCGCCTTCGCCTTCCAGAACCTGAACGATGGTCGGGCCCGAGGTCATGCCTTCAACGAGTTCGCCGAAGAAGGGGCGTTCCTTGTGAACGGCGTAGAAGCCTTCAGCTTCGCGCTTGCTCATCCAGACGCGCTTGGATGCGACGACGCGCAGGCCGGCGTCTTCGAGCATCTTGGTGATAGCGCCCGTGAGGTTGCGCTTCGTTGCATCAGGCTTGATCATCGAAAAGGTGCGTTCAATCGCCATTGGGTCAAATCCTCTGGTTTAGCGGGAAAAGTGGGCGGTCTTTACCCGCCCGCCGCCCCGAAAACAAGGGGGATGAGGCAATTTCACGCCGCTGTCACAGTGCGCCCCCGGCTTTCGTGAAGATCGAGGCAGCGATCGAGCCATGCGACAACCGGATCGTCCGGCGCCAGCATCGAGAGCCCTGCGGTGACCCGGAGCCATTGCAGCGCGCCGAAGACGATGTAGTCGGCGAAGAGCGGGCTCTCGCCGCCGATGAACGGCTGGAACTTCAGCATGTGGCGCATCGGCTCCAGCTTGGCGGCGAAGGCTGCCTCTTCGGCGGCGCGGTTCGCCACCACATCCTCCAGCTTCCGGCCGAGCCGCTGCTCGCGGCTTTCACGGAAATAGGCCTTGTCGCCCTCGTCGAGCGCGCCATGGATATCCATCAGCGCCATGCGCATGATCGCCGTGTGGATCACCATCTGCGAATAGCCCTCGACCATGCGCGACAGCGCCTTGCCGCCCTCGCCGCGGAATAGCGAGGGGCGATCGGGATAGGCTTCTTCCAGATAGAGGGCGATCGCGAAGCTGTCGGTGACGAGGTGGCCGTTATCGTCGAGCACCGGCAGGGTCGGCGAGAAGCCGCCGCCGATCTTGGCGATACCGGCATAGGTCGTCGGGATCTCCTCGAAGGCCAGGCCCTTATGCGCCAGCGCCATCACCGCCTTCCAGCAATGCGGAGAAAAGAAGTGCTGCGGGTTGGCGCCGCAGAGCGAATAGAGCGCAAGCGTCATGGCGATCCTTTCATGAATGACAGGCGCATTTCACGGCAAAGCGGCGCCGCAATCAAATGACGAAATCTGATGGGCGCCATCGGCTTTGGTGAGCGCCGCTTCAAGGTTGCATTAACCGCATTTGCGCCTTTCAGGCCGCGCCAAGGCGGAGATACTGAAAATTCAAGCTATTTTAAAATCTGCAGCGCATAGCGGGAAGATAAGCCGCGGCTAAAGCAGTGCCGAAGGTGCGAGGAACGGTGATGCAGAACACAACCAGGAATGCAGCACAGCGCGAGGGCGCCCGCCCTGCCCCGCAGAACGACGCCCAGAAGATCGCCGAGCATATGGCACGGCTGAACATTGCGGGCCTGCCGCGGAATTACGAGCTGCTGCACGAAGCCGTCTGCGGCCGCAACACGGCGCTCGCCACCGACATCTCCGCGCTCGGCAGTCATCCGGCGCAGGCCCGGCTCGATGAGCTCGGCCTCAAATACCGGCTCGTCAGCCATTGCGGCCTTGCCGCCGAAACGGCCGGCACCGAGGCCAGCAAGCTGCTGCGCGAGGCGGCCGATCGCCTCTCGGACGGGCTGAAGCAGAAATATGCCTTCGCCCGCGCGGCCGAAACGCTGCTGCAGTCGCTTTCCGGCAATTCCGAACAGGGCCTCGACGCCTTCATGAGCGAGATGGAATATCTCGCCTCGTCGCTGGCATCGGTGCTCGCCGCCGAGACCGAGCTCGAGGCCAAGCTCCTTTCCGATGTCGAGCGGATGGAGACCCTGGAGCGCGGCGTCGCCGCCGCCCAGGCCGCTTCCGTCACCGACCCGCTGACCGGGCTGCCGAACCGCATCGCGCTCGCCAAGACGATCGGCGATCTCTACGAGGGCGAGGATGCCGCGGGCAGCGCGCTTCTCATGGTCGATATCGACGACTTCCGCCAGCTGAATGCCAAATACGGCGTGCAGGCCGGCAACAAGCTGATGAAGAAGCTCGGCAACCTGTTCCGCAAGTCGATCAAGAAGAACGACTTCGTCTCGCGCGTCGAAGGCGACGAATTCGCCTTCCTGTTTGCCAATGTCGGCATGCGCGATGCGATCGCCATCGCCGACCGCCTGCGCCAGTCGGTCGAAGAGAACATGGTCTTCGCGACCTCGGACAAATCGGATCCCGGCAAGCTGACGATCTCGATCGGCATCGCGCTCAGCGGCGATGCGGCGACCGGCACGCAGCTGCAGGCCAATGCCCGCGTGGCATTGCTCGCCGCCCAATCCAACCGCCGCCAGCCGATCCAGGCTTTCGGCCGCTGAGGCCTTAGGCGACCTTCAGCGACGCGCCCGCCCTCCAGCTCGCGCCGCCGGTGCGGAAGCCGGACATCAACTGCTCAAGCGTGTCGGCTTCGCGGGAAAGTGCTGCCGTCGCTGCGGAGGTCTCCTCGACCATTGCCGAATTCTGCTGCGTGCTGCTGTCGATCTGCGCGATGGCGGAGCTGATGTCGCGCAGGCCGGTCGCCTGTTCACGGGCGCCGGTGACGATCGTGGTGACATGTGAGCTGATCTCGGTGACCTCGGCAGCGATCTTGTTCAGTGCCTCGCCCGCCTGATCGACGAGCGTGACGCCGCTGCGGACGTGGCCGCTCGAGGCGGTGATGAGCTGCTTGATCTCCTTGGCGGCAGTCGCAGAGCGCTGGGCGAGCTCGCGCACTTCCTGCGCCACCACCGCAAAGCCCTTGCCTGCCTCGCCGGCACGCGCAGCCTCGACCCCAGCATTCAGCGCCAGGAGATTGGTCTGGAAGGCGATTTCGTCGATGACGCCGATGATCTGGTTGATCTCGCGGGCGCTGTTTTCGATCCGGCCCATGGCATCGACGGCACTGGTGACGATCTCGCCGGAGTGCTCCGCACCGCTGCGGGCGCGGGAAACGAGAACGCCCACCCGATCGGCCGTCGCGCTCGAATGGCGCACCGCATTCTCGACGTTCTCCAGCGCCGTGACGGTTTCCTGGATGGCCACCGCCTGCCGCTCCGTGCGGACGGAAAGGTCGCGTGCCGCATCACTGATCTGGCCGGCGCCGCTGCGCACGGTCGCCGTCGCATCTGTTGCCTGGGCGACGGCGTTCTGCAGGTTTTCGACCGACTGGTTGAAATGGGCGCGCAGATTGTCGAGATCGCCGGCCAGCCGCTCGCCGATGCGAACCTGCAGGTTGCCGGAGGAAAGCTCGCTCAGCGCACCATGCAAGGTCTTGACGGCGAAGTCGATCGCGGCGCGCTCGTGCTGTTTTTCGGCCTCGCGCTGATGGCGCTCCTGATCGGCCATCCGGTCTGCCTCGCGCGCCTTGGCGCTCATGTCACGCTCGGCGGTCTGGGCGGCCTGAGCCGCAGCGATACCGGCATCGGCGGAAGAGAAGGAAAGCGTCACAGCCCGCGTCAGGCCGATCAATGCACCGGCCTGAAGCACGAGAACGACGGCGTGGAGGATGACGCGATCGAAACCGGAGGCGCCCGGAAAGACGGCGAGCGGCGCCAGGACATAGAGCAGCACGTGATGCAGCGCGACGACGCCGGCGTAGGCAACGACCGCCTTCCAATCGATCCAGGCCGCGCAGATCGCCAGCGACGCGAAGAAATACATGTGAATGTCGATCTGCAGCCCCGAGCCTTCGAAGGCATAGACGAGGATCGAGACGCTGACGGCATGGGCGATCGAACTGATGATCCGGGTATTGGCGCCGGTACGGTCCTTCGCCCAGTTGGCGGTCGCCAGTGCCGCGACGAGGAACTGCGCGATCACAGGCGTCGCCTGGAATTGCTCGGCGGCGACGATCTGGTGCAGCGCCGTCAGAAGCGCGTTCACCCATAGCAGGCCGACGACATAGGGGCCGACCATATTGCGCAATTTCTCAAGCGAATTCATTCAACTCTCCTTTTGCAGGCAACCCACCGCCAGAGCATGGTTGAGAACGAACAGCGCACCGGAACGTCTCAGGCGCGCGGGGAAATTATCGGCATCGGAATAGGCAACGGCGATCCAGGAAAATGCGCCCGGAGCGACGAAGGAGCCACCGGCCGTGCCGATGACATCGATGACATGGCCGGCGGGCTCGCCGGGTTCGGTGACCACGACGACGAAACGCCCCGATGGCATGGCAGCCACGGAAAGGAAAAGGCAGAAAAATATGATGAAATAGATCAATATCTTTCCGCCGCTTATCTCTGCGTGATCAGAATGCATAGCAGCTTCAAACGTCATGAATTCAATATTCGGAATATATACATTCGGATTTAAGCATTTGTTACCGAACATGTTCTTGCGATCACGCAGAGACTATTAGAAAATACTCTTCAGAAGTTGCAGGCGCGGCGATTTCGGCGAACGACTGCAACTTCTGCCCGAGCATTTGCGAAAGCGCGCGACGGCCTTGCCTTGATCCGCCGTTTCGGCCAAAACGCCGGGCATGATCACGATTACCGAAATCTCTGCCCGCATTGCCGGGCGCCTTCTCCTCGACCATGCCAGCGTGACGCTTCCGGCGGGCACCAAGGCAGGCCTTGTCGGGCGCAATGGCGCGGGCAAGTCGACGCTTTTCCGCATCATCACCGGCGATCTCGGCGCCGAGACCGGCAGCGTGTCGATCCCGAAGAACGCGCGCATCGGCCAGGTGGCGCAGGAAGCGCCGGCGACGGAGCAGTCGCTGATCGAGATCGTGCTTTCGGCCGACAAGGAGCGCGCCGCTCTCCTCAAGGAGGCGGAGACGGCGACCGATGCGCATCGCATCGCCGAAATCCAGACGCGGCTCGTCGATATCGACGCGCATTCGGCCGAAGCGCGCGCCGCCAGCATTCTCGCCGGCCTCGGCTTCAGCCAGGAAGCCCAGCTACGGCCTGCCTCCTCCTTCTCGGGTGGCTGGCGCATGCGCGTGGCGCTCGCCTCGGTGCTGTTTGCCGAGCCTGATCTCCTGCTGCTCGACGAGCCGACCAACTATCTCGACCTCGAAGGCACGATGTGGCTCGAGGATTACGTGCGCCGCTACCCGCATACGGTCATCGTCATCAGCCACGACCGCGACATGCTCAACAACGCAGTCAATTCGATCGTCCATCTCGACCAGAAGAAGCTGACCTTCTATCGCGGCGGCTACGACCAGTTCGAGCGCCAGAAGGCCGAAGCCGACGAATTGCAGATGAAGGCGAAGGCGAAGAACGATGCGGCGCGCAAGCACCTGCAGAGCTTCATCGACCGCTTCAAGGCCAAGGCCTCCAAGGCCCGCCAGGCGCAGTCGCGCGTCAAGGCGCTGGAGCGCATGGGAACGGTTGCCGCCGTGATCGAGGACCACGTCCAGCCGATCACATTCCCCGAGCCCGAAAAGCAGCCGGCCTCGCCGATCGTCGCCATCCAGGGCGGCGCCGTCGGCTATGAGCCGGGCAAGCCGATCCTGAAGAACATCACGCTGCGCATCGACAATGACGACCGCATCGCCCTCCTCGGCTCCAACGGCAACGGCAAGTCGACCTTCGCGAAGTTCATCGCCGGGCGCCTGAACGCCGAAAGCGGCGACCTCCGGGTCGCCTCCAATCTGAAGATCGGCTTCTTCGCGCAGCATCAGCTCGACGATCTCGTGCCGAACGAGACGCCGGTGGAGCATGTGCGCCGCCTGATGCCGACCGAACCCGAGGCCAAGGTGCGCGCCCGCGTCGCTCAGATGGGCCTTGCGACCGAAAAGATGGCGACGGCCGCCAAGGACCTTTCCGGTGGCGAGAAGGCACGCCTGCTGATGGGCCTTGCCGCCTTCCATGCGCCGAACCTCCTGATCCTCGACGAACCGACCAACCATCTTGATATCGACAGCCGCCGGGCGCTGATCGAGGCGCTGAACGACTATGACGGCGCGGTCATCCTGATCTCGCACGACCGCCACCTGATCGAGGCGACCGTCGACCGGCTCTGGCTGGTCAATAACGGCACCGTCTCCAATTTCGACGGCGACATGGACGAGTATCGCGACCTGATCGTCTCTTCCGGCAGGAAGAAGGACGAGAAGGTACAGAGTGCCGACGACCCGGCGAGCAAGGCCGAGCAACGCAAGCTGAATGCCGACAAGCGCGCCTCGCTGGCGCCGCTCAAGAAAAAGATCAACGAAATCGAATCGTTGACGGGCAAGCTGGAGAAACAGATTCAGGCGCTTGATGCGGAACTTGCAGATCCGGTTCTCTACGAGAAGGCGCCCGCCAAGGCGGCCGAGAAGGCCAAGCAGCGCGGCGAAGCGGCAGCAAAACTTTCCGCTGCCGAAGAGCAATGGCTGGAGCTTTCGGCCGAATACGAAGAGGCTATGGCAGGATAGCCACAAGCGCCCGGAAAAGGCTGCGGCAGAAGGGCACAAGTTAACGGCCGGACATCCGATTTAAACCGATCGTTAACCATAATTCGAAAGGTTGTCTCAACATTCATTACTGATTTGTTGAGCCCCTTTCATGTCCCGTATCGCCCTTCTTTCGAGTGTCGTTCTCGCGCTTGCCCTTTGCGGCTGCCAGACAACCAATCAGCCTGCCCCCGACGAGACGATCAAGACGTCTTCGATCAAGACCGAGGAGAGCACCACGGGCTTTCCCAAGCCCGCCAATCTCGCTTTCGGCGAGACGCATCATCTTGCCGGCCGGGTGCTGACCGTTTCATCGCTCAAGGATTTGAAGCTGGAGCCGAAGGAAGTCGTGCTCTCCTTCGACGACGGCCCGATCCCCGGCCGCACCGACCGCGTGCTCGCAACGCTCGACCGCTTCGGCGTCAAGGGCGCGTTCATGATGGTCGGCGAAATGGCGGCGCTGCATCCGGAACTGGCGCGTCGCGTCGCCATGGAAGGCAACACGATCGGCAGCCATACCTACAAGCACCCGAACCTGAACACCCTGTCCTTCGACATGGCGATAGCGGAGATCGCCCGCGGCGAAGCTGCCGTGACCAAGGCGACCGGCACCGACGTCAACTTCTTCCGCTTCCCCTACCTCGCCGACAGCCGCAAGCTGCGCTCGGCCGTCGCGGCGCGCGAGATGATCGTCATGGATGTCGATGTCGATACCAAGGACTATTTCAACTCCACGCCGGACCAGGTGGCCGATCGCGCCATGAACCGGCTGCGCCAGCGCGGCCGTGGCATCATCCTGATGCATGACATCCACAAGCGCACCGCCGCCATGCTGCCCGCCCTCCTCGCCCGCCTCGAAGCCGCGGGCTACAAGGTGGTGACGCTGAAGTTCAAAAAGGACGCCAAAGCCGTCGAAATGGCCTCACTCTGAAGGTGACATGACGGCTTGCCCGGCTGTAGAGTTCTGTTAAAACAGGCGCCCAATAAATCATACTTTTGAGCACACCGGAGCGAACACCCGTCATGTCCCCTATCAACCTCGCCATCGTCGGCGTCGGCAAGATCGTCCGCGACCAGCATCTTCCTTCCATCGACAAGAATGCCGATTACAAGCTCGTGGCAACCGCGAGCCGCCACGGCACGGTGGAGGGCATCCAGAGCTTCACGACGATCGAGGCGATGCTCGAAGCTGTTCCCGAGATCGACGCCGTTTCGCTCTGCATGCCGCCGCAATACCGCTATGAAGCCGCCTACAAGGCGCTTTCGGCTGGCAAGCACGTGTTTCTCGAAAAGCCGCCGGGTGCGACGCTGAGCGAAGTGGCCGATCTCGAAGCGCTGGCCGCCGCCAAGGGCGTCTCGCTGTTTGCCAGCTGGCATTCGCGCTATGCCGCGGCCGTCGAGGCAGCCAGGGATTTCCTTTCGAAGACCGAGATCAAGAAGGTTCACGTCATCTGGAAGGAAGACGTGCGTCACTGGCATCCGAACCAGGACTGGATCTGGCAGGCCGGCGGCCTTGGTGTCTTCGATCCCGGCATCAACGCCCTGTCGATCGTCACCCACATCCTGCCCCGCGCCATCTTCCTGACGGGTGCCACGCTTGAATTCCCGGAGAACCGCGACGCGCCGATCGCGGCCGACCTGCATTTCCGCGATGCCGGCGCAATGACCGTCCATGGCGAATTCGACTGGCGCCAGACCGGCAAGCAGAGCTGGGACATCATCGCCGAGACGGCGGCTGGCACGATGGAACTGGCCGAAGGCGGCTCCAAGCTTTCTGTCAACGGCGAGCTGAAATTCTCGGCACCGGAAGAAGAATATCCGTCGCTCTACCGCCGCTTTGCCGAGATCATCAAGGCCGGCGAGTCCGACGTCGACCTGGCGCCGCTGCGCCACGCCGCCGATGCCTTCATGCTCGGCAAGCGCAAGTTCGTGGAAGCCTTCCACGATTGATCACAAGGACGATGCGGCGCCTTCGCGCCGCATCCCCAACCTGAAGCGAGGGCGGAGATGGCCGAAGAAAAACCGGAACTGACCGCCCTCCTCAAGGAAGTCGCCGAGACCCCGAAGCGCGACAACAGCGCCTACCACGCCGCCATGGCCGAAGCCCGCCAGGCCTTCGAAAAGGCCGAAGCCGTCCTCGGCGGCCCGGTACGACTGAAGACCAAGACGAAACTCAAGCGCAACGGCGACTATGTCGTGAAGTGGACGTTCAAGCGAGATGGCTGAACGTGCCTAGTTTGAAGGCTTAGGCCTTCTTCTCCCAGCGCCCCTCGGGCGTCTGCTGCCAATAGGTGAGATTATGCCCCTCGCCTTTCAGCTTCTTCCATTGCGCACGGGCGCCTTCCAGCTGTTCCGGATCGTAACCGTCGAACATGAAGACGATGCGCTCATAGGCATCGGCTTGCGGTGGTTCGGCGCCATCGACGATGAAGCGGACGGTCGCCTGGTTGGCGTTATCGCCGGTGACGGTGAGCAGAACCGGCTGGTTTCCGGCCAGTTCGCTCTCATCGGTGCCGTGCGGCAGAAAACTGTCGTCCCGATAGGTCCAGAGATGCGTGTCGAGCGCATCCCGTCTTGCCGGCTCCTTCATCTGGATGGCAACGCGCCAGCCGCGTTCGACGCTCTTGTCGACGAGCGGCGGCAGCGCGTCCTCCAGCTTGGATTCCGTCAGATGGTAGAAAAGGACTTCGGTCATGCCTGCATTCCAGCCTGTGATCAGGCCTCGTAATGGTCGCGCACGAGCTGATCAAGCAGGCGCACGCCGAAACCGGAGCCCCAGGACTGGTTGATCTCGTCCTGCGGCGAGCCGAGCGCGGTGCCGGCGATATCGAGATGCGCCCAGGGCGTTTCCTGCACGAAGCGCTTCAGGAAGTGTGCCGCGGTGATCGAACCGGCATAGCGGCCGCCGGTGTTCTTCATGTCGGCGAACTTCGAGTCGATCATCTTGTCGTAGTCACGGCCGAGCGGCATGCGCCAGAGCTTCTCGTTGGTCGCGAGACCCGCCGAAGTCAGCTGCGCCGAGAGCGTGTCGTCGTTCGAGAACAGGCCGGCGTGGACATTGCCAAGCGCGACCATGATGGCGCCCGTCAGCGTTGCCAGGTTGATCATGAAGCGCGGCTTGAAGCGGTCGTTGCAATACCAGAGCGCATCGCAGAGCACGAGGCGGCCTTCGGCATCGGTGTTGATGATCTCGATCGTCTGGCCGGACATCGAGGTGACGATGTCGCCGGGGCGTTGCGCATTGCCATCGGGCATATTTTCCACCAGGCCGATGATGCCGACGGCATTGACCTCCGCCTTGCGGGCGGCGAGCACATGCATGAGGCCGGTGACGGCTGCGGCGCCGCCCATGTCACCCTTCATGTCTTCCATGCCGGCAGCCGGCTTGATCGAGATGCCGCCGGTATCGAAGACGACGCCCTTGCCGATGAAGGCGATCGGCCGGTCCTTCGCCTTGCCGCCCTTCCAATGCATGATCGCCAGACGCGGCGGACGGACGGAACCCTGGGCCACACCGAGCAGCGCACCCATGCCGAGACGCTTCATTTCGCGTTCCGTCAGAATTTCCACTTCGACGCCGAGCTTCTCAAGCTCCTTTGCCTTGGCGGCAAATTCGACCGGGCCAAGCACATTCGGCGGCTCGTTGACGAGATCGCGGGCGAGATTGACGCCCTCGGCGACGGCCTCAGCATCGGCCAGCGCCTTCTTGGCGCCGGAGGCATCGGCAGTGACGATCGTCACCTTGGCCGACTTGCCATTCGCCTTGTCGTCCTCGTCGGATTTCTTGGTCTTGTAATTATCGAAAGCGTAGGCGCGCATCAGCATGCCGAGCGCAAAGCCGGAGGCAGCCTTGGCGTCGATCGCCGCACCCGGCGCATCGATGAAGATCGTCGCCTTGTCGGCGCCCTTGATCTTGCCGGCAGCGATACCGCCGAGCTTCAGCCAGTCATGCGCCACCAGATCCTGCGGCTTGCCGAGACCGATGACGAAGAGGCGGTCCGCGGGGGAGCCTTCGGGGGCGACGAGATCGAGCGCCGACATCGCCTTGGCGGAAAACTTGGCGATCTTGGATGCCTTGGCAATGACGCCCGCGGGGTCGGCAATTTCTGCGCCAGCCGCAAGCTCGCCGTCGCCGGCCTTCAAGAGAACGGTAAGGCCGCCGCTAATCTTGGCGGATTTAGCGAATGAAATATCAAATTTAACAGACATGTCTTCTCCTTGGGATTCGCAGCGGAATCCTCTCCGGCGGCGATCATTCCGGGTTTCATGTCCGAAAACAAGACGTGATCGCCGGGCCATGGACAAATCCGCGCCGCCGGGGCAGAAAGCCAGCGCGCCGCGGGAAGGCCAGGCCAACGGAAGACATCGACAGTGATTGCAGCCCTCAAGACCTATATTTCCGGCTGGAGAATCAGCTTTCCGCCGACCGCTGCCGATATTTTCGTCGGGCTCTTCTGCCTGTGGTGGCTGCTGCTCGTCATCTTCTACGCCTTTCCCGGGATCGATCTGGCGACCTCGCACTACTTTTTCACGCCCGCGACTTGCGACGCTACGGCGCTTGCCGCCGATGTCTGCGGCTCCTTCAGGCTGGCCGGCAACTGGTTTCTCAAAAATCTCCGCGTCATCTTCTTCCGGCTGCCCTACGTGGTCGCGATCGTTCAGCTCGGCTTCCTGATCGCCTGCTACACGCAGCATGGAGCGACGTTCAACGCGGTCCGGGCACGCAATCTTAAGGTCGCGCTCGGTTCGCTGCTGATCGGCCCCGGCCTGATCGTCAATCTGATCCTGAAGGAACATTGGGGCCGCCCTCGCCCGGTTTCCGTCACCGAATTCGGCGGCATGATGGACTTCGTCCAGGCCGGATCCTTCGCGGGCAAATGCGTCAGCAACTGTTCGTTCATCTCGGGCGAAGCGGCGAGTGCCGGCTGGCTTCTCTGTCTGCTGGTATTCATTCCGCAGCCGGCGAGAACCGGGCTTTTCCTGCCAGTTGTCGCGGTGTCTCTGCTGACACCCATGATGCGGCTCGCTTTCGGCGGCCATTTCCTTTCCGACATCATCCTTGGCTGGCTGCTCGCGGTCGTCGTCTTTGCCGGCCTCTACGCGTTCACAGATTCGTCACACCGCCCAAAAAATTCTGAAATTTGAATGAATTTTTGAGCCGGACCGGTCGCAAAAGCGAAACAAACATCGTAGATGGAATCCGCTGCGGGGCGTTTGCCCAGCGGATCGTTCAAGGGCAGGCATGAAACTTCTCGAGATCTACATATTGCGGCGCGTCGGCCAGATGTTTTTCGTAGCGCTGCTGCCAGTGCTTGCGATCATCTGGACGACTCAGGTGCTGCAGCGCGTCAATCTCGTGACCGACAGCGGGCAATCCGTCGGATCGTTCGCGATGCTGGCGACACTGATCCTGCCGTCGATCATTCCGATCGTCCTGCCCTTCGCTCTCGTCATCGGCATCACTCAGACGCTGACGACGATGAACAACGATTCCGAACTGACAGTCATCGACGCTGCCGGGGCCAAGCGCAGCATCCTGGTGCGCCCGATCCTGCTGCTTGCGGCCGTCATCAGCGTCTTTTCCTTCTTCGTCGACAACGTCGTCGAGCCGAAGGCCAAGACCGGCGTCCGCCAGATGGTGGCTGAGACCTATGCTGACCTGCTCTCGACGGTCATCGAGGAAAAGAACTTCCGCAAGATCGACGACGGCCTGTTTGTGCAGATTTCCGAACGTCTCGCGGGCCGCGTCCTGCGTGGGCTCTTCGTCGTCGACGAGCGCGATCCGGCCTTCGACATGATCTATTATGCGCACGAAGGCGCCGTCGACCAGAGCGGCACGTCGCTGCTCATGAAGGATGGCGAAGTCCAGAGAAAGACCCGCGACGGCAACGTCTCGATCATCCGCTTCGATTCCTATTCGTTCGACCTGTCGGACCTGACGGAAAACCGTGGCGAGGCGACGCTGCGCGCCAGCGACCGCGATCTGGCGTTCCTTTTGAACCCCGACCCGACGGATAAGGATTACATTGCGAAACCAGGTAGTTATACTGCCGAGCTGCATCGGCGCATGACGGACTGGACGCTGCCTTTCGTCTTTGCTCTGATCTCGCTGGTGATTGCCGGCGACGCACGCTCGCATCGCGAAGCGCGCCTCCATCCGATGATCTCGGCGCTCGGGATCGCCTTTGCTCTTCGCTGGGCATCTTTCTACGCTGCAAACGAGATCGATACGCGCCCAGCCTACACCGTGATCCTTTACGGCATCCCTGTTGTCGCTTCGCTGATTGCGATCGTCCTTCTCAATTTCCATAGGCGACTCGTTCCGACGGCCATCGGCAATCGCCTTTCGGCGATTTCGCGTCTTGTGAGCGGCTATCTAGGCCCGCGTAAGAACGGAAAATCGGGAGGTGCCGCATGATTTTCGGCACGCTTGGGCGTTATTTCTTCCGCCGCTACATGGTGACGACCGTCTGGTTTTTCCTGGGAATCATCAGCATCGTCTTCCTGATCGACTTCAGCGAGACCGCGACCCGAATGTCCGGCCTTCCCGGCTACACGGTTGCGAGCGGCCTGTTGATGACGGCGGTTCGTCTGCCGCTGCTTTTGCAGCAGACTATTCCATTCATCGCCCTCTTCGTCGGCATGACCGTGCTGATCGGGCTCAACCGGAAATACGAACTGGTCGTCACTCGCGCGGCAGGCATTTCCGTCTGGCAGTTCATGACGCCCTTCGTTGTCGGCGCCTTGCTGCTTGGCGTCTTGACGGTCACGGTCATCAACCCGATTGCCGCTTGGGGCCAGCGCCAGGCCGCGCTCGTCGAGACCGATTGGCGCGGGCAGGACAAGCTTGCCAACAAGGCATCGCAGATCCCGTGGATTCGTCAGATCAGCGGCCAGGACGACGTTATCATCGGCGCGCAGACGATCCTCGAGAACGGCACGCTGCTGACCGACGCGGTGCTTATCCACTTCGATTCGGATGGCCGGGTGATCCTGCGCCAGGATGCGAAGTCGGCAAAGTTGGAAGATGGTTACTGGCTTCTTAAGGATGTGACGGAGCGCCGCCCCGGCGAAATCGTCCAGCGTAAGGATACGGTACAACTGCGTACCAATTTGAAGCAGGATTTCGTCAGGGAGCGCCTGACTCCACCTGAAACCATTGCTTTTTTTGATCTTTCTAATCGAATTGAAATTGCGAAATCCTTCGGTGTTCCGACCAAGGCGCTGGAGACGCAATTCCACTCACTGCTGTCGCAGCCGCTGCTTCTCGTAGCGATGACTCTCATTGCTGCAACAGTGTCCCTGAAATTTAGCCGGTTCAACCAATCGAGGTCCGTGATTCTGGGTGGCATCCTCTCAGGCTTCGTGCTTTATGTGCTGACCGTGCTTGTAAAAGCATTTGGAAGCAGCGGAGTTGTGCCGCCTTTCGTGGCGGCCTGGATTCCGGTAGTCGTCGCGCTGGCACTCGGCGCAACGATTCTGCTTCATCAGGAGGATGGCTAGTGGCGGCAGGCGACCGCAAGACTTTTAGTAAACAGTTGGTTGCCCTGCTCGCAGGTGCGACTCTGCTCAGCTATTCCGGCAGCATTCCAGAAGTCTTTGCACAGGAAAATCCAGCTATCCAGAAGCTGCAGCCGAAGGTCCAAGAGGGCCAGAAGCTGGTGCTTTCGGCAAACGAACTGGTCTATAACAAGGACCAGCAGATCGTTTCCGTCACGGGTGGCGTTCAGATCAATTACGCCGGCTACAAGCTGGTAGCGCAGCGTGTTGAATACAACCAAAAGACGGGGCGCATGATGGCGCTCGGCAACATCGAGATGATCAGTCCCGATGGCAACCGGATGTATTCCGACAAGCTTGACGTTACCGATGATTTTGCGAACGGCTTCGTCAACGCGCTCCGTATCGAGACTGCGGACAATACGCGCATCGTCGCCGAAAGCGGTGAGCGCGTCGGCGGCACGCAGATGATCCTGAACAGGGGCGTCTATACGGCCTGCTTGCCCTGCGCTGAAAACCCTGAAAAGCCGCCATTTTGGCAGGTCAAGGCTGAACGCGTCATCCAGAACGGCGAGAAGCATACCATTCGCCTAGAGAAGGCTCGCTTCGAGCTGCTCGGCACTCCGATCGCTTACATTCCGTGGATCGAAGTCCCAGATAACACCGTGAAGCGCAAGTCGGGTTTCCTGTTCCCGACGATGAGCACGTCGCAGAATCTCGGATTCGGGCTCTCCATTCCGTATTACTACGTGTTCTCGCCGAGCATGGACGCAACGGTGACGGGTACCGGTTATACCGAGCAGGGCTTCCTGCTTGACGGCGAGTTCCGTCAGCGTTTCGAGAACGGCACACATACGCTTCGGATGGCGGGTATCAACCAGCTCAATCCGGAGAACTTTACGAGCGATACGAGCGATCAGCGCGAAAACCGCGGCATGATCGCCTCGCAGGCCGAGTTCAAGATCAATCCGCGCTGGACCTTCGGCTGGGACGTCATGTATCAGTCCGACAACAACTTCTCGCGGACTTACAATCTTAAAGACTACAACCAGACAACGCATACCAACCAGATTTACCTGACGGGCCTCGGCAAGCGGAATTACTTCGATCTGCGCTCATTCTATTTCGACGTCCAGGATGCGGATCCGACGAGCGAAGCCGAAAAGCAGCAGGCGATCGTCTATCCGACGATGGACTATCACTATGTCGCGCCGCAGCCGCTGGCAGGTGGTGAACTGTCGCTCGACGTCAATCTGACGAATATCTCGCGGACGCATGACAGCTTCTTCGACAACCCGCTTGGCGACGACAGGTTCTCGCTCAAGGGGCAAACTGCGCGCCTCGGCGGCGAGTTGGAATGGAAGCGGACCTTTGTGACGCCAGCAGGCGTCCTGATCACGCCGCTGCTTGCTGCGCGCGGCGATGCGTTCTCGCTCAATGTCGACGACCCGAACTCGATCAGCGGCACCTCCGTCTACAATGGCGACTTCGACAACGGCGATGCGGCGACCCGCGGCATGCTGACTGCCGGTCTCGAAGTCCGTTATCCGTTCCTGATCACGACCTCCAACAGCTCGCATGTGATCGAACCGATCGCGCAGGTTTATGCGCGCCCGGACGAGCCGCTTGCAGGCGCCCTGCCGAACGAAGATGCGCAGAGCTTTGTCTTCGATGCGACCAACCTGTTCGATCGTGACAAGTTCTCGGGTTATGACCGTATCGAGGGTGGCACGCGCGCCAATATCGGCTTCCAGTACACGGGCACATTCGACAGCGGCTACAAGCTGCACGGTATCTTCGGCCAGTCCTTCCAGCTCGCCGGTGACAACTCGTTCGCCAGCCCCGATCTGGTCAATGCAGGCGCCGAATCCGGCCTCGAAACATCGCGCTCCGACTATGTCGGTCTTGGCGGCATCGAGACGCCTCAGGGTCTGGCTCTCGCAGCATCCTACCGTCTCGACGAGAAGGACTTGTCGTTCCGTCGTGGTGATTTCACTGCAGGCTTCCAGAACGACACGTTCCAGAGCCAGTTGATCTATACCCATATCACCAAGCAGCCGGACTACGGCCTCCTCGAGGATGCGGACGAATTGCAGACGAAGGCGTCGGTCAAGTTCAAGGATTACTGGTCCATCTTCGGCGGCATCGCCTGGGATCTGAACAACGACGTCATCGCCCGCAAGAGCATCGGCCTCTCCTACGAAGATGAGTGCACGATCTTCACGATCGCCTATACCGACAAGCGCGACCTGAGCGACGAGTCCGCAAGCGACTGGACGATCGGCGCCAAGCTGACGTTCCGCACGCTGGGCGACATCAACGTCGGCAACTTCGACGATCCGGACAAGAAGATCTACAACAACTAAGCGTACAAAGCGGCGGCGAAAGAAAGAGAGCCTTTCTTTCGCCGCAAGACTTTTGCAGGACATTGCCGTCAGCAATTATCTGAGGCATAGGAAAGCATCATTTCGCTGGAAATGACGTCCTGTAGTCTCGATGGAAGGAAATAGGCGCGCATAGACTGTGTCGTCTAGGAAGGGTCGATAGATGATTGGCGCCAGAAGAACGGTTACGGCAATCCTTGCAGGCGCTGCGATGTGCATCGCGGCTGCCGCGTTTCAGCCGGCCTTTGCCGCAAGCGAGGTCAAGGCCGTTGTCAACGGCACGGCGATCACCTCCGGTGACGTTGCCAAGCGTGTGGCCTTCCTGAAGCTGCAGCATCAGAAGGCAGATGCGAAGAGCGCCCAGGAATCGTTGGTCGACGAAGCGCTGAAGCGCCAGGAAGTCGCCCGCGTGCGCATGTCTGTCTCCAAGGACGACGTCGATGCCTCCTTCGCCCGCTTCGCGCAGGGTAACAAGCTGACCGTTGCGCAATTGACCGACATTCTGACCCGCGCCGGCGTTGGCGCCGACCATTTCAAGCAGTTCATCGCGGTGCAGATGAGCTGGCCGCGCGTCGTCAATGCGCGCTTCGGCTCCGCCGGCCGCATGTCGAGCAGCGATCTCGTCTCGCGCATGATGGAGAACAACAAGCAGAAGCCCGAAACCACCGAGTATATGCTGCAACAGGTCATCTTCGTGGTGCCGCAGTCGAAGAAGGGCATCACCGCCAAGCGCAAAAGCGAAGCGGAAGCATCCCGCTCGAAGTATCCGGGCTGCGATCAGGCGAAGGTCTTTGCCGCGACCATGCGTGACGTTTCCATCCGTGACCTCGGCCGCATGCTTGCGCCGCAGCTGCCGGCAGACTGGAAGCCGCTGGTCGAGCAGGCCAAGGGCAACACAACAGCAACCCGCGTGACTGACAAGGGCGTCGAATATCTGGCGATCTGCAGCCAGCGTCAGGTTTCCGACGACACGGCCGCCGAGATGGTGTTCCGCCAGGAAGACCTCGACAAGGCGAAGGCCAACAAGGAAGCGCCGACCGACGAGAATTCCAAGAAGTACCTCGACGAACTGCGCTCCAAGGCGCAGATCATCTATCGCTGATCGCCATGGCAGTCCCCTTCTCGCGGCCACTGGCGCTAACGCAGGGTGACCCGGCAGGGGTCGGCCCGGATATCACGCTGACGGCGTGGCTGCGCCGCCGTGAGCTCGGTCTCGCGCCGTTCTTCTTCATCGGCGATCCCGATGTGCTGGCCGTGCGTGCCCGTCAGCTCGATGTTACCGTGCCGATCCGCCACGCGGATGCCAACACGGCCAGCGAGATCTTTGCCGAAGCTCTGCCGGTCCTGCCGATAGCGGCCGGCGTTGAAGTCGCCGCTGGTGAACCGCATGTGGCGACGGCCGCCGGAACGATCGCCGCGATCGAGACCGCGGTCGCGCTGACCCACAAGGGCGAAGCGCTTGCGGTCGTGACGAACCCGATCGCGAAGTCGGTGCTTTACGAGGCGGGCTTCAAATTCCCTGGACATACCGAGTTTCTTGCCGATCTCGCAGCACGCGCGACGGGTAAGGCCATGACGCCGGTCATGATGCTTGCCGGGCCGAAGCTGCGAGCCATTCCCGTCACCATCCATATCCCGATCAGGGACGTGCCGCAGGCGCTGACCGGTGCCCTGATCGTCGAGACCTGCCGTATTGCCAATGCCGACCTGATCGAGCGCTTCGGGATCGCCCAGCCGCGCCTTGCGGTGGCCGGTCTCAACCCGCATGCGGGCGAGAGCGGCACGATGGGCCGCGAGGACGAGGACATCATCCATCCGGCGGTGCAGCAGTTGCGCTCCGAAGGCATTGATGCCATCGGCCCCCTGCCCGCCGATACGATGTTCCATGACGAGGCCCGCGCCCGCTACGACGTCGCCGTCTGCATGTATCACGACCAGGCGCTGATCCCGGCGAAGGCGCTCGGCTTCGACGATTCCGTCAATGTGACGCTTGGCCTGCCCTTCGTGCGAACCTCGCCTGATCACGGCACGGCCTTCGGCATTGCCGGCAAGGGCATTGCCCGCGAGCACAGCCTCGTCGCCGCGCTGAAGCTGGGCGCCCAGCTGGGCCGCAACGCCGAGAGCCGCCGCTGATGGCTGCACTCGATGGCCTGCCGCCGCTGCGCGACGTCATCCAGCGTCACGGGCTCGACGCCCGCAAGGCGCTCGGACAGAACTTCCTCCTGGACCTCAACCTGACGCAGAAGGTTGCCCGCACTGCCGGCAATCTTGAGAACGCCACGGTCTTCGAGGTTGGCCCAGGTCCCGGCGGCCTGACGCGTGCAATCCTGGCGCTCGGCGCCAAGAAGGTGATTGCCGTCGAGCGCGATCCGCGCTGCCTGCCGGCGCTTGCCGAGATTGCCGATCACTATCCGGGCCGTCTCGAGGTCATCGAAGGTGACGCGCTGAAGACCGATTTCGAGGCTATGGCGCCTGCGGGTCCGGTCAAGATCATCGCCAACCTGCCCTATAATGTCGGCACGCAGCTTCTGGTGAACTGGCTGCTGCCGAAGCAGTGGCCGCCCTTCTGGGAGTCGCTGACGCTGATGTTCCAGAAGGAAGTCGGCGAGCGGATCGTCGCCGAACAGGACGACGATCACTACGGCCGCCTCGGCGTGCTCGCGGGCTGGCGCACTCAAGCGCATATGGCCTTCGACATTTCCCCGCAGGCCTTCACGCCGCCGCCGAAGGTGACGTCGACGGTTGTGCACCTGACGCCGCGTGAAAACCCGATCCCCTGCTCCGTGGCCAACCTGGAGCGGGTCACGCATGCCGCCTTCGGCCAGCGCCGCAAGATGCTGCGCCAGAGCCTGAAGCCGATCGGCGGCGAGGCGCTGCTTCATAAGGCGGGAATCGATCCGCAACGGCGAGCCGAGACGCTTTCGGTGGATGAGTTTTGCTTGCTCGCGAATAGCCTCTAGGGGACTTCCTACACCACCCTCGTCCCTGTGTCCTTGTGGCTGCGCCCGCGAGATGTCACAGGAATCCGGCGGCGCCCCAGTCTTGGGGCGCGGGAGACACTTCTTCAAATCGGAAATGAGGGGCGCTCGCCGAGCCCCCCGCCTGGCCCTCAGAGAACCGGCGTCTCTTCCAGCAGCTTGGTGACGAAGTCGAAGACGCCGTGGCCGCGATCTCGGCGGAGACGCTCGGCCTTGACGATCGACTGAACGGAGTCGAAGGCTTTCTCGAGATCGTCGTTGACGATGACATAGTCGTATTCGCGCCAGTGGCCGATTTCGGCGCGGGAATTGGCCAGCCGCTGGGCGATGACTTCTTCGGAGTCTTCGGCGCGGCGGTGCAGGCGCGATTGCAGCTCGGTCATGGTCGGGGGCAGCACGAAGATCGAGACGACGTCTGCCGACATCTTTTCCTGCAGCTGCTGGGCGCCCTGCCAGTCGATGTCGAACAGCATGTCGCGGCCTTCGCTCATCGCCTGTTCGACGGGAGCGCGCGGCGTTCCGTAGAAATTGCCGTGAACCTCGGCCCACTCAAGAAGCGAATCGGAATCGCGCAGCACCTCGAATTCGCGGATGCTGACGAAGCGATAGTGGATGCCCTCGACCTCGCTCGGGCGGCGCTGGCGCGTTGTGACACTGACCGACAGACCGATCTGGCTATCCTGCGCCAGAAGCGTGCGGGCAATCGTCGATTTTCCGGCACCCGACGGCGATGAGATGACAAGCATCAGGCCGCGGCGCGCGATCTGAATGGGCGACGTTTTCGTCGGTTGCATGGATCACTCCAGATTCTGGACCTGTTCGCGGAACTGGTCGATGACGACTTTCAGTTCAATGCCGGCGGCAGTCACGGCCGAGGCATTCGATTTCGAACAGATGGTATTCGATTCCCGGTTAAATTCCTGTGCAAGGAAATCCAGCTTGCGGCCGACAGGGCCGCCTTTTGCCAGCAATTCGCGGGCAGCGGCGACATGCGCCTTCAGCCGGTCGATTTCCTCGCGAAGATCAGCCTTGGTGGCAAGCAGTGCCGCCTCGGCATGAAGGCGATCGCGATCGAGCGCTGCGGTGCCATCGAGCAGCATCGCCACCTGCGTCTTCAGGCGCTCGGCGATCTCCTGCGGCGAGCGCGAAGGGTCGCGCTCGATGGTCTGCGTCAGTGTTTCGATCGTCGAGACGTGGTCGAGGAGTACGCGCGACAGAGCCGCCCCCTCCTGCTCGCGCATCAGCTTCAGATCGGCAAGCGCGCCGACGAGGCCGCTGACGACATCGGCATCACGGGCAGCGAGTGCGTCTTCGCTGTCTTCGCTCTCGCGGAACTCCACGAGGCCGCGGATCGACAACAGCGTGTCGAGCTTCAGCGGCTCCGGATCGATGATGCCTGCCAGCTGGTCGCGCAGGGCAAGAACGGTCGCCAGCGCATCCTGATTGAGAACTGTTTCGAAGCGGTTCTCGCCGGCCGAAACCGAGAGGTTCGCCTGCATGTTGCCGCGGCTGAAGGTTTCGCCCGCCATGCGGCGCACGTCCACTTCCATCCGCTCCAGGCCGGGCGGCAGGCGCAGGCGCAGGTCGAGACCCTTGCCGTTGACCGAGCGCAGCTCCCATGCCCAACGCCAACGGCCGCTCGTTCCCTCACGCCGTGCAAAACCGGTCATGGACTGCAAAGCCATGCGAGCCTCCGAAATCAGTTGGTCTTCTTTTTCTTCTGGGCGGCAGGCGCATCCGCCTGTGCTTCGGGCTGGCCGTCCACCGCGATATTCGGGTCGGCGCCCTTGTCGGCTTCCAGCTTGCGCCAGCGCCTGACATTGGCATTGTGGTCGTCGAGCGTGGCCGCAAAGACGTGACCACCGGTGCCGTCGGCTACGAAATAGAGGTCTTCGGTCTTCCAGGGATTGGCCACGGCTTCCAGCGCGTCACGGCCCGGATTGGCAATCGGCGTCGGCGGCAGGCCCTTGATGATATAGGTGTTGAAGGGCGTGTCCTTCTTCAGGTCCGACTGGTAGATCGGCCGGTCGGCCGGCTTGCCGTCGCCACCGAACAGACCGTAGATGATCGTCGGATCCGACTGCAGGCGCATGCCCTTGCCGAGGCGGTTGAGGAAGACGGACGCGACATGGGCGCGCTCGTCCGGCACGCCGGTTTCCTTCTCGACGATCGAGGCGAGCGCCACCAGCTCTTCCTTCGACTTCAGCTGAAGCGCCGGATCGCGCTTGTCCCAGATCTGCTCGACGAGCTTGGTCTGGGCGGCTGCCATCTGATCGACGATCTCGCCGCGCTTGGTACCGCGCGAGAACTTGTAGGTATCCGGCCGCAGGCTGCCTTCAGCAGGAAGTACGGTCGGCAGCTCGCCTTCCAGAACCTGGTCATCGTTCATCCGGTTGAACATCTGGCGGACGGTCAGCCCTTCCGGGAAGGAGATCGAATAGAGGATCGACTTGCCCGACTTCAGCAGCTCCATGATGTCGTTCATGGAAGCCTTGGCCTTGATCTCGTATTCGCCGGCCTTCAGGCTTTCGCCTTCGTTCAGATGGGTGGCCGTCAGATAGCGGAAGATGCGGGCGTCGGAAATGATGTTGTTGCGCTCGAGATTGCTCGAAATTTCGGAGAGACCAGCGCCGCTGCGAACGATGAAGTTGGTGTTCGTCTCGAGCGGGCCTGGATCCTGATAGCTCGAGATCGCGTAGTAGAAGGCAAAGACCGCCGCGGCGCAGCCGAGCACCACCAGCGTCATCACGAAATTGAGGAAGATCACGACCTGGCTGCGCGCCTTCTTGGAGCGCTTCGGCGGCTCCGGAACGCGTTCCGGGCGCAGCGCTTCAGTCGGCGATTTCGGAATGATCCGGCCGTTCTGTGCCTGCTGCTCGCCCTGACCCGGCGTTTCGTTGCTCTGGTTCGTGTCGCTCACCCGGCATTCCTCTATATTTGGCCCCGTCTGCTTTTTAAGAAGCAATACGGCAAAAAACAGGTGGGCCGCCGCCACGAGGTGCCGGCCCTGCCTTCGTGCTCTGCCAAAATGCGCCGTGGCGCCCGCCTGTTAGGCGGCGTAGCGGCGCAGAACCAGCGATGCGTTGGTACCGCCGAATCCGAAGGAATTCGACAGTGCCACATTGATTTCCCGCTGACGAGCCTTGTGCGGAACGAGATCGATGGCCGTTTCGCGCTCGGGGTTGTCGAGGTTCAGCGTCGGCGGGGCGACGTTGTCGCGGATCGCCAGCGTCGTGAAGATCGCTTCGATAGCGCCTGCGGCACCGAGAAGGTGACCCGTTGCCGACTTGGTGGACGACATCGAGATCTTCGAAGCGGCATTGCCGACGAGGCGCTCGACGGCGCCGAGCTCGATCGTGTCGGCCATGGTCGAGGTGCCGTGGGCGTTGATGTAGTCGATATCGGCAGGCGTCAGGCCGGCGCGCTTCAGCGCCATCGCCATGCAGCGCTGTGCGCCTTCGCCGTCTTCCGACGGTGCGGTGATGTGATAGGCGTCGCCCGACAGACCATAGCCGACGACTTCGGCATAGATCTTGGCGCCGCGCGCCAGCGCATGTTCCAGCTCTTCGAGAACGACGATGCCGGCGCCCTCGCCCATGACGAAGCCGTCACGGTCCTTGTCGTAGGGACGCGAAGCCTTGGTCGGGTCGTCGTTGTGCTGGGTCGACAGCGCCTTACAGGCGGCAAAGCCTGCGAGCGAAATGCGGCTGACCGGGGATTCGGTACCGCCGGCAACCATGACATCGGCATCGCCGAGTGCGATCAGACGGGCAGCATCGCCGATGGCGTGCGCGCCGGTCGAGCAGGCGGTGACGACGGAGTGGTTCGGGCCGCGCAGCTTGTGGCGGATCGACACCTGGCCGGAGACCAGGTTGATCAGGCGGCCGGGAATGAAGAACGGCGAGATGCGGCGTGGGCCCTTGTCGCGCAGCGTATAGCCCGCCTCGACGATGCCCTCGATGCCGCCGATGCCGGAACCGATCAGCACGCCGGTGGCGATCTGGTCCTCGTCGGTCTGCGGATGCCAGTTTGCATCCTTCAGCGCCATGTCGGCGGCAGCCATGCCGTAGATGATGAAGGGATCGACCTTGCGCTGTTCCTTGGGCTCCATCCAGTCATCGGGATTGAAGGTGCCTTCGGTGCCGTCACCGACGGGAATGCGGCAGGCGATCTTGGCGGGAAGATCTTCGACTTCGAACTCGGTTACGAGGCGGGCACCGTTCTTGCCTTCGAGCAGACGCTTCCAGGTGATTTCAGTTCCGCATCCCAAGGGTGATACCATACCGGTACCGGTGATAACGACCCGTCTCATCGAGTGTCCCCGCCTATAGTCTTCTTGAAATTGGGCTTAGCCCCAAATGAAAAGGGCGGACTCGTGGCCCGCCCTTTGAAAATCGCTCAGGATTAAGCCTGGGCCTTTTCGATGAACTTGACTGCGTCGCCGACGGTCAGGATCGAGTCAGCTGCGTCGTCAGGAATTTCAACGCCGAATTCTTCTTCGAACGCCATGACCAGTTCGACGGTGTCGAGCGAGTCTGCGCCCAGATCGTCGATAAAGCTTGCGCCTTCGACAACCTTGTCGGCATCGACGCCAAGATGATCAATAACAATTTTCTTTACGCGTTCTGCGATATCGCTCATGTCGGTTTCCTCGACCTTATGTCCTGATCAGAGTGCCTTCTGGCACCCCTACCCTGTTTCAGCCTACGGCGCCCTCTCGACGCCTTCAGCAAACTCGTTGGCCCGGCTTCCAGGTGTACCAGGCTGGCTCAAAGCCTGCCGGTTCGCCTTGTTTCTCGGGACGACTGTTCACAGTCATTGGCCCGCTTAACACGGTTTATGTCTGCCGCAAAGCCAGAAAATCAACCCCGCCAGATTGGTCAACACGCTATTGACGTGAAAAACGGTGACGGGGCCGGTTTCCTGTTTCAGATCATGGCCATGCCGCCGTTTACGTGCAGCGTCTGGCCCGTCATGTAGGCTGCTTCGTTGGAAGCGAGATAGGCAACGGCAGACGCAACTTCGGCGCCCGTGCCCATGCGCTTCATCGGGATCGCGCCCATGATCGCGTCCTTCTGCTTGTCGTTCAGCTTGCCGGTCATGGCAGACTCGATGAAGCCGGGGGCGACGCAGTTGACAGTGACGTTGCGGGTGGCGATCTCCTGCGCCAGCGACTTGGTGAAGCCGATCATGCCGGCCTTGGAGGCACAGTAGTTTGCCTGGCCCGGATTGCCGGTGACGCCGACGATCGACGTGATGTTGATGATGCGGCCGAAGCGGCGGCGCATCATCGGGTGCGTCAGCTCGCGGGTCAGCAGGAACATCGAGGTCAGGTTGACTTCGATGACGCTGTCCCAGTCCTCGTCGCTCATGCGAACGAAGAGGCCATCCTTGGTGATGCCGGCATTGTTGACGAGAATGTCGACGCCGCCGAGCTCTTCTTCGGCCTTGGCGCCGAGCGCCTTGACTTCGTCACGGTTCGACAGGTTCGCCGGGAAGATCTTGACGCGGTCGCCGAGATCGGCGGCCAGCGCTTCGAGCTTTTCGACGCGCGTGCCGTGCAGGCCGACGATGGCGCCCTGCTTGTGGAGGATACGGGCGATTTCCTCGCCGATGCCGCCGGATGCGCCTGTGACGAGAGCCTTGCGGCCGGTAAGATCGAGCATGGATGCGTTCCTTATGTCTGGTGGGGCCGATCAGGCCATGAGGGCGGCGACGGCTGCGTCGATATCGGCGGCCGTATTGACTGCAATGCCATTGACCGTCTTGTCGATGCGGCGCGCGAGGCCCGTCAGCACCTTGCCGGAGCCGAGCTCGTAGAGCGTCGTGACGTTATTTGCGGCGAACCATTCGACCGTCTCGCGCCAGCGGACCTGGCCGGTGACCTGCTCGACGAGAAGCTTGGCAATCTCGTCTGCATCGCTGACCGGTGCAGCGCGGACGTTGGCGATGACGGGAACGATCGGATTGGACTTGGCAACGCCGGCGAGCGCTTCGCGCATCGCGTCTGCCGCAGGCGCCATCAGCGTCGAATGGAAGGGCGCGGAGACCGGCAGCAGGATAGCGCGCTTGGCGCCCTTGTCGGTCGCGAGCGCTGCAGCCTTTTCGACGGCTGCCTTCTCACCGGAAATGACCAGCTGGCCGCCGCCGTTGTCGTTGGCGATCTGGACCGAACCGAGAGCGGATGCCTCTTCGCAGACGGCGATGACGTCAACCTGTTCCAGGCCGATGATGGCAGCCATGGCGCCGACGCCAACCGGAACGGCTGCCTGCATGGCATTGCCGCGGATGCGCAGGAGACGGGCGGTATCGGCAAGCGAGAATGTGCCGGCGGCGCAGAGTGCCGAATATTCGCCGAGCGAATGGCCGGCGACATAGGAAACCTTGGACTTGAGATCGAGGCCCTTGGCCTGCAGGACGCGGATGACGGCCATGGAGACGGCCATCAGCGCCGGCTGGGCATTCGCCGTCAGCGTCAGCGTCTCTTCGGGACCTTCGAACATGATGGAGGACAGCTTTTCGCCGAGCGCCTCGTCGACTTCATCGAATACCGCGCGGGCTTCAGCAAAGTTTTCGGCAAGCTCCTTGCCCATGCCAACAGCCTGACTGCCTTGGCCCGGAAATGTAAAAGCGACCGTCATTTCTATATCCCTATTATGTCATTTGGGCGATTTCGCCTCCAATTGACGTTCTTTCCTGAGGAGTCAATAGCCCGTTCGCGGTCTCCAGAGCCTTTTGCAGGTGCGAAAAACCGGGCTTTTTGCACTTGCGCTTGCCGAATTCGCACTTAAATTTGCGCCGCCCCAGCGCGGGTTCCGCCGCACACTTGCTTTCAAGGTTTTCCAATGAAGTTCAACAAATTAGGCCGTACAGACATATCGGTTTCGCAAATCTGCCTCGGCACCATGACCTGGGGCTCGCAAAACAGCGAGGCAGAAGCCCACGCGCAGATGGATTACGCCGTCGAAAAGGGCGTGAACTTCTTCGACACCGCCGAACTCTATCCGACGACGCCGCTTTCCTCGGAAACCTACGGCCACACCGAAGAGTTCATCGGCAGCTGGTTCGCAAAGACCGGCAAGCGCAAGGACATCGTGCTGGCGACCAAGGTAGCCGGCCACGGGCGCTCCTACATCCGCGGCGGCGAAGGCGCCGATGCCAAGAACATCAAGCTTGCCGTCGAAGCCAGCCTCAAGCGCCTGAAGACCGACTATATCGACCTCTACCAGATCCACTGGCCGAACCGCGGCCATTTCCATTTCCGCCAGAACTGGCACTACGACCCCTTCAAGCAGGACCGCGCCAAGGCCGTCGCCAACATTCTCGATATTCTCGAGGCGACGGATATCCTGGTGAAGGAAGGCAAGGTGCGCGCGCTCGGTCTCTCCAACGAGACGACCTGGGGCATCCAGAAATACCTGACGCTCTCGGAGCAGAAAGGCCTGCCGCGCGTCGCCAGCGTCCAGAACGAGTATAACCTTCTCTACCGTCACTTCGATCTGGATCTCGCCGAACTCTCGCATCACGAAGATGTCGGCCTGCTCGCTTATTCGCCGCTCGCCGCCGGCATTCTCTCCGGCAAGTATCAGAGTGGCGTGAAGCCTGAGGGATCGCGCGCCTCGATCAACGGAGACCTCGGCGGCCGCCTGCAGCCGCTGCAGGAAGCACCGACCAAGGCCTATCTCGAGATTGCCGCCAACCACGGCCTCGACCCCTCGGCCATGGCACTCGCTTTCTGCCTCAACCGCCGCTTCATGGCCTCGGTGATCATCGGCGCGACGACGATGGAACAGCTGACGACCGATCTCAGCTCGGTCGATGTGAAGCTGTCGGGCGACGTGCTTGCCGAGATCGAGAAGGTCCACCGGCAGTATCCGATGCCGCTGTAAAACACACGCTAGGTTATCGCAGATCGATCCCCTTATGAGGCTTTCTGTGTTCTGCGATAACCTGCTCAAGGTCGATATCGTCCTCGTCAGGATTTGCAAGGCGCCTACAAAACTGCTCGGCGGGCTCGCGCTGAGGCATGTCATCACCGTGATTGCTTTTGCCGTCTTCGGAATACTTCGTCTCTTTCAAGAGTGCTCCCCTCGGTGATGCGGTTCAGATAGATATAGCACAGCCTGTCCGCCAGCCCCTTGCCTTCTGTCGAAAAATCCGTATAAGCGCCCCTGTTCGAAACCCGGTCTTCTGGCTGGTGGCTGAACGGAGGGCCGGTTTCCTTTAGGGGAATCGTTCGGAACGGAAGCGTTCCAGCCTCCCGTGTCTCCGCTCTCGACCGTCTCGGAAACGCTTTTCTTGCCTGGGTCCGCCCAATCAGGAGCAGTCGTTGAGGCTTAGCCGCCGAATACCGGGTTGACCAAACGCAAGAAAGGCAAAGCTGTCATGGCTCTTTATGAACATGTATTCCTTGCCCGGCAGGATATTTCCGCTCAGCAGGTCGACGCCCTCGTAGAACAGTACAAGGGTGTGATCGAAGCTAACGGCGGTAAGGTCGGGCGCGTCGAAAACTGGGGCCTCAAGTCCCTCACGTACCGCATCAAGAAGAACCGCAAGGCACATTACGTCCTCGTGGACATCGATGCACCGGCAGCTGCGATCCAGGAAATGGAACGTCAGATGCGCATCAGCGAAGACGTCCTGCGCTACATGACGATCGCTGTTGAAAAGCACGAAGAAGGCCCGTCTGCCATGATGCAGAAGCGCGACCGCGACGACCGCGGCCCGCGCGAAGGTGGCGACCGTGGCCCGCGCCGCGAGTTCGGTGACCGTCCGCCGCGCCGTGACGGCGACTTCCAGCGTGGCCCGCGTCCTGATCGCGCTCCCCGCGAAGACCGTGCATAAGGAGATATAAGAATGTCTGAAGCTTCCTCCGCTCCGGTCCGCCGCCCGTTCCATCGCCGCCGCAAGACTTGCCCCTTCTCTGGTGCAAACGCTCCGCGCATCGACTACAAGGACGTTCGTCTCCTGCAGCGCTACATTTCCGAGCGCGGCAAGATCGTTCCGTCCCGTATCACGGCTGTTTCGCAGAAGAAGCAGCGCGAACTCGCTCAGGCGATCAAGCGCGCCCGCTTCCTCGGCCTGCTGCCGTACGTCGTCGCCTAATCGGCTGACGAGACCAAATCGAGGGAAGGCAGAGATGCCTTCCCTTCTCCCTTTCGCGATGGGCGCGGATCGGAACTCTTAAAACCCATGTTGAGGCCTTTCTGAAACTGATTCAGAAAACGCCCTCTAACTGCTTTATGAAGCAGGACAGCGACCGTGAACAAACTGGACTTTAAAACGCTTTTGACCGGCGCCCTTGCCGGCATTACCGCCGCACTGCTGGTGCTCGGCGCGAGCGTTCAATTGTCGTTCAGCGCCGTCCTTTACGCGGCTTCCGCGCTTCCCATTCTTCTCGTCGGCCTCGGCTGGGGCAATGCTGCCGCCATCTCCGCCGTCGTCACTGCCGCCGTGCTCGGCGCCATCGCCATCTCGCCGACCTTCGCGCTGATGATGACGCTGGTGACGCTGCTGCCGGCCGGCTGGCTCAGCCATCTCGCCAATCTGGCGCGCCCCGCCTCCGAGCTCGGCGGTCCCGATCATCTGATGGCCTGGTATCCGCTGTCCGATATCCTGCTGCATCTCTGCGCACTCGTGACGCTCGCCGTCATCGTCACCGGCTTCATGATCGGCTACGGCCCGGATCTCGTCAGCCAGATGGTCGATGCGCTGTTCACGTCCTTTGCCCAGCAGCAGCCGGAAGTGAGCCTCGATCCGGCTGCGACGGCGCAGACCAAGTCGCTGCTGCTGCTGATGCTGCCAGCCATCCAGGGCGCCATGTGGGTGGTGCTCTTGTTTGCTGCCTATTACATCGCGACCCGCATCGTGAACGCTTCGGGCCGGGCGCTGCGTCCGCGCGAAGACATTCCGTCCGCGCTTCGGATGAACCGCAATTCGATTTTCGTCTTCCTCGCCGGTCTGGCCGCCACCTTCTTCGGCGGCGTTCCGGCGATGATCGGAGCAACCGTCGTCGGCACGTTCGGCGCCGGCTTCCTGCTTTCCGGCTTCGCCTCGCTGCATTTCCGCACGCGCGGCAAGGACTGGCGCCTGCCGGCGCTGATCCTTCTCTACCTGGCATCGCTCATCCTGATGCTGCCAGCCTTTTTCATCCTGGTCGTCGGCCTGTCCGATACGCGCAAAGCGATCGCACTGACCCCCAACAAGGATGCGGATGCCCCCAAACAAACAGATTCGAACATCTAAGAAAGGAACTCTAACATGGACGTCATTCTCCTCGAACGTATCTCCAAGCTCGGCCAGATGGGCGAAACCGTAAAGGTTCGCGACGGCTTTGCTCGTAACTACCTCCTGCCGCTCGGCAAGGCTCTGCGCGCCAACGAAGCCAACAAGAAGCGCTTCGAAGCCGAGCGTGCAACGCTCGAAGCCCGTAACCTCGAGCGCAAGTCGGAAGCCCAGAAGGTTGCCGACGTTCTCGACGGCAAGGCCTTCATCGTCGTCCGTTCGGCTGGCGAAACCGGCCAGATGTACGGCTCGGTCGCGGCTCGCGACGTCGTCGACATCCTCGGCGCAGAAGGCTTCAACATCGGCCGCAACCAGGTTCACCTGAACACGCCGATCAAGGCAATCGGCCTGCACAAGGTTGAAATCCAGCTGCATTCGGAAGTCGAAATCCACGTTGAGCTCAACGTTGCACGTTCGGCTGAAGAAGCTGAGCGCCAGGCCAAGGGCGAGACCCTGACCTCGGTTGACGCGATCTACGGCGTTGACGAAGACGCTCTGCGTCCGGAAGACTTCTTCGATCCGGAAGCTGACGGCCTCGACGAAGACGAAGCATAAGCTTCTCTCCGATACCGCATACGGAAAGCCCGGCCTCGTGCCGGGCTTTTTCGTTTCAGGGGCCTACTGGTTGTCGGCAACACTCTTCAGAGGTGCTGCGCTCTTGTCGATCCGCACCACGACCGAGAGGCCGGGCGACAGGTCCTTGGCCAGATCCTGGCCGGGATCGATGCTGATGCGCACGCCGACGCGCTGGGCGACCTTGGTGAAATTGCCGGTGGCGTTATCGGGCTTGATGACGGCGAATTCCGAACCGGCGGCCGGCGAGAAGCGCTCGACGCGGCCGGTCAGCCGGTGATGGCCGAGCGCATCGACGGAGACCGAGACCGGCTGGCCGACCTGCATTCCATCGAGCTGGGTTTCCTTGAAATTGGCGATCACCCAGACGTCCTCGGGAACCACCGCCATCATCTGCGTGCCCAATGTGACGTATTGCCCGATCCGCACGCCGATCTCCCCGAGATGGCCGTCGCGGGGTGCCACGACCGACGTGTTCTGTAGGTCGATTTCGGCGAGCTGGACCGCCGCCTCGGCACCGGCGACATTGGCTTCCAGAGAGGCACGATTGACGATGATCGTCGCCAGGCTCTGCCTGGAGACTTCGAGGGCGGCCTGCGCCTGATTGAGCGCCGCCTTCGCCTGCTCGAGCGTCGCCTGGGCGGCTTCGGATTCGCTGGCCGAGGCGATGCCGCGGTTGCTCAGATTATCGACGCGGTCCCAGGCAAGCTGGGCACGCTTCAGCGCCGCGGTGGCGCTGTCGATCTGCGCCTGGCTGGAGGCGATGTTGGCTTGTGCCGAGAGCTCCTGCTGGTGCGAATTGGCGAGCGACGCCTTCTGACCATCGAGCGCGGCGCGCGACTGCG
Organism: Rhizobium sp. 21-4511-3d; assembly: GCF_053522545.1. Lineage (NCBI taxonomy): Bacteria > Pseudomonadati > Pseudomonadota > Alphaproteobacteria > Hyphomicrobiales > Rhizobiaceae > Rhizobium > Rhizobium sp. 21-4511-3d. The sequence goes on along the minus strand of NZ_JBNWCF010000001.1, from coordinate 461,200 downwards.
CCAGCTTCTGCGCATAGATGCGGTCGTCGATCTTGGCGAGTACCTGCCCCTGCTTCACATGCTCGTAGTCCTTGACCGGAACGTCGACGACATAGCCGCTGACCTGTGGGCTCATCAGCGTGACATAGCCGCGGACATAGGCATTGTCCGTCGTTTCCACCGAGGTGACGAAGGGCGGCAGGCGCCAGGCATAGAGCACCAGCAGGATGCCGGCGGCACCGGCGATCAGCACGATCAGAGAGGTGGGCGAGCGGAGGGATTTGAACATGCGGATGGGGCCTCTGGCTCAGGATTGCGCAAGGACGGCCTCCGGCCCGTTCTGCCAGGGCCGGCGCTTCCATGCGAGATGGAGAAGAAGGACGACGAGACCTGCCAGGCAGGACAGGAAGATGACGTAGAAGGCATCGTTATAGGCGAGCACATAGGCTTCCCGCGCCACCTGCTGGCTGAGCAGCGAGAGGCCCTCGGCATTCAGCAGCGTCTTGTCGGTGATGACCTTGCCGTAGGCGGCCGAAAGCTGCGAGACGCGCTGGGCGACGATCGGGTCCGTCAGCAGGATATGTTCGACGAGAACGTTGGAATGAAACTTCTCGCGGATGACGACGAAAGTGCCGAGTACCGAGGAGGCAAAGAGCGAGCCGATCGACTGGGTGAACAGGAAGATTACCAGGAAATTGACGATATAGGGCATACCCTTGGCGAGGACGGCCGCAAAGCCCTTGGACATGACCGGCGGCAGGAACATCGCCGCACCCGCCGCGACCATCGCCTGGCTCAGATACATTTCCGGCGGCCGCGTCAGGCTGGTGGACTGGCTGTCGATATAGGCGCCCGCCGCGATCAGGATCAGCGCCAGCACATGCGCGGTCTCGACATAGCGCGTCATCATCAGATAGGCGCAGAACAGGCCGCCCGCGAGCGACGAGAGCAGGATGATCGCATAGAGATGGATCGTCTGGTCGTTGAGCAGGCCGAGCTGCTGATAGAAATTCGCCGCCGTCGTCGACTGCTCCGAGGAGACGAAGCGGAACAGTAGCAGGAGACCGGCCATGCGCATGTTCGCGCCCGAGAAGACGAAGCGCAGGTCGATCATCGGATTGGCGCGCGGCAGCTCGATCAGGAACATCAGCGTCAGCGCGCCGATCGAGACGGCAAGTACGATGCCGAGCCAGGATACTTCGAACCACCAGTAGAGCCGCCCGAGCGTCAGGACGACGGCCAGGCAGCCGAAGCTGATGGCGAGCAGCAGGTAGCTCAGGATATCGAGCCGCTGGATGACCTTGGCGCGCGGCGGCGCCGTGAGCGGCAGCAGGTAGATGACCGGCAGGGCAATCAGCGCCAGCCCCATCTCGAAAGTGTAAAGGGCACTGTAACCGCCGAGATCCAGCAGCGACGGCGAGATGATCCGGGCGATCGGCGCGGCAAACAGCGTGTTCATCAGCGCCAGGCTGAGGCCCACCGAGAGCTTCTTTTCCGGCGGGAAGGCTTCCAGCATGTAGAGGAAGCCGAGCGTCGAGAGTGGGGCGGCGGCCATGCCGCTCAAGGCGCGTACGACGATTGCCGAATGCAGATCGGTGATCAGCAGGTTCATCATCGAGGCGAAGAGGAAGCAGATGATGCTGAACTCGGCAAAGCGGCGCAGGCCATATTGCGTGCGGATCTTGAAGAGCGCGATGGCAAGGCTGGCATAGGGCGCCATATAGGCGGCGGACAGCCAGGACACCTCGATCGTGGTCGCCGAGAACGAGCCCTGCAGCTGGTAGATATTGGCGGTGATCAGGTTCATCCCCAACCCCTGGGTCAGGAAGAACAAGACCGAGGAGGCCATGTAGAGCGGCACCTTCCAGCGCGCCAGCGGTACCGGCAAGGGCGGCGCTGCGGGCGGCGGCGTGACGGCCTCTTCCTCGCCCTTGCGGGCGGCTACAGCATTGTCATTTGCTGTCTCGGCGAGGCTCATTCACGCGTCCTCATTGTCCGCGAACGGCCGCCAGGTTCGCCTGCATCGTGCGGATAACATTCAAGGTAGTCCTGAGATCGCTTTCGGGAATACCGGCGATGATCTGGCCGCGTACTTCCTCCGCAAGACCCTCGACTTCGGCGGCGACCACCCTGCCCGCATCGGTCATGTAGATCTCCTTGGCGCGGCGGTCGGAGCCGGCGACACGGCGCTCGACATAGCCCTGCCCTTCCATCGCATCGAGGATGCGCACGAGCGTCGGGGTTTCGAGCTCGAGGCGGTCGGCGAGCTCGCGCTGGTTGATGCCGTCCTTCTTGTTGAGATTGAAGAACACCCGGGCGCGCGGCAGCGTCATGTTGCGTTCCCTGACCCTGGCATCGAAAGTCGCTCTCAGCTTGCGGGTGAAGGCAGCAATGTCTTCGATCAATTCGCGGCCGAGCAGCTTATTCGCCATAGATTCCAGTCCAATTCGTTAGTGTGCTAATTATATTATTACTATCTAAAGCAGATTTGGCATTTTTTCAAGTGCTAACTCGGATGGCTTACGAGTAAAATAGCCATCAGCAAAAATGCAGGCTGAGTCGCAGCCAGGCCCGTGTCCCCAAGGTGACACGATAGCATTTTTTGTCCACAGGCTTTGAAGCGCTGTGGACAAGTCGAACAACGTGCAAAGCGCAGTGGATTTTGAAGACCGGCAGGCGCTGTTGCCGCCATGCACTTGCATTTGCAGGTGGCAGTCTTCAAATCCGGGATAGAAACGACAGAACGGATGACGATGAACGACGCCGCGCGAAAGATTGCCGCCGTTGCTCCTGCCGAGCAGCATTACCGCGAAGCACCCAACAATATCGAAGCGGAGCAGGCGCTTCTGGGTGCTATCCTGATGAACAACGACGCCTATTACCGGGTGTCGGACTTCCTCAAGCCGATCCATCTCTATGAGCCGCTGCACCGGAAGATCTTCGAGGTCGCCGGCGATATCATCCGCATGGGCAAGATCGCCAATCCGGTGACGATCAAGACCTTCCTGAAGGCCGACGAGAAGGTCGGCGACATGACGGTGTCGGAATATCTCGCCCGCCTCGCCCGCGAGGCCGTCACCATCATCAATGCCGAGGACTATGGCCGCGCGATCTACGATCTGGCGCTGCGCCGCGCGCTGATCACCATCGGCGAGGACGTCGTCAACATCGCCTATGACGCGCCGCTCGACATGCCGCCGCAGGCGCAGATCGAAGACACCGAGCGCCGCCTGTTCGAGCTGGCCGAAAACGGCCGCTACGACGGCGGATTCCAGTCGTTCAACGACGCCGTGGCGCTGGCGATCGACATGGCTGCCGTCGCCAAGGAGCGTGATGGCGGTCTCTCCGGCATCTCCACCGGCATCCATTCGCTCGACGGCAAGATGGGCGGCCTGCAGCGCTCCGACTTGATCGTGCTCGCCGGACGTCCGGGTATGGGCAAGACCTCGCTCGCCACCAACATCGCCTATAACATCGCCGCCGCCTATGAAGGCGAAGTGCAGGCGGACGGAAGTTTCAAGGCGAAGCAGGGCGGCGTCGTCGGCTTCTACTCGCTCGAAATGTCGTCCGAACAGCTCGCAACCCGTATCATCTCCGAGCAGACGGAAGTCTCCTCCTCGAAGATCCGCCGCGGCGACATCAACGATGCCGATTTCGAAAAGCTGGTCGCCTGCTCGATGATGATGCAGAAGGTGCCGCTTTATATCGACCAGACCGGTGGTATCTCGATCGCGCAGCTTTCGGCGCGCGCCCGCCGCCTGAAGCGCCAGCGCGGCCTCGATTGCCTGGTGGTGGACTATATCCAGCTGATGACCGGCGCCGGCAAGGGCGACAACCGCGTTCAGGAAATCACCCAGATCACCACCGGCCTGAAGGCGCTCGGCAAGGAACTCAACGTTCCCATCATCGCCCTTTCGCAGCTGTCGCGTCAGGTCGAAAGCCGCGACGACAAGCGCCCGCAGCTCTCCGACCTTCGTGAATCGGGCTCGATCGAGCAGGACGCGGACGTCGTGCTCTTCGTGTTCCGCGAGGAATATTACGTCAAGAACCTCGAGCCGCGCGATCCCGCCGATCCGAAATATGCGGAATGGGAAGCACTGTTCGAAAAGGTCAAGGGCACGGCCGACGTCATCATCGCCAAGCAGCGCCACGGACCGACCGGCACCGTCAAGCTCGCCTTCCAGTCGGAGTTCACCCGCTTCGCCGACCTCGCCGAGCCGTCGTTTACGCAGTACGAAGAACACTGATCAGCATTGCTGCAATGCAGCGACGGGCTTCCCCTCGCAGGTCATGAGCTTTAGACTGGCCGGAGACTCCTCTCCGGCCTTTATTTTTGATGTGTGCGATGACCGATATTTCCGACGCCTTCGAAGACGATCATTTTGAATCCGCGGGACTGCGGCTGACGGTGGATCTTTCCGCCCTCGCCCAGAACTGGCAGGACATGGCGCGGCGTTCTGGAAAGGCGCGCGCCTCGGCCGTCGTCAAGGCGGATGCCTATGGCATGGGGATCGAGGATTCCGGCGAGGCGCTCTATATGGCGGGCGCACGCGACTTTTTCGTCGCGACCGTCGACGAGGGCGTGACGCTGCGGCTCTATGCGCCCGACGCCCGCATCTTCGTGCTGTCGGGCATCTGGCCCGGAACCGAGCGGCGCTTCTTCGAGAATGATCTGGTGCCGGTCATTTCGTCCGAAGAGCAGCTCGCCTTCTGGATGGCGGTGCTTTCGGACTACGGCGACTACCCCTGTGCGCTGCATGTCGATACCGGCTTCAACCGGCTCGGTCTTCACATCGACGAGGCACTCGCACTCGCCGACGACGTCTCGCGCCCGGCAAGCTTTGCGCCTGTACTCGTCATGAGCCATCTTGCCTGCGGCGACGACCAGCTGTCGCCGATGAACAAGCAGCAGCTTGAATCATTCCGCAGGGTTACCGCCGCCTATGAAGGTATCGAATCAAGCCTTGCGGCCTCCGCCGGTGTGTTTCTCGGCGAAAATTATCATTTCGACCTGACGCGTCCGGGCATCGCCATCTATGGCGCCGAGGCCGTCCACGGCATGAAGAACCCGATGCGCCCTGTCGCCACCGCCGAAGCGCGGGTGATCCAGGTCAAGACGGTGCGCGCCGGGGAATCCGTCAGCTACGGGCGGGCGCTGAAGCTGACGCGCGACAGCCGCTTGGCGATCGTTGCCGCCGGTTATGCCGATGGCTACATGCGCAGCCAGTCGAGCGGCGGGGTGCCGCTGCGCAATGCGCTGCCGCAGGGCGGTCAGGGCTTCTTCGAGGGATATCACGTTCCGGTCGCCGGCCGCATCACCATGGACCTGACGATCTTCGACGTCACCGACCTGCCCGAAAACCTGATCCGCGCCAGCGATTACATCGAGCTCTTCGGCAAGAATATCCTCGTCGACGATGCGGCACGCGCCGCAGGCACGATCGGCTACGAGATGCTGACGAGCATCGGGCTGCGCCACGAGCGGAAATACGTGGTCGACGAGGAATAGGTCTCAGCGCGTCGTCAGCGCCAGGCGAACGCCGAGCGCAACGAGCAGCGCGCCGAGACCGCGATCGAGCCAAAGGCCGATCTTGCGGTTGCCCTTGACGAGTTCGGCGAGCCTGCCGCCCGCCAAGATCAGCGGCGGCTCGATGAAGACGGCGACGACGACGATCAGCAGGCCGTGCACGGCAAGCTGCAGCCAGACCGGGCCTGCACCCTCGACGACGAATTGCGGCAGGAAGGCCAGAAAGAAGATCGCCACCTTCGGATTGAGCAGCGACACCAGCACGCCCTGCCGGTAGATGCGCTGCCAGCTCATGGTCTCTGCCGCAGCCTTGACAAAACCGCCCTCACCGCCCGAGCGCAGCGCCTGGATGCCGAGCCAGACGAGATAGGCGGCACCCACCCACTTCACCGCCGAGAAAGCGAAGGCAGAGGCGGCCAGCACTGCCGACAGGCCGAAGGCTGCGAAGAGCACATGCAGGCAGGCGCCCGTCCACACGCCGAAGACCGCGGAAAAGCCGGCGCGCGTGCCGCTCTTGATCGTATGGCCGAGAATGAACGCCATATCCGGACCCGGCGACAGGTTCAGAAGCACGGCGGCGGTCAGGAAGGTGATCCAGTGGGCAAGCGAATAATCGAGCATGGGCAATGTTCCTATGAATATACAACGCAGCCTGCCACTGCGGCTGATGATAGGAAAATCACTAGTTTTGATTGATGCGCCCAGGCGCAATGGACGGGCGGCCACTCTTGGCGAGCGGCCACCCCAATTCGGCTACTCCTCGTCGGAGCCGCCGTCGTCACCGTCGCCGTCATCAGCGCTATCGTCGCTGTCGTCGGCTTCATCGGCGCTGGTTTCCTCGTCCGTCGCCGATTCTTCCTGCGTCATCGCTTCCTCGACAGTGGTCTCTTCGCTCTCGTAGGACGACTCGATGGTCTCCGTTTCCTCGGACACATATTCCGAATAGGAGAACGAGGCATCCGACGTGTCGCTTTCCCACGTCGCCACCTCGGTCACCGAGACGGCTTCGCTGTAGGATTCCATCGTGATGACGGCGGCAACGGCCACAGGCGTACCGTCCCGCTGAAGGGAAAGCGCAATATCCGAATGACCGGCCTTCAGGTCGCGTCTGACCGCGACATCGACGTCGACAGGCTTATGAACCTTATGGCCATGAACCTCGGAGAGAACGTCGCCCGGCTTGATCCCTTGCTTGTCGGCAACACCACCCGGCTTGACGGAAAGAACCAGCACACCATGCTCTCCCTTGGCGAGCTTGAACTTCTTGGCGACGGCCTTGTTGACCGGCAGCAGAAGCGCATCCAGAGCCTTGGAAATGGAAGGTGCCGGCATTCCGTCTGCAGGGGGCGTTGCAGCGGCTGCGGGATATATTGCGAGCGGCGAAGCGATGTTCGCGGCAATCACCAGCGCGCGAACAGCAAGGTAGGTATTTCTCAAGTCAATCTCCACCGTAGATGCGAGCCGGCCGATGCCGTCTCCGCGTGTCATAAATGGCCCTCTCTCATTAAGAATTTGCCAATAAATCAGCAGATCATGAAACTAAAGTCGCATGCGCGTGTGCTGCTTGCGCCGTGTGCCTATCCCCTGTTGCGTCGGCGCCCGAACGGACCGACATATGGATGAAAGAGCGAATCACCCGCGACCGGATGATGCCGCCAACTCCAGCATCGAAAGTCCAACCTGATGGCGAAGGCCAGAACTCAATTCACCTGCCAGAACTGCGGCACGGTTCATAACCGCTGGGCCGGGAAGTGCGAAGGCTGCGGCGAGTGGAACACCATCGTCGAGGAAGATCCGATGGGCGGCATCGGCGGCGGACCGGCCAAGACGCCGAAGAAGGGACGTCCCGTTGCCCTGACCGCGCTCTCGGGCGAGATCGAGGAAGCGCCGCGCATCCATACCGGCATTTCCGAGCTCGACCGGGCGCTCGGCGGCGGCTTCGTGCGCGGCTCTGCCGTGCTCGTCGGCGGCGATCCCGGCATCGGCAAGTCGACGCTCTTGATGCAGGCCGCCGCCGCGCTCTCGCGCCGCGGCCACAAGATCATCTATGTCTCGGGCGAAGAGGCCGTTGCCCAGGTGCGCCTGCGCGCGCAGCGGCTGAGTGCGGCCGATACCGACGTGATGCTGGCTGCCGAAACCAATGTCGAGGACATCCTCGCGACGCTTGCCGAGGGAAAACGCCCCGATCTCGTCATCATCGATTCCATCCAGACGCTGTGGAGCGATCTGGCGGAATCGGCGCCGGGTACCGTCACCCAGGTCAGGACCGGCGTGCAGGCGATGATCCGTTTTGCCAAGCAGACGGGTGCTGCCATGGTGCTCGTGGGCCACGTCACCAAGGACGGCCAGATCGCCGGTCCGCGCGTCGTCGAGCACATGGTCGATGCCGTGCTCTATTTCGAAGGCGACCGCGGCCACCACTATCGCATCCTGCGCACCGTCAAGAACCGCTTCGGACCGACCGACGAGATCGGCGTCTTCGAAATGTCCGACAAGGGGCTGCGCGAAGTCGCCAATCCCTCCGAGCTGTTCCTCGGCGAGCGCAACGAGAAATCCCCGGGTGCGGCGGTGTTCGCCGGCATGGAGGGCACGCGGCCGATCCTCGTCGAAGTGCAGGCGCTGGTGGCGCCGACTTCGCTCGGCACGCCGCGGCGCGCCATCGTCGGCTGGGACTCGGCACGGCTTTCGATGATCCTTGCCGTGCTCGAAGCCCATTGCGGCGTGAAGCTCGGCCAACACGACGTCTATCTCAACATCGCCGGCGGCTACCGGATCTCCGAGCCGGCAGCCGATCTGGCCGTCGCTTCGGCCCTTGTTTCCTCGCTTGCCGGTATTGCTCTCCCGGCCGATTGCGTCTATTTCGGCGAAGTCAGCCTGTCGGGGGCCGTCCGACCGGTTGCGCACACCGCCCAGCGCCTCAAAGAAGCCGAGAAGCTGGGATTTTCTGCAGCGCTGCTTCCAACAGCGACCGCCGATCTGCCGAAGGGCACCGGGGGACGCTGGAACGAGATAGAGAGCCTGCCGGACCTGGTGGCGCGCATCGCCGGATCGAAGGGTGCGCTACGACGTGTGGAAGACGACGGTTGATCCTTTCATTGCCGTAAACGGTAGTGATATAGGATGCACACGAATGAGGCGCGGCCCGCTTGCGGAAACGCAGCAGCCCTGGAGTTGAATTTATATGCCCATTACGATTTTCGACGGTATTGTCATCGGCGTCGTGCTCTTCTCCGCCGTATTGGCGATGGTCCGCGGCTTTTCCCGTGAGGTCCTGTCGATCGCAAGCTGGGGCGGTTCGGCTGCCGCAGCCTACTACCTCTACCACTACCTGGTGCCCTACGCGAAGAAGTACACCGACGACGACCGCATCGCGATCGTCGGCTCGGCCGCCGTCGTCTTCCTGATCGCGCTGATCGTCATCTCCTTCATCACCATGAAGATCGCCGATTTCATCATCGACAGCCGCATCGGCGCGCTCGACCGTACGCTCGGCTTCCTGTTCGGTGCCGCGCGCGGCATTCTTCTGCTGGTCGTGGCCGTCGCCTTCTGGAACTGGCTGGTCGATGCCGATCACCGTCCGGCATGGGTCAACAACGCCAAATCCAAGCCGTTCCTCGACTCGATGGTCGTGAAACTGCAGTCGGTTCTGCCGGAAGAGTTCGCCCAAATGATCCGCACCAGCGTGATGGACAAAATTCAGCCGCAGGGCGAGAATACGGGCAATGCCAATGCGCCGGCAGCAGACCAGGCGCCGGCAGACGATGCAGCACCGGCCGCCCCTGCAGGCGGCGCGCAACCGCAGTCGAATTGACACAGTGTTCAACAGCTTGACCTGCACGATGGCAATTGCCATTTGAGCGGGACGTACAGTAAAGGTCCGGCCGGGCATCCGCTCTGCCGGGCCTCAGCCGTTTAAAACGCATGATGACGGCGTCATGCTATGGAAAGCCGATCCATTCTTGTGAGAGCAAAGGCCCGCATCGATGAACCAGTCCTATTCCCTGACGCTCAATGACGAACTCGATGGGGATACGCTCCACGAAGAGTGCGGCGTCTTCGGTATTCTCGGCCACGACGATGCGGCAACGCTGACGGCGCTCGGGCTTCACGCCCTGCAGCACCGCGGTCAGGAAGCCGCCGGTATCGTCTCCTTCGACGGATCGCGCTTCCATTCCGAGCGCCATATGGGCCTGGTCGGCGACCACTATACCAACCCGACGACGCTGGCCCGCCTGCCCGGCAATATCTCGATCGGTCACAACCGCTATTCGACGACCGGCGAAGTGGCGTTGCGCAACGTTCAGCCGCTGTTTGCCGAACTTGAAGTCGGCGGCATCGCCATCGCCCACAACGGCAACTTCACCAACGGCCTGACCCTTCGCCGCCAGCTGATCGCCGGTGGCGCCATCTGTCAGTCGACGTCGGATACCGAAGTCGTCCTCCACCTGATCGCCCGCTCGCGTTATGCGTCAACCGCCGATCGCTTCATCGACGCCATCCGCCAGATGGAAGGCGGCTACTCGATGGTGGCAATCACCCGCACCAAGCTGATCGCCGCCCGCGACCCCACCGGCATCCGGCCGCTGGTCATGGGCGAGCTCGACGGCAAGCCGATCTTCGCATCCGAAACCTGCGCGCTCGACATCATCGGCGCCAAGTTCATCCGCGATGTCGAAAACGGCGAAGTCATCATCTGCGAAATCCAGTCCGACGGCTCGATCACCATCGACGCGCGCAAGGCCGGCAATGGCCAGCCGGAACGCCTCTGCCTGTTCGAATATGTCTATTTCGCCCGTCCCGATTCCGTCGTCGGCGGCCGCAGCGTTTACGTTGCCCGCAAGAACATGGGCATCAACCTTGCCAAGGAAGCGCCCGTCGAAGCCGATGTCGTCGTTCCTGTTCCCGATGGCGGCACGCCGGCAGCTCTCGGCTATGCGCAGGAAAGCGGCATCCCGTTCGAATACGGCATCATCCGCAACCATTATGTAGGCCGTACATTCATCGAGCCGACGCAGCAGATCCGCGCCTTCGGCGTGAAGCTCAAGCATTCGGCCAACCGGGCGATGATCGAAGGCAAGCGCGTTGTGCTGGTCGACGATTCCGTCGTGCGCGGCACCACATCGCTGAAGATCGTGCAGATGATCCGCGATGCCGGCGCCAAGGAAGTGCACCTGCGCGTCGCCAGCCCGATGATCTACTATCCTGATTTCTACGGCATCGACACGCCTGATCGTGAAAAGCTGCTCGCCAACCAGTACGAAAGCCTGGAAGCAATGTGCAAGTATATCGGCGCGGATTCGCTCGAATTCCTGTCGATCAACGGCCTCTACCGCGCCGTCGGCGGCGAAGACCGCAACGACGCCCGCCCGCAGTTCACCGACCACTATTTCACCGGCGACTACCCGACCCGCCTCCTCGACAAGGACGGCGAGAAGATGGGCCGCAAGGTCTCGCTGCTGGCAACGAACGGGTAAGGCTTGCCTTCGGGGCGTTTAGCCGGACGGTGTTCACCCGGAGCCCCCTCACCCTGCCCTCTCCCCCAAGGGAGAGGGGATGTTGGCGCAAGCGGGTACCGCAGTCATCCCTTCTCCCCTCGGGGAGAAGGTGCCCGAAGGGCGGATGAGGGGGCCGCAATCGCAGACCTCTCCCTTTTGCATCACGAAAGACTCTCCTGCGCGCAAAGACTTGCGCGCGCTGGATCCCTGTGACAAGCACAGGGATGAGGGAGGCGAGGTTGGCGGCTCGCCAAAAGCGACCATTCAATCGTTCCCACAAAGAACTCAAAGACCAGCCCGGCGCGGCATCAGGACGGCAGTATGAACATCAATCTTGAAGGCAAGATCGCGCTCGTGACCGGCGCTTCCCGCGGCATCGGCTATTTCACCGCGCTCGAACTCGCAAAGGCCGGCGCGCACGTCATCGCCTGCGCCCGCACCGTCGGCGGTCTCGAAGACCTCGATGATGCGATCAAGGCGGTCGGCGGCAGCGCCACGCTGGTTCCCTTCGATCTCGCCGACATGGAAGCCATCGACCGTCTCGGCGGCTCGATTTTCGAACGCTGGGGCAAGCTCGACATTCTCGTCGCCAATGCCGGCGTACTCGGCGTCATCTCGCCGATCGGCCATGTCGAGGCGAAGACCTTCGAGAAGGTGATGAACATCAACGTCAACGCCACCTGGCGGCTGATCCGCTCGGTCGATCCGCTGCTGACCCGCGCCGAAGCCGGCCGCGCCGTCATTCTCTCGTCGGCTGCCGCGCACAAATGCCGCCCGTTCTGGGGCCCCTACTCCGCCTCCAAGGCCGCCGTCGAGGCGCTGGCCCGCACCTGGGCCGGCGAAAGCCAGTCGACGCCGCTGCGCATCACCAGCGTCGATCCGGGCGCCACCCGCACCGCGATGCGCGCCCAGGCCGTCCCCGGCGAAGACCCGGCGACGCTGCCGCACCCGTCCGAAGTCGCCAAGGCGATCCTCCCGCTCCTCGGCCCCGGCGTTACCGAAACCGGCAAGCTGTTCATCGTGCGCGAAAACAAGCTGGTGGATTACCACCTGCCGGCGTGAGCTAGCTTCCCTTGATGACCACCGAAATTGTGCTACATATGTAGCACTCTCGGGAGCGTACGAATGTCCATTACCACCAAGATCAGACGCCAGGGCGGAGCTGCGATCGTCACGCTGCCGCCTGCCGTTCTGAAGATGATGCAGGTCGAGGTCGGCGATCAGCTGTCACTCGATGTCGCCAATGGCGAATTGATCGGCCGGGCGACACGCCCTGCAAAGAAGCGTTACTCGCTCAGCGAATTGCTGGAGGGAGCCGACGAAATCCGCGCACTCAACGCCGAAGTCGCCGATGCGCAGGATGGCGATCCGGTGGGCCGCGAAATCTGATGATGGTCCGCAGCAACGTTCCGAAGCGTGGCGATGTCTATTGGATCGATCCGAACCCCGTCGCCGGGCGCGAGATGAAGAACCGGCATCGTTTCGTCGTCATTACGCCGCGCGAAATCAATGCTCTCGGCGTGAGCATGACCGTGCCGATCACCAGCGGCGGCGCCTTCACCCGTGATGTCGGCCTGGCTGTTGCGATTTCCGGGCATGACACGACGGGCGTTGCCGTCTGCAATCAGGTCCGCAGCTTCGACATTGCCGCGCGCATCCAGCAGAAGACCGCCCAGTATATCGAAACGCTCGACGAGGCGACGATGAGCGAGATCGTCGCGCGCGTCGTCAGCGCCATCGATCCGGCGCCGGAAGGCTAGCTCACCGGCCGCACGAAATACGGCTCGAGCGCGCTTCCCGGGCAGAGCGCGTTGAGATCGACCGCACCCTTGATCCCCTCCACCTTGCCGTCGTCGGCGAATTGCCAGAGCGACCAGTTCTGGCAATCCGGGCGGTGAGCGATGCTGCGGATCCAGAGGGTGTGGGGCGGGAAGCGGGTTTCGTTGCCCTTGAAATATTGCTCGAAGAAGGCCTCGTTCATGTAGAAGACCGGCTGGCCGGGATAGCGGCCGTTCAGCCGAGCATAGAAGGCTGCGATTTCGGCGCTGAGCTCATCCAGCGTCGGCACCTTGCCGCAATTGCCGGTGAATTCGAGATCGAGCGCCAGCGGCAGGGCGTCGGCTTCGGCGGGTATGGTGGCGATGACGTTATCGGCCTGCTCGGCGCCGGGGCGGCAGAAGGTGAAGAAGTGATAGGCGCCGCGGACGATCCCGGCCTGCTTTGCCGCTTGCCAGTTTTCGGCGAATTTTCGGTCGCGGTGATCGCCGCCTTCGGTCGCCTTCATGATGGCGAAGCGGATGTTCGGTTGATCCTTCAGCCGCGCCCAGTCGATGTCGCCCTGGTGATGGCTGATGTCTATGCCCTGGATCGGATAGTCTGCGAGGGATGGCGGAGAGAACTGCGTCATGGCGCGATCGTATGCCAGATAGGCGCCGCAGGCGACAGCCGTCAGGATGATCGCGGTGATGAGCAGGAGGAAGACGCGGCGCACGGGTTGATCTCATCTGTTGCGGCTGTGGTGATAGCATGGAAATACCGTAACTTAGACGCCCGGCCCTTCGCTTTCGCTTCGGGCGTTCGGTCCTGCAATCGATTCGCTGGATCGATTGCTGCGGCTTTGCCGCATCGGGCCTCACCCCCACTTGACCGATGGCCGTTCCCGCGCCATAAAACGCGCCATGAAAACGGTTATCTGCATTAACTGCCGGAAGATTATTCGCTAGCGCGCTCGCTGGCCTGGCCGTTTTCGTCTCCCAAATACGCAAAGATGAGAAACGCCCCGGCCCGCCGGTGGCAGCATTTTTCGGATCATTGCATTGGGAGAACATGACATGGCCGGCCCGGCTGAACTCAAGCTTTACAACACGCTGACGCGCGAAAAGACGGCTTTCGAACCGATCGATCGCGACAATGTCCGCATGTATGTCTGCGGCCCGACCGTTTACGATTTCGCCCATATCGGCAATGCCCGCCCGGTCATCGTCTTCGACGTGCTGTTCCGGCTGCTTCGCCATGTCTATGGCGCAGAGAAGGTCACCTATGCGCGCAACATCACCGACGTCGACGACAAGATCAACGCGCGGGCGCTGCGCGACTATCCCGGCCTGCCGCTGAACGAGGCCATCCGCCGCGTCACCGAGAAGACCGAGACGCAGTTTCTCGATGACGCCAAGTCGCTCGGCTGCCTGGAGCCGACGCACCAGCCGCGGGCGACCGAGAACATCGCCGGGATGATCGAGATCATCGAGAAGCTGCTCGATAACGGCCATGCCTATCAGGCCGAAGGCGAAGTGCTGTTCGACACGCGCTCGATGGCCGATTACGGCCAGCTCTCGAAGCGCAACCTCGATGAGCAGCAGGCGGGTGCGCGCATCGCCGTCGATGCGCACAAAAAGAACCCCGGCGATTTCGTGCTCTGGAAGCTGTCTTCCGAGAGTGAACCCGGCTGGGACAGCCCCTGGGGCCGCGGCCGTCCGGGCTGGCATATCGAGTGCTCGGCGATGAGCCAGCGCTATGTCGGCGAGGTCTTCGACATTCATGGCGGCGGGCTGGACCTGATCTTCCCGCACCACGAAAACGAGATCGCCCAGTCGCGCTGCGCCCACGGCACCGAGGTGATGGCGAATGTCTGGATGCATAACGGCTTCCTGCAGGTCGAAGGCCGCAAGATGTCGAAGTCCGAAGGCAATTTCGTCACCATCTACGAGTTGCTGCACACCGAGAAATTCGGCGGCCGGAAATGGCCGGGCGAAGTGCTGCGTCTGGCGATGCTGATGACGCATTACCGCGAGCCGATCGATTTCTCGATAAAGCGGCTGGAAGAAGCAGAACGCCTGCTCGCCAAGTGGCCAGCAGCCGATGCCGGCGATGCGGCGCCGGATGCCGCGGTCCTTGCAGCACTGGCAGACGACCTCAACACGGTCGCCGCGGTGCAGGCGCTGCATGCGCTGGCGCAGTCCGGCGATGCCGCAGTGTTTGCGGCAAGCGCTGCGCTGCTCGGCGTGCTGCCGGAGAAGACGGAAGTCGATGAAGCCGTGGCGCTTGAGATCGACCGTCGCGTTGCGGCGCGGCTTGAATTGCTGAAGGCGAAGAACTTTGCCGAGGCGGACAAGCTGCGTGATGAGCTGCTTTCCGAAGGCGTGCAGCTGAAGGACGGCAAGGATGCGGCGACCGGAGAACGCGTGACGACCTGGGAGTTGAAGCGGTGAGCCTACGGGTCTTGACCAAGTCCCCTCCCCAACCCCTCCCCACAAGGGGGAGGGGCTTAGCGGCCGCCTTGCCTGCTTTGGACCTTGCAGTTTGCGCCGACGCGCCGACAGTGTCGGCAAGCGGTACTACGGGTAAGCCCTCCCCCTTGTGGGGAGGGTTGGGAGGGGTCTTTCTGCAAGACCCGGGATCACGGAGGAAGGTCCAATGACTGTTTACACCGGCGGATGCCAGTGCGGTGCCGTTCGCTTCCGGGTGGAAGGCGAGCTGACGCATTCGTCGATCTGTCATTGCCGGATGTGCCAGAAGGCGTCTGGCGGATACTATGCGCCGCTGGTGTCCGTCCGCGGTGCGGAGCTTGCGTGGACGCGCGGCGAGCGCAAGCGTTTCAAGTCCTCGAACTTCGCCTTCCGCGGCTTCTGTGGCGATTGCGGTACGCCGCTGACCTATGAGGCGCCGGATGGGCTGGCGATCGCCGCTGGTGCCTTCGATGATCCCGCGGCGCTGCCGCCGACGATCCAGTATGGCATCGAGGCGAAGCTGCCCTTTACCGACCGGCTGCATGCGCTCCCGGGCATCCGCACCGAGGACGATGTCGAGGCGGCCGAGTTCATCAACGAGATCGTCTCCTACCAGCACCCCGATCACGACACCGCGGTATGGCCGCCGGAGGACAAGGCGTGAGCGCGAGCGCGGATAGAAGCGGCGGTTGCCAGTGCGGCGCGGTGCGTTACCGGGCCTCGGGCAAGCTCGGCTATCCGCATCTCTGCCATTGCCGCATGTGCCAGAAAGCGGCCGGCAATTACTTCCTGCCGCTTGCCGGTGTAGCGCGCGCCGATTTTGCGCTGACGCGCGGCGAGCCGAAATGGTTCAGCTCTTCCGAGCTCGTGCGCCGCGGCTTCTGCGCCGAATGCGGCACGCCGCTCTTTTACGATATCCCGGAAGCCGATTTCATCAATATCACGCTCGGCTCGCTCGACGATCCGCAATCCGTCAAGCCGGTTGCGCAGTCTAACATGGGCACCCGCATGCGCTGGTTCCATGATCTCGACGCCCTGCCCGTCGAGCCGGAGCCCGAAAGCAGCGAGCGCGAGGACACGATCGCCTCCAGCAATCACCAGCATCCCGATCACGATACCATTCAGTGGCCCCATGGAGCAGCAAGATGAGTGAACCCATTCGAACAGGCGGCTGCCAGTGCGGCGCGATCCGCTTCCGTATCTCGGGAAAGATCGGCCGCCCGTCGATCTGCCATTGCCGGATGTGCCAGAAGCAGTTCGGCGGTTTCTTCTCGGCGCTGGTGACGGCGCCTGAAGACGGCATGGAATGGACGCGCGGCGAGCTCAGCTATTTCCAGTCGTCGATCAATATCGACCGCGGCTTCTGCAGCAATTGCGGCACGCCGATGACCTACCGGCATCCCGGCGGACTGGAGCTGGCGATCGGCACCTTCGACGAGCGCAGCGATCTGCAGCCGCAGATCCAGGTGAACCATGAAGCGCGCCTGCCCTGGGTCGAGAAGATCTTCGACGCGCCTGTGCATACCGACCCTGATTTCTATTCGCGCCAGGAAGCGATCATCTCCTTCCAGCATCCCGATCACGATACCGAAACATGGCCCGCGAAAGGCTTCAAGGCATGACCGAAGTGTTGCGCACGCTCTATCCCGAAATCGAGGCCTATGCCTCCGGCCACCTCGATGTCGGTGACGGCCACAAGATCTATTGGGAGCGCTCGGGCACGCCGGGCGCCAAGCCGGCAGTCTTCCTGCATGGCGGACCGGGCGGCGGCTTCTCGCCGGTTCATCGCCGGCTCTTCGATCCCAAGCTTTACGACGTCATGCTGTTCGACCAGCGCGGCTGCGGCAAGTCCACGCCGCATGCCAGTCTCGAAGCCAACACGACCTGGGATCTGGTTGCCGATATCGAGCGGCTGCGCGAGATGGCGGGCGTCGAAAAGTGGCAGGTCTTCGGCGGCTCCTGGGGCTCGACGCTGGCGCTCGCCTATGCCGAAAAGCATCCGGAGCGGGTTTCCGAACTGATCGTGCGCGGCATCTACACGCTGACCAAGGCCGAGCTCGACTGGTACTATCAGTTCGGCGTCTCCGAGATGTTCCCGGACAAGTGGGAGCGCTTCATCGCCCCCATCCCGCCAGAAGAGCGCCACGAGATGATGCAGGCTTATAACCGCCGGCTGACCGGCGCCGACCGCGCCGTGGCGCTCGAGGCCGCACACGCCTGGAGCATCTGGGAAGGCGAGACGATCACGCTGCTGCCGGAGAAATCCACCAGCGGCAAGTTCGAGGAAGCCGAGTTCGCCTATGCCTTCGCCCGCATCGAGAACCATTTCTTCGTCAATGCCGGCTGGATGGATGAAGGGCAGCTGCTGCGCGATGCGCACAAGCTGAAAGACATCCCCGGCGTCATCGTCCACGGCCGCTACGACATGCCCTGCCCCGCCAAATATGCCTGGCAGCTGCACAAGGCCTGGCCGAAGGCGGAGTTCCATCTGATCGAGGGCGCAGGGCATGCGTTTTCGGAGCCGGGGATACTGGATCAGCTGATCCGGGCTACGGACAAGTTTGCGGGGAAAATATAACTCGGAGGGTGGAGCCCCCTCACCCTAGCCCTCTCCCCGAGGGGAGAGGGGAAAAGCAGCCGATGCGGTCTCCTTCCCTTCTCCCCTCGGGGAGAAGGTGCCCGAAGGGCGGATGAGGGGGCCGCAAGCGCGAATGTCCAGCCCTCATGGTGAGGAGGCCCGCAAGGGCCGTCTCGAACCACGAGGGCGGGTGAGAAACACACAACACCCGCACAGCCGGGAGGAACGACAATGAGAGAACGCATCTACCTCTTCGACACGACGCTCCGGGACGGGCAGCAGACGCCCGGGATCGATTTTTCGGTCGAGGACAAGATTGCGATTGCAGCGATGCTGGATGATTTCGGTCTCGATTATGTCGAGGGCGGCTATCCCGGCGCCAACCCGACCGATACCGCCTTCTTCAGCGAGAAGCGCACGAAGGCCGCCCGTTTCGTTGCCTTCGGCATGACCAAGCGGCCGGGGATCTCGACCTCCAACGATCCGGGCCTCGCCACGCTGCTGCAGGCCAAGAGCGACGCGATCTGTTTCGTCGCCAAGAGCTGGGACTACCATGTGAAGGTGGCGCTCGGCTGCACCAACGAGGAAAATCTCGAATCCATCTCCGAAAGCGTCAAGGCCGCGGTTGCTGCCGGCAAGGAGGCGATGGTCGATTGCGAGCATTTCTTCGATGGCTACAAGGCCAATCCGGAATATGCCACCGCCTGCGCCAAGGCCGCCTATGATGCCGGCGCGCGCTGGGTGGTGCTCTGCGACACCAATGGCGGCACGCAGCCGCCCGAAATCCGGGCGATCGTCGAGGCGCTGATTTCGGCCGGCGTTCCCGGAGACTGTCTCGGCATCCATGCCCATAACGACACCGGCCAGGCGGTCGCCAATTCGCTCGCCGCCGTCGAGGCCGGCGTGCGGCAGATCCAGGGTACGTTGAACGGCATCGGCGAGCGCTGCGGCAATGCCAATCTGGTGACGCTGATCCCGACGCTGGCGCTGAAGGATGCCTATTCGACCCGCTTCGAGACGGCGATCGACGAGGAGCGGCTCGTCAATCTGACGCGCCTGTCGCATGCCTTCGACGAGCTGCTCAACCGCTCGCCCGATCACCAGATGCCCTATGTCGGCGCCTCTGCCTTTGCGACGAAAGCCGGCATCCATGCCTCGGCGCTGCTCAAGGACCCGCGCACCTATGAGCATGTACAGCCGGAGAGCGTCGGCAATTTCCGCAAGATCATGGTCTCTGACCAGGGCGGCAAGGCGAATTTCATCAATGCCTTGAAGCGCCGCGGCATCGAGGTCGGCAAGGACGACCCGAAGCTCGATCTCCTGATCTCCATCGTCAAGGGGCGCGAGGCGTCCGGCTATGCCTATGAGGGCGCCGATGCCAGCTTCGAACTGCTTGCCCGCCGCACGCTCGGCACCATCCCGGAATTCTTCGGCATCGACGGTTTCCGGGTGATGATCGAGCGCCGCTTCGACAGCCTCGGTCGCGTCAAGATCGTCTCGGAAGCGGTGGTGAAGATCACCATCGACGGCCAGACGCTGATGTCGGTCGCCGAAGCAGAAGGGCCGGTCAACGCGCTCGACCTCGCGCTGCGCAAGGATTTCGGCAAGTACCAGCACGAGATCGACGACCTCGTGCTCGCCGACTTCAAGGTGCGTATCCTCAACGGCGGCACCGAGGCCATCACCCGCGTCCTGATCGAATCCATCGATTCCAGCGGCGTGCGCTGGTGGACGGTCGGGGTTTCCGAAAACATCATCGACGCCTCGTTCCAGGCGCTGATGGATTCGGTCATCTACAAGCTGATGAAGAACCGGCAGCTGGCGGGCAAGATCGCGGCGGAGTGAGCGGATGTGGAATTCCACATCTGGCAAATCAAAAGTCCTTCACATCCATTCACGGAAATGAATTGGCCTATTCATATGCGTTAGGTTAGAGCGGGTTCCATAAACATAAAATATGGAAACGCCCCCATGTCCGTCGATGCGACCGCGCCTGTTATCAAGAACGAGGATAGTCCGCGAGGATTTGCCTTCGCGCTGACCGCCTATCTCTTGTGGGGCTTTCTGCCGATCTACATGAAGGCGCTGGCGCATATCTCGCCGGCAGAGGTTATCGCGCATCGTGTTCTCTGGTCTGTTCCGATCGCGGGGCTCGTGCTTCTGGTGCTCGGCCGCACGCAGGAAATCCGCGATGCGCTGCGTTCGCCGCGGATGATCGCCATGGCGACGCTGACGGCGGCGCTGATCACCGTCAACTGGGGCACCTATGTCTGGGCGATCGGTGCCGGGCATTCGCTCGATGCGGCGATCGGCTATTTCATCAATCCGCTGATCAGCATCTTCATGGGCTCGGTACTGCTCAAGGAAAAGCTGCGGCCGATGCAGATGGCGGCGATCGGGCTGGCGGCAATTGCGGTCATCGTGCTGATCGTCGATGGCGGCGGCATGCCGTGGATCGCGCTGACGCTGGCCTTCAGCTGGGCCTTCTACGCCTTCTTCCGCAAGACGCTGCCGCTCGGGCCGAACCAGGGCTTCCTGCTCGAGGTGCTGATCCTCAGCATTCCCGCGATCCTCTACATTCTCTACCTGGAACTGGTGACCGGCCAAGGCCATTTCATCGAGACCGGCTGGAGCGATACCGCCCTCCTGCTCGGCTGCGGCCTCGTCACCGCCCTGCCGCTGATGATCTATGCCAATGGCGCCAAGCTCCTGAAGCTCTCCACCATCGGCATCATGCAGTATATCGCGCCGACGATGATCTTCCTGATCGCCATCTTCGCCTTCCACGAGCCGCTCGGCACGGCGCGCATGATCGCCTTCCCGCTCATCTGGGCAGGTCTGGTGCTCTATACGCTGTCGATGCTGAAGGCGACGCGCGGGCGCTAAAGCGCCCGCCTCACGTCTTACATCTTGGAGAGAACTTCGTCCTCGCCGCCGCGATCGGCGGCAATTTCGGCTGCCTGCGCCATGATCGCCGGAATGATGCCGGAGACGTCGTCGATGACGAGCGGCTGGACGCGATGGGCGGTGTGGATGAAGCCTTCTTCCGTCATGTGCTTCATCAGCTCCATCATCGGATCCCAGAAGCCGTTGATATTGGCGAAGACCATCGGCTTTTCGTGACGGGCGAGCTGTGCCCAGGTCATGATCTCGACGATCTCTTCCAGCGTGCCGATGCCACCCGGCAGCGCCACGAAAGCGTCCGAACGCTCGAACATCATGTGTTTGCGCGTATGCATGTCAGGCGTTACAATCAGTTCGTTGAGCTGGCCGAGCGAATGGCGCGTCGCTTCCATGTCGATCAGGAATTCCGGGATGATGCCGGTGACCTGGCCGCCCGCCGAAAGCACACCGCTGGCAACCGCCCCCATGATGCCTTTCGTGCCACCACCGTAGATGAGCCTTAACCCGTATTCGGCAATTTCCTTGCCGAGCGTGCGGCCGGCAGTCATGTATGCAGCGTCGCGTCCCGGCCTGGAGCCGCAGTAGACGCAGATGGATTTTATCGAGTGCGATTGATCAGTCATGGGGCCAAACAACTATTCCGGGGCTGGGCAGTCAAGAAAAATGAGGCAAAACCTACGTCTTAAGCGTAGGTGATCGCCTTGGATGCTTGTGAAGAGCGACGGGAATCGCTAGCAATTTCTGATACTACGGCACATTTGCCGCCTGGGGAGAATGAATGATGAGAAACCGCGCCGGCTTGCTGGCCCTCGCAGTGCTTGCAATTGCAATCCTTCTTATGGTCTTCGTGGTCATGCCCCGGATCGGCGGAGACGCGTCCAAGGTCGGCGATGCGATCAACCAGGCAAGCAACGAAGTCAAAAATACCGTCGAAGAAGCAGGCAAGACCGCTCGCAACGCCGTTGCCGATGCTGCCGCCACCACAGAGAAGGTCGGCCGCCTGACGGCTGACGCCGGACAGTCTCTCACCGAACTTAAGGCGCTCTTCGCCGACGGCAAGACCCCGGCTGCAGATGCCCTTTCGGCTGCCAAGACGAAGGCGACCGGCGCGCTGCAGGCGATTGCCGATTTTGCAGTGCCTGACGGCATCGACCCGGCGACCGCTGCGATCATCACCAAGGCCAAGGACGGCGCTTCGAAGGCGCTCGCCACCATCCAGGCGCTTCCTGAAAATGCCGCCGATGCACTGGCCGCGCTCCTCAAGGCAGAATCCGAACTGACCGGCGCACCGGCAGCTCAGCCCGGCACGGCTCCCCAGCCGCAGGCTGACACGACGGCCCAAGCGCCGGCAGCAGCCGATGCCAACGCACCGGCCGCAACGACGCCCGCCGCCGACCAGGCGAATGCCGGTCCGAAGCTCCCGGCCTTCGACGTTCTGCGCGTCGAGCCCGATGGCTCCACCGTCATTGCCGGCTCGGCCGAGCCGAACGGCAAGCTCGAAGTCGTCGATGGCGACAAGGTCGTCACCACGACCGATGTCGGCCCCTCCGGCGACTTTGCAGCCGTGCTCGACAATCCGCTCGGCCCCGGCGATCACCAGCTGGTGCTGAAGGTTACCGGCAAGGACGGCAAGGTTCAGACGTCGGAAGAAGTCGCGACCGTTTCCGTGCCGAAGGACGGCAGCGGTGCCGAGCTCCTCGCCATGGTTTCCAAGCCGGGTGAAGCAAGCCGCATCATCACCGCTCCGAAGGCCGAGCAGCAGACCGCTGCGGCTACGCCTGCCGCGAACGGTGCGACGCCCGCCCTGCCCGCAGCTTCCACCGATATCGCCAATACCGCACCGGCCGTTCCCGCCGCTCCGGCTGAAGTCATGGTCAATGCCGTCGAAATCGAAGGCAACAAGATCTTCGTTGCCGGTACCGCCAAGGCCAATGCCAACGTGCTCGCCTATGCCGACGACAAGCTGATCGGCAAGGCACGCGCCGGTGGCGACGGCCATTTCGTCATCGACGGCGCCATGGATCTGGCCGTCGGCGACCACAAGATCCGCGTCGATGTCGTCGATGGCGCCGGCAAGGTTCTCGTGCGCGCCGCCGTCAACTTCAACCGTCCGGAAGGCGATCAGGTCACCGTCGCTGCACAGACCTCTGCGCCGAGTGCTGCACCGGCAGCGGCAACGCCCTCGATGGTTCCGCTTGAAGAAGGCGAACTCGCCAAGCTGAAGACGGATGCCGGCAAGGCTTTCGCGCTGCTGAAGGGCCTGTTCGTCAACGGCCAGCTTCCCGGCAACGAACAGCTCGCCGCCGCCCGTTCGGCGACCGAGTTTGCGCTGCGCTCGATCTCGGAATTCCGCCCGTCGGTGGATGCCCGCGCCGAGTTCAAGGAAACCGCTGCCAAGTCCTCGCAGTCGGCAGCAAGCGCGCTGACGACGCTGCAGGCGCTGCCGCGTGATGCCAAGTCCGTTGGTGCGGCGATCGACAAGCTCGCCTCGATCATCGACGAGCTGACGACCGTTCCGGCTGCACCCGAGGCACCGGCCACTCCGGCTGCACCCGCACCGGCGACCAACGAAGTCGCATCGGGCAACAGCAGCGAGCCGAAGACGATCGAGCAGGCGCCGCTGACGACGAGCAACAACACCGTGATCATCCGCCGTGGCGATACGCTCTGGCAGATCTCGCGCCGCGTCTATGGCGCCGGTGTCCGTTACACGACGATCTACATGGCCAACGAGGACGAGATCAAAAACCCGGACCGCATCCTGCCGGGCCAGATCTTCGGCGTTCCGAAGGACGCGCTGCCGAACTCGGAAGAGCTGCATCGCAAGCTGAAGGCCGGCGAACACCTCTAGGCTTTGTGTCATTATGACGAAAAGGCCGGGCGAACCTCTCGCCCGGCCTTTTGCTTTGGCGGTTTGCCGTTGCATTCGGGCGCTGCAAATCCTATGTGCCGGGAAACGGCGAGACTGTCTGGCGGAGGCTCCGAAAGAGCCGATCCGCCTTTTGCAATTTGCCGCTATCGAAAACGATCAAAGCCCTGCCCCCGGGCTTGGAGATAGACATGGCAAACAAGACGGTCTCTGATTCCAACCTGATGCGCACGCTGTTCAATCTCTGGCCCTATATGTGGCCAAACGAACGGCCCGACCTGAAGATGCGCGTCGTCTGGGCCTCGGTCTATCTGCTGGTCTCGAAATTCGTGCTGCTGCTCGTCCCCTACTTCTTCAAGTGGTCGACCGATGCGCTGAACGGCAAGACCGATCTCCACACCAGCCTTCCGCCGCTGCTGACCGGCGCCATCGCGCTGATCATCGCCTATAACCTGACGCGCCTGATCCAGCTGGCGCTCAACCAGCTGCGCGACGCGCTGTTTGCCAGCGTCGGGCAGTATGCGGTGCGCAAGCTCGCCTACAAGACCTTCGTGCACATGCACGAGCTGTCGCTGCGCTTCCATCTGGAGCGCAAGACCGGCGGCCTGTCGCGCATCATCGAGCGCGGCACCAAGGGCATCGAAACGATCGTCCGCTTCACGATCCTGAACTCGGTGCCGACGGTCATCGAATTCCTGCTGACGGCCTTCATCTTCTGGTGGGGCTACGGCTTCTCCTATCTCGCCGTCACCGCCTTCACCGTCTGGGCCTATATCTGGTTCACGATCCGCGCCAGCGACTGGCGCATCGCCATCCGCCGCTCGATGAACGACAGCGATACCGACGCCAATACCAAGGCCATCGATTCCCTCCTCAACTTCGAGACCGTGAAATATTTCGGCAACGAGGAGATGGAGGCCAAGCGCTTCGACAAGTCGATGGAGAAATACGAGAAGGCGGCGACCGACGTCTGGACCTCGCTGGGATGGCTGAACTTCGGCCAGGGCGTCATCTTCGGCATCGGCACGACGATCATGCTGGTTCTCTCCGGCCTTGCCGTCCAGCGCGGCGAGCAGACGGTCGGCGACTTCGTCTTCGTCAATTCCATGCTCCTGCAGCTTGCCGTGCCGCTGAACTTCATCGGCTTCGTCTATCGCGAAATCCGCCAGGGCCTGACCGATATCGAGCAGATGTTCGATCTTCTGGAAGTGAAGGCCGAAGTCACCGATGCGCCCGACGCCAAGCCGCTGGCGATCGGCCAGGGCGCCATCAGCTTCAGGGACGTGCATTTCTCCTACGATCCGGCCCGCCCGATCCTGAAGGGCATTTCCTTCGACGTGCCCGCCGGCAAGACGGTCGCCGTCGTCGGCCCCTCAGGTGCGGGCAAGTCGACGCTGTCGCGCCTGCTCTACCGCTTCTACGATATTCAGAGCGGGGCGATCACCGTCGACGGCCAGGATATCCGCGGACTGACGCAGAAGAGCCTGCGAACGGCGATCGGCATGGTTCCGCAGGATACCGTGCTCTTCAACGATACTGTCGCCTACAACATCCGCTACGGCCGCCCGTCGGCCAGCGAGGCAGACGTGAAGACGGCCGCCGAGATCGCCCAGATCGCCCATTTCATCGAGCTGCTGCCGGAAGGCTTCGAGACCAAGGTCGGCGAACGCGGGTTGAAGCTTTCGGGCGGCGAGAAGCAGCGCGTGGCGATCGCCCGCACGATCCTGAAGGCGCCGCCGATCCTGATCCTCGACGAGGCGACATCGGCGCTCGACACCACGACCGAAGGCGAAATCCAGGCCGCGCTCGATGCCGTGTCGAAGAACCGCACCACGCTGGTCATCGCCCACCGGCTGTCGACCGTCATCGGCGCCGACGAGATCATCGTGCTGAAGAGCGGCGAGATCGCCGAGCGCGGCACGCATGGCGAACTGCTTGCCAAGAACGGCCTCTACGCCTCGATGTGGAACCGCCAGCGCGAGGCAACCGCGGCCGAAGAACACCTGAAGCAGGTGCGCGAGAGCGACGAAATGGGCGTTGTCACGCGCCTTGCCCCCGCCACCTGACCATCTGAACAAAACGGCTGATTTGCCGTTTTGCTGTTTAGAACCTTGACACAAAGGCCGCGGCAGCGGCCACGGCATTGCCCCGGCCGGAGTTTTTCTATAACCAGCGGTAACGAAAAAACCGAGGAGACCGGCGCATATGAGCCTGCTTGATACCGTTCGAAACACCATCGTTCCGGTCCATAAGGAAGGCTATCCTTTCGTCGCCGCCTTCTTCGTCGCGTCGCTGCTGCTTGGCTGGCTGTTCAAGCCGCTGTTCTGGGTCGGTCTGATCCTGACGTTGTGGTGCGCCTATTTCTTCCGTGATCCGGAGCGCATGACGCCGCAGGACGACGATCTCGTCATCTCGCCTGCAGACGGCAAGGTCTCGTCGATCCAGATGGTGACGCCGCCGGCCGAGCTCAATCTCGGCAGCGAGCCGATGCTGCGCATCTCCGTGTTCATGAACGTCTTCAACTGCCATGTGAACCGCTCGCCGGTGCGCGGCCGCATCGTCAGCATCAACTATCGCTCCGGCAGCTTCGTGAATGCCGAGCTCGACAAGGCCAGCGAAGACAACGAGCGCAACGGCCTCGTCATCGAAACTGCGCATGGCAATATCGGCGTCGTGCAGATCGCCGGTCTGGTTGCGCGGCGCATTCTCTGCTGGGCCAATACCAACGAGCCTCTCGATGCCGGTGAACGCTTCGGCCTGATCCGCTTCGGTTCGCGCCTCGATGTCTTCCTGCCTGCCGGTGCTGCGCCCCGCGTCGCGCTCGGCCAGACGGCGATTGCCGGCGAGACGGTGCTTGCCGAATTCGCCTCCGCCAAGGGTCCGGTCATCAGCCGCCGCAGCTAAGACGATCAGGAGCGACAGATGGAGACGCCTTTCCCACCTTTCGAGCCCAACGGACCGAACGATTCGGCGCGTGGTCCGCGACTGCGTGAAATCCCGCTCCGGCTGGTCGTTCCCAATCTCATCACCATTCTAGCCATCTGCGCTGGCCTGACCGGCATCCGCCTCGCCTTCGAGGGCCGCTACGAGCTTGCCGTGATGATGGTGCTGCTCGCCGCCTTCCTCGACGGCATCGACGGCCGCATCGCGCGGCTGATGAAGGCGACGTCGAAATTCGGCGCGCAGATGGATTCGCTCGCCGATATCGTCAATTTCGGCGTGGCCCCTGCCCTCGTCGGCTATGTCTATGCGCTCGACCAGGCCCGCTCGATCGGCTGGATCGCGGCGCTGATCTATGCGATCGCCGCCGGCCTGCGCCTTGCCCGCTTTAACGTCATGTCGGAGCGCGAGAACCGGGCGCCCTGGCAGTCGGAATATTTCGTCGGCGTGCCCGCGCCCGCCGGCGCCATGCTGGTGCTGGCGCCCGTCTATCTCGGTTTCCTCGGCCTGGAGACGGACCGCCTCTTCGCGCTCCTCTCGTCGGCCTATACGGTTCTCATCGCCTTCCTGCTGATCAGCCGCCTGCCGGTCTGGTCCGGCAAGCAGGAGGGCAGCAAGCTGCGCCGCGATCTGGTGCTGCCGCTGATGCTCGGTGTCGTTCTCTATGTCGCGCTGCTGATGAGCTACACCTGGGAGATCATGGTCTTCACCGTGGTCATCTATCTGATCTCGCTGCCCTTCGGCGCTCGGCGCTGGAAGAAGAAATACGGCACGCTGACGATAGAAGAACCGGGCGTCGGCGAAGACGATATGGGCCGCCATATCTGATTTGATTAGCACGCTACTCATGCGTGCTTTTCGCATCAAGCCTCGCGCAAAGTTTTCGCCTTACACACTTCCTGATAATCGATGCCTCTATTTTGTCGCTATTGCCGACAAAAGAGCAAATCAGAACATGTCCAGGGAACACGTAAGGAGAGTATCGTGACCTCGAAGAAGACTGGCTCCACGGAACAGCCGGCCAAGCATGACCTCAGCAGCCACTACCGCCCGCTCGGCCTGAAGGCCGTGCTGGCAGCAGCGCTGATGCTGAAGAAGCCTGCCCTCATCAAGAAGCCCGCCTAAGCGGCCGCGAAAAAGCGGATGAGCAGGCTGATCGCCAGCAGGCTCATGACGACACCGATGATGACGTCGAGAACCCGCCAGGCGGCGGGTTTCGCGAAGACCGGCTGAAGCAGCCGCGCTCCATATCCCAGCCCGAAAAACCAGACGAATGACGCAACGGCAGCACCGATGCCGTAAGCGAGGCGATCTGCGCCCTGATAAGCGGCCGACAGGCTGCCGAGCAGCACCACCGTATCCAGATAGACATGCGGATTGAGGAAGGTGAAGGCGAGGCATGTGGCGACCGCCGCCTTCAATCCCAACGCCTGCGGCGCCCCGGCCTGCATGGCGCCTGGATGCAGCGCGCGGCGAAAGGCCATGAAGGCATAGGAGCCGAGGAAGACGGCGCCGCCGAGCGTTACCACCGAGATCAGCACCGGCGACTGCGATACCAGCGTGCCGAGACCGCCGACACCGGCGGCGATCAGCAGCGCATCCGACAGCGCGCAGATCAGGCAGAGAATGAAGACATGCGAGCGCAGCAGGCCTTGGCGGAGAATGAAGGCATTCTGAGCGCCGATGGCGATAATCAGGGATGCGCCAAGGAAGAAGCCCGAAAGGGCAGCCGAAATCGAGATCATGAAGATGGTCCGGGAATGAGAAGATTGGAAATCAGAAGAAGCTGAGCTGCCCGTCGCCGGGCTTCTTGGCAGGTGCCTTCGGGGGCTTTTCGAGAACGACGGGCGTCTGCAGGTCCTCGCCCATATTCGCCACCTTGTTGACCTTGTCGGAAACGGGGATGGCTTCGAAGAAATCTTCCTCGACCGGCTTCATCAGGTCGGCAACCTCGCGCGGCTCCTGCGTCTTGCAGTCGAGCCAGCGGGTATAGTCCTCGGGCTTGATGACGACGGGCATGCGGTCGTGGATCGGGGCGATCGCAGCATTGGCCGCCGTCGTCAGGATCGCGCCGGTATCGACTTCCGAGCCATCGGCCGACGACCATGTCTCCATCAGCCCGGCAAAGGCAACGATGCCGCCATGCTTCGGCTTGATCCAGTAGGCCTGCGATTTCTGGCCGCTTTCCTTCGACGGGCGGTGCCATTCGTAGAAGCCGCTTGCCGGGATCAGGACGCGGCGGTGGCGCATGGCGGCGCGGAAGGACGCCTTGCCGATCGCCGTTTCGGCCCGCGCATTGATCAGCAGCGGAAATTCCTTGGGATCCTTGACCCAGGAGGGCGTGAAGCCCCAGCGCACCAGGACGGCGCGGCGATCCGGAAGGTTGCTGCCCTTCTCCGGCGTTTCTCCGGAGACGACGACGAGGATCGGCTGCGTCGGCGCAATATTGTAACGCGCCGGAAAGTCCTCGAGCTCAAAAAGCCCGAGCAGATCCTGCAGCTCTTCCGGAGATATCGTCAGGGCGTAGCGTCCGCACATGCCCCTGTCTTTGCACCCTGCCGGGCAACGGTCAAGGGTGGGCTCAACTGCGTGGCGCAAAGAGGATGATCGCTGTTCCGGCAAGACAGATCGCGGCGCCGCCGATGTCCCAGCGGTCGGGAATGCGGTTTTCGACGACCCACAGCCAGAGGAGCGAGGCGACGATATAGATGCCGCCGTAAGCGGCGAATGTGCGCCCCGCAGCCTCGCTCGGCACGAAGGTCAGCAGCCAGGCGAAGAGCGCCAGCGACACCATGCCCGGCGCCAGCCACCAGACGGACTTGCCCATCCTGAGCCAGGCCCAGAAGGCGAAGCAGCCGGCGATCTCGAAGAGCGCGGCAAAGGCATAGATCAGATAGGTCAGCGGGCTTCTCTTCGAATCGATGCTGCGTTAGTCAGGTTCATCGATACGCTCGGCGATCGCCCCGCAATTCGCAACCGGCAGAGCCACGGAAACGGCAGAAATGACTTCGACGGCCAAGGCAGCATCCTCCGCCATCCTCGAACGCGACGGCAAATATCTGCTGGTGCTGCGCCGCAATCCGCCATCCGCCGACATGTATGCCTTTCCGGGCGGCCGCGCCGAAGAGGGCGAGACGCCCGATGAGACGGCGCTGCGGGAATTCCAGGAAGAGACCGGTATTGTGGCTCGCAACCCTCAACTCTTTTCGGTCTACGATCTGAAGACCTATGCCGCTGACGGTAGCGTCACCAGCCATTTCTTCCTGTCGGTCTTCACCGTCGAGGCCGACGCCGACGCTGTTGCGGAAGCCGCCGATGATGCCGCCGATCTCGGCTGGTACAGCGTAGACGAGATCCGCCGGATGCCGGTGCCGCAATCCGTTCTCGAATGCGCCGAGCGGCTGGCGCTTCGACAATAACGGCGTGGAAACTCCGCCACGCGCCTTGTTCCCGACACGGCTTGCGTATCAACTGGTCACATGATTCCCGTACGACGCGTTGTTTTGTCCCTGTTCTTGTGCGCCGGTGCAGCGATGAGCGCGCCCGTCTGGGCACAGGGCAAGAATGCGGCGGCGCCTGCGGCACCCGAGGCACCCCCGCCTCCACCGGCGGCCGTACCCTACGACGACAAGCTTTTGCGCTTTGCGGAAGTGATCGGTTCGGTGCATTACCTGCGTACTCTCTGCAAGGCGCCAGGCGGCGACGAGTGGCGCAACAGCATGCAGCAACTGCTTGATTCCGAAGCGAAAGACGAGCCTCAGCGCAAAGAGAAGCTGACCGCTGCTTTCAACCGTGGATACCGTGCCTTCGCATCCGTCTATACCGATTGCACCGCATCGGCGATCGTGGCAGAAGAGCGCTACCGTAACGAAGGTGCAACACTTGCCACAGAAATTACTTCGCGGTTTGGAAATTGACGTTTAATTAACCTGTTTTCACTCCCGCGCGTGTCGTTTTGGGAAAAGGCTGATAGAGTTGTTAACCAGGCAGTAAGGCATGCAGTTCGAGGAAAAGAAAATGGAACCGAGCCTCAACGACATCGACGACATGATCGTCCATGAAAAGATGCAGGCGGCTTTGGAGTACCACAACGAAGCTTGGGCTGACGGCATGGCCGACGGCATCGAGCCTGAGATCATCGCCGACACCGCCATCATTCACGCCCTTCGCGAAACGATCCGCCTGCATGGCGAAAACAGCGCGGAAGCCCTGCTCGATTCGCTGCGTGAACGTATGCTTGCTGGCGAGTTTTCTCCGAACCGCAGACTGCAGTAAAAATTAGAGAGTCGGATGCACACCGGTAAGGACAAGGCCCCGCGGCGGCTGATCGCGCCGCTTCTCGTTGCTCTATGCGCTGGCGCCGGCATTTTCGCGGCACCCGCAGCCTTTGCGCTTTCAGAGCTGCACAAGGCACCCGGACAGCCTGATCCGCAGGCGACCGACCAGAAGAACACCCAGCAGACGCAGACACCGCCGGCCGCGACGCCCGGCGTGCCGATGCCCGATCCGCTGGTGAACAAGGATCATGCGGCGCAGAGCACCGACAAGACGCCCGGCGCATCCGACAGCGGCAAGCCCGTCGACGTGATCTACGACATCACCAAGGTTCCCGAACCCGTGCGCAAGATGCGCGAACAGATCGTCGAAGCAGCGGCTTCCGGCGATCTCGAGCGTCTCCGCCCGCTGATGGGCACCGGCGCACAGCAGACGCAGGTCAGCGTCGGCCAGCCGACCGACGATCCGATCGGCACGCTGAAGGACCTTTCCGGCGACCCTGACGGCGACGAGATCCTGGCGATCATCCTCGACGTCATCTCCACCGGTTTCGTGCATGTCGGCGCGGGGACTGCCGATGAGGCCTACGTCTGGCCCTATTTTGCCGAGAAGGACCTGAAGGCGCTGACGCCGCCGGAGCGCGTCGAGCTGCTGCGCATCGTCACCGCAGGCGATCTTTCCGACATGCAGGAATTCGGCGGCTACAATTTCTACCGCCTCGGCATTGCGCCCGACGGCAAGTGGAAGTTCTTCACCGCCGGCGATTGATCGCCCCTGCCCGCCGCTTGCAGCGGCGGCGCGGAAGACTTAACTCTGAGCGATCACGAACGCGACAGGTTTCGCCATGCCCTCCGTCTTTCTTCCGCACCGCGCCCTTCTCAGGATCGGTGGCGCGGACGCCGAGTCCTTCCTGCAGAACCTCATCACCACCGATATCGTCTCGATGGCGCCGGATGAGGCACGCCCGGGCGCGCTACTGACGCCGCAGGGCAAGATTCTCTTCGATTTCATGATCTGGCGTGATGGCACGGATTTCGTCATCGAGACCGAGCGCGAGCAGTTCGAAGCGCTGACAAAGCGGCTGACCATGTACAAGCTGCGCGCCGCCGTGACGCTGGCGCCGGTGGACGCCGAGGGTGTGACCGTTTCCTGGGACAATGATGCCGCCGATGGCGCTGCCGATAGCCGCTTTGCCAAAGCCGGAGTGAGACTTCACCGCCAGGCCGGAAAGCACGGCACTGACGGTGTGGCGCTCTATGACGGCCTGCGCGCGGCGCATGGTGTCGTCACCTCGGGCGCCGATTTCGCGCTGCAGGACGCATTCCCGCATGACGTGTTGATGGATCTGAACGGCGGGCTCTCCTTCAAGAAGGGCTGCTATGTCGGCCAGGAGGTCGTATCCCGCATGCAGCATCGCGGTACGGCGCGGCGGCGGGTGGTGACGGTTTCTGCTGGCACACACCTGCCGGCATCGGGCACGGAGATCACCGCAGGCGGCAAGCCGGTCGGCACGCTCGGCACGGTCAGCGGCAAGAGCGGGCTGGCAATCGTGCGCATCGACCGCGCCGGCGAAGCGATGGCTGCGGAAACGCCGCTGCTCGCCGGTGACGTGCCTGTCACGCTCGCCCTGCCCGGCTGGAGCGGCCTTGCCTTCCCGTCCACATCCGACGAGGCCAGCGCGTGACGAAGCCGCCCCGCGCCTGGCAGCGCATGCTCTCCGGCAGGCGGCTCGATCTTCTCGATCCCTCGCCGCTCGATGTCGAGCTCAGCGATATCGCCCACGGTCTTGCCCGCGTGGCGCGCTGGAACGGCCAAACCTCGGGAAATCACGCCTTCTCGGTTGCGCAGCACAGCCTCGTCGTCGAGGACATCTTCCGCCGCCTCAACGAGGCGAGCGCCAGCGACTGCCTGATGGCGCTGCTGCATGACGCCCCGGAATATGTGATCGGCGACATGATCTCGCCGTTCAAATCCGTCGTCGGCGGCGGCTACAAGACCGTCGAGAAGCGGCTGGAGGCGGCGGTGCATCTCCGCTTCGGTCTGCCGCCGCATGCCTCGCGCGAGCTCAAGGACAAGATCAAGAAGGCCGACACCATTGCCGCCTATTTCGAGGCAACCTACCTTGCCGGCTTTACCTCCGTCGAGGCGCAGAAGTTCTTCGGCCAGCCGCGCGGCATCACCAAGGAAATGCTGCTGATCGAGCCGCTGCCGGCCACCGAGGCGCAGCAGCTGTTCTGCGATCGCTTTGCGGCGATCGAGGCACTCAGGAGCGCCAAGCCGTGACGCGGATCGTTGTCTCGCCGCTTGCCCGCATCGCCGAGATGGCCGTGCGCCACGGCGCCCGCGAGATGGTGAGCCTGATGGCCAAGGAACAGGCGTTCCACCGCCCGGGGGTGATTTCCGCCAGCCGCCATCTGCTGCTGCATATGAACGACATCGCCTTCAAGGGTACCGGCAATCTGGTAGCGCCCGGCGAAGCGCATGTGCGCGAGATCATCGGCTTTGCCGCCGCCTGGGACCAGAGCGCGCCGCTGCTCGTTCATTGCTGGATGGGCGTGTCTCGATCACCGGCGGCGGCCCTTGTCGCAGCCCTTTCGCTGGTGCCCGATCAGGATGAGAAGACGCTTGCGGAGCGGCTGCGCGCAGCCTCCCCCTATGCCACGCCGAACACCCGGATCATCGAGATCGGCGATGCGCTGCTCGATCGCAAGGGCAGGCTTGTCGATGCCGTGCGCGCCATCGGGCGAGGCGCGGAAGCCGACGGCAATGCGCCTTTCATGTTTACGATCGCGCCCGAAAAAGCCGGTTGACGCTCCCACACCCTGCCCCATCTAGCCAAGTGCAATGGAAATTCGAGGTGTGGCAGCAGGCATGGAACAGGCAACAGACGTCATCGTAGCAACCCGGACAGCACTCAGCCAGGCAAGCGCGCTTGCCGTCCAGTATTCCTTCTCGATCCTTGGCGCGATCATTCTCCTCATCGTCGGATGGGCGATGGCGAGCTTCGTCAGCCGCTGGGCCTATGAAGGGATTTCGCGGGTGCGCGGCATCGACGAAACGTTGGCGCGCTTCTTCACCAACGTCCTGCGCTACGCTCTCCTCATCCTCGTCTTCATCACCGTGCTCGGCCAGTTCGGGGTGCAGACGGCCTCGATCATCGCCGCTCTCGGCGCTGCCGGCCTGGCGATCGGCCTGGCGTTGCAGGGCACGCTGCAGAACATCGCGGCCGGTATCATGCTGTTGATCCTGCGGCCTTTCCGGGTCGGCGAATATATCGAGACCAGCAGTATTTCGGGCACGGTGCGCGAGATCGGGCTCTTCGCCACCGAGTTCAAGACCGGCGACGGTCTCTACCGGCTGGCGCCGAACTCCATCCTCTGGAACACGCCGATCACCAATTACAGCCGCGAACCGACCCGGCAGAACGAGCTGAAGGTGACGGTCGCCTATGCCGACGATATCGACGCGGCGATGGACCGGCTGCTGTCGATCAGCAAACAGGATTCGCGCGTGCTGAAATCGCCGGCACCGGCCGTGTTCATCGATACGCTCGGCGGCGCGACGCTCGGGCTGACGCTGCGTTACTGGGCGAAGACCGGTGATTGGTGGGCGCTGAGCCGCGACATGGTCAAACGTGTCAAGCTGAGCTTCGACGAAGGCGGCCACCTGATCCCGGTCTCCGCCGCCAATGGCAATGCGGTGCCGGAACCCGAGCCGGACGAAGCGCAGAAACCGGCCCGCCGCCGCGCCTCCTCCAAGGATCAGACGACGCGTCAGTGACGCAGGGCGGAACGTTTTGACTCCCTGCCGGTTAATCTCTCAAGGAGATTGACCATGCCGTTGCCGAACTACCGGGACACATTCCTCCAATGCCTGACGACGCTGAAAGGTCTTACCGCGCAATCGGAAGAGTATGTCCGGTTTCGCTGGCAGGCGATCTATCTCACCCGCGGCCGGTTCTCCTATTTCTTCCGCGGGGCGTTGGATGGCGCCAGCATCGGCTTTTCCGGCCAGCAGATCGATCTGACGAACGGCGAGGTCAGCATCATCCCCGCCCGCTCCGTCGGCCTTTATGGCGCGACCTTCGGGCTGAACGAAGCGATCACCGCCTATAGCGGCCCGCAGAAATCGGTGATCGAGGTGGCGCATGCCTTCAACGAGGCGAGCGAGATGGATTATCACCCCGAGTTCTTCTACGTGCGCATGAACCTGCTGCACACCGCAAGCGACAGCAAGATGGGCTTCACCCGCGATCCCCGGCTTCGCGAAAACACCAATCTGATCTTCGTCGGACTGGAAGACCAGATGACCGCAGACCTGCTGGAGGAAAGCGACATCGCGCGCTGGGTGGCGCAGGAGAAGCCGATGGCATCCACGGAATGGTATGCCGAGCGGTATTATTACAGCTGAGCTTTGCCGAAGGGACTGCCCGCACAACACCTGGAGCCCCCTCACCCTACCCACCGGGGCCGAGCCGACGGTCTCGGCCCGTCCTTCGGACCCCAAGGGAAGAGGGAATGTCGAGTTTGCGGGAACGTCCCTTCTCCCCCACGGGGAGAAGGTGCCCAAAGGGCGGATGAGGGGCCGCGCGCGCAGCAGGGCAAATCAATCACCCCACAGCCCAGACCCTACTCGATCACTCCACAAGCCAGGCGCTCGCCCGCATCACCCGCCGGCTGGCTGCGGTAGTCGTCGGAATTGGCGTGGATCATCAGCGCCCGGCCGCGGATGCCGTCTTCCTTGCCGTCAAGCGTCACCATGCTGTCGAAAACCTGGGCGCGGAGAATGCCGTCCTGGCCGACATACTGGTTTGGCAGGTCGCCGGCGTGGGGACCCTTGGCAGCCAGGAAGCCGTGCTCGGCCTTGGTCGGGTTGAAGTGCTTGCCGGCCGATTCGTGATGCGTTGCCGGATCGCATTTGCCGGTCTCGTGAACGTGGAAGGCGACCCATTTGTTGGCCGGGAGACCCGCAATCTCGGCCTCGATGAAGACGCCGCCATTGGCGGCTGCCGTCAGCGTCGCGCGGCCGGTTTCCTTGCCCTTGGCATCGACGAAATTGGCGGTCGCCGTCTGCTTGTCCTGCGCGTTGACGGCAAAGGCCGCTGCAGTGAAGGCGAACGCCGCGAGCGCGATTGTCTTTTTCATGAGGGTTTCCTTCCGCTTGGCTGTTCGTTGTCCAACGTCTCAAGCCGGAAGGGGTTCCTGCAAAACAAAAGCCGGCCACGAGGACCGGCTTCGTACAATCGCCATTCCCGGCGCCTCAGGAGGCGATATCGAGATCGTACTGGCCGTAGGTGTTGCGGTAAACATCCGGAAGGCCGTCGTCATTGGATGCGCTCATCGCCATGTCGCTTACGCCACCGCGAAGGCCCATCATCAGGGCGAGAACATTGTCGGTCGCCGTCGAGCGCGGCTCGGACTGCGGTTCGTCTTCGCTCAGCTGAGCGAGAATTCCAGGCTTTTCATCGGCAGCACGCTCGCCACGGCTCAATACGCCGTCGCCATTGGTGTCGAGCCGGGAAAGCGTTGCCAAATAGGCATAGGCCGTGTCTGAAACTGATGAAACATTGCTCATGCAAACCTCCGTTCACCGTCTCTGTCCGGTGATGGCTGTACGCAATACAAAATGTTGGACGATCAAAACTGACTCGGTGAATACCGTGCTTAGTGAGTCGGGTCAATAAGCTGTTAACTTCGCATTAAGGAAGGTTGACAAAGAGTTTTCACCTGTGGCCCGGGCGCCGTTTTCCACGGCTTCCCGCCTTCGCCAAAAGCCTCATTGCAACTGGCGGCGCGAGGCCTTATCTCGGGCGTCCATACCAACAAATGCGGTGACGAGAATGCATCAGGCCGAAGCCTTTGCCCCCTTCGAAAGCCTTGCGGCAGAGCTTATTCCATTCGCCACGGAAGGCGACGACGGTTCGCACGATCTGGCGCATGTGCTGCGCGTCTTCAAGAACGCCATGCGTATCCAGAAGAACGAAGGCGGTGACGCCCGGATCCTGGCAGCCGCCGTGCTGCTGCACGATTGCGTCGCCGTCGAGAAGAGCTCGCCGCTGCGTTCCAAGGCATCGGCGCTCGCCGCCCAGAAGGCATCGGGGATCCTGCAGAAGATGGGCTGGACGGCAGAGGATATCGCCGCCGTCGCCCATGCGATCACCGCGCACAGCTTCTCCGCCAATGTGACGCCCGAGACGCTCGAGGCGAAGATGCTGCAGGATGCCGACCGGCTGGACGCGATCGGCGCCGTCGGCGCGGCGCGCTGTTTCTACATTGCCGGGCGTATGGTCTCAGGACTTTACGATCCCTTCGATCCCGATGCCAGGGAGCGCCCACTCGACGACAGGCGCTATGCCATTGACCACTTCCAGACAAAGCTGTTCAAACTGGCTGACGGCTTCCAGACGGAAGCTGGCCGGGCGCTTGCCGCCGAGCGCGACAAGCGGCTTCGCAATTTCCTCGCGGATTTCATGGACGAGATTTAGGAGACGGGCATGCGCATCAGCGATCTTTTCATCTATCCGCTCAAGAGCGCACGCGGCATCGCCATCCCCTTCTCCGATATCGACGCTTTCGGCCTGCCGGGCGATCGCCGGGCGATGATCACCGATGCTCAGGGGCATTTCATCACCCAGCGCGAATTGCAGGATCTGGCCCGCATCGAGGTGCGCCCCGAAGCGTCCGCTTTCCGCCTGCTGATGGATGGCAAGGGCGAGATCGCCGTGCCGCCGCTACAGCCTGGCCGGCGCATGGATGTGTCGGTCTGGAAAGAGCCGGTGAACGCCGCCGTTGCCGATGACGACAGCAACCGCCGCCTCTCCGAATGGCTGGGGCGCGAAGTAAAGCTGGTGTTCTTCGACGGCGAGGCAAAGCGCGTTGCCAGCACCGAATGGGCGGGCGGCGAAACGCCCGTGACTTTTGCCGACGGCTATCAGATCCTGGTGACGACGACCGGTTCGCTGAAGGCGCTGAATGCCGATCTTGCGGCCCATGGCGAAGGCGCCGTCGGCATGGAGCGGTTCCGTCCGAATATCGTCGTCGACATCGACGAGCCCTGGCCGGAGGATCGCTGGGCGGCGATCGAGATCAACGGCATCCGCTTCGATCTCGTCAAACCCTGCGCCCGTTGCATCATGACCACGCAGGACCAGCAAACGGGCTCGCGCGACGTGCCGAACCCGATGCCCGCCATGGGGCGCCTGCGCATGTCGGCGGACCGGCGCGTGCCCGGCCCGCTCTTCGGCTGGAACGTGACGCCGCGCGGCAGCGGCAAGATCGCCGTCGGCGACACCGTCAGGGTGATCGAAGAACGCGCCGAGGGCTGGCCGCTGAAGGTGCGCAACCGCGCCTAAAGGCCAGCAAGCGCCCGGTCGATCTCGTTCATCACATCTACGGGCAGCGGCCCTTTCGCCAGCGCACCGGCATTTTCCTCGACCTGCGCCACCGTGCGGAAGCCGGGGATCGGCAGCGTGCGCGGCGAGCGCGCCCAGAGCCAGGCGAGCGCGCCCTGCGTCAGCGTGCGCCCGCCATCGGTCAGCAGGTTGCGGACGGCCTGCAGGCGGGCCGCGAATTCCGGCGCGATCTTGCCATCCTTGAAATAGACCATCCAGTCGAGGCTGGCACCGCGGACGTCCTTCTCGCCAACCGTCTTGCCCGGCGTGAACTTGCCGCTGAGCAGACCCATGGCGAGCGGGCCACGGTTGATCGAGATCAGGCCGTTCTTCTCGACGACATCGATCATATCGGGCACCGGCTCGAAGACGTTCATCGTATGCTGGATCGAGACGAAGCCGTTGCGATGGACATGGCGGGCGGCGCGGTCCGTGTAGTCGGTGCTCCAGCCGAAAGCGTCGATCTTACCTTCGGCCTTCAATCTCTCCAGCGTCTCGAAGACCTCGTCGGATGCTTCCAGCGGGAAGTCGTTGAGATGGAACTGCAGGAGATCCAGCCGCTCGCGGCGCAGGCGGCGGAGCGATGTCTCGGCAGACGCGCGGATGAAGGCGGGGTCGGCAAAGGCGCCGGTCGCCTGCTTGGTCCTCTCGTCGGTCGCATGGCCGAACTTGGTGGCGATGACGATATCGTCGCGACTGCCGATGGCACGGCCGACGACCTCCTCGGAATGCCCTGCCCCGTAATTCGATGCGGTATCGAAGAAGTGGATGCCGAGATCGACGGCGCGCGCGATGGCGCGGAGCGATTCGGCGTCATCGACCTCGCCCCAGCCGAGCGGCACATCGCCGGCATAGAAGGGACCGCCGATCGCCCAGCATCCCATGCCGAGGCGCGGGATCTCACGGCCGTTCCATAGCGTGATCGTCGTCGCGTTATCGGGTTTCGTCAGCATGTCATCCTCCTCGATCATCTGCCGTTGTAGGCAGAGATAGGCAGCGCCGAGCGCGGGGTAAACCGCCAGGGCTGCAGGATATCTTTCACGGGTGAAAAACGGCCGTTCAGGCCGGGAGCTTGCCGCCTGCCGCGAGTGGATGCGCCGCGCCGGGTGGCAGCGCCCTGAGGGAAGGGTCGAGCGCCTTCAGGGCCGCCTGGATAAAGCCATCGCGGGCCGAGACGGCATCGATGCCGCGCGGCTCATAGACATGGCGGTGCAGGAAGAAGCTGGTGAGGCGGAAACCGGCGAGCAGGCTGTCGTAATCGGCGGCGTGATTGCCCTCCTCCGACAGGAAGGTCGGCAGGACCAGCATCTTGTCGGCATAGGGCTTACCCGCCGCGCGGCAGACGGCACGGCCGGATTTCGGCGAGACATAGGCGAGATCGTTGCGCACCCCCGTGGCGGCGCATTCGGTGAGGTCGATGCCGTAGCCGAGGTCGTTCAGCACCGCGAGTTCGAAGCGGACGAAGAGCTCGCCGGCATCGGTCGGATTGTGGAGATTGTCGAGGATGACTTCGAGCGCATCGTAGAGATGCGGATGCGGGTCGCGCTCCGGCAGCAGCCGCAGCAGCGCGCCCATCGCCTGCACGCCGTAGACGGCGGTGGCGCTCTCCATCAATCTCGCCGCGCGCAGCTGCAGCGGCTCGATGCGGAATTCGCCGAGATGCTCGTCGAGGCGCGCGCGCCAGATGACGTCGACCTCGTTGCCGGGCTGCAGCACCGGCTGCATGCTGCGCGAACGGCCGGAGCGCACGAGGCCGAGATGGCGGCCGCGGTCGCGCGTCATCACTTCGGCGATGACGCTTGTCTCGCCGTGGCGCTTCACGCCCAGAACGATTGCATTGCCTTGCCACTGCATCGGCAAAATCCCAAAAACTTCAGGAATCGATCCTAGAGCAACCGCCCGCAAAAGTCATTGAATGGCGTTATTCGCCCGGGAAGAGCTTCGCGAGGAAATCGCGCATGGCGCCTTCGTCGAAGGGTTTCACGAGAAGCGGCACCTGCTGCAGGTCGGCGGGAAAATCCGTGGTGTCGGAATAGCCGCTGACGAAACCGAAGGGGATCGAGCGCTCCTTGAGATGACGGGCAAAGCCGAAGCTCATCGACTCGCCGAGATTGACGTCGAGCAGCGCGAAATCATAGGTCTCGGCGCTGACGGCCTCCATCGCCTGATCCAGGCCGTTGGCAATGTCGATCGTCTCAAGGCCGACGGCACGCAGGATATCTTCCGCTTCCATCGCAATGATGAGACTGTCTTCCAGAACCAGAACACGGGTTGCGTTCATGATTTATGCCCCTCGCTGTGCGCCGCTGACGGCGCGCACCGTCTTCTCAAACCGCATTTCTACCTCTGATGCCCCTCTTGGCCGCCGCGATTGCAAAATCTCGCGGTCCACACCCTAACTTCCCCACTTGCTCGATAGAAAGCAAACCGGGAGGAAAAGTGGCATGTCCGCACCTTATTTTCCATATCACCGATTTGCATTTAAAAAAGACATAGTTGTTGAAACGCTCATATAAAAGGGCGCCGGCCCTCCGCAAGCCCTTCCCAGCCGGCGATCTCCAAGAGGCCCTCGCCGTTCAGCACCTCGCAGCCGCGCTCCTGCCAGCGGATCAGTCCGCGCTCGGCCAGTTTCTTCAGCGTCTTGTTGGTGTGGACGATCGACAGGCCGAGCGTATCGGCAATGTGCTGCTGGGTGATCGGGATGAATTTTCTGCCGTTGAACAGGTTGAGCCGCTTGCCACGCTCGTAAAGGAAAGCGACGAGATAGGCGGCGCGCTCCAGCGCGGTGCGGCGGCCGATACTCAGCAGATGCTCGTCGAGGATTCGCTCCTCCTGCGCGGCGATCCAGGTGATATCGAAGGCGAGCGACGCATGCTTGTTGTAGAGGGTCATCAGCTTGTCGCGCTCGAAGACGCAGAGCGAGACGGGTGACAGCGCCTCGACCGAATGCTGCATCTCGTCCATGATCGTGCCCTGCAGGCCGATCAGGTCTCCGGGCATCACGTAGTTCAGGATCTGGCGGCGGCCGTCTTCCAGTGTCTTGTAGCGAAAGCCCCAGCCGGAGAGCACGGTGAAGAGATGGGCGCTGTTGGCGCCCTCGACGAGGATCGTCGCCCCCGCATCGGCGGCAAGCTCGCCCTTCTTGAAACGGCTGACGAAATCCAGTTCGTCACCGCTGAATTCCCTGAAATGCGGCAATGGCCGCAAGGGACATTGCTCGCATGGTGTCTTGAACGAATGCGCTGGTTTTGCCGTTGCCATCCCTGCCCGAGCCCGCAAAAATCGGCGCCGCCGGTCCGCAGCGCCGTTCGATGCTGGAAATGCGACGGCAGGGATTTTGTTCCGCGAACGGCCGGGATTTTTTATTGAAAAACAATGGCGTGAGGGGTGGGTGAGAGAATTTTTGCCACCGAGGCGCCCGGAGCCCCCTCATCCCCGGCGCAACAAGTTGCGCCTGAAACCTATCGGGCCACCTTCTCCCCGCTGGGGAGAAGGGATAGGAGACGTTGCGGCCACTCCCCTTCTCCCCTCGGGGAGAAGGTGCCCGAAGGGCGGATGAGGGGGCCGCCAGCGCCCCGACTAAATGTCCTGCACCGCCCCACCCCCGTCAGTGCGGGAAATCCAGGCCCATCTCGCGGAAGCGTTCCGGGTCGTCGCCCCAATTCTCGCGTACCTTGACGAACAGGAAGAGATGGACGTTCTGCTCGAGGATTTCGGAGAGCTCGCGGCGCGATGCAGACGAGATCGCCTTGATGGTTTCGCCGCCCTTGCCAAGCGCGATCTTCTTCTGGCTGTCGCGCTCGACATAGATGACCTGCTCGATGCGTACCGAGCCATCCTTGCGCTCTTCCCACTTTTCGGTCTCGACGTGAGACGAATAGGGAAGTTCCTGGTGCAGGCGCAGGAAGAGCTTTTCGCGGGTGATTTCGGCGGCGAGCTGGCGCATCGGCAGATCGGAGATCTGGTCTTCCGGATAATACCAGGGGCCTTCAGGAAGCGTCTTGGCGAGATAGTCCATGACATCGTCGCAGCCCGAGCCGTTTTCGGCCGAGATCATGAAGGTCTGGTCGAACTGGACGGTCTGGTTGGCGGTGGCGGCCAGCGCCAGCAGCAGTTCGCGGTTGACGCGGTCGATCTTGTTCAGAACCAGGATCTTGCGCTGCGGCACATCCTTCAGGCCTTCGAGAATGGCTTCGGCATCGCCACGCAGACCGCGCTCGCTGTCGATCAGCAGCATGATGACATCCGCATCCTTGGCGCCGCCCCAGGCTGACGTCACCATGGCGCGGTCGAGCCGGCGGCGCGGCTTGAAGATGCCGGGCGTATCCATGAAAACGATCTGGGCGTTGTTGTGGATCGCGATGCCGCGCACGATGGCGCGCGTCGTCTGAACCTTGTGGCTGACGATCGACACCTTGGCGCCGACCAGCCGGTTGACCAGCGTCGACTTGCCGGCATTGGTCGGCCCGATCAGGGCGACGAAGCCGGAATGCGTTGGGCCATGCGTTTCTTGGGCGCCATCATGCGCCATGTCGTTTTCTTCGGTCATCGTTCCGTCAATTCCCGGCAGAGGACTTCTGCCAAATAGCTTCGCGTTCGAGCATTCTTGTCGCTGCGGCCTGTTCGGCTGCGCGCTTGGAGCGGTCGATACCCGTTTCCGGGGAGACACCGGCCACTTCCACCGTCACCGTGAAGCGTGGATCATGATCCGGCCCGGTGCGTTCTTCAACACGATATAGGGGCGTCACGCCAAATTTCGCGTGGGCCCATTCCTGCAATTCGGTCTTCGCGTCACGGCGGGCGCCATCGGCACGCACTGCCCGCTTCTCCCAGAACTTCAGGATGAAGCGGCGGGCGGTCTCCAGACCACCGTCGAGATAGAGCGCGGCGATCAGGCTTTCGACCACATCGGCACGCACGTTCATCATCCGCTTGCCGGTGAGTTTCTTCACGTCGGCGCCAGTGCGGATGAAAAGATGCAGATCGAGTTCGTCGGCGACAGCCGCGCAAGTGTCGGCGCTGACCAGCTGGTTCAGCCGGACAGAGAGCTCTCCTTCCGCGGCAGTGCCGAATGTCTTGAAAAGCAGCTCGGCGATGCAGAGGCCAAGCACTCTGTCGCCGAGGAATTCGAGACGCTCGTAATTGCCGCCCTTCTGCGTTCGGGCGCTGGCATGCGTCAAGGCGCGGTCCAGGCGCTCCTTCTCGGCGAACTCGTGACCGATCAAGGCTTCAAGCTTGGTCCGGTCTGCCGCCGAGAGCGTCTGAGCCTTGCTCATTCAACGACCTTGAAGAGACGGTCCCAACGCATGTTGGACGGCCATTTCCAGATTTCGCGGAACGAGGTGTCATTGCCGAGCGAGAAGAAGATGACGCTGGC
Organism: Rhizobium sp. 21-4511-3d; assembly: GCF_053522545.1. Classification (NCBI taxonomy): domain Bacteria; kingdom Pseudomonadati; phylum Pseudomonadota; class Alphaproteobacteria; order Hyphomicrobiales; family Rhizobiaceae; genus Rhizobium; species Rhizobium sp. 21-4511-3d. The sequence continues at coordinate 417,640 of NZ_JBNWCF010000001.1, read as the reverse complement.
GCGGCCAACGAGGTTCTCGGCCGGCACGAAGCCGACGTCGAAGCGGCTGTCCAGCGAGTTGTCGCGGTTGTCGCCCATCATGAAGTAATGGCCTTCGGGAACGACGAATTCCTGGGTGTTGTCACCACGGGACACCGGCGACTGGTCGAGCGTGTCGTAGGTCTTGCCGTCATCCAGCGTTTCGCGGAAAACCGGAACGTCCTGGCCCGGATCCTGCGCATAGTCGGAATTGAAGGTGCCGTCTGCGACCTTCGGAACCGGCTTGCCGTTGATCAGGAGAACGCCGTTCGTCACCTGGATCTTGTCGCCCGGGAGACCGACGACGCGCTTGATGTAATCGATCTCGGGGTTCGGCGGGAAGCGGAAGACGACGATATCGCCGCGCGCCGGCTCGCTGCCGAAAATACGGCCGCTGAACAGGTTCGGCGAGAAGGGCAGCGAGTATTTCGAATAGCCGTAAGCGAACTTGTTGACGAAGATGTAGTCACCGACCAGGAGCGTCGGCATCATCGAGCCGGACGGGATGGTGAAAGGCTGGAAGAAGACGGTGCGGATCACCATCGCCAGCAGCAATGCCTGGATGATGACCTTGATGTTTTCCCACAGAGCGTTCGGCTTGGTATCGGCTTTTTCGGACACGCAGTCTTATTCCTTAAAGGCGCCGAAGCGGCGCAATTCTATAGTTGCTTCTCTCTAGCGGCTTCGGCCGGTGGCGGCAATGGCGCGAACATTAAAAGCGACGACAGGCCGCGGCTCAGCCGGCTTCAGGCAGCGCCTCGATGATCACGAATGCCTGAGCAAGCGGATAATCATCGGTTATTGTCAAATGAATGACCGGACGGTGCCCGGCCGGCATCATCGCTTCCAGGATGACGGCAGCCCCACCCGTCAGCTTCATCGTCGGCTTGCCGCTCGGCAGGTTGACGACGCCCATGTCCTTCCAGAAGACGCCCTGAGCGATGCCGGTGCCGAGCGCCTTGGAGCAGGCTTCCTTGGCGGCAAAGCGCTTGGCGTAGGATTCGGCGCGGTTCGCCCGGCGGTCGGAGCGGGCGCGCTCGACATCGGTGAAGCAGCGGTTTGTGAAACGCTCGCCGAAACGCTCGATCGACTTTTCGACGCGGCGGATGTCGATGAGGTCGCTGCCAATACCGATGATCATGAAAGGTCCTTCTGCGGGCGGAACGTCAGACGGTGGGCACGTCATGCACCTGATGGCTGAGACGCAGCTTGGCGCGCTCCATCAGGCGGGCACGGCGGCGGGACTGGAAGCCCCTGACGGTGTAGAACGTCAGCGCGTAAAGCACAACCGAGGTGACGGCACCGGGCGGGATGGCGCCGATGAGCATCGGCTCCAGCACGGGGCGCCAGAGCTCGGTGAAATTCAGCTGGTGGAACATCTCGTGGAGATCGATCGACTGGCCGCCCAGCGTATCCTTGCGGGCGAGCACGAGATGGCCGATTTCCCAGGTGATGCCCCAGATGAAGGGATAGGTCAGCGGATTGCCGAAGGCGGCGCATCCGAGTGCGGCGGCCACCATGTTTCCCGAGAGGAAATAGGTGATCACGAAGGCCATGATGAAATGCACGCCGATGAACGGCGTCCAGGACACGAACACACCAGCGGCCACGCCCGCCGCAACAGCATGCGGCGAGGCCGTCAATCTCATGACGCGCATTCTCAGATAGCGCGCGGGACGCAGAAAGCCTTTGCGGGGCCACAAGGCCTCCCGCATTCTCTCGCGAAATCCTGCAGGTTTTCTACGGCGGAACAACATGGCGGCTATTTAGTGCAGCGCACCTCACCATGACAAGAGCGGCGAAAAATCACGGGGTCCGCCTGCCGCTCTTTGCTGTCGTCACACTTTTCAGTGTCTACTCACAGGGCGCACATAATGCATGGCGCCCCATCACATCTTCGCAAGTATTAATACGGTATTAACGGGTACGGAACAGACCGCGGTCAACCTGACGCTGACGATACTCAAGATCGATACGGTCGTACGAGCCGTTCAGGTAGGCCATTTCACGTTCCTGAGCATTCGGAGCGCGAAGAGCGCGGGCGATTTTCTTGATAGGACCAAACATAGCGTTGCCTCTTTCTTTCGTTCATTCTCTGATGACACGGAAGATAAGTGCTGCAGCGCACAATTACCAACGCTCTAATACAGGTGCAGCCATGCGCATTACGCATGCCTCGCCTTTTCGTCGTGCAAATTCGGTCACAAAACGATCATAAAATGTGCAGACGCCTCAGTCGTAGAGGCGCCGCACCGTCGCAATGCAGTCCAGCTCCTTGAGCTGGGCGAGCATCTGGTTCAGCTGGCGGAGGTCCCAGACCTCGATATCCAGCGTCATTTCGGTGAAATCGGCGGCAACACGTACCGTGTTCAGGACACGGATATTGACGTCGAGACCGCCGACCGTCTGCGCCACTTTTGCAAGGGTGCCTGGCTCGTTCAGCGCATTCACCATGATGCGGGCCATGAAACGCGACTTGTTGGCTTCGTCGAGATCCCAGCGCACGTCGATCCAGCGGTCCGGCTGGTCGTCGAAATGCTGGAGCGCGGACGACTGGATCGGGTAGATGGTGATCCCCTTCCCCTTCTCCATGATGCCGACGATGCGATCGCCGGGAACGGCGCCTGTGGGTGCGAACTGCACGGCGATGTTGCTGGAGATGCCGCGGATCGGCACGGCATCGACGCCTGCCTCGCCTGCAAGCAACCCGGCTTCGGCGCCTTCCTTGGTCTTGCCCGGCACCTTGAAGATCATGCCGGAAGCGCTGCGGACGTTGAACCAGCCTTCATCGCCGCTCGGCTTGACGGTGACGCGCTCGTCCTGGTGATCCGGATAGACAGCGCGCAGCACGTCGAGCGAGGACATCTCGCCACGGCCGACGGCGGCGATGGCGTCCTCGACATCCTTCTGGCCGAGGCGGTGAAGCGCGGGCTTCATGGCATCGCGCGAGAAGATCTTGCCGGCGCGGTCGAAGGTGCGCTCGAGGATGCGGTGGCCGAGGCCGGCATATTGCTTGCGGATCGCCATGCGGGTGGCGCGGCGGATGGCGGCGCGCGCCTTGCCGGTGACGACGATCTCTTCCCAGGCGGCCGGCGGCACCTGCACGCCGGAGCGGATGATCTCGACTTCGTCGCCATTTGCCAGGCGCGTCACCAGCGGCATGATGCGACCGTTGATCTTGGCGCCGACCGTGGTGTCGCCGATATTGGTGTGGACGGCATAGGCGAAGTCGATCGGCGTCGCGCCACGCGGCAGCGCGATCAGCTTGCCTTTCGGGGTGAAGCAGAAGACCTGGTCCTGGAAGAGTTCGAGCTTGGTGTGTTCGAGGAATTCTTCCGGGCTGTCGCCCTCGGCCAGCGCCTCGATCGTATGGCGCAGCCAGGAATAGGCATTGGATTCGCGCGAGAGGATATCGCCCTCGGGGCTGGTCGCACCGTCCTTGTAGAGCGTGTGCGCGGCGATGCCGTATTCGGCGATCTCATGCATGCGCTTGGTGCGGATCTGCAGCTCGATACGCTGCGAGGACGGACCGACGATCGTGGTGTGCAGCGAGCGGTAGTCGTTCTGCTTCGGCGTCGAGATATAGTCCTTGAAGCGGCCGGGCACGACGCGCCAGCGGGTGTGGACGATGCCGAGCGCCCGGTAACAGGCGGGGATCTCATCGACGAGGATGCGAAAGCCGTAAACGTCCGAGAGCTGCTCGAAGGAGAGCGACTTCGACTGCATCTTGCGGAAGACCGAATAGGGCTTCTTCTGGCGGCCCTTGACGTAGACGCTCTCCATGCCATTCGCCACGAGCAGATCGCGCAGTTCGGTCTCGATCTTCTTGACGAGGCCTTCATTGCGCTGGGAGAGCTCCTCCAGTCGCTTGGTGACGGTCTCGTAGGCTTCCGGATTGATATGGCGGAAGGAGAGCTCCTCGAGCTCGTCGCGCATGTCCTGCATACCCATGCGGCCGGCGAGCGGCGCGTAGATATCCATCGTCTCTTCCGAGATACGGGCGCGCTTGTCGGCAGCCATATGGTCCAGCGTGCGCATGTTGTGCAGGCGGTCGGCGAGCTTGACGAGCAGCACGCGCACGTCGTCGGAAATGGCGAGCAGCAGCTTGCGCAGGTTTTCGGCCTGCTTTGCCTTCTTGGTGACGAGGTCGAGCTTCTTGATCTTGGTGAGGCCCTCGACGAGACGGCCGATATCCTCGCCGAACAGTTCGTCGATCTCGGCGCGGGTCGCCGTCGTGTCCTCGATCGTGTCGTGCAGCAGGGCGACTGCGATCGTCGACTCGTCGAGATGCATGTCGGTCAGAATGGCGGCGACTTCGAGAGGATGGGAGATGTAGGGATCGCCGCTGGCCCGCTTCTGCTGGCCGTGCTTCTGCATGGCGTAGACATAAGCTTTGTTCAGCAGAGCTTCATTGGCATCGGGCTTGTATTTCTGCACCCGCTCCACGAGCTCATACTGACGCATCATGCCGCAACAACTCCGATAAAAATAAAAGCGCGCCAATCAACGATTGGCGCACAGATTGGCAATAATATGCCCTAGCAATAAAGGCGCAAGATTGACGATTGGTAATCGTCAATAAAGCCGCGAGACTTAGTAGTCGTCGCTCTTTTCCGGCGGCACGAGGCCTTCGATACCGGCAAGAAGTTCTTCTTCCGACATCTGGTCGAAAGTGATGGTTTCCGGCAGGTCGTCCTGCTCTTCGCCATCGGCAGCGGCAACACCGCCGGCAGCAATCAGGCTTGCCGGATCGGGCTCGGGCTCGTCGACTTCGACGTGCTTCTGCAGCGAATGGATCAGGTCTTCCTTCAGGTCGTCGGGAGACAGGGTCTCGTCGGCGATTTCGCGAAGGGCTACAACCGGGTTCTTGTCGTTGTCGCGATCGATGGTGATCGAGGCACCCTGGGAAATCAGCCGGGCGCGGTGGCTGGCAAGCAGAACCAGCTCGAAGCGGTTCTCAACTTTGTCGATGCAATCTTCTACTGTGACACGGGCCATTGCCTGTCCTTTGCGGTCGTGATCTCGGGATTGACACGCCCGATACAATTAAAACCCGGCGAATTCAAGTTTTTCGTGCGTTGACCCGTAGTTTCCGAGCTATCCTGTTAAAATCACACAGGGAATATGACATTTCCACCAATAGTTGCTTGGAATATGCCGAATCGTGCCCTAAATCTCCTGTATATGAATAATTCATAAATTACGGATTATTCCTCTCGGCAGGCAAGTCATTGTTTTTATGTGATTTTGGCGAGAGCCCATTTGGATTACTCTAATTGGATTGGCAAGCGATGTTCGACCCACGGGAAAAAATTGCACTCTTCATTGATGGCGCCAACCTCTATGCGGCATCCAAGAGCCTCGGCTTCGATATTGACTACCGGAAGCTGCTGAAAGCCTTCCAGAAGCGCGGCTATCTGCTGCGTGCTTACTATTATACGGCGTTGATCGAAGACCAGGAATATTCCTCGATCCGCCCGCTGATCGACTGGCTTGACTATAACGGCTACAAGGTCGTGACCAAGCCTGCGAAGGAATTCACCGACTCCATGGGCCGCCGCAAGATCAAGGGCAACATGGATATCGAACTGGCCATCGACGCGATGGAACAGTCCGAAACCGTCGATCACCTGGTCATCTTCTCCGGCGACGGCGACTTCACGACGCTGGTGGAAGCGCTGCAGCGCAGGGGCCGCAAGGTTTCGATCATCTCGACGATGGCCACACAACCGCCGATGATCGCCGACGATCTGCGCCGCCAGGCCGACCATTTCATCGACCTTCTGTCGCTCAAGGCCGAAATCGGCCGCGATCCGTCCGAACGTCCGCAGAAGCCGGTCGCCGAGACCACGGCTGCCGCCGACAGCGACGACTGACCAAGACGGCCGGTTGCAACCGGCCGCATCATTCCCTGGAAATTTGTGAGTTTCGCAGCCGGTCACGATCGGCTGCACCAAGCGGTTGCGCCTCGCAGGCGCTGAAGAACTGGCGCGAAGGCGGCTGAAGGATCAGCCGTTGTCCTTCATCAACCGGCTCTTCTGCCGGTTCCAATCGCGTTCCTTCTCCGTCTCGCGCTTGTCGTGCAGCTTCTTGCCCTTGGCGAGCGCCAGCTCCATCTTGGCGCGGCCGCGATCGTTGAAATAGATCTTCAGCGGCACGAGCGTCATGCCTTCGCGGTTGATACCGGAGCGCAGGCGATTGATCTCACGGGCCGAAAGTAGCAGCTTGCGGCGACGGCGCGGCTCGTGATTGAAGCGATTGGCCTGCAGATATTCCGGAAGATAGGAATTGATCAGCCAGATTTCGCCATCTTCATCCGACGCATAGGATTCGGCGATATTGGCCTTGCCCTCGCGCAGCGACTTGACCTCGGTGCCCTTCAGCACGAGGCCCGCCTCGTAGGTATCGATGATCTCGTAATTGAAGCGCGCCTTGCGGTTTTCGGCGACGATCTTCTTGACGACACGCTGGCTGCCTTTGGGGGCCATGACGAAATTCCAATTCTTGGGGCGCGCAACGGCGCGCCCTCATTTGCTGCCCATTATGTAGGGGAACTGCAAGTGCTTGTGAAGACAGGCGCCCTGCCCTCACCGGCAGCTTAGTTCAGGAGGCCGGCGTGGCGGAGCGCCGCGTCCATGGCCGCTTCGGTGCCGGCTTCCAGCGAGGAGACCAGCGGCGAGCGGACATTGCGGCTCATACGGCCGAGCTTGTTGAGGCCGTACTTGGCGCCGCAGACGCCCGGCTCCATGAAGACGGCCTTGTGCAGCGGCATCAGGCGATCCTGATATTCCAGCGCCTTGACGTAATCACCGGCGAGCGTTGCCGCCTGGAACTCCGCACAGAGGCGCGGCGCGACATTGGCAACAACAGAGATACAGCCGACGCCGCCATGGGCATTGAAGCCCAGAGCCGTTGCGTCTTCGCCCGAAAGCTGACGGAAATCCTTGCCGCAGGCGATGCGCTGGTCGGAGACGCGCTCGATCTTGCCCGTCGCATCCTTGACGCCGACGATGTTGGAATGCGCCTTGGCAAGCACACCCATCGTTTCCGGCGACATGTCGATCACCGAACGGCCCGGGATGTTGTAGATGTAGATCGGCAGCTTGACGGCTTCGGCGATCGCCGAGAAATGCGCGATCAGGCCCTTCTGGGTCGGCTTGTTGTAATAGGGCGTGACGACGAGGATCGCATCCGCACCTGCCTTTTCGGCATGCTGGGCAAGCTCGATCGCTTCGCGGGTGTTGTTCGAACCGGCACCGGCCATGACCGGCACGCGCTTGGCAGCCGCTTCGATGCAGAGTTCCACGACCCGTTTGTGCTCGGCATGCGACAGCGTCGGCGATTCGCCGGTCGTCCCGACAGGAACGAGGCCGCTGCTTCCTTCTTTGATCTGCCAGTCGACATGAGCAGCGAAAGCCGCCTCATCGACATTGCCAGAATCCGTGAAGGGGGTGACGAGGGCGGGAATGGATCCCTTGAACATGCAGAACTCCCTAAGGCCGAAATCCACGCTTCGGCCGCATTCTTTGGATAAGAGTTGCGCACCATAGAGCGGTGAAAACGCCGCGACAAGCGTGGTGAGATCGGTTTAGGGCAAATTCCGATATCAAATGTGAACGAAGTTTACCGGTTCCGGTAAGCTTTCATTAAGATGCCGTTTGCGAGACTTGGGGCCACGTTTTCGTTGCGAGTATCCCGAATGAAAAGAGCTGTCCTGATCCTGACCGCCCTCGGCCTTTCGGCCGCCGCGTGGGGCAGCGCCGCGTCTCCATTGCCGCAGACGGACATTCCGGTACCCGACGCCAAGCCGCTCGGCTATCTGCCGCAGACCTCCGCCCCCGAAGCGATCATGACCGGTGCCATTCCGCGCACCGTCGCGCCGATCAACGGCGACTTGAAGAGCGGTCTCGACGCGCTCTCGGCCAAGAACCCGCAGCAGGCAATCTCCATCCGCGACGGCATGGCCAAGGGCACGCTCGACCGGCATATCCTGACCTGGGCGATCGCCATGTCGGGCCTCAAAGGCGTGCCCTCCTACGAAATCGCCGGCGCTTCCCAGGAACTGAAGGGCTGGCCGGGGCTTTCGAGGCTGCGCGCCAATTCCGAGCGCGCGCTCTATGACGAGAACCCCGATCCGGCAGCGGTGCTCGCCGCCTTCGGCGAGACGGCGCCGGAGACGACGCAGGGCGCGATCGTTCTCTCCCGGGCCTTGATTTCAGCCGGAAAGCAGCAGCAGGCCGCCAAATATATCCGCAAGGTCTGGCGCGGCGAAGGGCTGGACAAGGACACCGAGGACAAGGTCCTCGCCGAGTTTTCCGGCCTGCTTTCCCCCGCCGATCACAAGGCGCGCATGGACTATCTCATGTATCGCGGGCGCACGGCGCAGGCCAAGCGCTTCGGCGACATGGGCCAGGCGCAATCGCTCTACAAGGCTTGGTCGGCCGTCGCCGCCAAGGCACCGAACGCGGCTGCCCTGCTCAATGGCGTCGATGCGAAGTGGGGTACCGATCCCGGCTATCTCTTTGCCCGCATCGAATATCTGCGCAAGCAGGACAAATATGCCGAAGCGGCCAAGCTTCTGGCGCAGATGCCCTCGAAGCGCGACGAACTCGTCAATGCCGGCGAATGGTGGAACGAGCAGCGCATCGTCAGCCGCGGCCTGGTCGATCAGGGTCAGTTCGCCGCCGCCTACAAGATCGTCGCCAACAGCGTTGCGACCAGCACCGCCGATATCGTCGAAGCCGAATTCCATGCCGGATGGTATGCGCTGCGGGGGCTTCAGGAGCCGGAAGCCGCCGAGACGCATTTCCGCAAGATCCTGCAGGTTTCCAGCGGACCGCTTTCGGTCTCGCGCGCCTGGTACTGGCTCGGCCGCGCCGCGGAAGCCGGTGGTCCCGGCAAGTCCGCCGAATTCTACACCAAGGCCGCAAGCTTCCCGAGCACCTTCTACGGTCAGCTCGCCAGCGAACGCCTGGGCCGCAAGACGCTGAACGTCGCCTATCCCTCGCCGAGCGCCGCCGACCGGCAGAACCTGCAATCGCGCGAAGCCGTACAGGCGATCTCCCGCCTTGAGGCTGCCGGCCATGGATGGCGCGCAGCGACCCTTTATCTGGCGCTCGCCGACCAGATCCAGAGCCCCGGCGAACTTGCGATCCTGACCGCGCAAGCCGAACGCTCCGGCGACCATCACCTTTCGCTGCAGATCGGCAAGATCGCCTATTCGCGCGGCATCGATGTCGCCGCCCTCGCCTTCCCTGTCGGCGTCATCCCGTCGAGTGCCAATATTTCCGGCTCCGGCAAGGCGCTCGCCTATGCGATCGCCCGCCAGGAAAGCGCCTTCAACCCTGCCGCCGTGTCCGCCGCCAACGCCCGCGGCCTGCTGCAGCTGCTGCCGGGCACGGCCAAGGCTGTCGCCAAGCGCCACAACATCACCTTCTCCGCGGACAAGCTGACGGCCGACGCCGGCTATAACGCCACGCTCGGCGCCCATTATCTCGGCGAACAGATCGACGCCTTCGGCGGCTCCTATATCCTGACCTTCATCGCCTACAACGCCGGACCGAAGCGCGTACCCGAATGGATCGCCCGCTACGGCGACCCGCGCGGCAAGAATATCGACGAGATCGTCGACTGGATCGAGCGCATCCCCTTCCCCGAGACGCGCAACTATGTGCAGCGGGTGATGGAGAATTACGAGGTCTACAAGGCGCGGCTGGGCCAGACGCCCGATATCGAACGCGACCTGATCGGCGGCCGCTCCTCCTGAGACCGCTTGCAGGTTGACGCGCCGGCGCTAATCTCCCTAGCAACAGGGAGATGGCGATGACGACGAATTTCAACACCGGCTTCATAGCGCAGACGATCACCGCTGCCGACGACCTCAAGCTACATGCCCGGGATTACGGCAGCGCGCATGGAGACGCCCTCCCCGTCATCTGTCTGCCCGGCCTGACGCGCAATTCCCGCGACTTCCACCAACTGGCGATCATGCTTTCGAGCGATCCCCAATCCCTCCGCCGCGTCATCGCCTTGGACTATCGCGGCCGCGGACAATCGGATTGGGATCACAACAAGGCCAATTACAACATCGCCGTCGAGGCGCAGGATGTGCTCGCCGTCTGCGAAACCCTCGGTATCCACCGCGCCATCTTCATCGGCACCTCCCGCGGCGGACTGATTCTGCATCTGATCGCCATGATGAAGCCGGAGCTGCTGGCGGGCGTGGTGCTGAACGATGTCGGGCCGGTGCTTGAGGTCGAAGGGCTACGGCATATCCAGAACTATCTCGGCCATGCCAGAGCGCCCCGTGACTGGGACGATGCGGCGGCCATCCTGCGGGAGCTACACGGCAAGGTGTTTCCGGCGCTCGGCGCCGATGACTGGCGGGAGATGGCGGAAGCGCTCTACCGCCGCGATGGCGATCGCATCGTCAGCGATTTCGATCCGGCGATTGCGGAAGCGATGATTGCGGCGGATCTCAGCAGGCCGTTGCCGGATATGTGGGCGCAGTTCGAGGCGATGAGACTGGTGCCGCTGCTGGTCGTGAGGGGTGAGAATTCGACGCTGCTCTCGGAGGAGACGGTCAGGGAGATGGCGAGGCGGCACCCGAAGAGCGAGAGGATCATCGCGGCGGGGCAAGGGCATGCGCCGTTGCTGCATGTTGATGGGGCTGGCGAGCGCGTCGTGCAGTTCGTCAATGCCTGCGGATAGACAAACAGCGCCCTTTCTAACGACCTACCCCAGCAACACCCGCAATGCAAAAAGCCCGGCTCAAAGAGCCGGGCTTTCCTGATTAGACCGAAGTCAGATCAGATTAGAATGCACGCTGCAGGCGGAAGAAGCCCGTTACGCCATCAACGTCGTCGCCAGCGATGTCAGACTCGTGGTTGACGTAGGTCACTGCCAGCTTCGTGGAGAGGTTCTCTACGATCTGGTAGTCGAGCGTTACGCCAGCGCGCCACTCGTGACCACTGTCCCAACCGCGGCCGCTGCCGTTGGTGATTTCTTCCGGATCGACGTTTGCAGTGTACTGAACGCCGGGAGTGATGGTGAACTTATCGGTAGCCTTGATGGCGTACTGAGCAGCGATAGCCCATTCACCATTGAAGTAGTACTGGCTCGGGCCAGAAGACCAGATAGCTGCCAGACCGAAGGTGCCCGGACCAACGTCAGCCGTGATACGGCCGCGGATTGCACCGTTTTCAGCGTCGACGTCGTAGCCGCCGATGAGCTGGTAGGTGAAGGCACCAGCAGTGCCGCCGATAGCAGCGTCGATACCAACGTTGTTCGATCCGTGCTGCATGTAGGACAGGTCATCACCGTCGAGGCCGGTAACCTGGCTTGCGTTGCCAGCGTTACCGCCGAGTTCTTCAACAGCGATACCAGCGTAGAAGTCGCCAGACTCATACTGGTAACGGATGGAGTTGAAGCCCGTCGAACCGGAGTTCGTTGCGTCGAATTCGCCCGAGAAGTCGTCGTCCCACCAGTTGTAGATACGACCGACGCGCAGACCAGCGATGTCGATGTATGCGGTGTCGAGAACCGTCGAGTTGGTGGAAGCGGCGCCACCGCCCGTGTAGTTAGCCTGGTAGACGATCACGCCGGTGAGCGGGCCGTATTCGGTGTCGCTCTTGGCCGTGAACTGAACCTGACCGCGGGTCTTAGCATTCCAGTCTTCCGTACCGTCTTCGTCGCCGAAGTCGAAGTTTACGTCAAAACGAACGTAGCCTTCGATCTTGAGGCAGGTTTCGGTGCCCGGGATGTAGAAGTAGCCAGTGCCGTATGCGTCGCAAACGCGAACGTATTCTACTGCTTCCGGCTCAGCTGCGACGATTGCGTCGGCAGCCTGTGCGCCAGATACTACTGCCAGAGCAGCAGCGGAGCCGAGAAGAAGGCTCTTGATTGTCATTGGTGACCTCCAATTCAAAGTTTCGATCGGGTCTGGGATTTTTCGCCGTTAGAGCAGCGTTCCCTGCCCCATCCCCATGTTTCAAGAAGTCGGACGATCAACCGCCCTCGCTTCCGAGGTTGAAAATACAAGACGGCGTCCGTCACGCAATCACCAACTGCCACCTTTGTGTTGTTTGCATCTTCCTTCACAGACCCCTGTTGCTCAAAGGACACAAAATCGACATACGCCCCGCGCGGTTCTTTATACTTCGTTAAGAAACCCCCGGTTTTGCAGGGGGTTAGCGCCATTGGGCATGTGAAGAAACAGTCGATATGTGCCGCAATGATACCGGTTTTCCGCCAGATTGGGGGCTTTTCGTGATTTGCTTATGAAGGTCGCGATGCTTCGGCGAAGCGGTTCACGGCTTGTCGAGCAGCCGTGAATCACTGACCGGCGTCGATGATTCCCGATTTTGATTCTGCGCCGCGCTGAATTCGATTCCATTAACCAGGCGGGCCTACGGCGCGGACCGATGCCTCGCGAAACACTGAGCATCGTGTGCGGACCATCGATAAACCGCCTCGTCGCAAAGCAGCGAAGCCGGAACAGCGGAATTGAACTTTGCGCTCCGCGACCCGTTTGATGGGACAAGTCCGCCTGTTTTGCTGGCGTTCATACTGCGCATGATAGCAACATCTAATATGGGTCAACATTGGAGATGCACGATGAGAATTCAGCGCTTTTGGGTCGGAGCTTTTGCACTGATGTCAATCGGAGCAACGGCTCTACCGTCGATAGCAGTTTCACAGGAACTGGACATCCAGATTGGACGCTCGGACAGCTACCGCGGTGGAGAATACTATCGCGATCGCGGAGATGACAGATATGGGCGCGGCGGATGCAGCCCGCGGGAGGCGCTCAGGCAGGCGCGAGCACGCGGAATGAGGGACGTTCAAATTTACTCGATCGATCGCCGAATGGTCGTCGTCGATGGCTACGGGAAGCGGAACGAATACACGCAGCTCGGCCTGGCGAACGTACCGGGCTGCCCACGCGCGCGACGATAGTCGCCTCGATGGGTATTTCACGGATCCGAGCGACCTGGCATCAACTCACCTCCTTCGGCCGGATATCTTTCGGCAGCAACGCTCGCGTCGGGGCAGGCGTCGTAATCGATGCGGGCAAGGGACAGATTTCATTTGGGCACGACGCCAAGATCCAAAGAGGCGCGATGGTTCAAGCTTATGGCGGCCGCATCGATATCGGCGATCGCTTCAGCCTCAATCCATATTCGATACTATACGGCCATGGCGGCCTGACAATCGGCGACAACGTGAGGATCGCAGCACACGTCACCATCGTTCCATTCAACCATATTTTTGAAGATCCGGTGACGCCTATCAAACAACAGGGTGAGTCTCGTCTCGGGGTAAGTATTGGCGACGACGTGTGGATCGGAACCGGAGCCACTATTCTCGATGGAGTGAATGTTGCCAGCGGCTGCGTGATCGGCGCTGGTGCCGTCGTCACAAAAAGCACCGAGGTGAATGGCGTCTATGTAGGATCGCCGGCACGGCTCATCCGCTATCGTGGAGCATAGTGACAGCCACCAACAATTGCCGGCTTAATAACGCAACGCGCAAACCGTCGAAACTTGAGAATTTTAAGAAAGTAGATGGCGGAGAAGATGGGATTCGAACCCACGATACCCTCTCGGGTATACTCCCTTAGCAGGGGAGCGCCTTCGACCACTCGGCCACCTCTCCGGTGCGAGCCTGATAGAGTCATTCGACTGGTGAAGCAAGCGGTTTTTCGGCTTTTCACAGTCGAGATCAACAGTCTCGCGGTCTTTATGCCAACAGCTGCTTCAGATCGGCCGAAGCGTCGGCCAGAATGGCCTTGTCGGGATTGATTCCGCTTTCCAGCATCTTCTTGCCCGTCACATAGGCCTTGGCATCGTTGATCGCGTCGACGGCGATGAACTGGCCGTTCCTGAAATACCAGATCGAATGAGCGCCTTCGCGGGCGCCGGGGCGCAGCAGTGTCTGGTCGTAGCCGAGATTGAAGCCGGCGATCTGCAGCTTCACGTCATACTGATCCGACCAGAACCACGGCTTCGGATCGTAGGGAGCATTGCCCCCAGCGATGACGGCGGCTGCGGCATCGGCCTGGTCGACGGCGTTCTGCACCGATTCGAGGCGGATGCGGCCGCCCTGCCAGGGGAGTACCGCGCAATCGCCTGCTGCATATATGGAGGGATCGGATGTGCGGGCGAATTCGTCGACGATGATCCCGTTGGCGACTTCGAGGCCCGCTTCCTTGGCGAGCTGATCGTTCGGGACGACGCCGATGCCGACGATGGCGAAATCGATGTCGATGACCGATCCGTCGGAGAGCTCGGCGCCGGTGACGCGGCCGTTCGTGCCGATCAGATGCTTCAGGCCGGTCTTCTCGCGGATGACGACGTCGTGCGTCTCGTGAATCACCCGGATGATGTCGGCCGTTTCCTTGGCAGCGACGCGCTGCAGGATTCGGTCGGCCATTTCGATGACGGTGACTTCGAGGCCGAGATGGCGGGCGACGGCCGCCGCTTCGAGGCCGATATAGCCGCCGCCTATAATAAGGACTCGGCGGCCCGGACGCATTTCGCCGGCGAGCAGATCAGCGTCGCGCTTGTCGCGGGCGACATAGACGCCTTCGAGATCGCCGCCGATCGAAGCGGGAAGCTGGCGCGGCGTCGAGCCGGTCGTCAGCGCCAGCGTTCCATAGTCTATTGTCGAGCCGTCCTGCAGCACGACCTGCTTTGTATCACGCTTGATCTGCTCGACCCAGGTCGAGAGGCGGATCTCGACATTATTATCCGGGTACCACTGCTCCGGGCGGAACAGCAGGCGGTCGAAGCTCATCTCGCCGAGGAGATATTTCTTGGAGAGCGGCGGGCGCTGATAGGGCAGGACATCCTCGGCGCCGAGAATGGTGATGGGGCGGGTGTCCTTCAGGGCGCGCAGCTTTGCCGCCATGGCGAAACCTGCCTGCCCTGCGCCGATGATTACCAGTCTGTCCGTCACGGTCCCGCTCCCTGCATTCGTTATCGAGGCGAGAGGTAGTCCCCGCCCCTTGCGCCGTCAACAGGAAGAGATTGTCTCAGATCTCGATCCAGCGGCGCTCGTGGAACGACTGTGCCATGGCGTGAACAGACTTCTCTATCCTAAGACCGTCTTCAAATGTGACCAAGGACGACGGCTCACCGGATATTGCGCGGATCAGCTCGCGGCATTCGATGATCTTCAGATCGTTGAAGCCCAGACCGTGGCCGGGTGCCGGGATGAAGCGGTCATAGGGCTGGTGGGCGGGCGCCGCGAGAATCTTGCGGTAACCCTGCTCGGTGCCGCGTCCCGTCGCCTGATAGAGATCGAATTCGTTCATCCGCTCCTGATCATAGGCGATCGAGCCCTTCGAGCCGTAGATCTGCAGGGCGATGCGGCCCTTGCGGCCCCAGGCGGCGCGGTTGGCCATCAGCACGGCGGAGATGCCGCCGCCGAGACGCATCAGGACGTTCGCCGCATCGTGATTCTCGACCGCGCGGCGGCCGCCTTCCTTCAGAGGGCGATCGGCATAGGGCTTCACCATATCTGTAATGACGGCCTCGACATGACCGAACAGATACCAGAGCAGCGACAGCGGATGGACGGCGAAGTCGTCGAGCGCGCCGTAGCCGGCCGAAAGTTCGCTCTTCCAATAGAAGAAGACCTCGGCATCGGCCATGAAGTCCTCGTCCATCTCGACGCGGATATGATTGACGGTGCCGATCGCACCTTCCTCGATCAGCGCCTTGATGTGGCGCATGATGGGGTTCTGGATATAGTTGTAGCCGAGAACCGCGACCTTGCCCGACCGTCTGGCGACCTCGAGCATGCGCTGCGCATCGGCGTAAGCGGGGGCCATCGGCTTTTCGCACCAGACGTGCTTGCCGGCTTCCAGCGCCGCAATCGCCATTTCGGCGTGGAACTGATTGGGTGTAGTGACCGAGACGACATCGACGTCGGGATCGGCGATCAGCGCCTTCCAGTCGGCCGTCGCCTTCTCGAAACCGAATTCGGAGGCACGGGATTTCGCCAGCTCGGGGTTGGCTTCCGCCAGATGCACAAGGCGCGGCCGCTCGACATCGCCGAAGACGGTCTTGACCGCGTTCCAGGCCAGCGCGTGGCACTTGCCCATGTAGCCGGTACCGATCAGACCTATGCCAAGTGGCTTCATTTTGCGTATCCTCCTCCGAAATCGAGGCGATTTTTGGAATATTTAGACCATTTTGACAAGGTGCTAATGTTGCGACATTTGCGGCATTCGACCCGCTTCAATGTCTAAAATACTGAAAATTCAGCATATTAAAAACAATTAGGATCGACGGGAGAAATCATTTATGGTGCCGATTATGGAATATATGTTTCATTTCTTGGGTTGTTCGCATGGATGAAGACGCAAAAACGCTGACGCGCGTGCCCCGCGATTTCGAAAGCCTGCGCAGCACCATCATCGAACGCAAGGCAAGCATGCCGAAGCGCCTAGCGCAGGTCGCGGCCTTCGCGCTCAGCAATCCCGATGAAATCGCCTTCGGCACGACGGCAAGCATTGCCGCCGCCTCGGAAGTGCAGCCGTCGACGCTCGTGCGCCTGGCGCATCATCTCGGCTACGAGGGCTTTTCGGATCTGCAGAGCATTTTCCGCGAGCGCCTGCGCGACCGTACGCTGAGCTATGAAGAGCGGCTGGTGACGCTGGAGCAATCCGGCGGCGATGATGACGATGCCAATCTGCTGGCAGGGTTCATTGGCGCAGCCAGCCAGTCGATCGCCCGCATGGCCTCGACGGTGCAGAGCGACACCTTCACGAAGGCAGTCGATATTCTCGCGGCTGCCGAGACGATCTATCTGATCGCCAAGCGCCGCTCCTATCCGCTGACGGCGCATATGACCTATGCCTTCTCGAAGCTCGGCATCCGGCATCAGATCGTCGCTTCGCCGAATGGCGTCGATCTGGAAATGGTGCAGTTCGCCACGCCGAAGGATGCAGCGATCGCTGCCAGCTTCTCGCCCTATGCAGCAGACAGCCTTTCGCAAGCGGAGGAGCTTGCGGATCGTGGCGTGCCTGTCATCGCGATCACCGATTCGGCTTTTTCGCCGCTCGCATCGCGCGCCACCTGCTGGTTCGAGGTTGCCGAGGCCGATTTCGCCGGTTTCCGGTCGCTCTCGGCCTCGATGGCGCTGACGATGGCGCTTCCGGTCGCTATCGCGGAGCGACGGCGCAAAACGCAGAGCCAAAAGCCTGCGAAAAGCAAAATGGAATAAACATTCCGAATTGACAACAAGACGGAACCGTTGTTTCATTATTGCCAATTCGCAGGCGCTGGACGCCGCACAAAAATGAGCGGGAGGATACTATGGTACAATCGAATCCGGGTTCGCAGCCCGAGGCAGCTCTCGATGTGATCACCATCGGCCGCTCGTCCGTCGATCTTTACGGCCAGCAGATCGGCACGCGGCTTGAGGATATCGGCTCTTTCGCGAAGTCCGTCGGCGGCTGCCCGGCGAATATCGCGATCGGCACGGCGCGACTCGGCTTGAAGTCCGCCCTCATCACCCGCGTCGGCAACGAGCAGATGGGCCGCTTCATCATCGAGCAGTCGGCGCGCGAAGGCGTCGAGACCAAGGGCATCACGACGGACAAGGAGCGGCTGACGGCGCTCGTGCTTCTGGCGGTCGAGGCCGAAGGCGTTTCGCCGATGATCTTTTACCGCTCGGACTGCGCCGACATGGCGCTCGATGAAGGCGATGTCGACGAGGACTTCATCAAGTCGTCGCGCGCCGTTCTTGTTTCCGGCACGCATTTCTCCCGCCCCAATACCGAGGCGGCACAGCGCAAGGCGATCCGTATCGCCAAGGCGAACGGCCGCAAGGTGATCTTCGATATCGACTACCGCCCGAACCTCTGGGGCCTTGCCGGCCATGCCGAGGGCTTCGAGCGCTATGTGAAGTCCGACCGCGTCTCCTCGAAGATGAAGGAAACGCTGCCGGACTGTGATCTGATCGTCGGCACGGAAGAAGAGATCCTGATCGCATCCGGCGCCGATGACGTGCTTGCGGCGCTGAAGGAAATCCGCCGCGTCTCGCCGGCGACCATCGTGCTGAAGCGCGGCGCCATGGGCTGCGTCGTCTATGACGGCCCGATCAGCGACAATCTGGAAGACGGCATTGTCGGCCAGGGCTTCCCGATCGAGGTGTTCAACGTGCTTGGCGCCGGCGATGCGTTCATGTCCGGCTTCCTGCGCGGCTGGCTGAAGGACGAGCCGCTGAAGACGTGCGCCACCTGGGCGAATGCCTGCGGCGCCTTCGCCGTCTCCCGCCTGCTCTGCTCGCCCGAATATCCGACCTGGGCCGAGCTCGACTTCTTCCTGACCAAGGGCAGCGAGCACCGTGCGCTGCGCAAGGACGAGGCGATCAATCACATTCACTGGGCGTCGACCCGCAAGGGCGACATCCCGCTGTTGATGGCGCTGGCGATCGATCATCGTTCGCAGCTGACCAGCGTCTGCGACGAACTCGGCGTAGACTACAAGCAGATCGTCGCCTTCAAGCGGCTGGCCGTCGAGGCTGCCGCCCGCGTTGCCAACAAGCGCAGCGGCTACGGCATGCTGATCGACGAGCGCTTCGGCCGCGATGCCTTCTTCGATGCCGCGACCAAGAATTTCTCCTGGATCGGCCGGCCGGTCGAACTGCCGGGCTCGAAGCCGCTGCGCTTCGAATTCAGCCAGGATATCGGCTCGCAGCTGGTCGAATGGCCGCTCAACCACTGCATCAAGTGCCTGTGCTTCTATCACCCGGATGATCCGGCGGAACTGAAGGCCGAGCAGCAGCAGAAACTGCGCACGCTGTTCGAGGCCGCGCGCAAGGTCGGCCGCGAGCTGCTGGTCGAGATCATCGCCAGCAAGAACGCGCCTCTGACCGACGATACCGTCTCGACGGCAATGGAAGAGCTTTACGCGCTTGGCATCAAGCCGGACTGGTGGAAGCTTGAGCCGCAGGCTTCGAGCGCTGCCTGGAAGAAGATCGACGCCGTCATCGCCAAAAATGATCCATGGTGCCGCGGTATCGTGTTGCTTGGGCTGGAAGCGCCCGCGGACGAACTGCTCAAGGGCTTCGAGGCGACGCTTGCCGCCCCGTCGGTCAAGGGCTTTGCCGTCGGCCGGACGATCTTTGCCGATGCCGCGCGTGGCTGGCTGTCCGGCAAGATGAGCGACGAGGACGCGATATCGGATATGGCGGGACGTTTCCGCCAGCTGACGGAAGCCTGGCTGAAGACGCGCGGGCTGAATTGAAGGTTTGAGGATTAGACCCCTCCCAGCCCTCTCGACTGATGAGGGCTGGGAGGGGAAGAGACAGAGCGAAGGTTCGGGAGGACCCGATGGGTAAGACAATCCGTTTGACGATGGCGCAGGCTGTTGCGCATTTCCTGAAGAAGCAGATGACCGTCATCGACGGCAAGAAGGTTCCGATCTTCGGTGGCGTCTGGGCGATCTTCGGCCATGGCAACGTGGCGGGCATGGGCGAAGCGCTCTATCAGGTGCGCGGCGAACTGCCGACCTATCGCGCCCATAACGAACAGGGCATGGCGCATGCCGCGATCGCCTTTTCCAAGGCAAGCTTCCGCCAGCGCTTCATGGCCTGCACGACCTCGATCGGCCCCGGCGCACTGAACATGGTGACGGCAGCCGGCGTGGCGCATGTCAACCGCATTCCCGTTCTCTTCCTGCCGGGCGACGTCTTCGCCAACCGCGCGCCCGATCCGGTACTGCAGCAGATCGAGGATTTCGGCGACGGCACGGTTTCGGCCAACGACGCCTTCCGCCCGGTGTCGCGCTATTTCGACCGCATCACCCGCCCGGAACAGATCATCTCGGCGCTGAAGCGCGCCATGCAGGTGCTGACCGATCCGCTCGATTGCGGCCCGGTGACGCTGTCGCTCTGCCAGGA
The DNA here is from genome assembly GCF_053522545.1 of Rhizobium sp. 21-4511-3d. NCBI lineage: Bacteria > Pseudomonadati > Pseudomonadota > Alphaproteobacteria > Hyphomicrobiales > Rhizobiaceae > Rhizobium > Rhizobium sp. 21-4511-3d. The sequence continues at coordinate 397,708 of NZ_JBNWCF010000001.1, read as the reverse complement.
CGTCCAGGCTGAAGCCTTCGACTATCCGGAAAGCCTGTTCGAAGAGAAGGTCTGGTCTACCCGCAGACCGCAGCCGGATGCCGATGAGCTGGCTTCGGCGATCGCACTGATCAAGACGGCCGAAAAGCCCGTCATCATCGCCGGTGGCGGAGTGCTTTATTCGCAGGCGACCAAGGAGCTTGCGGCCTTTGCGGATGCGCATGGCATTCCGGTTCTGCTGACCCAGGCCGGCAAGTCGGCGATCGACGAGCGCCACCCGCTGGCGCTCGGCTCGGTCGGCGTGACCGGCACCTCTGCCGCCAATGCGCTGGCCGAGGAGACCGATCTCATCATCGCCGTCGGCACCCGCTGCCAGGATTTCACCACCGGCTCCTGGGCGCTGTTCAAGAACGACAAGCTGAAGCTGCTCGGCCTCAACATCGCCGCCTACGACGCCGTCAAGCATGACGCGCAGCCGCTGGTCGCCGATGCCCGCGAAGGCCTGAAGGCGCTGTCCAAGGGCCTTTCCGGCTGGAAGGCGCCGGCAGCACTTGCCGAGAAGGCGACCAGGGAAAAGAACATCTGGATGGATGCCGCCAACAAGGCGATGGCCTCAACCAATGCAGCGCTCCCCTCCGACGCGCAGGTCATCGGCGCCGTGACGCGCTCGATCGAGCTCGAAAAGGCAATCGGCCTTTGCGCCGCGGGCGGTCTTCCGGGCGAAATGCACAAGCTCTGGCCGGCGACGGCGCCGGGCAGCTATCACATGGAATACGGCTTCTCCTGCATGGGCTACGAGATCGCCGGCGGTCTCGGCGCCAAGCTGGCGCATCCCGAAAAGGAGGTCTTCGTCCTCGTCGGCGACGGCTCCTACATGATGCTGAATTCGGAGCTCGCGACCTCCGTCATGATGGGCCTGAAGGTCAACATCGTGCTGCTGGACAACCGCGGCTACGGCTGCATCAACCGCCTGCAGATGGCAACCGGTGGCGCCAACTTCAACAATCTCCTGAAGGACTCCTATCACGAGGTCATGCCGGATATCGATTTCCGCGCCCATGCCGAAGCGATGGGCGCCGTCGCCGTCAAGGTGTCCTCGATTGCCGAACTTGAAAAGGCGATCGCCGATTCGAAGAAGAACGACCGCACTTCGGTCTTCGTCATCGACACCGATCCGCTGATCACCACGGAAGCCGGCGGCCACTGGTGGGATGTCGCAGTTCCCGAAGTCAGCCCGCGCAGCGAGGTCAACAAGGCGCATGAGGCCTATCTGAAGGCCCGTGCGGCGCAGCGGGCTGGTTGATTTGTTTTGAGACTTTGAGCTGGTGGCCCCCTCATCCGACCCTTCGGGCCACCTTCTCCCCGCTGGGGAGAAGGGAACGGAGGCGGCGCGGCATTGTCCCTTCTCCCCTCGGGGAGAAGGTGGCGGCAGCCGGATGAGGGGGCCAAGGCCACCAATCCACGAGGAGAATTTGCAATGAAGGCCAAACTCGGCATGTCGCCCATCGCATGGTGGAACGACGATCTTCCTGAGCTCAGCGACGACGTGTCCCTCGAAGAATGCCTGCGCCAGTCGCGCAGTGCAGGCTTCACCGGCATGGAACAGGGCCGCCGTTTCCCGAACAATCCCGGCGAGATGCTGCCGATCCTGCGCGCCGCCGACGTGACGCTCTGCGGCGGATGGTTCTCCGGCACGCTCGTCAACGAGGAGCTGGCGGCCAACAAGGATCGCATCGCGCCGATGATCGAGCTGTTCAAGGCCGTCAACGCGCCCTGCATCGTCTATGGCGAAGTCGGCCGCTCGATCCAGGGCGACCGCTCCAAGCCGCTCGCCACCAAGCCGCGGCTTTCCGATGACGAGATGAAGGCCTATGGCCGCCGCGTCACCGAGTTCGGCGAATGGTGCGCCGATCAGGGCATGCCACTCTCCTATCACCACCACATGGCGGCCGTAGTCGAGACCGAACCGGAACTCGACGCCTTCATGAAAAATTCGGGCGCCGGCATTCCGCTGCTGCTCGATGCCGGGCATCTGGCGTTTGCAGGCGGCGACGTGCTGCGCGCCATCAACAATCACCACGCCCGCATCAACCACGTTCACGTCAAGGACATCCGTCAGGCTGTCGTCGACGGTCTCGACCGCAGCAAGCAGTCGTTCCTCGACGCGGTGGCGCTCGGCGCCTTCACGGTTCCCGGCGACGGCTCGCTCGATTTCGCCGCCATCGTCCAGCGGCTTGCCGACCACGGCTACGAAGGCTGGTTCGTCGTCGAAGCAGAGCAGGATCCGCGCAAGGCACCGCCGCAGAAGATGGCCGAGATCGGCCATGCCGAACTGATGCGGGTGATGACGGCGGCCGGTTATACGGTCGAGACGGAAGGTTTCCCGAAGGGGGCTTGAAGTTAAAGAAAGACCCCTCCCCAACCCCTCCCCACAAGGGGGAGGGACTTACCTTGCGGCAGCGCCTCGCCACCAAAACCGTTCTCGCGGATGAGACATATCCGTCAGAACGGGAGAGTGCAGCGGGTTAGCCCCTCCCCCTTGTGGGGAGGGGTTGGGGAGGGGAAATTCGCGACAGACATCGAGGAGAAACACCAATGCCAAACCTCAAGGTAAAACCATCCGGCACCAGCGGCCGCGTCACGCATGTAACGCCTGAAAGCGCCGGCTGGACCTATGTCGGTTTCGACATGCACCGGCTGAAACCCGGCGAGACCGTGTCGGGAGAAACAGGCGAGCGCGAAGTCTGCCTCGTCTGGGTCAGCGGCAAGGGCAAGGCATCGTCGGGCACCCGCGATTTCGGCACGCTCGGCGAGCGTATGAGCCCGTTCGACGGTGCGCCACACGCCCTCTATATCCCGATGGAATCGGCATGGTCGGTGACGGCCGAGACCGATCTCGAGCTTGCCGTCTGCTCGGCCCCCGGCGGTGGCACCTATGAGGCGAAGGCGATCCCGCCGGGCACGCATCCGGCGCTGACCCGCGGCAAGGGCACCAATGTCCGCTACGTCAACAACATCATGCCGGAAGACGATGCATCGGCGCATTCGCTGCTGGTTGTCGAGGTGATCACGCCGGGTGGACACACCTCCTCCTACCCGCCGCACAAGCACGACCAGGACAATCTGCCGAACGAGAGCTTCCTGGAAGAGACCTATTACCACCGCCTCAACCCGCCCCAGGGCTTCGGCTTCCAGCGCGTCTATACCGACGACCGGTCGCTCGACGAGGCGATGGTGCTCGAAGACGGCGACGTGACTCTGGTGCCGAAGGGCTACCACCCCTGCGCCGCCACGCATGGCTACGACCTCTACTATCTGAACGTCATGGCCGGCCCGAAGCGCGTCTGGAAATTCTACAATGCGCCGGAACACGAGTGGCTGCTGAAATAATCTGCCGCTCGATCGCTAAATAATCTGACAGCGGGCGAGCCGTGCACATGGTTGACTGCCTCCATCGAAACAACACCGATGGAGCAATATCATGCACGGCTCGACCACCCTCTTTTCCGGCCGCGACGGCCGCCTGCCGCAGACGGCGCAATCGCGCCTGCTGGCCACTCTCCTCTCCTTCTATCGCTGGACGGCGCGCAAGCTCAGGGAGCGGCGCAACCTCAATGCCGTCATGGAACTCTCCGACGCGCAGCTGAAGGATATCGGGCTTTCACGCTACCAGACCGAAAGCGACGTACACGTCTATTGCCGCGACTGAACTGTGCTAGTGTGCCTTTCCAATCTCCGGACGATGTGATGCCGCAATTTTCGACAGCGCTGCTTTTGAAGACGGACACCGTCGCCATCCGCGACGTTGTCTGCAATGGCGAATGCCGTCATCGCAGCGGCGAGGAATGCGCCCACAAGACCAGCCTGGTCTATCCCTATCGCGGCGTCTTCATGCGCCATGTCGGGCGCAACGATACGGTGGCGGAAGCCAACCAGATGCTGTTCTTCAATGCCGGCCAGGGCTACCAGATCAGCCACCCCGTCGATGGCGGCGATGCCTGCATCGATCTTTCCGTCGACGATGCTCTGCTTGCCGAACTCGCGCCGCGCGATCAGATCCAGGCGGGTGAGCTTTTCGGCTTCCGCCGCCAGCGCCGCCGGATCGATCCGCGGGCGCAGGCGCTCGTCGCGCTCCTCCGTCATGGGTTACGCCAGAACGCGGCCGAGACGCTGGAAGCGGAAACGCTGGCGCTGACGCTCGTGCGCCGCTCGCTCGGCGAACGGACTTCGCATGCGGCAGCCGCGACCACCGGGCGGCAGAAGCTCGTCGACCGCGCCAAGCTGGTGCTCTCCTCCGATCTCGCAAGGCGCTGGACACTGGCGGAAATCGCCACCGAAGTCGGCGTCTCGCCCGTCTATCTCACGCAGGTCTTCCAGCAGGTGGAGGCGACACCGCTCTATCGCTATCAGCTGCGGCTGCGGCTCGCCCGGGCGCTCGATCTGCTCGGCAAGTACGACGACCTGACGGCGCTCGGGCTCGATCTTGGCTTCTCCAGCCACAGCCACTTCACCTCCTCCTTCCGCCAGGCCTATGGCCAGACGCCGGGCGAATTCCAGCGTGCGGCACGGCTTCGTCCGCGATAAGTCGCTAAAGAATTCGACAGCGAGGCGGGTGCCTCCGGTGGTCTTATGGTCCTGTCCCGAACGGGATCACCAACGGAGGACCGGAAGATGAAGAAGACCACATGCGCCGCCTGCGACTGCGAACTCGGCCACGACGCCATCAGCGTCAAGCTCGGCGGCACCACCGTCGAGGTTTGTTGCGAGGAATGCGCCAAGGCGCTGAAGGAGGCCGATACGGCGGCGACGGCGGGCAAGAAGGACTGAGGGCACAAGGTCTCCCACACCCTCCCTCATTCCTGTGCCCTTAGGGCTGCGCCCACGGGATGTCACAGGAATCCAGCCGACGCGCGTCTGCGCGGCGAAAAGAGTCTCACCAGCCCAAGGACTTGGGCTGGCTGGATCCCTGTGACAAGCACAGGGATGAGGGGGGTGTAGTTGGTGCTACAGCACCTCACCGACCGCCCTCTCGGGCACCTCCCTCTTCACACCGGCAACAGCCCATACCGCCACCCCAACCGCCGCGCATTCCGTGCCAGCACCGCAAAGGCGAGCATAAACATGCAGGCCTCGGCGAAGACCGGGACCATCCAGATGCCCATTTCGCCGAAGGCGTGCGGCAGGAGGAAGGTCAGCGGCAGGGTGAAGAGATAGGCGCGCGACAGGCCGAAGATCGCGGCACGTCTGGCATCGCCGATCGCCTGGAAATAGCCGGACAACACGATCATCTGGCCGAACAGGAAATAGGCGCCGACAGTCCAGGGCAGGATGCGGGACACTTCGGCGATGACGACGGGGTCGGCGACGAAGATGTGGCCGAGCCGCGTCGCCGAGAGCTCGACGATCAGTTCGACGCCGGCGCAATAGACCAGTGCCGAAATCAGCGCGATCTGCAGGCTGCGGGCGACGCGCTCGCTAAGCCCCGCCCCGTAGTTATTGCCCGCGATCGTCTGGAAGGCGATGTTGAGGCCGAGCAGCGGCAGGTAGGCGACGGTCATGACGCGGGTGATGATGCCATAGGCGCCGACGGTCGCGACATAATCCCCCTCGCCCCAGATCGACAGGTTGAAGATGACGGCGGCCGAGCAGAGCGAGATGCCGATGAAGCCGAGGCTCATCGGCGCGCCGAGCGCCAGGATCGGCTTCCAGTCCGCGAACGAGAAGCGAGTGGCCGGCCGCAGCGCCGCGGCGTTGCGCCAGCGGTAGACGAGCACCGCAATCAGGCAGATTGCCTGCGCCAGAACCGAGCCGAGCGCCCAACCGGCAACACCCCAATGCAGGATCGCCATGAAGAACCAGTTGGCGGCGATGTTGAGAGCGGATGCCGCCAGCATGACAAGCGTCATGAAGCCGATCCGGCCTTCGCTGCGCAGCGCATCGATATTGAGCGACAGAAAGAAGGCGACGGGTGCTGCGCCCACCATGATGCCCATGAAGGTGCGGGCGTTTTCGGCAACGGCGATATCGCCCGCCGCAGCATTGCCGACGATGCGCCAGCCAATCGTCCAATAGATGACGTTAACGATGAGGACGACTGCGATTGCCAGGACATGGGCAGCCGCAAAGGTGCGGCATGCGGCATCGTGGTTACCGGCGCCGAGCTCGCGGGCGAGAATGCTCGCCATGCCGTTGGAGACGAGCGATTGCAGCGCCACGACCATCATCAGGCCGGGGAAGATCAGCGTGACGGCCGAGAGTGCCCCGGCGCCGACATAGGCGCCGAGGAAATAGGCGTCCACCACGGCAAACAGGCCGTTGATGGTGGTGATGAGAATGATCGGCGCTGCCGTGCGGGCAAAAACCCTGGGCAATGGCGCGGTGAGAAACGGATTGGTTGCGGATACGGGTTTCATCGATGGAGTCCGGCTATCGAAATGAATGATCAGATGTCGAGGACGAGCTGCGGCAGACCGTTCGAGGTCTTGCGCGGCGAGATGCCGTTGCCGTCCACCTGCGCGTTGATGCGCTGGCGGAAGGCCGAGAAGCTCTCGAAGGTCACGACATCGACGGGTTCGTCGAAATGGATGGTGATCTTGTGCAGCCCGCCATTGGTCTGCGCCAGCGCCAGGATCCGGCCCGAAAATGGCTGGTTCAGATAGCGGCCGCGCACCTGCGACCCGACTGAGAGCAGCGAGATAGGCTCGGCATTCGGGCGGGTGGCGAGCGCCGAGAGCGTGTTCCAGTCACGCGCGCCATATTGTTGGGCGATGAGTTCGAGCGCGGCGCTATGGGAGAGCGCGCTGCCGCGGGCTTCCATGGCCTGGCGCAGGCGCTTTGCCTGAGCCTTCAGCTCGTCGATGGATGGATAGGTCGTCGTCACAGGTTCAGCCTTTCGGAAGGCATGCCATTATCGACTGTGAATGGGAGCTCGCATTGCCGTCAGTCAGCATGCACCGGATGGCCGTGACTATCAAAACGAGGCTTCACCATGGACTTTCATCCGCGAGCGGCCGGTGCCTCGAACCGCCTTCTGTATGTGGGAAAGCGGCTTTCCTGTCAAGAATGCCCCATAATGACCACGCGCGGCGGGGCATAACCACCGGAAACAAAGCGCTTTTTGCCGCCAGCCACGCATAAGGCTCAAAATTTACCAATGCTTTTCAGAACTTATCAGCATTCGCGTGTTACATTTCAATCATACAACCAGCGGAGGCTGACGTGGCCTTTCAGATGCACCTCAATGACGGCAACCAGGAGCAATCCTACCGAGACTTCACTCTGGACCGGCCCGGCAAGATCATCTTCGTCGGCCACCATCTCAGCACCGGCACGCAGGTGCGCTGCCTGATCCGCACGATCAATCTCGGCGGCGCGGTGCTGGAAGTCAGCCCTTCGGTGGAGATGCCCAACCACTTCTTCCTAGAAATCCTCGGCATCCACGACGAGATCGGCTCGACCGTCGTCAAGCGCGAGGGCGACCTGGTGACGATCAGCTTCAACATGCTGATCAACGCGGAATTTCTGCACCATGTCCTGCGCCTGAGCTTCGAGACCGGCGTCTAACTTCCCCTAAACGAAATACGGGCAGCCCCGGCTGCCCGCATATTACATGGCCTGGAGATATCCGGTCAGGCTGCCAGATGCCGCTCGATCTGGTCGACCGGCAGGTTGGTGTAGTCCTTGGCGACCTCGGCGGAGATCGCGGCCTGTGCGTCGGCGCTCAAGACCGGGCGCAGCGTGCCCAGCGCACGCGGCGGGGCGACGAGGACGATGCGGCGGGCATCCTTCCGGTGCACAAGATCGTCCATCTTGGCGGCAACCTGCTTCAGGAACTCGGCTTCGGCCTGTGCCTGCCAGTCGGTCTGCTCGATCGCACTGCCGCTCAGTCCGTCGGGCGCATAGGAGCGGCCCGGCTTGTCGGTGCCGAGTTCGCGGGTCGGTGCGCTCGGTTGCGTCAGGGTTTCCTGCACCTGCAGATTCATGATCTGCGCGTCGCCGGCATTCTGCATGAACAGCGCCTTGGCGCCATCGCAGACCACAACCCAAGATTCCCAAGGCACTCTGATGTCGGCCATTTGTCTTTCCTCTTGATTGTTTGCTGAAGCGGCAAAGCGCTTCATCGACTAGGGCAAAACGTGCAGGAATTGAAAGAGTTCGCGCGCCGGGCGCATAAATCGATTCACGCAGGCAATCCAATTTGTGAGCCGCGCGTAGAGACCAGCAAAAGGAGAGACGCCATGAAGACCGCCCTCGTCGCCTATGCCGGTTCGTTCGCCACGCTGCTGGTGCTCGATGCGATCTGGCTCGGCCTCGTCGCCCGCACCTTCTATCGCGACCAGCTGGGCGAACTGATGCTGCCACAGCCGGCCTTCGGCATTGCCGCGCTCTTCTATCTGTTCTTTGCCGTCGCCGTCGTCGTGCTCGCCGTGCTTCCGGCGGTCAATGCCGCCTCGCTCGGCACCGCGCTTGCCTATGGTGCCATTCTGGGACTGGCCGCCTATGGCACCTATGACATCACCAATCTTTCGACGCTGAAGAACTGGCCGGTGACGATGAGCTTCGTGGATATGGCCTGGGGCACCTTCGTGACGGCGGCAACGGCTGCCGGCGGCTATGCGGCGGCGCGCGCCTTCGGCTGATCGCCATCCCGCCGCGGCACAGGCTGTGCCACGTAAGCACAAAATTCATAATCACTAAAATTGTCTTGATGTCTTTGACGAATGCGCAAAACATTCGTGTGAGGCTCTGCCATAACGGGCCGGGATGAGCTTGGCCCAGACGGAGGACTGCACGATGTCCATGGATCGGGCAACGCATCTTGCGACTGTGAAATCTGAGGTCTACGACCAGCGCTGGGAGCAGTTTCAGGTGAACCGCCCGGCGCGGATCATCGCCGTGCGCCCCTGTCTCACCGGCATGTCGCTCAGAAGTGCGGAGATCCTCGATATCTCGCGCGGCGGCGCCACCTTCCTGGTCTCGTCGACCGCCGGTCTTCCCAAGCACTATTACCTCAACATTCTCGGCCTCGCCTATCGCATCGGCTGCGCCGAGGTCTATCGCAACAAGGAGCGCATCGGCGTCCGCTTCATCAACGTTCTCGATCCGGAAGTGCTGCGCCGCGTGGTACGCGCCGACTTCATGGCCGGCAATGTCGAAGCCATGGAAGCGCGCCGCGGCGGACGCATCACGGCGATGCAATAGGCCGGATTCTGGAATAATCTTCCTTGCCATGAAGGGAGCGGCGCTTATTGTTGGCGCCGCTTTTGTCTTATTCGGGATCCCGCATTTCCATGTCCGCCTTTTCGCGCTTCACGCCGCTGGTCAGCGCCCTGCCCTCCACCGTTCCCTTCGTCGGCCCAGAGGCCATCGAGCGCCAGCGCGGCCTGAAGGTCGCGGCCCGCATCGGCGCCAATGAAAACGGCTTCGGCCCGGCGCCTTCCGTGCTTGAGGCGATGCGTGCTGCGGGCGGCGATATCTGGAAATACAACGATCCGGAGAATTTCGAGCTGCGCGAGGCACTGGCCGCCCATCTCGGTGTCACCCCGGCGAATATCGCCATCGGCGGCGGCATCGACGAGCTGCTCGGCCAGATCGTCCGCCTCGTCATCGAGCCTGGCATGCCCGTCGTCACCTCGCTCGGCGGCTATCCGACCTTCAATTTCCATGTCGCCGGTTTCGGCGGCCGCCTCGTCACCGTTCCCTATGTCAACGACCGGGAAGATCTCGACGGGCTGCTCGACGCGGTGAAGCGCGAGAATGCGCCGCTCGTCTATTTCGCCAACCCTGATAATCCGATGGGCAGCTGGTGGGATGCCGACAAGATCGTCGCTTTCGCACGCGCCTTGCCCGAGACCTGCCTGATGGTTCTCGACGAGGCCTATAGCGAGACCGGACCGGCAAGCTCACTTCCCTCGATTTCTTCGCTGATCGACCTGCCGAATGTCGTGCGCACCCGCACCTTCTCGAAGGCCTATGGTCTGGCCGGCGCCCGTGTCGGCTACGTGATCTCGACGCCGGGCACGGCGCAAGCCTTCGACAAGATCCGCAACCATTTCGGCATGAACCGGCTGGCGACGGCCGGCGCTCTCGCCGCGCTGAAGGACCAGGCCTATCTCGCCGAAGTCGTCGGCAAGATCCAGGCGGCGCGCGAACGCATCTCGGACATTGCCCGGGCAAACCAGCTGTCGCCGCTGCCCTCGGCCACCAATTTCGTGGCAATCGATGCCGGGCGCGACGGCACCCATGCGCGGGCGATCGTCGACGGGCTGATGCAGCATGGCGTCTTCATCCGCATGCCGGGGGTGGCGCCGCTCAACCGCTGCATCCGCGTCAGCGTCGGGCCGGAAGCCGATATGGCGCTGTTCGAGCAATCGCTGCCGCAGGTGCTGCGCACGCTCTAAACGAAAAAACCGCGCCGGCCTTGTTTCTGCCGGTCGCGGTTTCGTTCTCCTGGCTGCGGCCCCGTCCAAAGTGCCCCGCCAGCCCCCTCTTTTTGAGGTTGTTATTCTTGTCTGATTTTTCGATGCAGCTTAGTGGATGGTCATCCACTCGCGAGCCGCGCGGAGCGCCTCGACGATCTGCATCTTGTTCATCGAAGCGGCGACATCGGCGCGCAGTTCGGCGGCACGGTCGCTGCCCTTGATGGCGGCGATGTTCAGCCACTTGTGCGCGGCGACCAGATCGACATCGCAGCCGCGGCCGGTTGCATACATCAGACCCATTTCGCAGAAGACGTCGGCGTTCTTGTCGCCACCCATGGTGGCCATTTCAGCATTGTGCATTTCAAAGCGTGCCATCGGTTTTATCCCTGTTTAGCCTGTTGTCGACTTGCCCTGTTTTACCTTCCGGGCCGTGCCGTCTATCGCAGCTTTCGGTCCCTTCGGTGCGGCGGGTTTGCCCCGCTCGTTTGATGGCTCCACTATGCTCCAGGCCTTTCAAAAAACGCCTAAAATGCATGATTAATTTGAGACAAACAAAGTCCAAATGCTTGGTAAACTTGGGTTTTTGTTAAACATCGCGAAGCCTGCAAATTAAGGAGTTTCAAGACAATTTTACGAAAGATTCAGATTTCGAAATCAACGCTTCGTTCACCACGAAACGAGCTGGCAAATCGGGAAACCGGAAATATTAGCTGCCGGCAACCCCGGAAAACCGGGCTTTTGCGGCTCAGTCTTATTTACCTTTACGTTCGCGTCAGTTATTTTCCGCCGGCGTTTTGGACATCAGGGAGGAATGGATGATCCGCACACTTATTCTCGCAGGCGCAGTGGCACTTTCGGCAGGGCTCGCGCATGCCGACGAGGTGATCGTCGGCAACTGGAAGACGGTCGCCGGCGATACGGCAGAGATCGCACCCTGCAGCGGCGGCTTCTGTGTGACGCTGAAGACCGGCAAGTTCGCCGGCAAGAAGATCGGCACGCTATCCGGCACCGGCGGCACCTATACCGGCGAAATCACCGACCCCGCCAACGACAAGACCTATAGCGGCTCCGGCACTGTTTCCGGCAGCTCGCTGAAGATGAAGGGCTGCGTGCTGAAGGTTCTCTGCAAGTCGCAGACCTGGACGCGGCTGTAAGGGCTATTCTCCTGGTCGCTTCTGGATCAGGAGTTAGAACGGCCCGTCGAAGCCGGAGCCCCCCTCACCCTACCCTCTCCCCGCGGGGGAGAGGGGAAGTTGGCGCGAGCGGCATCCTCGACTTTCCCTTCTCCCCAGCGGGGAGAAGGTGGCCCAACGGGCCGGATGAGGGGGCCGCGGGCACCAGGTCTCCTCTCTCATTCCTTTGATAAGCACAGGAATGAGGGAGCGCGTTGGCTCCGTCCCCTTACATCTCCCCCCCCAAAAAACCGTCAATATTCCTGAACGCCATATGAACCGGCATCTCAGCACTGGTTCAGCCGCCCTGTGTCAGAAGGGAGGCAAGGATGAAGGGGCTTATGGGTTAGGGAATATGGACGTGCAAATTTTGGCAAGACGTTTCACCATCATCACGCTGTTTGCGGCGCTGTTTGCGATCAGCTTTTCGGCGGCGGTCGTGCATGGCGGCGGCGGTGGCGCGCAGTCGCATTTCGGCGCCAATTATACCTGCCTGGAATCCTCCAGCCCCTTCTGCTCGGGCGAGCACAAGTAGGTACCGCGGGCGAGCCCGCCCGCCGTCGCTTGCGTGTTGCATATGGCAACCTATAATGCGCCATGAGCAAACGAATCTCTCCATTAGCACCCCTCGATATTTCCTCTCCGCCAGCCTTTGAACCGCAAAGCTTCGACGACCCGGCAAAGGCCGTCGACGCGCTGACAGAGCTTTACGACCGGAACACGGCCTTCCTGATCGATAGCTTCACGGCGATCGCCAAGGGCGCGCCGATCACCGCGCGGCACCGGGCCTTCTATCCGCAGGTCAGCATCGAGACGACGAGCTTCGGCCATATCGACAGCCGTCTTTCCTACGGCCATGTGACCTCGCCCGGCGTCTACACGACGACCGTGACGCGTCCGAAGCTGTTTCGCCATTACCTGAAAGAGCAGCTGGCGCTTCTGATGAAGAGCCACAACGTTCCCGTCGTCGTCTCCGAATCCTCGACGCCGATCCCGCTGCATTTCGCCTTCGGCGAAGGCGCCCATGTCGAGGCCTCCGCATCGGCCTTCATGGATATTCCGATGCGCGATCTCTTCGATACGCCGGATCTGAACACGACCGACGACGAGATCGCCAATGGCGAATATATCCCGCCGCCCGGCGAGCCCTCGCCGCTTGCGCCCTTCACGGCGCAGCGCATCGACTATTCGCTCGCCCGCCTCGCCCATTACACGGCAACAGGCGCGCAGCATTTCCAGAATTTCGTGCTGTTTACGAACTACCAGTTCTATATCGACGAGTTCTGCACCTGGGCCCGCAAGCTGATGGCCGATGGCGGCGATGGCTATACGGCCTTCGTCGAGCCCGGCAACATCATTACTCATGCCGGTTCGAGCACGCCCGAAGGCGATGCAACGCCCGGCCGCCTGCCGCAGATGCCGGCCTATCACCTGAAGAAGAAGGGCCATGCCGGGATCACCATGATCAATATCGGCGTCGGCCCCTCCAACGCCAAGACGATCACCGACCACGTCGCGGTGCTGCGCCCGCATGCCTGGCTGATGCTCGGCCACTGCGCCGGTCTGCGCAACAGCCAGCGCCTCGGCGACTATGTGCTGGCGCATGCCTATATGCGCGAGGACCACGTGCTCGACGACGACCTGCCCGTCTGGGTGCCGATCCCGGCGCTCGCCGAAGTGCAGGTGGCGCTGGAAGCGGCCGTTGCCGAGATCACCGGCTACGAAGGCTTCGAGCTGAAGCGCATCATGCGCACCGGCACCGTCGGCACGATCGACAACCGCAACTGGGAACTGCGCGATCAGGCGGGCCCGGTGAAGCGCCTGTCGCAGGCCCGCGCCATCGCGCTCGACATGGAATCGGCGACGATCGCCGCCAACGGCTTCCGCTTCCGCGTTCCGTACGGCACGCTGCTCTGCGTTTCCGACAAGCCGCTGCATGGCGAACTGAAGCTGCCGGGCATGGCGACAGCCTTCTACCGGACGCAGGTGAACCAGCATCTGCAGATCGGCATCCGCGCCATCCAGAAGCTGGCCGCCATGCCGCCAGAGGCGCTGCATTCCCGCAAGCTGCGCAGCTTCTTCGAAACGGCCTTCCAGTAGAGCTACCTGACATCGCGGTCCGCAATCACCTGCGGACCGCTGTCTGCGGGGCTCGACAGTTCGAGCCCGGAGATGACGGCCGCGAAGACCGCGACAGCAAACATCAGGCGCACGAGCAGGCCGCGCAGATCGAAGCCCTGCATCTGATAATATTCGTCGGCGCTGACCGGCTGTCTTTTGCGCGCTGCCCAGCTTGCAATTCCAATCTCCAGAATTCCCATGATCGTGACTCCAATGGTTTCGACGATCATGGTCGTTTGCACGTTGGCGCTTTCGACAGAGAAAGCCCAACAAAGATTTTTCCCGTGCCTGTCGATTTCCGCTTAGTCTCTTCGTCCAAGGGCTGTGAGAGGCAGCCAGGAGGAAAGCCGCAATGCGATATCTATGCCAGGTATGGTTCGAGCCATCGGCGCTCGAACGGATGAGTGACGAGGAGAAAAGGACGCTCGACCGGGATTCGGCCGGATACGATCTCGACCTGGAGGTCAGCGGCCATATGATCCATGCCGAGGCGCTGCAGGCGCCGAGCGCGGCGGTGACCGTGAAGGTGCGCAACGGCGAGATGGCGATGACCGACGGCCCTTTCGCCGAGACCAAGGAACAGCTCGGCGGCTTCATCCTGATCGAAGCCAAGGATCTCAACGATGCGATCCGGGTCGCGGCCGGCATTCCGCTGGCGAAATACGGCTTGATCGAAGTCCGCCCGGTCCATGACTTCAAGAGCAAGCTGCAGGAGGCCGCGCGATGAAATTCCTCTGCCAGATCTGGTTCGATACCGAAAAGAGCAAGCAGGTGACCCAGGCCGAATGGGACAGGCTGACGGAGCAATGCATCCTCAGCGACAACCACTGGCGCGACAGCGGCCATCTGCTGACGGCGCTGGCGCTGCGCGAGCCGGAGAGCGCGGTGACCGTTCGCGTGACGAACGGAAAACTCAAGGCTACGGACGGGCCGTTTGCGGAAATCAAGGAACATCTCGGCGGCTTCGTGCTGATCGAGGCCCGGGACATCAGCCAAGCGACCGAGATCGCCTCGGCCTTCCCGATCGTCGAATATGCCTCGATCGAGGTGCGCCCTGCCTATTCGATCGAAGATGGGGTGTGAGCCGATGCGCTATCTCTGCCTCATCTACAATTCCGCCGACCGCGACGGAACGCTGACACGGGCCGAAGGGCATCAGCTGGTCGCCGCGCATTTCCGTTTCGACGAGGAGCTACGTGCCGACGGGACGATGATCCATGCCGATGCGCTGCAGCCGCCGGAGACGGCGACGGTGCTGCGGGTGCGCGACAACCAGCTGCAGGCGACCGACGGCCCCTACGCTGAGACCAAGGAACATCTCGCCGGCTTCTACGTCATCGAAGCCGCAGATGATGCGGCGGCAAAAGAGATCGCCGCGCGGATCCCGTCGGCGCGCTTCGGAGCGGTCGAGCTCCGGCCGGTGCGGCTTCTGACATTGCCGGAGTAGCGCTTGGACCGGGTCATCGAGGAAATCTACCGCTCGCAGTCGCGCCGGGTTCTGGCGACGCTGATCCGTCTGCTCGGCGATTTCGACCGGGCGGAGGAAGCGCTGCACGACGCTTTTGCCGAGGCGGCACGAACCTGGCCACGCGACGGCATTCCCGGCAATCCGGTGTCCTGGCTGGTTTCGGCCGGGCGCTTCCGGGCGATCGACCATATCCGCCGCCGGGCGCGCTTCGATGCGTCCGTGCAGGACATCGAGGACAGCCTTTATCCCGCAACAGAGGAGGCAGACGACATGGACGCGATTGCCGACGACATGCTGCGGCTGATCTTCACCTGCTGCCATCCCGTCATTCCCGCCGAAGCGCAGGTGGCGATGGCGCTGCGCGAAGTCTGCGGGCTGACGACCGAAGAGATCGCGCATGCCTTCCTCGTTCCGGCGCCGACGGTAGCGCAGCGCATCGTGCGGGCGAAGAACCGGATCCGTACGGCGGAGATCCCCTACGAGGTACCGGAGAAACCGGAGCTACCGGAGCGGCTCGACCGGGTGCTGCACGTTATCTACCTGGTCTTCAACGAGGGCTATTCGGCCTCGTCAGGCAGCGCCGTCGTGCGCAGCGGCTTGACCGGCGAAGCGATCCGGCTGGCGCGGCTGGTCGGCGAGCTGCTGCCGCATAGGGATATCGACGGTCTGTTGTCGCTGATGCTGCTGCAGGATTCGCGGTGGCTGGCGCGCTCGAGCGATGACGGCCGTCTGGTGCTGCTCGACGAGCAGGACCGCTCCGCATGGGATCGCAGCAAGATCGTCGAGGGGCTGCAGTTACTGCAAAGCGCGATGGCTGGCGAAGAGGTCGGGCTCTATACGGTGCAGGCGGCGATCGCCGCCGAGCACTCGAAAGCGGCAACACCCGAAGCCACGAACTGGCGGCAGATTGCCCGCTATTATGATCTGCTTGCGGCGGCCCAGCCCTCGCCCATCGTGGCGCTGAACCGGGCGGTGGCGATCGCCATGTCCGAGGGTTTCGAACAGGGTCTGGCGATCATCGACGGCATCCTGCAATCCGGCGATCTCGAGCGCTATCATCTGGCGCATTCGGCGCGCGCCGATTTCCTGCGCCGCCTCGGGCGGATCGCGGAGGCAATCGAGGCCTATGAGCGTGCGCTGTCGCTCTGCCAGCAGGAGCCGGAGCGAAACTTCCTGAGGAAGCGGATTTCAGAGCTGACGGCGGCGGCCGAAAGGCAGTGAGATCGCCGTCCCTGTCAGCGCCGAGACGATGATCAGCAGATGCGCATTGATGCTCGCCTGCGCCAGTGCCGCCAGCGCTTCCTTACCGCCCAATGCGCCGAAGGCGACCGCGCCGGCGGTGATGCCCGCCGGATAGGTGCCGACGCCGCCCGGTGCATGCACCGGCAGAACGGATGAGAGCTCGCCGCCAAGCGCGCCGCCGAAGCTCGCGGCCAGCGGAAGCACGCCCATCAGGCCGAGAGCCCAGGCAAGGACCAGAACCTTCACCAGCCAGTTCACCGCCGTCATCGCCCATGCACGCGCAAAGGCGATGCCATCGACCGGCAGGCCGTTCTCGATCTCGGCCAGAAAGCCCTGCGCCTTCTTCGGCGCCAGCTTGAATCCAAAGCGCAGCAGCGGCTTGCGGACGATGAAGGCTGCAACGGGAAGCACCAGGAAAGCGGCCCAGATGATCCATGCAATCAAGCCGTTACCCGCTTCGCTTGCCAAACCGATTCCGGCTGCCGCAAGCAATGCATGAAGATCGAGCAGGCGCATGACGAGAAGTGCCGAAGTGCCGCGCGCCAGGGGAATGCCGAACTCGGTACGCATCAGCAGCGGAAAGCTGGTCTCGCCGCTGCGGAAGGGCAGCATGATGTTGAGCAGGTTATGGATCTGGGTAACGCGGAAGAGCGTGCGGAACTGGCCGGATGTCTCGCGCGGGAAGTAATCCAGGATGCGCCAGGTGCGCAGGAAATAGGTGCTGGTCAGGAGAACGAGCGCGATGACGATCGGCAGGACGCCGACGGCTGCCCATTGCGCCAGGATGGAGGACCAGCCCCAAAACCATTCGATGAAGAGTGCATAGGCTGCGACGATCACAACGGTGAGCAACGTCATGCGATTGCGTGCGAACCAGGATTGTCGGCTAGCGCCAACCGGAGAGTTCATGTAGTAGGCATCCTGACTTTGGGCGGCGACGGCCGCCTGCTTGGCCATGAACGGCCTTTTAGGAGCAATAAGAGTTGCAGACAATGTCAGAGTCGCTTTCGAGCGCAAATGATGCCGGAACGCCGCTTGAGCTTTCGCTCGTGGTTCCGATCTTCAACGAAGAAGAAAGCGTCGGCCCGCTCGTCGAGCGGATTTGCGAGGCAATGGCTCAGTATCCGAGCAGCTGGGAGCTGATCCTGGTCGATGACGGCAGCACCGATGCGACGCTCGTCAACGCCAAGAAATATGCCGGCCGCGCCGGCCTCACGCTGCGCATCGTCGAGCTGCAGCGCAATTTCGGCCAGACGGCCGCCATGCAGGCCGGTATCGACACGGCCCGCGGCCGCCTGATCGCCACCATGGACGGCGACCTGCAGAACGATCCGAAGGACATTCCTTCGATGGTCTCCGAACTCGAGCGCCGCGAACTCGACCTGCTGGTCGGCTGGCGCAAGAACCGCCAGGATGGCCTGCTGCTGCGCAAGATCCCCTCGTGGTGCGCCAATTATCTGATCGGCCGCATCACCGGCGTGAAGCTGCACGATTACGGCTGCAGCCTGAAAATCTACCGTGCCTCGATCATCAAGCAGGTGAAGCTGATGGGCGAAATGCACCGCTTCATCCCGGCATGGGTCGCCGGCGTCGTGCCGAGCTCGCGCATCGGCGAAGTGCCGGTGACGCATCACGCGCGTCAGCACGGTGTGTCGAAATACGGCATTTCGCGCACCTTCCGTGTGATCCTCGACCTGCTGTCGGTGATGTTCTTCATGCGCTACAAGGCGCGCCCGGGCCACTTCTTCGGTTCGCTCGGTCTCGGCTTCGGGGCGATCGCGGCGCTGATCCTGCTTTATTTGTTCTTCGACAAGTTCATTCTCGGCAATGACATCGGCACCCGCCCGATGCTGATGGTCGGCGTCGTCTTCCTGCTGTCCTCGGTGCAGCTGATCACCACCGGCATCCTCGCCGAAATGATCGCCCGCACCTACTACCGCGACGACGCCTCGCCGAACTACATCGTCCGGCAGATCTTCGATGGAAGCCAGAGTTAAGGCTCAGCCGGGTATCCACCCGGTCCAATCGTTCGGCAGATCGATCGGCAACGCACTCATTCTGCTTGCCGCCTACTTTCTGCTGAACATTGCCCTTCGCGTCGCGCTCCCGCATTCGCTGGAGCTCGACGAGGCAGAGCAGATCTTCTACTCGCAATATCTGCTCGCCGGGTACGGACCGCAGGCGCCGTTCTACAACTGGCTGCAATATGCGATCGTCGCGGTCGTCGGACCGTCGATCTGGGCGCTGACCGTGCCCAAGAACATCCTGCTGTTTCTCTGCTACGTCTTCTACGGGCTGGCAGGACGCGAGGTCCTGAAGGACCGCTCCGTGCAGGCGGCCTCGATGCTGGCGCTCCTGACGCTGCCGCAGGTCTCCTACATGCCGCAGCAGGACCTGACGCATACGGTTGCCCTGCTCTGCGCTACCTCGCTTTTCCTGTTCGGCTTCTTCCGGACGCTCGAAAGGCCGAGTTTCGGCAGCTATATGCTGCTCGGCATCGCCACCGGCATTGCCGTGATCTCGAAATACAATTTCGCGCTCATGCCGCTGATCGCGATCGCCGCCGCAATTCCCGACCGCGAGTGGCGTCAGCGCCTCTTCGACTGGCGGATCTTGCCGGCGCTTGCAGTCTCGCTCGCGATTGCCATGCCGCATCTGCTGTGGCTCTACGGCAATGTCGACCAGGCAACGGCGGGGACGCTCAGCAAGATGGTCGATAGCCGTGAGGCAACCGACATCTTCCCGGCCGGCGAAGGGCTGCTTTCGTTCGTCGTCGCGCTCATCGCGTTTTCAGCGCTCACCATCGTGATTTTCGCCGCATCCTTCCGGCGTGACCTCATCCGCGCCCTCAAAGCCGGAGACCGCTGGACGCGGCTGATGGAGCGGATGATCGCCATCAGCCTGATCGCAATCGTAGGCGTGATCCTGGTGACCGGCACGACGCACATCCGCGAACGCTGGCTCGACCCGTTCCTGCTCATCCTGCCGCTTTACATTTTCCGCAAGCTGGAAGTATCCGGCGCCGATTTCGGCCTGCCGCTGCGCCGCTTCCTGCGCGCCGTCCCGATCCTGATGGCGGTCGTGGTCGCTATTCTCACGGTGCGTGTGGTGGCCGGGGAGCATATAGGCTCCTACACCAAACTGAACATTCCCTTTGCCGGTCTTGGCCGCGTGCTCGAGGGCCAGCCGCGCCCGGGGCTGATCATCGCAGGCGACCGCCACGTCGGCGGGAACCTCAGGCTCGTCTTTCCCGACACGCCGATCATGATGCCCGGCTTCCCTGATCCCGGCCTGCCGAACGATCTGCTGACGAAGGGTCCGCTGCTCTTCATCTGGCGCGGACCTGAGGGCAAAGAGGCGCCGATGCCGCCAGAGTTTTCGACCTGGATCACGGATAACAATGGCGAGGTGACGGGCATCGGCACGCTCGCGCTTCCCTATTATTTCGGCAAGAGCGGCGACACTTTCGCCTTTGGTTACGCTTGGGTTGGGCGCAAATAAAATGGAAAGCACTGATAACAAGGCCGGCAAAAGCGGGATCGGCTGGGTCTTCGGCTTGCTGGCTTTCTATTTCGTGCTGCAGGTTATCGTCCGCATCGCCATGCCGCCAACGCTCGGCCTCGACGAAGCGGAGCAGTCCTTTCGGTCACAATGGTTGGCCGCTGGATACGGGCCGCAGCCGCCGTTCTACAACTGGCTGCAATATGCCATCTTCTCGTTCAGCGGCGTCTCCGTGCTGGCGCTTGCGGCGGCGAAGAATACGCTGCTCTTCATTTCCTATCTGCTTTATGGCCTGACGGCGCGCCGATTGCTGCGGAACGATGCCCTCGCGGTTATGGCGACGCTCGGGCTTATTACCTTGCCGCAGGTGGCGTTCGAGATGCAGCGCGACCTGACACATACGGTCGCCGTGTTCTTTTCCGGATGCCTCTTCCTCTACGGCTTCATCCGCGCGCTGCACAAGGGCGATACGCTGGCCTATCTTATTACCGGTGTCGGCATCGGCCTCGGCTTCCTCTCGAAGTACAATTTTGCGCTTCTGCCGATTTCCGCCCTGCTTGCCGTTCTCTTCGATCAGCAGATGCGCAAGCGCGTGTTCGACTGGCGCATTGGACTGACGGCACTCGTCACCATTGCGATTGCCACGCCGCACCTGTTCTGGCTCAAGGACAATCTCGGCTTCGCCACGGCTCGCACCCTGGAGAAGCTGACGGATAACGACCATGCGAGCTACATTCTGCAGGTTCTGACCGGCACCGGCTCGCTGCTGTTGGCAGTCATCGGCTTCTGCGCCGTCACCGTGCTGGTCTTCGCGATCGTCTTCCGCAAGCCGTTGCTCTCCGCCTTTTCGGGGAGCTCGGAATGGACGCGGCTGTTCGGACGCATGATGCTCTTTTCGATGCTCGGCATTCTCATTCTGGTCTTCTTCGGCGGCGCCTCGCAGGTTAAGGACCGGTGGCTTGTACCGCTGTTCTTCGTGATGCCGCTCTATCTGGCGCTGAAGATCGAGGCATCGAAGATCGACGCTGGCCAGGCGTTGCGCCGCTTCATGCCGATCGTCGCGATCATCATGATCGCCGTCCCGTCGATCCTCTTCGGCCGGGTCGCGATGGCGAGCCTCAACGGTGATTACGAGCGGCTGAACACGCCGTTCCTGCGCGCTGCCGAAGCGCTGCGGCAGAAGGCTGATCCCTCAGCAATCGTCGCGGAAGGAAGCCTCCTTGCGGGCAACCTCCGCAAGGATCTCTACCCCGTTACCGTCGTGTCGCTCGATTATCCGGGCTTCAAGCCGGATATTGCGATATCGAAGGAACATCCGTTGCTGATCGTCTGGTCAATGGGCACGGCGGGTGAAAGCGGGCTGTCGGCGAAGGCCACGGAATGGCTGAAACAGAGGCCGGATCTCGCGGGTGCCATCCCTGAGATCTCGACCATCGACGTTCCCTATTTCTATGCCCACAAGGGCGAGACCTACCGGTTCGGCTATGCGTTGATCGCGCCGCCTGCCCCCTAACCCCGCAATTCCTTCCAGGCCGCATCCAGCGCGATCTTGGTGATCCGCGCCATCTCGTCGACCTCCGCATGGCTGATGATCAGCGGCGGCGAGGCGAGCATGCGGTCGGCGGTGGCGCGCAGTACCAGGCCGTTGGCAAGCGCGTGGTTGCGCACCAGCGAGCCGATGGCGTCGGGCTTTTCGAAGCGGGTGCGGGTCTTCTTGTCGGCGGTGAGCTGCAGGGCCGCCATCAGGCCGACGCTTGCGGCTTCGCCGACGAGGTCGTGATCGGCGAGTGCGCCCCAGGCTTTCGCGAAATAGGGGCCGATATCGTCGCGGACGCGCTCGACCAGTTTCTCGTCTTCGATGATGCGCAGGTTTTCGAGCGCGGCGGCGGCGCAGACGGGGTGGCCGGAATAGGTGAAGCCGTGGTTGAAGTCGCCGACATCGTTGATCAGCACCTTGGCGACGCGGTCGGACACCAGCACGCCGCCGATCGGCAGGTAGCCTGAGGAGAGGCCCTTGGCGATCGGGCAGAGGTCGGGCTCGACGCCGTAATATTGATGGCCGAACCATTCGCCGAGGCGGCCGAAACCGCAGATCACTTCGTCGGTGACCAGCAGAATGTTGCGCGCCTTGCAGATGCGGGCGATCTCCGGCCAGTAGGTTTCCGGGGGCACGGTGACGCCGGCCGCCCCCTGGATCGGTTCGGCAACGAAGGCTGCGACATTCTCCTCGCCGAGCTCGTCGATCTTCGCTTCCAGCTCGCGCGCCACCTTGAGGCCGAATTCGGCCGGCGAGAGATCGCCGCCTTCGCCGTACCAATAGGGCTGGCCGATATGGACGATACCCGGGATCGGCAGGTCGCCCTGCTCGTGCATGTATTTCATGCCGCCGAGGCTGGCGCCGGCGACCGTCGAGCCGTGGTAACCATTCTTGCGGGCGATGACGATCTTCTTGGACGGCTGGCCGATGGCACTCCAGTAGACACGGGCCATGCGGAACCAGGTGTCGTTGGCCTCCGAGCCGGAGCCGGTGAAAAAGACGTGGTTGAAGCGCTCTCCGGCATGGGCGGTGACCTTTTCGGCGAGCAGCGTCGTCGGCGTGCTCGTGGTGCCGAAGAAGGTGTTGTAGTAGGGCAGCTCGTTCATCTGCCGGGCGACCGCATCGGTGATTTCCTTGCGGCCGTAGCCGACATTGACGCACCAGAGGCCGGCGAAACCATCCAGATATTTCTTGCCTTGATTATCCCAGATATGGACACCTTCGCCGCGCTCGATGATGCGCGTACCGTCGGCGTTGAGCTTTTTCATGTCCGAGAAGGGGTGAAGATGATGGGCGGCGTCGAGGGCGGCGAGATTTGAGCGCTGGTAAGTATCGGACATGATTTGCGAAACACCTGCAGAGATTGAAAGGATCTTCCCAATGGGTTACGACCTTGGCCTGCTCAGAGGGGATTTTCAAGATCATGACGGCTGACAAGATGCACGGCAAAGCTGCAACTGACGAGCCCTGGATCGAAATCATGCTTGTCGGCATGAACGGCGACCTGCGCGGCAAGCGCATTCCGCTCGATGCACAGAAGAAGGTCTGGGCTGGCGAGGTGCGCCTGCCCTCCTCGACGCAGTCGCTGGATATCTGGGGCGACGACAATGACGACATTACCGGCCTGTCGCTGACGATCGGCGATCCCGACGGCCTTTGCATCCCCGACCAGCGCAGTCTGGCGCCGCTGCCCTGGGCGCCCGAGGGCTCGATGCAGGTGCTGGCGACGATGCATGAATTCGACGGCAGCCCGAGCTTCATGGATCCGCGCGCCATCCTCGCTTCGGTGCTGAAGCGCTATGACGAGCGCGGATTGACGCCCGTCGTCGCCACCGAGCTGGAATTCTACGTGGTGGAACAGGACTGGCTTGAGACCGGCCGCCCCTCCCCGCCGAAGAAGCTGACCTATCGCGGCGAGCCGAACGGCTACCAGCTCTACGACATGAGCGCAACGGATGCGCTCGACGACTATCTCAGGACCGTGCGCGGCTATGCGAGCGCGATGGAACTGCCTGCCGACGCGACGACGGCGGAATTCGGCCCGGGCCAGTTCGAGATCAACCTGCTGCACCGGCCGGATGCGCTGGCGGCCGCAGACGACTGCATCTATCTGAAGCGCGTGGCCGAGCAGGCGGCGAAGCGGCAAGGCCTGAAATCCACCTGCATGGCCAAGCCCTATTCCGACCATGCCGGTTCCGGCCTGCATGTTCACGCCAGCATCATCGACAAGGATGGCCGCAACATTCTGGACGCCAAGGGCGGCGAGCCGAAGTTGCTGAAGTCAGTCACCGCGGGCATGCTGAAATCGATGCGCGAGGCGCAGCTGGTCTTTGCGCCCTTCGCCAATTCCTACCGGCGCTTCCAGCCGGGCTCGTTTGCGCCTGTTGATCTCACCTGGGGCTATGGCCATCGCGGCACGGCGATTCGCATCCCGGACATGAACGGCCCGGCAGCCCGCATCGAGCATCGCGTCGCCGGCGCCGACGCCAATCCCTATCTGCTGCTTGCGGCGATCCTCGGCGGCATGCTGCTCGGTCTCGACGGCGAGCTTGATCCGGGCGAAGAGACGACGCCCTCGCATGTGCCTGAGAATACCGAGCGGCTGACGCATGACTTCCTGACGGCGGTGGATGCCTTCCGGGCATCGCCTTTTGTCAAGGATGTGTTCGGCGAGCGCTATCAGAAGCTCTACGGCGATACGAAATACAAGGAAGCGCTGGCCTATTTGCGTACGGTATCGGATTTCGATTACCGCACCTATCTGCCGCGGATCTAGGCGGCAGGCTCCCGGCGTTCCGTCTCGTCGTTCTGCGCGGCGAGCCCCTGCCGGACGAGAACCTTGAGTTCTTCCGGGTGGAGCTGCAGGCGGATGTCGCGCTCCAGCGGCAGCAATTCGCCATCCATGACGCAATTGGACTTGGCGCGCATCTTCGGGAAATGCAGATGCACTTCGGCGGGATGCATGACCATGACATCAGCGTTGTCGCGGACCTTGCCGCGCAGCATATCGAAGGCGAGCCTCGCGACGCCCATCGGCCGCAGCGGTTTCGCAGTATAGAAGCCGAGCTCGCCGCTGCGCAGATTGTCGGCATAGAGCAGCGCGTTTTCGCCGAAGGGATTGTTGGAGACCGAAAC
This sequence comes from Rhizobium sp. 21-4511-3d, assembly GCF_053522545.1. Taxonomy (NCBI): domain Bacteria; kingdom Pseudomonadati; phylum Pseudomonadota; class Alphaproteobacteria; order Hyphomicrobiales; family Rhizobiaceae; genus Rhizobium; species Rhizobium sp. 21-4511-3d. The sequence continues at coordinate 373,132 of NZ_JBNWCF010000001.1, read as the reverse complement.
TGCCGAGACACGGCGGCGTTCGCTGACGCCCAGCGCCTCGAACTCGACCTCGAATTCCGGCGGGTTCATCACCACGCCGAAGGCGGCGCGGGTGCTGGCGCGCATCTTTCCGAGGCGGGAGCGGAAGCTGTAGGAATTGCGGTAGCGCACCATGCGGGCGTGAAGGCCAGCGGAGAACTGGTGGATGAAGGGGCGGCCGTTGGCGCTGGCGATATCGACATGATCGACCTCGCCGAAGGCCAGCGTATCCAGCGCCTGCCAGATATCGAGCGGCACTTTCAGCGAGCGGGCGAAAAGGTTCATCGTGCCGGCAGGAATGACGCCGAGCGCCACGCCGTTCTTCCAGGCGATCGAGGCAGCCGCCGAAATCGTGCCGTCGCCGCCACCGGCAACGATGCCGTCGATATCGTCGCGGCGGGCGGCGCGTTCCATGGCCGGAACGATCTCCTTGCCGGGAAAGACGATGGCTTCGAAATCGTGGCCAGCCTCGCGGAATGTTGCCTCGGCCTGCCGCTCATAGGCTTCCATATCCGTGGTGCGGAACGTGCCGCCATCCTTGTTAAAAAAACCGACAAGCTTCATGCGGTGTCCATGCCCCCACGGCGAATTGCAAATCACAGCTAGAGATGGTTTTGCGATGGGCGATTTCAAGCGCGCAGCTATTTTGCGCAGTGCGGCCGCAAGCCTTGGCAAATGCTAATAATGCAATGGACGTATGCCGATAACAGGACGCTGCACTGCAAAAAATGCACTCGACGCTCTGCCGCCAATCAGGGATAGAATGCAAAATGGAGGCACGTACCTCCCTTCCCGCCATAGACAGGCCGACACTGGAGCCGAACGCTTCCGGTGAACCGCTTTTTGATACATGCCCAAGGAGCTCCCGTGAGCCAGATCGCCGTAGACGATTCCCTCGATGCACCGGTTGCGGAGGCGCCTTCGCCGATGGCGGTGGCGCTGGTGCAGCTGGCGCTTGCCTGCGGCGGCTTCGGCATCGGCACGGGTGAATTCGCGATCATGGGCCTGCTGCCGAATGTGGCAGGCACCTTCTCGGTGACCACCCCGCAGGCGGGTTATGTGATCAGCGCCTATGCGCTCGGCGTCGTCATCGGCGCGCCGGTGATTGCCGTGCTTGCGGCGAAGATGGCGCGGCGCTCACTGCTTCTGCTGCTGATGGGCATCTTCGCCATCGGCAATATCCTGAGCGCCATGGCGCCGACCTTCGAGAGCTTCACGCTGCTGCGCTTCATCACCGGCCTGCCGCATGGTGCGTATTTCGGCGTGGCGGCGATCGTTGCCGCGTCGATGGTGCCGGTTCACAAGCGGGCGCGCGCCGTCGGCCGCGTCATGCTCGGCCTGACGATCGCCACGCTGCTCGGCACCCCGCTTGCCACATTCTTCGGCCAGTCGCTCGACTGGCGCATCGCCTTCACCACCGTCGGCGTCATCGGCCTCGTGACCGTGGCGCTGATCTGGACCTACGTGCCGCGCGATCAGGTGGAGGAAGGTGCAAGCTTCATGCGCGAACTCGGCGCCTTCAAGCGCCCGCAGGTGCTGCTGACGCTTGCCATCGCCGCGGTCGGCTACGGCGGCATGTTCGCCATGTTCAGCTATATCGCCGATACGACGATGAAGGTGGCGATGCTGCCGGCCAGCATGGTGGCGGTGATGATGGTGCTGTTCGGCATCGGCATGAATGTCGGCAACGTGCTCGGCTCCTGGCTCGCCGACAAGTCGCTGATGGGCACGATCGGCGGATCGCTGATCTTCAACATCGTCGTGCTCAGCTGCTTCTCGCTGACGGCCGCCAATCCGGTCATGCTCGCCGCCTGCGTGTTCCTGACGGGCTGCGGCTTTGCGGCAGGCCCTGCCCTGCAGACCCGCCTGATGGATGTCGCCGCCGATGCGCAGACGCTGGCGGCCGCTTCCAATCACTCGGCCTTCAATATCGCCAACGCGCTCGGCGCCTGGCTCGGCGGCCTCGTCATCGCCTGGGGCTACGGCTACGCCTCGACCGGTTATGTCGGCGCTTTCCTGTCGTTCCTCGGTATCTTCGTCTTCGCGGCGTCGCTACGCCTGGAGCGCCGCAGCCGGAGCGCCTGAAGCTTCGCGCAATTCCATGCCATCGGGGCGGCAGAACACATGTTCGTCGCCCCAGGCAGCCAGCGCCCGGATGACCGGCTTCAGCGTCTCACCGAGCGGCGTCATCTTATATTCGACGCGCGGCGGCACGACCGGATAGACCTTTCGCGAGATCAGGCCGCAATCCTCAAGCTCGCGCAGCTGCTTGGTCAGCATGCGCTGCGTCACCGCCGGAAGCTTGCGGCGCAGCTCGTTGAAGCGCAGCGTGCCATCCATCAGATGGAACAGGATCACGCCTTTCCACTTGCCATCGAGAAAGCTCAGCGTCGCCTCCACCGGGCAGCCGGGGAAGTTCTTCGTCAGCTTGGCGCGGGGCAGAGACATTTGACGGTATCCTTTTGGGTACTACGTACAGAATTTGTGCATTCTTGCGTTAACAGAGCATAAGACGCATCTAGCCACTGTGCAACAAACACAGGAGTTTCCCATGCGCGCCGTCGCCTACAAGACCCCACAGCCGATCGCGGCAGAAACCTCGCTCGTCGATGTCGAGCTGCCCGTTCCCGAGGCCACGGGGCATGACCTGCTGGTCGAGATCAAGGCCGTCTCCGTCAACCCTGTCGACGTCAAGATCCGCGCCAATGTCGCGCCGCCCTCCGGCGAGCTGAAGGTCATCGGCTGGGATGCGGCGGGTATCGTCAAGGCGGTCGGCCCCGATGTGACGCTGTTCCAGCCGGGCGACGAGGTCTTCTATGCCGGTTCGATCACCCGCCCCGGCTCCAATGCCGAATTCCATCTCGTCGATGAGCGCATCGTCGGCCGCAAGCCTAAAACGCTCGATTTTGCCGCGGCCGCCGCCCTGCCGCTGACCTCGATCACCGCTTACGAAGCGCTGTTCGACCGGCTGAAGGTACAGGATGCCGTGCCGGGTGCCGCCCCCTCCCTGCTGGTCATCGGCGGCGCCGGCGGCGTCGGCTCGATCACCATCCAGATCGCCCGCGCGCTCACCGATCTGACCATCATCGCCACCGCCTCGCGTCCGGAAACGCAGGAGTGGGTGAAGGAACTCGGCGCCCATCATGTGATCGACCATTCGAAGCCGATCGCCGCGCAGGTGGCCGCCCTTGGCATCGGCGCGCCGGGCTTCGTCTTCTCGACCACCAATACCGACCAGCATCTTGCCGAAATCGTCGAGGTGATCGCGCCGCAGGGCCGGTTCGCGCTGATCGACGATCCCAAAGTGCTCGACATCATGCCCTTCAAGCGCAAGGCGATCTCGGTGCATTGGGAACTGATGTTCACCCGGCCGATCTTCGGCACGCCTGACATGATCGAGCAGCACAAGCTTCTCAACAGGATTTCCGAACTCGTCGATGCCGGCAAGATCCGCACGACGCTGACCGACACAGTCGGCACGATCAACGCGGCGAACCTGAAAAAGGCGCATGCGATGATCGAGACCGGAAAGACCAAGGGCAAGGTCGTCCTGGCAGGTTTCTGATCGGCTTTTCGTCCGGAAATATCCGGTAAATCATAATCGCAAAGAATGCCGCGCCGGATGGTGCGGCATTCTGCCATTAAGCACATATCCCAGTTGACTTTTTTAGCGTTCAGGACCACCTGTTCCTGACGCGGACGGCGCTGCGCCGGACGCGAATATCAACGGAGCCATCATCACGATGCCAAGCGACAGTAGCAGTCGATTGCCTTTGCCGTACGCGGCCCTTTCGCGCTGACCTGGATGCTCCGGGCTCGCCCGATCGGACGCTACGGCGGATCGACGGAAAGGCGAGCTAATGAATATCAATCGCTTCCCCCTGCGGGCCGGCAATGCCGCGCGCGCTTTCATGACCAACAATAAAGTTGCGACCATCGCCGAGCGCGTCGAGTCGCTGAATGCACTCGCCCCGGCCGAGGTTTCACGCATCCTGTCGCGCATGCCGCAGGAGTACGCAGTCAACATTCTCGACCGGCCGGAACTGCGCAACGCCTCCGCAGTGCTGGCGCTGATGGACCGCGCCGATGCCGCACGCCTGCTGCACGGCATGTCGAACGACCGTGTCGCCGACGTTCTGCTCGAGCTCGACACCGACACCCGCACCCGGCTGTTCAACAGCCTGGAAGAGCCGGTCCGCGTCGCCATCCAGCACCTGATGGGCTATCCGGCCCGCACCGCAGGCAGCATCATGACGACCGAGTTCGTCAGCGTGCCCGGCAACTGGACGGTTGAGCAGACACTCGCTCATGTGCGCCATGTCGAGCGCTCGCGCGAGACGGTCTATGCGATCTATGTGCTGGATGAGAATTCCGGCGCGCTGCGGCATGTCGTGACGCTGCGCCGCCTGATCACCGGCGAACCCGACGCCTCGATCCTGACCGTCGCCCAGAAGGGTACGCCGGTTGCCGCCGATCCGCTGATGAAGCAGGAAGACGTCGCACGGCTGATCCGCAAGCACGACCTGCTGGCGCTGCCCGTCGTCGACGATCACGGCCTGATCCTCGGCATCGTCACCGTCGATGACGTGATCGACACGATGATCGCCGATACCACCGACGGCGCCCAGCGCTTCGGCGGTATGGAGGCCCTCGGCAAGCCCTACATGAAGATCAGCTTCGGCGGTATGATCCGCAAGCGCGCCGGCTGGCTCTGTGCCCTCTTCCTCGGCGAGATGCTGACGGCAAGCGCCATGCAGCATTTCGAGGGAGAGCTCGAGAAGGCCGTCGTGCTGACGCTGTTCATCCCGCTGATCATGAGCTCCGGCGGCAATTCCGGCTCGCAGGCGACATCGCTGATCATCCGGGCGCTGGCCGTCGGCGAGCTGAAGCTTTCCGACTGGTGGAGGGTGCTGATCCGCGAACTGCCGACCGGCGTCGTGCTCGGCGCCATCCTCGGCCTCGTCGGTATGCTGCGCGTGTTCTTCTGGCAGAGCGCCGGGCTTTACGACTATGGCCCGCACTGGGTTCTGGTCGGGATCACGGTATTTGCAGCGCTGATCGGCATCGTCACCTTCGGTTCCGTATCTGGCTCGATGCTGCCCTTCGTGCTGCAGCGGCTGAAGCTCGATCCGGCAACGGCATCGGCTCCGTTCGTCGCAACGCTGGTCGACGTGACCGGACTGGTGATCTACTTCTCGGTCGCCCTGATGATCCTCACCGGGACGCTTCTCTAGAAGCGATCGGCAGGCAGAGCGGCGTGCCGTCGACAGGGTGCGGCACGACCGCCGCATCCACTCCGAACACCGCCTTTATCAGCTCCGGCGTCAACAGCGCGCCGGGGCTTCCTGCTGCGTGGATGCCGCCATCGGCAACGGCGATGATGTGATCGGCATATTGTGCCGCATGGTTCAGGTCGTGGACGACCATGACGACGGTGCGGCCGCGATTGCGGTTCAGGTCGCGCAACAGTTCCAGGACTTCCAGCTGATGGGCGATGTCGAGATAGGTGGTCGGCTCGTCAAGCAGCAGGATCGGCGTTTCCTGCGCCAGCGCCATGGCGATCCAGGCGCGCTGGCGCTGACCGCCGGAAAGGCGGTCAAGCGGGCGCGAGGCGAGATCGGAAAGGCCGGTGGCGGCAAGCGCGCCATCGACGATCTCCTCGTCATGCGCGGAGGTGCGCGACAGCAGCCCCTTGTGCGGATGGCGGCCGAAGCGGCAGAGCTGGCGCACCGTCAATCCATCGGGCGAGACGGGGCTCTGCGGCAGAAGCGCAAGAGCCTGGGCGATCGCCCTGCCCTGCATCGCCGAGATTTCCTTGCCATCGAGATAGACCGTTCCCGAAGCGGGTTCGATGATGCGGCCGAGGGCCTTCAGCAGTGTGGACTTGCCGCTGCCGTTTGCGCCGATCAGGGCGGTGATCTTACCGTCGGGGATCGAGACATCGACATTGTCGAGCACGCGGATGGCCGCGTAGCCGAGTGTCAGCTTTTCTCCGGCAAGGCGGGATTGCGCGGCGTTACTCATGGCGGCCGGTCTCCTTGATGAGCAGGAAAATCAGATAGGGACCGCCGATGACGGCGGCGACGATCCCGGCCGGAATCTCGTTCGGCAGCGCCACCAGCCGCCCCGCCAGATCGGCAGCGGAGAGTGCGAGCGCCCCCATCAGCGCGCTGGCGGGAACGAGATGGCGGGCGCGCGGGCCGACCATCAGCCGTGCCGCATGCGGCGCCAGCAGACCGAGAAAGCCCATGCTGCCGACGCTGGCGACAGCACCGGCGCAGAGCAGGACGGAGACAACGATCAGGCCGCCGCGCAAGACGCCCGGCGACATGCCGAGGCTGATCAGCGTATCGTCGCCGAAGCCCCCGGCATCGAGCCTGGAGGCGGCGATCAGGATCAGCGGCAGGCAGGCGATAAGCCACAGACTGAGGATCAGCACATCAGCGGCGGAACTGCCATAGACGCTGCCCGCCAGCCAGACCATCGATTGGTCGGCACGGGTCGGGAAGATCACCATGACATATTGCATCAGCGCCTGAGCCAGCATGCCGAGCGCAACGCCGACAAGTGCGAGCGCCGCAATGCCGCCGCCGAAGGCGCGGCCGATGACGAGCAGCAGCCCGGCGCCGATGACGGCACCGAGAACCACACCCGACGGGATCGACCAGATCGCCCAGGCCGGCGGCGTCAGCATGCCCGCCAGGAAAGCGCCGAGACCGGCGCATTTGGTGATGCCGACGACATCGGGCGAGGCCAGCGGATTGCGCAGAGCGCCCTGCAGGAAGACGCCCGCGAGACCGAAGGATGCGCCTGCGAGGATGGAAACGGCAACCCGCGGCGCCCGGTATTGCATGACGATGAAGGCATTCTTGCCGCCGCCGATGCCATCGAGCACCTGGGCGATGCTGAGCGTCACGGCGCCCACGGTCATGCCGAGGATGGCGAGAACGGCGATCAGGACGGTGATGGTGAGGCAGACCGTCAGTGCCCGGGTATTTCTTGCGGCAAGCGCACTCATCGGACCCGCTGCCTCCAGAGGATCAGCAGGAAGGCCGGAGCGCCGACCAGTGCGGTGACGATGCCGACGGGCATTTCCGAGGGGAAGGCAGCGATGCGGCCTGCAAGATCGGCGGCGTTCAGCAAGAGCGGACCGGCAATGGCGCTGAGCGCGATGACGGTGAACTGGTCGCCGCCAACGAGCCTGCGGATGATATGGGGAACAAGCAGGCCGATGAAACCGATCGGCCCGCTGACGGCAACGGCGGAACCGGCGAGCACGACGATCAGCGCCGCAGCCAGCCCGCCGACGCGGCGCGCATTCTGGCCGAGCGATACGCCGGTCGTGTCATCGAGCGCCAGCACGCCGAAATGCCGGCCGGCCAGCAGCGCGGTGCCGCCACCGAGGATCGAGAATGGCAGGACGATCCAGACCTTGTCCCATTGCGCGCCGTTGATCGATCCGGCGAGCCAATAGACGATATCCTGCGCCGCATTGTTGGCGATCAGGATCGCCTGGACGAGCGCGGCGAGCACAAGCTGGATCGAAATGCCGGCGAGCGCCAGCTTCATGTCGTTCATGGCGCCCGAGACCGCCAGCGCCCACATGGCGAGGCCGACGGCTGCCGCACCGGCAAAAGCGGGCCAGACGGTGCCCGCGCCTTTCAGCTCCGGCAGCGCGATGAGGCAAAGGACGATGACCAGCGAGGCGCCGGCATTGATGCCGAAGGTCTGCGGCGAGGCGAGCGGATTGCGCGTCAGCGTCTGGATCAGGACGCCGGCGACCGCCAGATTGGCGCCGACCATGACGGCGAGCAGCGCCCGCGGCAGGCGCACATCCCAAACGAGCGCGCTATCGGGCGAGCCATCGGGTGAGACGAAAAGCGAGAGAGCGCGGAGAACCGGGAGCTCCGAAACGCCGAAGGAGACGGCGGCAACGATGACCACCGCGAGCGCGGCAAGCAGCAGGCAGCCGAGCGCGAGCGGCTGCATCCGCCGCTCCTCAACGCTTCGTGCTGCGGCCGCGTCGCTCACCAGTGTCAGGCCTTGTAGACCTTGGCGAGGATTTCGCGGGCGATCATCTCGGCGGTCTTCAGCCCGCGGAAGCGCGAGAACTGGTTGCGATCGACCTCGAAGATGTTGCTGTCCTTGACGGCCGAGATATTTGCGAAGGCGCTATTGCCCTTCCACTGGTCGAGCACAGTGCCACCGGCATCGGTCGCGACCAGGAGCACATCGGGATTGACGGCGATCAGGCGCTCGAGGCCTGCGCCGCTTTCTACCGCGTCGGAAGAATCGACTGCTGGCGTCAGGCCCATCGCCTTGAAGACCGAGCCGGTGAAGGACGAGGATGTGTGGAGGCTCATGGAATCGGGCGTCGCGACCGCCAGCAGGAAGCGGCGCTTTTCGCCGGCCGGGATCTTGGCGACCAGCGCTGCAACGACCGCCTCGTGATCGGCCACTGCCTCCTCGCCCTTCGCCTTGTCGCCCAGCGCATCGGCGATGGTGACGACGCCTTCCTTGATCGTCTGGTAGCTGCCTTCCCAACTGTTCAGGACGATGGTCGGGGCGATGGCGCTGAGCTGCGCATAGATTGCCGAATGGCGGATTTCGTCGGCGATGATGAGGTCGGGCGTCAGCGCGCTGACAAGCTCGAGGTTCGGCTCCAGGCGGGTGCCGACCGAGCTGTAATCGATCTTCTTGCCGAGAAGCTGCTCGATGCGCTTCGGCTGGTTGTCGTCGGTGATGCCGACGGGCACGACGCCGATCGCATCGAGAGACTGTACGAAGGAGAATTCGAGCGCCACGACGCGCTGCGGCCTGCCCTTGATTTCCGTGGAGCCGAGCCGGTGCTCGATCGTGCGGGCGGCGTCATCGGCAAAAGCCGGGCGGGCAACCAGCGCAGCACCGGCGGCGCCGAGGAGAAGGCCGAAATTGCGGCGGGACATCGGGTTCTGAAACAGGCTCACATCAAACTCCCAGCTGAAATTGCGGGAGGCGGGTCCCGCTTCAAAATTCCGCTACAGAATTGACGTGCAGACTTCAAGTAAAGTTTACAAAAACTCTCACCTTATTTTTTCTCAGGCAGTTTCAGGGCGCCGTGGGTCTTCATACTGCGGATCGCGAAGTTCGAGCGGATGTCGCTGACATTGGGCAAGGTCAGCAGCGTTTCGGTCAGCAGACGCTCATAGGCGGCAAGATCCTCGACCACCACCTCGGCCAGGAAATCGGCGGTGCCCGAGATCAGGAAACAGGAGACGATTTCGGGGATTGCCAGAAGTGCGGCCTGCTGCGCCTCGGAATTCTCGCGGGTGTGATTGATCACCTTGAACTCGACGAACACGGTGAGCCCAAGCCCGACCTCCTTGCGGTCGATATCGGCGCGGTAGCCGCGGATGACGCCCGACTTTTCGAGGTTGCGGATACGGCGCAGACAGGGCGACGGGGAGAGGTTCACCTTCTCGGCGATCTCCACATTGGTGGCCCGCGCATCCTCCTGAAGGCACTTGAGGATGGCGATATCGAATTTATCAAGATTTGGCATATCCGATAACTTTCAAAGATGATCTTGGCAGATAATTGCCAGTATTATGATTTCCTTGCCATAGATAGCAAGGACATGCCGGGGCCTTCCGGCCTATCTTCTTTCCAACCGGAGATCATCCGGACCACGGAAAGGATAGAGCCATGGCCAGCATCAGCCTCACCAACGACAAGTCCGCGTCCCTGCTTCCCGGCTATGCGGGCGGCACGGTGACCGTGCTTATCTGGGCTTCGTGGTTCCTCGCGACGCGCCACAGCGCGGCGACGCCGCTCGGCTCGATCGATATCGGCCTCATCCGCTACGGCATTCCAGCACTCGTGCTGGCGCCGGTCTGGCTGAAAACCGGGTTGCTGCCGAAGGGCCTGCCGCTGCACCTCCTGGTGCTGATGGTCGCCGGTGCCGGTGCCGTCTTCTTCCTCGTCACGACACTGGCGATCCATTCGACGCCTGCCGCCTCATCCGGCATCCTGCTCGGCGGCTCGATGCCGCTTGCAACAGCCCTGATTGGCATCCTGCTGTTCGGCGAGCGGCCCGACATCACCCGCAAGCTCGGCCTTGCGGCGATCGTCGGCGGGGTGCTGATCCTGCTGATCGAAAGCCTTGCCGATGCATCGCTTCCCTGGACGAGCTTCGTCATGCTGCCGGCCGGTGCCGTGCTCTGGGCAAGCTATACCCACGCCTTCCGCCGCAGCGGCCTGACGGCCCTGCAGGCAAGCGCCCTCGTCGCCATCTGGTCGTTCCTGGTGATCGCCGTCCTTGCCCTCGTCTTCGGCACCTCGCTGGCGCAGGCAAGCGCTGCCGATCTCGGCCTGCAGGTGCTGAGCCAGGGCGTGCTTTCGGGATTGGTGGCGATGGTCGCCTATGGCACCGCGGTCAAGACGCTCGGCGGCACGCAGGCCGCAGCCTTCACCGCACTCACGCCGGTCCTCGCCACGATCGGCGGCGGCATGCTGCTCGGTGAACCCGTCGGCATGGCGGAGATCGCCGCCGCCGTCATCACCGGCATCGGCGTTGCGCTCTCGACGGGGATTGCCGCCAGACGCCGCTAATCACTCCTCACATGAAAAGCCCGGCTGAGACGCCGGGCTTTTTGCATTCAAGCCTGCATCACCACGACCTTGGCGCCAGGTGCAACGCGATCGTAGAGATCGATGACATCGTGGTTGAGCATGCGGATGCAGCCGCTCGACATCGCAAGGCCGATCGACTGCGGCTGATTAGTGCCGTGGATGCGGAAATGGGTGTCGTTGCCGCCGCGGTAGAGATACATGGCGCGAGCGCCGAGCGGATTGTTCGGGCCGCCTGGCATGCCGCCGGCGAGCCTGCGGTAGCGCTCTTCGCGGCGCTGCATGTTTTCGGTCGGCGTCCAGCTCGGCCATTCCGCCTTGCGCCCGACATAGGCGCCACCGGCAAAGGCAAGGCCTTCACGGCCGACGCCGACGCCATAGCGCATCGCCCTGCCATCACCGAGAATGTAATAGAGGCGGCGGGCGGGCGTATCGACGACGACGGTGCCGATATCATAGCTCGAAACGTAAGACACTTCCTGACGGCGCAGTTCCGGATCGACCTTGTCGAGCGGCATGGCCGGAAGCGGAAACTTCTCGGCCGGAAGAGCCGCATAGTTGGCGCGGTGATCAGGACCGCTCGACGCGCATCCGGCAAGAAGTGCGGAAACGCCCAAAACGAAACCGCGGCGGGAAATCGACATCGAAACAGGTCCTTAACGTTCGGTTGATGCAACCGAAGTTAATGAGATTATGGTTAATGAACTGCTAAGCGCGACCGTGGAAGTTGAGTTTGAAGAGCATGAAATAAGGGCTCGCCTCGACATGGCGCACTGGAAAGCGCATCATTTACTGTCGTTTTCGATGGGGGACGGGAGATGAGAACAACCGTTACGCTGGATGACGCCCTGATCGAGCGGGCACAGGAAGTCACTGGCATCCGCGAAAAGTCAGCGCTCCTGAAGGAAGCGCTGACAAGGCTCATTCAACAGGAAGCTGCGCAGCGAGTCTTCATGCTGGGCAGCAGTGCGCCCGACCTCGGGGCCCCGCCCCGCCGCCGCTGGAATCTGGACGGCACCTGGGGTGACAACGACAATCAGGATTAGGCGGCGCCGTCAGGTTCTGATCCCCTCGGCGCCGAGATCCAGGGACCGATCGCGACCGGTCCCACAGCTCACATATTCGGATAAACCGGTCCCTCGCCGCCCTGGGGCGGAACCCAGTTGATGTTCTGGTTGGGGTCCTTGATGTCGCAGGTCTTGCAGTGGACGCAGTTCTGGGCGTTGATGACGTAGGTGTCCTTGCCGTCCTTCTCCACCCATTCGTAGACGCCGGCCGGACAGTAGCGGGTCGAGGGACCGGCGTAGATGTCGTGCTCCGACGACTTCTGCAGGGCCATGTCCTTGACCTGCAGATGAACAGGCTGGTCTTCCTCGTGGTTGGTGTTCGACAGGAACACCGAGGAGAGACGGTCGAAGGTGAGGACGCCGTCGGGCTTCGGGTATTCTATTTTCTTGTGCTGCGAGGCCGGTTCCAGAGATGCAGCGTCGGTCTTGCCGTGGCCGAGCGTGCCGAAGAAGGAGAAGCCGAACAGCGTGTTGGTCCACATGTCGAGACCGCCGAGGCCGATGCCGACGAGCGTCCCGAACTTCGACCAGAGCGGCTTGACGTTGCGAACCTTCTTCAGGTCCTTGCCGATGGCGGTCTTGCGCCATTCGTTCTCGATCTCGGCGACTTCGTCATTGGCGCGGCCGGCGGCTATCGCGTCGGCGATCTTCTCGGCGGCGAGCATGCCCGACAGCACGGCGTTATGGCTGCCCTTGATGCGGGGAACGTTGACGAAACCGGCCGAGCAGCCGATCAGCGCGCCGCCCGGGAAGGTCAGTTTCGGCACCGACTGGTAGCCGCCCTCGGTGATGGCGCGGGCGCCGTAGGAGAGCCGTTTGCCGCCCTCGAAGGTGCCGCGGATCGCCGGATGGGTCTTGAAGCGCTGGAATTCCTCGAACGGATAGAGATAGGGGTTCTTGTAGTTCAGGTGCACGACGAAGCCGACGGCGACCATGTTGTCTTCGAGGTGATAGAGGAACGAGCCGCCGCCCGCCGCCATGCCGAGCGGCCAGCCGAAGGAATGCTGCACGAGCCCTTGCTTGTGGTTCTCCGGCTTGACCTGCCAGAGTTCCTTGATGCCGATGCCGAACTTCTGCGGCTGGCGATCCTTCTGCAGATCGAACTTGGCAATGAGCTGCTTGGCGAGCGAGCCGCGCACGCCTTCGCCGATCAGCACATACTTGCCCAGCAGCTCCATGCCGCGGGTAAAGTTCGGGCCGGGCTCGCCGTTCTTCTCGATGCCCATGTCGCCGGTCGCGACGCCGATGACGGCGCCCTCGTCGTTATAGAGCACTTCGGTGGCGGCAAAGCCCGGATAGATCTCGACACCGAGCGCTTCGGCGTGGCCCGCCAGCCAGCGACAGACGTTGCCGAGCGAGACGATGTAATTGCCGTGATTGTTCATCAGCGGCGGCATCAGCGCGTTCGGCAGGCGGATGGAGCCGGCGGGGCCGAGCACCAGGAAGTGGTCGGCATTGACTTCGGTCTTGAAGGGATGGTCGCTTTCCGAGCGCCAGTCCGGCAGCAGGCGGTCGATGCCGATGGGGTCGACGACGGCGCCCGAGAGGATATGCGCGCCGACTTCGGCGCCCTTCTCAAGCACGACGACCGAAAGATCCGGATTGACCTGCTTCAGGCGGATCGCGGCCGACAGGCCGGCCGGTCCACCGCCGACGATCACTACGTCGAATTCCATGCTTTCGCGTTCCGGAAGCTCAGTCGTCTCGGTCATATCAGTCAGGTCTCCGCTCGGCCGTTCGTCCGGCCACATTCCCCATCTGGGGTAATCTCTTGTCAAAACCGGAAAGCATTGTCGAGCCGGGAAGCGACAGCCAATCCTCCAATTCGCACAATGATTTCCTCCGTGCTCATAAACCTATTTAACGTTTACGTTCACGTCAATTATACAGCAGCAGATTTGATGCAGGCGGCGCTTTTCATTCCGCCGTCGCGGGCCTTATACAGAAGCATAGAATTGGAGGACATCATGGATCTCGGCATCAAGGGCAAACGCGCACTCGTTCTGGCTTCATCCCGCGGCCTTGACCAGGGGATCGCAGTGGCTTTGGCGCGCGAGGGCGCAAACGTGCTGCTCTGCGGGCGCAGCGGCGAGCAGCTGGAAGCCAATTGCAAGGCGATCAATGCCGAGGGCAACGGCAAGGCCGACTGGATCTGGGCCGATCTCGGCGACGAGAACTTCGTCGCGACGGTGACGGCGGCGGTCAAGGAGAAGTTTGGCGGTCTCGATATCCTCGTCAACAATACCGGTGGCCCGACGCCCGGCACGACCGAGGAGATGAGCGCCGAGAAGCTCGAGACCTATTTCTTCTCGATGGTGCTGCGGGTCATCACGCTGACCAACGCGTTGCTTCCCGGCATGAAGCAGCAGGGCTGGGGCCGCATCCTGACGGTCGCCTCCTCCGGGGTCATCGAGCCGATCGCCAACCTGGCGCTCTCCAATACGCTGCGCCCTGCCCTTGCCGGCTGGAGCAAGACGCTGGCTTCCGAGATCGCCAGCCATGGCGTCACCACCAACCTGCTCCTGCCGGGCAGCATTCTGACCGGCCGCCTCGACGAACTCGATGGTGCGGCAGCAAGACGCACCGGCAAAAAGATGGACGAAATCCGCTCGGAAAAGGAAGCGCGCATTCCAGTTGGGCGCTACGGGAAGGTCGATGAGTTTGCGGCGACGGCGGCGTTTTTGTGCAGCGAACCAGCAAGTTACATCACGGGGTCATTGATCCGTTGTGATGGTGGAGCGGCCCGCTCAGTGTAGTCGACTGATGTAGCGACCCAGTATATATTAGTCACGGACTAATATTACGGAATGTTCATTACGAAAATTTAAGCTGTTATAAACGCTTAGTGATCGTAAGCGGCGAATAATGTCTTTTTTGCGCCGCAAAATAAGCGGCTCAGTTAGAGCATAGAATTCGCCCCATTCTGTTTAAAACCGGTCTCGCTCATGAAGAAATTCTGGATCACAGTCAGCGTCGTTGCAATTGCCGCAGTCGGCCTCTGGCAGTTCGGCAATCGCATTCCCTATGCACAGCAGATTCCCTATCTTTCGAAACTGATCAAACAACCCGCCCATGGCGGCGGCAAGGGAGACGGCAGTGCTGTAGGCGGCGACCAGCAGGCTGCGGCAGACGGCCAGACAGCCGGCCAGGCTGACGGTCAATCCGGCAACAAGTCGGGCGGCGGTGGCGGACATCGCCGCGGCACAAATGGCCCGACCGTGGTCAAGACCGTGGCAGCAGCCCAGACGGCGTTGCCGATCGACGTGACCGCCTCGGGCTGGGCCGTCGCTGACGACAACACGACGATCGCTGCCCAGGAACAGGGCCAGATCGTCAACATCAACGTCCAGGACGGCGCGACCGTCAAGGCGGGCGACCTGATCGCCAAGCTCGACGACAAGTCGGCCAAGGCCGCCGTCGACAAGGATAAGGCGATGATCGTACGCGATCAGGCGACCCTCAACGGTGCCGATATCGCCTACAACCGCGCCCAGGACCTTGCCAACCAGAAGGCCGGCACCCAGGAAAGCGCCGACCAGGCGAAGGCGACCCGCGACAGCGCGGCCGCCACCGTCGAGGCCGACAAGGCCGCACTCGCCGCCGACCAGGTGACACTTGACCATACCGAAATCCGCGCCCCCTTCGACGGCCGCCTCGGTGACGTCGCAATCAGCAACGGCGCCTTTCTCAATGCCGGTTCAGCTATCGTCACGATCGCCAAATACGATCCGGTTTATGTGCAGTTCAATCTGCAGGAACGCTACCTGAAGGAGCTGAAAACGGCGCTGGCCAACGGCCCGGTCGATGTCAGCACCGCGCCGGACACCTCCAAGGGCGAGGTGCGCAAGGGCGCAGTCAGCTTCTACGACAACACCGTCGACAAGGCTTCGGGCACGATCGTCGTCAAGGCACGCTTCGAGAACGCCTCCGGCGCCCTCTGGCCCGGCCAGTCGGTCAATGTCGTCGTGCATTTCGAGAACAAGGAACAGCAGGTCGTGGTGCCGACGGTCGCCGTCAGCCCCGGTCCGAACGGCTTCTTCACTTTCGTCGCCAAGGACGGCAAGGCACAGCTGACGCCGGTCACCGTCGCGCGCTCCAATGGCGGCTTCTCGGCGATCTCCGCCGGTCTTTCGACAGGCGACCATGTGGTCATCGAGGGCCAGGGCCAGCTCACCGACAAGCAGGCGATCAACGAACAGTTTGACGACAAGGCGCTGAACGTTGCTTCGGCCGCCGACACGATGCAGCAGCAAACCGACAACGCTAGCGCGGGGACTGAGGAATGATTCCGAATTTCTGCATCCAGCGTCCGGTCGCCACGACGCTTCTGGCGATCGGCGTTGTTCTCGCCGGCTTGGCGGGATATCAGCTCATTCCGGTCGCCGCCCTGCCCCAGGTCGACTTCCCGACGATCAACGTTTCGGCCCAGCTGACCGGCGCCTCGCCGCAGACGATGGCGACATCGGTCGCCACGCCGCTCATCAAGCAGTTCGAAACCATCCCCGGCATTAGCGAAATCAGCTCTTCGAGCTCGCTCGGCAATACCAGCATCGTCCTGCAGTTCGATCTGAACCGCGATATCGATGCGGCAGCGGCCGACGTCCAGGCGGCGATCTCCCACGCCACCCGCCAACTTCCTGACAACCTGACGACGCCACCGAGCTACCGCAAAACCAACCCGGCCGACGCGCCGATCATGCTGATGGCGGTGCAGAGCGATACGATGCCGCGCAGCAAGCTCGACGAGATTGCCGAAGACATCATTTCGCCGTCGCTTTCCACCCTCCCCGGCGTCGCCGAAGTTTCCGTCTACGGCGCGCAGACCTATGCGGTCCGCGTCGAGGTCGACCCCAGCAAGCTGCAGGCCCGCGGCATCGGCGTCGATACCGTCAACCAGGCGATCGCAGCCGCCAACAACCAGAACCCGGTCGGCACGCTGCAGAACAAATCGCAGACGATGACGATCAACGCCAATACGCAGCGCACCAATGCCGAGCAGTTCCGCTCGCTGGTCATCGCTTCGCCGAACGGCGCAGCAATCCACCTGAGCGACGTCGCCACGGTGGAAGACAGTGTCGAGAACCAGAATACCGGCAGCTGGTATGACGGCAATCGCGGCATCATCCTGGCGATCCAGCGCCAGCCCGATGCCAATACCGTCGATGTCGTCGATGCGATCAACGCCAAGCTGCCGCAGCTGCATGCGGAAATTCCGCCTTCGGTCAAAACGGTGATCATGAACGACGCCGCGCAGCCGATCCGCGCTGCTATCGCCGACGTCAAGTTCACGCTGCTTTTGACCATCGGCCTCGTCGTTCTGGTGATCTATCTGTTCACCGGCCACATGACGGCAACGATCATTCCTGGCCTTGCCGTGCCGCTGTCGCTGATCTCAACCTTCGGGATGATGTATGTGCTGGGCTACAGTATCGACAACATCTCGCTGCTCGGGTTGACGCTCGCGGTGGGTCTCGTGGTCGACGATGCGATCGTCATGCTCGAAAACATCCTGCGGCATGTCGAGGACGGCATGCCGGTGCGCGAGGCGGCGATCAAGGGTGCCGGCGAAGTCAGCTACACCATCATCTCGATGTCGGTCTCGCTGATCGCGGTCTTCATCCCGATCCTGTTGATGGGCGGCGTCGTCGGGCGCGTCTTCAACGAGTTCGGTATGGTGGTCGCCATCGCCATCGTCTCCTCGGCGATCGTCTCGCTGACGGTGACGCCGATGCTCGGCTCGCGGCTTGGCGAGGGCCACAGCCGCCCGCCGCTCTTCGTGCGTCTCTTCGACGCCGGCTTCGAACGAACGCTGCGCGGTTACGACCGTGCGGTCGGTTGGTGCCTGAAGCACCACATGACGGTTATCGGCGTGTTCTTTGCGTCGATTGCCCTGACCATCTATCTGTTCATGACGCTGCCCGCGAGCTTCTTCCCGCAGGA
This sequence comes from Rhizobium sp. 21-4511-3d, assembly GCF_053522545.1. Lineage (NCBI taxonomy): Bacteria > Pseudomonadati > Pseudomonadota > Alphaproteobacteria > Hyphomicrobiales > Rhizobiaceae > Rhizobium > Rhizobium sp. 21-4511-3d. The sequence goes on along the minus strand of NZ_JBNWCF010000001.1, from coordinate 355,499 downwards.
AGATATCGGCCGCCTGCAGGTCTCGACCCAGGCCCGCCAGGATATTTCCTACCAGGCCATGGAAGCGCTGCAGAAGCAGGCCGCAGCCGTCGTCGGCGCCAACCCGGCCGTCGATCACGTCATGTCCACCGTTGGCGGCAACGCCCAGAAGCCCCTGAACAACGGCACGATCTTCGTGCAGATGAAGGACAAGGACAAGCGCCCGCCGCTCGATCAAACCCTGCGTGAACTGCGCACGGCGCTGAACAAGATCCCCGGCCTGCAGGCCTTCGTCACCCCGAACCAGAGCCTGCGTTTCGGCGGTCGCCAGACGGCCAGCCAGTATCAGCTGATCGTCCAGGCGCTGAGCGCCGACACGACCAACCTCTGGGCCAACAAGATCATGACGACGATGCGCCAGGATCCGCGCTTCACCGACGTGACCACCGACGCCCAGAACAACGCGCTGCAGGCGAATATCGTCATCGACAGCGAAAAGGCTGCCGCCTTCGGCATCAACAACGACCTACTGCGCACAACGCTGCAGGAAGCGTTCAGCAGCTATACCGCTGCCGAAATCCAGTCGACCGGCGACAGCTACGACGTCATCGTCGAATATGATACCGGCAAGCCCTGGGACGACCAGCAGCTCGCCGAGATCAACGTCGCCTCGTCCAACGGCACGCTCGTGCCGCTGTCGAACTTCGCGCATGTGGAACGCACGACGGGCCCCGTCACTATCAACCAGACCGGCCAGCTCGTCTCGACCACCGTGTCCTTCAACCTGCCGGGTGGTGAATCTCTCGGCGACGCTACGGCGGCGATCGATCAGATCAAGAAGGACATCAACATGCCGACCGACGTGTTCACCAGCTATGGCGGCACGGCGCAGATCTTCCAGCAGTCGCAGGGCAATACGCCTTACCTGATCCTGGCGGCGGTCCTGACGATCTATGTGGTGCTTGGCGTTCTCTACGAGAGCTTCATCCATCCGCTGACGATCCTGTCCGGCCTGCCGGCGGCGGCACTCGGCGCACTCCTGGCGCTGAAGGTCATGGGCCTCGATCTGTCGATCATCGCCCTCATCGGCCTGTTGATGCTGATCGGTATCGTCAAGAAGAACGCGATCATGATGATCGACGTGGCGCTGGAAAACCTGAGGTCGACATCGATGTCGGCCTCGGAGGCGATCCACGAAGCCTGCGTCCGCCGTTTCCGGCCGATCATGATGACGACATTCTGCGCCCTGCTCGGCGCCCTGCCGATCGCGCTCGGCACCGGCGCCAGCTCGGAACTGCGCCAGCCGCTCGGTATCGCCGTTGTCGGCGGTCTTCTGGTCTCGCAGGCGCTGACGCTGTTCATCACGCCGGTGATCTTCGTCGAGATGGGCCGCTTCGAAAACTGGCTCGGCCGGCTGTTCAGCCGCAAGAAGAAGCACGATATGCCAGCCAACGAGGATGGAGAGCCCGAGGCACGGGCAGTGGCTGCCGAATAAGACAGGAAGGGCGCCTCCAGGGCGCCCTTTTCATTTAGCGGCCGGCCACGAGCTTTGGCAGATTATCGACGAGAATGCCCGCAATCATGGCCATCATGGCCAAGGGCACGGCTTTCCAGGTCGGCTTGCGAGGCCCAATCAAACGATGATATCTGCGGGCAGGCATGAATTGAATTAGGTCAACACATGGTTCGGCCCTACCTGCCCCTCAATGCGCTGCGGGCGTTCGAGGCCGCGTCCCGGCATCTGAGTTTCACCCGCGCGGCGATCGAGCTCTGCGTCACACAGGCGGCTGTCAGCCATCAGGTGAAGCTTCTGGAGCAACGGCTCGGCGTCACGCTCTTCCGCCGCCTGCCGCGCGGATTGATGATCACCGAGGAGGGGCTGGCGCTCTTGCCGGTGCTGCGCGAATCCTTCGACCGGATGGCCGACATGCTGGAGCGCTTCGAAGGCGGCCAGCTGCGCGAAGTGCTGAAGATCGGCGCGGTCGGGACGCTCGCGGTCGGCTGGCTGCTGCCGCGGCTTGCGGATTTCCGCACCCACTTTCCCTATATCGACCTGCGCCTCTCGACCAACAACAACCGTGTCGATATCGCCGCCGAGGGCCTCGACTATACGATCCGTTTCGGCAACGGCGCCTGGCACGATATCGAGGCGGAAGCGCTGTTCGAGGCGCCGCTCTCGGTCCTCTGCATCCCACCGATCGCCCGGCAGCTGAAGACGCCGGAGGATGTCGCGGGCCAGACGCTGCTGCGCTCCTACCGCTCCGACGAGTGGCCGAGCTGGTTCGAGGAGGCCGGGCTCTCGGCACCGCCGATCCTCGGCATGGTCTTCGATTCCTCGGTGCTGATGGTCGAGGCCGCGACACAGGGTGCGGGCGTTGCGCTCGCCCCGCCACTGATGTTCTCGCGCCAGCTGGCATCCGGTGAGATCGAGCAACCCTTCCCCATCTATATTTCCAAGGGCAGCTACTGGCTGACGCGGCTGAAGTCGCGGCCGGTGACACCGGCGATGGAAAACTTCCGGCGCTGGCTGCAGGAGATGTCGGCGGAGACCCGCGGCAGCTGATCCCGGCGGGTTGCTTTCGCCTCCGTCCTGTGCGATCACCCGCCCTCTCAAAAATTCGCGGGCGCGCATTTGCCGCCCTTTGTCACATCCGGGTCATCTCTTCCCGGTTCAAAGCATTTTTACTGATTTAAGGAGCACGGCCATGGCACGGGCGCTCGGGCTTGATTTCGGCACGACCAATACGGTTCTGGCAATGGCGGATGGCGCCAATGCGACTCATTCGATGAGCTTCACCAGCGCGGCAGGCACTGCCGACAGCATGCGCACGGCGCTCTCCTTCATGAAGGATCCGCAGCTCGGCGCATCGGCCTTGAAGGTCGAGGCGGGTGCGGCGGCAATCCGGCAGTTCATCGACAATCCCGGCGATTGCCGCTTCCTGCAGTCGATCAAGACATTTGCCGCCAGCGCCCTCTTCCAGGGCACGATCGTCTTCGGCAAGCGCCAGAGCTTCGAAGACCTGATGGAAGTCTTCATCCGCCGCCTGCGCGCCTATGCCGGCGACAACTGGCCGTCCGATGTCAGCCGCATCGTCACCGGCCGCCCGGTGCATTTCGCAGGCACCACCGCCGATCCGGCGCTCGCGACACAGCGCTACAACGAGGCGCTGTCGCGCTTCGGCTTCCCGGAAGTGCATTACGTCTATGAGCCGGTCGCAGCCGCCTTCTACTTCGCGCAGAACCTGAAGGCCGATGCCACCGTTCTCGTCGCCGACTTCGGCGGCGGCACCACCGACTACTCGCTGATCCGCTTCGAGACCGTCGCCGGCAAGCTGACGGCGAAGCCGATCGGCCATTCGGGTGTCGGCATCGCCGGCGACCATTTCGACTATCGGATGATCGACAATGTCGTCGCGCCGCAGATCGGCAAGGGGAGTCATTTCAAGAGCTTCGACAAGATCCTTGAGGTGCCGTCGAACTACTATTCGAGCTTCGGCCGCTGGAACCAGCTGTCGATCTTCAAGACCTCGCGCGAGTTCGAGGACCTGAGGAAGCTGGTGCGCACCGCGCTTGAGCCGGAAAAGCTCGAGCTCTTCGTCGATCTCGTCGATCACGACGAGGGCTACCCGCTCTATCAGGCAGTTTCCGCTACCAAGATGGCGCTCTCGGCAAACGAGGAAGCCGCATTCGACTTCGGCCCGCTCGGCCGCAGCGGTCACCGCACGATCAAGCGCAGCGATTTCGAAGGCTGGATCGGCGAAGACCTCGCCCGCATCGAAGGCGCGCTCGACGAGGTGCTGGAAAAGACGCAGACGCGCGCCGATGGCATCGACAAGGTGTTTCTCACCGGCGGCACGTCCTTCGTGCCCGCCGTGCGCCGCATCTTCACCGAGCGCTTCGACCAGGACAAGATCGAGACCGGCGGCGAACTGCTCTCGATCGCCCACGGCTTGGCGCTGATCGGCGAGCGCGACGACATCGCGCAATGGACTGTGCAATAGCCGCTTAGGCGGGCGGCTGCACTTTCATTGCCGCCGCTCGTCCGTTAAGGTTGCCGCATGATCTCCGCCAACGACCTCTCCCCGGCCGAACTTGCCGCGCTTTTGCATTTCCATGCAGATGCGGGCGTCGAGTGGCTGCTGGAGGAAGAGGCCGTCGATCGCTTTGCCGAGTTCGAGGCGATGAAGGCGGCGCGCCGCGCGGCGGCACCCCAGCAGAACACGCAGCCACAGAATCGCGCCACGGCAGCGCAGCGCCCGGCACCGGCTGCCACCAGCGCTCCCGCAGCCCGGCCGCAACCGGCCATTCCCGATGGCGAAGCCGTCCAGCAGGCGCGCTTTGCCGCCGAGAGCGCCCGCTCGCTTGCGGAACTGAAGACCGCGCTCGAAGCCTTCAACGGCTGCAATCTGAAACACAGCGCCCGCTCGACGATCTTTGCGACCGGCGATGCGGCGAGCGGCATCATGGTGATCGGCTCGGCCCCGAGCGCCGAAGACGACCGCGAGGGGCAACCCTTCGCCGGGCGTCCTGGCGCCCTTCTCGACAAGATGCTGGCTGCGATCGGCCTCGACCGTTCCGGCATCCTGCTAACGCAGGTCATTCCCTGGCGCCCGCCGGGCAACCGTGTGCCGTCTCCCGCCGAGATGGATATCTGCCGCCCCTTCATCGAGCGGCAGATCGCGCTCGCGGAGCCGAAAGCCATCCTGCTGTTTGGAAATTTCGCCGCGCGCGTCTTTTTCGGGGAAACGGACACGATCCACGGCCTGCGCGGCCAGTGGAAGGAGATCGGCGCCGGCGGGCTTACGATCCCGGCAATCGCCACATTGCATCCGCAGGATCTGTTGACCGCGCCAGTCAATAAGCGCTTGGCCTGGAACGATCTTTTAGCGTTTCAGCAGAAGCTGCACGATCTCGATCTGATTACAAAATAGCCAATCTTAAAGATTTTATGAAACGACCCATGCACTTTATGCATGGCTGCGTCTCATTTAGGTGCATTGCAGAATCGATGCTGCGCTGCAATATATACTCGTGTCTTGGGAGGAATCTGACAGGAACCAAGGCAATGAACACACGTTTTCGTCCTATACACTGCGGGTTTGAAACCCTCCGCCTCGCGAGCGACGCGGTTCGCACGACGCAAGGCTACAGCCGTCTCGGCTTCGCGACCAACGAACAGATGATCGCCCGTGGCACCGGCATCACCGGCCGCACGACGCGTCCGGCCGCGATCTTCGCCGATTTCCAGGAATATTGAGTAGCCGCGCCGCCCAGCCGGGCGCGCGGATGGAGTTACGCATGTCTGCCGTCATCATCTCGCTTCTGCGCAATATCGAAACGATCGAGCATATCCGCGCTGCCGTCTGTGCTGCGAAGGAATATGAGCGCGAGCTCTGCTTGACGCAGACGGACCGCAAGGCGACCGACGTCACCGCGATCGCGCTCTAAGCACAGACCGCGAACCTGACCGGATCGCGCTCGATCTGCATCTTGGCGGCTTCGAATGCCTGGTCGATATAGGCGAACTTGATCGCCTGCCAGCCGCAATATTCCCTCAGGAATGCGCCCGAAATCCATAGCTGCGTCTTCTTCGGCTCGTCGTACCAGCCGAGGCATCCCGTCTGTACCGCCTTGGCGAACAGGCGTTGCAGATGCGTGCGCGACATCATGAAATCGCCCGCCAGATTGCGCGTCTCGATACGGCCGGCGTCATAGCGCTCGCCTTCGCAGGTCTCCAGATCGATCTTTGAAACGAGGTGATCGACGACGAGGCCACCGGCTTCGGTCCACATGAAGAGTGCCACCTGCTCCGGCGGCTCGCGCCAGCGGGCATCCTTCAGGCAGTTTTCGGCAACCATCGGCTGGGCGATGCGGATCAATTCCGGGTTCGCCTGGAAACAGGCGGCGCGGTTGCCGCCATCGAGAACGTCGAGTGCTGCAAGGTTCGAGAGAAACCACCCCGCCATCGCTTGATGGCTGACATCGGCAGGCTCGAAATGCCGGGGACGGCGGCGCTCCTCGCCCGGCGTATGGGCGATGAAGCGGTAGGTGATCAGTTCTTCGATGAAATTGAGAACGGTGTTGCGGCTGGCGACCCTGTGCTCGGTGATGCACCCCGTCAGTGCCACGGCGGTAAAGCCGGATGACGGGTCGGAGGGGTCATGCCGCAGACTCAGGCCATAGGCCGTCTGCGTCAGGAGCCAGCGCTGGTGGGAGGCAAGCAGCCGCGCCAGGCGCGGGGCAGCGTCGAACATGCCGCGCATGTTGCCTGCGAGCAGGCGGATAGCGGCGAGGAAGTTCGGATGCTGAGCCAGTTCGTCCGCCGAAAATGCCATAAGCGCCCCCGCTCGCAAGCCAGCTTCCGGAGCTACCACTTCAGGGACATTTCCGTCCGGCGTCAGTGGCCATTCGCATATGCAAGGCTTTGAATAAATGAAACTTCGTCAGTTTCATCAACCATATTCAGCGGGTCATGTGTATCCCAAGATTTCGCCAGTACATTCCCGCCAAAAGCGCGAATCGACAGCTAAAACAACCGGAAAGCCTAGCCGCCGCCGGCGCGCTGGGCGTTGCGCCGTTCCAGACCGAGCTGGTGCTCGCGGTGGATGATGTAGATACCGGCGGCAACCACGATCGCCGTACCGACCATCATGTGCCCACCTGGCACATCGCCGAAGACGACATAGCCGATCACGCCACCAAGCAGGATCGATGTGTATTCGAACGGGGCAACGGTGGAGACATCGGCATGGCGATAGCTCTCGGTCAGCAGAATCTGCGCCACCCCGCCGCAAAAACCGGCGACGATGAGATAGAGCGTCGTCTCCAAGTCAAGCGAATACCAGCCGAAAGGCAGCGTCAGCAGCGAGCAGAGCGAGGCGATCATCGAGAAGTAGAGTACGATCGTCGCCGTCCTCTCCTCTTCCACAAGCTTGCGCACCTGGATCATCGCCATGCCGGCCAGCACTGCCGACATCAGCACGCAGATGGCACCGAGCGCCTGCTCGGCCTCGATGCCGCCGGCGCGAAACAGCGTCAGCTTCGGCCAGGAGACGATCGCCACACCGACGATGCCGAAGAACACCGCGCTCCAGCGATAGAGCCGCACGCGCTCGCGCAGGAAGACGGCCGCGAAGATGACAGCGATCAGCGGCGTCGCGTATCCAAGCGCGATCGCCTCGGGCAGCGGCAGATGCATCAAGCCATAAAAGCCGAAACCCATCGAAACGATGCCGATCGTGCCGCGCTTCACATGGCCGATAGGATTGGCGGTGTAAAAGGCCGCCTTTAGCTGCCCGCGATAGGCGAGATAGGCCATGATCGGAAAGAGCGCGAAGAAGGAACGGTAGAACGTGACCTGCCCTGGAGCGACATCGGTTCCCGCAAGCTTGATGAATGTCTGCATGCCCAGGAACACGACCACCGACGAGACCTTCATCAGGATCCCCCTCATCGGGTTTCTCAGTACCGATTCCATGTCTTCCAATGCTCGCTTGCGGGAGGAGGCCGCCGACTCGGCGGCACATCGAAGTGCGGCACCATCGTAACCAAAGAGATCAGGCGTTGGGAAAAATTTCCGAAGAAAAGCGAATTTTGCGGACATGCCAGGAAAAGTCCGCACGCCATGCGGAAAAGAAAGATCAATGGTCTTTGCTTTAAGTTTAGTTCAGACTTTAATGTAATCATCGCCCCCAAAATTTACGGCGGGGATTCCGTCCCTGTCTCGGTCATATCGATAAAGGTCTTCAGGGAACACTTATGCGTACAGACACAGGCCAGGTCATTAATCTGGCAGACTACCGGCCCACCGATTTCGTCCTTGAGCGCGTGGACCTGACCTTCGAGCTTGACCCGACGGAAACGAAGGTCGAGGCGCGGCTGATCTTCCATCGCCGTGAAGGTGTCGATCCGAAGACGCCGCTCATCCTCGATGGCGACGAGCTTTCCCTGTCCAGCCTGCTGTTCGATCAGATGGAAATGCCGGCGGAGCAATATACCGCAACGGCCGACAGTCTGACGGTCCGCGATCTCCCTGCGAGCGAACCGTTCGAACTGACGATCACCACGATCATCAATCCTTCCGAGAATACCCAGCTGATGGGCCTCTACCGCACCGGCGGCATCTACTGCACGCAGTGCGAGGCCGAGGGCTTCCGCCGTATCACCTATTTCCCCGACCGTCCTGACGTTCTGGCGCCCTATACGGTCAACATCATCGCCGACAAGGCACAGAACCCGCTGCTGCTCTCCAACGGCAACTTCCTCGGCGGCGCCGGTTACGGCGAAGGCAAGCATTTCGCCGCCTGGTTCGATCCGCATCCGAAGCCGAGCTACCTCTTTGCGCTGGTCGCCGGCGACCTCGGCGTCATCGAAGACACGTTCACGACGATGAGCGGCCGCGAAGTGGCACTGAAGATCTATGTCGAGCACGGCAAGGAGCCCCGCGCCGCCTACGCCATGGACGCCCTGAAGCGCTCGATGAAGTGGGACGAAGAGGTTTTCGGCCGCGAGTACGACCTCGACATCTTCATGGTCGTCGCCGTCTCCGATTTCAACATGGGCGCGATGGAGAACAAGGGCCTCAACGTCTTCAACGACAAATACGTCCTTGCCGACCCGGAAACCGCGACCGATGCCGACTACGCCAACATCGAGGCGATCATCGCGCATGAATATTTCCACAACTGGACCGGCAACCGCATCACCTGCCGCGACTGGTTCCAGCTCTGCCTGAAGGAAGGCCTGACGGTTTATCGCGACCACGAGTTCTCGTCGGACCAGCGCTCGCGCCCGGTCAAGCGCATTGCTGAAGTCCGCCATCTGAAGTCCGAGCAGTTCCCGGAGGATGGCGGCCCGCTCGCCCATCCGGTACGCCCGACAAAGTATCGCGAAATCAACAACTTCTATACGATGACGGTCTATGAGAAGGGCAGCGAAGTCACGCGCATGATCGCGACGCTGCTCGGCAAGAAGGCCTTCAAGAAGGGCATGGACCTCTATTTCGATCGCCATGACGGCCAGGCCGTCACGATCGAGGATTTCGTCAAGTGCTTCGAGGAAGCCAGCGGCCGCGATCTCTCGCAGTTCTCGCTCTGGTATCATCAGGCCGGCACGCCGCTGGTCACCGCTTCCGGCACCTATGATGGCAAGGCCAAGACCTTCACGCTGCAGCTCGAGCAGATGGTTCCGGCCACGCCCGGCCAGGCCGACAAGAAGCCGATGCATATCCCGCTCAGCCTGGCGCTGTTTGCCGAAAGCGGCAAGGCGATCAAGCCGAAGTCGGTCGATGGTGCGGAATATGCCGATGAGGTCCTGCACCTGACCGGCCGCACGCAGACCGCCGTCTTCCACGGCATCGCCTCGCGCCCGGTCATCTCGATCAACCGCAGCTTCTCGGCGCCGATCAACCTGCATTTCGATCAGGCACCGGCCGATCTCGCACTGCTAGCCCGCCACGAGACCGATCATTTCGCCCGCTGGCAGGCGCTGACCGATCTGGCGCTGCCTAACCTTCTCAAGGCCGCCCGCGACGCGCGTGACGGCAAGGCGGTCGCCTGCGAACAGACCTTCGTCGATACGCTGCTTGCAGCCGCCTCCGACGACGCCCTGGAGCCGGCCTTCCGCGCCCAGGCGCTGGCGCTTCCGAGCGAAGCCGATATCGCCCGCGAACTCGGCGGCAACAATGATCCCGACGCGATTCATGCCGGCCGCCAGGCGGTGATGAAGCAAATCGCCGATCAGGGTGCTGCCATCTTCGCCACGCTGTTCGAAACGATGACGACACCGGGCGCCTTCAGCCCGGATGCCAAGAGTGCCGGCCGCCGCGCGCTCCGCAACGCCGCCCTCACCTATCTCTCCTATGCGGAGAACACGCCGGTTCGTGCCAAGGCCGCCTTCGACGCCGCCAACAACATGACCGAGCTCCTGCATGCCCTGACGCTGCTGGCGCACCGCTCCCCCGACAGCGCCGAAGCGATCAGCGCGCTGACCGCCTTCCGCGACCGCTTCTCCGAAAACGCCCTCGTCGTCGACAAGTGGTTCTCGGTGCAGGCAACGATCCCGGGTGCCGGCACGCTCGACCGCGTCAAGAAGCTGATGGACAGCCCGCTTTTCAAGCGCACCAATCCGAACCGCGTGCGCTCGCTGATCGGCACCTTCGCCTTCACCAACCCGACCGGCTTCGGCCGCGCCGATGGCGAAGGCTACCGCTTCCTTGCCCGCGAGATCCTCGATATCGACCAGCGCAACCCGCAGCTTGCCGCCCGCATCCTGACATCGATGCGGTCGTGGCGCTCCCTGGAGCCGGCGCGTGCCGATTTCGCCCGCGCGGCCCTGATGGAAATCGAACGGGCGCCTGGTCTCTCCACCGACGTGCGCGACATCGTCGAGCGTACGCTCAAGGGGTGATTTGCAAGCAAAAGGCTTCGCCGCTATCGGCGGAGCCTTTTCGGAATCCCCAAAAAATCAGCACTTATAAATAGTTAACAGATTTTTACCTTTGCCTCTGGACACGGCGAATCAGGAGTGATTCATTGGGTCAGGTTCGAGCGGCGGCGCTGCGAATCACACGAGGGATCAAGGTTATAGCGATGATGAACGTGCGGCGGGCAACTGCGGCCGAGGGACGGCTGCGTGTTGATTTCGGGGCGTTGCGGGGTTGGTCTCGGGCCACTCAGAGCAGCCGTCCAGCTGTCAGCCGCTCCGGCGCTCCGCGTCTTCCGCAGGTCGAAACCATCCTCAAGCGCGCCATCCCGGCGCTGATTATCGCCTTTCTCTCCGTCGTTGCCGCCTCGCACATCTTCGGGATGATGTCGGAATATTCGCGGATGGGCGCAGCCGCCCGCCACGCAACGTCGCTCTCTGCTGCTGCGGCCGCCGCCGTCTTCACCGATGCCGGTCAGCTCTTCGAGGCCGGCAACGCCGCCGAGGCGCAGGCCCGCCTTTCGAAGTTTCTGCCGCAGGACCGGCTCGACAGCGGCTCGTTCATTCTCCTCGTCCAGGCGAGCGGCAAGGTCTTTGCCGCATCGGCTGCGGGCGTCTCCTATGTCGGCTCCAACGTCGCCGACTTCTTCCCCGAAGTCTCTGCCATCCGCCGCTTCGGCGACCGTGCTGGCGTCATCGAAACGACGATCAGCGGCGATCCCCATTATGCCGAGATCAGCCTCGTCGGCGGTGCGGGCGGCTACATCGTCGCTGCCACCTCGCTCGATCAGATCGGCAAGCTCTGGCGCGAGGAGCTGACGCTCAACGTCACGCTGTTTGCCGGTATTTCCTCGATCCTGCTCGTCATTCTCTATGCCTATTACATGCAGGTCCGCCGCGCCCGCGATGCCGACGACATCTTCGTCGAATCCAACCAGCGCGTCGAGACCGCGCTGTCGCGCGGCCGTTGCGGCCTCTGGGATTTCGATTTCGAAAACCGTGAATTCTTCTGGTCGCGCTCGATGTACGACATGCTCGGCCTGCCGGCTTCCGACAAGACCATGTCCTTCAACGAGGCCGCCCGCCTGATGCATCCCGAAGATGGCGGCCTGCACGAGATCGCCCGCTCGATCGCCAAGGGGACCTCCGGCCAGGTCGACCAGATTTTCCGCATGCGCCATGCCGCCGGTCACTATGTCTGGATGCGCGCCCGCGCCCAGATGATCCGCAGCAATTCCGGCCGCATGCACATGATCGGCATCGCCATGGACGTGACCGAGCAGCACCGTCTGGCCCAGCGCTATGCCGAAGCAGACCAGCGGCTCGCAGACGCCATCGAATGCACCTCCGAAGCCTTCGTCCTCTGGGACAAGAACGACCGCCTGGTCATGTGCAACGCCCACTTCCAGCAGGCTTACGGCCTCCCTGACAGCGTGCTGGTTCCCGGCACCGAGCGCAGCGTCGTCAATGCCGCGGCCGCCCGCCCGGTCATCGAGCGCCGCATGGTCGATCCGAACGGCGCCGGCCACTCGCGCACCGCCGAAGTCCAGCTCGCTGACGAGCGCTGGCTGCAGATCAACGAGCGCCGCACCCGCGATGGCGGCATGGTCTCGGTCGGCACCGACATCACCCTTCTGAAGCGCAACCAGGAGCGCCTGCGCGACTCCGAGCGCCGCCACGTCGCAACCATCGGCGACCTCAAGGCATCGCGCCAGACGCTCGAACACCAGAAAGCCGAGCTGTCGGTTGCCAACGCCAATTACCTCGTCGAGAAGGAACGCGCCGAAGCCGCCAACAAGGCGAAGTCGGAATTCCTCGCCAACATGTCGCATGAGCTGCGCACGCCGCTCAACGCCATCCTCGGTTTCTCGGAAATCCTGCAGAACCAGATGTTCGGCCCGCTCGGCTCGCTGAAATACGATGAATATGCCCGCGATATCCACGATAGCGGCCAGCACCTGCTGAACGTCATCACCGACATTCTCGACATGTCGAAGATCGAAGCCGGCCACATGAAGCTGCATCGCGAGACCGTCGATCTCGCCCCGCTCATCGAAGAAAGCCTGCGCTTCACCGCCATCCCGGCTGCCGAGAAGAACATCGTCATCGAGCAGCGCCTCTGCGATGGCATGACGCTGACCGCAGACCGCCGCGCCATGAAGCAGATCCTGCTCAACCTGCTTTCCAATGCCGTGAAGTTCACCAATGACGGCGGCCGCATCGCGCTTCGCACCCGCCGCGACGCCAAGGGCCTGATCGTCACCATCGCCGATACCGGCATCGGCATCCCGCGCAAGGCGCTGACCAAGATCGGCCAGCCCTTCGAGCAGGTCCAGAGCCAGTATGCCAAGAGCAAGGGCGGCTCGGGTCTTGGCCTGGCAATCTCGCGCTCGCTCACCTCGCTGCATGGCGGCAACATGCGCATCCGCTCCCGCGAAGGCGTCGGCACCGCCGTCACCTTCCGCATCCCGGATGCTGCCCGCTAAGCTTTAACGGTTACCTGAAAGATCTTCCGCACAGCCTTCGACAGCCGTTTCACTTCGCCTTCCAGCGTCTTGATGTCAGGGCAATCGCCGGCGCGGCAGACGAGCTCGACGAGACCAGACGGCGCCTCCTTCGGATCGAACAGACCATCGATGCAGAGCCGGATCAGCTGCGACAGCTCCGTATAGAGATTGAAGGCCTCGAGGCAGGTGTCGAGATCAGCAGGCGCCATCAGTTTGCCGCCGAGCGCCTTCAGCGCCTCGCCGGTATTCATCCCGTTGACCTTCACCACCGAGGCCTTCGCCGGCGCCACCAGCGCCAGATACTGCGCGATGAACTCGATATCGATGACGCCGCCGGGGATCAGCTTCAGATCCCAGCCGCTCCCCGGCGCCTTTTCCTTGTCGATGAGATCGCGCATCTCGGCGACATCGCGGGCGACCTTGGCCGTATCGCGCTTGGCAGACAGGACATCGGAAATGATCCGCTCGGCAGCTTCCGTTAGGCTCGCATCGCCGCAGATCAGCCGGGCGCGGCTGAGCGCCATATGCTCCCAGGTCCAGGCTTCCTCACGCTGATACTTCTCGAAGGAATTGATGCGCGTCGCCACCGGCCCCTTGTTGCCGGAGGGGCGAAGCCGCATGTCGACTTCGTAGAGAATGCCTTCGGCCGTCGGCGCCGAGAAGGCCGCGATCAGGCGCTGGGTGATACGGGTGAAATAGCGCAGCGCATCGAGCGGCTTCTCGCCATCGGATTCTGAAGCCTCATCGTCGTAATCGTAGAGCAGGATGAGATCGATATCGGAGCCGGCCGTCAGCTCGAAACTGCCGAGCTTGCCCATGCCGGCAACGGCAACCCTGCCGCCCGGGAAACGGCCATGCGCCGCCTCGATCTCCTTCAGCACGCCGTCCAGCGCCGCTTCGATGATCAGATCGGCAAGATGGGTAAAGGCGCGCGCCGCCATGGCGCCGTTGATCGCCCCGGTCAGCAGCCGGATGCCGATCAGGAAACGCTGCTCGGCGGCGAAGATGCGCAGCCGGTCGAGCAGTTCCTCGTAGTAGCGGGCCTGCACCAGCGATGCCTTGAGACGCTCGCCGAGATAATCGCGCGTCGGCAATTCCGCCATCAGGCCAGGATCGAGCATGCCGTCGAAGACATGCGGCTTGGCCGCGATCACCTCCGCCAACTTCGGCGCCGAGGACATGATGTTGACGATCAGCGACAGGAGCGCCGGATTGCTGCCGAGCAGCGAGAACAGCTGGATGCCCGAAGGCAGGCCGGAAATGAAGCTGTCAAAGCGCAGCAGCGCCTCATCGGCCCGCTTGCTCTCGCCGAACACACGCAAGAGCTCCGGCGTCAGTTCGGTCAGCCGCTCGCGCGCCTCGACGGATTGCGTGGCGCGGTAGCGGCCGTAGTGCCAGGTGCGGATGATGCGGGAAATGTCCGACGGGCGCTCGAAGCCGAGACGTTTCAGCGTCTCCAGCGTATCAGGGTCGTCGTTCTGGCCGGTGAAGACAAGATTGCCGGTATCGGTCGAAAGCTTGTTTTCCTGCTCGAAGAGCCGCGCATAGCGCCGCTCCACCGTCCTGAGCACCTCCACCAGCTTCTCGGAGAAGCTCGGCGTATCGCTGAAGCCCATCATGAAAGCGATGCGTTTCAGATCGGCTTCCGTTTCCGGCAACAGATGCGTCTGCTCGTCACGCACCATCTGGATGCGGTGCTCGACATCGCGCAGGAACCAGTAGGCATCCGTCAGTTCGTCGCGGGTTTCCGCATCGATCCATTTCGCCTTTGTGAGCTCGGCAAGCGTCTCCTCGGTACCGCGGCTGCGCAGCACGGGCATCCGCCCCCCGGCGATCAGCTGCTGCGTCTGCGCGAAGAACTCGATCTCGCGGATGCCTCCGCGCCCGAGCTTGACGTTGTGCCCCTTCACCGCGATCGCCCCGTGCCCCTTGTGGGCATGGATCTGCCGCTTGATCGAATGGATATCGGCGATCGCCGCATAGTCGAGATATTTGCGGAAGACGAAGGGCACAAGGCCGCGCAGGAAATCCTCACCGGCAGCGAGATCACCGGCAACCGGTTTCGCCTTGATGAAGGCCGCCCGCTCCCAGTTCTGTCCCCTGCCCTCATAGTAGATCATCGCCGCATCGACCGAGATCGCCAGCGGCGTCGAACCGGGATCGGGCCGCAGCCGAAGATCGGTGCGGAATACATAGCCGTCAGCCGTCCGCTCCTGCAGGATGCGCACCAGCCGGCGCATCAGCCGCGGATAGATCTCGATCGCATCGTCAGGATCGGGCACGATGCCCGCCTGCTCGTCGAAGAAGACGACCAGATCGATGTCGGAGGAGTAATTGAGTTCGGAGGCGCCGAGCTTGCCCATGCCGAGTACGATCAGGCCGGAGCCCTCGCTGGGCTTCGAGACATCCTTCAGGACCAGCTTGCCGCCCTCATGCGCCGACATCAGCAGATGGTCGATCGCAGCGGCGACCGAGGCCTCGGCGAGCGCGCTCAGCCAGCCCGTCGTCTGGCGGCCGTCGAAAATCCTGGCGAGATCGGCAAGTGCGATCAGGAAGGCGACCTTGCGCTTGATCTGCCGCAGCCTCGCCATGACGGCGGATTCGGCCGGCAATGCGCCGTCGACAGGTTTCCAGCAGGCGCGCGCCTCCTCGATCAGCCCTTCGATCTCAGGCTCCAGCGGCGCCGAGATCGCCGCTGCCAGCACGGCATTGTCGATATTGGCGACCTCGCGCAGATAGGGAGACAGGGTGAAGGCGGCGGCGATGAAATCGAGCAGTTGCCCACCGGATTTCACCATCGCGGCAACAGTGGGCTCTTCGCGGCCGATCTCCGCGAGATCGCTCAGCGCCAGCTTCAATTCGGCCTGGTTCAGCGGCTTCAGCGCCACCTCGCCAGCGTCCTTCAAGAGATGTGTCGACTTCTTCAGCATCCCGCCTCCCTGCTGCAACGCGCCGGATTCGCGTTGTCTCGCATGCGCTTAACCTAGAGCGGCAAACGCCGGGAGCCAATACCGTCTTTCAGTGCTCGAAACTCAGGCGGGCTTGACCGGAAAATGCATGGTCACCGTCAGGCCACGCCCTTCTTCCTTGTCGGGATAGGTGTCGGAAAGCTCGAGCGTACCGCCATGCAGTTCCATGACGGCCTCGACCAGCGACAGGCCAAGCCCGGTCCCCGGCTTCGACCGGCTCTCGTCCAGCCGCACGAAACGCTTGATCACCGCCTCGCGCTTGTCGGCGGGCACACCGGCGCCACTGTCGGCCACCGAAAGGCAGATCGCGTCCTGCCGACGCGCCAGCTTGATGGCGATCTGGCCGTGGCCGTCGCAATCGACGGAATATTTGATCGCATTGTCGATCAGGTTGAACAGCGCCTGGCCGATGAGTTCGCGGTTACCCTGCACGGAAATGCCGGGCTCGATATCCGAGGTCAGCGTCAGGCCGGCATCGTCGGCCACCGGCTCGTAAAGCTCGGCGCTGTCGGCGACGATCGCCGAAATCTCCACCGTCGACATCTCCGCGGCCACCGACCCCGCCTCGACACGCGAGATCATCAGCAGCGCGTTGAACGTCCGGATCAGTTGGTCGGATTCCGAAATGATCCCTTCGAGCGCCACGCGGCGCTGCTCGCCGTCATCGGTATCGACCGCGTCGGCCGCCTTGTTGCGCAGCCGCGTCAGCGGCGTCTTCAGGTCATGGGCGATATTGTCGGAAACCTGCCGCAGGCCCTCGTTCAGCTTCTCGATACGCTCCAGCATGGTGTTCAGCGACACCGAAAGGCGGTCGAACTCATCACCGGAACCGCCGACCGGCAGGCGCTGCGAGAGGTCGCCGGCCATGATCTTCTTGCTCGCCGCCGACATGCGGTCGATGCGTTTCAGCGCGTTGCGGCCGATACCGAACCAGATGATCAGTGCGCCCAAGCCCATGATCGCCAGCGCCACCATCAGCGCCTGGCGCACCAGCACGCGGAAGCGCTCGGGTTCGCCGAGGTCGCGCCCGACGAGAATGCGCAAGCCATTGTCGAGCACAAAGATATTGGCGATCGCCATATGCCTGCGGTCGAGACCGCTTTCGGCATAGCGCTGGTAGAAGAAGGGAACCGAGGTCCAGCCCGTCTCCTCGAAGACACCGGGCTGCACCGAGGCTACGTTACCCGCCAGGATGTCGCCCGAAGGGCCGGCGATGATGTAGAGATTGGCGCCCGGCTGGCGGGAGCGGCGCTCCATCGAGCGCAAGAGCGCGTTGATGCCGCCGGTGTCATAAGCGCGTTTGACCTGATCGACTTCCTGCTGCACCGCCTCGCGGATCTGTCCCGTCAGCAGGCGCTGCGACATCGCCGTCACATAGATGACGAGCGTCGCGGCGCAGATGGCGAAGAGCAGGATGTAAAGGGCCGAAAGGCGGACTGCGGTAGATCGGAAGAGAAACCAGAAACGGTTCATCCCTCATCCTTGATCATGTAGCCCGCCCCGCGAATGGTCTTCAGCAGCGGCTGGCTGAAATCCTTCTCGATCTTCGAACGCAGGCGCGAGACATGCACGTCGATGACGTTGGTCTGCGGATCGAAATGGTAATCCCAGACATTTTCGAGAAGCATGGTGCGGGTCACGACCTGACCGGCATTCTTCATCAGATATTCGAGAAGACGGAATTCGCGAGGCTGCAGCGGGATTTCCTTGCCGCCGCGGCGCACTTCGTGGGAGAGCCGGTCGAGTTCGAGGTCGCCGACGCGATAGACGACGTCCTGCTCCGGCGTGCCCTTGCGGCGGCCGAGAACCTCGACGCGGGCGAGAAGCTCGCTGAAGGCATAGGGCTTCGGCAGATAGTCGTCGCCGCCGGCACGCAAGCCAGTCACGCGGTCATCGACCTGGCCGAGAGCCGAAAGAATGAGAACGGGTGTGTGAACGCCCTTGCGGCGCAGCTCGCTGATGACGGAAAGGCCGTCGCGGCGCGGCAGCATGCGGTCGATGACAATGACGTCGTAGGTATTTTCCGAGCCCATGAAGAGACCGCTCTCGCCATCACTTGCGTGATCGACGACGATCCCGGCCTCGCGAAAGGCTTTCGTCAGGTATACCGCAGCTTCGAGGTCATCCTCGATGATGAGAATCTTCATGCGGCTGACATTACCTGCCGGTTTTGTTTCGGCAAGGCTCAATACGTCTTCCTGTTGCGCTTGGGTCATCGCGGCACCTGTGGATGGAACGGAAGGGAGCCGCGCTGGGCTGGAAGCGCGGCTCCCCTTCTCTGGCGCATCATGGGGATGCGCCGGTCAAGGCTGTGGGGGATCAGCCTTGGCTGTTGATCGGAAGGGCGACGAAGCGGCTGCCGTCCTTCGACTGGATCTGGAAGAGCGCCCGGGTGCGGCCGTCCTTCTTTGCCTGGTTCAGAACCTTGACGACATCGTCGGCGCTCGAAACCTGCTGGTTGTTGACCGAGGTGATCGTCTCGCCTTCCTTGATGCCCTTGTCGGCAGCGTCGGAATTCGGGTCGATACCGGTGATGGCCAGGCCCTTGCCGTCATCGGCCGGGCCGACCGTCAAACCGAGATCGGCAAGCGCCTTCTCGGAAGCCGGTGCCTGCGGTTCCTGCTGCTGGTCGCTGTCGTCGTTGGAAGCGTCCTTCTGGTCAGCCGGCAGCGTGCCGAGCTCGACGTTGAGGGACTGCGCCTTGCCATCGCGCCAGATCGACACTTCGACCTTCTTGCCGGGCTGCATCGCACCGATGCGGCGGCTGAGATCGCGGGCATCCTTGACCGGTTCGCCATTGACGGCGGTGACGACGTCACCAGCCTTCATGCCGGCTTTCTGGCCGGGCGTGCCGTCCTGAGCGGATACGACGAGCGCGCCATTGGCTTCGGAAAGGCCGAGAGAGTCGGCGATGTCCTTGGTCACCGGCTGGATCTGCACGCCGAGGTAACCGCGCGAAACCGTACCGTCCTTCATCAGGTCGGCGACGACGTCCTTGGCGGTCGAGGCGGGAATGGCGAAGGCGATGCCGACGCTGCCGCCCGACGGCGAGAAGATCGCGGTGTTGATGCCGACGACCTGACCGTTGAGGTTGAAGGTCGGGCCACCGGAGTTGCCGCGGTTCACGGCGGCATCCACCTGCAGGTAGTCATCATACGGACCGGAGCCGATGTCGCGGCCGCGGGCGGAGACGATACCCGCGGTCACCGTGCCGCCGAGGCCGAACGGATTGCCGACTGCGACAACCCAGTCGCCGACGCGGACATTGTTGTCGTCGGCCCAGTTGACGTAGGTGAACTTCTTGCCCTTGCCGTCGACCTTCAGCACGGCGAGGTCGGTGCGCGGGTCCTTGCCGATCAGCTTGGCGTCAAGCTCGGTGCCGTCGTTCATGACAGCAACGAAAGCCGAGCCGTCGGAAACGACGTGGTTGTTGGTAACGATATAGCCGTCTTCGGAGATGAAGAAGCCGGAGCCCTGGGCAACGGGACGCAGACGGCCGGGGCCGCCAGGACCGCCGGGGCCACCCGGACCGCGATCGCCGAAGTGGCGCGGCGGACGCTGCTGGCCATCCTGGCCGTCACCGCCGTTCGGACCCTGCTCGCCGAACTGCTTGAAGAAGCGCTTCAGCGGGTGATCGTCCGGCAGGTCGTCAAAACCGCGGCCGTTGAAATCGAAGGAGAAACCGTTGCCGTCATCGGAAGCCGGCTTGATGCGGGATTCGACACGGACGGAAACGACGGCCGGCGAAACAGCGTCGACGACATTGGCAAAGCTCGGAACCTGCGGTGCCTGAACATTGACGGCTTCGGCATAGGAACGGGTGATCTCAAGCGGCACGCCAGTGGCAAGCACGGCGGCTGCGAGACCTGCGACGGTCGAAGCCTTGAGCGCAGTGGCAAGGGAGGGAGTCTTGAACATTATAGGCACCTTCTCTTCTTCATTTAGTCGGTCCGGCCCCCGGTCGGGATCGGCTGATGAAGGAAGATATAGGATGCGAGACCTTACTGCGAACTGTCTGGGCAATGAAAAATTTGTAATGTTGAGAGCGCTACAGCTTTCGGCTGCAACGCACGCAACGGGCCGGATTTCCGCAGGACTCAGGCCTGGCGGTCAGTCCGCATCAACTCGTCGAGCTTGGCCTGTTCGTCTGCCGTAAGACGGCTGCCGGTCGGCTTGCCGGTCCGGCGGCGTGCGAAGACGATGAGTGAAATGCCCCCTGCCAGGATCAGCACGATGGGCGCGCCCCAGAGCATCACCGTGCGGATACTGAACCGCGGCTTCAACAGCACGAATTCGCCGTAACGCGAGACGATGTAGTTCAACACCTGCTCATCGCTGTCGCCATCCTTGATGCGCTCGCGCACCAAGAGCCGCAGATCCTTAGCCAGATCGGCATTGGAATCGTCGATCGACTGGTTCTGGCACACCATGCACCGCAACTCCGCCGACAGCGTCCGCGCCCGGCTCTCCATCGCCGGATCGGGGAGCACTTCGTCGGGGTTTACGGCGAAGGCTGGGAGTGGCGAGAGGAACGCGGCAAGTACGAGGAGGAGCCGCAGCGAGCGCCACAATCCCCTTCTCCCCTCGGGGAGAAGGTGTCCGTCAGGACGGATGAGGGGGCCACGCGTGCCGCCGGTTGCTTCTCGCTGATGCTCGAAGGCCTCGCAGCCGCGCTGCTCATCCCCCTCATCTGCCCTTCGGGCATCTTCTCCCCGCTGGGGAGAAGGGAGAAACCACGAGCGTCTCATTCCGCAGGCTCCATCGCCGGAGCCGATGGCTTCGCCGCCTTCGCCTTGCGCCGCGGCGCACCAACCCTCAAGCGCCGGTCGCTCAGCGAAACAAAGCCACCAATCGACATGATCAACGCCCCGCCCCAGATGCAGAGAATGAACGGCTTCCACCAGATGCGCACGACAATACCGCCGTCATTGGTGGGATCACCGAGCGAGACATAGAGCTGGCTCAACCCAAAGGTCAGGATACCCGCCTCCGTCGTCGGCATCTGCTGGGCGACATAGACGCGCTTTGCAGACCAGACATCGGCGACTTCGACGCCGCCGCGGCGGATGCTGAAATGACCGCGGTCTTCCTTGTAGTTGGGACCGGTCGCCGGCTGCATGCCGTCGAAATGCAGCGAGTAGCCGCCGGCATCCGTGGTCTCGCCGGGCTTCATCTCCAGCACATGTTCCGTCGCAAAGGTCGAGACCGCGACGATGCCGAGAACGGTGATGCCGAGACCGGCGTGCGCAAGCGCGGTACCGAAGGCGGAGCGCGGCAAGCCGGTCAATCTCCGCCAGGCGACATTCGCCGCCACCTTGCCGATACCGGCGCGATACCAGAGATCAGCCGCAGCCCCGAAGACGAGGAAGAGACCGGCAGCTAGGCCGAGAACCGAAAGAACCGGCCCGCCATGCTCGATATAGAAGAAGACCAGCGCCGCCACGAAAGCGAGGCCCGCGACGACGTAGAGCCGCTGCAGCACGCCGAGCAGGTCGCCGCGCTTCCAGGCGAGCAGCGGCCCGAAAGGCACGACCAGCAGCAGCGGGATCATCAGCAGCCCGAAGGTCATGTTGAAGAAGGGCGGGCCGACGGAGATCTTGTCGCCGGTCAGCGTTTCCAGAAGCAACGGATAGAGCGTTCCCGTCAGCACCGTACCGCAGGCAACCGTCAGGATCAGGTTGTTCAGCACCAGCGCGCCCTCGCGCGAAATTGGCGCGAAGAGACCACCTGCCGAAAGCAGCGGCGCACGGAAGGCGAAGAGCGACAGCGCCCCGCCGATGAAGATCATCAGGATGCAGAGGATGAAGACGCCGCGGCTCGGGTCGCTGGCAAAGGCATGGACCGAGGTCAGCACGCCGGAGCGCACCAGGAAGGTGCCCATCAGCGACAGCGAGAAGGTCAGGATTGCGAGCAGCACCGTCCAGATCTTCAGCGCCTCGCGCTTTTCCATGACGAGCGCCGAATGCAGCAGCGCGGTGCCCGCGAGCCAGGGCATGAAGGAGGCGTTCTCGACCGGATCCCAGAACCACCAGCCGCCCCAACCGAGCTCGTAATAGGCCCAGTAGGAGCCCATGGCGATGCCGAGCGTCAGGAAGGTCCAGGCGGCCAGCGTCCAGGGGCGCACCCAGCGCGCCCAGGCGGCATCGATCCGGCCTTCCATCAGCGCCGCGACGGCGAAGGAGAAGCAGACGGAGAAGCCGACATAGCCGAGATAGAGAAGCGGCGGATGGATGGCGAGGCCGATATCCTGCAGCACCGGGTTCAGGTCACGCCCCTCGGCCGGCGCCGGATCGAGACGGACGAAGGGGTTGGAGGTCAGCAGGATGAAGAGGATGAAGGCAACCGAGACCCAGGCCTGCACCGCCAGCACATTGGCCCGCAGCGTATCCGGCAGATTGCGCCCGAACAGCGCCACCATGGCGCTGAACAGCGCGAGGATCAGCAGCCAGAGCATCATCGATCCCTCGTGATTGCCCCAGACGCCGGAATATTTGTAGATCAGCGGCACCAGCGAATGCGAGTTCTCCCAGACATTCTCGACCGAGAAGTCGGAGACGACATGCGCATAGGTCAGCACACCGAATGAGAAAGCGACGAGGCCGAAGAGCACGATCGAGCCGAGCGGCGCCACATCCATCATCGCCTGATCGCGGCGGCGCGCGCCGATGACGGGGACGACAGAGAGAATGATCGCCGTCGCCAGCGCCAGCACGAGTGCATAATGGCCGATCTCAATGATCATTGCGCGCCCTCGCCTTCCTTCCATAGCCCCTGGGATTTCAGCCGGTCGGCCACTTCCTTCGGCATGTATTTCTCATCATGCTTGGCAAGCACGGTATCGGCAATGAATTCGTGGCTCGATGCCTCGAACTTGCCTTCGGTCACCACGCCCTGCCCCTCGCGGAAGAGATCGGGAAGAATGCCGGTATATTTCACCTTCACCGGCTGACCGCCGCCGTCGGTCACGGCGAATTCGACGGTCGAGCCGACGCCGCGCACGACGCTGCCCTCGCCGACGAGACCGCCGAGACGGATGCGCGTCTCCGGCGCCACCGGCGTCTTCGCAAGGTCTGCCGGCATGTAGAAATAGGCGACGGACTGGCTGAAGGCGAACATCACGAGCAGCACCGCGGCAATGATAAAGCCCATGCCGCCGCCGATTACCGCCAGGCGCTTCTGCTTGCGCGTCATTCCGTTACCCCCTCGGTCGCAATACCCAGCTCGCGCCCCAGTGCGAGCAGCTGCTTGCCTTGATCGCCGTCAGCCGGGAACACGGCGAGCCCGCGTTTAAGCGCGTCGGCCGCGCGATCCTTGTCGTTCAATACGGCATAAGAGCGGACGAGCCGCACCCAGCCCTCGAAATTGTTGGGATCGGCCTTC
Organism: Rhizobium sp. 21-4511-3d; assembly: GCF_053522545.1. Classification (NCBI taxonomy): domain Bacteria; kingdom Pseudomonadati; phylum Pseudomonadota; class Alphaproteobacteria; order Hyphomicrobiales; family Rhizobiaceae; genus Rhizobium; species Rhizobium sp. 21-4511-3d. Next base: position 332,242 of record NZ_JBNWCF010000001.1, on the reverse strand, counting down.
AGCTTGGCGTCGAGGCTATCCACCATGCCGCGGATCATCTGCTGCTGGTCCGCCGGGCTCATGTTCTGGGCCGCAGCCACGTCTTCCTGCGTCGGTCCGCCCGGCGCCTTGTTGGAGGCAATCGGCGCGCCGCCATTCTTGGCAATGTGATCGTTGACCAGCGGCAGCCACGGCGCATCGGCAGGCGATTCCTTGGCGATCGCCTCGAAGGCAGCCTTGGCCTGCTCAGCCTGTCCGGCCTGTTCCAGGCTCAGCGCCACGTAGAATTTGGCGCGCGGATTGTCGGGCTCGATCGACAGCGACTGTTCCAGCGTCTGGCGCACTTCCGGCGTCACCATGCCGTTGGAACCGGCCATCAGCGATTCCGCCAGGCCGTCGAGGCGGATCGCGCTCGGTCCAAGCAGGCGGATCGCATTGCGATAGGCCTTCTCGGCATCGGCGATGCGCATCGCATTGAAATAGATCGGCGCCAGCACGTCCCAGCCCTTGCCGTCATCCGGGTTGAGCGCCAGATGGCGCTCCGCCTTGGAGACGAGGATCGCCATGTCGTTGCCGGGATTTTCAAGCCGTGCCTGGAGCGGTTGCGATGGCAGGCCGGGCCGTCCCATCGCAACGTAAAGACAGAGCCCGATGGCCGGCAGCAAGAGAAGGATGAAGGCTTCGCTGAAGCGGTGATGGCGCGCCGCCTTCGGCTCGGCGGCAGGACCCGTCGCCGAAACGGCGATCAAGCGGCGGCCGATCTCGGCGCGCGCATAGTCGGCTTCGTCGGAGGTGATCAGGCCGCCCGAGAGGTCGCGGTCGAGCTCGCGCAGCTGGTCGCGATAGACCGCAGCCTCGCCTGCGCGCGTGTCGTCAAGCGTCTTTCCGCCGCGCAGGAGCGGGTAAAGCAGCAGCGCGGCCACAGCCGCCGTCATTGCAGCAACAAGAATCCAGAAAAGCATAACGGCCCCAATACTTGAAGCGCGCGGCCATTCCAACTGGCAAAGCCGGAATGACGAAGATTTGAGGCGTTTCGCCGCAATATTCGCTGCGGCTTACGACACACGACATTCAGTGCAGGCTAAGCCGAAAATGGTGATTTTCCACGACCCAGAGCGCAGCGTACTAAAGGTACGTGAGCACCGGAAGCGTGGAGAAGCGCAATTTACAGCCCGGCATGGGCTGAATACCGATTGGCTAGCCAAGCGGCGACCAGCTGCCATCATCGTTGCGACAGGCCGAACCGCGCGCCACGGTCTCCTTGCCGTCGACGGTCAGCGTATGCGTGTACTGGCGGCAGTTCTGCGAGCCGACCTGATAGGGCGCCGCGGCGATAACCTTGCCGCTGACATTGCGTCCGCTCCAGACGACCGGCTGGCCGACGGCGGCCCCTTCCAGCGCCCGGTATTCGGCTTCCAGCGCCCGCTGCTTGTCGCTGTCGCTGAGTTCGATGCCGGTACGGCCCACGATCCCGCCCTGAAGAGCCGTGATGAATTGTGCCGAGGCCGAAGGCTTGCGGGAGAAAACGCCGGTCGAGCTGGCGCTCTTCGTCGTCGTGCAGCCACTCAGGGCAACGGCAACGAAAAGCGAGGAAACGATCATGGCATTCGCGCGTGATATCATTCGGTCGAACCAGCAGAAAGAAACAAATCAATGCCGGCAGATGCGCACAGGCACTTGTCGGCTTTAAGGCAAAGCATGCTATGCAACTGCCTATGTCTTTGTGACATCAAGCAATTGGTCACGCAACATCCTTTGTGAGACCGGGCAAAATTAGCTTTGCTTTGAGCCCGCCGGCAGCACCGCGGGAAAGCTCCAGGCGGCCCTGATATTCATTGGCGATCTCGGTGACGATCGAAAGACCGAGCCCGGTTCCGGGCTTGCTTTCGTCGAGACGCTTGCCGCGCTTCAGCGCTTCCTTGATCTGATCGGGCTCCAGCCCCGGCCCATCGTCCTCGACGATGAGCTCGACCCAGTGCCTGCGGCCGCTGGTCTCGGCACCCTTCACGTCCTCGGCGGCTTCCGATGCGCTCACCTTCACCTTGTGAACGGCAAAGCGCGCCGCATTCTCCAGAAGATTCCCGACCGTCTCCTCGAGGTCCTGCTGCTCCATGGCAACGGCCAGATGCGGCTGCGTGACGGAAAGCTCGAATTCCTTGTCGACGTTCAGGCGGCGCATGACGCGCACCAGCCGTTCCAGCGCCGGTTCCGCGTCGGTGCGGGCAAGCACGGATTCGCGCTGCGCGGCAATCCGGGCGCGGTTGAGATAGGATTGCACCTGCCCCTGCATCGCTTCCGCCTGGTTCTTGACGAGCTCGCCATGCGAGCGCTCCAGCACCCGCGCCTCGTTCAAGAGCACGGCAATCGGCGTCTTCAGCGAATGCGCCAGATTGCCGACCTGCATGCGGGCGCGCTCGACGATGCGGCGGTTGCTGTCGATCAGCGCATTGACCTCATTGGCCAGCGGCAGGATCTCGCGCGGGAAATCGCCCTTCAGCTGCTCGCTCTCGCCGGCGCGGATACGCTCCAGCGCCGCACGCGCCTTGTCGAGCGGTTTCAGGCCGAAGAGAATGGCGAGCGCATTGACGATCAGACTGCCGACACCGAAGCCGGCGAGCGCCAGGTAGAGGCTATGGGAAAAGTTGCTGACGTCGGATTCGACGACCTCGACATTGCCGGTGACGCGAACGCGCGCGGCGCGGCCGTCGGTATCGAGCACCACCTCGGTCTCGGCCACCTGCACCCGGTTCCCGCTGGCATCCGTCACCTGGTAGTAGCGTTCGTAATTCTTGTCGAAGGGCGCTTCGAGAACGGAGGGAACGGGAATGGTCGCCGAGCCCAGCGAGGGCGAAACCAGCGGCGCCGTCGTATAGGTCCCGAGCGGCTCCACCACCCAGTACCAGCCGGTGCGCGGCTGCGCGAAACGCAGGTCGCCGAGCTGCGGGCTGCCGGCCAGCGCGCCCTGGTCGCCGATGGTGACGGAATTGATGACGTTATAGAGCTGGGCGCGCAGCAGATCCTGAAAGCCGCGCTCGGCGCTGCGGCGATAAAGCGTCGAGATCAGCAGGCCGATCACCACAAGCGCCACCGTCGACCATACGGTCGTCAGCAGCAGAACGCGTGCGGTGAGCGATTTAATTCGCATCAGGCCGGCGCTTGGATGCGGTATCCGAGACCGCGCACCGTTTCGATCAGATCGACGCCCATCTTCTTGCGTAGGCGTCCGACGAAGACTTCGATCGTATTGGAATCACGGTCGAAATCCTGGTCGTACATGTGCTCGACGAGTTCCGAGCGCGAAACGACTTCGCCCATGTGATGCATCAGATAGGAAAGCAGCCGGTATTCGTGCGAAGTCAGCTTCAGCGCCACGCCGTTGACGACAGCCTTGGAGGTCTTGGTATCGAGCCTGACAGGACCGCAGACGATCTCGGAGGAGGAATGACCGGCAGCGCGGCGGATCAGCGCGCGGATGCGGGCGAGCACTTCCTCGACATGGAAAGGCTTGGTCACATAGTCGTCGGCGCCGGCATCGATGCCCGCCACCTTGTCGCTCCAGCGGTCGCGCGCCGTCAGGATAAGAACCGGCATGCCGCGACCCGCCCCGCGCCACTTCTCGAGCACGGTCACGCCGTCCATCTCAGGCAGGCCGATGTCGAGGATGATCGCGTCATAGGGTTCGGTATCGCCGAGGAAGTGTCCTTCCTCGCCGTCGAAGGCCTGATCGACGACATAGCCGGCTTCCTTCAGCGTATCGCTCAGCTGACGGTTCAGATTGACGTCGTCTTCGACTACCAGAATGCGCATCGGTCCGCTTTCACCTTGTTTCAGTCAGTGCGTTATAGGCCGATTCCGCCTACATCGGAACCTTGACGGTTACCTTGCGGGGGCGTTGGCCATTGCCCTGAACGAGCACGGTGATGATGCATGAATCGCCCGAAGGCTGCACGGAAAGAAGCTGGCCGCCCGTCTGCTCGACGACCTGCTGCGCGGCGGCGCTGCAATCGCCAGCGACGCGCACCACAAGCGTGCGCGAGTCGTCCGGTGAGGGCGCCGATACAGCCAGCCCTGCGGCCAAGGCTACGACGCTCAGAGGAGAGGCCATGTGCAATGCTTCCAACGTAATTCCAACCTGGGCCGACTATGTACTCACGTGACCTGAATGGCAAATGAATGCACTGTAATGACGGTGGTTTAGAACAATTCTCGACTGTATTGCCGCAACGATATTCACAGCCAAAAGACGAGGCGGCAGAAGCTCTTGATATCGCTGCCGCCGCCGTCCCAAAATGCTCGATCAGCGGATCGCCGTGCTCGCCGTCAGCCGTCCATAGACGGCCAGAAGCCCGCCGATGGCGCCGGCGATATTGACGAGAGAATCGACGATCTGACTCTGGTCGCCGGCGTCGATATCGATGCCCGCCGCGTGCAGAACGGAAGCGCCGATCGCAATCAGCGCACCCCAGATCGTCTTCGAATGATACCAGTCCTTCAAATCACCCATGACCATTCCTTTCGTTGAAAATCACATCGTCATCGTTGCGAGTGCGGGAATGCCGAGCGGCATCCGCTGCCCCATCTGCCTGACCCGTATCGTCAGCGCGCTCTGCACGCCGCCGAAGTCGGCAAGCTCGTCTGTCAGCGGATAGGTCCATCGCGGTACGCCGACCTCCACCTGCCGCCGCACCACGCCATCAGCCATCACCTCGATCCGGTAGCGTTCGAAGGGTTCATCGAGCGGAATATCCGCCGCGATCCAGTTGTCAGCATCGATCCGGCCGCGCCGGATCCACGAAAACTCGACCGCCCCCGCCTCGCCCCGCGCCGCCCTCAGATGAACCGGCGAAAGCGGTGTCTCCGCCCGCACCCCGCCCTCGAAGGCGAACGGACCCGCCTTGCCGCTCACACCGGCCGCCTCGGCGATCCAATTGAGCCGCAGCCCCGTCTCATCGGCCGTGAGGCCGAGCGGCACAACGGCATCGTCGAGCATCACCACGGACGCCTCTGAAACGGCACCCGCCGCCATCGCATCGTCGGTTCCCGCCAGCGCCCGCAGCAATCCGCCAAGCCGCCAGCGCCCGGCGCCGATCTCCTCGGCCTGCCGGAACCCGATCACCTCCCAGCCGCCGTCGGACGAAGCCACCGCGATCAGGTTGTCACCATTCAGCACCGAGACTGCCGCCGCCGAGGACAGTGCACCGAACGGCAGCTCGATCTCCAGCACCTGCGACCAGTCGAACCGCCCCCGCACACCCGCCGTCAGCGGCCCGGCAAGCGTCCCGATCCGTGCCGGGCGCTCGACCAGCGCCCGCCCGCGATACCCCTCCTCGCTCACCGAGGACGAAAGCCCGATCGTCCGCCAGGGCTTGGCAAAAACCGCCGCCCGCGCAAAACTCGCCGCCTCGCCCGCCGCAAAGCGCGGCAGATCCATCAACTCCACCAGCGGTGCAAACAGGCTGGAAGGATCGCCGGCGCCGTTCTTGCCGCCGGTCTCGCCTAGCGGCGCGGCGCCCGCCGATGGCGCGAACTCGCGCGCCTCGACTTGCCTCACCGCACCGTCCTCGATCGAGCCGATCAGGAAGCGCCCCTCTGGCCCATCCGCGAAGGTCACGACATCACCCGGCTGGAAACCAAGCTCGCCCGGCCCCAGCGAGAAACGCACCGAGCGCCTGCCGATCCGGTTGTCGCGCAGCAGCGCTTCGGCTGCATTCAGCGCCGTCTCCTCGGCCAGCACCGCCGAAAGATCGCTCTTCAGCACCCGGCTCGTTGCCGATTGCGCCCGGTGCGATCGCACACCCGCCTGTTCGTAACTGAGATCGGGATTGTAGAAGGTGATGACGGCCTCGGCCGCATGGTCGCTGTCGTGCCCACGCGTCTCCTGCCACAGCGGCCGGTCCTCGATATCGGCCAGCACCGCAAGCTCCGTCGCCGGCAAGCTCGCCCGGCCGCGCGAGCGGAACCGCAGCACGCCGCCGTCCTCCACCGCATCGATCTGGAATGCCTCCAGCAGCGGCTCGACCAGCCCGCGCGCCGTTGTGATGTCGCCCTGAACATAGCCCGTCAGGTCGCCGGACACTTCCGAAACGTCGAAATCCTCGAAGCCGTGATCGCGAAACACCGCCGCAATCACATCCTCCAGCGTCCCTGCCCCCAGCCTACCATTCAGCCAGTGGCCCGTTCGCCAGTTCCCGCCATCGCTCCAGACGCCGCCATCCAGCGGAAAGGCCGGATAGGGCCGCGCATCCCACGACCAGACGAAGATACGGCCCGGATCGACCATGGCATCGGGCGCCTCATCACCCTGCCACCAGAGATGATGCGCCTCCAGAAACCGCCGCTGCATCGTGTCGGAGCGCATGCGGTTGGAGAAGTAGGGAACCGCGCTTTCGGCCGATTTCGGATCGGCAAACACATTCGGCTGATTGCCGCCCTTGTCGATCGCCGCGCAGCCGAGCTCGGTAAACCACACCGGCTTCATCCGCGCCTGCCAGGCCGTCGGGCTTTCCTTCTCGACACCGCCGGTCCGCTCGTAATGCCGGTTCGCCCACCAGCCCCCGATGTCCTTGTAGCGATAGACCCAATGCTTTCCCGCAAGCCCGTCGCTGATAGGCGTCCGCGTCCGGCTCGACCGCGCCGCATCGTCGGCATAGTACCAGTCGAAACCCTCTCCAGCGGTGATACCGGCGATCAGCCCATCGCGATCATCCGCCGTCCGCATACCCTCGGGGTTTGCCTCCGCCAGATCCGCATCCCGCCAGTCGGAGAGCGGCATGTAATTGTCGATGCCGACGGCATCGATGGCGCTCGATGCCCAGAGCGGATCCAGATTGAAATAGACGTCGCCGCTGCCGTCGTCCGGCCGGTAGCCGAAATACTCGCTCCAATCGGCCGCATAGGTCAGCTTCGCCTGCGGCAGCAACGCTTTCACATCCGCCGCCAAGGCCGTCAGCGCCGCGACAAACGGAAAAGCACCCGTCTCATCGCGCACCTGAGTCAGCCCCCTCATCTCGGAGCCGATGATGAAACCCGAGACACCACCCGCCGCCTTCGCCAGCTGCGCATAATGCAGGATGAAGCGCCGATAGCTCTCCTCGCTGCCGTTGTAGCTCACCCGCTGGCCGGAAATGCTGAAATGCCCTGCCTGCGCCGCGCCGCGAAACGCCTGGATCTGCGCCCGCGCCGCGGCCGTGCGGTCCACCGTTCCCGGCTCTCCGATCGCCGGATGACAGGTTACCCGGCCGCGCCAGGGATAGGCCGCCTGCCCCGTCCCGCCATAGGGATCGGGCAGCGCATTGCCGCCGGCAATATCCATCATCACGAAAGGATAAAGATAGACCTCCAGCCCCCTCGCCTTCAGATCGGCAATCGCCGAAACGACGCTCGCATCATCCGGCGTGCCGCCATAGGCCGGCCCGCCATCACGGCGGCTGACAAGATACGCCTCGTTGCGCGATACACCGGAGACAGACCACGGGCTGCTTTCGCCATTCCTCGCGCTAACCTCGACGCCCGGAACAATCCGGCAATTGCCGGCCCTCAGGTCGGTGCCAAACCAGGAGACGACAAGCGCCACCCGCTCCAGCTTCGGGCAGACCGCCATCAGCTCGTCGATCGAGACGTCCCAATCCGTCAGCCCCTGCAGGCTGTTGCGGTTAATCACCCGGGCGCTCCCAGCCCCTGTCTTCTCCGACACCGCCACCGTCCGGTAGCCATGCTCGGTTGCACCGGGAATGATGCACACCGCCCGCACCTGCTCCTCCAGCGCGCCGACGGCCCGCACCACCTCGAACTGCAGCAGCGGAATGCGATTGCCGTAATTGTCGAGCGGCAGCCGCTCGAAGACGGCATAGGCAAGCCCGCGATAGGCCGGCGCCATGCCCACCCCCTGCTTCGCCTCGATCAGCGGATCGGGCAGCTGCGCGGCGTCACCCCTGTAAACCCGCATCTCGATCTTCGTCAGATCGAGCTCCTTGCCATCGGCCCAGACGCGCCTGACACAGGCAATCGGCCCCTCGCAGAGCCCGACGGCGAAATTCGCGAAATAGCGGAAACTCTCGACCGTCGGCCCGGAGGAAGACTTGCCGCCGGTGCGCTCGCGCGTCACCTCCTCCTCGAAACGCGTCGCCCAGATCATCGTCCCGCCAATCCGCGCCGCGCCATAGACCCGGTTGATCGACGTACCCTCGTCGGCACCCGGAATGCGTGCCGTCGAAAGCCGCGATCCGCGCACCGTCTGCCCGCCGCCGATCAGCGCCCGGTCGAACGCATTGCCTGCCAACGCGCCCGCCGCCCGGCCGATAATTGCGCCCACAGGCCCGAAAACGCTGCCCAGCGCAGCACCCGCCGCCTGCAGAAGGAGAGTGGCCATGAAAACCTCGCAGCGAGCCACCAGCGCCGTTCACACGGCACTTGTTTTTCCCCGCAATGATTGTGTTAGATTGCTGCAGTCGTGAGCAGAAGCAGAAGCGCCTAGACCAGCCGGCGCACTGGAGAGGATGGGCCTCTCCAGCCTCGGCAAGGGCCTTGCTCTCGATCAAGGAGGTGATGCAATGTGGTTCTTGCCACTTGGTATCACGCTTAGTGTGCGGAAAACCCGGACGGGCTGGTCCATAGCCATCCGGGTCATCTTCCAAACATAAGCAAACGGTGGGCGGAGTTACAGCTTCGCTCACCACTCCCGAAACATACATGCACGCGCTTCAATTTTCAAGTTTCGGCACAACCTCAGGGAACCGGAATACCGCCGTTACCCGCCGCCGCCAGCTTGGCACCAAAGCCGAGCGGATCACCGCCGCCTGCTCATAGGCATGGATGAAACTCTTCTCTCCGGCAAAGATGCCCGCATGCTTGGCCGCCACATCCGGCCGCCAGCGAAACAGCATCAGATCGCCCGGCAGCATCGCCTCGGCGGACATCGGCGCGCCGAAATGCCTGAGGGCTGCATCGAGCAAGCGATCCTGCCCACTGCGTTCGGCCCAGTCCCGCGCATAGGGCGGCGGCATTTCCGGCTCGATGCCGTAGAGCTCCCGCCAGATGCCACGGATCAGCCCCAAGCAATCGCAGCCGATCCCCTTGGCCGAAGCCTGGTGCCGGTAAGGCGTGCCGATCCAGCCTTCGGCCGCGGCGAACGCCCTTTCGTGGATAGCAGTCATCTGAACAGCGCGCCTCCGTCATGGATGCTCTCGCCATCCGCATAGGTGTAGGCAAAGTCGGCGCCCGGCATATGCGGGAAGCCGCGGAAATTCCGTTGGTTGGCGAATTTCGTCCGGCAGGTGGCAAAGGCCTTGTCGCAACCGGCTGTCATCAGCACGGCATCGCCCACGTCGGGCGCCCGCGCCATAGGCAGCCACAGCGTCACCTCGACATCCGTACCGGCTGAAGAATGCGCCTCGATATCCAGCCGATCTCCAGCACTTGACCCGCCGAGAAATTCAAGACTGCCATAGCGAAACAGCCCGTCGGCAAAAGGCGCCAGTCCCGACACCACAATCCGCGTCGCATCGATCACCTCGGCCACGATCCCCTGCCGCCGGAATGCACCCTGCCCCAGATCGACGCCGCATCGCGCATCCCCCAGCGCCGCATCGCATCGGCGGCCATAGAGGCGCCCCTGCGGCTGGTTCAGCCGGTGGGCGAAGCTGCGCAGCTCGGCGCGAAATTCGCCCTCGCTGCGCGTCACCTCGCCGATCTCCTGCACCTTCAAAAGCAGATGCTGTTCCGGTGCCGCCCAATTGACCAGAAACACCTCGACCCGTGCCCCGTCATAGAGCCCGCGCTGCAGATCGGCCTCGCGGATCGCCTCGCTCGAAAAGCCGCCCATCACCTCGCTGGTCGCCGCCGGCAGACCAGCGCCCTCCTCCGTGCCGCTCGCGGAAAAACCGCTCGCCGCCAGAAAATCCGTCCCGGCGAAGACAAGATCGCCATCATGCTCGGTGAAACCCAGCACCACTCCGTCGCGGCGGGTCACCCGCCAGGCATGGCACGTCGTCGTCGCATCGCCTTTCAGATGCGCAGCAAGCCCGGCCTCGATCTCTCTCATGGCAGGACCTCCATCAATGGAATGGCCGGGATGCGCCCGGCATTGAAGGCCGTCAGGTTGACGTCGATCCGCCCGGTCGCGAAGCGCACGGGCACATCGAACTCAAAACCCGCCGTCACGCTCGCCCCCGCAGGCGGCACATGCCCGGACGCAAAACTGACGACACCAGTTGCCGGATCGCAGGAGAAAGTCCCAGCTGCTTTAACCACACCATCGACCGCAACCACCACCGTCCCGGCCACCGGCTTGGCGATGACGCGCGTACTGCTGCCGCCCGCATCGCCATAGGTCTTCGCCAGCTGGAAATCCGCCTTCGCCCCGTCACCAATCCCCAGCGCCTGATCCAGCGCCGTCACCGGCTGGTCCGGCCGCCCGGAGCGGCAGTCGAGCGGATCGCGAAAGCGGAAGCCGTAGAGCTCGCCACCGCGCGCCTCGAAGAATTCCAGCACCTCGTAGAGATCGCCGATCGAGCGGATGCCGGAGCCCGCATCGTAAGCGCGCCTGGCATTGCGCCAGCGGCTGTTGCGGCTTTCGCGCCCGTTGGAAAGATTGACGATATCGGTCCGCCGCACCGGCCCGCCGCTCGTCGACAGCGACAGCCGCAGCGGAAACCGCACCTCATGGAAACCGGCCATCTCAGCCTCACAGGTTGCGCTGGCCGCGCATCGCCGTGCGCGCCAGCATCGCCGAAATCTGCGCCTCGCTCTTCTGAAAGCTCTGCGCATCCGTGGCCGTCACATTGAAAACGATCTGCGGCCCGCCACCGTTACCGGCGGCAGCAACCCCAAGCGCCCCATCCGGCCCGCGCTTCAGCGGCAGGATCGCCTCGCTGCCCGCCTCGCCCATCAGCCCGATATCGCCGCCCATCGGAAAATAGCTCGGCGCCGAAACCACGCCGCCATCGGCAAAAGGCAGAACCTTGCCGATCCCGCCCGCAAGCCCCGAAACCGCCCCGCCGATCAGCCCCTCGAGCGGCTTCATGGCCGCCGAAAGCGCGATATCGGCGAGCCGGTTGCCAAGCGAGCGCAACACGTCATCAAGCCCCTTGCCGCCGCTGACGGCGCTCCTCAAAGCGCCGCTCAGCGCCGACCCGAAGGAGCGAGACCGCCCCTCCAGATCCTCCAGCGCCCGGCGCAATTCATCGGCCTGCCCCGCCATCTCGGCGAGCCCGGTGTCATCGTCTTCCATCGATGTCTCCTGAATGTGTGGGCCGTCAGCCCTTGTCCGGCATCGCCGAAAGCGCCAGCCGCAGGATCTCTCCCATCCTGACATGGCTGACGCCCGGGCCAACCCGAAGTGCGGTCGCCGACCGGTGGACGACGACGAGATCGAGATCCGGCAGCACGATCAGATACTGGCCGCCCCAGCCGCTGGCGTAGAACATCGGCACATGCACGGCCATGGCATCGCCAGGCGCATTCGCCTGCGTGATCCACCACAGCAGCCCATAGGCCCATCCTTCACCAACCGCCGAATGCGGGCGCACGCTGTCGCGCACCCAGCTCTGCGGCACCAGCTGCGTCGCGCCCCAGCGTCCATGCCGGAGATAGAGAAGCCCGACCCGCGCCAGATCGCGCGCCGACAGCTGGATCTTGTAGACCGGATGCATGGATTCCGGCCCATGCTGAAACCAGCCGTCGCCGGCAACGCAGTCCTGCATCCTGAGCGGTCGCGCCACACGCGATGCCAGCGCATCCAGCACGCTCTCGCCGGTCGCCCGCTCGACGATCGTGCCGAGAACGTTGAAATCCCAGTTGTTGTAGAACCAGTGTTCCCCCGGCGGATGACTGCCTCTGTCAGGCCTGCCGTTCGCCGTATCGTAGACCGACGGCAGATAGACGCCGGAGCGCGCCCGCAGCAGATCCATCACCGTCGCCTTGCGCTCGCCTGCCGTCAGCGGCGTCATGTCGTCGATGTTGAAATCGGCCAGCGTCTGCAGCGGATCGATCCGCCCCTCGGCGATCAGCATGCCGTAGAGCACGTTGACCAGGCTCTTGCGCACGGAAGCGATGCTCGACTTCAAGGCAATATCGCCCCAGCGGTAGATCATACGCCCGCCCTGGACGATCATGAAGGCACTGCTTTCGCCCTTCGCCAATTCGGCGGAAAGCGTCGCCAGCCGCTCCTCGGACCAGCCGAACAGCGAAGCCGGCCGCTCATCCCAGTCACCAAAGGGGAAGACGACCATTCCCTTCGCAAACATGTTGTCCGACTGCGCCATCGCCGCTCCGAATCCCGGTGCCTAGCATAGCACGGCCACAGCTACCCTCACCCATCCGGAAACCGCGCCATCATCTCGCTCAGTCCCGCCCGCGACAGAACCGGCGCGCGCGGCGCCAGCCCGCCGGCGGCGGCATGAAACTCCACCGGCGTCATCGCCCAGAAGGTCTCGGGAGGAAGCCGCAGCAGGCAGAGGCCGGTATGCAGCGCTCCGGTCCATGGGAATGGGCCGGGGCGCCCGGCCCCTATGCCTGCTGCGGCTCCAGGGGGCGGAGGGAGGTCTTTTCCGCCCCTGAAGGGTCCGCGAATGTCGCCACCAGCAGGTCGCCGACGATACCCGCGAAACCGGCAATGCCGCCCTCGACGCTCGCCTCGGCGACGTCCTGGTCCGAATAGAGATTGCCGCCGCCGCGCAGGCCGGCGCCGATGATGCGGATCATGTCGCCCGCCTTCAGCCGCCCGGCCGAAAAGCGCCCGGCAAGATCGGTCAGGTCATCGGCGGCAAATGCGGTCTCGAGCTCGGCCAGCGCCCCGAGCGTCAGGCAGAGAATGCGCCTTTCACCATCGACGACGGCCTCGATCTCGCCGCGCCTGCGGTTCGCCCTTGCTCCCGCGCCGCCCATCAGAGCGCCCCGAAGAGAAGTGCACCGGCCGATTCCAGCGCCAGCTCGAACGTCACCTCGCCATCATGGGCGCCGGAATATTCCAGCGCCGTCACCTGGAAGGGACCGCTCACCGTGCCGAAATCCGGCACCGCGATCTGCCAGCTGAGGATCGCCCCATTGAAGAACGCCGCCCGCACCAGCCCGTCCGAAGCAGCATCCTTGAAGATGCCCGCCCCCGAAACCGAAGCCCGCTGCACGCCTGCGCCGCCCAGCAACTCCCGCCAGCGCCCGGCGCTCTCCGCATCGGTGATATCCACCGTCTCGGCATTGAAGGCCAACCGCTTCGACCTGAGCCCCGCCACCGTCTCGAACGCCGCCCCGTTATGGACCTTCAACAGCAGATCCTTACCCTTCTGCGCCACCATGTTTTCGCCCTCCTGAAACCCCGACCGCCACTCAATCCACCCTCATTCCTGTGCCCGCTTTTCCCTCATTCCTGTGCTCGTCACAGGAATCCAGCCGCCGCGCGTCGGCGCGGCGAGAGGACTCCTTGTCCTTAAGTCATCGCGGGGCACCCCACCCGGAGCCCCCTCATCCGCCCTTCGGGCACCTTCTCCCCGAGGGGAGAAGGGAAGACCGGAGCCCACCGCGAATCCCCTTCTCCCCTCGGGGAGAAGGTGGCGGCAGCCGGATGAGGGGGCCACGGGCGACACCTTCTCGATAGGCAGCGAAAAGACATTCCGCTCCTAAACTCACGCCCCAGGCACCCCACCTTCCCCCACCCCGCCAAACCTGCTAAGCCAACCGCATTTCCAGCACCCAAAACACTTCCAGCACCAATGCCAAAACTCCCGCTCCGCTCGGCGCAGACGATCGCCGTCCTCGCCGTCACCCAGCTGATCGGCTGGGGCACGACCTTCGACATGCTCGGCGTCATGGGCCGCGTCATCGCGCCCGATCTTGATATCGCCAACGAGATCGCCTTCGCCGGGCTCACCCTGATGATGGTCGTCAGCGCCCTTGCCGGTCCCGCCACCGGCCGCTGGCTGGCGCGCTATGGCGCCGCCCGCGTGCTCGCCGCCTCGTCGATCTGCTTTGCCATCGGCCTCCTGCTGCTCGCTGCAGCAAACGGCATCGTTCTCTATGCCGCCGCCTGGACCGTCATCGGTCTTGCCGGCGCGCTCGGGCTTTCGGCGCCCGCCTATACCGCCGTCATCGAGCGTGAGGGGCTGAACGGCAAGCGCATCATCGCCATCCTCATGCTGTTTACCGGCCTGTCGGCGACGATCTTCTGGCCGATCCTGACGGAGCTGACGCATGCCTATGGCTGGCGCATCACCTTCGTCATTTCGGCCGCGCTCCACATTCTCATCTGCCTGCCGCTGCATCTCTTCGCACTGCCGAAACCCGCCGCCGAACACACCCAGGGCGCTGCCGCCGAGACCCCACCGATCCATCTCACCGAAGAGCAACGCCGCAAGGCCTTCCTGCTGCTCGCCATCTCCACGACGCTCTGCACCTTCATCAGCTTCGGCCTGTCGCCGTCGCTGATCGAAGTGTTCCATCAGGCCGGCGCCTCTCCGGCGCTCGCCCTGCAGCTCGGCTCGGCGCGCGGCATCATCGCCATCTCCGCCCGTGGGCTGGACATGCTGCTCGGCAAGCGCGGCAACCCGATCCTGACCTCGATCACCGGCATCGCCCTGATGGCCGCAAGCTTCCTGCTGATGCTACTGGCGCCGGGCTCCACACCCGTCCTCGTCGCGTTCATCCTGATGTACGGCTTCGGCACCGGCGTGCTGACGGTCGCCCGGGCGCTATTGCCGCTCACCTTCTTCTCGGCGAAGGAATACGGCCTGCAGTCGGCCCGCCTCTCGACCCCGCAGAACCTTGCGAACGCCGTCGCACCCGTGGTCTTCACCGCCACGCTCGATCGCGGCGGCACGGGGCTGACGATCGGCATCTGCCTCGTGCTCGCCGCCGTCGCCCTCATCCTGATCTTCCGCCTCGCCGCCATGGTCAGGCAGGCTGAGCCGGTTCCGTCACTGCCCTGAAGCGCATCTCGGCCACATGCATCTTCGTCTTCGCCTCGCGCCGCGAGCGCGTCAGCCGATGCTGCAGCGTCACGAGATGATGCCCGGAAAGTGCCAGCGCGACCCCATCGAGCAAGCCCGCAACGATCCCCGCGATCTCGGCCGCCACCCTGCGTCCGCCATCCTCGACATAGATCTCCAGCGAAAACAGGTGCTCTTCTCCGGCCTCGCCAAGGATCACCGCCCCGCTCGTCATCTCGCCGATGACGATGCACGGCATCTTCCTGCCGGCGATCAACCGGTCGCGCACCCCATCGGCGCCGATCAGTGCCGAAAGCCCGCCATCGCCGGAAAGCCGCGCATGAACAGCCGTCAAAAGCTCATTTGCCGCGCTCATCCGCAGCCTCCTTCCGCCGCTCCTCCAAAACCCGGGAAAGAAAGGCCGCGAGATCGCCAAGCGTCACCGCCAGAACCGCCGTCATCGCCCCTCCTCCTCGCAGAGGCAGGCGAGATAGCGCCCGCCTTCATCGGGATCACGCAGGCTGCGGATCACGAAAACCCGCTCCCCCTTGCGCAGCCGCATGCCGCTCCTGATGTCAATGCGAAACCGCACCCATACCCGGTGCGTCAGCGTCACCAGATCGGACCCCGCCCGCTCCTCGCCGGTCTCGCCGAGTGGCTCGATCCGCGCCCAGAGCGAAGCCACCGCCTCGAAGGAGACATTCGCCCCACCCTGCCCGTCCGCCACCTCGACCGGCCGCTCCAGCACCAGCCGCGCGCTCATCGCGCCGGGATCGAGAACCGCCGCCCGCATCAGAGCCGCCTCATAAGGAAAGGCGCAATCAGCCGGTCATAACCGTCAGGAATACCCGCCGGCTGATCGGCCGTCGCGACAGCGCCGCGAAACGCAAACATCTGCGCCACATGCATCAGCATCGCCCGCTTCAGCACATCCGGCACCTCGGCCCCGCTCCCGCCGAACCCCGCCGAAAAATCGATCTCGACCCCGTTGATGGCGCGCGCCACACCCTCGCCCCGCTTCAACAGCAACCGCGCCGGCCGGGCCTGACGATCGAGCACATGCCTCTCCACCGGCCAGGAAACCTCCTCGCCACCGGCATCGTAAAGCGTCACGCTTTCAATCGCTTGCACCGGCCCCCTGGCAATCTGAATCACCCCGTCTTCAGGAACTGAATCAAGATAGAGCCGCCATCCCTGCGTCATCAGGCAAAGCCCGCTCACCCGCTCCAGATGCTCGCGGGCGACGGAGATCAGCGAGACGAGCAACGCATCCTCCTCGCCTCCATCCAACCGCAAATGCGCCTTCACCTCCCCAAGCGTCAGCGCCTCCGCCGACGGCGGAGTGATCAATGCATAGGTCATCGGAAATTCCTTTTTGAAAGACGGTGGAGAGTGGGCGGAGGCTTGGCCAAGACAAATCAGCATCCTCACCCGGAGCCCCCTCATCCGACCCTTCGGGCCACCTTCTCCCCGCTGGGGAGAAGGGAAGTCGGAGGGTGCGGCAAAGTCCCTTCTCCCCTGGGGGAGAAGGTGCCCGGCAGGGCGGATGAGGGGGCCACACCCACCGCGCCCGAACCAACTATTCGCTATTCGCTATTCGCTACTCACTACCCCCTACTCACCCCACCTCAACTCACCCCAAACTTCACCACCTTGATCGCCTCGAAATTCTGCACCCCGCCGCCGACCCTCTTGGTCGTGTAAAACAGCACATAGGGCTTGGCCGAATACGGATCCCGCAGCACCCGCACCCCGGTGCGATCCACCACCAGATACCCTGCCCGGAAATCCCCGAAGGCGATCGACAGCGAACCCGCCGCAATGTCCGGCATGTCCTCGGCTTCCGCGACCGGAAAGCCCATCAGCGTTGCCGCCTGGCCTGCCGCTGCCGGCGGCTGCCAGATGTAGCGGCCGTCGGCATCCTTCAGTTTGCGCACCGCGGCTTGCGTCTTGCGGTTCATGACGAAATTGGCGTTGCGGCGGTACCCAGCCTTCAGCGCGTAGATGGCGTCGACCAGCACGTCGGACGCGCCGCTCGCGGCAAAGGCGCCCGCAGCCCCGGTCGGGATATAGCCGAGATTGCCCCAGCTCCAGCTGCTTTCGGCCACCGCGGTATAGGCGAGAAACCCCTTCGGCTTGTTGGTGCCGTCGCCGGAGACGAAGGCCGTGCCCTCCTGCTCGGCAAAGACGGTATCGACCTCGCCCGAAATCCAGGCCTCGATATCGACGGCCGCATCGTCGAGCAGCGCCTGCGTCGCCGCCGGCATCGCATAGAGCTCCATCGTCGGAAAGCTCAGTTCGGCAAGCTGGGCATTGCCCGTCTGCGGCCGCGCCGCCGTCTCCGCCACCCAGCCGGACGCCATTCCCGAGGTCGAGAACGGCTTCTTCAGCACCGAGCCGGACACCTGCCGCACCGTCGCCAGCGACCGGATCGGCGAGACGACCGAAAGACGCCGCCCGATCTCGGTATCGGTCTCCGGCGGCACCAGGTAGCCGCCATCGGCCCCTGTCCCCGATGACATCGCCTTCGCCTCGATCTCGCGCAGCCCCGCCTCGTCGCCGCGGCGGATATAGTTTTCGAAGGCCGCCTTGTGCTCGCCATTGTCCGACGCGCCAGCACCGGAGCGACCGAGCGGCGGGCGCGCCTTCTTCAGCACCAGCTGGTCGAGCAGCTTCTTCTGCTCGTCCATGGCGCGGTTGATGCGGTCCATCTTGTCGCGGGTCACGACATCGTCGGTGAACTTCGCCTCGATCTCGCCGAGACGCCGGTCGTTGGTTTCCTTGAAGGCCTCGAAGGCTTCCATGAAATCGTCGAAGGCAGCCGTCATCGTCTCCGGCACCGCCTTGATCTCGGGTGCCGTCCTCGCAGTCATATCGCTCATGTTCAGGTCCTATCTGAAGGTTTCGGTCAGCATCTGCCGCGCCGCCCGGCGCATGGCGCGGACGAGCTCGGTCTCCTTGTCGCGGAACCACCGCGCATTCTTGATGTTCTGCACGCGCGCCGAAGGCAGCATCGGGAAGGTCACGACGGAGATCTCCCAGAGATCCGCCTCGATGATCCGCCTGACGCCGCTCTTGGCGTCGGTCCGCGCCCTGACGGTCCGGAAGCCGATCGACAACCCGTCGAGCGCCCCGCTCTTGATCAGCTGGTGCACCTCGCGCGCCCGCGCCACGCCATCGGCCAGCACGCCCTCGACATAAAGCCCCCTCCCATCCTCCCGGATGGTCTTCCACGCGCCGATCGGCTCGGACGGATCGTGCTGAAACAGCATCCTGACACCCTCCGCGCCGCGCTCCGACAAGGACTTGCGAAACGCCCCGCGCTCCACCTGATCCTTGCCGAGATCGACCTCGCCGAAGACGCTCGCATAACCCGAAAACGTCCCGTCGCGCCTGACCCCGCGCAGCTCCAGATTGGCAAATTTGCGCGTTTCGGCGCCCATGAGCGATGCGGCCATGGTTGGTGCTCCTGATTGTGAAATGAGAAAGGCTGGCGGGGGATTGCGGTCGCGAATAGCGAATAGCGAATAGCGAATAGCGTCGACTGCGCTCGACCGAGCTTCATCGGCAAGCGCCAAAAACTATTCGCTATTCCCTACAAACTATTCGCTACTTCCACCTCTTCGCCACCCGCGCCAAAACCCCGAGCCCCCACCAGGCACAGAGGCTCGCCGCAGCCGAACCCGACAGCATGACTTCGGAGGCCGAGAGCCGGTCCGCAATCCCCAGCCGCTCCGCCAGCCAGATCCCGGTGGGACCACCGAAGATCAGCCCGCAGGACAGCCCCGAAAAGAACCGGCTCGCCGCCTCCCGCCTGCTCTTCGGCAAGAGATAGATCAGCGACACCGCCGCCCCCGCCGAAGCCCCGAGCGCCCGGCTGGCCCACAGCCCGCCATCATTGGAAAAGTCAGCCATCGTTAAGGCCTCCCGGGTAAAACGCCCGCCATCCCAGGCAGGCAGCAACGCGCCAAAACAGACGCGGCAAACCCGCCCGGCGCGTCGCGCGCGCCCCGGCAGGCCCAATTTCTCCGAATTGTTTGAATCGCTTACGCCTGAGACTTCTCAGATCGAGTCAGGCGCTTGAGAGGTTGATTCAACGGCGCATCAACTGTCGCCAGGAACCTCGAAATCGTCGTCTTCGTCGAAGTCCAGAACCGTGCCCTGCTGGCGCCCGTGGCGGATCGCCGAAATCAGGATCGCGTCAGCCTCGACACGATAATCGATGACATAGGGCGCCTCGACGAAACGCCGCCGCCCGGCGAGCGGCAACACCGGGCTACCGGCATTCGGATGCGCCGCCAGCATTCGAAAGGCCGCCTGCAAACGCCGCAAGGTCGTCGCCGCCGCGCGAGGATTGGCCTTCATAAGGTAAGCCTTCTCGCGCTCAAGATATCCCGCCGCATCGGCCGAAAGGACGATCCGCTTCAAGCAGCGTTATCCTTGGCATCGGCAAGCAGGCGAGCAAACAGATCGTCGGCATCGACGGCCTCGCCGTTCTCGATCTGCTTTTCACCCTGCAGGACCTGAAGGATGTCGTTGCCCTCCTGCTGCAGGTAATATTTCAACGCCCGAACGATCACCCAGCTGCGCGTCCGCTCGGTCGCCTTGGCGATCGTCTCGATATCCCTGAGCATATCTTCAGGAAGGCGCAGCGCGATCGGATCGGAAAGAACAGGCTTGGACATGGCGTCATCTCCATTTTGTAATACGACGTATAACAAAATCGCCGCCCAGCCTCAATCGCCTATCCCAGCACCACGGTCCTGAACGTCAGCGAAACCCGCCGCCCGCGCATCCGCTTCACACCATCGACGATGTCGGAAGCCCGCGCCGGTATCTCATGCGTCCAGTCGTAGCGCGCCGCCCCCTGCATCACCAGCAGCGACCCGGGCTCCAGCATCACGCTGCGACGTTCACCACTGCCACGATGACGAAACACCATCTCGCAAGCCGAGAGCAAACTCAGCGACGCAATCACGCCACCGAAGCACGGCTCGCAATCGACATGCGCACTGATCCCCTGCCCCGGCAGATATTCATTGGCGATCACCTGATCCGGCAGAGCGCCAAAGTGCCCATCCCCGACGAGCCGCCGCGCCAGACCATCAAGCCAGTCCGGCAAAGGCCCCAGCCGCGCATCATCGGCCACCGTCCGCGCCCGGTAATCATAGCGATACCCGAAATGCTGCACCCGCCGCTTCAGCGTCATGTCCTAATCGCCGGCATCGAGCGCACGGCAAACCTCGTCCGCGTGCTGCCCAGCCAGAAAGCCAGGCACATAGCTCAGCCCCTCGATGCCCTCGAAATCCACAGCGCCCCCCAGCCTGCAAAACCGCCATAGGCTTCACAGGCCGACCGTTAGAGGTCAATACCCCACAGCCTCCCGCTTCTCCTCATCCGTCAGAAACGCCGCCGCCCCCACCCGCGCCCAGAGCTCCCCGCGTTCCGCCGAAAGCCCGGCCACCCTGTCCAGATCCGGCTCCAGCCGCAGCCCCTCGCCATAAGCTCCGCCGAGCCAGGCCGAGAGCGAGGCCGCCGTCCGTGTCAGCATCGGCAGCACAGTCAGGCGATAGAAAGCCCTGTTCGCCTCCTGGTAATTGGCAAATGTATTGTCGCCGGGAATGCCGAGCAGCATCGGCGGCACGCCGAAGGCGAGTGCGATGTCGCGGGCCGCGCCATTGCGGGCCTCGACGAAATCCATATCCTTCGGCGAAAGCCCCATCGCCTTCCAGTCGAGCCCGCCCTCGAGCAGCAGCGGCCGCCCGGCGCGCATCGGCCCGGAATAGCCGTCGTCGAGCTCCTGGCGCAGCCGCTCATATTGATCGGGCGAAAGATTGCCGCCCTCCTTCGGCTGATAGACCAGCGCGCCGGAGGGACGCGCGGAATTGTCGAGCAGCGCCTTGTTCCAGGTCGCCGCCGCATTGGAAAGATCGAGCGCCACCTGCGCTGCCGCCAGCGGCGGAAAGCCGAGATGATCGTCGAGCGGATGAAAGAGCTTCAGGTGCAGCAGCGCCATCCCCTCGGCCTCGGCCGCAAAGCGCCTCACCGAGCCACCGGCGCGATAGTCATAAGCCTCCGGCCACCCGTCCCGCCCCTCGACGACGCTCACCCTGTCGGGCCGCAGCAGGTGCAGCTCGCGCGGCGCCGCGCCGACCATCAGCGGCTCGACATAGGCATTGCCCGACAGCAGCAGATGCCCATAGAGCGCCTCGAAAAAATCCGGCCCGCCCATCCGCCCGTTCGGCTGGCGCAGCAGCGCGGTGGCCGGATGCTCCGGCCGCTCCCGCTCGCCCTCGTAGATCAGCCACGGCACGGCCGCAGCCGCCTCCGACACCAGCCTGACACAGCGATGCGCCACCGGGTTCTTCATGAACCCTTCGCGCGACAGTGCCGCATAAGACCGCCCCGTCCAGCTCGCCTGCCCCTGCGCCGCCAGCGACAACAAAGACCCCGCCGCCTTCTTCTCGGCCACGGCACTACGCCCCGCCCGCGGCAGGAAAGACCGGATATTCATGATGATGTCCCTTGTTGAAAGGTCAGCGCGCCGACGTTTCCCCCTTCTCCCCAGCGGGGGTCCGAAGGACGGGTCGAGACAAGTGTCTCCACCCCGGTCAGATGCCCGTCAGGGCAGATGAGGGGGACGATGAGCGCAGCGAAACGTGCCTTGAGCGGCAAGCGAAACGCCTCACCGCCCGGAGTAGAAGGGAAAGCGCGCCCTACGCAGCGATATCGATCGCCATTTCAGCCGTGATCTTTTCCCAGGGCACGGATACGAGCCCCTTGCCGTCACGGGCAATCAGCCCGGCATCGATCAGCGCATGAACATCGGCGTGAACGCCGCGGTAATCCCGCCCCAGCGCCACCGCCAGCTGGCGGATCGAGCTTTTGCCGCTCTGCTTCAGCCTGCGCAGCAGCTGCCAGCGATTGGCCGTCAGCACCTTGAGCAGCAGTTCCATGCTCTCGAACCCGATCGCTGCGGGGCGCTCGCGCAGATCCCCCGCATCGATCTCGCGCGCCGCTTCCCGCGCCTGCGAAAAGAAATCGTCGAGCCCGGCAATATGCAGCTTCACTTCACTCATGCCCGATCTCCCTTCTCACATCCGCCTGAAAATCCGCGATCAGCTTGTCCATCGTCTCGAAGACATAGGGCTCCTCGCGGTCGCGATAATGCCGGTGGTCGCCTTTGCCCGCTTCATTGTCGTAGCCGATAACGCGCTCGCCCGGCCGTCCGTAGAACAAAGAATATTTCAGCCCATGCGGCCGCTCGGCATTTGCCTGCGGCAATCGCCAGATCCTGATCTGCAAAATCATGCCATCAGGCAGAAGCAGCTTTCGATCGTAGATCAATGTCGCAGGCGGCATATGCTCTTTATAGCATATGGCATCGAATGCATCAACGTCGCCTCAGGAGACCTATTAGCCGCCAACCGGCACCTTCACCGCCAGCCCGCTGTCGAAATCCGCCGCCACCCGCGTCTCGCGCAGCGGCTTCACCGTCCGGGTCGAAAGCTCGTAATCCGGATGCGCCTTGTAGGCCGCCAGCGCCGCCTCGTCGGCGAACTCGCCGTAGACGATGAAGTCGACAGCATTGCCCCACTGGTCGGATTTCAGGTTTTCGCCGATCTCCAGCGTCAGCGCGTGGGGAATGCCGGTCAGCCGCGACAGGCCGTTGCGCACCGCCTCGCGATTTTCTTCCGGTGCGGTGAAGAAAACGATGTGGCGGATCACGCGGGCTCTCCCTCTTTTTTCAAGTGCGCCGCGCGATAGCATGCGAAAGCCAGGCCATCAACCGCTGCCACAGCCCGCAGACGCCGTCGCGGCGCAAGGCCGCATGGAAGGTCCGGCCGTAATCCGCGAGCTTCTCCGCCCTGTCGGTCCCGTTGACGATGCGCCGCGCGTTCACCCAGTCCGCCTTTTCGGCATTCAGATGATCGGCAAGCTTGTGCGGCGCGAAGCTGCCGGCGATCATCCCCTCGACGAGAATGGTCACTGCCGTCTGCATTTCCATGGCGCGCGCCGGATCGGCCACCAGGTCGATCCCCGTCAATTTGCTCATCGCCTCGTAATTGCGCTTGTGCGTCAGCTGCACCAGCCCGCGCCCCAGCCAGCTCTTGCCGTCCTCGTCGGGCAGCCAATAGACCGTCTTCACCCAGGAAAGCTTGCCCGCGGCATAGGCCCGGTCGAGGATTTCCACCGCCTTCTCGTCGCTCGCAGCCAGCGTCTCGCGCACCGGCTGCATCGTGTAGGCGGTCTCGTGAAAGGCGGTTGCCAGGATATAGGCGAGCCAGCGCGGATCGGCGCGGTCGTGATGCCGCTCCCAATAGTCGAGGATGGCATTGATGCCCTCCACCTGCTGTTGCTGCAGGCTGCCCTTGAAGAGCGTGCCGCGCACCTGATCGAAGAAGTATCGGCGGTCGATGTGGATAACCATGAAAATCGTCCCGGCCTTAATCGATTAAAATAATTTCAATCGTTTAAAGCGTTTAAGCCCCTGATTTACAGCATATTTAAGCTGTGTCATGCGTTTCCTATCGCCGCAGCGCCAAAGGCTTTCGAAAGCCTTGGCCCAGCCGATTGGCCGTCAAGCCGGAGAGGAGACCGATGCAAACGACCGATACCCAACAGCAGCCCATCATTCCCCAGCACCTCGTCGACCAGATGGAAAACGAGTGGCGCCAGGTCCGCCCGGTTCGCGAAGCACCGCGCCCTGCAGAACCGCCGAAGCAGCGATAAACTGCCAAGGCGCAAAAGGCGAGCGGCGAACCGTCATATACCTCTCACCCGCGGCTCGCCGCCGCCATCAAGCACCAGTGCCGTCAGCGCCCAGACCAGGGCATCCAGCCTGTCCGGCGAGCGGCCGTTCGAAAGCCCGTCCGGGCCGAAATCACACATCTGGTCCTCCAGCGCGGTAAAGCGCCCGGCATGAACCACCCTTCCCTGCTCGTAGAGCGCC
Source organism: Rhizobium sp. 21-4511-3d (assembly GCF_053522545.1). NCBI lineage: Bacteria > Pseudomonadati > Pseudomonadota > Alphaproteobacteria > Hyphomicrobiales > Rhizobiaceae > Rhizobium > Rhizobium sp. 21-4511-3d. Next base: position 308,395 of record NZ_JBNWCF010000001.1, on the reverse strand, counting down.
GCCGCCGGCTCGGCCCTTAGAAATTTCCCCCGCGTCGCCCTCACGTTCGAAACCGGCAGCGTCGCGTCGATGCTCTTCAGCATGGCCGAAACCATGTCGCCGCCCTGGTTGATTTCGGCGATCACCCGGTCGGCGCCGAAGCGATGATAGGCGCGCACCACCGCACCCGCCCAGCCTGCCGGGCTCAGGCCCTCGACCGAGCAGTCCGCCAGCACCACCGCCCGCCCCGAAACATCGAGACCGGCGACGACGATGCCGCAGCAGGAGGCAGCACCGGCCGCCGCCGGCGGATCAACCGCCACGACGATGCGCCTCAAGGCGCCTATCGCCCGCGTCACCAGCGCCTCGATCTGGCCGCGCTTCCACAGCCCGTCGTCGCGGTCCTCGATCAGCTCGCCGTCGAGCTCCTGGCGGCCCAGCCGCGTGCCGCCATAGCGCGCCGAGAGCGCGTCGATGAAACCCGGCGCCAGATTGGCGCGGTTGGCAAGCGTGCTGATCCGCGCCAGCCGCGTGCCCTCATCGGCAATCAGCGCCTTCAAAAGCGGCACCGGCCGCGGCGTCGTCGTCACCAGCTGCCGCGGCGCAGTGCCGAGCCGCAGGGAAAATTGCAGCATGTCCCAGGTCTCCTGCCCATGCTTCCATTTCGCCAGCTCGTCGCACCAGGCCAGATGAAACTGCGGCCCGCGCAAACTTTCGGGATCCTCGGAGGAAAACACCTGCGCCACCGCGCCATTCGGCCAGACGAGCCTGCGCCGCGAAATCTCGAAGTCCGGCCGGTTGCGCCGCGCGATCCGGCAGATCCCCGAGATACCGTCGATCATCACCTCACGCGCATCCCCCAGCGTCTCCGCCACCAGCGCGATCCTCAGATCCGAGCGCTGCCCGGCGCTCGCCAGGCCATGCACCCATTCGGCACCCGCCCGCGTCTTGCCGGACCCGCGCCCGCCAAGCAGCAACCACGTCCGCCAATCTCCATCAGGCGCCATCTGCTCCAGCCGCCCCGCCAGCGCCCAATCCCTGAGCGCCCCGGGAAATCCCTCCAGCAACGGCCCGCCGATCCGCTCCAGCCTCTCAAGCGCCGAAATCCCCGGCTCAAGCAGCATCGGCCAGATCTCCGTTGGTGGGTGAGCGGTTGGAGTCGGTTGGAAGGGAGCAGTAGCCGATGCAGACTCCGAGCCTGAGACGCCGCAACGGGCCGCCTCCAACTCATCCGCTAGACCCGCGCCAATCGCCTCCAGCCCCTGCCGCAATAGTCCCGCCGCCGACAGCGCCTGCGCCATCGCCGAGCGCACCTTCGCCGCCTCGGCCCGCCGCTTCTGGCGCGCCGATCGCGGCCGCATCGTTCGTCCCGGTGAAGGAAATCCCGCCACGTCCGCCCGCCTCCGCCTGCCAAGCCCTGATCCGCGCTTCGACGATCAGCGCCGCCTTCTCCTCGGCGCGCTAATCGATGATCGCCAAAAGCTGCCCCCTGGCCGCGGCATAGCCTTCGGCCTGTTCGCGGCTTTCGATCTCCATTTCGCGGTCGCGGGCGAGCTGGCGCTGCAGCTGGTCGATCTTCTCGAGCGTGCGGACGATCAGCCCCATGGCATCGGCCGCCGCCTTCAGATCCGCCCGCGCCAGCTTCTCCGCCGCCTCGTCACCGCTCAGCGCCGCAATCCCGGCGCCCTTCCTCAGCTCGACGAAAGCCGCAAACTGCTCCCGCATCTCCGCCGTCATCTGGTTCAGCAACACCCGGAGCTCATCCCCCGGCACCCCCTCCGACTTGGTCTCCAGCAGCAGCCCCCCGCCATAGGCAGGGCGCTCCGGCCAGAAGCCGCAAAGCTCGGGTCTGAATTCACCAGTGCTCATGGAAGGTCCTTTCGGCGAGGTGCCGTAAAGTGCAGGGGTCAGGGTGTCAGCCGGCCGCCGAGCCCGGAGCCCCCTTACCCTGCCCACCGGGGTCGAGCCGACGGTCTCGACCCGTCCTTCGGACCCCCGAGGGGAGAGGGTATGTTGGCGCTAGGGGCCGCTGCGATTTTCCCTTCTCCCCAGCGGGGAGAAGGTGCCCGCAGGGCGGATGAGGGGGCCAAGACCACAGTTCTCCCTCATCCCTGTGCTCGTCACAGGGATCCAGCCACGGCGCGTCCGCGTCGTGAATGACTCATCTGATATAGAAGAAGAAGTATTCCGCGCCCAAGGACTTGGGCGCACTGGATTCCTGTGACAAGCACAGGAATGAGGGAGTGTGATGTGGCTCTACCCGCCAAACGGCAACCGCCCAGCCGCAACTTTCCGACTATGCCATAACCCTACCAAACCGCCGTCACGCCGTCAAGGATTATTTTCCTATCTACATAAATTGCTACTGCGCATGCAAAACGGAGCTCTCGACATGTGCCGCGTAAACGTGTCCTCTTAGGCCCATCGAACGATGACGCGTGGGGATCTCGAATGCGGTTCAGGCTGATCTACGAGGGCGAGTTGCGCTCCAATCAACGTGACCCTGTCGGGGGCCAACCCGATCGGCTTGCAGAACATAAGCAAGCGATTAGGAAGGTATTTCACAAGCAGCTGAGCCACCTCTGGCAAACCAATAAATTCCTGGCGACTAGCCGAGTTTTTCCAAGCGATTACGGCGCCAACCAGATTTCGGATGGGGTCCCTCGTTGGGGGGCTTCTCCGAACGAGCAAATTCCGCTTGTAGAAGCGGTTGCGCAGAGCCATTGCGAGAACGGTTATCGTTTTGTGCCACTGGTTCGAAGTGCCTGGTCTTTGACGTGCTCTCTCGAAGTACTGTTTTTGAGGCATGACCCGCCTGGCAGCGTCGTTCACGCAGGCGATCTAGACAATCGAATTAAGACGTTGATCGACGCTTTACGGAAACCAGATAACAAAGCCGAACTCAGAGGCAATGAACTTCCAGCGGATGGCGAGGACCCCTTCTTTTGTCTGTTGGAAGACGACAAACTAGTAACAAGGATCTTAGTGGAGAGTGACCGATTCTTAATTCCGCCAAAAGGAAATCGAGACGAAGATAATCGACAAGTACACATCATCGTAACGGTCGATGTCCGTCCTCACGACGTGACGATGTTCAATCTAAGTTTCGCCTAGATGCAATCCTTGCTTTTAGAAGAAGGAAGTTCTCGTCAGGGCTTCATTAAGACAATCTAATATATTGATTTCCCTCCACAATCCCCCATCTTAACCACCTTTCTGAACCCTTCTTCAACCTCCCCCGGCGCCAACTGAACCGAACCCTATTCAGGCGGCACCATCATGAGCGGCATCCAGATCCGGCTTGCGGAAATCATCGAAGCGCTCAGCAAGGCGCTCGATCTCACGGAAGGGCAGCCGCCCGGCCATTGCATCCGCGCCTGCTATATCGGCACCCATATCGGCCGCGAGCTCGGCCTGCCGGATGGCGAGCTGCAGGATCTCTATTACACGCTGCTGCTGAAAGACCTCGGCTGCAGCAGCAATGCCGCCCGCATCTGCGAAATCTATCTGGCCGATGATCTCGCCTTCAAACGCGATTTCAAGCTGGTCGATGGCAGCCTCGGCCAGGTGCTGCGCTTCGTCATCGGCCATACCGGCATGCAGGCCGGCCTTGCCGAGCGCTTTCGCGGCATTCTCAACATCCTGCAGAACGGCGGCGAGATCGTCACCGACCTGATCCAGACGCGCTGCCAGCGCGGCGCCGAGATCGCGCGGATGATGCGGTTTTCCGAGGCGGTGGCAAACGGCATTCTCGGCCTCGACGAGCACTGGAATGGCGGCGGCCGGCCGATCGGCCTGTCGGGTACCGAAATCCCGCTGTTCTCGCGCATCGCGCTCTTGGCGCAGATCGCCGATATCTTTCAGGCGAGCGGCGGCCCCGAGGCGTCGAAGGCCGAGATCGCCAAGCGGTCCGGCACATGGTTCGATCCCGATCTCACGGCGGCCTTTGCCCGCGTCGCCGCGCGCCCCGATTTCTGGGAAATCCTGCGTTCTGAAGCGCTGGAGGAGGTCGTGCTGAGCAGCGAGCCCGGCCAGCAGGCGATCATGGCCGATGACGACTATCTCGACGATATCGCCGCCGCCTTCGCCAAGGTGATCGACGCCAAAAGCCCCTATACATCGGGCCATAGCGATCGTGTCGCGCTGTTTACCGATCTGATCGCCGAGGAAATGGGCATCGATGCCGAGGGCCGCCGCTTCCTGAAGCGTGCTGCCCTGCTCCACGATATCGGCAAGCTCGGCGTCTCCAATTCCGTGCTCGACAAGCCCGGCAAGCTCGAAGGCGAGGAATGGGAGCAGATGAAGCGGCATTCGGAATTTTCCGAGCTCATCCTGTCGCGCATCCACGCCTTCTCCGAAGCCGCCGTCATCGGCGGCGCCCACCACGAAAGGCTTGATGGCAAGGGCTATCCGCGCGGCTTGACCGCCGCCGATATCCCGATGGAAGTCCGCATCGTCTCGACCGCAGACGTCTTCGATGCGCTGACCGCCGACCGCCCATACCGCGCCGCCATGCCGATCGCCAAGGCGCTCGCCATTCTCTGGGAGGGTGCGGGCCAAAGCCACGATCCGGTCTGCATCACCGCACTCGAACGCGCGCTCGACCGCACCGCCATCGAAAAGAAGGCGGCGTAAAAGCGGCCGGCCGCGCCAAAACCGCCGTCGACATTTGTCCGCCACCCCATCCATGCTATAATCCGCCATGGACCGGGAACAGCTTGCAGCCTTTGCGCTCTCACTGCCGGAAGCGGTCGAAAGCGCCCATATGGGCACACGTGATTTTCGCGTGCGCAGCAAGATCTTTCTGACCTTTCCGGACCAGGATTACTGCGTCGTCCGCCTCACCCCCGACCAGCAGAAACTCACCCTCGAAATCGCCCCGAAGGAAACCCTCCCCGTCCCCGGCGGCTGGGGCCTGCGAGGCTCCACCCGCCTCTATCACACACTCGCCGAGGACACGCTGACCCGCGATCTCGTGCGCAAGGCCTGGCTGAATGTGGCGCCGAAGGGGTTGCATGGGCTTCTCGGAAGCTAGCGCTTGCTTATGCAGAAACGACCAATCAAACTTCGCTCAAAACCGGCTCGGGAGTGATGAGATGAAAACTGCCGAATTGGCTGACGCCAAACGCGCTCTTGCCCAGTATGTCGAGGCAGCCCGCTGCGGCGACTTTGTTACGATCACCAGCGCGGGCAAGCCTCTTGCGGTTCTCGTCAGCGTAGAAGCCGCCACAGTGGCTTGCAGGCCGGAACGACCAAGCTTCTCGGCCTTTCTCAAAACTTTTCCCGGCGGCGATATCCCGATCGAGCGTAATACATCCGGGTCCCGATAACGGGACTCGCAGTAGCTCAGCTACCTCCCTAGAAGTCCAAAGAGACCCGATGCAACAGCGGTATCTTGGCGGTTAAGCGGAGCGTGATGACCATTGCGGAGATCGGTCTCAATCGCGAACCGCTCCCATTCCCTTTCGGCGAGGAAGTGGAGATGAAGCTCGCTCCCTCCTAGCACGGTCGCCTGCCGAATTTTGTCGCTCTGGTGCTCGTTCATTCGCCTCGCTGTATTTGACGTCTGGCCTATATACAGCGGATGCGCGAGGCCATTTACGTCTCGCCGGACCATCAAATACACTGCAGGCAGATCAATGTGAGATGCCAACAAGGGATAAACAGTCGTTATCCACCATCGCCCAGAGGCGCCTTGCCAGTGGTGAAAGCGAGGCTTAGCAGCTGCCAAATAGTTGGCCTGCGGAGGAAGTCCTGCGATACCTGTTAACATGCCCTTACTCCTCAAAGGAATCAAAGCCCCCAAGTCAGATAATGGCAGAACATTTCAGAAACTCAATAGATGCCAATTCTCGCTCAAATATACCATATATTGATTTTCGGCCACGACCCGCTGGAAATTGCCCTTACCGATACCCCACCGCATCCGCCTCCTTCCCCGTCTCCACCACCTCGTCCATATACCGCCAGCAATCCGGCCTCGACCCGTCCACATCGTCGAACCCATAGACCTTCGCCAGCCCGCCGCTCGAGAGCGACTGTCCGTTGAAACGCCCCATCTGCGCATCCCCCGCCAGCGCCGCCACCGCCCGGCCGACGAAGCGCGGCGTCTCGGAAATGACGAAATGCGCCGGGGCGATGGTGCTCTCCCGCCAGGTCTCCTCGGCCACCCCGTAGATCTCCAGCATCATTTCCGAGCGCATCCAGCCGGGCGTCATGGAAACCGCCGTGCAGCCGTGCTTTTCCAGGTCCTTGCCATGCGCCCAGGCCATGCGGGTCACGCCGGTCTTGACGAGGTCGTAATAGGGGTTCAGCCGGTAATGCGTGGCGTTATAGTCCGCCGTGCCGTCGGTCATCTCGACGAGCAGTCCGCCCGGCCGTTCGATCAGCAGCGGCAGGGCGTAACGGGCGGTGATGAAATGCGTGTCGATCGCCAGCCGCAGCATTTTCAGCCCGTTTTCCAGCGAATGCTCCCAGACCGGCTTTTCCCATTCCGTCAGGTGCTCGCCGCCCCAGATGTCGTTGACGAGAATATCGAGCCGGCCCTCCTCGCCGCGGATGCGCGCCACCAGCGCCTCCACCTCCTGGGGCACGAGATGATCGACCCTCAGCGCGATCGCCCGGCCGCCGGCCGCCTCGACCAATTCGGCGGTCTCCTCGATCGTCTCCGGCCGGTTGTATTCGGAGCGCTGGCCGCGCGTCGAGCGGCCCGTCACATAGACGGTCGCGCCTGCAGCTCCGAGCTCGATCGCGATCCCGCGTCCGGCGCCGCGCGTGCCACCGGCCACCAGTGCCACCTTTCCCCTGAGCTCCGCTGTCATAATCCGATCCTCCACGCTAGAAGCAATTTCGCCCGCCTCGCGACGGGTTACTGAATATAAACGAACGTTCGTTCATAATCGATGCGAACGCAAGAGGAAATTTCATGCCGCGCACCCGCACCCTGCCGGACGAGCAGCTTCTGGAGATGGTTCTCGCCCTCATCCATGCCGAGGGGCCGGATGCCGCAAGCTTCGGCGCGGTGGCAAAAGTCAGCGGCCTCTCCGGCTCCACCCTCGTCCAGCGCTTCGGCACCAAGGCCGGCATGCTGCGCGCCGCGCTGATCCATGCCTGGGACCGGCTGGATGCCGAAACCGCAAAGGTTTCCGCCGCTGCGGACAAGACCCCCGAAGGCGCCGTCGGCCTGCTCACCGCCCTCTCGCAGGATTACGGCGAAGACCCCGCTACCTATGCCCAGGGCCTCCTCGTGCTGCGCGAGGATTTCCGCGATCCGGTGCTGCGCGCCCGGGGTGCTGCCTGGGCCAAGGCGCTGACCGCGGCGCTATCGGAATGCCTCGCTTCCACCCCCGAAGCCGAAACCTCCGCCCGCCTGATGCTGTCGCAATGGCAGGGCTCGCTGCTCTGGTGGGGCTTCACCTCGCAGGGCCGCGTTGCCGATTATGTCGAGCAAGAACTCAGCCTGTTCCTGAAGACGCTTCTGCACCGGCCCTGATCCCAAAGCCCAAATTTATCTAGGGTCTCCCGCGAGTTCTTATCGTTTGTGACGAGGCATCGGCGCACGCTATCGAGCCTGCACCGGAGATTTATCCGGATGCATCGCAAGGAGCCGCCCATGAAGATGAGACATTGCCTGATCGCGCTTTCCCTTTCCGCAAGTCCGCTCCACGCCACCGAATTGACGGACAAGGCCTTCCAGGAAATCGCCGCCCGCGCCTTCCAGCCTGTCATCAAGACCTATGATATCCCGGGCATGGCGATCGGCGTTTCGATCGACGGCAAGCAATTTTTCTATGTGTCGGGCGAGGCCTCGCGCGAAGCGAAGACGCCGGTGACCACCGATACGATCTTCGAGCTCGGCTCGGTCAGCAAGGTCTTCAACGTGACGCTCGCAGCGCTTGCCGCCGAGCGCGGCCTGATCTCGCTCAAGGACCCCGCCTCCACCTATCTGCCGGAACTCAAGGGCAGCGCCTTCGACAAGATCACCCTCGTCAATCTCGCCACCCACACATCCGGCGGCCTGCCGCTGCAGGTACCCGACGCAGTCACAAATGATGCCGAACTGACGGCCTACCTGAAGAGCTGGAAACCGCCCTACAAGCCGGGCACGATGCGCTCCTATTCGAATGTCAGCATCGGCCTGCTCGGCCGCATCGCCGGCCAGCGCCTCGCCGGCAGCTACCGCGAGGCGGCCGAGAAACAGCTCTTCCCGGCGCTCGGCCTGAAGAGCACCTTCATCTCCGTTCCTCAAGACGCCGCAGACCGCTATGCCTTCGGCTATTCCAAGGACAACCGCCCGATCCGCGTCAATCCCGGCGTCCTCGACGACGAGGCCTACGGCGTCAAGACGACGATCCGCGACATGACGCATCTGATGGCGCTCAACCTTGATCAGCAGGGCCTGGCGCCCGATCTGGCCGCCGCCATCCGCCAGACCCATACCGGCTATTTCACCACCGCTTATTACACGCAGGACATGGTCTGGGAGCAGTATCCCTGGCCGGTGAAGGCGAAGCAGCTCACCGATGGCAATTCCAACAAAATGAGCCTCGAAAGCCAGCCGGTCAAAGCGCTGAAGACGCCGCTTGCTCCACAGAAATCCGTACTGATGAACAAGACCGGCGCCACCGGCGGCTTCGGCGCCTATGTGGTGCTGGCCCCCAAATCAGGCATCGCCCTGACGGTTCTCGCCAACCGCAACTATCCGAACACGGCGCGCGCCGAAGCCGGGCTGAAGCTCATCGAAGCGCTGGAAAAATATACGAAGTAAGTCTCTCTGCGGCCGGTTTATTCCGGCCGCTCCTTCGCGTCGTTGCCCACCGTCAGCGGCCAGTCGACGACATAATCCTCGAGCGCTTCGGGATCGATCTCGGTCTCGCTGATCGTCCGCCCGCGGGCGGAAATGCCGGCCTGGTGCACGGTCTCGGGATCGCCGGAGACCAGCGGATGCCACCAGTAGAGGTCTTCGCCCTCGTTGATCAGCCGGTAGCCGCAGGTGGGCGGCAGCCAGGCGATCTCGGACACGTTTTCCTTGGTCAGCTGCACGCAGTCGGGCACGAAGTCCCAGCGCTTCTCGTAATTGGAACAGCGACAGCTCTCGCCGTCGAGCAGCTTGCAGGCGACCGAGGTGAAATAGATGTCGCCCGAGTCCCATTCCTCGAGCTTGTTGAGGCAACAGAGCCCGCATCCGTCACAGATGCTCTCCCATTCCTCTTTGGTCATCTCGGGCAGCGTCTTGCGCTTCCAGAAGGGCGTATCTTCCATCATTTCGTTTCTGCAACAGTGGCGCCGGAACTCAGCGCACCTTTCCGGCGACCAGATACACCCTGTCGCAACAGAAGTCGCCCCTCTCTCAAAACTCGACAGGTTGTTTTTCTCTTTTCAATCACATGCAAAACGTGTATCGATTGGATATTCCAACCAAGTCATTTTCGAACCATGGCCGCATCTAAGAAGACGTTGACTCCCGCCAGCCGCGAGCGCGTAATCTCCCAGGCGAACTTCTTCAATTCGCTGGCAAGCAGCCTGTTTGCGACCGGGGTCCTCGGCACGCTCGGTGCGATGATCGTCGCATCCAGCCTCTCCAAGGACAGCATCGCGCTCAGCGTGATCTTCGGCGTTGTTTGTTTTGCGGGCTGCTTCGGCCTACATATATTGGCGCAGCGAACCCTTGGAGATTTGGACGAGAAATGACCTTTCTGCTTTTCGCCACTCCCGTCATCGGTACGATCGTCATCGTCGCCGGTGTCCTGCTGTCCCGTAGGTTCATGCCGCTCAGGTATGAGGCAGCCGAGGCAGCGCCGGAAGGTGCCGCGCAGCAAGACGCCGCCGTTCAGATTGCCTCTAAAGCCGAGGTAAAGAGCACCTACGCCGCAAAACCCCTGCTTCAGGTCAAGCTGAAGGGCCGCGGCCTGCGCAAGAGCGTCATCGTCGAGGTTCCGGTGCCGAGGGAAGAAGCCCGTCGCTGAGCCCGAAGCAGCGCGCCATCCCGTGTCGTGATTTCGTTTCTGCAACAGCCGTTCCGCAAATTCGCGTGAGGCCGGCTGCGTCTCTTGTTATCGTCGGGCAAATCAATCAAACATTCAGCATGCTTCGTTTATCGAAGAGCGCAATGCCAAGTTAGGCTGTTGCTCTGACGCCTGGGGGGCCAGCCGTCAAGCGCGATCGGGCGGGAAGAACAACGTGCAGGATCCTGAAACTCCGGAAAAGCAGCCGAAGAAGAGCAAACATCTTCTGCTGAAGATCGATTCCTGGATCGATTCGACGGTCTGGAATGCCGGCTTCCGCTCTGCCGAAATCTGGGAAGACATCACCATCTTCTTCCGCCGCTTCCGCGTTCGCGGCTGGAAGCGCATCGTCTTCGAACTCGGCGGCGAAGGCCTGACGCTCGGCTCGGTCGGCGCCGTCCTGATGCTGGCGCTCGCCCAGCCTGCTTTCGAGGCAACCAAGGAAGACTGGCGCAATCGCGGCGATTTCGCCGTTACCTTCACCGACCGCTACGGCAATGTCATCGGCCATCGCGGCGTCATCCACCAGAACTCGGTGCCGATCGACGAGCTGCCCGACAGCCTGATCAAGTCGGTGCTCGCCACCGAAGACCGCCGCTTCTTCGACCATTTCGGCATCGATGTCATCGGCCTGTTCCGCGCCCTTGTCACCAATGCCCAGGCCGGCGAAGTCGTGCAGGGCGGCTCGACGCTGACGCAGCAGCTGGCGAAGAACCTGTTCCTTTCCAACGAACGCTCGATCGACCGCAAGATCACCGAAGCCTTCCTGGCGCTGTGGCTGGAGGCCAATCTTTCGAAGAAGGAAATCCTCTCCACCTATCTCGACCGCGCCTATATGGGCGGCGGCACCTTCGGTGCGGCGGCGGCCTCGCAGTTCTACTTCGGCAAGAGCATCACCGACGTCAATCTGGCCGAAAGCGCCATGCTGGCCGGTCTCTTCAAGGCGCCGGCGAAATATGCGCCGCATGTCAATCTTCCCGCCGCGCGTGCCCGCGCTAACGAGGTTCTCACCAATCTCGTGCAGAGCGGGCTGATGACAGAGGGCCAGGTGATCGCGGCGCGGCGCAATCCGGCGACCGCGATCGACCGCAACGAGCAGGAAGCCCCCGATTTCTTCCTCGACTGGGCCTTCGACGAAGTGCAGCGGCTTGCTTCGCGCTTCCACCAGCATTCGCTCGTCGTGCGCACCACCATCGACATGGGCATTCAGCAGGCGGCCGAGGATTCGGTCGAGACGTCGCTGCGCGAATATGGCGAGAGCTATCACGCCAAGCAGGGCGCGATGGTGATGATCGAAAACGGCGGCGCCGTGCGCGCCATGGTCGGCGGCCGGGATTACGGCGAAAGCCAGTTCAACCGCGCCACCAAGGCGCTGCGCCAGCCGGGCTCCTCCTTCAAGGTCTACACCTATTCGGTGGCCATGGAGAGCGGCATGACGCCGAAGACGACGATCATCGACGCGCCGATCAGCTGGGGCAACTGGAGCCCGCACAATTACGAAAACCGCTATGCCGGGCGCGTGACGCTGGAAACGGCGATTGCCCAGTCGATCAACACCATTCCGGTGCGTCTCGCCAAGGAAAAGCTCGGCATCCAGCCGATCCGCGCCATGGCGAAAGCGATGGGCGTGGAATCGCCGGTGCGCGACGACGTGACGATCCCGATCGGCACATCGGAAGTGACCGTCCTCGACCAGGCGACGGCCTATGCCGTCTTCCCGGCCGGCGGCTACCAGTCGCGCCGCCACGGCATCACCCAGATCCTCGATTACGACGGCGACGTACTCTACGATTTCGACCGCGACGAGCCGCCTGCAAAGCGGGTGCTCTCCGAAAAGGCCGACGATGAGATGAACCAGATGCTGAGCCGCATCCCCTATGTCGGCACCGCCCGCAAGGCGGCACTCGACAATGGCATCGTCACCGCCGGCAAGACCGGCACGACCCAGGCCTATCGCGACGCCTGGTTCGTCGGCTTCACCGGCAATTACACGACCGCCGTCTGGTTCGGCAACGACGACTATACCTCGACCAACAACATGACCGGCGGCTCCCTGCCCGCCATGACCTTCAAGCGCGCCATGGACTACGCCCACCAGGGCGTCGTGCTACGCCCGATCCCCGGCATCGAAAACCCGCTGCCCTCCCCCAAGGACGCCGCCAAGACCGCCGCCGCCAAACCCGCCGACGGCACCCCGCAGCTGGTACGCCCGCGGATGCTCTCGGTGGAGAGCACGAAGATCTTGAAGGACCTCGGCGAGAAACTGAAGGATGCCGCGCCGCTCGAGGCGCAGAAGGTTGCGAGTGTGGAGTGAGGTTGGGGCCTGGCACGCGTAGGTGCCCCCTGCAGCGCCCACCCAACACTCCCTTATTCCTGTGGCCTTAGGTCTGCGCCCACGGGATGTCCACAGGCAACCAGCAGCCGCGCGTCTGCGTGGCTAAGGACTCTTTTCAGCACAAGAACGCAGCCCGCCTCGACATCCCTAGTGCAATCCCTACCGGCCATTCCACCGCCGGATCACTGGCTCCGTTAGATCATGCTCATAGCCGAGCACGCTGACACTCGCCGTATCCAGCACGAACTTCTCGCCACCCTCAGGCGGCAGGCCGAGCCAGCGGGCGGCCAGCACGCGGAGGAAGTGGGAGCTGGAGAAGATCAGGACCGGGGCGTTGAGGGTGCGGAGTTCGGCGATGATGCGGTCGGCGCGGGCGCCGGTGGTGGTGGCGGTTTCGCCGTTGGGGCAGCCGTCGCGGAAGAGTTGCCAGCCGGGGCGGCTCTTCAGGATCTCCTTGGTGGTAATGCCTTCGTAGTCGCCGTAGTCCCATTCGGCCAAATCGTCCTTGATGACGGCGTTGGCGCCGAAACCCGAGAGGGCGCAGGTGTTGCGGGCGCGCCCTGACGGGCTTGACCAGACGGCGGCGGGAGTGATCCCGGCAAGGCGGGACGCGAGGCCGCGGGCGGCTTCCTCGCCTTTTGCGGTCAGCGGGATGTCGCTGCGGCCGGTGTGGCGGCCGGAGAGGCTCCACTCGGTTTCGCCGTGGCGCACAAGGGTGATCTCGGGATAGGCCATGGCTGCACCTTAATATGCGAAAGCGCGGCCTTGAAGCCGCGCCTGATGTTTAGAACGTGATCTTTTCGAGCGGTGGGCGGACCGCTTCGAATTCCTTGAGCCTGGTTTCGGCCGCCGGGATATAGTTGCGGTTATCGGGCGTCGAATACTGGTTCTTGGTGATCTGGATCTGCATGATGAAGAGCTCGTCCCAGCGGAAGCCAATCTCGGAGCCGGCGAGGTAGAATTCCCACATGCGGAAGAAGCGTTCGTCGTAAAGCGCAACGGCTTCGGCCTTGCGCGCCACGAAGCGCTCGCGCCAGGCACGCAGCGTATAGGCGTAATGCAGCGGCAGAACCTCGACATCGCGCACCAGCAGCCCGGCCTTTTCGATTGCCGGGATGGTTTCGCCGATCGAGGGAATATAGCCCTGGGGGAAGATATATTTCTCGATGAAGGCGTTGGTGGCGAAGCTCGGCTTCGGGCGGGCGATCGAGTGCAGGACCATGACGCCGTCATCGGCGAGCAGCTCGTGCACCTTCTTGAAATAGCCGGGGAAATTGCCGATGCCGACATGTTCGAACATGCCGACCGAGACGATGCGGTCGAAGGGCTCGGCCTTCATCGTCCGGTAGTCCTGCAGCTCGAAGCGGACGCGATCGGCGATACCGCGCTTTTCGGCCCGGTCGCGCGAGATCTTCAGCTGCTCTTCGCTGAGCGTGATGCCGGTATGATCGAGACCCGGCGTCGCCTCGGCGATATAGAGCCCCATGCCGCCCCAGCCGGAGCCGATTTCGAGCACACGCTGGTTCGGCTCAAGCAGCATCTTGGCGGCGATATGGCGCTTCTTGGCGACCTGCGCCTCTTCCAGGCTGATGCCCGGCGGGTCGAAATAGGCACAGGAATACTGCCAGTCCTCATCGAGGAAGAGCTCGAACAGGCGCTCGGACAAGTCGTAGTGATGGGCGACGTTGCGCTTGTTGTGATTGACGGGAAGCCGGCTCTTCAGCTGCTGCAGGGCAATACGGCCGATGAGGAGCGCCGCCATCGGGATATCGAAGATCTCGTTGGTGGTGTTCTGCTTCACCATGGCGAGGAAGTCGTAGATGTTGCCGTGTTCAAGAATGAACCGGCCATCCATATACATTTCGCCAAGCTTGAGGGTGGGGTCGCGGCGGATCAGCTTTTCCGCCTCCTCGTCGGCGATGCGGACAGCGACGAAATCGCCGCTGCCATCCCCGACCGTATGTGTCTCGCCGTTGGCGAGTGTAAGCTTCAGGTTACCCTTGCGGATGATTTTCTGGACAATCGATAGAAATCCCGACGCCATGATAAGGCCTCGCAATGTGACAGGACGGTCACATCAACTTAATGCGTCCCTTTCGTCTGACAAGCGCACAGTTTAGCACTCCGGCAACAACGCTGCCAAAGTGTGACATTTTTGCAAATGCTAGTCCTAAGTGCTTATTTTCGCTTCATGGCTTCGGCCAGGGCGGCGCCGAATGCGCCCTGACTTTCCTGTTTTGGCGGTGCGGAGCGCGAAGAATTTTGCGACCGGGGCGCGTTGTTTGCCCGCGACTCGCCCCGCGGCGGGGGTGCGCCGGCATCGTCCTTGCGCATCGAAAGAGCGATGCGCTTGCGCTTGGCATCGACTTCGACGACGCGCACCTTGACGACATCGCCGGCTTTGACGACCTCATGCGGATCCTTGACGAAACGGTCGGCGAGCTGGGAGACGTGAACCAGACCGTCCTGGTGGACGCCGATATCGACGAAGGCGCCGAAGGCCGCGACATTGGTGACGGTGCCTTCCAGCGTCATGCCGGGCTTCAGGTCGGAGATCTCGTTGATGCCTTCGGCGAAGGTCGCGGTCTTGAAGCTCGGGCGCGGGTCGCGGCCGGGCTTGTCCAACTCGGCGATGATGTCCTTGACGGTCGGCAGGCCGAACTGCTCGTCGATGAACTTGCGCGGATCGAGGCCCTTCAGCAGCACGCTGTCGCCCATCAGCGAGCGCAGGTCGCGGCCGCAGGCGGCGACGATCTTCTTGGCGACGCCATAGGCTTCCGGGTGCACGGAGGAGGCATCGAGCGGCTCCTTGCCGTTCGGGATGCGCAGGAAGCCGGCGGCCTGTTCGAAGGTGCGGTTGCCGAGGCGGGCGACCTTCAGGAGGTCCTTGCGGCTTTCGAAGGGGCCGTTCTGATCGCGGTGGACGACGATGGAATCGGCGATCGAGCGGCTGAGGCCGGACACGCGCGATAGCAGCGGCGCGGAAGCCGTATTGAGATCGACGCCGACGGCGTTGACGGCATCTTCGACGACGGCATCGAGCGAGCGGGAAAGTTTGCCCTGGTCGACATCGTGCTGGTACTGGCCGACGCCGATCGACTTCGGCTCGATCTTGACGAGCTCGGCGAGCGGATCCTGCAGGCGGCGCGCGATGGAGACGGCGCCGCGGAGCGAAACGTCGAGATCGGGGAATTCGGCAGCGGCCGTCGCCGACGCCGAATAGACGGAGGCGCCGGCTTCCGAGACGATGACCTTGGTGGGCTTGGCGCCCGGAAGCTCGGCCAGCATGTCAGCCACTAGCTTTTCCGTCTCGCGGCTGCCGGTGCCGTTGCCGATCGAGATCAGCTCGACATTGTGCTTGCGGATCAGCGAGGCGAGCTCGACCTGGGCGCCGCGCACGTCGTTTCTCGGCTGGAACGGATAGACGGTGGAGGTGGCGACGACCTTGCCGGTGCCATCGACGACCGCGACCTTGACACCGGTACGGATGCCCGGATCGAGGCCCATCGTGGCGCGCGAGCCGGCGGGGGCCGCCAGCAGCAAGTCCTTGAGATTGCGGGCGAAGACATGGATCGCCTCTTCCTCGGCGCGCTCACGCAGTTCGCGCATCAGGTCGAGCGACAGCGACATGGAGAGCTTGACGCGCCAGGTCCAGGTGGCGACATCCATCAGCCAGCGGTCGCCCGGGCGGCTTGCGCCGATCTCGTAGGCGTTGGCGATCATCCGCTCGACCGGCTTGTTCGGCGATGCGGTCTCGGCATCGGCCTCGATCGTCAGCGTCAGCACTTCCTCGTTCCAGCCGCGCAGCATGGCGAGCGCGCGGTGGCCCGGCGCCGTCGCCCAGCGTTCGGAATGGTCGAAATAGTCGGAGAACTTCTCGCCGGCCGCCTGCTTGCCATCGACGACCTTGGCCTTCAGGAGGGCGGCGCTGCGCATATGGGCGCGCAGCTTGCCGAGCAGATCGGCATTTTCGGCGATGCCTTCGGCGACGATGTCGCGGGCGCCTTCGAGCGCCGTCTTCACGTCGGGGACGTCGGCGGTGATATAGGCTTCGGCGAGCGTTGCCGGCTCCTTCGAGCGGTCGGCGAGGATGGCTTCGGCGAGCGGGCCGAGGCCGCGTTCGCGGGCGATCTCGGCGCGGGTGCGGCGCTTCGGCTTGTAGGGCAGATAGAGATCTTCGAGCTCGGCCTTGGTGGCGGAGCCCGAGAGCTTGCCCATCAGCTCGTCGGTCATCTTGCCCTGCGAGGTGATGGATTCGACGATGGTGTCGCGGCGCGCCTCGAGTTCGCGCAGATAGACCAGCCGCTCGGCGAGATCCCGGAGCTGCGTATCGTCAAGCCCGCCAGTCACTTCCTTGCGGTAGCGGGCGATGAACGGAACGGTCGCGCCCTCATCCAGCAACTCGATCGCCGCCTTGGCCTGATCCGGCCGGGCATTGATTTCCGAGGCGATGACTGCGGAGAGCGAACGAAGATCTGCGGCCATGGGATGTCCTGAGCGTTGACGAAAGTTGCGGGACCATAGCGGCGAAAAACGGCAAGGCAATGCCCGAGGGCGGTTTCCACAAGGGAGTACCGCCTGTTCACAAGTGTTTTCGCCCGGAGCCCCCTCATCCCCGGTGCAACGAGTTGCACCTGAAACCTTCGGGCCACCTTCTCCCCGCTGGGGAGAAGGGAACGGAGGCGGCGCGGCATGTCCCTTCTCCCCCGCGGGGAGAAGGTGGCGGCAGCCGGATGAGGGGGCCAACGGCAGAAGGCTGACGAAATGCCCTCCCCTCCCCACCGCGCGGCGTTTTTGCGGTTGTGCAGATGCGGCATTCTTTGGTAGCAGAGGCGACCGTTTTGGACCGTCCCGAACCCGGTGACGCAAGGAAAAGTGACATGCCTGATCTGCTTCTAGAACTCCGCTCCGAGGAAATTCCGGCCCGTCTGCAGCGCAAGGCTGCCGGCGACCTGAAGAAGCTCGTTACCGATGCGCTTGTCGAAGCCGGTCTTTCCTATGAAGGTGCGCGCGAATACTGGACGCCGCGCCGCCTGACGCTCGATATCCGCGGCCTGACGGCGCGCTCCGCCGATGTGCGCGAGGAGAAGAAGGGCCCGCGCACCGACGCCAACGAAAAGGCGATCGAGGGCTTTCTGCGCAGCGCCGGGCTTTCCTCCATTTCCGAGGCGCAGGTTCAGAGCGATCCGAAGAAGGGCGATTTCTACATTGCCGTCATCTCGCGCGCCGGCCGCGCGGCGGAAGAGATCATTGCAGGCGTGATGCCCGGCATCATCCGCGATTTCCCGTGGCCGAAGCCGATGCGCTGGGGCAAGGCTTCCGCCAAGCCCGGCTCGCTGCGCTGGGTGCGCCCGCTGCAGTCGATCGTCTGCACCTTCGGCACCGAGCACGAAGAAACGACCGTCATCCCCTTCGAGATCGAAGGCATCGTCGCGTCGAACGTCACCTACGGCCACCGCTTCCATGCGCCTGAGGCCATCACCGTCAAGCGCTTCGACGACTATGCGGCCAATCTGGAGAAGGCCAAGGTCATTCTTGATGCCGAGCGCCGCAAGGAGATCATCGCCTCCGACGCCGCCAATCTGGCATTCGCCAGCGGCCTTGAGCTGGTCGAGGACGAAGGACTGCTCGAGGAGGTCTCCGGCCTCGTCGAATGGCCGCAGGTGCTGATGGGCGCCTTCGAGGAAGACTATCTGTCGATCCCCTCCGAGATCATCCGCCTGACGATCAAGACCAACCAGAAGTGCTTCGTGACCCGCAAACAGGGTGAAGAGACGCTTTCGAACAAGTTCATCCTGGTTTCCAACATCCAGGCGACCGATGGCGGCAAGGAAATCATCCACGGCAACGGCAAGGTCGTGCGCGCCCGCCTTTCCGACGCGCTGCATTTCTGGAAGCGCGACCAGGGCAACCTGCCGGACCTCGAAACGCTGGAAGCTTCGGCAAAGGCGTTCGATCTCGACCTCAAGAAGCCGCTCGACCAGCGCATGGCGAAGCTCGATGCGCTGAACGTCACCTTCCAGGCGAAGCTCGGCACGCAGGGCGAGCGGGTGCAGCGCATGCGGGCCATGGCTGCGAAGATCGCCTTTCCGCTTAGCGCCGACCACAAGCTGGTCGACCGGGCCGTCGTGCTGGCCAAAGCGGATCTGCGCACCGAAGCCGTCGGCGAATTCCCGGAACTGCAGGGCGTCATGGGCCGCAAATACGCGGCACTCCAGGGCGAAGATACCGCCGTTTCGACGGCGATCGAGGACCACTACAAGCCGCAGGGCCCATCCGACCGGGTGCCTGACGACAAGATCGCCATCAGCGTCGCACTGGCCGACAAGCTCGACACGCTGATCGGTTTCTGGGCCGTCGATGAAAAGCCGACCGGCTCCAAGGACCCGTTTGCGCTGCGCCGCGCCGCGCTCGGCGTCATCCGCATCATTCTGGAGCGCAACGTTCGCCTCACGCTCTTGCCGCGGATCGTTAGCCATATGGGCCGGATCGATGACGACATCGCCGATAAGGCCGGCGTACCGAGGGCGGAGCAAGGCGCAGACCTGTCCCGCCAGCTCGACCTGCTGTCGTTCTTCCACGACCGCCTCAAGGTCTATCTGCGCGATCAGGGCGCCCGCTACGACCTGATCGACGCCGTGTTGACGCCGGAGACGGACGATCTCCTGATGATCGCCCGCCGCGTCGAGGCGCTGACGGCCTTCATCACCTCCGAGGACGGCAAGAACCTGCTTGCCGGCACCAAGCGCGCCACACAGCTGCTCGCCGCCGAAGAGAAGAAGGGCACCGTGGTTGCCGACGGCGTTTCCGAACCGCTCTTGAAGCTCGAAGCCGAGAAGGAGCTGTTTGCGGCTGTCGCCCACGCGTCCGCCGAGGCTTCGGCTGCGATCGTCAACGAGGATTTCCGCTCGGCGATGGCCGCGCTGTCGAAGCTGCGGGCGCCCGTCGACCGCTTCTTCGAGGACGTGCTCGTCAACGACGAGGACGCCGCGATCCGCGCCAACCGTCTGGCGCTGCTGCGGCTGATCCGCGAGGCGACGGGTACGGTTGCCGACTTCTCGAAGATCGCCGGGTGATCCACATTCTGCCGTCATCCTCGGGCTTGTCCCGAGGATCTACCGGCCGAACCGTATCGTGAAACTGCAGATCCTCGGGACAGGCCCGAGGATGACGTTGGGAGAGACGGGTGAAGGCCTATAATATCGAAGTCCTCCCGCAATCCGTTTCCGAGGAAGGGCCGCGTGGCGGTGGCTGGTGTTTCGGCCTGCCGCCTGGCATCGTCGAGGAGCAGTGGCCGCTGGATGCCAATACCGGCTATCCGCTGCAGCATGGGTTCACGCTACTGTTGCCTGCGGAATACCGCGGCTTCGGGCCCGATATCGTCGCCCTCTCCTTCTTCGGCAGCGCCCATGACGAAGACGAAGGGCGGGTTGGCGAGATTGCGGCGCTGGTCGCCGATGCCGATGCGAAGGAACCCAGCGACAGCGATCTCTATCCCTTCTGGATGAGCGAGCGGCTGAGCCATCCGCGGCTTTACCGGATCGCCGATTTCCTCGGGCGCTCGCATGCGGTGATCCTGCTCACCGAAGCGGAATTCAACGCGCCCTTCTGCCAGCCGCCGCGACTGAGGCCGAACAAGTATCGCGACCGTATCCGCCGTCCCGAATGGCTGGCGCGCGGTGCTGCCGCCGTCTACCTCGACGATCAGACCGAGAATTACGGCCTGCTGCAGATGCTCGGCGACACGGAGCATGCCGACCTCTTCTATAACCGCGCTCTCGATGTGACGCCGCGCGCCGAAGACCCGAATGCGGGCATTGCGCCGCGCGACGAATGGGCGGCAGCGGAGACGGGATACCAGGCCTTCTACTACTGGGAGGGCGACGAAGTGGAGGAGGAGAACTACCGCGAGCATGCCTGGGCGGCCGATCACCTTCCAGATCATATCGGCGGCTCGATGCGCCCGGCGCAGAACATCCCCGATATCAGCCCGTACTATATCGAGTTCGAGGAATATCTGGGGGGATTCAATTTCGGTGGCGGCAATGCCTGGCTGGATTTGCAGACAATGAGCTTCGACTGGGCGCAGTAGGCGCCGGCACAAACGTTCAAGACCGCGCCACCGCCCTGATCTACCACTGCCCGGCAAGATGGAGATCAAAATGGCCGAGACCAAGACATATAGCGCTATCAATTTCGCCGAGAAACTCTCGAAATTCAGCGACCAGTGGCAGCCGCGGGTGATCGCGGAGCTGAACGACTACCAGTTCAAGATCGTCCGCATCGAGGGCGATTTCATCTGGCACGACCATCCGACGACCGACGAGGCATTCCTGGTGCTCGAGGGCGTACTGCGGATCGATCTGCCTGACGGCGCCGTCTCGATCGGGCCAGGCGAAATGTATGTCGTGCCGAAGGGCATCAAGCATAAGCCCTATGCCGCATCCGAGGTGAAGATGCTGCTGATCGAGCCGCGCGGCACGCTGAACACCGGCGAGGAAGGCGGCGAGCGCACGGCAAAGAGCGATCTCTGGATCTGACGAAGGCGGCTGGCGGAGAAGACCGCCAGCCTGCCGTTGCGGCTGATATCACCGCTCCTTCTGCATCTTGGCGATGGTGAGCGTTTCGTCGGCGCGGCCATAGCCGCCGTCGGCCACTTCATCGACGAGGACCATCGTGTAGGGGCGCACGCCCTCGCCGAAATAGCCGACGAAGATGGCGGTGGTCTTGTGGATGAGGTCTTCCTTCTGCTCGGCGCTCATCGTTCCCTGCGGAACCTTGAAATTGGCGAATGGCATGGTCGTCTCCTTGGTTGGACCGGTTGATGACCAGAGGCTACGCCGCCGCTATGCATACTTGAAATCGATAGTCGATATATGCATTCATCCATGTCATGGATTTGCATGGTATCGATCTCAACCTGCTCGTCGCCTTCGATGCGCTGATGCAGGAGCGCAGCGTCACCAAAGCAGGCATCCGCATCGGCCGGACGCAGCCAGCGATGAGCGCCGCGCTCTCGCGTCTGAGGGCGCTGTTTCAGGACGAGCTCTTCGTGCGCGGCGTGGATGGACTGCAGGCGACGCCGCGGGCGGTGGATCTGGCGGGGCCGCTGCAGCAGGCGCTCACGGAGATCCAGAGGACGCTCTCCTTCACGCAAAGCTTCGAGCCCGGGACGGCCCGGCTCACCTTCACGCTCGGGCTTTCCGATCATCCGGCCTTCGTGCTGTTGCCGCAGCTTGTCCGGCGGCTGCAGGAGATCGCGCCCGGCATCACGCTGCAGGTCCGCAATTTCAGCGCCCGCGACGATGCCGTCGACATGCTCGATTCAGGCGCGGCGGATGTGACGATCGGCGTGCCCCCGGCAGCGGCGGGGCGGATCCTCAACCAGCCGCTGTTCGAGGAGCGCTTCGTCTGCATCCTGCGCAAGGGACATCCGGCAGCGGCGGAGACACTCGATCTCGATACGTTCCTGACGCTCGGGCATCTGCTGGTCTCGCCGGAGAATGACCGGTTCGGGCATGTCGATACGGCGCTTGCGAAACACGGCCTGAAGCGCCGGCTGGCGCTGACGCTGCCGCATATGTATGCGGCCCCTCTCCTCGTCGCGCAGTCCGACATGATCGCGACGCTGATGGCGGGTGTCGTCAAGGCATCCGGGCGGGAGAGCGAATTGCGGCTGCTGGAGCCGCCGGTCGAGCTGGCGCCTGTGCCCTTCGTGATGTCCTGGCACCGGCGCAACGACGCCCATCCGGCACAGCGCTGGTTTCGCGAGATGATTGCGGCACTGCCGGTTGCGGACGCTTCTCCAAAATGACACGGCCGCCGGATTGCTCCGGCGGCCGCTAATGCTGGTCTTGATGAAAATGTCTGTAATAAAAACTCAGGCTGCGCGGCGGTGCTGGACGGCCGGGGCGGCATGGGCAGCATTGCCGATGCGGAAGCCGCGGATCAGGCCGAGCAGTTCGTCGGTATCGGCAGCCAGCGTTTCGGCCGAAGCGGTGGTTTCTTCCGCCATCGCCGCGTTCTGCTGGGTTGCCGCATCGAGCTGGTTCATCGAGGACGAGATCGAGCGCAGCGTGGTGTCCTGCTCGGAGGCGCTGTGGGCGATCTTGGCGACGATTTCGTTGGCCGACTTGATCTGGTCGGAGATGCGCTTCAGGGCCTCGCCTGCTTCGCCGACCAGACGGACACCCTGGTCGACCTGGCTGGAGGAACGGGCGATCTGATCCTTGATTTCCTTGGCGGCAGCGGCAGAGCGCTGGGCCAGTTCGCGGACTTCCTGAGCGACGACGGCGAAGCCCTTGCCGGATTCACCGGCACGCGCTGCTTCGACGCCTGCGTTGAGTGCGAGCAGGTTGGTCTGGAAGGCGATCTCGTCGATGACGCCGATGATCTTGCTGATCTCTTCGGAGGACTTCTCGATGCCGCTCATCGCGGTGATCGCTTCGGTGACGACTGCATCGCTGCGGCTGGCTTCGGTGCTGACTTCGCGAACGCGCTGGCTGGCCTCGTGTGCACCTTCCGCCGTCTGGCGAACGGCGACGGTGAGCTCGTCGAGAGCGGCCGAGGTTTCTTCCAGGCTTGCGGCCTGGCGCTCGGTGCGCTGCGACAGTTCGTTCGAGGCGCGGCGGATCTCTTCCTTGGCGACGCCGATGTCACCGCCCTTGGCGCTGACCTTGGCCATCGCCGCTTCGAGATGCTGGAGAGCATCGTTGAAGTTGTGGCGGAGCGCTGCATACTTCTGGCCGATATCGGCGCAACGGACGGTCAGGTCGCCGCGAGCGATCTGCTCGAGGGCTTCGCCGATCGTGGAGACGACGCGGGCCTGGGCCGAGGCTTCGTCCTGCTGACCGCGCAGGTTGGTCTCGCGCTCGGTTTCCAGCGCCAGGGCCTGAACCGCTTCACGCTCAGCCATCGCATGGCGCTCGCGGATCTTTTCCTGCAGCGACTGGGTGGCCTTGGCCATCATGCCGATCTCGTTGTTCATGCCGGTATGCGGAATGACAACCGAGACATTCTCATCGGCAACTGCCTGCAGCGTCTTGTGCACGTCCTTGAGCGGGCCGGAAATGCCGCGGATGACGACATAGGCAGCGATGACCGCGAGAACGAAGAGGATGAGGCTGGCAGTCAGGGCCTCAAAGACCTTGCCGCGGATCTGGGCGTCGAGATCGTCCATATAGACGCCTGTTACAACCACGACCTTCCAGGGGTCGAAGGCGAGCGCATAGGCGGTCTTGCGGAAGTCGCCTGCCGGCTGGCCGGGCTTGGCTGTCGAGTAATATTCGACGAGGCCGCCGCCCTGCTGGCCGAGCTTGACCAGCTCTTCGCGGTAAAGCTTGCCCTTGCTGTCCGGCTGGCCCTTGTTGAACTGGCCGACCTTCGAGGCGTCGTAGTGGAACATCATCTGGATGTCGTAGCTATAGCCGAAGAAATAGCCATCCGGATCGTATTTCATGGCGTTCAGCGTGGTGTAGGCCTGCTTCTGGGCGTCTTCCAGCTTCAGCTCACCGGAATCGACCTTCGCCTGGTACTGCTTGAGAACGGAGACAGCCGACTGGACCTCCGAACGGAGCATGTCGTAGCGCTCCTTATAGATCGCGTTGACCGAGGACCGGACCTGCAGCGTGGTGGCGATCGCAAAGGCGAGCATCAGGCCGGTAACCAGCAAAATCAGTTGTTTTGAAATCTGCAATTTTTTCATAATGCCCCGCAGCGGAAAAGGACGAAAAGGACTCCGGCGCGGTGTGATACCGCCTGTGTCAGCAGGTCTGGACGACCGCTTAAACCGCTGCTCAAGAACATGCAGCGGCCGGCAGGTGGACAATGGCATGCGAACGGCTAAAAAATCCTTAAAAATCAGTAGGTGTTCGCAGAAAAATCATTATAAATCATGAGCTTAACTCGATTCACCGGGCAAATGCCCGGTGATATCAGGTCAGCGGATTTCGGATGCTTCGGCGGCCTGAAATCAGGCCGCGCGGCGTGCCGTTACCGGGGCGGCATGGGCAGCATTGCCGATGCGGAAGCCGCGGATCAGGCCGAGCAGTTCGTCGGTATCGGCAGCCAGC
This sequence comes from Rhizobium sp. 21-4511-3d, assembly GCF_053522545.1. Classification (NCBI taxonomy): domain Bacteria; kingdom Pseudomonadati; phylum Pseudomonadota; class Alphaproteobacteria; order Hyphomicrobiales; family Rhizobiaceae; genus Rhizobium; species Rhizobium sp. 21-4511-3d. The sequence goes on along the minus strand of NZ_JBNWCF010000001.1, from coordinate 284,006 downwards.
GTTTCGGCCGAAGCGGTGGTTTCTTCCGCCATCGCCGCGTTCTGCTGGGTTGCCGCATCGAGCTGGTTGATCGAGGACGAGATCGAGCGCAGCGTCGAGTCCTGTTCGGACGCGCTGTGGGCGATCTTGGCGACGATTTCGTTGGCCGACTTGATCTGATCCGAGATGCGCTTCAGGGCTTCGCCTGCCTCACCGACCAGACGGACACCGTGGTCGACCTGGCTGGAGGAACGGGCGATCTGATCCTTGATTTCCTTGGCGGCAGCGGCCGAGCGCTGGGCCAGTTCGCGGACTTCCTGAGCGACGACAGCGAAGCCCTTGCCGGATTCACCGGCACGCGCCGCTTCGACACCTGCATTGAGAGCCAAGAGGTTGGTCTGGAAGGCGATCTCGTCGATGACACCGATGATCTTGCCGATTTCATCCGACGACTTCTCGATGCCGCTCATCGCGGTGATCGCTTCGGTGACGACAGCATCGCTGCGGCTGGCTTCGGTGCTGACTTCGCGAACGCGCTGGCTGGCTTCGTGCGCGCCTTCCGCGGTCTGGCGAACGGCGACGGTGAGCTCGTCGAGAGCGGCCGAGGTCTCTTCCAGGCTGGCAGCCTGGCGCTCGGTGCGCTGCGACAGTTCGTTCGAGGCGCGGCGGATCTCTTCCTTGGCGACGCCGATGTCGCCACCCTTGGCGCTGACCTTGGCCATGGCCGCTTCGAGATGCTGCAGGGCGTCGTTGAAATTGTCGCGGAGTGCAGCGTATTTCTGGCCAATATCGCCACAGCGGACCGTCAGGTCGCCGCGAGCGATCAGTTCGAGCGCCTGGCCGATGGTGGTGACAACGCGCGTCTGGGCCATGGCCTCGTCGCGCTGACCGCGCTGGTTGGCTTCACGCTCATTGTCGAGCGCCATCTGCTGGGCGGCTTCGCGCTCCGACATGGCGTGGCGTTCGCGCACCTTCTCCTGCAGCGAGCGGGTGGCGCGGGCCATCATGCCGACTTCGTTGTTGAGACCGGTATGCGGGATCGCGGCATCGACGCGCTCATCGGCAACGGCTTCGAGAGCCTGGTGCACATCCTTGAGCGGGCTGGAAATGCCGCGGATGAAGTAGAAGGCAGCGCCGATGCCGGCGAGGAAGACGATGCCGCAGGCAATCAGGGCCTTCCACATCGTTGCGTTGATCTGCGCCTGCAGGTCATCGAAATACACACCGCAGCCGACGACGAGCTGCCAGGGGGCGAAGGCCTTGGAATAGGCGCCCTTGAGGAAGACGTCGCTGTCGGGCTGGCCGGGCTTGTTCCAGAAGTAGATGGTCTGGCCGCCGCCTGCCTTGCCCTTGTCGACCATTTCCTGGCTGAAGTGGGTGCCGCGCTTGTCGACCTGGCCGCTCATGTCCTTGCCGATATTGACCGGGCTCGGATGGAAGCGCTGGACGACGTCGTAATCGAAGCCGAAGACATAACCGGCCGGCTCGAACTTGACCTTGGAGAGAACCTTGAAGGCTTCGGCCTGGGCGGCCTCATGCGTCATCTCGCCGGACTGTTCGCGCTCGTAATAGGTATTGAGCACCGAAATGGCGCTTTCGACCTGCGTGCGCAAGAGATCGAAGCGGTCGTCATAGATCGACTGGGACGTGGTGCGGATCTGAAAATAGGTGGCAACGGCGAAGGCCGCCATGAGCACACCGACAAGAGCGAAAAGCTGGTGGGCAATCTTGAGCTTTTTCATAATTGTCTCGTGAAAGTGGTGAATTCGCAAAAACACCGGATCGGGTAAACTCCCGTCCTTTGCGCGTGTCACCACGCACTTTCAGCAAGCGCAATCATGCTCGCTCCGGTCCTCCGGTGGCTAGAATTATGGTCAATGGTTAAACGATGAATTAACGATATCGGGGCCGGGAACGGTCAATTATGAGTCCCGTTTTTTCGCATAAGCGCATGCGTTGCATGAGTAATTTATCATTCAATCAAAATAAAGAATGCGCCCCTGCTTCTCTCAGGAGCGCATTCAATCCGCGCTAAGCGGACCCCAGCGATCAAACCTTGACCGGATCAGGGGCAGGGAACTTGTGGCTGCTCAATCACGCAACTTGAAATCAGAAATGTCCAACGGCGCGATTTGTTCCGCCGGAGCCGCCATGCCTGCCATCGCCGGTTTGGCGTCGAGGCCGATCACCGAGGTGGTGGAAGTCGGGTCGATGCCATCTGCGGGCGTTCCGGTCTTGTTGAAGGCCTGGACCACATCAGGCGTCGCCTTGGTGACGAAGACGACGGGTGAGCCGCCCATCCAGCCTTCGGTGCGGTAGAGCTTCTTCTGGCCGTCGATATCACGCAGTTCGCTCGCCTGCAGCGCGCCCGGCGCCAGCGTCGGGACGGTGTAATCCTTCTTGCGCTCGGAGACGGCGAGCGGCGGGCAGCTGGTGCAGGTTTCCTTGAGGATGCTGCCATTGCCTTCCGGCGCGGAAGGACGCACGACATCGATGGACGATGCCATGGCCGAACCGGCGATAAGGGCGATTGCCGCACCGAGGATGAACTGACGCATGAACGCTACTCCGTCTGACTATGAACAGGAGAATAGCGCGTCTTTATTTCCATCCGGTCAGGGGAAAGGGTAAAAATTTAGCGAACTGACCCGATTTCGGGCCAGCCTTACGCCTTTTCGCGCTCGACCGCGCGCCAGCCGATGTCGCGGCGGCAGAAACCGTTGTCCCACTCGACCTGATCGAGCAGCGCATAGGCATGGCGCTTGGCATCGCTGACGCTTTCGCCCGTCGCCGTGACGTTCAGCACGCGGCCGCCGGTGGCGACCAGCTGGCCGTCCTTCAGCGCCGTACCGGCGTGGAAGACCTTTGCCCCCTCGCCTGCCGCCGGCAGAGAGCCGATCGGCGTGTTCTTGTCGTAGGCGGCCGGATAGCCCTTGGAGGCCATGACGACGGTGAGAGCCGGATCATCGCTCCATTCGGCGGAGACCTGATCGAGCGTGCCATCGGCGCAGGCAAGCAGCAGCGGCAGCAGATCGCTCTTCAGGCGCATCATCAGCACCTGGCATTCCGGATCGCCGAAGCGGACATTGTATTCGATGAGCTCCGGGCCCTTGGCGGTGATCATCAGACCGGCGAAGAAGACGCCCTGGAACGGATAGCCGCTCTCGGCCATGCCGCGCATCGTCGGCTCGATGATTTCCTTCATCGTGCGCTCGACCATTTCCGATGTCATGACCGGCGCGGGGGAATAGGCGCCCATACCGCCGGTATTGACGCCGGTATCACCCTCGCCGACGCGCTTGTGATCCTGAGCGGTGGCAAGCGCCAGCGCATGCTTGCCATCCGACAGGCAGAAGAAGCTTGCCTCCTCGCCATCGAGATAGGCCTCGACCACGACTTCGGCACCGGCAGCGCCGAATGCGCCTTCGAAACAGTCGTCGACGGCGGCGAGCGCCTCATCGACGGTCATCGCCACAGTGACACCCTTGCCGGCTGCCAGGCCATCGGCCTTGACGACGATCGGCGCGCCCTGCTCGCGGATATAGGCCTTGGCCTTCGGCGCATTGTTGAAGCGCTGATAGGCGCCGGTCGGGATGTCGTAGCGGGCGCAGATATCCTTGGTGAAACCCTTGGAGCCCTCGAGCTGGGCGGCGGCGGCCGACGGACCGAAGACCTTGAAACCGGCAGCACGCAGCGTATCGGAAAGACCGGCGACGAGCGGCGCTTCCGGACCGACGACGACGAAATCGATCGCCTTTTCGCGGCAGAAGGCGACGACGGCATCCTGGTCTTCGGTGTTGACGGCAACGAGCGTGGCATGCTCGGCGATACCGGGATTGCCGGGCGCGGCATAGAATTCCGTCAGCAGCGGCGACTGCGCCAGCTTCCAGGCGAGAGCGTGCTCGCGGCCACCCGAACCGATCAACAGAACCTTCATGCCCGATCCTTTCCGTTTTCCGCTTGGCGGTTAAGGGGCGGGAGGCGAAAGGTCAAGTGTTGGAGGCTTTCAAGCAGACTTTATCGGCGAGGTGTGTGCCGTGTGGCCCCCTCATCCGCCCTTCGGGCACCTTCTCCCCGCTGGGGAGAAGGGGAAAGCCGCAGCGTCTCCGTCCCTTCTCCCCTGGGGGAGAAGGTGGCCCGTTAGGGCCGGATGAGGGGGCTCCCCGGCAAAACGCGCACTACCACCCCCCGCCACCGCCGCCGCCACCGCCGCCGCCGGAGGAGCCGCCGCCGCCGGAGAAACCGGAGGAGGAGCTGGAGGGAGGTGGGGACGGGATGGTCGAGGCGATGGTGGAGGCCATCGAGGAGGAGAAGCCGCCGATGCGATCGGAGAAGCTGCCGCTGTTGAAATTGCCGGAATACCAGGCCGGGCTATAGGCGACGGCGCCGGCTGCAGCGGCCGCCAGCCAGGTTTCGAAGGTCTGGCTCCAGGGCTTTTCGACGCCGAGCGCCACCGCATAGGGCAAGAGCTTCTCGAAATGCTGCGGCGACATCTCCGGCGCGCCCGCCATGTTCATGCGGTCCTTTTCGGCGAGCGTCAGATATTGCCTGAGGCCATCGATGCCATCCATCATCTTGGCGCCGAGCATGGTCGGCGCGCCCATGATGAAGACGTAGAGCATGTTGAGGAAGACGATGCCGCCGACGGCAAAGAGCATCGGCGTTTCGTGAAATTCCATCAGCGACGAGAATAGCGCCAGCGCCAGCGACGAGACGATGGAGAAGCCGATGAAGCCGGCAATGCCGATCGCCACGACCGACATGATCTTCGCGCCGAGCGAATGGCCGCGCCTGAACGACTTGGCAAAACCGGCGACGAAAAGCGAAAGGAAAGCGACAACGGCGATAGGGACGATCATCAGCGCGATCGTATCCGGCTGCAGCGAGCCGAAGACGAAGAGGATGATCAGCACCGCGACGCTGAGCACCACGCCGCCAATCACATAGCCGGTATTGGCGTTGTAATATTTGCCGCGATGTTCGCGCTCTATGGCGGAGCGGAAATTCTGGCCGACGGATTTGACCCGCTCGCCATTGGCCTTGTCGATGGTCAGCGATCCGCGGCTGCCGACGGCATTCAGCAGGCTCGCCTCGCCCGCCTCGAACTTCTGGCCGACGTTGGGTTTGTCGGTGCGGCGGATGACGATCGACTGCTTGAGATCCTCGAGCACGACGAAGCCACGCACCGCAAGGTTCAGTGCCGTGGCCGACAGCGCCGTCCAGCCCTGGCCGGAGAAGCCCTTGTTGTCGATGTAATTGACGAGCGCCGGCGAGATATTGTCGGGCGCATCCCAGCGCGGCACGACGACACCGCGGGCCGGATCGCGCCCGACCTTCAGCCAGGAGCGGGTGTAATAGAGGAAGACCAGCAGCAGGCCGCCGAAGCCGATGAAGTAGTCGCGGTTATCCTTCAGCCACCACATGTTCTGATCGGATGAGCTCGGCGGATCGATGGCGCCCTTCGGGAACTTGACGGCGATCGTCAGGCCCTCTTGCGCATTCAGCGGCTGCGTCGTCGAGAAGACCGGGCGGGTGTTGCTGCCGGAGACGCGAGCGTTCCTGTCCTTCGCGCCGAGCGGCCCGGTGAAGAAATTGGTGTCGGTGGCCGTCACACCTTCCGGCAGATTGACGGTTGCCGTCGCCGCCATGATCGGGAAGATCCAGCCATTGCCGGTGACGTTCCAATAGAGTTCGTCATGATCAGGGAAATAACGGATCTGCCGGTTCGTCCGGTAGGTGAAGACATATCGATGGCGGCCGGGCGAGAGCATCACGTCTTCCGAGCCCGCATAGATGCGGATGCCACCCGATATCGATTCCGTTTTCCAGGGCTCGTCCTGACCGTCGCGGGTGACCGAGACGACATCGAAATCGACGCTGCGGAGACGGCCGTTCTCATCGGTGAAAGTCAGCGGGAAATCGCGGAAGATGCCGCGGCGGATGCGGTTGCCTTCGGCATTGACGGTGATGGTCTCGGCCACCGTCATCGCCCCGGTCTTTTCCAGCCGGATATCGGAATTGAAGGAGGAGATGATCTCGGCGCCAAGTGCCGTGCGCACCGTCAGCGCCATGAAGAGCGCCAGGCACACACCGAAAGACCGCAGGATCATTCCACCCCTCCCCGATCGCGGCAGCTGCCGCTTTGCTATCTCAACTTTCGTTGGCGTAGGTGACGCCGAGTGCTGCGAGCATGCGCCAATAGGCGGGAACCGTCTTGCCGACGCAATCCGGATCCAGAATGGTGATGCCGTCGATCTTCAGGCCCGCCAGCGCAAAGCTCATGGCGATGCGGTGATCGGCAAAGGTGTCGATCGCGGCAGGCAGATGCTGGCCGGCGAGATCGGGATCGGCATTGACGATCAGGTCGTCACCTTCCTCGCGGGCGAGATCGGCGCGGATCTGCGTCAGGCCGGTCGACAGCGCGCGGATGCGGTCGCATTCCTTGACGCGCAGGTTGGCAATGCCGACGAAGCGAACGGGCGTGTTGTTGAAGGCGGCGAGGACGGCGAGCGTTGGCACGGCATCCTGCATCTGCGAGCCGTCGATTTCGGCCGGCAGGTTCGGGAACTTGGCGATGACGTCGTAGGCCTTGGCATCCGGCTGGGTGAAGGCGGCGTTGGGCACGCCGAGATCGATCCTGCCGCCGGTCAGCACTTCGGCCGCCCAGAAATAGGTGGCGGCGGAGGCATCGGGCTCGATGACGAAATCGACGGCGGTATAGCCTGTTGGTTCGACCTGCCAGGTGACGGGGCTGGTCTTTTCGACCTTGGCGCCGAACGCGCGCATCGCCGCCGTCGTCAGGTCGATATAGCCGAGCGCGCCGATATCCTCGCCGAGAAGCTCAATGGTGACGGGCTTGCTGCCACCGGCGGCCATCATCAGGAGGGCCGAGACATACTGGCTGGAAAGGCCGCCATCGATCTCGATGCGGGTGGCGTCGAAAGTGCCGGTGCCATTGATCTTGACGGGCGGGCAACCGGTTTCGGTGCTGGCATCGATGCCGAGCGTGCGCAGCGCATCGACGAGCGGGCCGATCGGGCGCTTGCGCATATGCTGGTCGCCATCGACGATGACGGTGCCATCGACGAGTGCGGCAGCGGCCGTCAGGAAGCGCGTTGCAGTGCCGGCATTGCCGAGGAACAGCGGCTCCTTCGGCGGCAGAAGCTTGCCGCTGCCCGTCACCACGAAGCTCGTGTCATCAGGCTCGTCGATCTTGACGCCCATGGCGCGCAGGGCGTCGGCCATATAGCGCGTGTCGTCGCTCTTCAGCGCGCCGGTCAGCCGGCTGGTGCCCTTGGCGAGACCGGCCAGCAGCAGCGCCCGGTTGGTGATCGACTTCGAACCCGGCGCCACGGCGCGCCCTTCGAGCGGAGCCTTGACCGGGATGATGGTGAGTTTCTTATCTGTACCCATTACGCTGTATTCCATCCATTGCGCTGCCGTGACCGGCCCTGCTCATAGCAGCTTTTGCGCAAAGACAAACGTCAGAATTTGACCTGCGGGACGGCGCGATCCGCCTCGTTGGTGATCTCGAAATATTCCTTCTTCTGGAAACCGAACTGACCGGCGACCAGATTGGACGGGAAGCTCTCGACCTTGACGTTCAGATCGCGGGCGGCACCGTTATAATAACGGCGGGCCATCTGGATTTCGCTTTCCATGGTTTCCAGCGAGCTCTGCAGCTCGGCAAAATTCGCGTTCGCCTTCAGATCCGGATAGGCTTCGGCAAGCGCGATGACACGCCCGAGTGCGGCGCCGAGCAGACCTTCGGCCTGCGCCCTGCCAGCCACATCGCCCGCGGGAACCGCCTGCGCCTTGTTGCGCAATGCCACCACCTCTTCCAGCGTGGTCTTTTCGTGGGTGGCGTAGCCCTTCACCGTCTCGATCAGGTTCGGGATCAGATCCGCACGCCGCTTCAGCTGCACATCGATACCCGACCAGGCCTCTTCCGCCATCTGCCGAGCCCGCACGAGGCCGTTGTAGATGAATATGGCGTAGAGGGCGATCAGTACGATCAAGCCGAGAATGATATACATCGCGAATCCCCCGCAACGGAAATAGAGTTGCGGCGAGACTATGCATGTTGCGAAGAATTGTCATCCGGGAACTCACGCGATCGTGAGCTCCCTAAAGCGGTGATTTATGCGGCGTCTTTCGCGAGGTTGACCCCACCAGCATCCGTCAGCAAAAACGCTTCGCCGCAAGCCTTGGCGAGCGTGCGGACGCGTAGGATGTAGCCTTGCCGTTCGGTGACCGAGATGACGCCGCGGGCGTCGAGCAGGTTGAAGACGTGGGACGCCTTGATGCACTGGTCGTAGGCCGGGAAGACGCATTTGTGGAGGCGCTGGTTGTCGGCATCGCCGGGGGCGCCGGCGGCGAGCAGCGCCTGGCATTCCTTCTCGGCATCGATGAAGTGGCGGTGCAACATCTCGGTATTGGCGAATTCGAAGTTGTGGCGGGAATATTCCTGCTCTGCCTGCAGGAAGACTTCGCCATAGCTGATCTTCTCGTCGCCTTCGCGGCCGTTGAAATTCAGGTCGTAGACGTTATCGACGCCCTGGACATACATGGCGAGGCGCTCGAGGCCGTAGGTGAGTTCGCCCGCAACCGGCGCACATTCGATGCCGCAGACCTGCTGGAAATAGGTGAACTGCGAGACTTCCATGCCGTCGCACCAGCACTCCCAGCCGAGACCCCAGGCGCCGAGTGTCGGGCTTTCCCAATCGTCCTCGACGAAGCGGATGTCATGCAGCAGCGGATCGAGGCCGATGGCGGCGAGCGAGCCGAGATAGAGCTCCTGCAGGTTCGGCGGGTTCGGCTTCAGGATGACCTGGTACTGGTAATAGTGCTGCAGGCGGTTCGGGTTTTCGCCGTAGCGGCCGTCGGACGGGCGGCGCGACGGCTGCACATAGGCGGCCTTCCACGGCTTCGGGCCAAGGGCGCGCAGCGTGGTTGCCGGGTGGAAGGTACCGGCGCCGACTTCCATGTCGTAAGGCTGCAGAACCGCACAACCCTTGTCCGCCCAGTAATTATGCAGGGTCAGGATCAGCGCCTGGAAGGAGCGCTTCGGATTCATATGGTCGGGGATCGATGCAGACATGGGAATTCACCGTTGCTTATTTTGCCGGGACAGGTGCCACGGCGGGGGACAAGGGTCAATAGATAACGTATGATCGCAATGGTTTCGAACGGATACAGGCCATGAACGTCAAGACCACAGTGACGCTATCGGATGAGGACCTCCGCTTTGCCGAGGAACTGGTGGAAGCCGGGCGCTTTCCGAGCGTCTCCGACGTGATCGGCGAAGGGCTGGCGCGGCTGCGGCTTGAAGAGAGCGGCGAGGACGATCCGGTTGCCGGCATGGCGGATGAAATCCGGCGGCGGATGGAATTGCCGCGGGATCAGTTCCTGCCCTGGGATGGCGAGGTGATCGCCAAGCGGATCAAGGAGCGGCTTGCTCAAAAGCGCGGCGAATAGGCCGCATGGCATACACGATCACGCAGCATCCGCTCGTGGAAGGCGACCTTCTTGGCGTCGCCGAGCTTGTTGCCGATTATGCCGGGATTGAGGTTGCAAACCGCAAGGTCGACGAGATCGTCGATTTCATCGACCGGCTGGCGGATCATCCGCATATCGGCACTGTCAGAGAGGATCTGTTTCCCGGGCTGCGCGCCATTCCGGCCTCGAAGAAGGCGGTCGTTTGCTTCACCGTCGATGACAGCGAGAAAGAGATCCTCGTGATCTGCATCAGTTACGCGGGGTCGGACTGGCAGGCGAAAGTTCAGGAACGCCGTTAGGGCTTCGGTCCCTACCCCTCACTCATCCTCCCGCTTCACCCGGTACTCGCCGGTCACCGGATCCTTCACCAGCGTGCCGACGGCACCTGTCTGGCGTTCCCTTTCGGTGCGGCGGGATTTTTCCTGGAGGCGCTGGGCGTCGGAGATGAAGCGGCGGTAGAGCCACCAGCCGGCGCATATCAGGATTGCAATCGTAACAAGCTGCGCCATGGCCCCCTCGCCTATCTCTTCTTATAGCCCGTAGCGGCTCCACAATGCCTTTTCTTCGGCTGTTTCGACAAGTCCCGCCGCAAGACCTGATGCCGCACCTTCGAGCGACATGGTGGAGATGCCGGGAACGCGGCGGCCGAATAGGCCGCGGGCGGCAGTGACGAGCTCCAGCTTGGTCTTGTGGCCGTAGCGCTTCTTCAATTCCTGGCGCATGTCGCCGAGGCCGTCGATGAGGCCGAGTTCGAGGCCGCGGGTACCCGTCCAGAAGAGGCCGGAGAAGACGGTCTCGTCATCCTTCAATTTGCCGGCGCGGCGCTCGCGCACCATCGAAATGAAGACCTGGTGGATTTCGAGCTGCAAGGTCTTCAGGTACTCGATGTCCTTTTCCTTTTCCGGCTGGAAGGGATCGAGGATCACCTTGTTCTCGCCGGCGGTATAGACGCGGCGCTCGACGCCGATCTTCTTCAGGAGCTCCGGAAAGCCAAAGCCGCCTGAGACCACCCCGATCGAGCCGACGATCGAGGTCGGATCGGCGATGATCTCGTCACCGGCGAGCGCGATCATGTAGCCGCCGGACGCGGCGACATCCTCGACGAAGACCAGCACCTTCTTCTGCTTTTCGCGCGCGAGCTCGCGGATGCGGGTGAAAATCAGGCGCGACTGGACGGGCGAGCCGCCGGGCGAATTGATGGAGATCGCCACAGCCGGCGCATCCTTGGCGGAGAAAGCCTTTTCCAGCATCGGGGCGACCGAGGCGAGATTCAGCGCCGGACGGAACTGGTTGCCGCCGCTCATGATGGCGCCCTGCAGCCTGACGACGGGGATCACCACCCCTTCCTTGCGGAAGCGCTTCGGCATCAGCTTTCTCAAAAATCCGGCCATTTCAAATCCTTCTTCGCATTTCGGCGTCGCAATCCATGTATGCAGCGCAACGGCAAACACAATGGGAGAGCGCCGAAAACCGCTTCAGAACGACCGGAAAAATGCACACTCCATTTTCTTGTTGCGAATGACTTGCATTATCATTCTAATCGGTCATAGTGCCAACATAAGCAACAGGTGGAAATGACATGGATGTTTTGAATCCGCAGAGAAAAGGCGGCTGGCGGTATGAACGCCAGGAAGCCTCGCTCTCCGACGTCTATCGCAGCGTCAATACGAGACGCGACGGATCGAAACTCCGCAGGATCGCCGCCTTTGCCGGCCCCGGCTACATGGTGGCCGTCGGCTACATGGATCCGGGCAACTGGGCGACGTCGCTCGCCGGCGGTTCGAAGTTCGGCTATGCGCTGCTGACGGTGGCGCTGCTTTCCAACCTGATGGCGATCGTGCTGCAGTCTCTCTGCGCTCGCCTCGCCATCGGTTCCGGCCGCGATCTGGCACAGGCCTGCCGCGATGCCTTTCCGAAGTGGGTTTCCGTTCCGCTCTGGGCCTTTGCGGAAATCGCCATCATCGCCACCGATATCGCCGAGGTGATCGGCACGGCGATCGGTCTGAACCTGATCTTCGGCGTGCCGCTGGAGCTCGGCGTGCTGATCACCGCGCTCGACGTTTTCCTCATCCTCTACCTGCAGAAGATGGGCTTCCGCTGGGTCGAGGCCTTCATCATCACCCTGCTCGGCGTCATCGCGCTCTGCTTCGGCGTGCAGATCCTGCTTGCCGATCCGCAATGGGGCGCGGTTCTCAAGGGCTTCTTCCCGACGACGGAGATCGTCACCAATCCGGAAATGCTCTACCTGGCGCTCGGCATTCTCGGCGCCACCGTCATGCCGCATAATCTCTACCTGCATTCCGGCATCGTGCAGACACGCGACTTCGGCCACACGCTGCCGGAAAAGCGCGAGGCGCTGACCTTTGCGACGATCGACTCGACGGTGGCGCTGTGTTTCGCGCTGCTGATCAACGCCTCGATCCTGATCCTGGCGGCAGCCGCCTTCAACGCCAATGGCCAGACCAATATCGTCGAGCTCGGCGAAGCGCACTCGCTGCTGGCGCCGCTGCTTGGCCTTGCCATCGCGCCGACGTTGTTCGGCATCGCGCTGCTCTGCTGCGGCCTGAATTCGACGGTGACGGCCACGCTTGCCGGCCAGATTGTCATGGAAGGCTTCATCAAGATGAAGGTCCAGCCATGGGTGCGCCGCCTGATCACCCGGGCGATCGCCATCATTCCGGCCGCCTTCGTCACCATCTGGTACGGCGATGCGGGGACGGCGGAACTGCTGATCCTGACGCAGGTCGTACTCAGCCTGCAGCTCTCCTTCGCCGTCTTCCCGCTGGTGATGTTCACCGCCAGCAAGGCGAAAATGGGCGAACTCGTCGCTCCCCGCTGGCTCTCGGCGATCGCCTATCTGATCGCCATCGTCATCGCCGGACTGAACATCAAACTGCTCTTCGACTTCGTGATCGGCTAAAGCCGCTCATAGGCCGCACGGCCATTGTTCAGATCGTCGACGAAGGGGGAGAACTTGTGGCTCCCCTCTTCGTGCATGATCAGCGGCGCGCGCAGCGACAGCCGTGCCCGCGAGCCCTTGACCGCCGTCAGCAGGATGCGCACGGCGTTTTCGCCCTGGCGGGGATGGATGGCGGTGATCTCGACGCCGCCGAAGCGGCGGCCGCAGGCGGCGATGATCTCGGCGATCGATTCCGGGCGGGCGATGAGCGACAGCTGGCCGCCGGGGATCATGATGGCGCCGGCGGTGCGGATCCAGCTTTCGAACAGCCCCTCGGTCATCGCATGCGCCTCCGCCTTCAGGGCATCCGGCGTCTTGCGGTCGCCTGAAGCGTTGAAGGGCGGGTTCATGATGACGTGGTGGAAGACCTCGTCGGGAAGGCCGGCATCGTTGCGCGCCTTGGCGGTCAGCGTCACATCGGCCTCGATTACCGAGACGCGCCCGGCCATGTGGGTATTTTCCGGCAGAGCGATGCTACGGCGGGCATAATCCGCCATCTCCGCCGAGCGCTCGAAGAGAACGGCTTCCGCCTTCGGCAGCCGCGAGGCGACGCCGAGCCCTGCCGCACCGGCGCCGGCGCCGAGATCGGCGACCTTGATGACCCTGTCATCCGCGACCAGAGCTGCGAGCAGCATGGCATCCATGCCCGACCGGTGCCCCCTGCCCTTCGGCTGGACGATGTGGAAGCCGCCGCGATGGAAAGCATCGATCGTTTCGGAAACCGGGCTCATCATAGGCTCACTTTTCCGCGCGCAGCTCGTCCGCCAGACCGGCATCGGTGAGGATACGGCGGGCCTGAACGGCGCGCTCGTCATCGACCAGCAGGCGGCGCGGCAGCATGCCAAGCGATCCCTCCAGAATGCTCATGCCCTGATCGGCTACGAAGCAGTGAATTCCGGCATCCTTTAACAGGCTCTGCGCAAACGAGAGCAGGACGGGATCGTTGGCACGGATAAGTTCATGCATTTGCGGTCAATTCCGTTTCAAATTTGCGCTACGCGACAATTCACCCCTTGCCGCTTCTGCCGCCCCTTTCTATTGTCAAATTCAAAGAGTGAACAGGAGTCCGGGTCGTTGGGCGTGGTCATACCGCTTGAAGAAAGCAAAAACAAACTGGCATCCGTCAAGCCGCTGGTCGATTTGACAAAGGCGGACATGGAGCGGGTCAACCAGCTTATCCTTTCGAAGGCCGGTTCCGACGTGCAGATGATCCCGGAGGTGGCCAACCACCTGATCTCCTCCGGCGGCAAGCGCCTGCGCCCGATGCTGACGCTCGCCTCGTCCTGTCTGTTCGGCTACAAGGGCGAGAACCACATCAAGCTCGCGACTTCGGTCGAGTTCATGCATACGGCCACGCTTCTGCATGACGACGTGGTCGATGAAAGCGATCTGCGCCGCGGCAAGTCCACGGCCCGCACCATCTGGGGCAACCAGGCCAGCGTCCTCGTCGGCGACTTCCTGCTCGGCCAGGCCTTCCGCATGATGGTCGATGTCGGCTCGCTCGACGCGCTCGACGTTCTCTCTTCGGCTGCCTGCGTCATCGCCGAGGGCGAGGTGCTGCAGCTTTCGGTCGCCAAGAACATGGAAACGACCGAAGACGACTATCTCTCGGTCATCCGCGCCAAGACGGCAGCGCTGTTTGCCGCTGCCGCCGAAGTCGGCCCTATCGTTGCCGATGCCGGCAAGTCCGGCCGCAACGCGATGAAGTCCTACGGCATGAATCTCGGCCTCGCCTTCCAGCTGGTCGACGATGCACTGGATTACGGCGGCAAGGCTGCCGATCTCGGCAAGAATGTCGGCGACGATTTCCGCGAAGGCAAGATCACGCTTCCCGTCATCCTCGCCTACCGCCGCGGCACGCAGGAAGAGCGTGCCTTCTGGCGCGATGCGATCGAGGGCGGCAACAGCAGCGATGCGAACCTTGAAAAGGCCCTCGGCCTGATCACCAAATACGGCACGCTGAACGATACGATCGCCCGGGCGGTCCACTATGGCACGATCGCGCGCGACGCCCTGGCGCCGCTTCCCGATACGGCCTGGAAATCGGCCATGATGGAAGTCATCGACTTCTGCATCGAGCGCGTGAACTAATCAAAGGTCTTTGATCGCGGGCTGATTTTGTTGCAGGGCCGCTTCAAAAAAGCCATCCTGTTGTGAATCAGTCATCGCAGCTGATTTCGCGGCCGGAGGTTTGCCGGCTGCATTGAAGAGAGGTTTTCTAATGCGGCAGAGATTTGCCATCCGTCTTCTTTCGAGCGCAGCCCTTGCCGCCGTTCTTTCCTTCGGCGCATTGACCGGCGCGCATGCGGAAGACGCGGCCAAGCCTGACGATGCCAGCAAGACCGTGATGTTCGACCCGGATACGGTTTCCACCTTCTCCGGCGCTTTCCTCGCTGCCCGCACCGCTGATGTCGACCACGACTACAAGACGGCGATCGAGCTCTACAAGAAGGCACTGCAGATCGAGCCGGGCAATCCTGAGATCCGCCAGCGCCTGATGATCTCGCTGCTGCTCAGCGGCGATTTCAAGGAAGGCGTCAAATACGCCAACGAGCTGAAACTGGACCCGAGCATCGAGCGCGTAACGACGGTCGTACGCTCGATGGATGCCGTCGGCCGCGGCGACTACAAGGGCGCCGAAGCGATTCTGAAATATGACGGTCCGAACGATCTCGACCGGATGATGAACGACCTGCTGTCGGCCTGGGCGCGTCTCGGCGCCGGACGTGGCAAGGAAGCCCTGGCAATGGTCGAGAAGATGAAGGGACCGGACTGGTTCCGCATCTTCCAGAACTACCATGCCGGCGCGATCGCCATCGTCAATGGCAATGTCGCCTCGGCCCGCAAGCATCTGAACGATGCCGTGCTCGACAAGGATGGCGGCGCCACGGCGCCCGATACCTTCATGCGCTCGATCATGGCGCTTGCCCGCCTCGAGGCATCGCAGGGCAACAAGCAGAAGGCGCTGGACGCAATCTCCGTCGGCGACAACCTGCTGCCGAACTACGCACCGCTGAAGGCGCTGCGCCAGAGCATCGAAAGCGGCGAGAAGCCGAAGCAGCAGGTCGAGAATGCCGCGCAGGGTGCGGCCGCCGTGCTGTTCTCCGTCGGCGCCGCGCTGAACCGGGATGGCGCCGAAGACATCGTCTCGCTCTACCTGCAGACCGCCAATGCGCTCGACCCCGACAGCGCCGATACGCTCGTCCTGCTCGGCGGCATCGCCGAGAAGCAGGAACAGATGGACCGCGCCATCGAGTTCTACCAGAAGGTTCCGGCGGATTCGCCGATGCGCCGCATCTCCGAACTGCAGCTCGGCCTGGCACTCGCCCAGGGCGGCAAGGTGGAAGAGGCCCGCAAGCATCTGCAGCAGCTGATCGCCTCCGACCCGAAGGATATCCGCAGCTACCTCGCCTATGGCAGCGTCCTTTCCGACGCCAAGGACTATCCGGCCATGGCCGAGAATTACGACAAGGCCGTCGAGGCGATCGGCTCGCTGCCGGGCCGCGCCGACTGGACCGTGTTCTTCCAGCGCGGCATTGCCTATGAGCGCCTGAAGAAGTGGGATCAGGCCGAGCCGAACTTCCGCAAGGCGCTGGAGCTCAATCCGGACCAGCCGCAGGTTCTGAACTATCTGGGCTATTCCTGGATCGACATGAACAAGAACCTCGACGAAGGCCTGACGATGATCAAGAAGGCCGTCGATCTCAGACCTGACGACGGCTACATCATCGATTCACTGGGCTGGGCCTACTACCGGCTCAACCGCTTCGACGATGCCGTTGCCGAGCTCGAAAAGGCCGCCGAAATCAAGGCCGGCGACGCGACGATCAACGATCACCTCGGCGATGCCTACTGGCATGTCGGCCGCAAGCTCGAGGCCGTCTATCAGTGGAACCGTGCGCTGAACTCGCAGCCCGAGGAAGCCGAGATCCCGAAGATCAAGGACAAGATCGCCAACGGCCTGAAGCCCGAGAACGACGAGGCCAAGTCTGCCGACAAGAAGCAGCCGGACCCGGCGCCGGTGACCCCGCCGCCCGTCGACAAGAAGTCCTGATAGCGAATGCCGGATGCGGAGAGCCGCCGTTTCACGGTGACTGAAGACGCGCCTGCGAAAATCAATCTGGCCCTGCATGTGACGGGCCAGAGAGACGATGGCTATCATCTGCTTGACATGCTGGTGACCTTCACCAGTCACTGCGACCGGCTGAGCTTCACCGCCGCCGATGCCGACGGCTTCACCATCGGCGGGCGTTTTGCCGCCGATCTCGGCGGCGACCCCGGCGGCAATCTCGTTCTCAAGGCACGCGATCTTTTGCGCCAGGCCGTGCTTGCCCAGGGCGGCCATGCGCCGGCGGTTTCCATCCATCTCGACAAGAACCTGCCGGTAGCCTCCGGGATCGGCGGCGGCTCGGCGGATGCGGCTGCGGCGCTGCGCGGGCTCCAGCGCTTCTGGAACGTGCGGGTGCCGGCCGATATACTTTCGGCGCTTGCGCTGCAGCTTGGCGCCGATGTGCCGATGTGCCTCGAAAGCCGTCCGCTGATTGCGCGCGGGATCGGCGAGGAGATCGAGCGGGTTGCGCTGCCGCGGCTCTTCCTGGTGCTCGCCAATCCGCTGAAGGGCGTGTCGACGCCGCAGATCTTTCGCGCGCTGGCAGAGAAGAACAACCGGCCGCTCAATCTTTCGACTGGCGACTGGATGCGGGTGATCGAGACCAATCGCAACGACCTCGAGCCGCCGGCGCGCAGCCTGACGCCCGAGATTGCCGAGATTTCGGCCCTGCTTGCCGGGAGCGGCGCCGATCTGGTGCGCATGTCCGGCTCCGGCGCCACCTGCTTCGGCCTCTTCCCTTCCCTGCAGGCGGCAGAGGCCGCCGCCCAACAGCTTCACAGCCAGCGGCCGGACTGGTATTTCCAGGCAACGGAAACTGTTTCGGGAGAGTGACATGCCTGGCATAGACGAGAACCGGCCGTTCATTCCCGTCGGCATCGCCGTGCTGACCGTCTCCGATACCCGCACGCTCCAGGACGACAAGTCGGGCGACACCCTCGCCGCCCGCATCGTTGAGGCCGGCCACAGACTAGTCGACCGCGCCATCGTGCGGGACGACAAGCAGGCGATCGCGGCGCGGGTGAAGACCTGGACGGAGACCGACGGCATCGACGTCGTCATCACCACCGGTGGGACCGGCTTTACCGGCCGTGATGTGACGCCGGAGGCGCTGGAGCCGCTGTTCGAGAAGCGCATGGACGGCTTCTCGGAAGTCTTCCACCGGATTTCCTACGACAAGATCGGCACCTCGACGATCCAGTCACGCGCCACGGCCGGCGTTGCCAACGCCACTTTCATCTTCGTGCTGCCCGGCTCGCCCGGCGCCTGCAAGGATGCCTGGGACGGGATCCTGAAGGCGCAGCTCGACTACCGGCACATGCCCTGCAATTTCGTGGAAATCATGCCGCGGCTCGACGAGCACCTGAAGCGCGGCGGCTGATTCTATCTGGCGGCCCGCGCCACCCAGGAAGGAATCAATTCACTGGAAAGTTGGCGCAGCTTCTGTCCCTTCGGGAATTCCGCCAGCCGCATGCCGCTCTTGGCCGAGGCGATCGCCTGCTTCTTGGGGACAAGATAGGCAAGCTCCAGCGGCGGCAAGGCACGGCCGACCCGCTGCAGGAACGGACGGCGATAGGCGCGCGAGGCGGTGAAGCGGGCGGGCAGTTTGTTCAGCGCCACATATTCGGCGATCTCGTCGATCCAGCCTGCCTGCGGGCGCGCACCCGGCTCGACGAAGAGCAGCCACTCGCCCCGCGCAGAGCGCAATATGTCCTTGATATCCCACTGCGAATGGAAACGGCAGCCGGCGGCATCCGCCACCCGAGAGGTGCCGTCGCGCGAGCCGTGATCAAGCACCACGACATCACTTACAAGCCCTTCGACCGCGCCCGCGACCAGCACCGATAAAGTCTGCGCCAGCTCAGGTTCCTGATCCTGGCACTCCAGAACAACCGTCAACATTGCCTATTTATAATGCGCCGCACAAAATTTTGCCAGCGCGACTTTCCTCATTTTGTTCTTGCATTGTTCTCATTTTCTGATTAGGAATTTAATCATCAAGAACGGGCGAAGGCAACGCCTCCGCTGCGGGAGAATCCGATGAACGAACAGTCCCTTGCAGGGCAGGCCGCATTCGCGCCTGCCAACACGGCAGATATTGCCGAAGCGCTGATCGCCCAATCCGGCCTGCGGGTGGATGGCGAGCGCCGCCGCGGACGTGGCGCCGGGCTTAACCCGAGCGGCAGGTTCGAGCCGCAAAGCCGCGAGACGTTCGACGACGGCTGGCAGACGCTGGAAGAGTTGCCGCCGTTCCGCACCGAAGTGCAAATCGAGAAGCCACGCACGGCGATCACCCGCAACGAGTCGCCCGACATTCCCTTCGACCGCTCGATCAACCCCTATCGCGGCTGCGAGCATGGCTGCATCTATTGCTTCGCGCGGCCGAGCCACGCCTATATGGGGCTGTCGGCCGGGCTCGATTTCGAGGCGAAGCTGTTTGCCAAGCCCGATGCCGCCAAGCTTCTGGAGCGCGAGCTTGCCAAGCCCGGCTACAAGCCGCGGGTGATCGCCATCGGCACCAATACCGATCCCTACCAGCCGATCGAGAAGGAATGGCGCATCATGCGGCAGATCCTCGAAGTGCTGAACAAGGCGAACCACCCGGTTTCGATCGTCACCAAGTCGGCGATGATCATGCGCGACATCGATATCCTCCAGGATATGGCCGCCAAGGGGCTGGTGCGCGCCTCGCTTTCGGTGACGACGCTCGACCGCAAGCTCGCCCGCACCATGGAGCCGCGCGCCTCGACGCCGCCGCGGCGGCTGGAGGCGATCCATGCGCTGAGCGAGGCCGGCATCCCGACCTCGGTGATGGCCGCACCCGTCATCCCGGCGCTGAACGACCACGAGCTGGAGCGCATTCTGGAGGCTTCGCATGCCGCCGGCGCGCGCGAGGCGGGTTACGTTCTGCTGCGCCTGCCGCTGGAAGTGTCGCCGCTCTTCCGCGACTGGCTGCTGCAGCATTATCCGGACCGCTACCGGCACGTCATGTCGCTGGTGCGCTCGATGCGCGGCGGCAAGGATTATGACGCCGAGTTCGGTAAGCGGATGAAGGGTGCCGGTCCCTACGCCTGGCAGATTTCCCGCCGCTTCGAGATGGCCACCAAGCGACTCGGCATGGTCAGACGCAGCATGCCGCTGCGCGACGATCTGTTCGTACCGCCGGATGGCAGCGGCGTGCAGCTGTCGCTGCTTTGAAGACTTCGCGCCCGCTGGCACGGGCGCGTGAGGAGCGTTTCGACCGGCTGGCGGGTATGCCGCCGGCAATGACGCAATACCCGCAGGCCGCCGCCGCCCTGGCTGCCTGCACACCGCGGATGGGTCCCCTGCCCCTTCGCGGCCCTAGCCCCCGGCCGCCGCCCTGTTCCGGGGGCTTGCAGGAAATCGGGTTGGCGTGCGAGGTTCAGCCGCATGAAACGTCGCACGCCACCCGATTCTCCTCTGCTTTTCGAAGACGTCCCGCTCACTCCGGATTTCAAGCTGGAGCTGAAGGCCCGCAAGGCGGGTCACTGGCCGGTCGCCGGTGCCGATGAGGCCGGACGCGGGCCACTCGCCGGTCCGGTCG
This sequence comes from Rhizobium sp. 21-4511-3d, assembly GCF_053522545.1. NCBI lineage: Bacteria > Pseudomonadati > Pseudomonadota > Alphaproteobacteria > Hyphomicrobiales > Rhizobiaceae > Rhizobium > Rhizobium sp. 21-4511-3d. Next base: position 263,897 of record NZ_JBNWCF010000001.1, on the reverse strand, counting down.
TTGCCGCGGCCGTCATTCTCGACCCGAAGCGTATCCCCCAGGGACTGAACGATTCCAAGCAGCTGTCGGCGGCCAAGCGCGAGGAGCTGTTTTTACAGATCCTGGCAACGGCAACGGTGTCCATCGCCTCGTCGAGCGCGACGCGCATCGACGATACCGATATCCGCAAGGCGAGCCTCGACGCCATGCGCCGGGCCATCTGCGGCCTCTCCATTCCGGCGGCCTACGTTTTGACCGACGGCCTCGACGTGCCCCAGGGGCTCGATTGTCCCGGCCAGGCGGTGGTCAAGGGCGACGCCCGCTCCGTCTCCATCGCCGCCGCCTCGATCGTCGCGAAGGTCACCCGCGACCGGATGATGACCCGCGCCCACCTCGTCTTCCCCAACTACGGCTTCGCCGCCCATGCCGGCTACGGCACCGCGCAGCACCGTGCGGGGATCGAAGCGCACGGCCCCTGCCCGCTGCACCGTATGACGTTCCGGCCGTTGCGGAAGGACGGGGTGGTTGCGGTGACGGAGGAAATGTTGCGGGATTGAGGGGTGAGGTGGTTCCGCTTCTGCCGTTGCGCGCGGAGCCCCCTCATCCGCCCTTCGGGCACCTTCTCCCCGCTGGGGAGAAGGGGAAAGCCGCAGCGTCTCGACACACCCTCCGGCCCTTGGCTGGGGAAAGGGCGTACAGCTTGCGCCTCCTTCCCTTCTCCCCTCGGGGAGAAGGTGGCCCGATAGGGCCGGATGAGGGGGCTGCAAGTACCAGCCTTTAATGTTTCACACGTCCCCTATGGACCGCCCCTAGACGCTGCCTCGTGTGCCACCTCGCTCCAAGGCCGCCACCTCTCCTCCCTCATTCCTGTGCCCTTAGGGCTACGCCCACGGGATGTCACAGGAATCCAGTGCGCCCCAGTCCTGGGGCGCGAGAGACTCATTGGTGCGCTGGAAGTCGTCTCGTGTCATTCACGGCGCAGACGCGCCGTGGCTGGATTCCTGTGACAAGCACAGGAATGAGGGAGGTTGGGGAGGTCTCGGTGATCCGATTGACGGTCTGCGTTGGCTGCGCGGCATGAGGGGCCACTCCCACGGTGAACAACTGTCGCAGTAGATTGCGAGGCCACACCGCCACCACCACCCCAAAAACAAAAAGCCCCGCGCAATGGCGGGGCTTTTCAAACTCAATGTCCGAACCTCAGTTCAGGCGCGTCTTCACTTCGCCGACGGCAGCCTTGAAGAGGTCGGTCTGGACCTTGGCGTCCGCCTTCTTGGCGAGAACGGCTTCGGCTGCAGAGATCGCGAGGTCGACGGCGGCCGAGCGGACGGCCTTCATCGCATCGGCTTCCGCCTGCTTGATCTTCTGCTCGGAAAGCGCGGTGCGGTTGGCAACGAACTCTTCCGTCTTCTTCTTGGCTTCGGCGGTCAGCATGTCTGCTTCGCGCTCGGCAGCCGCGACGATGTTGGCAGCTTCGGCTTCGGCTTCCTTGCGCTTGCGCTGGTATTCGGCCAGCAGGTGCTGGGCCTCTTCGCGCAGGCGCTTGGCTTCCGCCAGTTCGTTGCGGATCTGATCGGCGCGGTCGTCGAGCGACTTCGCCATCATGCCGGGAACCTTGAGATAGACAACCAGTCCCAGGAAGAGGAACAGGCCGATCATCGCAAAGAATGTTGCGTCAAGTGCCATCGATCAAGCCTCCTTCTTGGCGGCTGCAACGGCAGCGGCAACGTCGGTCTTGGCAGCGGTGCCGCCGATCAGCTGTTCGACGACGGCGGTTGCCGTTTCTTCAGCGATCGTGCCAACGTCTGCGAATGCCTTCGCCTTGATATCGGCGATGCGGCCTTCGGCAGCCTTCAGCTTCTCAGCAAGGCTGGCTTCGACAGCGCGGCGATCGGCTTCGGCCTTGACCTTGGCGGCGTCACGAGCGGCGGAGCCGATCTGATTGGCCTTGGCGCGGGCTGCGGCGAGTTCGCCTTCATAGGTTGCGACTGCGGCGTCGGCTTCGGACTTGAGGCGGGCTGCCTCGTCCAGGTCCTGAGCGAGCCGGTTATGGCGCTGCTCGAGGATGCCGCCGATGCGCGGTGCGATGACCTTTTGCATGAGCACGAAGAAAACAGCGAACGTAATCACCAGCCAGAGAAGCTGGGATGCGTAGGTCGACGAATCGAACGGCGGGAAAACGCCGCCATGATGCTCGCCACCGGCAACGCCGGTTTCGGTATGGACCTCGCCAGCAGCCGGGGCGGCGTGCGGATCCGTACCAGTGGCTGCACCCGTTTCTGCCGTTCCCGCCGGAGCCTCTTCAGCATAGGCCGGGGTCACAAAAAACATGCTCACCTCCAGGTGTACTGCAAATGCAAAGGATCACGGCTTGCGGTCTGCAGGCCGTGATCCCTCAATCCACCGAAATTAAACGGCGAAGAGCAGGAGGAGAGCGACGAGCAGCGAGAAGATGCCCAGAGCTTCCGTAACGGCGAAGCCGAAAACCAGACGGCCGAACTGGCTGTCAGCGGCAGACGGGTTGCGCAGAGCGCCGGACAGGTAGCTGCCGAAGATGTTGCCGAGGCCGAGAGCCGTACCGGCCATACCAAAGCAAGCCAGACCTGCACCGATGAACTTTGCTGCTTCCGCTTCCATGTTGAACTCCTTTGAAATGGTTGTTGCGGCGAATGACTGACGCCCTTTGACGTCGATGTCGTTATCCTTAGTGCCCGCCAGGGTGGATCGCGTCGTTGAGGTACATGCAAGTCAGTACCGCGAAGACGTAAGCCTGGAGGAAGGCGACGAGGAACTCGAGACCGGTCAGGGCGACGGTCATGATGAGAGGAAGAATGGCACCGCCGATGCCGAGCGCGCCAAGGGCTCCGAGCGAGGCGACGAAGCCTGCGAACACCTTGAGCGTAATGTGACCGGCGAGCATGTTTGCGAAGAGACGAACCGAGAGCGAAATCGGACGGGACAGGAACGAAATGATTTCGATCGCCACGACCAGCGGCAGGAGAATGCCGGGAACGCCTTGGGGGACAAACACATTCAGGAAGTGGAAGCCGTGCTTATAGAAGCCGTAGACCAGAACCGTGCCGATGACGAGCAGCGCCAGGGCGAAGGTGACGATGATCTGGCTGGTGATGGTGAAGAAGTACGGGAACATGCCGAGCAGGTTTGCAGTCAGCACGAACATGAAGAGCGAGAAGACCAGCGGGAAGAACTTCATTCCCTTGGTGCCCGCGCCTTCCTTCAGCATCGAGGCGATGAATTCATAAGACATTTCAGCGACCGACTGCGAGCGGCCGGGAACGATCGCGCGGTTCGAGGTCGAGAAATACAGGAAGCCTGCGGCAACGGCAGCCGAAGCGACCATAAAGAGCGAAGCGTTGGTGAACGAGAAATCAATCCCGCCGACTTCGATCGGCACAATCTTCTGGATCAGGAACTGATGGGTCGGATCGTTAGACACCGCTTGTTCTCTCTTCTTTGGCCCGCGGGCGCGGGATCATTCATAATGAACGAGGCGCTGGCGCGCCCTGCCCTATTTGCTGCCGTTTCCGTTTCCAGGCTCCGGTTTTGCAACCTTGCCTGCGGCACGGAGAACATTCAAAACACCGGCACAAAATCCGAGAAGCAGAAGAATAATCAAACCCCAAGGCGCCGTGCCGACAAAACGGTCGAGGAGATAGCCCAGAAGCGCGCCGACAATGATAGCGGAGATGAATTCGCTCGAAAGCTTCATCGCCTGGGCATAGCCTTTACGGCTTTCCTCGGCGCGGGCCTCGCTCGCCTGTTCCTCTCTCGCCTCTACACGCTTTGCCTTGAGCTCTGCTCCCAGCTGCGTGCGGCGCCTGTCCAGACTTTCTTCCCGGTCATCCGACATGGTTCCTCCTCCTACATCCCTATCCGCAATCCCGCTACCCCGGTCCCGCGGACGTCAGAGACATGGAATATAGAACCTTTCGGCCCGTTCTGAAGTCGCGCGCAACATAGTTTTAGGGATTGGTATAGTCAAGGCATAGGGCGCCCGTGCCCGGACATAAAATAATCGTTTTATATCAGGCACTTGATCTCAATCTCGGCCGCTTGGCAAAATTCGAGCGGGAGAATCAGCTTTATAGCCGGTGGAAGCTGCAGAGAATCCACAGATTAGCGGCGCTCAGCTCCAGCCGCCGCCATAGGTGCGGTAGAAGACGTGCAGGCCGATGCGGCCGACCTTCTCCATGGTCTTGGCCCATTTCGGGCGGACATAGACCGCATGATAATGCGTGGCGGAGCCGACCTGCGGCAGCCAGATCTTGCCGGCCGTCACCGCCATCGCCACTTCGCGGGCCATGCGCCAGTGATATTGCGAGTTCACGCGGTCCTTGATGTTGTCGCAGGCAAAGGAGAACTGGCAGCGGTTGCGCCAGTCCTCGTTCTGATAGACGACGCCGCAGATGGTTTTCGGATAGGCCGGGTTGCGAACGCGGTTGAGGATGACCTGGGCAACGGCTGCCTGCCCCTTCACCGATTCTCCACGGGCCTCGAAATAGATGCCGGACGCGAGACATTGCTGCTCAGCGGCGGAAAACACCGTTGGCGGAAGAACGCTTGCTGCCCAGGCATGATCCCTGGCGCCGATCTGCGGCACGAAGCGGCCGTCATTGGCGCCCTTGTCGGCAAGAATCGAATCGAAAGGAGACTGGCGTGAGTAGTCGGGTGCGGCAGGCGCATAGGCCGTCGCCAGCACATCCGGCTTGTTGTTGTTGACGAGATCGGCAAGGAAGGTCGGCACCACGGTTTCCGGCTTGATCGGCTCCTTCTTATAGAAGGCCATGGCGATCTCGATTTCCTTGCCCTTGATCTTCGGCTTCACGAAGGCCGACTTGTCCTTGAGGTTGAAGGTCGGCTGGAAGAGCAATCTGGTGCGCTGGAGAATAGAGCCGGCGGTGAAATCCTTCGGCGGCTGCATCTTCTCGACGGCGACGATGCGGCCCTTCTTCAGGCTGCGGTTGACGCGCTCTTCATCGGTCGTGTCCTCATGCCCCTTCCCTTCGGCGACGAAAGCGACCTTGCGGCCATCGGGCAGAACCATGCCGGCACCGGCGGCGACCGTGCCCGTCACGATCGGGTCTGCGAAGGTGAGCTCGGCCTGGTGGATGGAGCCGGCCGGCGAATTGGTCATGACCATGCGCCAGTTCTCGCGGCTCTCATCGAGGCCGGCGAGCATGGCGGCGAGATCCGCATGCGAGACAATGGAAGGGAATGCGAGCCACCCGCAGATGCCGAAGATGGCGGGTGAGACCCAGTTTTTGGGCACAATACGCAGCTTGCCGAGGGAAACGCTCTTTCGACGCAACGCCAGACTCCGGGAACACGGGACGCATGAACTTTGTATCGAAAATCTCTCATTAACCTTGATGGTTGGTTAATTTGCCGTCCCAGAATCTCCCATGAGCATTTTTTCATATAGCAAAACGCAAAAAGCCCGGCGCGATGGCCGGGCTTTGAAAGATGTCTTTGCGTCGTGTCAGATGATGACGTGCGATCCGAGCTCGACCACACGGTTGGCCGGCAGGCGGAAATAGTCCGACGGGTTGGCGGCCGCATTGGCGAGTGCGATATAGAGACGGTCCTGCCAGTAAGGCATGCCCGACTTCGCATCCGGCACCAGCTTGCGGCGGCCGAGATAGAAGGAGGTCGACATGATGTCGAACTTCAGCCCTGTCTTGCGGAGAGTGGCCAGCGCCTGCGAGACGTTCTGCGTCTCCATGAAGCCGAACTGCAGCTCGACGCGCGAGAAGCGCTCGGAGATCGGCTCGACCTTGTAGCGGTCGATGCTCGGAACGCGCGGCTTGTTGACGGTGCGGATCGTCAGGATGACGTTCTTGTCGTGCAGAACGTGATTATGCTTCAGATTGTGAAGCAGTGCAGCGGGCGCGGATTCCGGATCGCTGGTCAGGAAGATCGCGGTACCCGGAACATGGGCCGGCGAGTGATCGCTCTTGCGCTCGATCGAGCTGACGAAGGAGGCCAGCGGAATATCCGTGTGGCGGGTCTTCTCGGTCAGGATCGCGGTACCGCGGCGCCAAGTCCACATGATGACGATGAAGGCGCTGGCGATCAGGATCGGGATGTAACCGCCATCGTGGATCTTGAGCAGGTTGGCGCCGAGGAAGATCAGCTCCAGCGCCAGCAGCGGCAGAAGCACGATCGAGGTAACCAGGATCGACCAGTTCCAGCGAGTGCGCACGAACTCGAAGGCCATGATGGTGGTGACGACCATCGCGCCGGTAACCGAGATGCCATAGGCCGTTGCCAGCGCATCCGAGGTCTTGAAGGTGATCACCAGGAACATGACGCCGAGGAAGAGGATGGCGTTGACCGACGGCAGGAAGATCTGCCCGGTATTGGTTTCCGAGGTGAAGAGGATTTCCATGCGCGGCAGGAAACCAAGGTTGATCGCCTGGCGCACCAGCGAGAAGGCGCCGGTGATGACGGCCTGGCTGGCGATGATGGTGGCGCAGGTGGCGAGCACCACGCCGAAGGGCAGCGCCCATTTCGGGAACATCAGATAGAAGGGATCGGACATCGCTTCCGGATTGCCGAGCACGAGCGCGCCCTGGCCGAGATAGTTCAGCGTCAGCGCCGGGAAGACGAGCGCGAACCAGGCCCACTGGATCGGACGGCGGCCGAAATGGCCGAGGTCGGCGTAAAGCGCTTCGGCACCGGTGATCGTCAGGAACACGGCGCCGAGCACGACGATGCCGTAGAAGCCTTCGTTCAGCAGGAAGCTGACGGCATAATAGGGATTGAAGGCGGCGAGAATGCCGTAGTCGTCGGAGATATGCGACAGGCCGACGACGGCCATGACGATGAACCACAGCGCGGTAATCGGGCCGAAGAAGCGGGCCATCGTGCCGGTTCCGCGTGACTGGAAGGCGAAGAGGCCGACGAGGATCGCCACCGAGATCGGCACGATATAGGGCGAGGCATTCGGCGCCACGAGCTTGATACCTTCGACCGCCGACAGAACCGACAGCGCCGGCGTGATCATCGCGTCGCCGAGGAAGAGCGCCGCACCCGTCAGGCCGAGGGCGACGAGGATCGCGGTGTGGCCGTTGGCGGTCTTCATCAGCAAGGCGAGCAGCGACAGCGTGCCGCCTTCGCCTTCGTTGTCGGCGCGCAGCAGCAGCAGCACGTATTTGATGGTGACGATGATGGTCAGCGCCCAGATCATCAGCGAAATGAGGCTGATGACTTCAAAGCGGGTGAGACCGTCCTGGGCCACCGGCTTCAGCGCTTCGCGGAAGGCGTAAAGCGGGCTGGTACCGATATCTCCATAGACGACGCCAACGGAGCCGAGCGCAAGATAGAAGAGCTTGCGTGGCGTCATGTTGCTGTCGTGCGAATGACTTTCGTCGGACATGAAGTAACAAACAGGCTCCTCAGAGCCAGCCTTTCCAGCGGAAAAAGAAAAACGGAATGACGGCGGAGATGACCATCAGGGCCAGCGAATAGGGATAGCCCGCCGCGAAATGCAATTCCGGCATGAATTCAAAATTCATACCATAGATGGATGCGACAAGCGTCGGCGGCAAGAACACCACCGATGCGATCGAGAAGATCTTGATGATCGAGTTCTGTTCGATGTTGATCAGGCCGAGCGAAGCATCGAGCAGGAAGGTGATATTGCCGGCAATGAAGGATGCGTGCTCGTTCAGCGACTGGATATCGCGCGACACGGTGCGGCAGAGTTCCTTGGTGGCCTGGTCCTGCTGCACGGCCGGCAGCGCATAGAAGAAGCTCGACAGACGCGACAGCGACGCGAGGCTGTCGCGCACCTTGCTGACCAGCCGGTGATGGGCGGCGATGTCGCGGAGCTTCTCTTCCAGATAGTTCGACGGCTTGCGGACCTTCTTGGCGCGATCGCCGAAGACATGTGTCGAGAGAATATCGATACGGGAGACCGAAAGCTCGAGGATCTCGGCCGTGCGGTCGACGATGGTCTCGAGCAGCTTGGCAAGCAGGGAAGCGCCGTTGCGCCACTGCTCGGGCACGCGATGCAGGGCGGCGATGAACAGCTTGAAGGATTTCGGGTGGGCGTAGCGGATGGTGATCAGCTTGTTGCCGGCTAGGATGAAGGCGACATCCGTCAGCGTCGGAGAGGATGTATCGGCCTGCCAGACGAGCGAGGCGGTCATGAACACGGCGTCGTCCTCGGTATAGAGACGGGCCGACGGTTCGATGTCCTTGAGGTCGTCACGGGTCGGCACTTCGATGCCGATCACTTTTTCGACGTAGAGCTCTTCCTCGCGCGTCGGCTCGACCATGTCGATCCAGACGACGTCATCCGGAAATGCGGCGGTCTGCGACAGATCGCCAATCTCGACGGATTTGCAATTGGAGCAATAGGCGGTGATCAACGGGCCGGTCTCCAGCCGCGTTCGCGCCTTGCCATGATCGCCATCATCGCACGCCCTTCCATTACGCGGCCGCCGATATGGCAGCGCCTGCCCTGTAGCCTAACGGAACCGGATAAGAAAAGTTCATACCACTCCGGCTGCGTCCGGCCATTTTCCGGATGCGCATTGTGCTCAACCGCATCGCAGTCACCAATCCTTCAACCGACAAGTCAACTCCGAACATGCAGGCTGGCCGGGAACCCTGGGGCAAAAGGCGGCCGTCATCGAGCATCTGCAGAAGCCGCCCTCATGGCGACGGCGGGGCATATGACGGAAAGCGGTGAAATAATCAAGACGTGTTACGTGAACTGCGCGGTTTCACCACATTTCCCCCGCAATTTGGGGTATGCGGCGCGCGCTCACCAAACCGCGTCTGTCCTATTCGAAGACAATGGCCGGGGCAGCGCGCTGCGGCTGGCCGCCGACTTCCGCCCAGACCTTCGCAGCGATCTCCTTATAGATACCGGCGACGATGCCGTTCGGCTCGGAGGCGACGAGCGGGGTGCCGGCATCCGAGGTTTCGCGGATGTTCATGGTCAGCGGCACTTCGCCGAGGAAGGGCACGCCGATGCGCTCGGCTTCCTTGCGGGCGCCGCCATGACCGAAGATGTCGTAGCGGGTGCCGGTATCGGGAGCGATGAAGTAGCTCATGTTCTCGACGATGCCGAGAACCGGGACTTCCACCTTGCGGAACATGTTGAGGCCCTTGCGGGCGTCGATCAGCGCCAGGTCCTGCGGCGTCGAGACGATGACGGCGCCGGCGAGCGGCACCTGCTGGGCCATGGTCAGCTGCGCGTCGCCGGTGCCGGGGGGCATGTCGACGACGAGAACGTCGAGATCGCCCCAGGCGACTTCGCGCAGCATCTGCATCAGCGCCGACTGGACCATCGGGCCACGCCAGATCATCGCGGTCTCCTCATCGACGAGGAAGCCCATCGACATGACCTTCAGGCCGTAATTTTCCATCGGGTTGATGATGCGGCCATCGATCTGCGTCGGGCGGCCGGAGATCTTCAGGAGCCGCGGCATGGACGGGCCGTAGATATCGGCATCGAGGATGCCGACCTTCAGGCCGTTGGCGAGAAGGCCGAGCGCCAGATTGACGGCGGTGGTCGACTTGCCGACGCCGCCCTTGCCGGAGGCGACGGCGATGATGGCGCCGATGCCGGGAACGCCGATCTTGCCGGAGCGCGGCTGCTGGGTCTGCGGGGCGTGCGAATGGGAATGGCCGTGGTGATCGTGGCCGGCATGCGATGCGGCGGCTGGACGGGCGGCGGGAGCCGATGCCGAGGCGGCCTTCTTGTCCGCCGTCAGCGCCACCAGCGCGCCCTTGACGCCCGGCATTTCCTTGATGACGCGCTCGGCGGCCTGGCGCAGCGGCTCAAGCTCCTTTGCCCGTTCGGCAGGCACTGTGATCGAGAAATAGACCTTGCCGTCGGAGATGAAGACATCCGACACCATGCCGAGCTCGACAATATTATGTTCGAGATCGGGACCGCGCACGGTCTTCAGCGTTTCGAGAACCTGTTCCTTGGTGACCTCAGTCATGCATTCCTCACGCGTATCTTTGTGACACGTAGATAGTGGAGGGCTGCGCCTTCGCCAAACGAAATCAGCATTGAGGGAAACGGAAATCGCGCAATCGAATTCCGTTGCGGCCATCTGGTCCGCCAGGCTTTCGCCTCGATGGCCGCAACGGTCTCCCCGAAAACCAAAGCGATCAGACCCACCTAGCGCAATGGCCCAAAATGACCAGAGCCTAAAGCACACTAATAATTGGGGGGCGGCGATGATCCCGAACCTGCCGTCACAAAAAAGCAACAGCCGCCGCCAACGACCGGATGCATGAGGAAACGCATCGACAGTGCTGGACGGCGGCTGGCCGAAACGGCGCCATTTTTGGCGCTCTTTTCAAAGTCCCCTCTGGACCTCTGCCAAATAAGAAGCAAGGTGCATGCCAAGTGCCACGCTTGGCTTTGCCGATACACGGCTGTATGGCCAGCGGAACCGAAACGGACGACGACGATGGAACTGCCGAGACAATTGCGCGAACGGGTGGAAGCGATGCTGGAGGGCCAGCCGCTGGATGCGCTGAAGCGCGCCTCGGCGCGGCTTTCGAGCCGCTACCGGCAGGAGCTTCGCGACGGCAGCTTCCATATCAGCGATCAGCTGGCGGCGCAGGCCTATCTCGCGGCCCGGCTGCCTGCCACCTATGCCGCGATCCGCGCGGCGATGGAGATGATCGCCGAGGTGCGGCCCGGCTTCGAGCCGCGCCAACTCATCGATGTCGGCGCCGGTCCGGGCTCGGCACTCTGGGCGGCCGCCGACTGCTGGCCCGATATCGAGCATGCGACGATGGTGGAAGCAAGCGACGCGATCCGGCAGACCGGGAAAAGCCTTTCCGAAGGCATGGAGGTCGTGTCCACCTGGCTGGATGGCAATCTTATCAAGGCCTTGCCTGACATCGCTCCCGCCGATCTCGTGACCCTCGCCTATGTGCTGGACGAGATCGAGCCGCATCAGATCGCCGCATCGATCGGCAAGCTCTGGACGCTGACATCGGATACGCTGCTGATCATCGAGCCGGGGACGCCGGCGGGATGGGAGCGGATTCTGGCGGCCCGCGACGTGCTACTGTCGAAGGGCGCGCATATCGTGGCGCCCTGCCCGCATGCCAAGGACTGTCCGATCGTGGCGCCCGACTGGTGCCACTTCTCGCGGCGCGTCGCGCGCTCGAAAATCCACCGGCTGGTCAAGGATGCGGACGTGCCGTGGGAAGACGAGAAGTATATTTTCATCGCCGCCAGCCGCGTCCCCTCGCCTCTGCCCGAGGCACGCGTCATTGCGCCGCCGCAGGGTTCGGGTAGCGTCATCCGGCTGAAACTCTGCCGCGAGGATGGCAGCGCGGCCGAGCAGATTTATTCGAAGAGAGACGGCGCCGCCTTCAAATGGGCCCGCCGCGCGGATTGGGGCGATGCCCGGGAAAAGGACAGCGGCTGATCCGGCTGCCCATCTTTGAGACGCGCTGCCGATTTTTTCGGCAGCTTACTTGATCAGGCCGATGCGCAGCGCCTTGGCGACCGCCTGGGTGCGGTTGACCGTATCGAGCTTCTTCGTCGCCCGGTTCAGATAGTGGTTCACCGTATGCTCGGAGAGGCCGAGGATGTCGGCGATTTCGGCGCTGGTCTTGCCGGCGGCCGTCCAGTTGAGGCAATCGACTTCGCGATCGGTGAGCGTATCGGTCAGCCGGTTGTCGAGATTGCGGATCTCGGCCAGCCGGTCGAAGACGTGGATGGCGATATAGGAGAGATTGCGCATCTCTTCGGGCGTATAGGGCTCGCGATCTCCGGCAAAGGAGACGGCGCCGCGCAGGCCCGAAGGCTCGTGCGTCGGGAAATAGGCGCAGCGCACCATGCGGAAACGCTCGAAAAGCCCAGCGACCATCGCCGACTTGCCGTCGTCGCGGACCCAGCCCTTGGAGGTGTCATGGAAGAAGGGCAGAGACGAGGTACGCAGGCGGCGCAGCACCGGGCTGTTCATCATCAGCCCTTCCTGATCGTACAGCGACAGAAGTTCTGCCGGCCAGCTGGTAATGACGGTCGTGCTCTGCAGTTCGAAGGAGGTAATCGGCGGCAGGTTGAGGACCATGAAGGCGCGGCTGCCGAAAGCATCCGTCACGCGCTTCATGAAACGGAAGATATCGAACTGGGTCTTCAGACCCGCTATCTCCTGGACGTATTCATCCGTCTGATCGGATGCTTGAGACAAGGCCATCTATTCTTCATCTTCCCGAGCTTGCGGTTCAGATCAACTGCGCTGCTAAATTGCTAAACCTATTGAAAAAATATGGTCTCCCGGCCTTAAAATGCACGGCCGGTCGAAGCTTGTATCTCTTTTGCGAGTTATCGCAGTTGGTGTGATTCGCCACCAAATCTCAATATGGTCCTCATCATAAGCATGCTCTTCTTTTGCGTCCACCCGATGAAGCCATCACGCCCGCGTTACCGGCGCGGACCGAGACGGATGCGCATGCCTTCCATGATGCTTTCGGCCGCCGCGCGGACGGGGCCGGCCCATTCGGAAAGCCGCTCCATCGTCAGCCGGTAGGCGGGGCCGGTGATCGAGACGCCGCCGACCAGACTGTGATCGGCCGTCCAGATCGGCGCGGCGACGCAGCGGATGCCCTGCTCGTGCTCCTCCCGGTCGAAGGCGCAGCCCTCGCTGCGGATATCAGCGAGCTCGGCGAGCAGGCTTTCGGCTGAAGCCAGCGTGTGTTCGGTGAAGCGCTGGAACGGGATGGCGGCCGCAAGCGCGGCAACGGTAGCGTCCGGGAGCACCGATAGCGCCGCCTTGCCGACGCCGGTGCAATAGACCGGCGAGGCATTGCCGATCTGCGAATACATGCGGACGGATTGCTGGCCTTCCACCTTGTCGAGATAGATGATCGAGGTGCCGCGCAGCACGCCGAGATGGACGGTCTCGCCGCTCATCGCCTGCAGGGCGCGCAGATTCGGCTCGGCGATCAGGCGGAATTCGTTCTTCGCCCAGCTGCGGGCGGCGAGATCGAGCAGTCGCAGTCCCGGCGAGTAGCGGCCGTCGGCATCGAGCTCCAGCAGCCCCTCCTCCACCAGATGCCCGAGCTGGCGGTGCAGCGTGCCGCGCGGCTGGCCCGCCTGCGCCAAAATGTCCGTGAAGCGCAGCGGCCTCTCGGCATGGGTCACCAGATCGAGCAGAACCATCAGCTTGCCGAGGGTTCCGGTGTCGTTTTCGCCTTCCGTGCCTTTTCGCGGAGCCATCGATCGCCTACCGTTGTGACCGCCTGCGGTCTTGACAGAGAGGCCAGCGTAAATCGATAATTCCACATAGTCAAATTAAGTTCCAAATAATGGAACTTCGGGAGGAATGCGGTGACGGGCGTATCGGCACAGTTTCCGGAATTCAGGGATCGCACGGTTCTGGTGACCGGCGGCGGATCGGGTATCGGCGCGGCGATCGTCGAGGGCTTCGCGCGACAGGGTGCAAAAGTATCCTTCATCGATGTCGCCGAAGACGAGAGCCGCGCGCTTTCCCTGCGGCTTTCGCGCGACAGCGAGCATCCCGTGCACTTCTTCAAGGCCGATCTTCGCGACATCGAGGCGATCCGCCAGACGGTCGATGCCGTGGTGGCGCAGTCGGGGCCGATCACGGTTCTCGTCAACAATGCAGCCCGCGACGACCGGCACGATTTCGAAACGGTGACGCCCGAATACTGGGACAACAACCAGGCGACCAATCTGCGTCATGTGTTCTTCACCGCGCAGGCCGCGGCGCCCTCGATGCGCGAAGCGGGCGGCGGGGCGATCGTCAACATGTCGTCGATCGCCTATCTGCTGAACATGCCCGATTTCCCGGCCTATTCCACCGCCAAGGCCGGCGTGATCGGCCTGACGAAGAGCATGGCGGGCAAGCTCGGGCCGGACAATATCCGCGTCAACTGCATCCTGCCCGGCATGATCGTTACCGAGCGGCAGATGAAGCTCTGGCTCACCGAGGAAGGGATCGCCAAGACCGTCGAGCGGCAGTGCCTGAAAAGGGTGCTGAACGCCGATGCGATCGTCGGTCCCTGTCTATTTCTTGCATCCGACTGTGCGGCGGCAGTGACCGCGCAGTCCATGATTGTCGATGGAGGCATTTTCTGATGGCAAAACCCGCATATGTCGCGGTTGACTGGGGTACGAGCAGTTTCCGGCTCTGGCTGATCGCCGACGATGGCAGCGTGCTCGGCGAAAGCCGCGGTAGCGAGGGCATGACGGTGGCGGCGAAGACAGGCTTTGCCGAAGTGCTTGCCGCACATCTCGACAAGGTTTCGGCACCGGCCGATCTGCCGGTCATCGCCTGCGGCATGGTCGGCGCCAAGCAGGGATGGGTCGAAGCCGGTTACACCGATGTGCCGGCATCGCTCTCGTCGATCCTCACGGGCGCTGTCTCCGTTCCCGGCCAGAGCCGCGATATCCGCATTCTTCCGGGCCTTGCCCAGCGCGACAAGGCATCGCCCGATGTCATCCGCGGTGAGGAAACCCAGCTGCTGGGAGCGCTCGGCGCAGAGAGCACCGGCGCGCAGGCGGTCTGCATGCCCGGCACGCATTCCAAGTGGGTGCATGTGCAGGACGGCGAAGTCATCGGCTTCTCGACCTTCATGACCGGCGAGCTTTTCGACGCGATCACCAAGCATACGATCCTGTCGCATGCCGTTGCCGGCGCCGACCAGTCGCCCGCCGACAACTCCGCCTTCAAGGCTTCCGTCACCGCCGCCTTCCGCCAGCCGGCGATGGCGACGAACCTGCTCTTCACCGCCCGCTCCGGCCAGTTGCTGCATGGCGTGACGCCGGCTGCGGCACAGGCAAAGATTTCGGGCACTCTGATCGGCCTCGAAATCGCCGGGGCGCTGTCGGATGCCGCCAACGATACGCCGATCGCGCTCGTCGCTTCCGGCCGCCTGCAGACGCTTTACGAAACCGCCTTCAAGTCCCTGTCTCTTAAATTCACGACGATAGATGCCGATACGGCCGTTCTTCGCGGCCTCTCGGCCGCTGCTGCCGCCAGCTGGTCAAAATAAGAAAGTTAAAGCCATGAACCGTATTCCTTTCCCCTCCATGAAGCGCCCGCTGATCGCCATCCTGCGCGGCATCAAGCCGGAAGAAACCGCTGGCGTCGTCGGCGCGCTGATCGAAAACGGCCTGCAGGCGATCGAGATCCCGCTGAACTCGCCGGAGCCCTTCAAGTCTATCGAAATCGCCGCGAAGATGGCGCCTGCCGACGTTCTGATCGGCGGCGGCACCGTGCTGACGGTCGAAGCGGTCGACAACATGCACAATGCCGGCGGCAAGCTGCTGGTGACGCCGAATGTCGAGCCCGACGTCATCATCCGCGCCCGCGGCTATGACATGGTATCGATGCCCGGCGTCTTCACGCCGACGGAAGCGCTTGCCGCAGCGCGCGCCGGCGCCACCGGCCTGAAGTTTTTCCCGGCAAGCGTGCTCGGCCCGTCCGGCATCAATGCGATCCGCGCTATCCTGCCGCCGGAGCTCGTCATTGCCGCCGTCGGCGGTGTTTCCGACAAGAACTTCTCCGAATACACCGATGCCGGCATCAAGGCCTTTGGCCTCGGCACCAGCATCTACAAGCCGGGAATGACTGCCGCAGAGGTTGCCGAGCGCGCCAAGGCGACCATTTTAGCCTATGACGCAGCCGTAGGAGCATAGGCATTATGACCGCTATTTATGAGTTTGAAGGCAAAACACTTTGCGACACCAATTCCGTACTTGGCGAAGGCCCGACCTATGATCCGGCGACCGATACCGTCTGGTGGTTCAATATCCTCGGCAAGGAGCTGCATGAACTGACGCTGTCGAGCGGCGCGAAGAAAGTGCACGCGCTGCCGATGATGGCGAGCGTTCTGGCGCGGATCGACAGCAAGCGGCAGCTGCTCGCCACCGAAGAAGGACTGTTCGTGCGCGATGTCGCCGACGGCAAGCTCACTTTCTATGCGGCGCTCGAAAACGACATGCCGGAGAACCGCTCCAATGACGGGCGCACGCATCCCTCGGGCTCGCTGTGGATCGGCACGATGAGCAAGCGCGCCGAGAACCAGGCGGGCTCGATCTATCACGTCGCCTCCGGCGGCAAGGTCACCAAGATTTTTGCCGGGATCAGCATTCCGAACTCGATCTGCTTCTCGCCCGACGGCACGATCGGCTACTACACCGATACGCGGATCAGCCGCCTGATGCGGGTGATGGTCGATCCGCAGACCGGCCTGCCCTCCGGCGAGCCGATCGTCATGGTCGACAGCATGGAAGATCCGGGTGGCATCGACGGCTCGGTCTGCGATGCCGACGGCTATATCTGGAACGCCCGCTGGGGCGCCGGTGTCGTCGACCGCTACAGCCCGGACGGATTGCGGATCGCCCGCTACAAGGTGCCGGCCGCCCAGCCCTCCTGCCCTGCCTTCATCGGCAAGGATGCGGACCGGCTGGCAGTGACGACCGCTTGGGAAGGTCTCGACGAGACGGCCCGCTCCACGCAACCGCAGGCCGGTGCACTTCTGGAACTCGGCGTTGCCGTCAAGGGCGTGTTCGACCCTGCCTTTGTGATCTGAAACGGGTCAGAACCATTGACGAAGGGCACTCCCGGCGGGAGTGCCCTTTTTCTATTCCGGTGGCAGAATTCTGCAGCCGATGCGATAAATGTTCCCGAAAAATCGCGAAATTTTAGAGATTTTTGAGAGGAACCAATAGCCTACCCACCCATTTTCCCTTTCGAACCGGCACGGCAGAGACGCCCGAACAGAAGCGGCAGCCGCGCCAGAGATCACACTAGGGAACACAAAGGTAGGTTCGAAATGACACGCAAACTCCTGACGACCGTTGCTGCTGGCGCCCTGTTTGCCACGGCTTTCGCACCGGTGGCATTCTCGCAGAGTGCTCCGCAGTCCGCGACCCCGGGCGCTACCCAGTCGGCTCCGGCCGATGCGACGGCACCGAAGATGCCTGATGCGACGGCTCCGGCCGGTGACGCAGCCCAGGCTCCGGCGCCTGCAGCGTCCACCGACACCGCACAGGCCGGTGGCGGCACCTATCTCACCGAACAGGGTGCAGATCAGGTCAGCGCCAACACCTATATCGGCCAGTCGGTCTATACCGGTCAGAACGAAAGCATCGGTAACGTCACCGACCTGATCATGAAGAAGGATGGTGGCCTCGTTGCTGCCGTGGTCGGTGTCGGCGGCTTCCTTGGTATCGGCCAGAAGAACGTGGCCGTGCCGATGGAAAAGATCACCGTCGCCCAGAACACCCAGGACGGCAGCGTCAAGCTGACGACCACGGAAACGGCCGATAGCCTGAAGGCTGCACCGGAGTTCAAGACCCTGCAGATGCAGGCAGCCGAAAAGGCTCCGGCCGCAACGGGTGGCACGATGCCGACCGACTCGACGGCAACCGGCTCGACCACCACCAAGTAATACCGGGCGGGAAACCGCGCGGGAGTATAGCGTAGATGGCGGCGCCCTTCGGGGCGCCGTTATTCTTGTTTCTAGAGCAGCGAACAGAAGCGCAGGGCGTCGTAGATCGCCGCATGGACATTGCGGCTGGAGACGGCGTCGCCGATGCGGATCAGGTCGAAGGCGGCCTCGGGGTTCTTGACAGGGATCGGCTGCTTGCGGGCGATGAGCGCGGCGTAATCCACCGACCCCAGGTTTCGCGACAGCGGCTTCAGCTCCAGATAGAGATCGGCATTGGCCATGGTGCCGTGCTCGACGACGACCTGCGCGACACGCCGCTCGCGCGTCACTGCACCGGCATAGTCCGAGCCGAGGACGGCAACGAGGCCGTTGCCGTCGCGGCGGACCGATTTCAGCCGGGTGTTGATCGTCACTCGCACGTCCTTCTCGGCGAAGGTCCTGGCATAGGGCACATGGTTCATGCCGCCCATTTCGGGGGCGAAGAAGCGTTCGGGCGAGACGAGCTCCAGATCGGCGCCGCCATTGGCGATGACCTCGGCGGCCGACATGCCCTGATGGCCACCATTGTCGTCGAAGAGCAGGACCGAACTCTCTGGCTTTACGGCACCGGCAAGGATATCCCAGGACGAGGTGACCAGCTCCTCGCCCGCCTCCAGCTCCGGCGACTGGGCAATGCCGCCCGTGGCGACGACGACGAGGTCGGGAGAGAATTCCAGGACTTCATCGGCACCGGCATAGACATCGTAATGGATGGTGACGCCGAGGCGCTCGAGCTCTTCCAGCCGCCAGTCGATGATGCCGATCATTTCCTTGCGCCGCGGATTGCGGGTGAGCAGGTTGATCTGGCCGCCGGCCTTACCGGTCGCTTCGAGAACATCGACGCTATGGCCGCGCTCGGCGAGCACGCGCGCTGCCTCCAGGCCCGCGGGACCGGCGCCGATGACGACGGCCTTCCTTTTGGCTGCTGCCTTCTCGATCTCATGCGGCATCTCGGCCTCGCGGCCGGTTGCGGCATTGTGGATGCACAGCGCCTCGCCGCCTTCATAGATACGGTCGAGACAGTAGGTGGCGCCGACGCAGGGGCGGATGCGCGCCTCCTCGCCTGCCATCACCTTGCGGACGATATGCGGATCGGCGATGTGGGCGCGGGTCATGCCGACCATATCCAGCTTGCCTTCGGCAATCGCATGGCGGGCGGTGGCGATATCGGCGATGCGGGCGGCGTGGAACACCGGGAAGCGGGTAGCGGCCCTGACCTCGCCGGCGAAATCCAGATGCGGCGACGCGGCCATGCCCTGGATCGGGATGACATTGTTCAGATCGGCATCGTGATCGATATGGCCGCGGATGATGTTCAGGAAATCGACACCGCCTGAGGCGACGAGGCGGCGAGCGATCTCGATCCCCTCTTCGCGTGAAAAACCCTTCTCCCAATCTTCGTCCGCCACCATGCGGATGCCGACGATGAAATCGGGGCCGACGGCCTTGCGCACCGCATCGGTGACCATCAGCGAGAAACGCATGCGGTTTTCGAGCGAGCCGCCGAATTCGTCGTCGCGGCGGTTGGTGGCCGGAGACCAGAAGCCATCCATCAGGTGGCCGTAGGCCTCGAACTCGATGCCATCGAGCCCGGCTTCCTTCATGCGCTGCGAGGCGGAGACGTAATCGGCGATGATGCGCTCGATATCCCACTCCTCGGCTTCCTTCGGGAAGGCGCGGTGGGCGGGCTCGCGGATCGGCGACGGCGCCAGGACCGGCAGCCAGTCGCCCTTGTTCCAGCCGGTGCGGCGGCCGAGATGGGTGAGCTGGATCATCACGGCAGTGCCGTATTCATGACAGTCGTCGGCGAGCCTCTTCAGCCACGGCACGATCTCGTCGCGATAGGCGTGGAGATTGCCGAAGGCCGGCGGAGAGTCGGCCGAGACGACGGCGGAACCTGCGGTCATCGTCAGCGCAATGCCGCCCTTCGCCTTCTCCCGGTGATAGAGCCGGTAGCGATCGGTCGGCATGCCGTCTTCGGAATAGGCCGGCTCATGCGCCGTCGACATGACGCGGTTTTTCAGCGTCAGGTGCTTGAGCTGAAAGGGCTGTAACAAGGGGTCTTTGGATGACGTCATGAGACACTCGCTTTTCGCGCCGAAGCAAGCGGAGATCATGGCGCAGCGGCGCTAAAATAGAAATGTCTGATGACGCCGTGGACTAGCCTCGATGCGGCTTATGCAGGGATGCGGTCGGCGCCCGCGGAGTCGTAATTCTCGTGCAGGAAGCGCAGCGTGGCGATGCTGTCTGCCGGCTTGCCGAAATGGTAGCCCTGGCCCATGCCGCAGCCGAGGGCCCGGAGCTTCACGGCCTCGGAATAATCCTCGATGCCTTCGGCGACCACCTCGAGATCGAGGCCCTCGCACATCGTCAGGATCGCCTTGATGATATGTTCGGAGGCACGGTCATTGTTGATGCGCGAGACGAAGGCGCGGTCGATCTTCACCTTGTCGAAGATGAAGTCGCGCAGGCGCCCGAGGCTCGACTGACCGGTGCCGAAATCATCGAGCGAGACGCGAACGCCGGCCTGGCGCAGATCGGAGATGATGCGGTGTGCCGTGTCGGCCGAGCTCATCACTGCGGTTTCGGTGATCTCCAGCTCCAGGCGGTGCGGATCGAAGCCGACGCGGCCGAGAATGGAGAGGACGTTAGCGCTGGTGCCGGGGTCCATCAGCTGCGCCGAGGACAGGTTGAAGGAGAGGAAAAGCTCGCGCGGCCAGGAAAGTGCGGCCTCCGCAGCCTTGCGCAGCAACGTTTCAGATAGCGCGTCAATAAAGCCGCGCTCTTCGGCAAGCGGTACGAAGACACCCGGCGAGACGAAGCCGAGATCCGGGTCGTTCCAGCGGGCGAGCGCCTCGAAACCGACGACCTGATTGTTGGCGAGCGAAACGATCGGCTGGAAGTGCACGTCGATCGCATCCGAGATGATGGCGTTTCTGAGCGCCTGCTCCAGCTGCGTCGCCCGCTTCATTTCCTGCGCGATCTCGCGCGAATAGACGGTGATCTGGCTGCGGCCGCGGCGCTTGGAACGGTAGAGCGCGGTCTCGGCGCTCTTCAGGAGCTCGTCGAACTCCTCGCCGGCAAACGGATAGATTGCAAAACCGAAGGATGCAGAGAGGCGCACGTTCCGGTCGCCGAGATCATAGGGTGCCGACAGCACTTCGCGGATCATCTGGCCGAATTTTTCCGCACTCGCACGCTCGAAGATCAGCGGCAGGACGAAGGCGAATTCATCGCCATCGTGGCGGGTGACGAGCGCGCCGTCGGGGATGCAGGCCTTCAGGCGGTGAGCGACCTGGCAGAGGATTTCGTCGCCGGCGGCGGATCCGAACAGGTCATTGATAGGCTTGAAGGAATCGAGATTGGCGATGCCGATGGTGAACGGCGCCGGATCGTTGGCGCGCTCGGCCGAAATCTGGGTGACCCGGTCGCGCATACGATGGCGATTACCGAGTCCGGTCAACGGATCGGTATAGGCCATGGCCTGGAGCTCATTCTGGCTCACGGGCATAAAAGGTACGTCCACCGGTTTCATATTTTGACCTGAGATTTCACTCCCTCCGGGGAGAATGGCGGCCAAGTCTTAATAAACCGATAGTGGAAAAGCGATGTTTGGGATTGTTGGCGCCCCAAAATCTGGGGAGTTGACCAGAGTTCCGATCAGCAGACCGCGCGCATCTCTTCGCGCTTCAGATGCTTCTGGAAGATTGTCTCCAGTATATCCGGGCTGACGGGCTTCATGATGACATCGTCCATGCCGGCTTTTGCGCATTCGGCATGGTCGCGCTCGAAGGCCTGGGTGAGCACGCCGATGATCGGCGTCCTGACGCTGCCGCCCTCTTCGATACCGCGGATCATGCGGGCGGCCTCGAAACCGTTGAGACCGGGAAGCGAGATATCCATCAGCACGATCTGCGGCTTGTGTTCGGTCCACAGACGCACCGCCTCGTCGCCGCTGGAGGCGATCATGTAGCGATAGCCGAGGCCTTCGAGGATCTGCGAGAAGACGATCTGGTTGATGTCGTTGTCTTCGGCGACCAGAACCTGCAGCGTGTCGCTATCGGCCGATGTCGAGATCTCCCAATCGGCTTCCGGCTCGTTGCTCGTGCGGTTGTTGCGGTTGAAGTGGCGGGCGACCTGGAAGGTCAGCTCGTTCGCCAGCTGGAAACCGTCCATGACGAGCGCCGGAATGCCGTGCTGGCCGGAAAGCTCCAGGCAGCGCATGCCCATCTGGTTGTCGATGATGATCAGGTCGAGATCGATACCGGCCGAAGAGGCGATTTCGAGGAAATGCTCCTGCTCGTCCTCACCGCGCACGGCACAGGCTTCGAAGCCGTATTTGGCGAGCGTGCGCAGCGCCGCGGTCTCGGCGGCGAGATCGCCGGTGACGACGAGGATCTTGCGGCCGGAGAAATTCTCCGGAACGATCGCTTCCATCGCCGCCGGTTCGCGGCGCTGCGCATCGCCGTTCAGCGGCACATAGGCACGGCGATAGGACTGGTGGCTGGAGGCGGTGACCGAGGTGGCGCGGTCGAACTCGTCGAGATCGGCGCCATCGCGCGGCAGGTCCTGCATGGTGGAAACCAGGAAATAGCGGCCCGGCTTGCCGATGCGGTGCTTGCGGCTGACGATGTCGCGCTCGGCACCGTCACGCGAGACTTGGCGCTGCCGGGATATCGACATCTCGCCGGTTTCCAGAACGTGGCGGTCGCTTTCCTCGAAGCGCTTGGCGATATCGGCCGAGAACAGGTCGCCGCTCTTGCGGCCGAGCACTTCGTCCGGCGTCGTCTGATATTTCTCGCAGAAGGCAATATTGACCGCGACGTAATTGAGATTGCGGTCCTTGACGAAGAGCGGGAACGGCAGGTTGTCGAGAATATCCTCGGTCAGCTGCACGCGCTCCAGATCGGCGCGCCACTGCTCCTCGCGCTTGCGCTCTTCGGAAATGTTGCAGATCATCGACACGCAATAGCCGCTCGGCAGACGGCGCTTGACGAGGCGGATCCAGCGATCCGGGCCATGCCGCTCGACGATCTCGAAACGCTCGCGCCAATGCGAGGCGATCTTCTGCGACAGCCAGTCCTCGCGGCCGAGCACGCCACCCGGCTGCTTGGCGGCATATTGCTGGCGCACGCCGGTATCGAAGACGGCGCCCAGGAAATCGCGCAGGCGCGTGCCGGGCTTCAGCATGGACGGCGAAATCGGGAAGAAATCGAGAACCTGACGGCTCGCGAAGATCATCTGGTCGTTCTTGTTATAGACGATGAGGGCGGCGGCGAGGCCATCGGAGACGGCATCGAAAAGCGACGACTGGAGATCGGGCTCGGCCGGCAGCTCCCCGCTCACGGATGATGCGTCCGTCTCTTCAAAGCCGGCACTCATTCCTCAAAATCCCACATCTATCCGATTTAACAGCACTATTTGGTGGTATGCGTCCAAAATGCCAGCTTTCTCCTAACGGTCGCTTAACATTAATCTACCCAAATCTTGGGGTCTGAGACGCGGCTTTGGAGACCGGCTTTTTCACCCTTCCATCGGGCCTGCGAATCCACGAAAATGGCGCATGGCCATCAGACAGCTCTCAGAAACGCTCATCAACCAGATCGCCGCCGGCGAAGTTATCGAACGCCCGGCAAGTGCGGCGAAAGAGCTGATCGAAAACGCCCTGGACGCGGGCGCGACGCGCATCGAGATCGCCACATCGGGCGGCGGCAAAGGACTACTGCGCGTCAGCGACAATGGCTCTGGCATGGATGCCGCCGATCTCGAGCTTGCGGTAAAACGTCACTGCACCTCGAAAATTTCAGAAACGCTCGACGATATCCGCACGCTCGGTTTCCGCGGCGAGGCCCTGCCCTCGATCGGCTCGGTCGCCAAGCTCAGCATATCGAGCCGCCGCAAGGATAGCGCCGGCGGCAGCGAGATCGCCGTCTCCGGCGGCAAGTTCCTGCATCTGAGACCTTCGGCCCTGAACCCCGGAACGATCGTCGAGGTGCGCGACCTGTTCTTCGCCACCCCGGCGCGGCTGAAATTCCTGAAGACCGAGAAGGCGGAAGCGGCGGCGATCACCGAAATCGTCAAGCGCATGGCGATCGCCTTTCCGGGCGTGCGCTTCGTGCTCTCCGGCACCGACCGCAGCACGCTGGAATTTCCGGCGACCGGCGACGACCATCTGGCGCGCATGGCGCAGATCCTCGGCAAGGATTTCCGCGACAATGCGATCGAGATCGATGCCGAGCGCGAGGATGTCAGCCTGACGGGCTATGCCGGGGTGCCGACCTTCAATCGCGGCAATTCTGGCCACCAATATGCCTTCGTCAACGGCCGCCCGGTGCAGGACAAGCTGATCCTCTCGGCAATCCGCGGCGCCTATGCCGAGACGATCCCGGCCGGGCGCTACCCGGTCGCGGTGCTCTCCTTCAAACTCGATCCGGCGCTTGTCGACGTCAACGTGCATCCGGCGAAATCGGATGTGCGCTTCCGCGATCCCGGGCTGATCCGCGGGCTGATCATCGGCGCGGTGCGCGAAGCGCTCGCCCGCGACGGCAGCCGCGCCGCCACGACCGGTGCCGACGGCATGCTGCGCTCCTTCCGCCCCGGTTTCCAGCCGAATGCCTATCAGCGCCCGGCGCAGGCGCCATGGTCGCCGGAGACCTCGCCGTCCCGTCCCTATCAGGCTGCCAATAGCGGCTTTGCCGAGCGGCCGCAGGCATCGTTCGACGGGCTGGTGACGCCGACGGCGCGTTCCGAACCGCAGCCGCAGAGCTGGCAGCAGCCGGCAGCTGCGCCGCGCGAAGAGGCGCCGCACCGCTTTCCGCTGGGGGCTGCCCGCGCCCAGCTGCACGAGAACTATATCGTGGCGCAGACGGAGGACGGTCTTGTCATCGTCGACCAGCATGCGGCGCATGAGCGGCTGGTCTTCGAAGAAATGCGTAAGGCGCTGCATTCCAAGCGCCTGCCCTCGCAGGTGCTTCTGATCCCGGAGATCGTCGATCTGCCGGAAGAGGATTGCGACCGGCTGATGGTGCATGCCGAAGGGCTTGGCGAACTCGGGCTGGCGATCGAGCGCTTCGGGCCGGGCGCCATTGCGGTGCGCGAAACGCCGGCGATGCTCGGCGAGGTCGATGCCAATGGCCTGATCCGCCAGCTCGCCGACGAGATCGCCGAATGGGATACGGCGTCGGGCCTGTCGCAGAAACTCGAATATGTCGCAGCGACCATGGCCTGCCACGGCTCGGTGCGCTCCGGCCGGCGCATGCGGCCGGAGGAGATGAACGCGCTTTTGAGACAGATGGAAGTGACGCCGGGCTCTGGCCAGTGCAATCACGGCCGGCCGACCTATATCGAGCTCAAGCTTTCAGACATCGAGCGGCTGTTCGGCCGGAGCTGACGGCAGCAAGCCGAAAAATACTGGCAATCGCCCGTGCCGCGCGCTATGGCAGGACGATCAGAGCCGCAGGAATGGAGCAGGATGAACTTGTTTGAAGGTCACGGAAACCGCGAGGCGAAAATCCGCTATCTCGACGCCGATTTCCAGATCCTGTCGCCGGGCTCCTACGTCGTCTGCGCCATGACCGGCAAGCATATCCCGCTCGACGAGCTGCGCTACTGGAGCGTCGCCCGCCAGGAACCCTATGCCGACGTCATCGCCTCATTCGAGGCCGACAAGCGCGCAGGCGTGCTGCCGGTGCAGAAGCGCTGACTTTCCCTGATGCGTGACTTCGGCCGCCCGATCGTCCATTCGCCACGCCCCTTTCCCGAGCGGATCGTCCATAGCGGACGCTCGGTCAGGCTTGACCCGCTGACACCGGCGCATGCCGAGCCTCTCTGGCCGCTTGCCGCCGCCTCTCCCGAGAGCTTCGGCTATCTGCGCTATGGTCCATTCGAGAGCATCGGCCTGTTTACCGCCTTCGTCGCGGACCTCGCAGGGCGGGCCGACCAGCCGTTCTGGGCCGTCGAACCTCTCGGCGCCGGAAAGCCTGCGGGATGGCTGTCGCTCTGCGATGTCTCTCCGGCGGACTCCTCGATCGAGATCGGCAGCATCTGGTTTTCACCGGACCTGCAGCGCACGCGCGCTGCGACCGAGGCGATCTTCCTCCTGATGCGCCACGCCTTCGACGATCTCGGCTATGAGCGGCTCGTCTGGCGCTGCGCCGCGCTCAACGAAGCGTCGCGCAAGGCGGCGCTGCGCTATGGCTTCGTGTTCGAGGGCATGTGGCGAAATGCTGCGATCGCCAAGGGCTATCAGCGCGATGTCGCCTGGCACAGTATCCTGAAAGACGAATGGCCGCCACACCGGGCCGCTCTGGAAGCCTGGCTCGACGACGGCAATTTCGACGCCGATGGCCGCGCGGCATCCGGGCTTGCCGATATCCGCAAACGGCTGGCGCTATAGGCCGGACTGCTCTTTCAACCGGCGGGCACGGCAGGCCTCGATCGCCCGGTCGATGATCAGGCCAGGTGCCTGCGGGTCCTCGAATGCCATCTCCACCTCGATCACCTTCGACTTTTCGGCAAGCTCCTGCGCCCGGCCGTGATGACCGGCAAGGCGGACGAAGTCCTTCGAGGTGGTGACGATCTGCAGCTCTTCGCGTTCGGCAACGGCAATGAGATCGGCGATCTCGTCGTCGCTCAGATGCTCGTGGTCGCCGAAGGAGCGGGTGGCGGCGATCTCGGCGCCGAGCGATTCCACCGTGCGGAAGAACTTCGTGGGATCGGCGATACCGGCGAAGGCGAGCACGCGGCGGCCGGAAAGCTCGTTCATGCCGACCGTCTTCAGCGACGCCGTGAAATAGGGTTTTGCGGCGCGGGCGGCCATGCGGACGATGGCGTCCGCAGCATTGCCGTTGCCGACCTTCAAAAGCGCCGTCGCATAGCGCATCTGCACTGGGATCGGCGCGCGCACCGGGCCGCCGGGCACGGTGTGGCCATTGCCGAGGCCGCGCGCCGTATCGATGACCAGCAGCGCATAGTCGAGCGCCAGTCTGGCGCTCTGGAAGCCGTCATCCATGATGATCAGGTCGGCGCCTTCCTTGACGAGACGCTCGGCCCCCTCGACGCGGCGGCGGGAAATCACGGTCAGCGCCTCGCGGGCGAGCAGCAGCGGCTCGTCGCCGACGGCCATGGCGCGGTGATGGGCAGGATCGACGACGGTCGTCACATCGAGCGAACCGCCATAGCCGCGGCTCAGAAAGCCGGGTTTCAGCCCCTTCGCCTTGGCCGCCTGAGCGATCGCCAGCGCCGTCGGCGTCTTGCCGGCACCGCCGACGGTGAAATTGCCGATGCAGATGACGGGAATAGGCACCGAGGCACGGCGCGCATGCTTCATGCGATAGCCGGCGACCTGTCCGTAGATCAGCGAAAAGGGCGACAGCGTCCAGGCCCGCCAATCGGCTTTCGTCCACCAGAACGGCGGCGCTTCGGATACCATGATCTGCCTGTCCTGCGCTCCTCCGGCGCATCCCGCCCGGAAATCCCCTTCGATTGGCGGCAAAGAGAGGGCAAAACCGAAGAAAAAGCAAGCCTTTGCCGGATTTTGATGGGTGGGGTGGGTGGACGGTGGCGGTGGTTCGTCGCATTGGCGATTGGGGCGCGGGACGTCGCGAGTATGGGCGCTTGCCAGAGAACACGGCGGTAGGAGACGCTTACCCAGCCCGTTCAAAGGGGTCATTCGCCGCACGGACGCGCGGCGGAGAGCCTCTACCCGGGCGGCAAAAAGCACACCACCATTCCACCCCGCCAGAATCAGTGCTAACCCTTTCACCTGATTTGATCTCAAGGGCATGCAGTGTTTCGATTTCCGCTATTTATCGCGATCACGCTGATCGTCGCTTTCGGCGGCGGGATCATGGTTTCGCGGTATGCGCTCGATGTGACGCAGGGGTTTGGCGCCATCAAGCTCGGGGCCTGGGAGGCGTTTCCGGAGTTGCAGACGGCCGATGCCGATCCTTATGCGAAATCGCACCGGGCGCGGGCGGGCAAGCTGCTTTACGGCAGTGCCGAGGGGCTGACCTTTACGGCGAGCGTCGATGATGGCGGCGAGCGGCTCAATGCGGGCTGCAGCTACCGGATCAGCGGGCAGACGCCGGCGGCGCGGTTGTGGACGCTCTACACATCCGACAATGGCGGCAATCCGGCTTCCGTGCGTCCCGGTCTGCCCGGCGCGCTGAATTCCTGGACTGTGCTGCGCCAGCCCGACAGCAGCTTCGTGATCGACGTTTCGGCCAATGCCCGGCCGGGCAACTGGCTGGCGCTGCCGGCCGCCGGCACCTTCCGGCTGGTGCTGACGCTGTTCGATACGCCGACGGCCGGCAGTTCCGGGGTTATCGATCTCTCCATGCCGAAACTTGAGAAGACCGGGTGCGGCAATGCTTAGGATCGTCTTTGCCATCATCACCGGCCTGTTCGGCGCCGCCTTGCTGCACCTGATCATCATTCTGGCGCTGCCGCATTTCACCGGCAAGGATGCCGAGACGCGGGTGATCGCCGAGGGCGATCCGAACAATTTCTATCTGCTGTCGTCGAACTACGACGACGCCGGGCTTTCCAACAGCGATCCCTTCGTGCGCACCGCCGTCTGCTCCTTCGATCTCGAGGATGGCCCTGTGCGCTTCACCGCCAAGGGCAGCGTGCCCTTCTGGTCGATCGCCGTTTATGACGGCGCCTCGAACGAGGTGTTCAGCATGAATGACAGGACGTCGGTGGGGGGCGCGCTCGATGTGCTGGCGGCAAGCCCGATCAAGCTGACGGAGCTGCGCAAATCACTGCCGCAGGATCTGCAGCAGACCATCCTGGTGGAGATGACGCATAATGAGGGCTATGCGGTGCTGCGCACTCTTGCGCCGCAGGCGAGCTTCGATGACGCAGCCAAGAATTTTCTCACCGAGGCAGGCTGCGAGACCTACGGTTCGGACAACTGACGCCTACTTGGTCTTTACACGCGATGCGCGCGACGGGGCGCGGCGCTTCGGGCTCTCCACGAGACGCTCGTAGCGAACGCCGGTGAACAGCAATATCTGAGCCTCGACGGGCTCCCGGTCTTTTCGGCGCGGCTGTTGCGAGCGCCTGTCAGCCAATGCGACTATAGTGGCCATTCTCGTCTCCATGCACTGCCCGAGACGGATGAAGCAAAGCGGATTTCACCCTGCCCGCCTGTGCGGGCCAGCGCGTCCTGCAATGCCGGAAACCGGAACCGAGGTCATTCGCGCCTTTCTCACGGCACCTGTTTGAATACCGTGATGTGGAATCTTTACGGCCGAAGCATCGAACCGCGCCGTTCCTGTCCGAATTGAGACATACGATAGTTAACAGTCTCCTAATATTTCAGCCCTGTTGTAGGGCTGTTCAATAAACGCTGCGAGCTGGCTTTTAGTTTCAATCGGCAATAAGTCAGATTTAATTAGGAAAGACTTATGAATTCATAGACTTGACCAAGTACAGCCGATCACCTTTACGTCATAAGGATGTGTTGCCGATTTGCGTCACCGAAATATCAATTGCAGTTCAGGTGAATAGGCGTATGGTCGGCGCATCGGTCAAAAGTTTTATGGCGATGACCGCTTGAGAGACAACCCATGCTCTTGCCGTAGATACGGAGGGCAGAAAATGTCTTTATTCATGAACCCGACATTCTCTCCTGAAGACCTGGATGTGCTGCGCGGCGCGCTCGATGCGTGGTGCTCGGAAAAGCGTCTGGATATCAAAAGCCCCGAGGCCCAGTTTGCAGCTTCGGCTGCGCTCGACCTCTATCAGGCCGGCCATAACGACGGCGAAAAGCTGCTATTGGCTCTGCGTGCCCACAAGGGACTCTGACATTTATCTCCAGGCCGGAGCGATCCGGAAAGACGGTGGCGCCTCGTATCTGCGGGGCGCTTTCTTTTTGTGCGCCATCCACAGCTAAACACGTTCTGCGTGTATCATTGCTGCGCATTTGATTAAAATCTTCAGCAAGCATTAACCCTGCCGGTGTAGGATTTGTTCATATTCGTCTGAGCCCGGCCTCCGTCCAGCCGGCACATTCGATCCCTCAGTATCGGCGTTTCCGGGGTATTCTTTGTGCGTGACCGGTTTAGAGACCTAGAAGGGCCTATGGCCAGCCGCAAGAAGGACGTGGTGTTGATGGCAACCGTGAGCAGCTTCGAGGGATTGGCGCATCCGACGCGATCCGAGCTGCGCCAGTTCGCCGAGCTCTTTACCCCGCTGTTCCAGGCCTCTTCCGACGAAGCCCGCCGCCAGGCCGTCGCCGCGCTCTCGCAATGCCCGGTCATTCCGCAGGCCGTGGCTCTCTTCATCGGCAACCTGCCGATCGCCGTTGCCGCACCGTTTCTGACGGCCTCGCAGGCGGTCAGCGACGATACGCTGATCATGATCGCCCGCACGCAGGGCACCGCCCATATCCGCGCCATCGTCAGCCGCGACAACCTCTCGCCAAAGGTGATCGATGCGCTGGTGGCGCTGCGCCAGGCGACCGCCCGCCCCTCGCCCGCCGATCTGCCGCTTCCGGCCATCGAGGAACAGCTGGCCGCGGCACCGGCGCCGGTCTTTGCGCCCGTCGCAACCGAGCCGCCAGCCGTCGATCCTGACTTTGCGGAGCGCCTCGCCAATGAAGAGGCGATGCGCCAGAAGATCCGCGGTCTCGCCAACCATCTCGGCCGCGATGACGACGACCGGCTGGGCCTCAGGACGATCTCCGATATCCAGGAAGCGCTGCTGGTGCGCTTTGCCCGCTCGCGCGAGGCGAGTCACTTTGCCAGCACGCTTGCCGATGCGCTCTCCGCCAGCCGCTGGCTTGCCGAGCGCATCATGCTCGATCTCTCCGGCCAGCAGCTGGCCACCACGCTCGTCAGCCTCGGCATGGGCTTTCTCGATGCCGTCTTCGTCCTGGAGAAGCTCTATCCGCATCTCGCCGAACCGCAGCACAGCGTGACCCGCGCCTGGATGGTGCTCGATGCGCTCGATCCGGAAGAATGCCATGAGCGGGTGGAAGCCTGGCGGCGCGCCGACAGCTATACCTACAAGCCGGAAGAAGGCGAAAACCCTGCCGCGCCTGCCGCCGCCGGCACGATCTCCCGCACAGCACGCCTGATACCGCCGGCCCGCGACCTGAAGACCGTCGGCCGCCGCTGATTTGAGCTAGAGCGGGTTCTTCTTCTCTACCGCCAGCGGCAATAGCGATGCCGCATCTGCCGTTTCGAGCTCGACGATCCAGAGATCGGGATCGAACCTGCGCTCGCGCTCCAGCAATTCGCGCACGGCATCCGGCTCCTGCCGGTCGAGGCGGATCTCGAACAGCCGTCCGGCAGTCTCGTCTTCATCGAAGAAACTCTGCGGCGCCGGGCCATAGAGCGTCTCCAGCCCGTTGCGGAAATGCTGGCGGATGAAGACCGCGCCCGCCTCTTCCGCGCCCTTCTTCTCCACGGCGGCGAAATCGCCCATGGCGAAGACCCGGCGCAGCAGGGCGGAAACGAAGATGTCGGTGCGGAGTCTCATATGCTTCGTATAGGGCAACAGGCGGCGGTTACGCTAGACCTTGACCGCCAGCCTCAGCCCGCCCCAATGCCGTCCGCGGACGGTGATCGGGGCGGAGATGTCCTTCATCATCACGAAATTGCCGCCGCCCATGTCGCGCCGGTAGGTCTGCACCAGGAAGGGTGCGGTGCTCCTGCCTGCCGAGAGGCCGACGCGATCGTTGAAGATGCGGCGGTTGCGGCAGTTGGCGGTGTTCCAGGCGGTGTCGCCGGGGCGCTGCGGCTCGGAGAACTTGCGGTTATGGGTCGGCAGGTAGCCGTTCTCGTCGATCGCGGCGCAGAAGGCGATGCGCTCGTCGGAGCTGGCGACCGGCTCCTGGATCGGCGGTAAAAGGCGGTCTGTGAGTTCGGTGAAACCTGCGATCAGCTGCACCGGATCGGTGCCGGGGATCGGCCGATAGTTTCGATCGAAGAGCGCTTCCAGGCGGATCTGTCCGGATGACAGAGCCCGCTCGAAGGCAGTGGAGATGTCGGCGGCGACCGATTGGGCGCGGGCGATCCAGCGGCTGTCGGCGGTTTCGACACCGGCGCTCGCCGTCAGCTGCACCAGCTTTTCCGACAGGCCGACGACGCTATCGACACGCTTGGCGGCGTGCTGCAGCTTGCCGTTGGATTCCAGCACCTCGGCCGACATTTCACCAAGCGCGGCGACGAAGCCGGCGCATTGGCGATCGACCGCTTCGGTCGTGTTGGCCATGACCGAGGAGCTGTCGAGGATCTGGGTGATCACCTGCTCCATGCTGTGGAAGGCGCCGTGCATGGCCTGCGACTTCTCCTTGACGCTGGCGGCACTGTCGCGCGCGCCGCTGCCGGCGGCCGAGAGCCTGCCGATCTTGGCGCGCAGCTGGTCGAGCGTTTCCTGGATCAGGCCGGTCGCCTTGGAGGTCTGCAGCGAGAGGGCCCGGATCTCGGAGGCAACGACAGCAAAGCCCTTGCCTGCCTCACCGGCGCGCGCCGCCTCGATCGCCGCATTGAGGGCAAGCAGGTTGGTCTGGCGGGCGATGGTGCCGATCTCGCCGGCGACGGTATCGACATCGGAGAGCGAGCGGGCAAAAGTGCTGATCTCGGCGCTGATCTCCTCGGAGGAGCGCAGCATATGGCCGATCTCCTCGACCGACCCCGAGAGCCGCCCGGCCGATTCCTTCAGCATGTGGCGGGCATCGGCGGCGGTCTGGTCTGTCTCGCGCAGCGACACGGCAACCGCCCGGTTGGTTTCGGCAATCGAGAGCGCCGTGCGCGTCACGTCGTCGAAGGCATTGGCATGGCGGGCGGACATCGCCGCCATGTCCTGGATGGCACCGGCGATGTCGACAAGGTCTATGCCGAGCGTCGAGGCCTCCTCGGCCAGTTTGGACAGGATATGCCGCAACGCCGGGTCCTCCGGCTGCGCATTCCCCTCTTCAGATACATCGACCGCCCTCATTGCCTGCATGACAAAGCTCCCCCGGTACATTAGCGGAGCGTCAGGCATTATGGTTAACAAGTTGCAAAAATTCCGGGGACTTAGACTTAGGTTGTAGGCGGTGGTATCAGGCATTCCGGCCTGCGATATTTTTCCGCCAGCATGTCGTGAGGCTGTAACATGTTCGCGACATTGAGGCGCTGTACCCGCCGCGCCTCTTCATGTATCAGTGCCGCAGGGATAAAATAACAGATGTGCGCGCAGGGGAATTGTGAGCTCGAACACCGAAGAAAAACTGAAGCGCCCGCGCGGACGCCCGAAGAGCATAGACCTGGATCAGCGCCAGGCTGATATCATCGAGTCCGGTACCGACGTCTTCATCGAACTCGGCTATGCCAATACGACGGTCGATATCATCGCCGCCCGCTGCGGTATCTCGAAGCGCACTTTCTATGATTTCTACGAGGCCAAGGGCGACCTGCTGTCTGCGGCGATCAAGGCGCGCAGCGGTTCGATCTTCCACTTCCCTGAGGCCGACGCCGCTCTCGATGTGCTCCTCGGTCAGGTCTTCTATGTCGACGCCGACGATGCGCCGAGCCCGGCCAACATGCGCCAGTATTTCCTGATCGAAGTTGCCTGGGAAGCGACCGAATATGTGCCGCAGCTGCGGCAGGATTTCGATGCGGCGCGCGCCGAGCTTGCAAGCTGGCTGCGGACGCTGAGCGAAAGCGGCAAGATCATCGCCATCGATGCGGATGCGGCGGCCACGATGCTGATCGGCATCGTCTTCGGCAGCCTCAGCATCGACCGGACGGGCGCCGATCTCGACGTGCGCGCCAAGCGCACCAAGGCCTATCTGCGCTCCAGCCTGAAGATCTTCGCCAACGGCCTGCTGCCTTAACGCAGCCGCTGCGGCCCCTGCCCTCAACGGCAACTCATCCAGTAAAAACAAGAAGAGCCCGGTTGGGAACCCGGGCTCTCCTTTCGAAACCGATTTGGAGGTCAATCTAATCGGTTGTCAGCGTATGATTAGAAGTCACGCTGCAGACGGAAGAAGCCTTCCGTGTAGCTTGCATCCGGACGGCCATCGTCGAACTTGTCGTTGACGTAGGTTGCCGTCAGCTCGGTCGAGAGGTTCTCAACGATCTTGTAGTTGAGCGTCAGACCGGCGCGCCATTCATGGCCACCGTCGAAATCGTCGCCGAGAGCGCCACCCGTCTGGATGTCGTCGATGTACTGAGCGCCGGGGGTGATAGTCAGCTTGTCAGTTGCCTTGAGGGCGTACTGAGCAGCAACAGACCACTTACCAGCGTCGTAGTAGTTGTTGTAGCCGCTGGAGTAGATGCCAGCGATTTCAAACGTACCCGGACCAACGTCGGCGCCGAGCTTGACGCGAACTGCGCCTTCCTGGGCGTCGGAGTCGTAAGAACCGAGAACTTCCCAGGTGAAGGCGTCGAACTTGCCGCCGACAGCTGCATCGATACCAAGGTTACCACCGCCGGTACCGCCGGCGTTGTTGGTTTCGGTGAGTTCTTCCAGCGATGCGCCAGCATAGAAGCTTCCGCCGTCATACTGATAGCGGATCGCGTTCGGCTTGGTCGTGCCGTGAAGCGTTGCGAGAACGTCCGTTTCACCGGAGAAGTCGTTATCCCACCAGTTGGCGAACTTACCAACCGTTACGCCAGCGATGCTGATGAACGCTTCGTCGATTGCCGTGCTGTTGCCTGCGCCGCCGAGCGTCGTAGAATTGCCAACCGTCGGGCTAACAGCAGAGTCACCGCCAGTGTCGGTGCCACGGTAGTTGGTTTCGAGAACAATACCGCTGGTGAGCGTGCCGTATTCGGTGTCGCTCTTAGCGGTGAAGGTTACGTGCGAACGGGTGTGGGCTGCCCAGTCGTCTTCATTGTTGCCGTCATAGGCATCGCCAGCGCCGAAGCCGACGTCGAAGCGGAGGTAGCCGCCGATCTTGAGGCAGGTTTCGGTGCCCGGGATGTAGAAGTAGCCAGTGCCGTAGGCGTCGCAAACCTTGACGTATTCTACTGCTTCCGGTTCGGCGGCGACGATAGCGTCGGCAGCCTGTGCACCGGATACTACTGCGAGGGCAGCAGCGGAGCCGAGAAGGAGGCTCTTGATGTTCATTTTCTGTCTCCGTTCCAGAGGCCAACCCCAAGGTTGGCTCTTTGCTTAGCGCGATGGATGCGGTCCCCTGAAATTTCAGTCCGCCATGCGTTTCCGAACATTTGCTTCGGTCACGGGCTGGATATGAACAGGAGGCCCCGGAGTCGTCAATTATTT
Source organism: Rhizobium sp. 21-4511-3d (assembly GCF_053522545.1). Taxonomy (NCBI): domain Bacteria; kingdom Pseudomonadati; phylum Pseudomonadota; class Alphaproteobacteria; order Hyphomicrobiales; family Rhizobiaceae; genus Rhizobium; species Rhizobium sp. 21-4511-3d. The sequence goes on along the minus strand of NZ_JBNWCF010000001.1, from coordinate 229,223 downwards.
AATAAACGTATTCGTACCAAAATTATCCCGGAAGTTTTTCTCGTTGTATTTTTACCACATTGTGGCCATCCGGGGCGGCTCTTCTGTGTATAACCTCGCGAGCACGTTAAGAAAAAATTAAGGAAAGCAAAGCGCTAGCGGCACGGCTTTACGGAGTGAAGTAGGAATTCCGGCGCATCGCAATGCGGGCCAGATGATGGCAGCGAGCCGGCCGCACGATGGCGGCCGGATCCGGCATATCAGGCATCGTGGCGGCGGCAGCCGCGCACGAAGAGCTGGATGCAGCTCTTCATATATCCAATGAGAGAAGCGCGATCCGGCAGGCCTTCACCGGCGCTCATGCGCGATGCGAAGCCGCCGAACATCATCGAGATCAGCATGGTCGCCGCATGGCCGGCATCGTCCACCTGGAGGATCTGGCGGACGTCCTGGAAGGAGAGCCAGTCGGCGAGGTTCGACATCGTCGCCTGTGCATCATTGCTCTGCTGGCCGCCACCGAGCCGCGGGCCGGACGGATAGAGCGCTGCAATGCAGGTCGTGATTCGACGCTCGGTCTCGGCCGAATCGTTGAGATCGAGATGGAAGATCGACATCAGCACGTCTTCCGGCGCCCGCGGCTCGTCGAGCGGCCGTGGGAGTGCCAGCAGCTGACGGGGTGATGCGACGCGCGACGTGCTCCACTGCAGACCGTCCTTCGCATATTTCTTCGTCCGCGAGTTGAGCGAACGGGTGACCGCCGCAAAACGCGAAATATCCGAGTAGGTGATCTCGAAGCTCAAGTCGTTCAGCCCGCGGTGCAGGCGGAACGTCTGGCCGCCGCCGAGATGAAACTCGGATGCGCCTGTTTTGGCAGATACCGGATAGACCGCCGCAAAATGATCGTGCAGGGCCTTGTAGAGCCGGGGATTATTGAGATCGGTCAACGAAGCGATCGAGCGATACATGGCGCGCTCAGCGCCATCCTGCTCGGCCAGGCCACCGTAAGAAGGTTCACGCAACATTTGATTGATCCTGGCGGGCAATGGCTTCGTTCCGTTCGAGGAACTCGGCTGATGGCCCGCTGCGTGGCGACGAGAGAAAGAAACCATCCGCGTGGCGTCTTTCAGGTGCGGGAAAGTGACATATAGGTCACAGTGTTATGCTCCTCACTGGCCCCCCGGTCGCACTTGGATGAATAGCACCAAGCTCACCCAGTACTTATATCATATTTTTGTGAGCGTAATACACGGATCCCTAATAGAGGGCGCAGTCTGAAACGGCTGATTGCAAAGCTTTCTCAGCTTTTCCCGCGTTTACAGCGCTTTAGACAGTCATATCATCCATTTGCGAAGTATTGCCGCCGCCTGCCCGCGCAAGTCATCTGCGACAATCTGTCATTATTTGCGGAACGCATATGTACCAAAACGCGAGCACGAATACCGCCAAAGGCGTGCCATGCAGCTGTTCATGCAATTTTCGAGAGAATTCCGACTCAGCGCTAAATCGCGCCGATTTCCTTGAGCTTCCTCAGCACCGCCTCGTTCGGCTCGCCATTCTCGGGCAGATTATAGTGCTTCTGGAAGTGGCGGATGGCGGCGCGGGTCTGTTCGCCGGCGACGCCGTCGACGCCGACATTGGCGTAGGCCATGTTGGCGAGGCCCTTCTGGATCTTCAGGACCAGATCAACGCTGGTGAGCTCGCCGGAGGTGACCTGCTTGGGGGCGGCGGGTGCGGTCTTCACCTGCTTTTCGGCGCTGCGGATTGCGGCCGCGACCGGGTCTTCCGCCGAGGCCTGGGAAGTGACGTCCTCGCGCGGCTTTTCGGCGGGGATGGTCGAGGGGCCGACGGAATCGGTCTTCAGGGCGGCGAGCACATCCGGCGTCGCGTCGCCGCTCTGCGGCATGCCGACGGTTTCCTCGAAGAACAGGATGGCGGCGCTGGTGCGCGGGCCGATGACGCCGTCTGCGGTGCCGTTATAGAGGCCGCGACGGATCAGCTCCTTCTGGATGTCCATGACCAGCTGATTCGGCTGCTGCCCGCTTACCGCATTGGCGGGCGGCGTGGCGTTGGTGGTCGAGGCATCGCCCTCTTCGCCGGGGCGCTCGATCTTGAAGGTGGTGACGGCGCCCGGATGCGGCTCCTCTATCGACGGACGGCCGATCGAGAAGGGCGAGGTCAGATCGCGGGTGCGGAAGAAGGGATGCGGGTGGTTGCCCGGCTGATACCAGAGCGCATTGGCGGCAACGAAGGAGAAGATGACAACGAAGGCGACGGTGCCGCCGGCGACCGATGGATTGCGCGCAACGACGCCGCCGAGCATCGAAGCGCCCGTCATGCCTACGCCGCCCAAGGCGGCTGCCCCCGTGAGAAGCAGACCCGGCTGCTGCCGGCCCCTCTTCCCCTTAGGCGATTTTCGCTTGCGCGCGGCCATCGAACAGCCCCTCTTCCAAACCGGCAGCCGGTGCTGCCGCAGTCTTCAGGCGCGGCGGAAACTCGACGGCCGTCTCCCGTGCCGCATCGGCGGCGGAGGCGCCGGAACCATCCGCCGCGATCGATATGGTGATAATGGTGCCCTCGCCCGGCGCGCTGGCCAGCGCAAAGTGGCCGCCATGCAGCGCCACCAGCCCCTTGACCAGCGACAGGCCGAGGCCTGTGCCTTCATATTGGCGGGTATAATCGTTCTGGATCTGCATGAACGGCTGGCCGAGCATGGCGAGCTTGTCCGTCGGAATACCGATGCCGGTATCGCTGACGCTGAGCTGCAGGATGCCTGCGCGCACCGACGCATCGACGGTGACCGCCCCGCCCTGCTCCGTGAACTTCACGGCATTGCCGACGAGATTGATGAGGATCTGCTGGATGGCGCGCTGATCGGCAACGACCTCGTCGAGATCGCGCTGGATGCGGCTCGTCAACGTCACGCCCTTGCTCTTGGCCTGCAGCGCCAGCATGGCCTCGCAGGAGCGGATCGAGGCGCCGATATCGAAGGGCTCGAGCAGCAGCTCGTAGCGGCCCGCCTCGATCTTGCTCATGTCGAGCATCGTATTGACGACCGACAGCAGATGGGCGCCGGAATCGCGCACCAGGCCGACATATTCGCGCTGGCGCTCGTTCTCGAACTTGCCGAAATACTCGCCGAGCAGGATATCCGAGAAGCCGAGGATGGCATTCAGCGGCGTGCGCAGCTCGTGGCTGACGGCAGCGAGGAAGCGGGACTTGGCATCATTCGCCGATTCGGCGTCGGCAGCACGGCTCTGCGCGTCGAGGCGCAGCTGCTGCTCGACCGAGACGTCGCGCAGCTGGGCAATGACGGCGGCAAGCTGACCCTCGCCATCGCGGCGCGCGGTCATATCCATACGCAGATAGGCGAACTGGCGCAGATCCCGCGAGACGCCGGGACGGTCGAGCCTGAGATCGACGCTGACGGACTCATCGCCCTGGCGCAGCTGATCGAGCGCCTGCAGGAAGAGGATGCGGTCGGAGACGTGCACCTGCTCGATGAAGCCGCGGCCCTTGGGCTCGCGCATCCAGGCGAGATAGTCGCTGATATCGCGGCCGCCCGACGCGGTGACGTTGCCCTGCGCATCGAGGAAGAGCACGAGGCCGGCGCTGTTTTCCAGGAAGAAGTCTTCGGCCGGCTGCGAGGCAACCGAAACCGTCGCCTGCGTCTGGCGCGACAGCGCGATGCTGCCGACGGCCGAAAACAGGAAGGCGGCGCAGACGGTGGCGACGCCGGCAGGCAGCGCCACAGCAGGGCTGGTTATAAAGGAGAGGCCGGCAGGCGCCGCAATCAGCGCACCCGAAGACAGGAGAGCGAGGCGGCGCAGGATGGCAAGTTCGCGTTCGGCCACGGCCTCGCCGCTTCCCGTGCGGGAAAGCCAGCTGGCCGCCGCCCGGTCCACGAGGGCTGCTGCCCGGTTGCCGATGTCACTCAATACTCGCACGCAATACCCGCCCGAAAAGGCTCTTTAACAAGACCGGACAATAGGCCCTGGCCGCTTAAAGAAAGGATAAGGCAAAGGCCGCCTCCACAGCCGGAAGGCGGCAAAAGTCCCATTTTGGACCATCCGGAAGCTCCTTTGTTTTTTGTGGTTAATAGGGGGTAAGCGATGGATTTCGCTCGCATTTCAGCTTCGCGTTAACTTTTGCGGCGAGCCCGCCATTGAGATTCCCTGCAATTACAGGCGGCAGGTCCCGCCATGCTTAACGCCGATGGCTACAATTTGACTGAAATACGGTCCAACGGCCTTTATTTAAAATTCGAATTAAATTTGCCGCAAATGCCGCGGAGTTTCGAAAAGTGGCATTCGCACTTCCGCGCTAGGGTGAAAGCACACCGGAAACGGACCCTGATTCGGCAACAAGACCGGACGGGAAAACAGGATGGGCAACGACAATGAGACTACTGATCAAAGGAAGCTTCTGGTTCGGACTTGTGCTGGTGCTCTTGCCGCTTTTCAGCTCGGAAAGCTCGACGCGCCTCGCCAACGACCCCCAGGTCCAGTTCTCCGACGCCTTTACCGCCGTCAGCGGCGCCTATGACTATATTGCCGGCATGTGCGGCGAGAAGCCGGAAGTCTGCAGCAAGGGCGGCGAAACGCTGACCGCGCTCGGCTACCGGGCCCGCGAAGGCGCCCGCGTCGCTTACCAGCTGATCGACAGCCAGCTTTCCGGCGACGAGAAGGACAAGCCTTCCGCCAAGATCGCCGAAGCGGCAAAGGCCGTCGCCCCGCTCGCCACCCTCGCGCCTGCCGCAGCGCTCGCCCCTTCCGCAAAGGAAGAAAAGACCGCGGCGCTGAACCAGCCGATGCCGTACCGCCCGCCGGTCGATGATGCGGCCGCCTCCGACGCGGTCGTCACCGGAACCGTTCCGGCCGTCATCCCGACCCCGAAGCCGCGCCCGGTTTCCTGACAAATTCCGCGGACCCCCGGCCCGCAACCAAGCTTGCACACCGGTCTTCCCTTGAGGGAACGCCCCGTGCCTGACGTGCCTGCCCTGTTTATTTCAGCATTTTGCTGCACGCCGTGAGGATGCCCATCCTTCACGGCGTTTTCTTTTTAATGGTTCAAAACGGCGGCCACTTCACCTATATGCAGGGCATCACGGAAAGGCCCGCGCTCCCATGGCATCGCTTGACGAAATCATCGACGACTTCTCCTTCCTCGACGACTGGGAAGACCGCTACCGCTATGTCATCGAACTCGGCAAGGCGCTGCCGGATCTCGCAGAGGACAAGAAGACCTCGGAGAACAAGGTGATGGGCTGCGCCAGCCAGGTGTGGCTGGTGACCCATACGGACGGCAATGTCGACAATCCCGTCATGACCTTCGAGGGTGATTCCGACGCCCATATCGTGCGCGGCCTCGTCGCCATCGTGCTCGCCACCTATTCCGGCAAGACCGCCTCGGAAATCGCATCGCTCGACGCCTTCGAGACGTTCGGCAAAATCGGCCTGGTCGAGAACCTCTCGGCGCAGCGCTCGAATGGCCTGCGCTCGATGGTCAACAGGATCAGGGAAGAGGCACGGGTTCGGGCTGCTGCCTGAAGCGTCAGCCTTCGAGCAGCTCGCTCGCTTCCTGCCGGCGCCCCCGCAGCCGCCCGGCGTCGCGGGCCGGTGACTGGCCGAACTGGCGGGCATATTCGCGGCTGAACTGGGTGGCGCTTTCGTAGCCCACCGAGAAGGCCACGCGGGCCGTATCGCCGGGATCGGCGAGCAGGCGGCGGCGGGCTTCGTGGAGCCTCAGCTTCTTCTGGTACTGGATCGGGCTCATCGCCGTCACGTCCTTGAAGTGCTTGTGGAAGACCGACGGGCTCATGCCGGCGATGCAGGCGAGCATCTCGACGGTGATTGTCTTGTCGAAATTCTCGCGGATATGGCCGATGGCGCGGCGGATCTGGCAGAGGCGGCTGTCGCTGACGACGAGCTGACGCAGCGCCGGGCCATACGGCCCCTGCAACAGCCGGTAGATGATCTCGCGCTCCAGCATCGGCGCCATGACCGGGATGTCGGCCGGCTTGTCGAACAGTTTCACCAGCCGCAGCCAGGCATCGGCAAGCTCCGGCGTCACCGGGCTGATGCCGAAGCCCGGGCCATCGGCAGGCGGCGGCAGGTCGGGCATCGTCAGGATGATGTCGCTGACCACGGCGATATCCAGCGTCAGCGCCAGCGCCAGATAGGGATGATCGGGTGCGGCCTCGACGATCTGGCAGGCGCCGGGCACCTCGATGCTGGCGACGAAATAGCTGGCGCGGTCATAATGCAGCGCCCTGTCGCCGATGATGGCGCATTTCGAGCCCTGCAGCACGAGGCAGAGCATCGGCTCGTAGATGCCGGCGATCATCGGCGTACGCGCCGAATCCCGGGTGATCGTCACCCGCGGCACCGGCGTCTGCGTCAGGCGGCCGTCTGCGTGTTTCAGCGCGCGATCGCGCAATTCGTCCATCACATCCATCATGGACATATGGTGACATGGCGGCCGGACGCAAGACAAGGCGCGCGCCCGGCGCGCATCAAACGTCAGGAGGAATAGGCAAGAAGCCGGGACTTTAGGGCTCACGCCGGAGGGGCGATCGACACGATCTCTGTTGCTCCACAAACGGAGTGCGAACATGACATATACGAAGACTGCAGTGGTAACCGGCGCCAACAAGGGCATCGGTTTCGAAATCGCCCGGCGGCTGGCGGCGGAAGGATACCGCGTCTTTCTCGGCGCCCGCGACCGGGGCCGCGGCGAAGCAGCCGCCGCCAAACTCAGGGCGCAGGGCCTCGATGCCCACTGGCTGGAACTCGACGTCACCGACGACAGGAGCGCCGCCTCCGCGGCCAAGACGCTTGCCGCACAGACCGGCACGCTCGACGTGCTCGTCAACAATGCCGGCATTGCCGAGGGCTTCGGCATCTCGCCGCTGGAAGAGCCGATCGAGACCACCAGGAAGGTCTACGAGGTCAATGTCTTTGGCCCGATCCGCGTGACCCAGGCCTTCATGCCGCTCCTCAAGGCCTCGAAGGCCGGGCGTATCGTGATGATGAGCAGCGAGCTCGGCTCCATCCAGTCGCTGCTCGATCCGGAGAACGAATTCTACGCCATTAACGCGCTCGGCTATAACAGCTCGAAATCGGCGCTGAACGCCGCCACCGTCTCGATCGCCAAGGCCGCCGAACCCTTCGGCATCAAGGTCAACGCCGCCGACCCCGGCTATACCGCGACCGAGATGAACGGCAATAGCGGCTACCGCACGGTGGAACAGGCCGCCGAAGTGGCGGTGAAGCTCGCCACCCTCGGCGAAGACGGGCCGACGGCGGGGTATTTCAACCATAATGGCGTGTTGCCCTGGTAGGCTTGGAGGCTTGGCTTCCCCGCCGGTCTATGATGCGTCACTCCGCGCTATTGCCAGATAGCGCGGGACAAACCCTAATCGAGAAGACGCATTGTGGGGTATAGGTATTGGATCACAGCGGCGACGGGCGGCCATTGCTTTGGATAGCGTTGATCTTCTTGAGCAGCTTCAGCGGTTGGTCTTGGTACTGGTTTATCCGGTCGATCATCTTCTACATGAGAAACGACTTCGATTTCAGCATCGATTTCGGTCCGAAGATCTATATGTCTGAAATCGACGATGAACGATTTGTCGTAACACCGTGGCAGAAGCTGGTGATCGCTTGGCCGATTATCGTCATCATAAGCTTGGGCATGGTGGCCGGCGTCGTGCTGGCATTGACGGGCGTCCTAAAGGTCTGCCTCGACTGCGTCTCGCTTTGAGGCCTTCGCGGCAGATGCCTTCCGCCTGAGCCATCGCCCCCGGGGCGGCGGCGGCCAGAGGCATCGGAAGGCCTCTGGCTTACCGGTCCAGTTGATCACAGCACGGACACGTCGAGCGGCGGCGGGGGCGGTGGTGGCGGCGGAGCAACGGCTGCCGGTGCCGTGCGAAGCGACGGACCGCCCTTCTTGTCGCTCCCCTGGTCGGTGCGGGAATCGCTGAAGAAGCCGCCTGCCTGGCAACCCTGAGCGCGGTGGTTGCGTTGCTGTTCCGATGTGACGAAGCGATTGGCGTCACACCCACGGTGCCTGTTCTGATCCGTCGCCACGCAACCGCTTGCGATGACGACGAAAGGCAGGATGCAGAGCGTGTAACGCATTGTCATGATCTCTTCCTTTCGAGGTTGTTACCCCTCTGAGGACAAAATCCACAACCTGGCGTACGTTCCGGATTGCAGCGGCATCAGGCGCTACAGCCTGTGATTTGGATAATCTTGGATAAGGATGGGTTTAAGCTGTTGGTGGCATTGGGGAAAGGTGTTTGATTTTGGGGCTGTGGGTGTTTGCAGATAAAGTTGCGCGGCCAGACGAGCTTTATGCCCGCGGGTTACCCACAATAAGGGCATGAGGCTCGCCACCCTCGGCGAAGACGAGCCGACGGCGGGGCATTTCAATCATAATGGGGTGTTGTCGTGGTGAGATGATGAGCGCCGATCACTTCGGTGTCTCGGCGCCATCAACTCCTTGCGTTTTCCAAACTCGCACAAGGCATCAAGGGATGGCTTCAATCATCCGCCAGCGCATGCTTGCGAATTAGGCGTGCTAGTGCGAAATCGCCAGCCCTAGATCTGAGTAAATCGGAGCGAGCTCATCGTCCGTCAGCAAACCTGGCGAGGCAGCGATGTTCGGAAAATTGCCAACGACGAAGTAAACTAAAAAGATAGATGGCAGCGTATAGAGCACCTGCGTTTTTCGCCGCTCTTGAATGCGTTTTGTGATGAACTGCTTCGTCTTGAGCCAAGAGACAATTTCTTCAATGGAAGTCTCAGCTGCAAGAGGGAGATAGGCATCGACCAGCTCACCATCGAGGCGCGCAATCGTAGCGTCAACACCTATTGTTTCAGCGTAGTGCCGAGATAGCGCGCCAATGAGTTCCTTAACTCCGCTAACAGACGCACCGATCAGCGCACCGACCTGACGGAAATAGTCATCGGTGGCCTCAATTAATGCCATCGCCTTTGCTGCAGCACGCATCATTTCTGGAGTAGATTTAACACTCGGCTTATAGATTGTGTCATGCGTTACTTCGCTAAACGCGTGCTGAAGCAGGGTTCGAATCTGCACTTCACAAGGAATGTCTAGCGGTATTGAGTTACCGTCGGCATTAACTCCGGCCTTTGCCCGCACAACGTAATGAACTGATTGATATCCAAACTCCCAAGGCTTGCGATCGCGCTCCTCCACGAAATCTCTGGATTTCTCCCAAAACCAAAATTTGTCCCCAAACTGCGTGATCGCATTCTCGACGATTGAGATTTCATCTGAGGTCAGCACAACAAATCGAACTCCAACCTTGTCCTCGATTTCGTCGTAAGGGTTGGCATAGCCCTTCCCACGGTAGAGCGCCTTTTGGATAAGCGATGTCTCTTCCTTAAGTCGCGGGGCTACTGGCAAGCGCAGGAATAAATGCGGCGCCTCAATATCAATTGAAAGCGCTTCAACGACCTTTTCAACGACGAACTTACCCCATACTTCGTAGCTCGCCTTATCGGCGCGCCAACGCTCAAGGATTTCCAGTTCGCTTGTCATAGCTGCTCAATTACTGGCCTTCTAATAGTGATCCGTGTCCAAGTTTTCACTTCCGTTTCGGCGACGTCTGCTGCAGGAACTTCTTCAATAATAGCAGTTCCATTCCGAATTGCTTCGGGCGACGCAGAAAATTCAATATCGGGACCGAACTTATATTTCCGGCGTTTCAGCCTGCCGCCCATTTCACTCACATCACGAATAACGGCTCGGTCAGTGGGAAACTTTTTGCTTTCAAGAAATTTGTTGAAGGGATCACGGAGCTCTGGCGGTAAGTAGGCGTCGCCGAACTGTTGCGAGGTAAAGGTTGGCGCTTGATCCACCTTAACGAATGCGAAAAGAGCGTCGCCCAAATCCCGTCTAAGATCACGATCGGTTATCCGATCCCGAACAAACTCTTTGGTCAGATCGAAGAATTTCGCCGTCTCGTACTTCCCGTTCTCGGGAAACGCACAGCCTAAAAAGCCGTCATAGAAATAAACCGCGGCATTCTCACGCCGCGCAGCAGTTATGTTTGCATCAAACACGAAGCAGCGCCACCTTGTATCATTCGTGACGGCTACGTCGTCTGCGACAAACAGGGCCAACTTATAAAGCCTCGTAGCTGGCGTCAGAAAGATGTTCTCAAGGAACTCGGTGACAACCTTTGAAGCAGCCAGTCGCCTCTGGAAGCCCGATTGCATCTCTGCCTTCATTACTCCAACAAAGGGTTTCTCATCGCTGCCGACTGTTCCGTCAAATACGAGCAACATACCACCAGGAATGCCTCGCGATTTTTGGGCGTCAGCAAGGCCATCCGCCACTTGGTTTGATGTTGCCGGAAAGTCTTTGTCATTTGCGAGCACAAGTTGCCGAGCGATTCCGACCACGCTGCCCTCTCCGGTCTTCACAATGCGCATTTCGATGCTTTTGGATTGCGCGGACAGTGCATCGGTAATTCTCACGCCGAAGTGCGTAAGGGCTTTAGTGTCGAGCACCTCAAGTTCTTTGCCGTAGGCTGGCGGAACTAAATTCGGTCCGTCTTTCCGTTGGAAAACCTCATGCATGACCACCCGATTGATAGTAAGATTTTCGACGATCACAATTCACCTCCCCTGGTCATTAGAGAGCCAATTCTAGGTTGAACTGATTAAGGAAAGATAGCAAGAACAAAAAGAGACCATACGCGTCTTTGTATGATACTCTACGCGCTCCTCGCCATGTCCCCCGCAAACCCCTGCCCCACAGCCGCCCCGACGCACCCGCCGCGCGTCCGATTCCGCCCGGCGCTCTTGGCTTCGTAGAGCAGCTTGTCCGCACGCTCGTAGATCGCCGCGAAGTCCTCGCAGCCGGCGAGCGCGGTGAGGCCCATGCTGGCGGTGACCGGGCGGCCGAGGCCGGGGACGGTGTGGGCGACGATGGCGGGGATGGCCTGGCGGCGCAGTTCAGCCTGCGTTTCGGCGTCTTCACCGCGCAGCAGGAGGACGAATTCCTCGCCGCCGAGGCGGTAGGCGCGGACGTGCGGGCCGGGCTGGAGGGCGCGGGCCACGGCTTTCAGCACCTCGTCGCCGATGCTGTGGCCGTTGACGTCGTTGATCGCCTTGAAATGATCGATGTCGATGACGGCGAGGGCGCAGAAACCTTCGGCGCGCAACTGCTCGAACTGGCGCTCGATGGCGCGGCGGTTCAGGAGCGCGGTGAGCGCATCGGTTTCGGAGAGGCGTTCGAGCAGCTCGGCTTCGTTGCGGGCGCGGTCGCGCTCGCGCTTCATGGTGACGAAGCGTTCGGCGACGCCGAGCGTGGTGAAGACGACTTCGCAGACGCAGCCGGCATAGAAGAGCAGCGCCGCATCGGTGCTGTGCAGCCAGGGAACGAGACCCGTTACCAGCCGGATCAGGCCGACCGCGACCATCGGCGCATAGCCGATCGCCTGGTAGCGCGCAGCGCGGCTTCCGCGGCGCCAGGCATCGATCATCGACAGCATGAAGATGGCAAGGACGGGGGCGAAGGCAGCCGTATAGGCGCTGGACTGGATGGGGCGGGCGACGAAGGGGAAGGCCGCGTGGAAGACGCTCAGGAAGATCGCCCAGGCGGCGCACCAGGGCAGGACGCGCCTGAGCAGCCGATGCATGAGGCCGGGCTCGACGAAGCTGTAGGTGAACATCGCCCCCGAGGCGACCGTCATGCCGAAGATCACCGTCGTCATCCAGCTCAGCGTCATCGCCGGCGGATCGAAGAGCAGGACCGAGAGACCGGATGTGACCAGAATGGTCGCCAGCAGCGAGAAGGTGAGCGCCGTGTGCCAGAGAACGAAGGTCTCGCGCAGCGCCCGGTAGAAGGCGGCGTTGAAAATCAGCGGCATGACCAGCATGCCGGCGAGCCCCGCGAGAAGCAGCGCGAAGCGCATGTCGCTGACATCGCCGGCGGCATCGACCGGGGCGAGATAGGCGCGCTCCAGCGTCATCTTGTGGCTCGGCAGGTCGATGGCGGCGACGATCTGCCGGGTTTCGGCCGTGACCTCAGGCAGGTGCGCCTTGAAATAGCCGCCGGCCATGGAACTCCGGAGTGCGGCGGCGGGGATGGTGTCCTGCCGGATCGCGCCATCGCGATCGATCGCGAGAAGATGCACGGCGGCGAGTGCTGCGCGGCGCGAGAGGAAATAGCGGGGAAGCGGCTCGCCGGGGACGATCTCGAAACGCAGCAGGACACGCTCGGCATCGATCGAGAATTCGCGGGTATCGCAGGACCATCGCTTCTCATCGCTGATGACGGCAGCGACGTCTTCCGAGAGGCTGGCAGGGGCCCAGCAGGAGCTCGGAATCCCTGATGGCTCCGCTTCGCCAGCCGATGCGGCAGCGAAAGGCAGCAGCATCATCAGAAGCAGAACGGCCAGCGAAAGCAGGTTTCGAAGTCCACGCGTAGTCATGACTTTCCCTTACCGCGAAAAGCTTTTGATGCCGTTAATCGCGGCCCCAAGAAGCTGCTATCGCCGGTGTCATGCCGCAGCGCCGCAGGGGCGGCAAATGGCCTCGCAGGGATCGCCGGATAGTGTCACAATCCTGTTCGATTTGATGTTTAGAGCGCAGAAAAACGGCACAGAGGATCGTCGGATGGCTGAAGAAAAGCCCCTTGAATTCGCAGGCGGGATCGTCGATTTCGATGCCGGGCACGGCGAGGCGGCCACCGTCGAGATGAAGGACTACAGCGACAGCCTGGCCCAGGCCAAGGCGAAGTCGGTGCGCCTCGTCGACGCGATCACGGGTGCTGCGCTGAAGAAGAAGGACGCCATCCACTTCGACGACCTGCGACCTGCCCTTGCCGACTTCATGCGCCAGAAGCATCCCGGCCTGCGCTCGGACGACTATATCAACCGAAAGGTCGTGGACGACTATCGCGGCCAGTACATCGCCGAGCTGCTGCGCGACGAGCGCGGCGAGCTGTCCAACCTCGAGGACGAGGTCGTCGAAAGCCTCAGAAGCCACGACACGCTGGCCGAAAACATCGAAGAGGATTACGAGGAGCGCCGCTCGATCGGCGACCGCGTCGCCGATGTCGTCGCCACCTTCGGCGGCAGCTGGACCTTCATCATCTCCTTCTGCCTGTTCCTCGCCGTGTGGATGGGCATCAACTTCCTGATGGGCGAGCAGCGGGCGTTCGACGCCTATCCCTTCATCCTGCTCAACCTCATCCTCTCGACCATCGCCGCGCTGCAGGCGCCGATCATCATGATGAGCCAGCGCCGCCAGGAATCGAAGGACCGGCTGCGGGCGCTCAACGACTACAAGGTCAATCTCAAGGCCGAACTCGAAATCCGCCACCTGCACGAAAAGGTCGACCACCTCCTGAACCGGCAGTGGGAGCGGCTGACCGAGATCCAGCAGATCCAGATCGAAATGATGCTGGAACAGGCCAAGGCCGCCAACCGCGCCCTGAAGCTCAGCAAGGCGCAGAAGACCAAGACCAGTGCTCTGAAGAACCTGTTCAATGCCTCGAAGGCGGACGAGACGGATAACTAATTGCAGGGCACTCAGGCGGCGACGCGGATGACCTCGGCGGCGCGGCCGTATCGTGCCACCGATGCCGCGTGAAACTTGATGAAGTCGGCCGCCGTCAGCGGCTTCGAAAACAGCCATCCCTGCCCGAAGGTCACCCCGTGTTCGCGCAGGTAGCTCGCCTGCTCCTCGGTTTCCACGCCCTCGGCGACGGTGAACAGCCCGAGCTCCTTTGCCATCTCGATGATATGGGAGGTGACGGCGCTCGTTGCGGTGCCCTTGCCGATCGTGTCGACGAAGGACTTGTCGATCTTCAAGGCGTCCATCGGCAGCCCCTGGAGATATTGCAGGCTGGAATAGCCGGTGCCGAAATCGTCGATCGCGACGGAATGGCCGGCCTTTCTGGCGCGGTCGAGGCTGATGCGGGCCGCATCGATATCGATGAACCCCCGCTCGGTCGCCTCGAACCAGATCTGCTCGTTGCGGATGCCGGTCTTCTTGAGTTTCAGCGACGCCATGTCGAGGAAGCGGCCGGTCTTGATGTCATCGGCGGAGATGTTGATGGCGACGTGCAGCGACCGGTCCTGCTCCAGCGTGCGCCCGAGATCGCTGATGACGCCATCGACGACCTGATCGGTGATCGCGGTGATCAGGCCGGTTTCCTCGGCGAGCGGGATGAAGAGGTCCGGGCGCACCATCGTGCCGCTCGGCCATTTCCAGCGCACCAGCGCCTCGGCGCCGACGCAGACCCCAGTCGAAAGCTCGACGATCGGCTGGTAGTGCACGAGGAATTCGCGCTTGTGGATGCCGATCTCGAGCTCGCCGCGCGGCGAGAGCCGGCGGCGCGAGAAGTAGACGACGATGCCGACGATGAAGGCGGCGATGAACAGGCCGGCCGGGAGCAGCAAAAGCAGCTCGCCGCGCAGCCGTGAATAGACCTTGGTGACGGGCTCGGTGACCACGGCGGCAAGGCCGCCATCGGCAACGGTGGCGAACATGTCGCTGCCGTCGATGCCATCGGCCTTTTGTTCGAGGTGGCGGCGCGCGAAGGCGACATCGGGGCTGTTCTTGCCATCGATCAACAGCCCGGTGGAATTCGTGAGTGCGAGCGAGACATCCGGCGGCAGGCCGACATCGACGAAGCGGGACGGCGTCACCAGCACATTGTGGCTTCCCAGATGCAGGGCGACCATCGGCTTTGCATGGGTCACGGCCGGCTGGATGCGAAGCGTCACTTCCACGCCGTCGGGAGTCACGTAATCGACGCGAGCCTTGCCGATATCGCCTTCGGTCAGGCCCCAGGATGTGCATTTGAGCTTGCCGTTGTCGAAATAACCGATCTCCTCGACGGAGGGCGTATTGATCGTCAGCGTACGCATCAGCGCGAGATGGGCGGGGGAGCAGCGAGCGGCGCCGGAGGCCTCCATATCGACCAGCGCCTTGCGGGCATCGGCAAAGGTGAAGTGCGCGCGGGCGATCGCGTCATTGCCGGCTTCGTCGAGAACCCGGAGCTCCTTGTTGATCGCCAGTTTCCAGGAGGCATAGCCCATGACCGCGAGAGGGATAAGCGCGCCGACGGTTGCCAGCACGACGCTTAGTACGATGACCCTTGAACGCCTTGCCTGCATGCGGACGACCCTCCACAGAGCCCCATTCAGCCACAAATCGCTTAACGCAGGTCTTAGACCGGGATTGCAATTTTAAGTATTTTATCGGGTTGAATTCGCGCGCATCGCGGTTTGCCTCAGCGCTCCGCCTTCTGGAAGATGTGGGCGGCCGATATGCGGGTCGTGGGGATGACCGGGCCGAGAAGCGCGCGAAGGTTTCCGGTCAACGCCTCGGCGACGCTTTCCTGCCGTTCCGGCGCGAGCGCCAGGAAGGGTGAGAGGCTGCGATGCAGGGCGACGAAGCGCTCGATGCCGTAGTCTTCGGCAAGCTCGACATGGCAAAAGAGCCTCTCTTCGAAAGCCTCTGTCTGCAAGGGCCCGGCAAGACCGCGGAACACCGCGGCGACATCATCCCGCGATTGTCTCGCGATCGGCTGCTTGTAGCCGGAGCGCCGGAACGCCTCCTCCACTGCCTCGGCCTGCCCGGCCGCCGGCTGGGGCTCCTTGTTCCACAGCAGCACGGCAAATCCACCCGGCACCAGCACTTCGCCGATGCGCCGGACGCCTCTTTGCTGATCGATCCAGTGAAAGGAGGATGCGGCAAGAACGATATCGAACGGGACCGGGAGATCGGCCTGCTCCAGCGTGCTCGTCTGGAAGGAGACATCCGGAAAAGGGGCGAGGATTTCACGCGCAATCGCCACGAAATCGGCATTCGGCTCGACGCAGGTAAAGCGGCCGCCGAGCGCGGCGAAATCCTGCGTGGCGGTGCCCGGGCCGCTGCCGACCTCCAGAATACGGCTGTCCGGCCGCCACCCCGCGACGGCTGCGGCTGCGGCTATCAGCGCAGCCGGATAACGCGGCCGTCCCTCCACGTAAAACCGTGCACCGCTGGAATACCAGCGCGCCTTTTCATCATCGGTTTTTTCGTCGTAGATCGGCAAGCGTGATCCTCCGTGATACCGCTTCCTTCTCGACAGCAGGCCGGCGACCGTTGCCAATTGCGGAACGGTCAGCGTCGGCGCCGCAAGCCAAGACTATGTTCTCGTCTGGCATGCCGGTGTTGCCGCGCATGGCGGAATCTTAATCGTGCCACCATATCCTGAGTTGCACACGAACATCGGTATCACCCACGCGATTAGGGAGGTCGCCCATGCTGTTTCTCGAGTTATTGCGCATTTCGGCCGCGGTCTTTCTTGCCATGTTAGTTGGCGGAACACTCGGTGGAAAGATCAGTGGTGGCCCGGCGTGGAAAAGCGCGATCGCAGTCTTTGTCGGCGTTCCATTATCCGTGGTGGTGTTCTTTCTAATGCAAGGACGCGGGTCGCCGGCATCGCTGATTGCCGGTCAAGTCCTCGTCGGCGTGACGTTCACCTGGCTGATAGGATGGACGCTTGGATTGCGCTTCTACCCCATCCTCGGCATGCTGATCGGCGGCTGCGCTTTTGGCGCGGTGGCGCTAAAGGTGTGTCTCGTTGTGATTGCCGCCAGTGATGCCGCTCCCTACTAACGGCCACATGTGCCGCAAAGCTGCGAAAGCAAGGTCCACCTTAATTTGGCTTTCCGGCTACGCATCTCTGCGGTTAGGCTAGCCCGGAATAGCCCCGCTTATGGAGATGAAGCATGTTCACCCACGTTATGATCGGCAGCAACGACCTGGAGCGGTCGCGCCACTTCTATGACGCCACCTTCGCGGCATTGGGCGGCAAGCCCGGCGAGATGGATGCGCGAGGCAGGCTGATCTATGACCATGAGGGCGGCCGGCTGATGATCACCACACCGATCGACGGCAAGCCGGCGACCGCCGCCAATGGCGGAACGATCGGCATGGGTGCTGCAAGCCAGGCCCACGTTCTCGCCTGGCATGCCGCCGGTGCCGCGCATGGCGGCACGGCAATCGAGACCCCACCCACGGAACGCCCGAACGGGGCGTTTGTGGCCTATCTGCGCGATCCCGACGGCAACAAGCTGACGGCGCGCACCAAGGCGACGAAGTGAGATGGAGTGCGTCAGGCTTTGGCCGCTTCCGCAAGCAGCGGTCATTGCAGCCGCCATTGCCACTAATCTCCGCCTGGAATTGGCTTGAAGAGGGCCGCTATGGATGAGGAAGTCTCAGATCGCGTCGTTGAACAAAGGTGGCGAAATCGGGTTATCGAAGCTGTCGAAGTTCTTGCTCGGGGGAACGAAGGGCTCATTGCGGTAAATTACAACGAATACTTCCTGGGGTTTTATGACTGCTGGGACGATGGGCAGCTGCTCGTGCGGCCGAACAGTGCCTTCTCGGCCGAGGAAGAACAGGCGGTGAATGCGCTGGGGCGTATGCTGGAAGGCATCACAAAGGATACGCTGCAGTTCCAGAGCGAGGCAGAGTATATTCGGTCGGGATGCGCTGAACGGATCAAGCCTGTGGCGCAGCACGTTCTTGAACTGTTTCTGTCGCGAGGCCGGTTTAGCGAGGATTATGAGGAAGCATCGCCGACTCTCACTGGACCTCAACCTAGCTAGGGATGTGGCTCTTTTCCGGGAGAAACCGCTCGGCGGCGATGCGGTCTCGGCGGCGTTAGGCGTTGAGTGGGCATTGCTCTCGATCAGAAATGCGTAAACGGCTCGCTGGAAACGCTGCTTCGACGCTCTTCTCCTGCCGCATATCGAGGAAGGTGACCGACAGCCGCGGCAAATGCATCGCGAATTTCAGATTGGCTGAAGTTGCGGTCCCATAGCTCGGTCATGAGTGTCGTCATGATATCACGCAGCGGCTCTGTTGGATGACCCTCCTGCCTGGAGAGCTCGGCGCAACGCAAGGCGAAATTCGAGGCTGCGGTCAGGCTGAATACGCCCCACTGTTCTTCACTCTGCTCGGGCATCTTTGACCTTCCATCATGTTGCTGGCCACGAGAATACACCTGGAAAGCAAATTGTCTGCCAAGGGGGCCTCGACTCAATCCCGACAGCCCGCGTCAGGCCTTCGTCATTTCCGCTCCGGCCTTCGACTTCAGCAGGATGATGAGAAGCAGTCCGGCGACGATGAGGGCTGCGCCTTCGAGATGATAGCGCTGCAGCTGCTCGCCGAGGATGAGGTAGGCGAGGACGGCGATGAAGATCGTCTGGATGTAGAGCAGCACGCCGGCCCGCGCTGCGCCGAGCGCCTCGATGCTGCGATTGAAGAGGTAGTACATGATCGCGCCGCCCGGGATCGCCACATAGCCGAGTGCCAGTAGGCCGCTGGCATTGAGCGCCGCGCGCTCGTCGGAGGCAAGCTCGAAGAGGTAGAAGGGCAGCGCCGTCGCGACTGCGGCACCGAGCAGCAGAACCAGGAGCGCCAGGCGGTTCAGATCGAATTTCGCCCGGCGCAGCAGCACGGTATAGAGGCTGAAGCAGAAGGCGCCGGCGACGATCCACAGCTCGCCGGGATTGAGGTCGAGGCGCAGGAGTGCCGCCGGGTTGCCCTTGACGATGATGACCAGGATCCCGAGAAAGGCGAGGATCGAGCCGATCACCTGCCAGCGCCCCATCGGCTCGGCCAGGATGAAACGGGCGAGGATCATGGTGATGATCGGGATCAGCGCGATGATGATGCCGGCGGTCGTGGCATCGGCATGTTCGAGGCCGACGAAGATCAGGCCCTGGCAGATCGCCAGCCCGATGCCGCCGATGACGAGCAGCTCCAGGCCGCGGGCCCGCACCAGCGCGATCATGGCGGAGAAATGCCGGTAGACGATCGGCATCAGGATCGCCCAGGCGATCAGCACCCGCCAGAAGCACAGCGCCCAGGGCGGCATCTCGGGAGAGACCCATTTGGCGGCGATATAGACGCCCGCCGACAGCAGCCAGCAGAAGACGCCCACGGAATAGGCGGCAGCGAGCGAACCGCCCGGCCCCTCTTCCGCCCCGACCGTGTCACGATGGACCGCCAAGACATGTATCGCCATGGAGGAGTTATGCCACAATTCCCCCGCGCTGCACAGATGAGGGCGACGGCGCGCTCAGCCGCCCTGATCGCGATCCATCTTGATCTGCCGCAGCATGCTGTGACCGGAGACGAGAAGCTCGAGCAGGAAGGCGGCCAGCGAGGCCATCAGCGAAACGATGGCGCCGCCGAAGAACCACACCAGATTTTCTGGCCTGAGACGCACGGCAAGCGCGCCGGAGAGAAGATTGAGGATTGCGCAACAGGTACAGATACCGGCGAAGACGCCAAGGATGACGGCGGCCTCGAGGATCAGGGTCCGGCTGCGGAGATAGACGAGCTGGCGCGAGCGGTTTTCGCGCGGCAGGTGGGTGTCCGTCACCTCGTTCAGCCTGTCCGAGACGCGCCCCAGACGGGTGACGTAGATCCCGACAAAGGCAGCGGTGCCGGCAAGCAGGAATACCGGGGCAAGCGAGGTCTGGATGACCTCTGCATAGTCGACAATGATCGGAGGGGTGTCCATCCGGATTCCCTAACAGTTCGATGCTGCAACAGGATATCAGGATATGACGGGGGCTTCCACGGAGGCAATGTGAAAGGTGGAGGCTCAGCCAAGGAGGACGTTGGCACGGCTTGGCTCGCCGACTAGAACGACAGGAACAAACGAGGGAGGATTGCGATGACGGACGTGCTCGACAAGGGACCTTTCTTTCATGGCACAGTCGCAACTTTGCGCGCAGGTGATCTGCTCACCGCGGGATACAGGTCGAATTACCATCCCGACGTCGTCATGAACCACATCTATTTCACAAGCCTTGTGGACGGCGCCGGGCTTGCCGCCGAAATTGCGGCGGAACTCATCAAAGGCGGCAGCATTCCGCATGTCTACGCTGTGGAACCGACAGGGCCATTCGAGAACGACCCGAATGTGACCGACAAGAAATTCCCCGGAAACCCGACCCGGTCCTACCGCAGCCGCGCACCGCTCAAGGTCATCGGCGAAATCACGCACTGGACCAGATTGACGCCTGAAGCCCTGCAGGCGTGGAGAGAACGGCTGGCCGTGCTGCTTTCCGACGAACGGGCAGAGATTATCAACTGATGCGGGGGACGCGGAGGTGTGGGGCGTCAACGGCTGTCGCCAGAGCGCTACGCTGTCCGGTCGCGTCCGCGGCGGAAGAGTCTTCTCAGCCCAAAGACTTGGGCTGACTGGATTCCTGTGACGAGCACAGGAATGAGGGAAGTGGCAGCCTGCCCAAGCACAGGGCGGAGGGGAGCGCGAACGGCAGCTATGCGCCCGTAAATTCGAGATCTATTCAATCGGCCGGACCGGCAAACAGTATGAGATTTTCGTCCGGGTCCCTGACAATGAAATTTCGAGCGCCCCACGGCTCCTTCTTGAGCGTCTGGTGAAAATCCACTCCGGCAGCCTGGAAATCCAGAAAGAGCCGCTTGATCTCACTTGCGGTGTCGACCGTGATCGAACCGGAGAGCAGATGTTCGCGTTGCCGGATGTCGCCGGCAAACACGGGCTCGCAAACGAGCCTCAGAGCGAGGCGGGCGTTGTCACGAACGACCTGTCCGTAGAATGGAGGGTCGCCGTAAACAAAGTCGAGCGCGAAGCCGAGTTTGCCGGTGAAGAATTCGCACGACGCTCTGATGTCGGAAACGAAGAGTTGTGCGGAGACAGAACTGAGAACCGGGTGGGATGCGGTCTGTTTGCTTTGATTGTTCATATTGGGATTGTCCATACGGGCTCCTGACCTGAGCGCCAGCCACCCTTCGAATCCCAATTGACGCGCGACAAGATCTTGCGCGTCTTTGAGCTTGAAACTGGATTCCAGTATCTGATTATCGTCGAGATGTTGAAATCGTGGCAAAGCAGCGCGGATATGGGCCGCGACCGGATAATACCGCTCGCGATGCCACCGCAGATACTGCTTGGCTTGCTTCTTGAGGTTTTCGAGATTCGGCATAGGCGCTACCTTTGAAAGTGTAGGCGGGCGTTGCCCAGTCGGCTCAACGGCCGGTGCACCCTACGTAGCGCTATCTTCAAAATGCAGAACTTCCGTGAGACGGTCAAGACCCACGACCTTTCTATCACAAAGCCTGCGATCGAACTCCGAAGAGTTTCCGCAACGACAGCCGTCATGGCCAGATCATCGACCGCGTCGAGCGAGAATGGATGACCCGTTTGGGCCGACGTCGGTCACCAGCCCGCCGCCAGCCTTCGAAAGGATTTTGCAGCATCGCGTCCCAGTCAGCCCAAGCGCAGGGCGGTGTAATCACGTCTGCTTTGCGCAAACGCCAGTCAATATCGGATCGCTAACGTTATGTAAGACACGCGCGAAGGCGTTTGGACATAGCTGGCATCAGGGCCGGATTTACGCCTTGCAATCTACAACGTCCGATGGCGAGATAGACTCTCGCCAACATTGCACGGAAAGCACGAGATATTGGAAAACATTGCGCACTTAATCGCTTACGACGAGGCTGGGGAACTGTCTTCATTAAAGCCTTTATCGGATGAGCAAGTTGCAGCAATCGCCGCGCAGCATCCCGGAATCTCGAACCAGTATCTTGAGTTTGTTCGAGAGATCGGTATCGGTTCGACGACAAGAGGTCTCAATGTTTATGATCCAGAGCCTGCATCAAACGCTGAAATTCACCCGTCCTACCAAGCCTATCAATCTTTGAGTTATAGGGCACTGACTGGACGCCCCCAGCCCCCAGTGAACCCGTTTCCTGCCGACGCGGTCGCCGTCGCAGACAGTGGGGCATCATGGCGGTATTGCCTTTGCCCATCGGTAGGCTCGGGAGTTTTCTGTCTGGACATGGCTGGTCCAAGCTTCGAACCTGAGTGCGATGATTTCTTTTCGTTTGCCGCGCGCACCTTAATCCTCGGCAGACGCTCGGATCAGTAGCCTCTCCTAGGGCCGGACTGTGACCATCGCCAACGCCGAATCTCGAAAGAGCTGCGCTGGGCGACCACCGCCCCTCCATCTCTTCTAAATCAACGCAGCGAGAACCTTCATCAGCTCAACCGCCCTAGCCCTGCTCAGGGTGACGGATGCGTTGGCTGTGTGTGTGCCGCGGCCATCGTCACTGCGTGTTTCAGACACGTTGAGCCGAATTGTTCTGTCGTTGGAGCTGATTGTTGCCGTCAGACTAGCGCTGCTCGTGGTTGTTTCGTCCCAAGTACAGCTCTGCTTCATCCCATTGATCGGATAGGGATTGTGGATAAAACGCTTAGGAAAATCCATTACGAGTATCTCGCGGGGTGAAAGAAAGCGCAGCATGCCACGCGGCGTTGTTGCGTCAACACACCACCGCACCATCACCGACACGATTTACCAAGCATTATATTTAGGGTCAGATGGCTTCATGATCGAACCTACCATAAATTTTGTCGAGCTGTCTGAAATCCGAGCTTTAACGGAACGGCTCTTTGAGAGGCTCCGAGAAGTGGGGCTTGATCGTGTGCCGCTCGACCAAGGTCCTTTTTGGACGGTTTTCTTCGATGAGGCGTTCGGCGAAGTAGCGCCCGAGCCGATGCTGACCGACGTTGGCGATTGCGTCGCCGATCTGCGGGCGGAAGTAAGCGCCGAGGAAATGATCGGCTGGCATGCGCTACATCATTTGTCCGAACTGCTGAGTTACCTTGCGAAGTGCGATCTCGATGGCAATCTAAGTCGCTAGTGCCCCCGCCCCATCATCAATCGTCGGCACAACGTCCCCTCAATCCCGATAGCCAGACCCCTCCCGGTCCAGCACCCGCCTGACACTTTCCAGGTGCATGCGCGCACTCTCCGGGTCGCCCTCGCGCATCTGCCTGGCCGCAGCGGCCGCAACCTCGGCCGGAACCGGCAGGAGGCGGCGGCCGGTGCTCATGGCTTTGAGCTGCACTTCGGCGGCGCGTTCGAGGTAGTAGAGATCGTCCCAGGCCTCGGCGATATTGGGGGCGCAGACCATGACGCCGTGGTTTTTCATGAACAGGATATCGTTGCCGCCGAGGACGGCGGCGATGCGGTCGCCTTCGCGTTCGTCGAGCGCCAGGCCGTTGTAATTCTCGTCGACGGCGACGCGGCCGTAGAATTTCAGCGCGGTCTGGCCGGCCCAGACCAGCGGCTCGCCCTCGACCATGCTGAGTGCCGTGGCATTCGGCATATGGGTGTGGAAGGCGGCGCCGACGCGGGGCGACATCTTGTGCAGGCGGGCGTGGATATAGAAGGCGGTCGCCTCCGGCACGCCGTCACCGGCGACGACATTGCCCTCGAAATCGCAGATCAGCAGCGAGGAGGCCGTCGCCTCCTGGAAGGCCCAGCCGAGGCGGTTGACGATAAAGAGATCGGGATGGCCGGGCACGACGGCGGAGAAATGGTTGCAGATCCCCTCCTCCAGGCCGAGTTTCGCCGCCATCCTGAGGCAGGCGGCGAGATCGGCGCGCGCCTTCCAGATCTCCTCGGTATCGAGCGAGACATTGCGCAGGAGGGCAGGCCCGCCCTTGGTGATGTTCAGTTCGTGAGCCATGGTTGCCTCCGCAGCAGTGGTTAAATCCAGCCGGCGGCAGCGAGCACGCCGGGTACCTTTTCGAGATCGGGAACGACCGCATCGGCGCTGTAATCGCTGAGCGGCTTGCGCCCCGTTCCGCGATCGACCCAGACCGTACGAAAGCCCAATCTGCGGGCGGCGGCAAGGTCAAGATGCGGGCTTGCGCATATATGGACGAGATCATTCATGCCGATGCCGAGTTCCTTCCAGGCATGATGGAAGATTTGGGTGGTGGGCTTGTAGGCGCCGGCCTGCTCTGCGGTGATGACGCGGTCGACATGGCCGCCGAGCTGGGCGACGTTGCCCGCAATGATCGCATCGTCGGTATTGGAGATGATGGCGAGGCGGAAGCCCGCCGCCTTCAGGCGCCCCAGCGTCTCCACCACTTCGGGAAATGGCGGCATCCTGCCGATCGAGGAGGTCAGGATTTCGGCATCATCGGGGGTGAAGGCGAGGCCGAATTCGCCCATCGCCCGCTCCAGCGCGATGGCGCTGACATCCCCGAACGAGCGGTGCGGACGCTCCTCTTCCAGCGCGTGTTCGTGGCGGTCATAGGTGGCGATGAAGGCGGGCTGGTCGATATCGCCGCCTTTCGCCGACAGGATCCTGTCCATGGCGGCGAGCAGGCCCTCGTCCCATTGAATGAGCGTTCCGTAGCAATCGAAGGTCAGCCAGCGCGGGCGGTTTCCGGGAAGGGTCATATCCGTCGTCTCCTTGTGTGGGAGCAGATTGACAAAGGCCGGCGCCATTGAGAAATTAAATAAGGAAATTTCTCTCAGTGAAAAATCAAATGAGCTACGGTTTCGATCTCGATCTCCTCAAGACCTTTGCCGCCGTCGTCGATACCGGCGGCTTCACCCGGGCGGCCGAGCGGGTGCATCTGACGCAATCGACGGTCAGTCAGCAGGTGAAGAAGCTGGAGACCAATATCGGCCATGCGCTGCTGTTGCGCGACACGACGGGCGGCGTGCAGACGACCGAAGCGGGCGAGCTGCTGCTCAGCTATGCCCGGCGGCTGCTTTCGACCGCCGAGGAAGCGGCCGAGGCGATGCGGAAACCCGCGGCGCCGCGCACCGTGCGGCTCGGCGTGCCCGAGGATTTTGCCGGGCGGCGGCTGATCGGACTGCTCTCGGGTTTTTCGGCCGCCTCCCCGCATATCAGGCTCGATACGGTGAGCGGCTGGAGCACGGAGCTGCGCCGGCTGCTGGAAGCCGGCGAGATCGACCTGGCGCTGATCAAGCGGGAGCCGGGCGATGGCGCGGCACTCGCAAGCTGGAAGGAAGAGCTGATCTGGGTGGAGGGTGAAACGCGGGCGGCGGAGAGTGATCCGGTGCCGCTGGCGGTGTTTCCGGTCGGCTGCATCTACCGCGAGCGGGCAATCCGCGCCATCGAGCGCAGCGGGCGGCGCTGGCGGATCGCCTATACCAGCCAGGGGCTGATGGGCGTGCAGGCGGCCGTCGCCTCCGGTCTCGGCATCAGCCTGCTGCCATCGGATGCGGTTTTGCCGGAGCACCGGCCGCTTTCGGCCGCCGATGGCTTCGAGCCGCAACCGGCATCGGAGCTGGCGCTGGTGAAAGGGCGGGCACGGCTTTCGGCGGAAGCGAAATCGCTCGGCGAATTCCTGACCGGCAATCTGGCGCCCTAGGGCCGATTGGCCCGGAAATGCGGCAGGGGCGAGCGTGGCGCCCGCCCCTCAGCCGGTGTCTCAGCCGAACTTTTCGGTCGTATCGGCCTTGCCCTTCACCCAGTAGCCGGAGGCCTTGATCCAGGCGAGCGGATAGCCGCGCTCTTCGGTGAGATAGGCGCGGATGGCGCGCACCACCGAGGCCTCGGCGGCGACCCAGACGAGGGTCTGCGGCGCGATGTCGATGCCGCTCAGCGCGGCGATCAGCGGTGCGGCATCCGTCGCATCCGAAAGCGGGCGGTGGGTCCAGCGGGTGGTGAGCTCAGCCGCCGTCTCGAAGCTCTGCTGCTCCAGCGGCCCGGCGACGGCGCCGAGCACGGTGATGACGGTGCCCTCACCGCTTTCCTCGACGCGCCGGCCGATTGCCGGAAGCGCGGTTTCATCGCCGACCAGCAGCCAGCGCCTGACCTTGTCGGAGATGACGGCCGAGCCGCGCGGGCCGCCGATTTCGAGCGTGGTGCCGGGTTTAGCATCGATCGCCCATTGGGTGACCGGACCGGCCTCGTGCAGGGCGAAATCGATGGTCAGGCTGCGGGCGGCGTTGTCATAGCGGCGCGGGGTATAGTCGCGGCGCTCTTCCTCTCCGTTCGCACCTGGCACGATGACCTTGATATGGTCATCCGGCGCGAGGCTGACGAAATCGGCGAGGTCTTCGCCACGGAGCACGACGCGACGCATGCCGGGCGTGATGTCGGTGACGCTTTCGGCCACCAGCGAGCGGCGGCGCAGCTCATGCCTGACACGTTCGATTTCAGGGGCGGAAATATCCTTGGCGTTGGTATCCATCTTGTCCTTCAGGGGCTCATAAAGCTCGATCCGCAGGACACAGTCGCGCAGATCGAAGCCGCAGAGCCGTTCGATCATACGCGTTGAGTGACGTTAACGCTTACGTGGCCGGGCAGGCGCCCGGACAGTGACGAACCGGCTTAAACCGACAGTGGCCCCCGGCGCAAGAGGCTGCGCGGCGGATATATCCAATGTTTCTAAGATTTAACTTATGCAAGGCGGGTGGGTCCGATGGTCGTCTGAATCGCAATATAGGATGCGATGGCGGATCAAAAAAGATCATGGCTTCAGGTATTTGAGCCGCCCGCTTCCAGCCAATCGCGATAGGCGGCAATCAGCTTGGCGGCGACGAAGACTTCCGTTCCGGCCAGACCGGCGGAGCAGAACAGGGTCGTTTCGCCCTCCTCCACCGGTCTTGCGGATGAATTTCCGGCGAGCGCGCTCAGATCGGCAAGCGGCACGGCAGCAGCAGCCCTGGAGAGAAAGAACGGTGCGTCATAGGCCGTCGTCTGCTCGATGGAATCGGTGGCGACCATTGCCGCCTTCAGGGCGATATCGAGGTCGAGCTCGTGGCCATCCGCCGTCTTGGGGCCGACGGAATTGACATGCGCGCCGGGTTTCAGCCAGGCGGCCTCGATGACGGGAACCCTGCTATCCGTGGCGCAAATGACGATGTCGGCATCCGCGACGGCCTCGCGCGCCGAACTCTCGGGCAAGATGGGCAGCTTCAACCGGGCTTCCATCTCAACGCTGAAGGCACGGCATCTTTCGCTGTTGCGGCTGAAGACGCGGACCTGCCGGAGAGGCCGGACGATCGATGCGGCTTCGAGCTGTGTCCGGGCCTGCAGACCGCTGCCGATCACGGCAACGTTCGCCGCGCTCCCGGCGGACATGCGGCGGATGGCGACGCCGCCGATCGCACCGGTTCTGAGGGCGCCGAGCTGTTCGCCGACGACGACGCCTTCCAGCCTGCCGGTCGCGATCGACCAGACGGCGACGACCTGATCCTGCCTGCTCCCGGCGAAGGTCTCGTAGGCGCGGAAACCGGCCAGAGCCCGCTCCCCCATCGACCCTCCGACGGTGAAGACGAGGCTTCCCGCCCCCGCAAAGGGAACCGCATGCCGTGGCGGCGCGATGAGGAGACCGGCGGCCTTTGCCGCCAGGGCCTCCTCGACCGCCTCTATCGCCAATGCCATTGCCGGCATCGCCGCCAGCTGCTCGTCACCAAGAACAA
This sequence comes from Rhizobium sp. 21-4511-3d, assembly GCF_053522545.1. NCBI lineage: Bacteria > Pseudomonadati > Pseudomonadota > Alphaproteobacteria > Hyphomicrobiales > Rhizobiaceae > Rhizobium > Rhizobium sp. 21-4511-3d. The sequence goes on along the minus strand of NZ_JBNWCF010000001.1, from coordinate 201,940 downwards.
TCATTTCCAACTCCGCGCCGATCCGCGAAAGGCTGGCATCTCAACCTAGGTTGAGGTCAAGCGGGCCAGTCTCCATCCCCGGCCTGTATCCCTCCTCGCCCCAATGCTGCATGCGCGCGCTGCGGCGCGGCGGGTTGTAGTGGCGGGCGAGCGCCAGGAGGGCGGTGCGGAGCATCAGCTTGGCGGAGCGGACCGGCCATTGGCGTTCGCGCTCCACGGTTTCCAGGCCCTTCATGAAGCAGCAGATATCAAGCGCCGCACCCGCGAGCTCCGGTCCCATCGCCTCGATGGCGCGGTTGACGGCGATGCGGGCGGCGATGGCGCTGTCGGCGAGATCGGTCATGCCGCCGCGCTCGCCTCTGGTGCGGCCGGAAAGGCGCGGCTGCCAGGAGGCGGTGACGCGGGGCTGCAACTGGGCGCGGGTGAAATCGGCATGCAGGCGCTCGCCGGCGGCCAGCGCCTCGGCGGGAAGAAAGGGCTCGCCGCCCTTGTCCTTCAGCCGGGAGAGCGCTGCGAGCGGCGATTCCGCCTCGTTGACGCGCAGGGGCTGCGGCGTGCCGTCGATCTCGCGGACGGTGGCGGCGATCTCGCCATGCTGTTCGATGAAGGCCTCCTCGCGGGCGGCGAGCGCGCGCCGCAGATAGGCGCGGGCCGGGGGTGCGAGGCTGAGGCGGGACTGGGTCTCTGTGACGAGGCCGCGGGAGATCGCTTCGGCAAGCACGGCGGCCGGAAGCGCCTGGCGGCTGCCCGAGCGGTGGAGCACCGGTGCCGGCGTCCCCTGCCCCTCCACCTTCGCCTCGCCGCCGGACAGGAAGCGCAGGAGCTTCAGCATCGCTTTGTTGTTCGCCGCCTCACTCATGGGACGAGACCTCCGGAAAGCGGAAGACCGAGACGACGGTGCGCTCGATCGCCGAGACAAAATCGTCGAAGGCGGCATCATCGCGGCGCTGCTCGACGACCATGCAGGCATGCGCCACCGTCGACCGGTGCCGCCCGAAGCCGCCGGCGATATCCTGCTGGGTGAGCTGCAGCGCGGTGTGGCAGGCATACATGGCGATCTGGCGGACATGGCAGAGCATGCGCCGCCGGTCGCGCCGCTCCAGCATGCGGCTGCCTGTGATCATCACCATCTCGGCGGTGATCTTCTGGGCGATGCGGCAGACGGTGCGGATGGGGAGTGAGACCGATGGCGGGCGCGGAGGCGGAGGCGGCGCCGGCGGCTCGTCGTCGATCAGCGGACGGAGCGCGGTTTCGAGACGGTGGCGGGGTAAAGGGATTTGATTGAGCGGCATTTGAAAACTCCTGGGTAATAGGAATTAATTCATATACCGTAGCTGAAGATTGACGGGGCGGGAAGAGTGGGGTGGGAGATGATTGGCGGATTTTGGGGTGGTTGTGGCTTAACGTGTTGAAAGGGTTTGTGGATTATTTTCCTATTCACTTCGGTCGCGGCAGGACTCGAGTGTGGAGCCCCCTCATCCGCCCTACGGGCACCTTCTCCCCGAGGGGAGAAGGGAAAATCGGAGCAGGCCGCGAGTCCCCTTCTCCCCAGCGGGGAGAAGGTGCCCGTAGGGCGGATGAGGGGGCCGTGGGTGAGACGCTCAATCGGTCAACTTACAACCCCGCTTCGGCCATCCAGATCTCCGCATCCGCCCCGCCGGGAATGCGCAGCGGCGCGGCGGTATCCGTGGCGGCGCGCCAGATGGCTGCAGCAACATCCGGCGCATGGGTCACCGGGCCGGTGTCTTCCTGCACGCTTTTCACGAATTGCTGGAGCAGCGGCGCGTAATCGGGATCATCGGCGCCGCGCAGATGCGGGCGGGCGTTCTGGCCGAAGCGGGTTTCGGGCGAGCGGCCGGGCAGGACGATATGGACGCGCACACCGAAGGGCGCGACTTCGACGGCGAGGGATTCGCTCAGCGCGTTCACCGCCGCCTTGCTGGCGCGGTAGACGCCGATGACCGGCAGTGTCTTGACCGTCACCGTCGAGGTGACGTTGACGATGACGCCCGCCCGGCGCTGGCGCATCTGCGGCAGCACCGCCTGGATCATCGCCAGCGTGCCGATCACATTGGTCTGGAACAGCGACTGCGCCGTTTCGGGGTCGGTCAGCTCGATCGGCGCCGGGGCGCCGAAACCGGCATTGTTGACCAGCACATCGACCGGACCGGCGCTCGCAACCGCCGCCGCGATGCTTGCGGGATCGGTGACATCGAGCGCCAGGACGCGCAGGCGCTCGGACGCCGGGAGCAGGCTGGCCGCGGGCGTGCGCATCGTCGCGACGACGTCCCAGCCGCGTTCGAGAAAGAGTTTCGCGGTCTCCAGGCCGAAGCCGGACGAGCAACCGGTGATCAAAATCGTAGGCATAGACATCTCCATGTGAAAAGGAATGCCGTGATGCTAGTGACCGGGATCAAGACCTTCTATAGTCTGAAGTCTCCATTTCTTTAGCGTCAGTCCTGATCATGACCATCGATCCGCTTGCCGACATCGTCACCCTGCTGCAGCCGGCGGCGCGCTTTTCCAAGCTGGTGGAATGCGCCGGCGCCTGGCGCATTCACCGCGAGGCGACGGGGGAGCCGTTCTATTGCGCCATCCTCGAAGGCGCCTGCCGCGTCAGATTCGGAGACGATCCGCCGTTCATCCTGGAGGCCGGCGATTTCGTGCTGGTGCCGGCGATGCGCGAGCTGGTGAACGAAAGCCTCGAGGGAACAGCCGATCTGCCGGATACGATCCCGGCGCAGCTGAGCGACGGCCGCTTTCGCGCCGGGCGCCTCGAAGGGCCGGCGGATCTGCGCATGCGGATCGGCCATTGCAGCTTCGGCGCGCCGGATGCGGCGCTGCTGGTGTCGCTGTTGCCCGAAGTCGTCATCGTTCGCGGCGAGCCGCGGCTGGCGACGCTGATGCAGCTGGTCGGCGAGGAAACCCGGGAGCGGCGGCCGGCCCGCGAACTGGTGCTGGAGCGGCTGCTCGAAGTGTTGCTGATCGAGGCCCTGCGATCCGGCACGGAAACGACGGATGCCCCCGGCCTCAGCCGCGGCCTTGCCGACGAGCGCCTGGCGGCCGCCCTCCACGCGCTGCATGCGCGCCCGGCCCACCCCTGGACCGTGGCCGATCTTGCCGCGGAAGCAGCCCTTTCGCGCTCCGCCTTCTTCGCCCGCTTCCAGCGCGTCGTCGGCGTGGCGCCGATGGAATATCTGCTCGCCTGGCGGATGGCGCTGGCGAAACAGCTACTGCGCAGGCGGGAGATGGGGATGGACGAGGTGGCGGAGCGCGTCGGCTACGGCTCGGCGAGCACGTTCAGCGTTGCCTTCGCGCGCTATGCGGGGGTGCCTCCGGCGCGGTATGCGCGGGGTGGGTGAGGTTGCGTGAGACGGGAAGGATACCGTCGTGAGACAGGTGTTGGGTGTGGCCCCCTCATCCGCCTGCCGGCACCTTCTCCCCGCGGGGGAGAAGGGACGATCCCATCTGCTGGTAGCCCAAGGGAGCGCCGGTAGCGACCTCCCTTCTCCCCAGCGGGGAGAAGGTGCCCGAAGGGCGGATGAGGGGGCTCCGGGTGAAGGGCGGTGGGCGAGGCATCGTACAAGCTATCGACTCCGTCAGGCACAGCCGCCCGGAACATCGCGACAGGGAATCGAGATGTAAATTTCTCCGCTCTCCACGCTTCCCACTCACCTCTCGCTCCTCCCCCTCACCCCACCCTCCCTTGTCATCAAACCGATACACTTCACTTGCTAATGATTTGCAATTGCAGACCGGACACCATTGATGACCGAAGACCATACCGAGACCAGTATTCTCCTTCCCCTCGCCGTTCTCTCCATCGCCCAGCTGATCGGCTGGGGCGCCGTCGGATTTCCGGCTGTCGCAGCGTCACAGATGGCGGCGGATCTTCAGATCGGGATGCCTGAAGTCTTTGCCGGGACGACGGTTTTCTATGTGATGATGGGGGCGTGTTCGCCGTTGTTGTCGCGGGTGTTTGCGAACCTTGGGGCGCGGCCGGTGATGATTGCCGGGACGGCAGGGTCGGCGGTCGGGCTTCTTCTCCTGTCGCTGGCGCATTCGCCGGCCGGCTATTTCCTGGGATGGCTGATCGTCGGCGCAGCCGGCAGTGCCAGCCTGACCATGCCGGCGCATATCCTGCTCAACGAGATTGCCGGGCGCAAGGCGGCGCGGGCGATCGGTACGCTGATGCTGGTGACCGGCCTGTCGAGCACGATCTTCTGGCCGCTCACCTCGTTTCTGGAGGCGGAGATCGGCTGGCGGGGCGCCTGCGAGGTCTATGCGCTTGTGATGGCTGTCGTCTGCCTGCCGCTTTACATCTTCGGCCTGCCGCGCAGACGCATCGAGGCGGCCCCTTCGGGCGTGACGGCGGCGCCCGTTGCGGCGCGCAGCTATGACCGGACCTTCGTGCTGATCGTGGCGGCTATCGTCTTCAATGCCTTCATCACCTATGGCTTCAGTTCGGTGCTGATCGAGCTCTTGAAAGGCGAAGGCCTGAGTGCGGCGCAGGCGCTGACCTTCGGCTCGGCGCTCGGCATCATCCAGATCGCGGCGCGCGGCGTGAATTTCGTCGCCGATAACAAATGGGATGGGGTGGCAATCGGCATCGGCTCGTCGGCGATGCTTTGCCTGTCGCTGTTGATCCTGCTTGCGGTGCAGGGTTCGCCGGTCGCGGTCGGCGTCTTCCTGGTGCTTTACGGCACGAGCAGCGGCGCTCTCGCCGTGGCGCGCTCGACGATCCCGCTGGTGTTTTACGACAAGGGAGAATTTGCCAGGGCGTTGTCGCGGATCGCGCTGCCACTCAACTGGATTTCGGCCGCCTCACCGCCGGTTCTCATCTGGCTGATGAGCAATTACGGCAATGGCGCGGTGCTGTCGCTCTGCCTGTTCTGCTCGCTCTCGGCCATCGTCATGCTCTGCCTGCTGCGCGGGCGGCGGCCGGCCGAAGCGGCGCTCGCGGCATAACGGCATCCGGAAACGAAAAAAGCCGGGCGGGAGCCCGGCTCTTGGCATCGACAGCGCGCTGATATCAGCCGCGGCCGCGCTTGCGGCGCTGGCCGAGGCCCATTTCCTTGGCGAGGCGCGAGCGCGCTTCGGCATAGGCGGGAGCGACCATCGGATAGTCGGCGGGAAGATCCCACTTTTCGCGGTATTCTTCCGGCGAAAGGCTGTGATGGGTCATCAGGTGGCGCTTCAGGGACTTGAAGTTGCCACCGCATTCCAGGCAGGTGATCTGCTCGTCCTGAACGGACTTGCGGACAGAAACAGCAGGCTTCTGCTTTTCTACGATCGCTGCGGCGGGTTGAGGCACGGACGTGTTGCTAAGGGCGGAATGCACGTCGGAAATCAGATTGGCCAAGTCGGTGACCGGGACTACATGATTGCTGACATAGGCCGCTACGATATCGGCCGTCAGCTCTACCAGCAATTCCGGCCCAGTGCCGGTCGCGGTATCCGTCATATTTTGTTTCTCCTGTTCGCATGCATGGATGATCTATGCTTCGAGAAGCAAAAAGATCGCCTTCGTAGAGGCTAACAGCAGAAGTCCAGCCTAAGGCAGCATGTCCTAAAACGCGAATCCACCCCTAGATTCTTGCCGCCGAATTCTGTCCCAATACTGCCTGAATCCGAATCATACCGTCGCACTCTTCGACCGCAGCCCTAATTAGACATTGGATATCAATGTTAAGGATGGAAAAGCGAAACGATTCTAATTCGAAATCAGAACTCTACTTGCAATTCAATTATCATCGTTTTACCGAAAGTCCAATTCTTATTTGCGTGATTTCTACGTAAAAAATCGACGCACATTAAGATTTTGCAAGCAAGCACCCGACTTTAGTCCATAAGCGAAGGCAAAATTTGCGTAAAACTGCTTAACGCCCTGTATTTTATACTCTCATCGTTTGCGCATCTCATCACGTACGGAACCGTCCCACAATTTGTGCCCGGTCGCATGCGCGGCCTTCGCCAGGAGGTGCGCGGCAACCGGAGCGGTCAGTAGAAGGAAGACGATGCCGGCTAGCGCTCGCGCAAAGATTGCAAATTCCCCGGAATAGGTGCCGGCCGCCAGAAGCAGCAGTCCCGAACCGACTGTGCCAGCCTTGGACGCCGCATGCATGCGCGAATAGAGATCGGGCAGACGCAGCACGCCGATCGCCGCAGCGAGCGCGAAAAAGGCGCCGCCGAGCATCAGAAGCGAGACGAGGATCGCGATCGCATATTCCATCAGCCTGCCCTCCCCGGCTTGGCGGTCTTGCGCTTCGGCTTGCCCTTGGGCTTGGACTTTTTGACGGCGGGCGGCGCCTGCTGCTCGCCGCGCGACAGCACGAAGCGGGCGAAGGCGACGGTGGCCAGAAAGCCGACGAGGCCGAGCGAGATGGCGATGTCGATATAGAGCGTGAAGCCGGTCTTGACCGCGACCACGGCGATGAAGCCGATGGCGATGCCGGTCAGCATATCCAGGCCGACAACCCGGTCCGATAGCGTCGGCCCGGCGATGATGCGCCAGGCGGTCAAGAGCAGCGCCAGGCCGAGGACGGCGAGCGCGATATTGGCGGCGAGCGCGACGATGGCTGACGGTTCCATCAACGGAAGGCCTCCATGATCTTGCGCTCGAAGCCCTCGGCGATCGCCTTGCGGGCGGCCTGCGGGTTGGAGCAGTCGAGCGCGTGGACATAGAGCGTGCGGCGGTCGTCGCTGACATCGACGGAGAGCGTGCCGGGCGTCAGCGTGATGAGATTGGCGAGCAGCGTGATCTCGAAATCGCGGTCGACGGTGAGCGGAAAGGCGAAGATGCCGGGCTTGATATCCATCCTCGGCTTGAGGACGGTGAGCGCCACCGTCCAGGCCGAGAGCGCCAGTTCCTTCAGGAAGAGCAGCGCCAGCGACACGATGCGGCCGGCGCGGAAGACATAGGCGCCGCGGCCGATCGACTGGCGCACGATCGCGAGCGCGATGGCGCCAAGCACGAAGCCGAGCAGCAGATTGTGCGGCGAGGCGCTGCCGGAGACGGCGGCCCAGGCGATGGCGAGCAGCAGATTGAAGAGGAAGGCGATCATGGCACGCCTCCGGGAAAGACGGAGTGGATATAGGCGGAGGGATCGGCGAGGCTTTCGGCCGCCGATTGCGTCAGCGACAGCAGCTGTTCCGGCAGGATGCCGAAGGCGACGACGAGCGCGGTCAGGAGCAGCAGCGGCACGGTCATGGTCCAGCCGATTGCGGCGGGTGCGGCCGCCTCGCCGGCCGGGCGCCAATAGGCGAGCAGGAAGACGCGGCCGAAGCAGATGGTGGTGAGGAAGCCACCGACCAGCAGCGATGCCGCCAGCCACCAGGCGCCGACATCGAGCGAGGCCTTGACCAGCATCAGCTTCGGCCAGAAGCCGGAAAACGGCGGCAGGCCGGAGGCGGCGAAGAACAGGATGAGCGAGACGGCGGCAAACCAGCCGCGCGCCCGGTAGAGCCCGCCGAGCGACGCCAGCGAGAAGCTGCCGCCGAGGCGACCGGCAATGCCGGCGGCGAAATAGAGCGCCACCATCAGCACGATCGAATGCAGCGCATAGAAGATCGCGCCGCTGACGCCGCCCGGCGTGCCGATCGATATGCCGACCAGCATGTTGCCGATGCCTGAGATCACGACATAGCCGAGCAAGCGGCGGATATCGGTCTGTGCCAGCGCGCCAAGCGCACCGGCGAGCGTCGTTGCGGCGCCGAGCACGGCGATCAGCAGGCTGAGTTCTTCCCGCTCGACCGGCATCAGCATGACCATGACGCGGATCAGCGCGTAGATGCCGACTTTGGTGAGCAGACCGGCGAACAGCGCGGAAACGACGATGCGCGGCGTGTGATAGGAGGCGGGTAGCCAGAAATTCACCGGGAAAGCGGCGGCCTTCATGGCGAAGGCGAAGAGGAAGAGTGCGGCGAGCGTCACCAGCGGCGCGCTGTCGCGCAGGCTTGCGGCCTTCTGCGCCACGTCCGCCATGTTGAGCGTGCCGAAGATGGCGTAGAGATAGCCGACGGCCGTCAGGAACAGCGTCGTGGCGATCAGGTTCAGCACCGCATATTTCATCGCGCCGTCGATCTGCCGGCGCTCGGAGCCGAGGATCAGCAGGCCGAAGGACGAGATCAAGAGCACCTCGAACCAGACATAGAGATTGAAGACGTCTCCCGTCAGGAAGGCGCCGCTGACACCGGCCATCAGGAGAAGCAGCAGCGGGAAGAAGCCGAAACGGCGATGCCCGGCATCGGTATCGGCAAGCGCATAGAGGCTGCCAGCCAGTGCTGCGATCGCCGCCGCAAGCGCCATCAGCGCCCCAAAGAGATCGGCGGTGAAGGCAATGCCGAACGGCGGCAGCCAGCGGCCCATCACCATGGTGACCGGCCCTTCGGCGATGACCTTCTGCAGCAGCATCGCGTCGATGACGACAAGGGCCGCGAGGCCGATCACGGCGATCGGGGCGTGGAGGCGGACATGGGCGCGCAGCGTCAGCAGCAGGGCGCCGAGGACGATGCAAAGTGCGACGGGGAGGATGACCAGCCAGTGGCCCGCCGGAACGGGGGCGGTGAGCATGGCGGTGGAGAGGTCGATTGCAGTGGTGGGGGTCGCCATCAGCGCGCCTCTCGCGGCGTTGTGGCCTGGAAAAAGGCCCTCTCTGCCCTGCCGGGCATCTCCCCCACAAGGGGGGAGAAACGCTGGGCGCGTCCGCTCGCCCGGCAGTCATCCGAAAGCGTGAAGCCGGCGCCCTGCTTGATAAGGGAGTGGTGAGCCCGCCACGAGTCTTCTCCCCCCCTGTGGGGGAGATGCCCGGCAGGGCAGAGAGGGCCTTCGATGCGCACAACACCCATCATCAATACCCCACCGGCGGAACCGGCTCGTCGCGCGGCTCGGCAAGCCGCATCTCGTCGGTATTGTCGGTGCCGATGTCCTGGTAGGCGCGGTAGGTCAGCACCAGCAGGAAGGCGAGGAAGGAGAAGGATATGACGATCGCCGTCAGGATCAGGGCCTGCGGCAGCGGATTGGCCGCACCCTGCGGCAGCGTGTCGAGACCGGCGGGGATGATCGGGGGCACCTCGCGGGTCAGGCGGCCAGCGGTGAAGAGCAGCAGGTTGACGCCGTTTCCGAGGATGGCGATCCCCAGCATGATGCGGATCGAGAATTTCGACAGCATCAGATAGATGGCGGCGGTGAAGAACAGCCCGGAGAGAACGGCAAGCAACGGCTCCATCACTCCACCTCCCTTTCCTCGAGCGTCAGGGCAATGGCGGTGATGGCGCCGAGCACGACGAAATAGACGCCGAAATCGAACAGCATCACCGAAGAGAGCGGCACCTCGACGCCGAGGATCACAGGGTAGATCCAGAGCCCGGTCATGAAGGGCACGGCGGCGAAGATGGAAATCAGGCCGGCAACCGAGGACATTAAGAGCCCTGCTCCGGCGATGGCGAGCGGGTGGAACCGGATGGCGCGGCGCACCGCCGGGACACCATTGGCGATGCCATAGATCGCGAGCGCCGAGGCCGCGATCAACCCGCCGATGAAGCCGCCGCCCGGCTCGTTATGGCCGCGCAGCAGGATGAAGACGGAAAAAAGCAGCATCAGGGCTGTGAGGAACGGGGCGATGGTGCGGAAGATCAGCGTGTTCATGGGCGGGCCTCCCTGTTGCCTTCCCTTCTCCCCTCGGGGAGAAGGTGGCCCGCAGGGTCGGATGAGGGGGCCATGCGGTAAAACGGTTGCGGACGAGATGGTGCGCGCCGAGCCAGCGGCCCCCTCATCCGCCCTATCGGGCACCTACCGGGGTCGAGCCGCCGGTCTCGACCCGTCCTTCGGACCCCCGCTGGGGAGAAGGGAAGAACTGAGGCCATCATCACGTCCCCCTCCCCGGTTGTTTCGGATCCGGCGGCGCCAGTTTGCGTTCGGTGCCGGCGCGCATGCGGATGAGGGCGATGATGGCGAGGGCGGCGATGGCGACGACGGCGATTTCGCCGAGCGTGTCGGTGCCGCGGAAGTCGACGATGATGACGTTCACCACATTGGTGCCGTGGGCGATGGTCTTCGAATAGGTGTTGAAGAAATCCGAGAGCGCCGTGTCGAAGCGGCCGGAGGTGGCGCGGAGCAGGAGCAGCGTCAGGCCGAGGCCGCAGGCGAGCGCGATCGCGGCATCGAGGAGCCGCTGACCGCGCGGGCGGCGGTCGGTCGGCGACAGCCGCAGCCGCGTCATCACGAGGGCGAGGATCACGACCGCGAGCGTCTCGACCATGAACTGCGTGAAGGCGAGATCCGGGGCGCCGAACATCAGGAAGATCAGCGCGACCGAGAGGCCCTGGATGCCGAGCGCGGCGATCGCCGTCAGCCGGTCGCGGGCGGTCAGCACGGCGGCAAGGCCGATCACCGCCAGCAGCAGCACCGCCCATTCATGCAGCCGGACATGATCCGGCCAGGCGATGCCGGAGGGCAGTTCGCCATAGAGATAGAGCGGCACGAGCAGGATGGCGGCAAGCAGGATGAAGGTCGCCGTCACATAGATTTCCAGGCGCCCCGGCTGCAGGATGCCCGTGACGCGGTGCGCCAGGCGCACGAGGCCGGAGATGAAGATGTCGAAACCCGTACCCGGGCCGGGACCGGCAGCGCGGAAGAAGGCATCGGCGAGACGGCGGCTGCGGTCGAGCTGGAAATAGATGGCGATGCCGAGCGCGATGGTGAGCACCGACAGCAGCAGCGGCACGCCGACATGCGGCATCAGCGAAATGGTGATCTCGACCGGCCGGTGCGCGACGGCGGAGGCCATCGGCGTCGAGATATAGCGGTGGGCGGAGGCGGAGAAGATGGCGGCGACGAAGCCGAGCAATGCCAGCAGAGCCGGGCCGATCCACAGGAGAACGGGCGCCTCATGCGGCCGCTTCGGGGTTTCCGAGCGTTTACCGATGAAAGGCTTCAGGCCGACGGCGAAGGCGATCGCGAACATCAGCGCGTTGCCGAAGACGGCGACCGATGTGAAGACGATCGAGCGCAGGTCGCCGATCGCCAGCGCCGCATAGATCTCCTCCTTGGCGAGGAAGCCGAAGAAGGGCGGCAGGCCGGCCATCGAGAAGGCGGCGGCCAGGGCGGCGGCGCAGGTCAGCGGCATGGCCGAGGCAAGGCCGCTCAGCCGGGTGATATCGCGCGTGCCGGTCTCGTGATCGAGAATGCCGGCGACCATGAAGAGCGCGCCCTTGAACAGCGAATGGGCGACGAGATAGAGCACCGCCGCCTCGATGGCATATTCCGAGCCGAAGCCGGCAAGCAGCACCAGCAGGCCGAGCGAGGAGACGGTCGTATAGGCGAGCTTCAGTTTCAGGTCGGTCTGGCGGATGGCGAGCGCGGCACCGGTTGCCAGCGTCATGCCGCCGAAGAAGGGCAGCAGGATTTCCCAGGCCGGCGTTTCGCCGAGCAGCGGATGAAGGCGCAGGAGCAGGTAGACGCCTGCCTTCACCATGGTCGCCGAATGCAGATAGGCGGAGACCGGCGTCGGCGCTTCCATGGCGTTCGGCAGCCAGAAGTGAAACGGGAACTGCGCCGACTTGGTGAAGGCGCCGCCGAGGACGAGGAGCAGTGTGGCCAGATAGAACGGGCTCTCGCGCATCAGATCGCCCGCTTCCATGATCAGCGACAGCTGGGTGACGCCTGTGATGTTCCAGATGAACAGCAGGCCGGCGAGCAGGCAGAGGCCGCCGCCGCCGGTGACGACGAGCGCCTGCAGGGCTGCCCTTCGCGCCGCCTCGCGCTCGTGGTCGAAGCCGATCAGCAGGAAGGAGGTGATCGAGGTCAGCTCCCAGAAGATGAAGAGCATCAGGAAGCTGTCGGACACGACCAGCCCCAGCATCGAGCCCATGAACAGGAAGATGAAGGAGAAGAAGCGACCGTGATCCCTGTGCCCCTTCAGGTATCCCCCGGCATAGAGCACGATCAGCGTGCCGATGCCCGTGATCAGCAGCGCGAAGGTGAGCGACAGCCCGTCGAGAAACCAGGAGAAGCTGAGATTGTAGCTGGGCACCCAGACATAGCCGCCGGTCGCGACTTCACCGGCAGCGATCTCCGGCAGGAAACCGAGGAAATGCAGAAAAGAGAGCAGCGGGAACAGCGCGAGAAGCCAGGCGGCATTGGCGCCGAACAGCCTGACGGCAAAGGGTGCGGCAAGGGCGCCGATGAACGGCAGGCACAGGGCAAGAAATGTCAGACCCGTGACACCGGCCATATGCTCTCCTTGATGGAAACCCCTCGGAAATCCGGAAAACCGGATGCGTTTCCAAGACCTAGGTCAATCGGCGCCGGGCCTCAAGCCTTTTCGGGATGGGTGCACAGGCAAAGCGCGGGCCGAGAGCGGCATGCACCAATGGCGCGAGGAGGATCAGCGGCCAGACGATGCAGGCGGCAAGGCCGGCGATCCGCGATGGCGTGTAGCGATCATGCTCCGCCCAGCCCTCCAGAAAGGTGATCAGAAAACAGGCGGCCGAGATGGCGGCGTAGATTGCGAAAGCGAGGATGGTCAGCACGTCGAAGTCCCCCCTGGTACTCCCCGTTGCAAGGAGAATACCGGAGAAGCGCCAACGCCCGCAAACCGGCAAAACGGACTAAAGCTTTCAGGCTATAGACGCATCACTCTTGATACCGCCCAATTTCCGCTCCACATTCGCGGCGTCGGAAAATCTGTCTTCTTTGGCGCCGAAGGAGCAAGCCCCCATGCCCGATATCGACATTGCGAAGTTTCACAGGACCGATGACGAGTGGAAAGCTCAGCTGACACCCGAGCAATACCGCATCACCCGCCATCACGGCACCGAGCGGGCCTTTACCGGGCCTTATTGGGATAGTTTCGAGACGGGGCTCTACAGCTGCGTCTGCTGCAACGAGCCGCTGTTCCGCTCCGATACCAAATTCGATGCCGGATGCGGCTGGCCGAGCTATTTCGAGGCCGTATCGCCCGAGGCGATCACCGAGCACCGCGACACCACCTATGGCATGGTGCGCACCGAGATCCGCTGCGCCAATTGCGACGCCCATCTCGGCCACGTCTTCCCCGACGGACCACCGCCGACAGGGCTGCGCTACTGCATCAACGGGCACGCCATGGTGTTCGAAGCGGGACGGTAAAAGCTCAGCTGCCGCGCAGGCGCTGGAGAACGATCGCCGCGGCCTCGGCGATCGGCAGGTTCGATGTGTCGAGGATTTCGCATCCTGCTGATTGAGCCTCGCGGCGCAGGAAGGCGGCCCAGTTCATCATGTCGTCATTGGCGAGTTCAGGCTGGTTGCGATCGGACGTCAGGCGGTGGCGCCGGGTCGCGTCGTCGCAATCGACGAGGATGATGTGGCAGGCAAGGCCCATGGCGGCTGCGGCATCGACGACGAAGCCGATGCGCATCTGGCCCTCGAACAAGACCGGGCGGCCGGGCTGCATGGTTCCGGCGAGCCGCGCCATCCATTCCGCCGTCATCGCCTGCTGCCAGCCGGCCGGCGAGCCGAACAGCGCGTTCATTTCCTCGACGGGCGGCACGCCGATCGAATCGAAGAAGCGGATGTCGATGTCCGCGCCGTGCTCCGCGGCGATCAGATCCGAGATCGCGGTCTTGCCTGCGCCCGAGGCGCCTGTGAGGACGACGAGGGTCAATTCGGCACCCTCAGTTCCATGAAGGTCAGGTCCAGCCAGCGGCCGAATTTCTTGCCGACTTCGAAGAAGGTGCCGCCATTGCGGAAGCCGAGCTTTTCGTGAAGGGCGATCGATGCCGCATTGTTGGCCTCGATGCCGGCGATCATGACGTGGATGCCGTTTTCACCGGCACGCTTGATCAGCGCCTGCATCAAGAGCTTGCCGATGCCGGCGCCCTGATTATCCTTCTCGACATAGACGGAATGCTCGACCGTGTGGCGGAAGCCGTCGAAGGCGCGCCAGTCGCCATAGGAGGCGTAGCCGGCGATCGCGCCATTGCGCTCGGCGACCAGAACCGGAAAGCCCCTCGCCTGCCGCGCCTTGAACCATTCGATGCGGTTGTCGAGATCGACGACGGTCTCGTTCCAGATCGCCGTCGTGTGTTCGACGGCGTGGTTGTAGATATCGCGGATCGCGGCAAGGTCGGCTTCGGTGGCGTCGCGGATGGTGACGGCGTCGGTCATGTCTTCTTCCATTTCGGCAAAATATAGGGCAGCGATACGCTGGCGCCCAGGCGATGTAAACCCGATAGATTTGCCGCGACCGGCGGCGCGGTTTGCGCTAGTTTCCGGCGCCTGACCGGAGGATACGATGCGCCTGTCCCTTGCTCTCCTGCTGCTTCTTGCCGCCTCGCCTGCGCTGGCCGCCGACTGGAAGCCCTATGCCAATCCGCGCTTCGGCTATGTGATCGACCTGCCCGGCGATTTCGCCGCCGTCAGCGAGGCCGACAATGGCGACGGCATGACGCTGCAATCGAAGGACGGCAAGGCGAAGCTTCTGGTCTTCGGCGCCAATCTCACCGAAGAGAATTTCGCCGACGATACCGCCAGGCGCAAGCAATCCGACAAGGATGCCGGCTGGGTAATCTCCTACGACAAATCGGCCAAGGGCTGGGCCAGCTATTCCGGCACGCGCAAGGACCGCATCCTCTATGTGCGCGCGGTCTCGCTCTGCCAGGGTGCCGGCGGCTATTTCGTGCTGGATTATCCGAAGGCCGATGCGAAGCTCTACGATCCCATCGTCGCGCATCTCGTCAAGACGCTCTCGGGACCGCCGCACTGCCGCTGAGTGCGGTGCGCCGCATGCCCTGATCAGAGATTGGAGGCGCCCATGCTGAAGCAGGTGAGCACCGCCGAATAATGCACGGCGGCAGCGGCAACGACGAAGCCGTGCCAGATGGCGTTCTGGAAGCGCAGCTTCTCCCAGACATGGAAGATGACGCCGGCCGAATAAATGACGCCACCGATGACGATCAGCAGCATCGAGGCGAAGGGAATGCGCGAGGCGACGGGCTCGGCCACCAGCACACCGCTCCAGCCCATGGCGAGATAGAGCAGGATCGCCAGCTTGTCGTAGCGCCCGGGAAAGACGCATTTCAGGAGAATGCCGACGATCGCCACCACCCAGATGCCGATCAGCATCGAAAACAGAAGCGGATCGTCGGAGCCCCTTTCGAGGAACGGCGTGTAGGTTGCGGCGATCAGGATGAAGATCGAGGAATGGTCGAGCCGGCGCAGGAACCATTTGGTGCGCGAAACCGGCCAGGCATTGTAGGTGAAGGAAATGCCGATCGTCATGACGAGCCCAATGCCATAGACCCAGGCCGCGGCCAGCTCGCCATGCGAACTCCAGACGGTGGCATAGAAGATCAGCACCGTGGCGCCGACGAGCGCCAGCGCCAGCCCGACACCATGGACGATGCCGTCAGCGATCAACTCGTATTTGTCATAAGCCCAGCGGATCCCGTTGAACTCTGCCATTGCGCACACCCGTTTCTGTTGGTGCCAATGCTGGCATCGAATGGGTATCGGCGCAACCGGTACCAAGGTGTTAGAGGCTTAAACTCGGGCGGAGCGAATATGGCAGGACAGCGGCGATGGCAGCCGCTATACGAGCGGCATCAGGACGCATCGCGATCCCTCGCCGGCCGGAATAGAATTCCTTCATCGAAATTATAGAAACTCGTCTCCCATGATCCGTATTGTTCTTGCTTCCGCGCTGCTTGCAGCCTCGCTTTCTGCTGCTTCTGCTGCTTCCGCGGCGGAGCCTCCCGCAGTGGCACCTGCCGCTCCCGCTGCCGCGAAGCCGGCGCCGAAGGTCAAGGGGCCGAAGCTGGTGGAGCCGGAGCTGCATGTGGTGCGCTCGGGTGTTCCCGGCCGTCCGCGCGTGGCGCTGACCTTCGATGCCTGCATGGGCAAGGCCGATGAGCGGATCATTTCGACGCTGGTTTCCGAACGCATCCCGGCGACGATCTTCGTCACGGCGCGCTGGCTGAAGCGCAATCCGGAGGCGCTGGCGGTGTTCCTGAAGAACCCCGATTTGTTCGAGCTCGAGAACCACGGGCAGAACCATATTCCGGCGGTCGACAAGCCGGCGCTGATCTATGGCATTGCGGCGGCGGGTTCGCCCGAGGCCGTACATCAGGAGGTCCAGGGCGGCGCCGATGCGATGCTGGCGGCCGGGATCGCAGCACCGCACTGGTTCCGCGGCTCGACGGCGAAATACGACCTTCCGGCAATCGCCCAGATCCGCGCCATGGGCTACAAGATCGCCGGTTATTCGGTGAATGGCGATGGCGGGTCGCTGCTCGGGGCCGCGGTGACGGAGAAGCGCATCGGTTTGGCCAAGGATGGCGATGTGGTGATCTCGCATATCAATCAGCCGACGCATGCTGCGGGTGCCGGGGTCGCCAAGGCGATCGTCGATCTGAAGGCCCGCGGGGTGGAGTTTGTCAGGTTGCAGGATGCTGAAGATCTGGGGGATGATCAGACGACGAATTAGTCGTTGTGCCGTGAGGCCACCCCCCTCTGCCCTGCCGGGCATCTCCCCCACAAGGGGGGAGATCGCCTGGGGGTGAGCCGCTCGACCACCGGGTCTCTATGCTCGTCACATGGACAAGGTAGGAGAGAGATGCGTTCGCCCAATCAACGTAGCCCGGGTGCCCGCCCCCAGCGGATCTCCCCCTTGTGGGGGAGATGCCCGGCAGGGCAGAGGGGGGTGGCCCCGGGTGAAACGCGCGCCCTACCGCAACATCGTCTCCACCCCATATTCCCCAGCCCGAAAACCCCTGAACCCCGGCCCGTCGCGATCCAGCGCGTAATCGTCGAACCAGTCGCGGTGGACGCCTGCCACCATCGCGCCGATCATCTGGGCGGCGAGGAAGGAGAAGGTGATGCCGTTGCCGCCGTAGCCGTAGGCGGCGTAGACGTTGGGCAGGCGGGGGACCGGGCCGATCAGGGGCAGGCCGTCGGCTGTTTCGCCGAAGGTGCCGCACCAGGCGGTGGCGATTTCGGTGTTGGCCTGCGGCCAGAGGCGCTGCAGCTTGTCGCGGATGATGCTTGCCTTGCCGGCGAGCTCGGCATCGCGCCGGTCGGGGTCGACTGTGGCGTCGTCCTCGCCGCCGGCGATGATCCGGTGGTCGGGGGTGGTGCGCACGTAGAGATAGGGATGGGCGTCCTCCCAGATCAATGCCCGGTCGCGCCAGAGGGTTGCCGGATCCTGCGGCACGGTGGCGATCGCGAAGCTGGAGCTCACCTTGTGCAGCTTCGGCATGTCGATCTCGGGCATCGAATAGCCGGTGGCGAGCACGGCGGTATCGGCTTCGATGACGAAGGGACCGTCGAGCTCGGCGGTGACCTTGCCGCCCTCGCTGTGCAGCCGCTTCACGGTGGCGCGTACCGGCATGGCGCCGCGGGCGATGGCGATTTCGAGCAGGCCCCAGGCGAGCTGCAGCGGATCGGCCTCGGCGGAACCCGGCGAGAGAATGCCGGCATCGCGATCGAGCTCGAACTGGGTGAAGAGGTCGCAATGTTCGAGATAGACACCCGGCAGACCGGCGCGGCGGCGCAGCTGTCGCTCCTCGAAAAGATCGCGGGCGCCCTCATGGTTCTGGGCGAGATAGAGTGTCTGCCGCGGTTGGAAACCGCACGGCAGCGCATGGGCGGCGATCAGCTTGGCAAGGCCGGAGACGGCGGCGGCGCTGCGCCTGTACATGCCCGCCGCCCGCTCGAAGCCGTAGTAATGCTCCAGCTCGGTCAGCGTGCTGTCGATCTCCCATTGCAGCATGGCGGTGCTGGCGGCGGTCGAGCCGAGGCCGGGCTCTTCCTTGTCGATGACGATCACCGAGAGCCCGCGGGCCGTCAGGTGTTCGGCGGCGAGCGCGCCGGTTATCCCGCCGCCGATGACCAGCGCGTCGGTCTTGTAGCTTTGCGTCAGCGGCTCGTAGGCCGGGCCGCGGGCACCGCGTCCCCAGGGGCTCGCGCCGCTGCGCAATGCGTCCTGGCTTTCAGGATTGAATTCGACGCCATCGCCCATGGTCACCTCACTTCGGCAGTTGCGGCTGGACGCGCTCTTCGAGGAACAGCTCGTCGACGATGGTCATGACGATCAGCGACAGCGGCAGCGCCAGCATGGCGCCGACCGCACCCCACATCCAGGTCCAGAAGATGATGGCGAGGAAGACGACGAAGGGATTGATCTCCAGGCGACGGCCCATGACGGCCGGGAAGATCAGGTTTTCCATCAAGAGGTGGACGACGAAGAAGCAGGCGGCCGGCAGCAGGCCGATGACGATGCCATCATGGGTGAGAATGCCTGCAACGGCGACTGCGAAGGTCATCATGGTGATGCCGAGATAGGGAATGAAGCTCGAGAGAAAGGCGAAGAAGCCCCAGAGCACCGGCGCCGAGAGCCCGCCTGCCCAGGCGATCAGCGTCATGATCACGCCGAGCCCGGCATAGATGATCGACGCCGTGGCGAAATAGAAGCCGAGCACCTGCTCGACCGAGCTGATGACGCGGATCGCGGCGAGGCGCTGCGGCCGCTCTCGGAAGGTCATGATGATCGTCTTGCGGAGATTGACCCGGCCGATCAGGAAGAGCAGCAGCGCGGCAAAGAAGATCAGCCCCTGCACCAGCGCCGGCGTCAGGTTGGCGGTGACGAGATGCAAGACGTTGCCGGTGTTTTCGAGCAGCTTGTCGGCCGACATCGGCCCGCTCTGGAAGGTCTCGGGGGTGATGTGCAGCCAGCGGATCTTTTCGAGATAGGGCATCAGCCGGTCGGTGGTCTTCTCGATGAAGGCCGGCCCTTCATTGAGGAGCGTCGTCACCGGCCCGGCCAGCGCATTGGAAACCAGGAAGATGACCAGCGCCACGGAGCTCGACAGGATCACCGCATTGGTGATGCGCGGCACGCCCATGCGCGACAGCTTCTCGGCGAGCATGCCGAGGATCATGCCGACGACGATCGCCAGTGTCAGCGGTATCAGGATCAACGACATCTGATAGACGGCGGCCAGCCCGAGAATGCCGAAAATGCCGATGATCGCCCAGGCCATCGAAATATCGAGACCGTCCTTCTCGACCCGGCGAACCGGCGTCTGCGGCATCTGTTCGGTGGCTGCCGAAAGCGTCTCGGCCCAGGCGCTCTTGTGCGAGCCGCCGATCGCGATCTTCCTTGCCTGCTTGCGGATGCCGTTGGCTATGCCCA
Source organism: Rhizobium sp. 21-4511-3d (assembly GCF_053522545.1). Classification (NCBI taxonomy): domain Bacteria; kingdom Pseudomonadati; phylum Pseudomonadota; class Alphaproteobacteria; order Hyphomicrobiales; family Rhizobiaceae; genus Rhizobium; species Rhizobium sp. 21-4511-3d. The sequence continues at coordinate 182,771 of NZ_JBNWCF010000001.1, read as the reverse complement.
TGTCGATCTGTCCCCGGAAACCCCATTGCTTCGCCACGGAAACGCAAATCGGCGGATTCGGTTCCGCAGCGGTTTCAGCGCGATCGAAGGTGTTGCGTGGAGACCACGAAAGACGGTGGACAGCCTATACGGCAGCAGGTGGTCCGGCGCCTCAACGGCCCCGGTCATGAAGCGTCGGCTCCTTCGGCATCAGCCTGCGCCGCGTGCGCTCCAGCGCTTCGATGCGCCGGCACTCGCGGGCAACGGTTGCGGCGGTGACGTCCGTCCAGGGGCCGCCGTCGCTTTCCGATGCGATCACCCGGCCGCCGGATTCGATGAATTCGCAGAAGAGGCGCCGTGATCTGATCTCGCCCGAGAGTTCGGCGATGTGTGCCAGCCTGTCCATCCGCGTCTCCTTCATTCGGTAGATCAAAGGAGGGTTCGCCACGCGCGACGACGGCGAACCCTCGAACCTCGTCGTGCGATAGATTGGTCGCCAGCGCGCACAAGGTCTGCTGATGAGATAGGGCTTTCGAAACGCGCTGGTATCGGACCGAAGTCCTATCTCTGCCGCCTCTCCCGGCCGCCGCCGCGTCCTATCCGACCAAAGTCCGATATGCGGAACAAACTCGCTGCCGCGGCTTTTCCCACCCCACCAGACAGAAGGAGATTTGGTCATGAAAACAGTTCTTATCGCAGCAGCAATGACGTGTTTCGCAGCTTCCGCCTATGCCGACGGCGCCGTCACCGGCATGGTCGGCGGTGCAGCCACGGGCGCCATCGTCGGCGGCCCTGTCGGCGCCGGCGTCGGTGCTGTGGTCGGCGGCATTGCCGGCGGCGTCATCGATCCGCCGCCACGCGAAGTCGTCACCTATGTCCAGCAGGCCCCGGTTCCGCAGCAGACCGTCGTGGTGCAGCAGCCGGTCCAGGTGGGGGCGGCCCTGCCCGCCGATGTCGTGGTGACGCCGGTGCCTGAGAACCCCAAATACGGCTATGTGGTGATGGGCCAGGAGCGCGTCATCGTCGAGCCGCAGACCCGCAAGGTGGTCCAGGTCATCCAGTAAGATGATTCAGTAGTGCATCCGGCCTGGTTCCAGAGTGAAAACTCCCTGCGGATGCGCGATGCAGGCGTTGGCTTCGGTCAACGCCTGTTTCGTTTTGCACGCTATTTTGCGACGCTCGCAAACACCTTCGCCAGCCGCGCGGTCGCCACATCCGCCTCGGCAGCCGTCAAACCGGAGAAGCCGAGCAGAAGGCGCGGCTCGCTGGAGGCGGAGACATGCATCGGCGAGACCGGGATGACGACCACGCCGCCTTTCAGCGCCGCTTCGGCGAGCGCCCGGTCATCCGTCCATGTACCCGTGCTTCGGACGGTGTAGTGGATGCCCTGTTCGGGGACGGGGGCGATCAGGTGGTCGGAGAGCCGGTCCTTCAACAGGAGAGCGAGATTGTCGCGGGCGGCGCGGTGGCTTTCGCGCAGGCGCCGCAGATGGGCGGGGAAATAGCCCTCGTTGAGGAAATCGGCGACGATGAGCTGGTGGAGCGGCGCCGGGAAGCGGTCGATGATCGGGCGCACGGCGCGGAAGGCGGCGACGAGATCGTCGGGCACGATCAGATAGCCGACGCGGAAGCCCGGCAGCAGCGCCTTGCTGAAAGTGCCGGCATAGATGACGCGGCGCGTCGCATCGAGGCCCTGCAGCGAAGCGATCGGATGGCCCTCGTAGCGGAATTCGCTGTCGTAATCGTCCTCGATGATCCAGCTGCCGCGGTCCTGCGCGAAGGCAAGCAGCTCCAGCCGCCGTGCCAGCGGCAGGGCCGAACCCGAGGGGTATTGATGCGACGGGGTGACGTAGATCGCCGCCGGTGCCGGGCCGTCATAGAGCGACAGGTGCTCGGTGATCACGCCTTCGCCATCGACAGGCAGGCCGGTGATCGCGGCACCGTTCAGCAGGAAGGCGAGCCGCGCCGGCGGGTAGCAGGGATCCTCGATCATCACGGTTTCGCCGGGCGAAACGAGCACGCGGATGGCGAAATCCAACGCCTGCTGCGTGCCTGAGGTGATGAAGATCTGGCCGGGATCGCAGCGCACGCCGCGCGAGGCCGCAAGATGGGCGGCCACCGCCTGGCGCAGCGAAAGTTCGCCCTGCGGATCGCGGTAGCGGTCGCTGGCGTAATCGATATGGCGGTGGGCGAGCCGCTTCAAGAGCCCGGCGGTGCGCTCGTCATGGATCACCCGGCCGGTGGCGAAGGCCACCTGGGCGGGCGGCGCAAGATCGGTGCGCATCGCCAGCCGTGCCGCCGTCGATATGCCGCGGCGCGCGCTGTTGTCGGCCGCCTCGCGTGCGCCGGTGCTTCCGGTGGGCATCGGCGGCAGGCCGGAGGCGACATAGGTGCCGGAGCCATGCCGCCCCTCGGCATAGCCCTCGGCGATAAGCATCTCGTAGGCCTCGGCGATCAGCCCGCGCGACAGCGACCATTCCGATGATGCCGTGCGCGTCGAGGGCAGCCGGTGATCCGGCTGCAGCACGCCCGCGACGATGCCGTCGCGAAGTTGCAGATAGAGCTGGCGCACGGCGGGAACGGATGAGGATGCGTCGATATCCGGCAGGAAACCGGCGGCGGCGCTTTCGCGGCGCAGGGTGCGGGCGCTGGTCTTCGCGGCATTGATCTTGCGGAGTGAAGTGGCTTGCATGGCTGGCTCAAAGTGGCTCTGGATATACCATCGATTATTCACTTTTATCGGACCACTTTCAATCGCTCTCCGGAAATGCCCATGCGTCCCTCTGCTGCACCCTTCCTCTTCACCGGCACCATGCTTGCTGCGGCAGGCTATGGCGCCACTTTCCTGTTTTCGGCCTATTACCGCGCCCATGGCGGCAGCGATGTCGATACCGGGCTGACACTCGCCGCTGCCATGGCCGGGACCTTTACCGGCGTGCCGCTGGTCGGCTGGCTTTCCGGGCGGATCGATGCTGCGCGGATGAGCGCGATCGCGAGCGCTGCCGTGGCGCTCGGCTTCCTGCTGCTCGCCTTTGCTGCGGGCGGCGGTCTCGGCCTGCCGCTGGTCTCCGGCTTCCTGATCGGGCTCGGCTGGGGAATGTTCTATATCGGCGCGCCGATGGCGCTGTCCGAGCGCGTCACCGACGCCGATCGCGGCTTCTGGTTCACCCGCTTCGGCGCCTTCCAGATGGCCGGCATCGGCGGCGGCCCGGTCATTCTCAATCTGGTGCTGAGCGAGGCCGGGCTCTCGGTCGAGGCGACCTTCATGCTGGTCGGCGCTGCCTGCCTTGCCGCGTCGCTGCTGCTCTGGATCTTCGGCTCGATGGCGCCGGGCGGTGAGCGAACATCGGCGCTGCGCCCCTGGGTGCGGGATATCGGCGTGATTGCCCGCAGCGCCTCGATCCGGCCGATCCTGATGGTGGCGCTCGGCGCCTGCGTCTTCTCCGGCCTGCTGACCTTCCAGTCCTCGCTGGTCGCGGGCACGGGTGCGACCGCCGCAACCTTCTTCGCCGTCTATGCCGTCACCGTCGTTGCCGCGCGGCTGCTGCTTGCCCGCTTCCTGGCGACCCTGCCGCAGGCGCAGCTTGCCTCGGCTCTGCTGACCTCGATGTGCCTTGGCGTCGCCGCGATGTTCGGCGTCGGCCTCCATCCGGCCTTCCAGATCGTCTCGGCGATCCTGACCGGCATCGGCTACGGTCTCGTCTATTCGGTGATCCAGACCTGGGCCGTCAACAACACCGAGCCGCTTTATCGCCATGCGGCGCTGACCTGGTTCGTGATGTCCTATTTCGTCGGCATCTTCGGCTTCCCGGCCGTGGGCGGATGGGTGCTCGTTCATCTCGGCCGGGAAGTCTTTCTCTCGATCCTGCTCGCCGCAGCGCTGGCCGAGCTCGCCATTGCCGCCAGCATCGGCCTGCGCCGGGTGCAGGCGGCGTGAGCCCTATTCCGCAGGGCTGGCGCAGGCGGCCTCTCCCGTCTCCGCCGGCCGGCGACCGAGAAAGGCTATGACGACGACGGCGGTAAAGACCGTGACGCCCGCAAGCAATGTCAAAAGCGAGCTGAAGGCCTGCGCATAGGTTGCGGCAAGCGCCTCGCCGGTCATGCCGGGGATCAATGCGCCGGCGGCCCGGAGATCGCCGGTCACCAGCCGCTGCGCTGCGGCCGCGGCGCCATCGCCGCTGAGCCTCGTGCCGATCAGGGCCGAGAGCACGGCGCTAACAACAGCCAGCGCCACGCCTTCACCGGCAACGCGCGTGGTGCTGAAGATGCCGGTCGCCATGCCCGCCCGCTCCTTCGGCACGACACTGACGGCGAGCCCGTCCATCAGGCCCCAGGGCAGGCTGATGCCGGTGCCGATCATCATCAGCGGCGCGATCAGCAGCGCCGGATCGGAGGACGGCGTGGCCGACAGCCAGAACAGACCGCCCGCCGAAATCAGCAGGCCGCCGCTGCAGATGATCGCCGCCGAGAACCAGCGGGTCAGCATGCCCGCGACGACGGGCAGCACCAGCAGCGGTCCGGAAAGCGCCACCATCATCTGACCGGCCTGAACCTCGCTCATACCGTCAATGCCGACGAAACGCACCGGCAGCAGGATCAGCAGCACCACGAAGGCATAGGCGGGTGCGGCCGCCAGCAGCTGCACGCCGACGAAGCGCGGGTAGCGGAACAGCGAGAGGTCGAGCATCGGGCGGGCGACACTGCGTTCGATCCGCCAGAAGGCGACGAGAACCGCTGCGGCGCCTGCAAGCAGCGCGGCAACCGGCGCACTGGTCCAGCCCTGCTCCGGCGCCAGGAGCACGCCGTAGGTCAGGAGTGCCAGCGCCAGGGTGAAGCTTGCGGCGCCCGGCCAATCGAGGCCGGCGGCATCGGGATCGCGGGTTTCGTGCAGGAAGTTTGCGCCGAGCACGAAGGCAATCAGGCCGAGAACCGCGACCAGCGCGAAGATCGACCGCCAGCCGAAACTCTCGGCCATCAGCCCGGAAGCGATCGGCCCGAAAGCGAGGCCGACGCCGAAGCTGGCGCCGACGATGCTGAAGGCCCGCATCCGCGCATTGCCCTCGAATTCCTGCGCCAATGCGGCCATGCCGCTGGAGAAGGTCGCGGCCGCCCCCAGCCCCTGCAGCGCCCGCAGGATATCGAACCAGAGGATATCGGGGGCGAAGGCGAGCAAGACGGAGAAGATCAGAAAGGCCGTGAGCCCGCTGAGGAACAGCCGCTTGCGGCCATAGGTATCGGCCAGCGTTCCCGCCGCCATCAGGCTGCTGCCGAAGGTCAGCATGAAGGCATTGGTCACCCAGTTCAGCGCGATCGGGCTGCCGCCGAGCGAATGGGCGATCGCCGGAAGCGCCACTGCCGGGCCGGTAAAGGTGAGCGGCATTGCCGCGGCCGCAGAGCAGACACCGGCGAGCGCCAGGATCCGCTTGGACATGTCAGGTTTGGTCATGAGCTTTCCGCCTGTTCGAAAGAGAGGGCGTGCCGCCTTGAGGTGGGAGGGCTATCGGCGGCAACGCAAACAGGATAAATTCGCTTCAATCATGCGATAAGCGCGCTATCTCTCCTGGCATAATGGAAAGATTCGCTCGAATGGATGGAATGAGATGGATCAGCTGAGCGGGCTTTCGGCCTTTGTCAGAACCGCCGATCTCGGCAGTTTCGTCGCTGCGGGCCGCGTGCTCGGCCTGTCGGCATCCGCAGTCGGCAAGGCGGTGACGACACTGGAGAAGCAGCTTGGCGTGCGGCTCTTCCAGCGCTCGACGCGCAGCATCCGGCTGACGGAGGAAGGCCGGCTGTTCCACGAGCGCTGCCGCCGCGTGCTCGACGATCTCGAAGATGCGCAGGCCTCGCTCGCAGCAGCGGTGGCGACGCCGCGCGGCCGCTTGCGGCTCAGCGCGCCGCTCGTCAGCTACCATCTGCTGCTGCCGGTGCTGCCGGAATTCATCCGCCGCTATCCCGAAGTCGAGCTCGATCTCGATTTCAACGACCGGATCGTCGATCTGATCGACGAAGGCGTCGACGTGGCGATCCGTAGCGGCGATTTGCAGGATTCGAGGCTCATGTCGCGGGCGCTCAGGCCATTCCAGATGCTGCTCTGCGCCGCACCAAGCTATCTCGAAAAACACGGCACGCCGGAGGTCCCGCAGGATCTGGCCGGTCATCTCGCCATCCGCTTCCGCTTTCCAAACAGCGGCAAGATCCAGGACTGGCCGCTGATGGAGGCAGGCGGCGCGGCCCTGGCGCCACCCGGCCTGATGACCTGCAACAATATGGAGGCGCTGCGGGGCGCCGTGCTTGCAGGTCTCGGCATCGGCTGCATGCCGGATTTTCTGGCGCGGCGGCCGCTTGCCGATGGGACGCTGCGCAGCGTGCTTGGCGACCATATCGATGGCCCCGGGCAGTTCCATGTCATCTGGCCGTCGAACCGGCACCTGTCGCCGAAGGTTCGGGTGCTGGTCGACTACCTGATCGACACGCTGTTTGCCGAGCGCTGCGACGAACCCGCAGCGCCCGGCCTTTCCGTTACCGGTCGACCGTCGGCATGATCCAGGAAGCGTAGCGGTCGCCGGAGACCTTCTCCGGTGCCAGCGCGGCGTCGAGGCTCTTCATGTCGGCGGCGCTGAGCGCGATGGCGGCGGCGCCGACATTTTCCTCGAGATAGCTCTGGCGCTTGGTGCCGGGGATCGGCACGACGTCGTCGCCCTTGTGCAGCAGCCAGGCGAGCGCGATCTGAGCCGGGGTTGCCTGCTTGTCGCGGGCGATCGCGTGAACCACTTCGGCGGCCTTGACGTTTTCGTCGAAGTTTTCGCCCTGGTAGCGCGGGTCGTTATGCCGGTGATCGTTTTCCGGATATTCCTCGGCGCGCATCACCTTGCCAGTGAGAAAACCGCGGCCGAGCGGCGAGAAGGGCACCAGGCCGATGCCGAGTTCGCGCAGGACCGGGATGATCTCCGGCTCGAGATTGCGCTCCCACAGCGAATATTCGCTCTGCAGCGCCGTCACCGGGAAGACCGCGTGGGCCTTGCGGATATTGGCGATACCGGCTTCCGACAGGCCGAAATACTTGACCTTGCCTTCCTTGACGAGCTCGCTGACGGTGCCCGCCACGTCCTCGATCGGCACGGTGCGGTCGACGCGGTGCTGGTAGAGGAGATCGATATGATCGGTCTGCAGCCGCTTCAGCGAGCCGTCGACCGCCCTGCGGATATTGTCGGGATGGCTGGTCACTTCGCCGGGCACCTGCTTGCCGTCGACGATCTTGAAGCCGAACTTGGTGGCGATCGTCACCGCGCTGCGGCGGCCCTTGAAGGCGCGGCCGAGCAGGTCTTCGTTGGTGTGCGGTCCATAGACTTCGGCGGTGTCGAAGAAGGTGCAGCCGAGATCGATCGACCGGTGCAGCGCGCGGATCGCCTCGTCCTGATCGGCCGGACCATAGGACTGGCTCATCGGCATGCAGCCGAGGCCGATTTCCGAGACTTCCAGACCCTGGCTGCCGAGTTTGCGCTTCTTGAGGCTCATGATGCATTCTCCATTCGTGATTGCGCCTGGAGACTGCGCCCGGACGGCCGAATTTCAAATACTTGTAAATTCCGATTACATGCGCGAAAATTCGAGAATGTCGAACGATCCCTTTTCAGACCTGCTGACGCTCACCAATGCGCAATCCGTCATCTCCGGCGGCTTCAAGATCGGCGGCGCCTGGTCGCTGCAGTTCCGGCCGCAGCAGATCAAGTTCTATGCGCTGCTGAAAGGAAGCTGCTGGCTGGATGTCGAGGGCGGCGCCGGGCCCGTGCGGCTGGAGGCCGGGGATACCTTCCTGGTCACCACCCGCGATTTCGTGCTCTCGACCGATCTGTCGCTCACGCCGGTCGAGGCGAAGCCGCTGTTTGCCACCTTTGCCGGACGCATCAAGCAGCTCACCACGGATACCGATGTGGAAATCATGGGCGGCCATGCCGGGCTCGATCCGGAGCGCGGCGCGCTGCTGACCGATGTCATGCCGCCCTTCATCCACGCAAAGGCCGGCTCGCCGCAGGCGGCCGTGCTGCAATGGGTGGTGGCGCAGATCGTTTCGGAACAGACAGCAGACCTGCCGGGCGGTTCGGTCGCCTCGGCGCAGCTGGCGCAACTGCTGTTCGTGCAGCTGCTGCGCGCCCATCTCGATCATGCCGGTTCGCTCTCCGCCGGCCTGCTGCGCGCCGTCAGCGACCGCCGCATCGCGCCGGCGCTGCGGCTGATGCATGCCGAGCCCGGCCGCGCCTGGCAGCTGGAAGAGCTCGCCACCGCCGCCGCCATGTCGCGCACCACCTTCGCCGTCTATTTCAAGCAGGTGGCCGGGATTGCGCCGCTCGCCTATCTCACGGAATGGCGCATGCGGCTTGCCGAACGCTCGCTGCGCGAAGACGACGTGCAGGTGGCGACGCTCGCCCGCTCGCTCGGCTACACTTCCGAAAGCGCCTTCTCCAACGCCTTCAAGCGCGTCACCGGCCGCGCCCCGAAGTTTTACCGGAACGACACGCGGGCCATGGCCGTGGCGGCGGAATAGGCTGACGGGGCGATCCGCGCATGATAGGGCTGCGGCAGTCAAACATGGATGCCGCGATGCCTGCCGAAATCTCCTTCCGCCAGCCCACCCCTGACGATGCCGCGCGATGCTTCGAGATCGAGACGTCAGCCTATGAGGGTGACGAGGCGGCGACGCTGGAGAAGATCGCGACGCGGATCGCACTCTATCCCGAGGGCTTCGTCATTCTCGAAGCGGACGGCAAGATCGCCGGTTTCATCAATAGCGGCTGCGCCTTCGAGGTCGTCATGTCGGACGAGGCGTTCAAGGAGCTGGTCGGGCATGATCCCGCGGCGCCCAACGCCGTCATCCTGTCCGTGGTCGTCGATCCCGCCGAACAGGGCAAGGGCTATTCGAAGCTCCTGATGCAGCATTTCATCGCGCGGATGAAGGCGATGGACAAGAAGACCATCCATCTGATGTGCAAGGAGGCGCATGTGCCGCTCTATGCCCGGATGGGCTATCGCTACACCAGGCCCTCCGCCTCCGATCACGGCGGCATGGCCTGGCATGAGATGGTCATGGAGCTCTGATCAGATCGCCGGACCAAGCCTTATCGGGCTGCCGTCGGAGAAGCGCGAGAAGCGGAAGCGGTCGAGCCTGTGGCCGGTGTCGTTGCCCTGGATCAGATCGGACATGACGCGGCCGATGCCCGGGCCGATGCCGAAGCCGTGGCCGCTCATGCCGGTGGCGACGAACAGGCCGCCGATGGCACTGACGCGATCGACGACAGGCACGACATCGGGCATGGCATCGATCATCCCAGCCCATGTCGTCTTCAGGCGCAAGTCTTTGAATTGCGGGAAGAGTGTGGTGAAGCCGCGCCTGATCGAGGCGAGATCGGACGCTCCGGGCGCCGGATTGAGGACGCGCATGCGCTCGAAGGGGCTCTTGCTGTCGGGCGTCCAGTCTCGCGGCGTCGACCAGCTGTCGGGGAAACCCGCGGGGGCGGCCGGGAGATAGCGCGTGCCGAAGGGATGGTCGAGCAGCGCCGGGAGATATCTGGTGGCGTTGCGGAAGGCGTCGGGGCCGACGAAGAGCAGGTTGCTGCCGCCGGGTGCCAGCGTATAGCCGCCATCCTGCCGGCGCCGGAAGGCGATGTCATCCTCGATCGCCGCACCTGCATGAAATTCCGGCAGCGGCTCGGTCGCGGCCACGGTGGCGCGCACGCTGAGCTGCGGGATCGAGACGCCATGCCTGCGCAGGAACAGCGACGACCAGGCGCCACCGGCGACCAATACCGTCGATGTGGAAATCCTGCCGCTTTCGGTCCAGACGCCCGTGATGCGCCCGCCAGCGGTATCGAGCGCCCTGACGGCGCAGTTTTCGATGATCCGGACACCCTTGCGGGCGGCAAGCCGCGCCAGCGCCGGGACGGCGAGCCAGGGCTCGGCGCGCATATCCGACGGCGTCGTCATCGCGCCGGCATAGCGGCGCGCCATGCCGCCGATCCGCGAGGCGACCTCGGCGCCATCGAGAAGCCGGGTATCGAGATCATGGGCAGCGGCGATCTGCATGAACTTGGCGAACTTCGCCATGTCCTTGACGGTGCGCGCCAGATAGGTGACGCCGGTCTGCCGGAGGCCGATATCCTCGCCGCATTCGTCCGCGAGCTGCTGCCACAGACGGCAGGCCTCGATGACGATCGGCAGCTCGTCGGGATCGCGCCCCTGCTTGCGGATCCAGCCCCAGTTGCGCGACGACTGCTCGGCGGCGATGCGGCCCTTTTCCAGGAGCGTGACCTGGATATTGCGCGCAGCCAGGAAGAGCGCGGTGCTGACGCCGATCACCCCGCCACCGACGATGACCACCTCCGAGCTTTCAGGCACGGGGCTGGAATGGTTGACAGGGTCGGCTTCGGAGAAGGGAAACATCAGGGAGGATCTTGCTGCATGAGGAGTGTCAGCCGATCCCTAGCCTTCCGTTAGCATCCGTTCAAGCATGGTTATGCTGCGTTTTGGCGGCGCCCGGAACGATCTTTGCGGAGCATTGCTTTCCTCAGGCGAAACGCAGCGCCGAGCGCGCTTTCGCCTTGGCGGCCTCTTCCTCGCGGTCGCGCGGCGGCTGCGAGGTTTCCAGCGACTCCAGCAATTCGGCGGCGCATCTGGCGATCGATTGTACGGCATGCTCGAAGGCGGCCTCGTTGCGCTTCGAGGGCTTGTTGCTGCCGCTCAGCTTGCGCACGAACTGCAGCGCCGCATCATGGATCTCCGCCTCCGTTGCCGGCGGATCGAAATTGAACAGCGGTTTGATATTCCGGCACATGGCCCGCATCCTCCTCGTCTCGGCACCGCGAAAGCACCGCGGCACAAGGGGGAAGCTAGCGGTATCGGCGGCAATTGCAACGGAGTGGGTGGGCCGGGTGGGCTTTCAGTCTGGACGGACAGCCTGCTAAGCTCAGGCATGACCAGCGCCATACCTTCAGACTATCTCATCGGCGGGACTTCCGATTGGAGCGTCAACCACCGGATCAATTCGGCCTTGCCAGGCTATCTGATGATCAGTTCGACTGCCGATACCAACAGTCTGAGCGACCTATCCGCCGACGCGCTGAGTGCGATGGGGATGGTTTTTGCCAAGGTGCAGCGAGCGTTGAGCGATGTCCTCGGCGCCGAGCGGGTCTATATCGGCCGCTACGGGCATTCGCCGGGCTATCCGATCCATTTTCATGCCATCCCGATCTATGGCTGGGTCGAGGAGCTCTTCTGGAGCGACGCGCGCTACCGGGTGCTCGAGCGCTTCGCGGATGGGCCGGGAGAGACGCCGACCGATGGCGCCGAGCTGACGCTCTTCGTCTGGCGCGAGTTCTGCGAGCGCAAAGACCCGCCGCCGATCAAGGGCCCGCCAGTGGCCGAGACGATCTCGATTCTGCGCCGGACCCTTCAGTTCTGAAGGCAAGGTGCGAGGCGCTTACGCCGTCAGCGTCAGCCCGATCCCCCAGGGATCCCTCAGGAACACGCCGCCGTCGCGGGCTTCGGTCTTGATCTCGAGCTTGTCGAGTGCGGTCTTGGCGGTGTCGAGGGCGGTTTTGTCGTTGAAGTGCAGCGAGTAGTCGGCAAGGCCGGTCATCGTCTCGCTGCGGGTGCCGGCGCCGCGGCTGTTCCAGATGTTGGCGGCGACGTGGTGGTGGTAGCCGCCGGTGGCGAAGAAGCTGGCGCCGGGATAGCGGGCCATGATCTTCAGGCCGAGGACGTCGCGGTAGAAGGCGTCGGCTTCGGGTATGTTGCCGACCTGCAGATGGATATGGCCGATCGCCGTGCCGTCGGCCATGCCGTTCCAGCTATCCTGAGGGGCACTGTCGTAGAGCGCCTGGAGGTCGAGGCGGTTGGTCGCCATTTCCACCTGGCCGTCCTGATGGAATTTCCAGACGTCGTGCGGGCGGTCGGCATAGATCTCGATGCCGTTGCCTTCGGGGTCGGAGAGGTAGATCGCCTCGCTGACGAGATGGTCGGAAGCGCCGTCGAGCACGACATTGTTATGCGCGGCATGGCGCAGCCAGCGGGCAAGCTCGGTACGGTCGGGCATCAGGAAGGCGGTGTGGAACAGGCCGGCGGCGTTGCGCGGCGCGGTCTGCGCGTTGCTATCCGTCGTCAGCGTCAGAAGCGGCAGGCCGGCGACGCCAAGCACCTCGCCGCTCGCGGTCTTTTCGATCACCTTGAGGCCGAGCATCGACTGGTAGAAGCCGGAAACGGCGGCCAGGTCCTTCACGACCAGATGCGAATGGCCGACATGGGCAGGGCGCGTCAGCGCGTAGGAAGTCTCAGATGTCATCAGTCTCTCTCCCGCCATCAGTTGCGAAGGTGTACCGGCGGTGGCGGCGAAGGCGCCGCCTGTGGCAAGCTCGAGGAATGTTCGCCGGTTCATGATCTCATGGTCCCCTCGGCCGCTGTACTTGCATGCTATATGGCGCATTCCGATTGTTCGCAGAAGACGGGTTTTTGCGGATAAATCGTTCAACATCTGTTGACGCGGTGGGCGCCGCCGCTTGATCCGTATCAAAGCGCCTTATCTATCCTCCGGTAGAGTGGATGCAGTTCATACCGGAGCAGATCATGTACAAGAAAATCCTCGTTCCCATCGAAATCGGCAGTATCGACCGCGGCGAGAAATCGCTGCGCAAGGCGGCGACGCTGCTCGACGAAGGCGGCGAGATCATTCTGCTGAATGTCGTCGAGGACGTGCCGACCTATGTGGCGATCGACCTTCCGGCCGAACTCGTCGAGAACGCCATGAAGGACGGCCGGGCGCGGCTGGAAACCCTGCGGCTGAAGACCGGCATCCCCGCCAGCATCGAGATCGGCCGCGGCCCGCCCGCCAACGGCATTCTGGTGGCCGCCGAAACCCACGGCGCCGACCTGATCATCGTCGCCTCGCACATCCCCGATTTCTCCAACTACTTCATCGGCGCCACCGCCGACCGCGTGGTGCGGCATGCGAAATGCTCGGTGCTGGTGGATAGGTAGGAACCCGTTCTTCCTGGACAGGAGGAAAGGGGCAGTCACCCCCTGCCCTTTTCTCCATCCTCCTGGAAATAGAGCCTCTGGATGATGGCCATGATGAGGGCTGTGGCCCAGCCGAAGATGATCCAGCCGTTGACCGCTTCGAAGACCGAGACCTGGCGCCAGTCCTGGCCGAGGACGATGTCGCCGTAGCCGACGGTGGTGAAGGTGGTGGTGGAGAAATAGACGGCATCCTCGAAGCTCGGCAGCGCGCCGATGAGATAATAGACCAGCGCCCAGAGGCAGATGTCGAGGATGATCGGCACCAGCAGGTAGCTGACCCAGACGACGGTCGCCAAAGTGGCGTGGCGGGTCAGATAATGCGGGTCGATGCGCCGGAAGACCCTGAGGCCGGCAGCCATGAAGATTGCCTGGATGGCGACCGTGGCGGCAATCAGTGCCGTCGCGAGGAGAAGCTTGGCGAACACTGTGCCTCCCGGGATGGATGCGGCCCGCGTGGAGCGGCGTTCGCTTCACGATAGCAGCTCTGCCGGAGGCTGCATTGAAGAGGATCAATCACGCCGCCCTGCAAAGACTGAAAATCCGCCACTGGCATCGCGAGGCTTGATCGCGGTCAATGCATGAAGGCCGCCTGCGCCGTAGCGTGGGACGTTTCGAAATATGGCGGAGGCGGCTGTGCAGAACGTTCAGCAGACAGGCGGACATTCGCGGCCCTCGGGCATCCTAGCCGCCGCGATTGCGGAGCTTCGCGGCATGCCGCTGCTCGCCCTCCTCGTCTTCGTGCCGGTGGTGATCCTGACGGAGATGGCTGCACCCGAGGCGCATACGCTGCTCTTCATACTCTCGGTACTGGCGATCGTGCCGCTGGCCGCACTTCTGAGCCGGGCGACGGAAGCGGTTTCGGCGCGCACGGGTGACGCGGTCGGCGGGCTGCTGAACGCGACGCTCGGCAATCTCACCGAACTGGTGATCGCGCTCGCCGCATTGCAGGCGGGCGAATATCTGCTGGTCAAGGCGTCGATTGCCGGTGCTATCGTCACCAATACGCTGTTCATGCTCGGCGGCTCGTTCCTGCTCGGGGGATTGAAGCATCATGTGCAGGAGTTCAATCGCGTCAGCGCCCGGTTCCAGGCCTGCCTGTTGTTTCTGGCGACCGTCGCCGTGCTCGTGCCGTCGCTGATCGGCAATAACGGGCAGAAGCCGGAGACGCTGCATCAGCTCAGCCTCGGTCTCGCGATCATCCTGATTGCCGTCTATGCGATGGGCATGCTGTTTTCGCTGAAGACCCATCGCGAGCTCTTCGCCAGTGTCGGCGAGGCGGCGGAGGAGCATGGCGGCTGGCGGCTTTCGACCAGCATCACCGTGCTTGTCGTCGTGACGCTGTTCGTGGCGCTGATCAGCGAGGTCTTCGTCGGCTCGGTGCAGGCGGCGGCCGAGAGCATGGGCATGAGCCCGGCCTTTGTCGGCTTCATCGTCGTGGCCCTGGTCGGCGCCGCCGCCGAGATGGCGGCGGCCTTTTCCGCGGCACGCGCCAACCGGCTCGATCTCAGCGTCGGCATCGCGCTCGGCAGCGCCTCGCAGATCGCCCTCTTCGTCGCCCCCGTCCTCGTCATCCTCAGCTATTTCATCGGTCCCGAGCCGATGTCGCTGGAATTCTGGCCGGGCGCCGTCGCCATGATCTTCATCTCGACGATGGCGGCGAGCCTGCTTTCGAATGGCGGACGCGGCGCCTGGTATGTGGGCGTGCTGGCGCTCGCCGTCTATTCGGTCTTCGGGCTGACGCTGTTCCTGCTGCCGCCCGCCTCTCCCTGAGATTCAGGCATTCAGCTGCTTGAGGAAGGCGATCATCCGCTCCGACACCTCGGCGGGGCGTTCCTGCTGCAGCCAGTGACCGGCGCCGGGGAGGATGTCAGAGCCACGCAGTTGCGGCACCAGTGCGGGCATGGCGGCGATGATTTCGGTCATGCCGGGGATGGCGAGGCCGGGGTCTCGTTCGCCGGTCATGAACAGCGCGGGGATCGCGACGCGCTGGCCGGCATTGGCCTGCTGGAGTTCCCAGTTGCGGTCGAGATTGCGGTAGTAGTTCAGACCGCCGGTGAAGCCCGACGCCTTGAAATCCGCGACCAGTCTTTCGAAATCGGCGGAGGGTAGCCAGGCGGGAAGCTCCGCCGGATCGGGCAGCGCGGCGAGCAGGCCGGCGTTGCGGCTGACCATCGAGAAGGGATTGGGCGTGTTATCGCCGGGCTTTCTCGGACCCGCCTCGCCGCTCGCCGCATGAAGGATCCTGCGCAGCGTCAGCGCAGGGTCGCGCTCGAACTCCGCTTCGGCAAGACCCGGCTCCTGGAAATAGAGCGTGTAGAACAGCGCCTCGTCATTCTGCGGAAAGATCTTCGAGGGCGGCACCGGCGGCAGGCCCATCATCGGCACGCTCAGCGCAATGACGGCCTTGAACCTGTCGGGGCGCAGGAGGGCAGCCTGCCAGGCGATCGTCGCGCCCCAGTCGTGACCGGCGATCACCGCCTTCTCCTCGCCGAGCGCATCCATCAGCGCGATGAGATCGCCGACGGCGTGGAAGACGGTGTATTGATCGACGCTTTCGGGCGCCGCCGTCTTGCCGTAGCCGCGCAGATCCGGCGCCACGGCGCGATAGCCGGCCCTGGCGAGGGCGGCGACCTGATGGCGCCAGGCATGCTTGCTTTCCGGAAAGCCGTGGCAGAGCAGCACGAGCGGCCCGGAGCCCGCCTCCAGGATGCCCGTCCTGATCGTTCTGGTGTCGATGACTGTCTCGTTCATGATGGGCTCGTTCATGATGGGCTCCTGATTTGTTGCCTTGGCGCCGGAAACTGAGATAACCAAGGCCGGTGCGGCGAGTAGAAACTGGCGGCGCAGCATGAGTGCTCCTTTTATCCGTAACAATATCTGTTACAGATAGGCGGAGCCGTCAAGATAGCGTAACAATAATTGTTGCGGAAAGGTTCGCGATGAAGACCGATGGCCGGCTTTCCCGGATGCTGCATGTGCTGGTGCATATGGGCCTGCTCGGCGGCAGGGAGACGTCGGAACGGATCAGCCAGATGCTGAACACCAATCCCGTCGTCGTGCGCCGAACGCTGGGGGCACTGCGCGAACATGGGATCGTGGAATCGGAAGGCGGGCGCGGCGGCGGCTGGAAGCTCGTGCGGACGCTGGACGAAGTGACGGTGCTGGATGTGCAGCGGGCGCTGAACGAGGGAGCGATCCTGCCGGCGCCGCTTTCGCGCGATCACCCCTCCTGCCCTGTCGAGCGCGCCTCGAATTCCGTGCTGCAGATGGCGCATGCGGCGGCCGAGAAAGAGCTGCTGGCGCGCTACGCGGCGACGACGCTCAGGGAGATCGCCGACATGGCGATCATCGATCAGGGCAAGGAGCCGCCGAAGCTTGCGTGATCCATGATATCAGGCCGATAGGCCGGTTAGCTCAATCGTAGAGGTAATACTTGGTCCAGGTATCCTTCGGCACTTTTTCGCCGATCTGGTATTCGAGCTCGCGGACATTGATGTGCTGCGGGCCGGTGATGCAGGTGTAGGAGAGATGGTACCAGTCGCCCTTGCTGCGGAAGACCGCGCCGGGGGCGACGAGGCGGTCGTCGCTGGGGACCGGGTCCTTGAAGGTATAGGCGATCACCTTGTCCGGCTTGAAGCCGGTCTTGTCGCTGTTGATGCGGCTCATCGCTTCGGTATCGCAGCTCTGTTCGAGGCGGGTCGCGGGATCGAGCTTTTCAAGCTGCTTCTTGATGGCGGGATCGACGGCGAAGGCGGACGAGGCAAGGCTGAGAAGCGATACGGACAGGACCAGGCATTTCGGCATTTACGAAGAATCCCTCTATCTGCTCAATCCGGAACAAGTCTCCGCCAGACGCCCCCGTCATCTCCGTCTGGCCAAGCGCAGGTCCCGCGCGATGGTAGCGGACTTTCTTAAACAATGTGGTGACATCAAGGCAACGTGAGGAAGACTTCGATTTAGCAGGAGCTTATCCACCGATGCTTGCGCGGCGCTTGATTGCATCCCGCAGCACCTCTATCTCTTCCCCACCGCAATACCGATCCGGAGCTTTTCATTTGTCCGTTTTCAAGAACCTGCCGAACCCGCCCGCCGCCGCCAAGAAGCCTGTCACCGATACGCGCCACGGCATCACCAGGACAGACGATTATGCCTGGCTGCGCGCCGATAACTGGCAGGCGATGTTCAAGGATCCCTCGATCCTCGATCCCGAGATCCGCAAGCATCTGGAAGCCGAAAACACCTATATGAACGCGGCAATGGAGGACACCAAGCCGCTGCAGAAGGTGCTGTTTTCCGAGATGCGCGGCCGCATCAAGGAAGACGACAGCTCGGTGCCGATGAAGGACGGCGGTTTCGCCTATGGCACGTTCTTCGTTACCGGCGGCGAACAGCCGCACTATTTCCGCATCCCGCGCGACGGCGACACCAAGGACGAGACGATCCGCGCCGTGCTGCTCGACGGCGATAAGGAAGCCGCCGGAAAGAGCTATTTCCGCCTCGGCGGCCTCGACCATTCCACCGATCACAGCCGCGGCATCTGGGGCTATGACGACAAGGGCTCGGAATTCTTCACGCTGAAGGTTCGCGACCTCGCAACCGGCGAAGATCTCGCAGATGTGATCGAGAATACCGGCGGCGGCGGCATCTGGGCGCCGGATGGCAAGAGCTTCTTCTACTCGGCGCTCGACGAGAACCACCGTCCCTCGAAGGTGTTCCACCATATTCTCGGCACGCCGCAAAGCGACGACCGGCTGGTCTACGAGGAAAAGGATCCGGGCTTCTTCATGGGCGTCGGCGGCTCGCTGCTCGACGATTTCATCTATATCGACATCCACGACCACGAGACCTCGGAATACCGGCTGCTCTCGACCAAGGATCTGACGGCCGAGCCGAAGATTGTCGCCGAGCGCGAGGAAGGCATCGAATATACGCTGACCGAGGGCGGCGACGTCTTCTACATCCTGACCAATGACGGCGACGCCAAGGATTTCAAGATCGTGGAAGCGCCGGTCAATACACCTGACAAGGCAAACTGGCGCGAGATCGTGCCGCACAAGCCGGGCACGCTGATCATCAACCACATGGCCTTTGCCCGCCATCTCCTGTGGCTGGAGCGCAAGGACGGCCTGCCGCAGATCATGATCCGCGACCGCAAGACGGGCGAGGAACATGCGATCGCCTTTGCCGAGGAGGCCTATTCGCTCGGTCTCTCGGGCGCCGCCGAATACGATACCGACGTCATCCGCTTCTCCTATTCGTCGATGACGACGCCCTCCCAGCTCTACGACTACAACATGGTGACGCGCGAGCGGACGCTGCTGAAGACGCAGGAAGTGCCGTCGGGCCATAACCCGGACGACTACGTCACCCGCCGCGTCTTCGCGCCCGCCTGGGACGGCGAGACCGTGCCGGTCACCCTGCTCTACCGCAAGGACACCGCGCTCGACGGCTCGGCGCCCTGCCTGCTCTACGGCTACGGCGCCTATGGCATTACGATCCCGGCCGGGTTCAACACCAACTGCCTGTCGCTCGCCGACCGCGGCTTCGTCTATGCCATCGCCCATATTCGCGGCGGTAAGGACAAGGGTTTTGCCTGGTACGAAAACGGCAAGATGGAATTCAAGACCAATACGTTCAAGGACTTCATCGCCGCGGCTGACTATTTGAATCAGCAGAAGTTCACCTCCTACGCTGGTATCATCGCCGAGGGCGGATCGGCCGGCGGCATGCTGATGGGGGCGATCGCCAACATGGCCCCGGAGAAATTCGCCGGCATCATCGCCGCCGTTCCCTTCGTCGATGTGCTGAACACCATGCTCGACGACACCCTGCCGCTGACCCCGCCGGAATGGCCCGAATGGGGCAACCCGATCGAGAGCCAGGAAGAATACGAACAGATCGCCGCCTACTCACCTTACGACAATGTCGGCGCCAAGGCCTATCCGCCGCTGCTCGCACTCGGCGGGTTGACGGACCCGCGGGTGACCTATTGGGAACCTACGAAATGGGTGGCGAAGCTGCGTGAGAAGACGACCGGGGAAGCGCCGATTCTGTTGAAGACCAACATGGATGCCGGGCATGGCGGAGCATCCGGGCGCTTCCAGCGACTGGAGGAGATTGCGTTCGAGTATGCGTTTGCGATCAAGGTTGCGGGGAAGATGTAAGAATTAGCGTAAAATTCACGCTTAAAGTTTACAATCCAGGCATACCGCAATCATGAGGGGTGAGCCTTGCGGAATAGCTGGATTGCATTCTTTTTAGCTCTGCATATCGCCACTGGGTTTTTTCTTTGGGGAATCCTAAGAGATTTCCATTTTGTTGATCCTTCTCTGTTGGCGGATGTCAACTCTGAAGAGAAAGCCAATGTTCTTAATCTAGCTGTCCAGATTGGCCGGCTAGATTTTGTTTCCGCAATACTCGCGATGTTTGGCATACTCGTAGGACTTGCGGCGATATTCGGCATTGTGGAAGTGCGCAACCGTGCCGAAGAGCGAGCCCGCCTCACCGCAAAGGAAATAGCGGAGAACGTCGCGATTATCGCCGCTCGCGAAGAAGTGCAGCGTTCGTTGCCTTCAATTGTGAGACGAGAAGCCTTATCTGTTAAGATGTTCTCGGAAGGCGAACCGAGTGATTCCGAGATCAACGACCTAATGTCAAAATTGGACAAGAATGGAGACAACAAGTGAGAGAGAGCGAACTTTCATTTGTTCAGGATCGGCTCAGAACTGCCCCGATAGATGTTGTCGGGATTATTGAAGATTTGGGTATTGAATACGAGGAAAAGCCCATGCCACCGGGCGTCGATGGGCGCATCGACTTCAATGGGGGAAGTTGCAAGATAACCGTAAACTCGGAGCAATCTCGGCAGCGTAAGAACTTTACTGCCGCCCATGAGCTTGCCCATTACTTGCTGCACCGTGATCTGCTTGAAGAGCGCGGCCACCTTGATCGTCTATTCGATGCGCCGACCGCAGCCAATCCATCTGAGCCATTCAGGCCTTCTCACGAAGTGCAAGCGAACAAGCTGGCAGCGCAGATACTTATGCCGCGTGAAGCAGTCTTGAGCGAGATGGTTTGGCAAGATTACGATCTACAAAAAATTTCGCGCATGTTTGCGGTATCGCCACAGGCGATGGAAATTAGACTCAAGACACTCGGCATCGACCTTGAAGGCGAGCGGCAGCGGGAGCTCCGTGGCGAATTTAACGTGAGAGTATAACAGGGGCACCCACCCATGCCCGTCTACATCGCCCTCATCCGCTCCATCAATGTCGGCGGCACCGGTGCCTTGCCGATGGCGGAACTGAAGGCGATCTGTGATGCGCTCGGGTTCGAGGACGCCAAGACCTATATCCAGAGCGGCAACGTCGTCTTCCGCTCCGCTGACAGCGAGAAAACGGCAGGCGAGAGGCTCGACGCGGCGCTGGGGGAGAAGCTCGGCAAGAGGCCGGGGGTGATGATCCGCAGCCGAAGGGAGATGGAGGCGATCGCCGGAAACGCCCCCTTCCCCGATGCCAAGCCGAGTTTCGTGCTGGTGCATTTCCTGCCGGAAGCGGCACCGAAAGACGCGTTCGACAAGATCAGCGCGCCGGATGGCGAGGAGGCAGTGTTTTCCGGCCGGGAGATCTATGTCCACTATCCCATTGGCTCCGGCAAATCGAAGCTGAAGCTCTCGGCGCTGAAGGCCGGAACCTCGCGCAATATCAACACGGTGCGCAAGCTTGTGGAGATGGCGGCGGCGCTGGAGAGCTAGCCGCCCACGCGAAAACGCGGGCGGCCGCTTCTCTCAGGACGCGGCAGTCGCCGCCTGCCTGCTGCGCAGGAGGACGGCGATGATGAAGCCGCAGGCTGCGGTGAGGCTGCCGGTGAGGAAGACGGCGCTGTAGCCGGCGCGGTCGGCCAGGAGCCCGGCGAGCGGGCCGGTGAGCCCGTAGGCGAGATCCTGGAAGGCCGAGAAGCCGCCGAGCGCGGTGCCGCGCAGATGCGGGGCGACGAGGTGGACGACCTCGCGGCCCATGGCCGGGAAGATCATCGAGCAGCCGAGGCCGGTCATGAAGGCGCCGAGAAGCGCGAGGTCGGGACTGCCGGCACTCCAGATCAGCATCTGGCCGACCGCTTCCACCGCCATCGAGACGACGGCGACCGTCAGCCCGCCGAAGCGGTCCGGCAGGTGGCCGAAGAGGATGCGCACCAGCACGAAGCCGGTGCCGAAGGCCGTCAGCCCGAGACCGGCATAGGCCCAGTGCTGATCACGGAAGTAGAGCGTGAAGAACGAGCCGATCGCCGCGAAGCCGATGCCCTGCAGGCAGACGACGAGACCATGCGGCCAGATGCGGCCGATGACGCTCCAGAGCGGCGGGCGGGCTGCCGTGGCATGCACGGCGACAGCCGGGATCGGACGGATCGCCAGAAGCCCGAGCAGCGGCAGGATGGCGCTTGCCGCCATGGTGCCGGTGAAGCCGAAGCGATCGAGCAGCAGCAGGCCGACCGGCCCGCCGACGGCGAGCGCACCGTAGATCGCCGCCCCCACCAGCGCCAGCACCCGGCCGGAATTCTGCGGCCCGACGATGCCGATGCCCCAGGAGATGACGCCGACGGCGACCATGCTTTCGCCGAGGCCGATCAGCAGGCGTCCGGCGACCAGCACCGCGAAGGAGAGGACGGGTGAACCGAGCGCCAGCCCGGAGGCGAGCGAGACCAGCGCGCCGATCACATAGAGCCCGAGGCCGCGCTGAACGGCGCGTTTGCCACCCTCTTTATCGGCGAGCGCCCCGGCATAGCCGCGGCTGAGGATGGTGGCGAGAAAGGCGACGCCGACGCCAAAACCGGCCCAGCCATTGCCAAGGCCAAGCGTCGCCGTGACGTGAACGGGAACGACAGGCAGCGCGACTGCGACGCAGAGATAGGAAATGAACAGAATGGCGGCCAAAAGCAGCAGACGGCGCTGCTCGGGATCGCGGGTCATGCGGAAAGCCATGATATCCTCCTGGCTATTCCTTGGCGGCGGGCACAAAAAAACGCACTCCGACCGGCAAAGGATCGATAAGTGCGTTGCTTGACGTCAAACGCTTACGGCCAGCGAACCGGCATAAGCATGGCCTAATAAAGATTGCGGCCGGTGTCAATGCGGCTCAGGCGCCGAGGACATCGCCGAGCCTGGCGCGGACGGTGTCGAGCACGCCATCGGCAAGCGCGGGGTCGGATTTCAGAATGCCGCGGGAGATGACGATGGCACCGAGTTCGGCGGCGATCGCGGTGATCGCCAGCGTGCGGCGCTCGTCGTCGGCCATCTGCGGCGGCGCGACTGCGGCGAGCGCCGCCACCATGTTTTCGAACCCTTCGGCGAAGGAGCGGCTGACCTCGGCGCTGCCGCGGGCGATCTCGCTGCCGGAAGCGGTCATCGGGCAGCCCTCCTCCATCGCGTCGCGCATGTGCCGCGACAGCAGGAAATCGAGATAGCCGCCAAGCGTCGGCTGTGCGTCGCCTGCCGACGCCTTCACATCGCTCAGGCTCTTTTGCATGCCGGATTTCAGCGCTTCGGCGGCCAGCATCTCCTTGGAGGGGAAATGCGCGTAGAGCGCGCCGTGGGTGAGCCCCGCCTCCTTGGCGACTTCGGCAACGCCGACGCCATCGACACCCCGGACGCGGAACAGACGGCCGGCGGCATCCACCAGCGTTTCGCGGTTTGCAGCTGCCTGTTCCCTGGACACCCTGACCATCTGTATTCCCTCGCCTATTGACAGGCCGGATTTTTAATTGCATTTGCAATCAAAGTCAAATGATTGCGATCGCAATCAATAATCACGAGGACTGTCATGCAGGAATTTCTACAGGCCATCATCGACGCCCATGGCGGACTGGAGCGCTGGAGCCGGCTGAGCTCGGCCGAGCTCGATCTCAATTTTTCCGGCATCGTGCTGGAAATGAAGGGCTTTCCGCGGCACCTGCGGCCGCATTGCGCCATCGACCTGCGCAGCCAGCGCGTCGTCATCCAGGGGATCGGCGCGCCCGACGAGCTCTGCGTCTATACGCCGGACCGGGTCTGGAGCGAGCGGCCGGACGGCACCGTGACGGCGTCGCTCGATGCGCCGCGCGAGGCGCTGAAGCAGGTGCCGCGCGAGGAACCCTGGCATGCGCTGCACCTCACCTATTTCATCGGCTATGCGCTTCGGAACTACCTGACGGTGCCCTTCACCTTTGCCGAACCGGGCATGCGTTTTCGCGATCTCGGCACGCATGCCGAAGCGGGCGAGACCTGGCGGAAGCTCGAGGTCAGCTATCCCGGCGACATCCCGGTTCATACCGCGACGCAGACGCTCTATTTCGGCCCCGACCATCTGCTGCGGCGGCTGGACTATTCGGTCGACGTTCTCGGTGGCGGACCGGCCAATCACTATTGCTACGACTACCGCTCCTTCGACGGCATCATGGTGCCGATCGTCAGGCGCGTCGTCAGCCCGGTCGACATGGGACCGCTGCAGGCGGGGCGCACGACGATCTTCCTGCTCGACTATGTCGATCTCGTCTTTCACGGCACGAAGGGCTGAGGGCGGCGGCCTTCAGAGCCAATACTTGACCGCATAGACCACCGCCATCACCGCGCCGGTGACGATGACGAACCAGCGGACGATGGTGGCGGGGAGGATGCGGACGAGGTAGCCGCCGAGATAGCCGCCGAACAGGGCGCCCGAGAGCATGACCAGTGTCTGCGGCCAGCTGACGGCGCCCTCGAGGATGAAGATCGTCACGGCGGCGATGCTGACGGCGGTTGCCAAGAGGTTCTTCAGCGCCTTGACGCGGCGGATGTCGTTGGGATCGCCGATCGCCAGAACCGCCGTCAGGATGACGCCGAGACCGGCGCCGAAGAAGCCGCCATAGACCGAGGCGAGCGCCAGCACCGAGGAACCGGCAAGCTGCGACGGCTCGCTGCCGCCGCGGCGGCGCTCCGCCCAGGCGGCGATCTGCGGCGAGAACAGGAAGAGCAGCGTCGCGGCACCGATCAGCGCCGGCACAGGCAGCACGAAGAGCCGCTCCGGCAGCGCCAGCAGCAGCAGCGCGCCGAGAATGCCGCCGATCAGGCAGATCAGAACCGAGAGGCCGAGTTTGAGATCGAGCGGCTGCAGCTTGCGGTGATCGGCGAGCACTGCCAGCAGATGGCCGGGGACGATGGCGACGGCATTGGAGGCGTTGGCGGTCACCGGCGGCAGGCCGGCGGCCAGCATGGCGGGAAAGGTGAGCAGCGTCGCGCCACCCGCCAGCGCATTGATGACGCCGCCGGCAATGCCCGCGGCAAACAGCAGAATTGCGATCTCCAGGCTCATCGGCGGCTCCCCATCCCCCTGCCCTTGCTAGCTGCCACAAGCCGCGCCGCCAAGCCGCCGCCGGCGGCGAACGGTTCTGCCGCAGGCCGATTTTGAGATTTACCGCGGCAATGCGATAATCGCTTCAGGAGAGAGCGATGGGGCGTCACTGGCGGATCCTGGCTGCGCTGCTTTCACTGGCGCTCGTCAGCGCCGGTCCGGCCGACGACGGCCGATGGTATGCCGGCGACTTCTCCTTTTCCGACGAGCTCGGCGGCTTCCATATCCTGGCCATTTCAGGCAGCGGCACGCGGGACGATCCGATCGAGATCACCGAGGCGATGACCTCTGCCGATCCGGTGACGCTGATCATCCGCGCTGCCAACCCGGCCACGCTCGACACGCTGCGGCAGAATTCCATGCACCTGCGCATGGTGACGGTCAACGAGAGCAAGCTCGCCTGGATCGGCTTCGAATTCGAGCTGGAGGAAATCCGCGGCAAGCCCAGCGACTTCTACGACGGCCTGTCCTTCGGGCAGACCAATCCCAATCCGGATTTCATCTCCTCCGACCGGTTTGCGCATTTCCAGAACCAGTTCGAGAGCTTCGACCGGCTGCGCTTCGACCAGGGCCATGCCGACCCGAAAACGAAAGCAAGCTTCGGCTTCTTCGTCACCGACGTGACGCCGGTGCCGGAATTCTTTCTGGTGCAGGATCCGCTGATACCGGATTCGTGAGCGGCCGGTCAGCCGAGGCTGACGAGCGCTGTTCCGGCGATTGCCATGGCAGCACCGGCCCAGGCATAGGGCTGCGGCATCTTTCCGCTTCTCAGCCACACCATCGGCAGGATGACGATCGGGGTCATGGAGGAGAGCGTCGAGACGATGCCGACGCTGCCGGTCTTCAGCGCGCCCATCAGCAGCGACATGCCGAGCGCGGTTCCGAAGAAGGCGGAGATGACGGCGAGCGGGAAATCCCGCCTTTGGACCTCGCCGGTCTGGCGGCGGATGGTGGGCAGCAGAAGCAGCGCCCAGAAGAAGATGACGGCAAGGCCGGAACGGACGGCCATGGCGGCGAAGGGCTCGACACCGGCGGCCATTGCCGGGCGGGCGAGAAGGCTGCCGACGGCCTGGCCGAAAGCAGTGATGACGCCGAGCGCGATGCCCTTCAGCGAGGGGCTTTCCTGCGGCGCAGGCGCCTCGATCGGCTCGCCGTCGGCCAGCGGGATCATCGGCGCCGGGCGGCGGCGGCGCACGCCGATGGCAATGACGATGCCGCAGAGAATGAGGGCGACGCCCACGCCCTGCATGGCACTGATGGTCTCCCCGAAGACGACATAGCCCATGGCGAGCGCGAAGGGAGATGCGAGCGAGAAGAGCAGCGCCGTGACCCGCGGCCCGGCGGCATAGATCGCTGCGAAATAGGTGGTGCTGGCGAGCACGATGCCGAACAGGCCGGAACCTGCCAGCGCCGAGAACTCCCAGGTGCCGAGCGTTGCCCAGCCGCCGAGCGCCGTCGCTGCAAGCGCCGTCATCAGGAAGGCGGCGGTGATCTGCCAGCGGGCAAGGCGCATCAGCGGCACCCGGCCGTTCAGCTCGTTGATGAACATCGAGCTCAGGGCCATGCAGATGGCGGAACCAAGGGCAAGCGCTTCGGAAATCAGCATAGGGGGCTCCAGGACGGGAGGCATCCATGGCCGTCGTTCCGCAGCCTGTCAATGCATTGCTTAGCAATTGCTTTTATTGCCGGAAGGTCGTCACCGCACCCGCCTGCGGCTGGAACAGCAGCTTGATCAGCGAGCGCAGCACGAGGATCTGCTCGGCGAGGCTGTTCGGCTCCTTCAGCGCCCGCGACAGCACGATGCCGCCTTCGAGAACGGTGGAAACCATATCGGCGAGCTGATCGACCTCAAGCGGTTCGCGCGGCCTGTAGACCGCCATGATCTCCTCGAACATCCGCCCGAAGCGGCGGCGCCAGGCGAGCACGGCGTTGCGGTTGGTCTCCTGGATCTCGCGGTCGAAGATGCGCTCGTAATAGCAGACGGTGGCGACCAGGCAGCCCGGATGACCGTTCGGCAGATCGGCCAGCAGTTCGGAGAGCAGCTTGAGGCCGAGCAGGAAGGCCTGTAGCGGATCGTCCGTCAGGTCGCGGGCGCGGCTGAAGATCTCGTCATAGATGCGCTCGTCATTTTCGATGTAGCGGTTGAGCAGCGCCTTGGCGAGCTCGTTCTTGTCCCGGAAATGGTAGAAGAAACCGCTCTTGGTGATGCCGGTTTCGGCGATCAGCTCCTCGATCGACGTGCCGCCGAAACCCTTCTGAAGCACGGCAGCTTCGGCGACATCGAGGATGCGCGTCCTCGTTTCGATGCCCTTTTTCATGCGCCCTCCTGTACCGCCGGTACAGTTTTCAGTTGCCGAAACGTTTTACCGATCGCAACCCGGCAATCGAAAAACGCGAGCAAGATCATGATTTCAATAGGCAATGTCGGCGACCGATCCGAAGTATACCGCAAGTCGCCTAGTTTGCCATGCAATTAAGCGCGAGAACTCTATTGCCGGCACCAAGTAGAGGTGACACCGGCCTCTATAGGGGCGGGCTTTTGAAATGGCACAATACAGACAGAAACTGCCGCAGCTCGGCAGCGGTACCTTCATCTCCGATGGCGGGATGGAGACGGTGCTGATCTTCCACGAGGGCGTCGAGCTGCCGCACTTTGCAGCCTTCACGCTGCTTGCCTCCGAAGAGGGGCGGCGCAGGCTGAGGGACTATTACCGGCGCTATCTCGATATCGCCAAACGCCACGGCACCGGCTTCGTGCTCGACAGCGCCACATGGCGGGCCAATGCCGATTGGGGCGCGCGGCTCGGCTATTCGCCCGACAAGCTGAAGGCGGCGAACGAGGCGGCAATCGAGCTGATTTCGGGTTTGCGGCAAAGCTATGAGCGGCGCGGCATGCCGATCGTGCTCGGCGGGGCCATCGGCCCGCGCGGCGACGGCTACAAGGCGGGCGCGATGAATGCCGCGGAGGCCGAGGATTATCACGGCGAGCAGATCGCCACCTTTGCCGGGACCGAGGCCGACATGGTCAGCGCCTTCACGCTCACCAATATCGACGAGGCAATCGGCATTGCGCGGGCCGCCCGCGCCCACGGCATGCCCTGCGCGATCTCGTTTACCGTCGAAACCGACGGGCGGCTGGTGACCGGCCGCAGCATCGAGGAAGCGATCGAGACGACCGATGCGGCGACGGGCGGCGCGCCGGCCTATTACATGATCAACTGCGCCCACCCGGCGCATTTCGACACGGTGCTGGCGCAAGGCGGCGCCTGGGTGAAGCGGATCGCCGGCATCCGCGCCAATGCCTCGATGATGAGCCATGCCGAGCTCGACGAGAGCGAGGTGCTGGATGCGGGCGACCCCGCAGATCTCGGCCGCCGCTACCGGCAGCTGATCGCCGCCCTGCCGCATTTACGGGTGCTCGGCGGCTGCTGCGGCACCGACCACCGCCATGTCGCAGCAATCTGCGAAGCCTGCCTGCCGCAGGCAATGAGCGCTTGAGGGAGAAAGCGATGACCAGCCTGAGAAAGAAACTAACCCCGAGACGGCTGATACGGATGATGACGCATCATCCGATCTGGCCGAAGACCAAAAGCAAGGCCCGCCAATGCGCCGACGCCGGCATGATGCCCTTCGAAGCCGTCGACAGCCATCTGCTGCGCGACATCGGCATCGGGCCGCATGGGCGGCGGTCGACGTGTGAGTGAGCGAATAGCGAATAGTGAGTAGTGAGTAGTGAGTAGTTCCGGGCGCGGTGCGCCCGGAGTGTCAGTGCTCGGCGCTCGCCACGGCATCCTTGCGCCGGTGGCCGCTGATTTCCGAGCCGGCGTTCGGGGCGAAGCGCAGGTTCCAGATGGTGGCGGCGAGCGAGATGATGGTGACGACGATGAAGGCGGTGGAGAAATCGTGGAGCTTCGGCTGCTCGCTGCCGCTGACCGTCATCGAGCCGTGCAGGGCGAGAGCGCCGATGCAGATGCCGAGCGACAGCATCAGCTGCTGGAAAGTGGTGTAGAAGCTGGTGGCCGAGCTCATGCGCTCGTGGCTGATCTCGTCGTAGGCGATGGTGTTGTAGGCCATGAACTGGAACGACAGGAAGAAGGCGCTGAGCGTCAGCACGGCGAACATCACGCTGACCGGCCATTCCGGGCTGAAGGCGGCGCAGAGGCCATAGCCGAGCGTGCCGAGCAGGCCGTTGATGATCAGGCTGTTGCGGAAACCCAGGCGGCGGAAGACCGGGCCGGAGAGCGGCTTCATCGCCATCGAGCCGATGGCGGTGGCGATGACGATCTGGCCGGCGGTTGCCGCCGACATGCCGAAGCCGACCTGGAAGAGCAGCGGCAGCAGGAAGGGCTGCGCGCCCTGGGTGATGCGCGTCAGCGAACCGGCGATGACCGAGGTGCCGAAGGTCGGCACCTTCATCAGCGAGAAATCCATGATCGGCGCCGGATGCTTGCGGGCGTGGCGCAGATAACAGATGCCGAAGAGCAGGCCGATGGCGATCAGGAAGACGGCGGCCGAGGCCTCGCCCTCTCGGCTCGACATTTCGAAGCCAAACAGCAGCGATCCCAGCGAAATGCCGGAGAAGATGAAGCCGACGGTATCGAACGGGCCGATCGCCTTGCCCTTCACCTCGTCGATGAAGATCGACACGAGGATGAAACCGACGATGCCGATCGGCACGTTGATGTAGAAAATCCAGCGCCAGTCGAGATAGGTGACGATGAAGCCGCCGAGCGGCGGGCCGATGATCGGGCCGATCAGCGCCGGAATCAACAGCCAGGACATGGCATTGACCATATCCTTGCGGGCGACGCTGCGCATCAGCACCAGACGGCCGACCGGCATCATCATGGCGCCGCCGACGCCCTGGATCAGCCGGGCGACGACCAGCAGGAAGAGGTTCGGCGCCAGCGCGCAGGCGATCGACCCGGCGACGAAGACGGCGATCGCCGAACGGAACACGGTGCGCGAGCCGAAGCGATCCGCCATGCGGCCGCTTGCGGGGATGAAGATCGCGAGGCTCAGCAGGTAGGACGTGAGCGCGATACTCATCGACGGCGCATCGACGCCGAAATCGCGAGCCATGGTCGGCAACGCCGTCGCCAGCACCGTGGCATCGACGTTTTCCATCAGCATGGCACTCGCCACGATCAGCGCGATCGTGCGAAAATTCGGGGCGGCCCGCTCGGTGCGAACGGGGTGGAATATCTGATCCGGCATCAGCAGGGATCACTCGCAATGACGCGGCGAAGCCATTGATGACGACAGGGCCGCAGATGTGAAATGGCATGATGCCACACGGGGGATAACGACGTGTATACGCCCGCAAATGTGGCAAAGGCATGCATTTTAGGAAATGCTGGCATGATGTAACCGAATGGCTACTTGGGTGGGTGCAGAGGGTAACGTAATCGCCCCCGCATTCCCCCCATCGCCGTTTCCCGCTACACTCCAAACCCTGGTGGAGGTTTTCTTGCATGGCGAAGCTTGTGTTTGAGATGAACCAGTCGATCGACGGCTATGTGGATCATGACCGGATGTCGCCGGAGCCTTTGTTCAGCCATTGGGTGAAGCGGACGCAGGAGCTGAGCGCTACCGTCTACGGGCGGACGATGTATGGGCTGATGCGCTATTGGGACGAGGATCAGGAGGGCTGGAGCGATGAGCACCGGGCCTTTGCCGAAGCCTGGCGGAAGCTGCCGAAATGGGTGGTGTCGCGGTCGCTGACGGAGGTCGGGCCGAATGCGGTGCTTGTCCGCGACAATATCGAGGCGGTGATTGCCAAGCTGAAGGCGGAGCGTGAGGGGGAGATCACGGTTGCCGGGCCGGTGCTGGCGCATAGCCTGGCCGATAGCGGACTGATCGACGAATACCGGCTCTATACGCATCCGGTCGTGCTTGGGCAGGGGCGGCCGTTCTTTGCCGGGCCGCGCCCGCCGCTGCGCCTCGCCGCCCATGAGCGGATCGTCGGCGATGTGGTGCGGCTGACTTATGTGCCGGCGTAGCGGCGTAAGCCGCTTGCGCCTCCTCCACCCCGGCCCTACCTATTGAGGCATGAGCTCAGCACCGTCACAGAACGCGCCTCGCGCCGCCGTATTTCCGTTCGACAACAGCTATGCCCGGCTGCCGGCGCATTTCTTCGCGCGCCAGACGCCGTCGCAGGTGGCGGAGCCCTGGCTGATCAAGCTGAACGAGGAGCTCGCAGCCGAGCTCGGGCTCGATGTCGAGCGGCTGAAGCTTGACGGTGCGGCGATGTTTTCCGGCAATCTCGTGCCTGATGGCGCCGATCCGCTGGCGATGGCCTATTCCGGACATCAGTTCGGCCAGTTCAACCCGCAGCTCGGCGACGGGCGGGCGATCCTGCTTGGCGAGGTGATCGACCGGAACGGCAAACGCCGCGACATCCAGCTGAAGGGCGCCGGACAGACGCCGTTTTCCAGGCGGGGCGATGGGCGGGCCGCGCTCGGGCCGGTTCTGCGCGAATATATCGTCAGCGAGGCGATGTATGCGCTCGGCGTTCCCGCGACACGGGCGCTCGCGGCCGTCTCGACCGGCGAACCCGTCTATCGCGAGCGGGTGCTGCCGGGCGCGGTCTTTACCCGCGTGGCGGCGAGCCATATCCGCGTCGGCACCTTCCAGTTCTTTGCGGCGCGCGGTGATACCGATGGCGTCAGGGCGCTCGCCGATCATGTGATCGAGCGGCATTACCCGGAGATTTCGGGCGCCGAAAACCGCTATCTCGCGCTCTACGAAGCCGTTGCCGAGCGGCAGGCAGCGCTCATCGCCTGCTGGCTGCATGTCGGCTTCATTCATGGCGTGATGAACACCGACAATATGACGATCTCCGGCGAGACGATCGATTTCGGCCCCTGTGCCTTCATGGATGCCTATGATCCCGGCACCGTGTTCTCCTCGATCGACCAGCAGGGGCGCTATGCCTATGCCAACCAGCCCGGAATCGGCCAGTGGAACCTGGCGCGGCTCGGCGAGACGCTGATCCCGCTCTTCGACGAGGATCAGGACAAGGCGGTCAATCTCGCCAATACGGTCATCAAGGGTTACGGCGAGCGCTTCCAGGCCCATTGGCTAGCGGGGATGCGCGAGAAGATCGGGCTTGTCTCCGAAGAGGATGGCGATCTCGACCTGATCCAGGCGCTGCTGGCGGCCATGCAGGCCGGACAGGCGGATTTCACGCTGGCCTTCCGGCGGCTTTCGAAGCTCGCGGGCGACGATGCGGCCGAGGGCGAATTTCTCTCGACATTCGACGGCATCGGCGAAGCGATGGGCTGGCTGGTGCGCTGGCGCGATCGGACCGCGCGCGATCCGCAGACGGCAGAGGCCCGGAGCGTGGCGATGCTTGCGGTCAACCCGGCCTTCATTCCGCGCAACCACCGGATCGAGCAGGCGATCAACGCCGCCATGGAAGATGGCGATTTCTCGCTGTTCGAGGCGCTGGTGAAGGTGCTGGCCAATCCCTATCAGGATCAGCCGGTATTTGCGGCCTATATGGATCCGCCGAAGCTGGAAGAGCGGGTTTTGCAGACGTTTTGCGGGACTTGAGTTTGAAAGGGTGAGTGCTGCGGCATGCGGCCCCCTCATCCGCCCTATCGGGCACCTTCTCCCCGACGGGGAGAAGGGAAGTAATCCACCGACCAAGGCTACTTGCCGTGGCCTTCGTGGCCGGCATGGGCGGCTGAGGCGGTCGCGGCACCGAGCGTCACCGTGCCCTCGAAGCTGGCGAAGGCTTGCAGGGCCTTTGGATCGGCTGTGGCTTCGGCATCCTTGAGAGCAGCGGCCAGCGCGGTCGCATCGGTGGCGGGGACACCGGCTTTGGTGAGCGCGTCCCCTTCCCTGATCGCATCGCCGCTGCAGAGCAGCGGACGCCAGCCGTGTTCCCCGTTCTGCAGCAGGATGCGGCCGCCGCGGCCGTCCTGTTGCCAGCCGACGATCGCCCAGCCGCCCTGGACCGTGACCGGGCCGATGGCGAGCGGTTTGGCCGGGGTTTCGAACATCGTCTTCAGCACATCGGAAATCAGCTGCTGCGGGTCGCCGGAGGGCGGTTGGTCCATCGGCATATCCATCGTCGTGCCGTCGGGCATTTGCATCGTCTCGGCATGGGAAGTCATCGGCGCGGCCAGCGAGAGGGCGGCGGCGATCAGGATCGGGACGGTTTTCATCATCGTCTCCCTCACGAAAACGCGCGCCGCAGCGGCGGCACGAAGCGGATGACGAGCTGGTCGAAGGCGATCATCGCAAGGATCGCGAGGCCCGTCAGCGGGAAAGCCAGCGAGAAGGCGAGCGCGATCACCCAGAGTCCGATATAGACCGAGCGCTGCGGCGGCAGCGGCGGCACGCCGACGCGCCCGAGCGGGCGGCGCTTCCACCACATGACGACGGCGGTGACGCAGGAGAGAATGATCGCCAGGCAAGTCGCCAGCATCAGGAACTGGTTGAACCGGCCCCATTCCTGCCCCTGGTGGACATTGATGCCCCATTCGATCGCCTTGCCGAGGAAGGGATAGGCGCCGAAGCTGATATCGACCAGCGGCTTGCCGGAATATTGGTCGATATGCAGCGTGCGCTCGCGGGAGAGATCGTCGGGGAAGATCGCCGCGGTATAGACGCCTGATACGGTTGACGGGATCGCCATGTCGAAGCCCGGGGTGACGCCCGCCGCCTTGGCGATCTCGACGGCCTTGTCGAGCCCGATCGGCTGTTTCGACTGGGCGGCGGCGATGTCCGAAAGCGGCACCGGCGCCTTCTCGACGGTCCAGCCGACCTTGGGCAGGATATCCTGCGTCACCTTCGCCGATTTCGGCACGTCGTCCCAGAGCTGCGCCGGATAGCCCATGCCGTGGCTGCCGAGGAAAGCCTGCACATTGGCGCCCCAATAGCCCGACCAGGGCATGCCGGTGACCGCCAGGAACAGGATGAGAAGACCGGCAAAGGCGCCGGTGACGGCATGCAGGTCGCGCCAGAAGACGCGTCTGTCAGGCGTGCCGCGAACGCTGACGACGCCACCCGTCTGGCGGCGCGGCCACCAGAGATAGATGCCTGTGACGACAAGCACCATGGCAAAGCCACCGGCGATCTCCACCAGGCGGTTGGCGATATCGCCGAAATAGGCAAGGCTGTGAATGTGCTTGACGACGGTGTTGAACTCGTCGGCCGAGGCGACCGTGTCCAGCACCTTGCCATCATAGGGATTGACGAAAACCAGCGTCGGGCCGCCCGCGCCTGAGACCGTGACGATCGCCGAGCGCTCCGGCGTCGCCGGGTCCCTGTAGGTGGTGGCGACGGAGCCGGGGACGGCCGAGGTGGCGATGTCGGCGATGGCCTGGGGCGCCAACGGCTGGCCTGCCGGGGCGACGTCGTAGCGATAGGCGAAGAGGCTATTGTTGATCTCGTCCTTGAAGAGATAGAGCGAGCCGGTGATCGCCAGATTGAGCATGAAGGGCACGGCAAGCAGGCCGGCGAAGAAGTGCCAGCGCCAGATAGCGCGGTAGAGCGAGACGCCCGAAGCGGCGCTCTCCACCGGCTCGGCGGAGGTGATTGAAGACATGAGAGAATTCCAGATCCATGGCAGCGCCCGAGACGCAGCCGAAAGCGAAGCACGCCGCCGGGCCGGATGACCGGGGCGCGGGTTCAGGCAGTCAGCGGATCTGCAGGGGGCGCTCGCGGCCCTGTATTCGGCGGGAAGGGATCGCGGTGGAAGACGGCGGCGCGCAACGGCGCGGCTTCGGCAATAGCATAGCCGAGCGGCGCACCCGACACATCGGCCGGAGACGGCAGCATCGCGGTGGCGCTGATGCGGCAGGCTTCGCAACCATGATTGTGATCGGCGCCATGCTGGCTCTTGCCGCTATCGTCGGTGACGGTAACGCAGAGCGTCGGCAGGGTTCCATCCGGCAGGGCATAGGCGGAATAATCGGCAGGGCCGGAGAGCTCGGCCGCCGAGACCGGCAGCTGATGGGCAAAGCCGACGGACACGAGCGCGATGGCGCATAGAATGCGCACAGCCCACTGCTCGAATCTGCGACCAAGATATTTCATGTGACCCCTGCCCTGAAGGCGCGGAAGGGTTGATAGCGGCATCGCCCTCAAAGCTCAATGCGGCATTAGCGCCGACCGCCGTTTCGGCCCGTCGTAAGCGCATGGCTGCCCTGCGCAGGTTGCGGCAATTGTGGCGGTTGAAAGGCAGAAGTCTCGCTCTATGTGCTTGAGAATGCTTGCGGTGGCAGCCTCCAGCCCTTGCCGCGGGCCTTTTCGCAATTCCATCCCGGCACCCGGGAAACCCTGCCCGCGCTCCGCCCCCGGAGGCGGGTTTCAGCGGGAGATCCTTTCATGGCGATTGCCATAACCTCCGTCCTCTTTATCCTCATCGGACTGGCGCTTGGCGGCGGCGGGCTGTGGCTCGTGCTGCTCGGCGGCAGCATCTTCTATCTCTTCGCCGGCGCGATGTTCATCATCACCGCCGTGCTGCTCCTCATGCGCAAGGCGGTGGCGCTCTGGGTCTATGCGGCGCTCGTCGTCGCGGCGCTGATCTGGGCCGTCTGGGAAGTCGGCTTCGACTGGTGGCAGCTAGGGCCGCGCGGCGGCCTCATCATTCTGCTCGGGCTCTGGCTGCTGACGCCCTGGATCCGCCGGCCACTCGGTTTTGCGAGCCCGACAGGTGCAGTCTACAGCGCCAATCCCTGGCCGCTTGGCGTTCCCGTGATCATCGCCATCCTGGTTGCCGGTTACTCGATGACGACGGATCCGCATGATCTCGCTGGCGACCTGCCGAAGGATGTGGTGGCGGCCGCCCCGCCCTTCGGTGGCGATGTACCGGATGGCGAGTGGCATCAGTATGGGCGCACGCCTTTCGGCCAGCGCTATTCGCCGCTCGACCAGATCAATGCCACAAACGTCAAGGACCTGAAGGAGGTCTGGCGCTACCAGACCGGCGACGTCAAGCGGCCCGACGATGTCGGCGAGACCACCTATCAGGTGACGCCGCTGAAGGTGAACGACACGCTCTATCTCTGCACGCCGCATAACTGGGCGATCGCACTCGATGCCAAGACCGGCAAGGAGAAATGGAAGTTCGACGCCAATTCCGGCATGAACCCGGACCGGCAGCACCAGACCTGCCGCGGCGTCACCTATTACCACGACACGGCGACGGCGGCCGGCCAGCCCTGCGTCGACCGCGTCTACCTGCCGACCTCCGATGCCCGGCTGATCGCGCTCGATGCGGCGGACGGGAAGGTCTGCGAGAGCTTTGCCGACAAGGGCACGCTGCATCTTGAGACCGGCATGAAATACAATCCGGCCGGTTACTACTATTCGACCTCGCCGCCGGTTGCCGTTGCGGGCAAGCTGATCATCGGCGGTGCCGTCAACGACAATTATTCGACGCAGGAACAGTCCGGCGTCATCCGCGCCTTCGACATCAATACCGGCGCCCTGCTCTGGAACTGGGATTCCGGCAATCCGGATGTGACGACGCCGCTGCCGCAGGGGCAGACCTACACGACCAACTCGCCGAACAGCTGGTCGGTGCTCTCGGTCGATGAAGGCCTCGGCATGGTCTATATCCCGCTCGGCAACCAGGTGCCCGACCAGCTCGGCATGGGCAGAAGCGCCAATGTCGAGAAGTTCTCCTCCTCGGTCGCAGCACTCGACATCAACACTGGTCAACTGAAATGGGTGCAGCAGTTCGTCCACCACGATCTCTGGGACATGGACGTTCCGGCCCAGCCGGTGCTGTTCGACATGACCAAGCCGGACGGCTCCGTCGTGCCGGCGCTGGTGGCGCCGACCAAGCAGGGCGATATTTACGTGCTCGACCGGCGCACCGGCGAGGCGATCATTCCCTTCAAGGAAATCCCGGCTCCATCAGGCGCCATTCCGGAGGACAAGACGGCGCCGACGCAGCCGATCTCGGATCTGACCTTCTCGCCCGATCCACTGCAGGAAAAGAACATGTGGGGCGTCTCGCTGTTCGATCAGCTCGCCTGCCGCATCGAGTTCCACCGCTACAAATACGAGGGCCGATACACGCCGCCGTCGCTTCAGGGCACGATCGTCTATCCCGGCAATTTCGGCACCTTCAACTGGGGCTCGGTCGCGGTCGATCCCGAACGGCAGATCATGTTCGGCATGCCGACCTATCTGGCCTTCACCTCGAGGCTCGTTCCGGCCGCCGACATTCCGCCGCGCGGCCAGGACGAGAAGGGCAGCGAACAGGGCCTCAACCGCAATGACGGCGCGCCCTACGGCGTGTTCATGGGACCGTTCCTCGGACCGCTCGGCATTCCCTGCCAGGCGCCGCCATGGGGCTATGTCGCCGGCGTCGACCTGCGCACCGGCAAGATCGCCTATATGCACAAGAACGGCACCGTCCACGACATGACGCCGCTGCCCCTGCCCTTCAAGGTCGGCGTCCCCGGCATCGGCGGCCCGATGATGACCAAGGGCGGCGTGGCCTTCCTGGGTGCCGCCGTCGACAACTATCTGCGCGCCTATGACGTGACCAGCGGGGCGCAACTCTGGCAGGCCCGGCTGCCTGCCGGTGGGCAGGCAACGCCGATGACCTATACGACCTCTGACAACAAGCAGTATGTGGTGATGGTTGCCGGCGGGCATGGGTCGGTCGGGACCAAACCGGGGGATTATGTGATTGGGTATACGTTGCCTTGATGGTGGTGATGGGGGCGGGTTTGCGGCTAGGCCGCCTCAGCCGGCCGCGCTCCACTGACCTTAGGGCTGCGCCCACGTCACAGGATGAGGGAAACGGAGGCACCCGGAGCCCCCTCATCCCCGGTGCAACGAGTTGCACCTGAAACCTTCGGGCCACCTTCTCCCCGAAGGGAGAAGGGAAAACCGCCACAGCCTCTCGCGCCAACATCCCCTCTCCCCCACGGGGAGAGGGTAGGGTGAGGGGGCTCCGGGCGCTGGGCTCAAATCATTCGATAATCACAGCCTCAATGTCCGTCTGCGCGAAGTCATCCCCCTTGTAGAGCAGCGGCATGCGCTGTTCACGGGCGCAGGCGTAGGCGAAGCAGTCGCCGAAGTTGAGGGCGGCCGGGTGGCGTGACTTGCCGAAGCGGGCGTAGGCGGTGATGGCGGCGTGGCGGGTTTCTGCCGGAACGGCGATGACCTCGATCGAGGCGAGCTGCAGGAAGTCTTCGACTGCCTGGTGGGCGTCCGCCACATCGAGGCCGAGGATGCGGGCGACGGCGACCGCCGTTTCCCAGACGGCGAGCGGCGACGTGAGGCGGCGATCGCCTGATTGTAGGCGCGCCAGCAAGTCTGGGCCATCCGCCTCGGATGTCAGGATGGCGGTCAGGGCCGATGCGTCGACAAACATCATCAGTCCTCGTAGAGGCTATCGATGAAGGCCTTGCCGGCAGGCTGGCCGGCTGCGGGGTCGCCTTTCGCTCTGAGCTTGCGGGCGAACTCCATGCCCTTTTCGACAAGCGAAGGCTTGATGCCCTCTCGCTCGATTTCCTTCTGCAGGACCTGCCGCAACACTTCGGTCTTGGTCTGCCGCCGGGCCTTCGCCAGCCGCTCGACAAGCCGCCCGACTTCCTCATCCTTGACGTAGAGAGCCATGGGATATCCTTTCCGTAAAAGGGATATACCACACCCCTCACCCGCTGTCAGCAGACGCTACCCATCCACCTTTTCAGCACAACCTTAAATAAGCAAATCCAGCTTCGCGCATGTTTCCGCGCCGATGGTCTGCGCAATCTTTGAGGGAGTCCTTTTCATGGAAATCAACGGCAGTGTTCTAAGCCTTTTCAATCCCTACAATCTTTCCGGCGACCAGCGCGCCAAGCAGCAACAGCAGAACACGCCGATGCAGGCCGAGAGCTCTGCGCGTGAAGTCGGTGGCGGGATGGCGCCGAGCTATACGGCGCCTTCGATCTCCAGCGTGATGTGGTCGATGCAGACGGCATCGGATACGACGATCGCGCAAGAGACGGACGCCGATGTCGAGGCCAAGCAGAAGCACGATGCGCTGCTCCAGGAATTCCAGGACTACGCCAACATGACGCCGGCGGAGAAGATCCGCAAAAGCATTCTCGACCAGATGGGCCTCAGTGAAGAAAGCCTCAAAGGGATGGATCCGGACGCCCGGGCGGCGATCGAAAAGCAGATCGCCGATGCGATCAAGAAGCAGCTTACCGGCATCGACGACGACGGCAAGGGCAGCCAGGCAACGGCAGACGTGCCGCAGACAGCATCCGACAATCAGACCACCTCGGGCTGACCGGTCCGGGGCCGATCGGCACAGTCCGACGCCCCTTCATAATCCGATTCAAGTCCATGCGGCGGAGATTCACATCTCCGCCGTATCGCTTTGATGGAATTGATTATTGCAGCATGCCGGCGGCGATCTTGGCGACTTCGGCAAAGACTTCGTTGAGCTCGGAAACCGGCGCCGTCGCCTCGGCGATATAGGTGGCGACGAGGATCGGCGAGCCGCTCTCCTCCGGCCAGAGGACGGCGATATCGGCGGCCGAGCCGTTATTGCCCGTGCCGGTCTTGTCGCCGATCTTCCACTCCTCCGGCAGGCCGGCGCGCAGGCGGGCGGCACCCGTGGTATTCGCCACCATCCAGTCGATCAGCTGCGTGCGCGAGGGCTCCGACAGCACCGAGCCGAGGGTGAGATTGCCGAGCGTATCCAGCATCGCATCCGGCGTCGTCGTGTCGCGCGGGTCGTCCTTCTTGGCTTCGTTGAGCGCGGTCTCGATGCGATCGAGGCGGGTCGAGGTGTCGCCGATCGAGCGCAGCCATTTGGTCAGCGCTTCCGGGCCGCCGAGGCTTTCGAGCAGCAGGTTGCCGGCGGTATTGTCGCTCATCGTGATCGCCGCCTTGCAGAGCTCGCCGACGGTCATGCCTTCGGCGCCGACATGCTTTTCGGTTTCCGGCGAATAGGTGACGATCTTGTCCTGATCGTAGGTGACGCGGCGTTCGAGATTTTCCTCGCCCTTGTCAACCCGGGCGAGAACCATGCCGGAGGCCAGGACCTTGAAGGTGCTGAGCAGCGGGAAGCGCTCGGTCTCGCGATTGGAGAAGCTGACATTGGTGCCGGTATCCATGACCGAGACGCCGAGGCGCCCACCCGTGCGCTTTTCGAGTGCCGCCAGCTGCTGGTCGACATCATCGTCATCGGCCCGCGCTCCCGGCACCAGCATGACGGCGGGATAGAGAAGCGCAGAGCCTATCAGCAGGCTCCGGCGGGTCAGGGCAATGGGCATGAAATCCTCCGGCAGAATCACCGGAGGACAGAATTAAGGAGCGATTGTGGCGCGATGTCGCCGCGTCAAAAAAGATATCAGGCTGCAGCCCTTGCGCGGCTGACCTCCACCGTCACATGCGACAATTCGCCGAGTGCCTCGAGCTTGGCCTTGTAGACTTCCGGCGCCTGCGGATCGGCGCTGACGAGGGCGACAATCGCCGCGTGGTGGCCGGGGCCGACCTGCCAGACATGCAGATCGGTGATGCGGTCGCCGCCGGTTTCGATCGCCTGGCGGATTTCGCCGGGCAGATCCTCGTTCTCTTCCATCGCATCGAGCAGCACGCGGCCCGAGGATTTCATCAGGCCGTAGGACCACTGGGCGATGATGATGCCGCCGACAATGCCCATCAGCGGATCGAGCCACAGCCAGCCATAGACGCTGCCGAAGGCGAGTGCGGCAATAGCGAGCACCGAGGTCAGCGCATCGGCGATGACGTGGATATAGGCGGCGCGCATGTTGTTGTCGGCGCCATGGCCGTGATTTCCGGGGCCGTGATGGGCGTGATCACCATGGTGGTGGTGACCGTGATCGTGGCCATGGCTGTGGCCGTGGCCACTAGCATGGCCGTGATGATGGCCCTCGCCGCGCAGCAGCCAGGCGCTGGCGAGATTGACGGCGAGACCGGCAACGGCAACGCCGATCGCCTGGG
The DNA here is from genome assembly GCF_053522545.1 of Rhizobium sp. 21-4511-3d. NCBI lineage: Bacteria > Pseudomonadati > Pseudomonadota > Alphaproteobacteria > Hyphomicrobiales > Rhizobiaceae > Rhizobium > Rhizobium sp. 21-4511-3d. Next base: position 142,431 of record NZ_JBNWCF010000001.1, on the reverse strand, counting down.
CAAAGCTGATCGGTACGGGATGGGTGATGCGCAGGAAGCTCTCCCAGGCCATCAGCAGCGCGATCAGCGCCAGGATGATGGCACTCGCGAAACCGGCGAGATCGCCGAGCTTGCCGGTGCCGAATGTGAAGCGCGGGTTATGGGCCTGCTTGCGGGCATAGAGATAGGCGCAGGCCGAGATCAGCAGCGCGCTTGCATGGGTGGACATGTGCCAGCCATCGGCGACCAGCGCCATGGAGCCGTAATAGGTCCCTGCCCCGATCTCGACGACCATCATCACCGCCGTCAGCGCGATCACCAGCCAGACGCGGCGTTCGTTGCGGTCGTGATCGGCGCCCAGAAAGACGTGTTCATGTTCAAGCGTGTTCGCAGTCATTGCGCAGTCCTCAACTCGTCAGCGGATATAGGTCCGCAGCACTTCCGAAATCTCTTCCACCGCCTCTGCCCGCGCCTTCTCGTCGGCGGCGTGGAGGACGTGTTCATGCAGGTGGTCATCCAGCACCTCGCCGGTCAGCCCGTTCAGCGCGCCGCGGATCGAGGCCAGCAGCTGCAGGATATCGCCGCAGGGCCGCCCGGCATCCAGCGCGCGCTCCACGGCCTCGAGCTGGCCCTTGAGGCGGCTGATGCGGGCGATCAGCTTCTTTTTCTGGTGCTGGGTGTGGGACATCTCTGCTCTCGATTTAATATAGGGGGGTACCCTATCATGGATATGCGCCTTCACGAAAGAGCCAAGCTGCCGCAGGTCCATCTTGAATTTATATAGGACTCCTATATATAAGCATCATGGAAACGCCATCTGACCCGACCCCGATCTCACGCCGCATCAGCGAAGGCCTGGCGCGTCTGGCAGCCGCCATGCGCAGCGACGACTGGACGCGCGCCGAAGCGACCGGCCTGAAGCCGACGCAGCTTGCGATCCTCGATTACCTCGCCGGGCGCGACCGGCCGGTGCGGGTCAAGGAGATCGCCGTCCATCTTGGTGTCTCGCAGCCGACGGCGACGGATTCGATCGCGGCGCTGGAGCGCAAGGGCTATGCGGAAAAGGCAGCGGCAGCGGGCGACAAGCGCGCGGCGGCCGTGGTGGTGAGCGCTGCAGGACGCGCGATCCTGGCCGAGGCGAATGCGGCCGAGGGATCGGCGGCAGCGGCCGCGCGGGCGCTTCCCGCCGGTGAACAGGAAGATTTGCTGATGTCGATCGTCAAGATGATCCGGCATCTCCAGGAGGCCGAGGCGATACCGGTGCAGCGCATGTGCGCCACCTGCCGCTATTTCCGCCCCTACCAGCACGATGACGCGGCCAGGCCGCATCATTGCGACTTCGTGAATGCGGCCTTCGGCCAACGCGATTTCCGCGTCGATTGCCGCGAACATGAAACTGCCGATCCGGCAACCCGGGCTGCCACCTGGGACGCCTTTCAAAAGGGATAGGCAGGCTCTCCAGGCAAACAGGAACAGGAAAGGAACCGACCATGTTCAGGCCTATACTGACCGGCGCGCTGATCGCCGGAACGCTGGCGCTCGCGCCGAATTTCACTGCAGCCCACTCCGTCGAAGCCAAGCCGGACGACAAGGTGAAGGCGGCGTTCGACATCATCGAGACGCGGATCACCACCACAAAGGATAGCGCCACCTTCTCGACCCGCGTGCGCGGCGAGGCTGGCAGCGAGAAGCCCGCGGCGACGGGCAAATTCGAAGGATCCGGCGTCTATGCCTATGTCTGGCCGACCTCGCTCAACAGCGGCGATATCGGCTTCGAGAAGGACAAGGGGATCGTGGCGCTGGCCGTCACCTTCCATCCGGATTTCGACGATGCCGCCTATGGCAAGCAGAACCGCTCGGTCTGGCATCCGCATTGGGTGGTGCTGAACGAGGACAAGGCCTGCGCCGGCGGGCTGAAGGTCAGCGATATCCCTGAAGGCAGTAAGCCGAAGCTTCCGGCCACCTGGCCGGGCGTGCCGCTTCTGATCGACAGCCCGGAATATCCGACGGCGCTGAAGGGCGATACCGTCGACGTCACCATCCCGCTGTCGCTGATCGGCGGCATCAAGGGCGCGTCCTATGATGGCGTGACGGCCGGGCTGAAGATCAACGGCAACCTGCATTCGCCGCTGCTTTGCGTCGACAATGTCTTCAAGGTCGCCTCGGGCAATCTCAGCCTTCCCGGCAAGGTGATGCCCGCCAAATAAGGAAGGCGCCGGTCCGCCAACTGCCATCGGCGGACCGGCATGTTCCTCTCTCCAGGCAAATGGAAAAGAGAAAGCCGCCCAGACTTACTCCCCCGCATGCACCGTTTGCAACTGCGCCGGGGTGGGCCGGCTCAAGAAAGGATTTCAGCAATGCCGAACGAAACCGCCATTACCGCGCCGGAACTCGCCGTCAGCCAATGGTTCAACACTAGGACGCCACTGACCCTCGAAGGCCTGCGCGGACGGGTGATCTATCTCCACAGCTTCCAGCTTCTCTGCCCGGGCTGTGTATCCGAAAGCCTGCCGCAGGTGCGCCGCATCGAGCGGCTCTTCGGCCATACCGACCTGCAGGTCATCGGCCTCCACACCGTCTTCGAGCATCACGAGGCGATGACGCCGGTGACGCTGAAGGCCTTCATCCACGAATACCGGCTGACCTCGCCGATCGGCGTCGATCAGGCCGACGGCCAGTCGGACATTCCCGTCACCATGCGCCGCTATGGCCTGCGCGGCACCCCCTCCTCCGTCCTCATCGGCCGCGACGGCACCATCCTACACCACGCCTTCGGCGTCGAAGACGACATGGCCGTCGGCGCCAGGATCGCCATGGCGCTGGCGGCACCGGTCAGGGATGCGGGTGAGAGCGTGGGTAGCGATGGCTGCGCGGATGGGCGCTGCGAAGTGTCCGAACGCTGACGCCGATTTCCGGCGCCGACATGTCAAATGCAAAAGCCAGACCGGCACCGGCAGTGTACCATCCCTACCGGCGCGTTTTCATGGGGATGCAACGGCTGACACCGAGCGGCGATGCGAGGTCTCCCGATGGAGAATTCCGGGGATGAACAGCAGGAAGTAAAGGCCGAAGCGGTGGCATCAGCCGCTCCGGCACAAATCGAACCGGCGCTGCGGCGCCTGCCGCAATCCGTCCGCCGGGCGCTCGGCTGGTGCGCGATCACCCTCGCCGTCGCCCTGATTTTCAGCCTGTCGTCGCTTGCGGCATGGTGGCCGCGATGAGCGGCCGGATCGAACGCGGCACACTCGCTCTCATCTGCATCGCGGCGATCGCCGGGCTGATCTATGTGTTTTGTTAATTGCGAAGATACCTCCAAAAGCGCCCGAAAGTGCCATTGACAAAATCCGCGATCTGGAGAATCTATCGCTCCATGATCAAGAACGCGCACATCACCAGCACGTATTTTTGGCTGTACCTGTAAAGGGCGGCTCGACAGATCATATTGTCAACAAGCCGCCGTCAGGCGGCTTTGTTGTATCGGCAGCGTCCTGACGGCAGAAATAGAAAAGGACGCGAAGGCCATGATTGAAATCGAAGACAGCGAAATCTCATTGATACGGCCGCCCGTGGTGACGATCCGCACGGCAAAGCCGCGCGATTTGCCCGAACTCAACGAAATGATCAGTCTGCTTGCGCTGCATCACGGCGATGCCGCAGGATCGACGCCGGAGCAGCTGGAGCGCGATCTCTTCGGCCCGGTTCCGTGGATCACCGCGCTGGTGGCCGAGACCGACGAGGGCTTGATCGGCTACGCCATCCTCTGCCCGCTCTACCGCGCCCAGGAAGGCAAGCGGGGCATGGACCTGCACCATCTTTTCGTGCGCGACGGCCATCGCGGCCACGGCATCGGCCAGCACCTCGTCAACCGCGCCCGCGAGACGGCGAAGACTGCCGGCTGCGATTACCTCTCGGTTAGCGCTGCGACCGGCAATATCCAGGCGCACCGCTTCTACCAGTACATGGATTTCACGGCGCGCCCGGTCACCGGCATGCGCTACATGCAGGCGCTCGCCTGAGCGCCAGCAAGGCTTTTCAGCGGATCACCGGCTCGCCGTGGAAACGGCGCCGGGACGGCTTCGAGACGCCGAAGCCGACTTCCATCATCAGCCGCGGCGCTGTTTTCGGCACCGTGCCCATGTGGAAACCGAACGGATCTTCGACGAAGCCCTGCCCGGCCTTGCCGGTCAGCGTCACCGCGCTGCCACTGCCGTAATAATCGAGGATCTCATCGGCCGGGTGGCCGACGAGCAATGTCAGCTGGTGCTTCATCCGGCGCCGTTTGTGGCTGCCCCTGACATAGACATGCGGGCCGGTGTTCTCGTCGACATCGACGAGATAGAAGAAGAATTTCAGCATCCGCCAGTCGTCGAGATCGAAGTGATACTTGTCGAGCGAGGCAAGGCTGCGGTCGGCCTCGCTGGCTTCGGTCGGAAAGCTCCACCAGATCCGGGTGGTGATGAGCTGCGCCTGCGCGCCGAGATAACGCCGGGCGACCGCAGACAGCAGCGGGTCCTTCTGCACGGCGAGCACGGCATCGCAATCCAGCGCGCGCTCGAAATGATGGCCGCTCAGGAGCGCGCGGCCGAAGCGCTTCTCGGCATCGCGATGCTCCGATGCGCGGAACTCCAGGCGGCGGTCGAAATTGCCGAAGCACGGCGTCTCCGCGGCAAAACCGGCGATCTCGCGGTGGATATGGCCGGGCAGGACGAGCCCCGAAAACAGCCCTTCTCCCCTGAGGCTGTCCACGACATCATCCACTTCGACGCCTGCAAACAGCGACGGCAGCACCTGCGGCCCGTCGTTGACGCGCCTGGCCGTCAGCCAATGGGCGCGGCGGCCGGGGATGGTGCGCGCCAAAAGAAACATCGGCAGCCAGGCCGGGTTTTCCCTGATATCGGCGAGATAGGTCGGGATGCGCACCGCCATGCGGCGCAGCTTGCCACCCTTGCGGGCGACGGCTTCAAGATCATTCGACGAGGAGACAGACATGCCGTGCATTCAACTATCCTTTTCTTTCGGAAGACCAGAGTGTTCTTCAGTCAGTCGCGGACGAGAGCTTGCCAGGGCGGCAAGTATTGAGCAGCGCCGAAAAGATTGTGCTGCAATGCGGCATTTCTTTGTTGATATGAAAATGGCTATACTTTTTGAAACTAAATATAACCATGACGGGACGGTGGATCGACTTGCAACCTTCTCTGCCGGCTGCATTCGCCAAGCTTTGCCGAAGAAGATGGGAACCTCGATACTTCTTTCGGATTAACCCCTGGAGATCGGCACAGTCCTGAGGAGAAAAGCGTGAGCGAGACGAAAGAACAGCTGGCAGCGCTCTACCGCGGCTATATCGATTGCCTGAACGCGCAGGACTGGGCGCAGCTCGGGCGCTTCGTCCATCCCGACGCGGAACATAACGGCCGGCCGCTTGGGCTTTCCGGGTATCGCGCCATGCTGGAGAAGGATTACCGGGAGATCCCCAACCTGCGCTTCACCATCGACCTCCTGATCTCCGACCCGCCGCATATCGCGGCGCGGCTTGCCTTCGACTGCGCCCCGGTGGGCGAGTTCATGGAACTGCCGGTGAATGGCAGGCGCATCGTCTTTGCGGAGAATGTCTTCTACCGCTTCGAGGACGGGAAGGTGCGCGCGGTCTGGTCGGTGATCGACAAGGCGGCGATCGAGGCGCAGCTCGGCGCTTGAGGATATAAATGAAAAGCACCCCAAGCGGGCTTGGAGTGCTTTCTTATGTGGCCTGCCCTGCGCTTGCGGCGTTCGCCGCCGCCAACGCGACAGCAATTGCTTACTGCCAGACGACGATCGGGGTCTTCTGCGGCACGCGGTCGTAGAGGTCGATGATGTCCTGGTTCAGCAGGCGGACGCAGCCGCTGGAGACGGCCTTGCCGATCGAGCGCCATTCCGGATTGCCGTGCAGGCGGTAGAGCGTGTCTTCGCCGTTGGAGAAGATGTAGAGCGCACGCGCGCCCAGCGGGTTTTTCAGGCCCGGCTCCATGCCGCCATTGGCGATCGAGTATTTGGTGAGCTCCGGCTGGCGGGCGACCATCTCATTCGGTGGCTTCCAGCGCGGCCATTTCTGCTTCCACTGGATCACGCCATTGCCGGACCAGGCAAAGCCTTCGCGGCCGATGCCGACGCCGTAGCGCATCGCCGTGCCGCCCGGCTGGACGAGATAAAGGAAGCGCGAAGGCGTATCGACGACGATCGTCCCCGACGCCTGGCCGGTGGGGTCGATGACCTGCTGGCGATAGAACCGCGGATCGATCTGCTGATAGGGAACGGCGGGGATCAGGAAGCCGCCGTCTTCGATCGGACCATACATGACTTCCAGTTCGGCATCCGTGGGGGCCGGCGTCGTCTGGAAGAGCCGCGGAACGCGGAAGGCTACGGGCTGGACGCCCGGGGCACTGGATGTGGAAGCGCAGCCGGCGAGCGCGGAGGCCGCGGTCAATGCCGAGAAAGACAGAAAGCTGCGGCGGGAAAGAGGTTTTTCGAAGCTCATGGCCTGGGAGGGACTTCCTTCTGACGCGGAACCGGCCCGTAACGGCAGGCCGGTCCCCGTTTGATTCATTCGACGCAATGAACGTCTCTTTGAAATCTATCGGCCCCAGCTAAATAAACCATAGCTTCACGAAGTCTTGTCCAGCAGTGAGCGCACGATATCGGTGGCGCTGTTGCGCCGCTACATCACCACGATCTCAGCCTTGGCGGAAACCCGGTCGTAGAGATCGACGACATCCTGGTTCAGCATGCGTACACAGCCGGACGAGGTCGCCTTGCCGATCGACTGCCATTCGGGCGTGCCGTGGATGCGGTAGAGCGTGTCCTTGCCGTCATGGAAAATATACATGGCGCGGGCGCCGAGCGGATTGCCGAGGCCGGGATTCATGCCGCCGTTCTCGGCGGAGAAGGAGCGCACGTCGGGCTGGCGCTGGACCATTTCGTCGGGCGGCGTCCAGCGCGGCCATTTCTGCTTCCACTGGATCACGCCACGGCCCGACCAGGCATAGCCCTCGCGGCCGAGACCGACGCCGTAGCGCATCGCCTTGCCATTGGGCTCGATGAGATAGAGGTGTTTGGTCCGGGTATCCACAACGATCGTGCCGGGCTTTTCGTTGCTCGGGTAATCGACTTCCTGGCGCAGGTACTCGGAACTGACGCGGCTGACGGGAATGGCCGGCAGCCGGAAATCGCCATCCTGCTTTTCGGCATACATGGCGACGCTGACGGGATTGCTGACCGGCAGGCCGTAGGTCCGGCTGGATGCCGCACTCGGGATGCCGTAGGTGACGCCCGGATCGGTGGCGCCCAAGGTGCGGCCGGGAATGCCGTAGCTCTGATTGTAGATCGTCGCCGGAACGCCGGGCCGCTGCGGCACCGGCGCATCGATCGGGCGCACGCGATTGGGATTGGTGCCCGGCTGATAGAAGACCGGCGCGGTCTCCTGGACGAAACGGGCGGGATCGGTGGCGCCGGTATCGGGGATCAGCACGTTGCAGCCGGCAAGAGACATGGCAGCAACAGCAAGCCCGGCAAGAGGCAGCACCCGGCGCAAGAATTCCATAAATCCACCCTTATCGAAATCGGCAGAGAAACATATCTGCCGGAAGGATGGCATTTGCGGCTGGCGTGAAGCTGGTGTCGGGGGCGTTCAGATCTGCCAGAGGCGAGCAGCCTCGGCGCGCAATCTGTCGATGGCGGCGATCGCCAGTTCGGGGTCCATCTGCAGGACTTCGGCCGCACGGCGCAACTCTGCGGCATCGGCAAGCTTGCCGGTGACCCAGAGCATTTTGCGCCCGATATCAGCGCCATAAGCCTGTTCCGCCTTGACAATCGATGCGTCAGGAAATGCGCCATAGGCGCCGAGAAGCATTCCGAGGTCGAAAGCGTCGCGATAGGCAACCGCGCGATCCTGGCACCGATCGGCATTGGCGAGCAGCTTTTCCGCGAACATGTCTTCGACGGCGAGCACAGGCACGTTCAACCCCGCATGGAGCGCGCCCGCTAAATGAATGCGCGCTTCGCGAACGATCTCGAAGCGAATCTGCTGGCCATTGATACCTAAGACCGTGCGGATCCCATATTGATCGGCACGAAACTCACGGATCGGCGAAACCGGTGGACCGAAGAAGGCCGGCAGGCCCCTCTCCACCGCCGCGCCGCGCAGGCGCCGGTAGCCATCCGCATCCGCGCACAGGAAGTCGACATCCAGCGACAGGCGGTATTCTCCGAGCAGCATGACAATCGCCGTCCCGCCCGCGAACCAGCATTGGCTGTCCAGGAAGAGATCACGGTCGAGCAGCGATAAAGCTTCGGCGATCGTGCGATGTTCTTGCCGCTTGAATTCCATCGAGCGCAGTTTACCCACCAACGATAAAGAAAGCGAAAATCAGGATACCAGAAGCACGCCATTGCCATAGGCGCGGGTGAGACCGCGGATCAGCTCCGCCTCGGCTTCCGTTAGCGCGCTCGCATCTACGAAACGCCAGTTGCGCTCGTAAAGCGCATAGGCCTCATCGGCGGGAATGGGGCGTGCGGTATCGCGGCTCCAGGCGAGCATCTTGAGCTCGGGAAACTCGTTCGGAATGATCTCGCGTACGATCCAGTCTGCCATTCCTTCATTATAGGGCGGCGGCCCTGAAATTTGAAGGCGTGCCTTTACGCCGCCACGCCCTGGAAGAAGTGGATGCTCTGGGCGATCTCGGCGGGGAGTGCCGAGGTGTGGTTGCCGGCGACCGTATCGGTTTCGATGCGGATGTTGGCGCGCCGCGCGCGGCGCGCGAGCAGGTCGGCGCGGTCGTTGAAATGCTCCTCTTCCGTACCGTGGACGACGCGGACCGGGCATTTGAAGCTTTCGGCGTAGCAGAGCGCGGTGCGGACCTCGAATTCCCGCTCGTTGCTGTCGTCGAAGCGGATATCCTGCGGGTAGCGGTTGAAGAAGCGGAAGGCGTCGGGATTGCCGGAGATCGGGGCTGCGGCGCGGAACTTGTGGGTCGACATCGCCGCCAGCATGGTCAGCGTGCCGCCGATGCTGTGACCGGCGATGAACAGGCGATTCTGGTCGACACCAGGCAGATGCGCCATGCGGTCGGCGGCGGAGAGCACATCATCGACTTCGTCGTAGAAGCCGGAGAAATTGCCCATCTGGCCGTTTTCGCCGCGCAGCGACGGCATCATCACCACGAAACCGGCATCCATATAGGGCTTCATCAGCACCCAATGGCCCATGCCCATGGCATTGCCGCCATGCAGGAAGAGGACGGCAGGTTTGGGTTGGCGGGTGCGGGTATATTTGCTGACCCAGGCACGCAGTTCCAGCTCGCTGCCCGCCCCCGAGCGGTAGAAGATCTGGTCGCCATCGGCGGGTGCCACGAGGATTTCGTACTTGTCCGGCGCCGGGCCCTTCTGCAGCAGCTTGGTGCGGAAATGGCTGCGGACCTTGGCGTAGTCGTGGGAGATCAGCTTGGGCTTTGCGGGAACGTCAAAAGCGCGGGCCATGCCCGGCAGCAGCAAGCTTCCGGCAATGCCCGCAAGAACCGAGCGGCGCTGACGGAAGAAGGCATTCTGGTCATCGGTCATTGTTCAGCACTCTATGTACCCGGCCGCTAAAATGTGCCTGCAAATGCAATGACAACCAATACACATTGTGTTGAAAATGTGACCCTGCGGCATTTTGCGCAGGCGCGTCATTCCGCCGCCCTGGCGTCGATCATGGCGACCAGCGTTTCCAGCCGGTCGGCCTCGTAGCTCGGCTTGTCGGGCCTGAGGCGCGAGATGCGCGGGAAGCGCATCGCCACCCCGGATTTATGCCGGGTCGAGCGGTTGATCCCCTCGAAGGCAACCTCGACAACGAAGCCGAACTCCTTGTCCGCCCTGACGGCGCGGACCGGGCCGAAACGCTCGGTCGTGTTGTTGCGCACGAACTTGTCGAGCACTTCGAGCTCCTGATCGGTGAAGCCGAAATAGGCCTTGCCGACGGGCACCAGCTGTTCTCCATCCGGCATCTCGGCCCAGACGCCGAAGGTGAAATCGGAATAGTAGCTGGAGCGCTTGCCGTGGCCGCGCTGCGCATACATCAGCACGGCATCGACATTATAGGGATTGCGCTTCCACTTGAACCACGGCCCCTTCATGCGGCCGGCCTGGTAGATGCTGTCTTTCCGCTTGATCATCACCCCTTCGATGACCGGATCGGGGGGCGTGGAGCGCAGCCCGTCGAGCTCTTCCCAGGTGGAGAAATCGACGAGCGGCGAGAGGTCGAAGCGGTCGTGCGGCGCCTGTTCGATGATCTCAGAAAGGCGGTCGCGGCGCTCGGTGTAGACAGTGCCGCGCACATCCTCCTCGCCGTCGAAGAGCAGATCGTAGGCGCGGATGAAGGCGGGGTATTCCTCGAGCATCTTGCCGGTCACCGTCTTGCGGTTCAGGCGCTGCTGCAGGTCGGAGAAGGTGCGGGTCGGGCTGTTGGAGCGGGCGGTGCCGCCGACCAGCAGCTCGCCGTCGACGACGCCGTTGAAGCTGATGGAATCGAGGACATCGGGGAAGGCGCCGGAGATATCGTCGCCCGAGCGGGAATAGATCTTGCGCGTGTCGCCGGAACGGGAAAGCTGGACGCGGATGCCGTCCCATTTCCACTCGGCGGCATAATCCTTGGGGTCGAGATTGGCGAGGTCGCCCTCCTCGACGGGATTGGCGAGCATGACGGAATGGAAGATCGCCGGCGTCGCCAGAACCGGCTTGCCGCCCTTGCCTTCCAGCCATTCGAAGAGCGACTCGTAGGGCGGTTCGAGGCCGTGCCAGAGCGTCTCGATCTCGGTCACATCCTTGCCGCCGAGCTCGGCCAGCGCCTGCTTGGCGAGACGGGCCGAGACGCCGATGCGCAGCGCCCCGGTGGCGAGCTTGATGAAGCCGAAGCGGCCGGAGGCATCGAGCCGGTCGAGGAGATCGCGGACATAGCTGCGGACTTCGGTGCGCCCGAGCGCATTCATGCGGGTGACGACTTCGCCGAGGCGCGGCTGCGCGAGGGCGGAGCGCTCGATGTCCTTCTCGTTGTCCCAGACCAGCGAAATGGTCTCGGCGAGATCGCCGACATAATCGTAGGAATAGCGGAACAGCACCTCGTCCATGCGCTCCAGCACCAGTTCGCGCAGCATGGCGGGCTTGACGTTGCGGACCTCGAGCGTGCCGGCGATGGCGGCAAGGCCATAACCGCGATCCGGGTCCGGCGTGTCGCGGAAATAGTCGGTGAGGAGCTTGAGCTTGCCGTTTCGCGAGGGGGTGAGGACGAGACGGTCGAGGAGGTCGGCGAAGGGTTTCATCGGTGGGGGCCGCCGGAACTCTGGGTGGGGTACCCCCCTCTGTCCTGCCGGACATCTCCCCCACAAGGGGGGAGATCGACTCGTGGTGAGGGTCTCCCCAAACAATTCAGATTGGAGCGAGCGGGTGCGCCCAGCCGATCTCCCCACCTGTGGGGGAGATGCCCGGCAGGGCAGAGGGGGGCTGGCGAGGCACGATGGCCGACGGACATGAGCTCCATCAATCCCCCTCGTCCTCGTAACCCACCAGATGCAGCGGCTTGGCCTTCACGCCCTGCAGCTCGCACCAGCGCACCAGCGCCTCCTCGCGCCCATGCGTGACCCAAACCTCGGCGGGGTGCAGTTCGGTGATCGTTTCGGTCAGTTCCGGCCAGTCGCAATGGTCGGAGATGACCAGCGGCAGTTCGACGCCGTTCTGTTTGGCGCGCTGGCGCACCATCATCCAGCCGGAGGCGAAGGCGGGGAGCGGTTCGTGGAAGCGGCGCGCCCAGCGGTCGGCGAAGGCGGATGACGGGCCGACGACGATGGCGCCCTTGAAGGCGGATTTGTCGCGGCCTTCGACAGTGGCGGGCAGCAACTCTCCGAGATCGATCCCCTGCCCCTGATAGTAATCGCAGAGCCGCTCCATGGCGCCGTGGATATAGATCGGCTGGTCGTAACCGGCATCGCGCAAAAGGCGGATGACGCGCTGGGCCTTGCCGAGCGCGTAGGCGCCGATCAGGTGGGTGCGCTCGGGAAATTGGCGCAGCGACGCGAAGACCTTGCCGATCTCGTCCATCGGGTCCGGGTGATGAAAGACCGGCAGGCCGAAGGTCGCCTCGGTGATGAAGACGTCGCAGGGGACAGGTTCGTAGGCGGCGCAGGTCGGGTCCGGCCGGCGCTTGTAGTCGCCGGAAGCGACGATGCGGGTGCCGTTCTTCTCGACCGCGATCTGTGCCGAGCCGAGGACGTGGCCGGCCGGATGAAAGCTGACCTTGACGCCGTTGACGGAGATTTCCTCGCCGAAAGCGGCGGCCTGTTCGCTGCCGGCGAAATCCTCGCCGTAGCGCAGCCGCATGATATCGAGCGTCTGTCGCGTCGCCAGCACATGGCGATGGCCGGGGCGCGCATGATCGGAATGTCCGTGGGTGACAAGCGCCCGGTCGACTGGCCTGACAGGATCGATATAGAACCCGCCCTCCGGGCAGAAGAGCCCTTCGGGGGCGGGATAAAGCAGGGCGTCGGGTCGCGTCATGCAAGGGAAGATAGCGGCATCGCGGCGAAGCGCCAGTAGCGGGCGGAAATTGCGCCGCCCGCTATTTGAACATGCGCACCACATCGCCCGGCGGCAGCGGCTTGGCAAAGCGGAAGCCCTGGGCCTCCTCGCATTTTGCCCAGCGCAGGAATTCCAGCTGGGCGTCGCTCTCGACGCCTTCGGCGACGACGGTCAGCTGCAGGGTCTGGGCGAGCGAGATGACGGCCGAGGCGATGGCGACGGCGGTCTTGTCGCCGGGCAACGCCTCGACCAGCGAGCGGTCCATCTTCAGCCGGTCGAAGGGGAAGGTCTTCAGCGCCGCGAGGCTGGAATAGCCGGCGCCGAAATCGTCGATCGACAGGCGCACGCCGAGCCGGTGCAGGCGGCCCATGATGCCGATCGCCTTGTCGACGTCCTGCATGACGGTGCTTTCGGTGAGCTCCAGCTCCAGCCAGCGCGGATCGAGGCGGTGACGCTCAAGCGCTTCGTGGACGTGCCCGGCGAAATCCGGATCGGCGAACTGCTTGGCGGACACGTTGACGGCGACGGTTACGGGCTTCAGGCCGCGATCCTGCCATTCGCGCGCCTGGCGGCAGGCTTCGTTCAGCACCCAGAGACCGAGCGGGATGATGAGGCCGCTCTCTTCGGCAAGCGGGATGAAATTGCCGGGCGGAATCATGCCGCGCTGCGGATGGTTCCAGCGCACCAGAGCCTCCAGGCCGGTCAGGCGGCCGGAGACGACGGCGACCTGCGGCTGGTAATGCAGGCAGAGGTGATCGGCGACGATCGCTTGGCGCAGTTCCTCTTCCTCGGTCAGCGGGATATCGACGCAGTAGTCGCGCTGGCGATTGTGATATTGCAGCCTGTTGCGGCCGAGTTCCTTGGCCCGGTACATGGCCTGATCGGCATTGGCGATCAGCTCTTCCGGCGTGTTGCCGCCCGCGGGGAAGGCGGCAACGCCGATGCTGCTGGTGACCGGGAATTCCGTTCCATCGAGGATGACCGGTCTAGTCAGCGCCTTCTGCAGCTCGCGAAGGCGGCGCTGGATGCCGGCATCGTGGCTGGACTGATGGACGAGGACGACGAGGAACTCATCGCCGCCGAGGCGAACGACCATGTCGGAAGCGCGGACGCAATTGACCATGCGCGCGGCGATCTCCTTCAGGACCTCGTCGCCTGCGGCATGGCCGTGGCTATCGTTGATGTCCTTGAAATTATCGAGGTCGATATAGGCGACTGTGACCTTGCGGTTGTTTCGGCCGGCCTGGAACAGGGTTTTTGCCATGCGCTCCTTCAGGAAGGCGCGGTTCGGCAGGCCCGTCAGGTCGTCGTGATGGGCCATGAAATAGATGCGGTCGTCGACGCGTTTGCGCTCGATGGCAATGCCGGCGATATGGGTGGCGACGGCCACCATTTCGCGCTCGTGCTCACTGGGTTCGCGCACCGTATCGGAATAGAGCGCGAAGGTGCCGAGCACGTTGTTCTGCGAGGTCAGGACCGGCGCCGACCAGCAGGAGCGGAAGCCGAATTCGGCGGCGACGCCGCGAAAATCCTCCCAGAGCGGATCGGAGAGCACATCCGAGACGATGACGGTCTTGCCGCGCCAGGCGGCCGTGCCGCAGGAACCGACCTTGGGGCCGATAGGGATGCCATCGATCATCCGGCTATAGGCGCTCGGCATGTTCGGGGCCGCGCCATGATGAAGGCGGGTGCCGTCGCGGTCGAGCAGCAGGACGGAACCGGTGACGCCATCGAGCTCCGCCTCGATGAGCAGAACGAGCGCCTCGAGGATCATTTCCAGCGGCTCGTTGCGGGCGATCATTTCAAGGAGCGCCGACTGGCCGCGGCGCAGGTCTTCCTGGCGCTTGCGCTCGGTAATGTCTCTGGAGACGCCGATGAGGCCGACCACCTCGCCGCGATCGTTGCGCAGCGGGATCTTCGAGGTCAGGCGGCACATCGGCTTGCGGCCGGGCACCGGGATAATCTCTTCCATGTCGAGCGCCGGAACGCCCGTCGACATGATCTCCTGCTCGATATCGAAATAGCGCCGCGCCATCTCGAATTCGAAGAGATCGAAGTCGCGCTTACCGGCAATATCGGCGGCATTCTCGAAATTGTGGCTGCGGGCGACAACGGCATTGGCGAAGACGAATCGGCTGTCACGATCCTTGACGTAGAGGAAATCGGGAAGCGCGTGGACGATCGCCTTGAGGCGAACGTTCTCGATGCCGTCGGACTGATGGGCGTTGGCGGCCATCATCGCTTCTGTGGCGACAACGAGACGCTTGGTTTCTTCTGCAAGATCGCCGTCAGACTGCCATTGTTTGGCACTCATTTCGTTCATGACGACGCTCCCAACCGGCCCAGGCCGTACGCTGTAAAAGTGACAATAGAAATTGCGAATAGGCTAATGCGCATTCCCTTCGGCTTGCTTAAATGGAAAGGTGAAAGGGCGCCAAATAATCATCTACAAGAGTTTGCGTTTGCGCCTTGCGGTTACTGACAGGCAAGGTTTTCGTGCCAAAAACAAACATCCATTTGTTCAGAAATAGCTATGTGTTCCATAGCAACCAGAGGATGCCGCATGGTTGAGCGCCGGGCTATACTTGCACTGCTTGCGACGGCGGCGGTCCTCCCCTTTGCGCGCCCTGCCCTTTCGGCCAGCAAGCCGCCGGCGCTGCGCGGCGCGCTCGATGCCTCCAGCATGAAGAAGAGCGACCTGCAGGCGATGATCGACACGGCGGCCGGCAGCGATACGCCGCTTTACCTGCCGCCCGGAACCTACAAGGCGACCAATCTCGTGCTGCCCGACCGTATCAGGGTCACCGGCGTTCCCGGCGCGTCGCGCATCGTCCATACCGGGCCGCTGAACTCTGCCGAAGGGGCGCGGCGGATCGAGCTTTCTGGCATCACGATCGAAAGCGGCGGCGGCACGGCGGAGGATCTGAACGGCGGGCTTCTGCAGCTGACGGGGATCGGCGCGCTCTCGATCGACAATTGCGAATTCCGCGGCGGCACCAAGCACGGCCTGAGGCTGGAACGCTGCGCCGGACGCGTCGAACGTTCGCGCTTTTCCGGCGCCGGACAGGCGGGCATCTTCGCCGTCAATTCGGCGGGGCTGACGATCGACGGCAACATGGTGAGCGACTGCGGCAATGGCGGCATCCTGATCCATCGCTGGGACAAGGGCGAGGACAACAGCGTCGTCACCGGAAACCGTATTGCCCGCATCCGCGCCGATGACGGCGGAACCGGTGAAAACGGCAATGGCATCAACGTGTTCCGCGCAGGCGGCGTGATGGTTGCCAACAACCACATTTCCGACTGTGCCTTCACCGCCATCCGCGCCAATTCCGGCGACAACGTGCAGATCAGCGCCAACCAGTGCCTGCGCTCCGGCGAGACGGCGATCTATGTCGAGTTCGCGTTTCAGGGCGCCGTGGTGTCGGGCAATCTCGTCGATGGCGCGGCGAACGGCATCTCGATCGCCAATTTCAACGAGGGCGGCCGTCTCGTCAGCATCACCGGCAATGTGGTGCGCAATCTGAAGCTCGACGGACCCTACAAGCCCGACGTCGCCTTCGGCACCGGCATTGCCGCGGAAGCCGATACGGTAATCTCCGGCAACGTCATCGAGGGCGCGCCTTACTGGGCGCTGCAGCTTGGCTGGGGTCCCTATCTGCGCAATCTGGTGGTGACAGGAAACGTCATCCGGCAATCGGCCGTCGGCTGCGCCGTTTCGGTTGCCGACGGGGCGGGAACGGCGATCATTGCAGACAATGTCTTCGAGGCGATGAAGGATGGCGCCGTCTTCGGCTATGCCTGGGAGAAACGGCAGACCGGCGAGCTTGCGAAGGCGGGCGCCGAGGCCTTTCCGCATCTGCAGATCGAGCGAAACCGCATCATCTGACGACATATCAAAAGCTTTCATCGGTCCATCAGCCACAGCCACTTTTCCGCAGGCAGCGGCGTTTATAGGGTCCGCGCGAAACCAGAGGGGATACCGACATGCTGAAGATCTACGGCGTTTACCGCTCCCGCGCCTCGCGCGTCTACTGGATGGCCGAGGAGCTCGGCATTCCGTTCGAATATGTCCCGGTTCTGCAGGTCTTCCGGATCGCCGATCCGGCTGCCGCCGGCGCGCCGCTCCATACGCGCTCGCCCGAGTTCCTCGACGTCAATCCGATGGCGATGATCCCGAGCATCGAAGACGACGGGTTCGTCATGCACGAGTCGCTGGCGATCACCCAGTATCTCGCCAAGAAGCATGGCGGGGCGCTGGCGCCGAGGGGGCTGCAGGAAGAGGCGCTGATCAGCATGTGGTCGGTCTGGGCGACATCGGAGGTCGAGGTGCAGACGATCCAGATCGTCAAGACCTATGACAATGGGCTTGAGAATACCGAAGGCGGCAAGTCGGTGATCGCCGTTGCCACCCGCCAGCTGAAGCGGCCGCTCGACGTGCTGGAGCAGCATCTGTCGAAGAACGAATGGGTTGCCACCGACCGCTTCACCGCCGCCGACCTCAACATCGCGGAAGTGCTGCGTTACGCGCAGACGGAAGAAGCGCTGTTTACGGCACGGCCGCATATCGACGCCTGGATCAAGCGCTGCCAGTCGCGCCCGGCTTACCTGAAGATGCAGGCAGGCCGCGCCGCCGAGCCCAGCTGATCAGGCAAACAGCGCTTCCGTTTCCTTCATCTCGAAACGGATCCACTCCTTGAACGCGCGGACCTTCTTCGGCTCGCGCGTTCCTTCCGCGCTGATGAAATAATGGCCGAAGCCGGTTCTGGCGCGGATGCCGAAGGGCGCCACGAGCTGGCCGGCCTGCAGCGAATAACCCGCCAGCGTCTGCCAGGCGAGCATCACCCCCTGCCCGGCGATCGCCGCATCGAGGCAGAGCGAGGCATCGTTGAAGACATGCCGCGTCGTCAGCGTCGAACCGGAGAGACCGGCCTCGCGCATCCAGACTTCCCATGAAAACATCGCCTTGCCGTCGATGATGGCGGGGAGTTTCAGGATATCCCGCGGTTCGCGCAGCCCTTCGGCGACGCGCGGCGCGCAGACCGGAAAGACCTCCTGCTGCAACAGCAGCTCCGCCCTGACGCCCGGCCACTGGCCGCTGCCGACGCGAATGCCGAGATCGACATCGGAGGCCGCCGGATTGACGAGCCTTGTCGTGGCGTCGATGCGCAGATTGATATCGGGGAAATGCTCGGCAAAGCGATCGAGCCGGTAGACCAGCCAGCGCGCCGCAAAGACCGGCGCCACCGAAATCGTCAGCGTCGTCTCGTCCTTCTTCTGCGCCATCGACACGGCTTCGGAGAGACGGGCCATGCCCTCGCTCAGCGCCGCCAGAACCGCCGTCCCGGCTTCGGTGACGACCATGCCCTTCGGCGTACGCTCGAAGATCGCCCGCTCCAGCTGCGCCTCGGCCTTGATGACCTGCTGGCTGACCGCGCCGACCGAAACGCCGAGCTCATCGGCCGCCAGCTGCAGCGAGCCGAGACGGCCAACTGCTTCCAGCGCCCGCAGGCCGTTCAGATGGACGGAGTTCAGGTTTCGCATATAGGTTTTCTATAGTGGCTGCCGCGTAATCTCAATTGAAAACGAGTATGGGAAGCGCGATATTTCAGGCATCAAGATCGATCGGAACCAACTTTATGCGAGGCTTTGAACGTTGCCGCGCTGCCGTTCCGTTTTGCGAGGAAAGCGAGGATTACCATGTCGCTTCTGAAGTTTTTCTGGAATGAACTGGTTTCGGCTCCGGTTGTGCCTGATGATCCGCTGGCGCATTGCGAGATAGCGGGAATGTCGCAACGGGAAATCGCCGATTTGCCGCTGAGTTTTCCGAAGCCGAAGCCGACGCGGTTCGAGGTGGTGCGGCTGGCGCGGTGCGCGTGAGCTGACACGGTGGCGCTCTCACCCGGAGCCCCCTCGAAGGGTCGGATGAGGGGGCCGCGGTCGCCAGGTTATCGGTCCGCGAGATGCATTCACCGTGATAGACTCTCCCACGCCGAAATGAGGGAGAACAACGCCATGCCCGAAACAATGGACAGCATCTTCGCCCGCCTGATCCGGCTTGCCGAGGAAGCCGGGTTGCCCGGCGTCGAGCAGAGCACGACCTATGGCAATCCGGCGCTGAAGGTCGGCGGCAAGGCGTTTGTTTCGGTGAAGAACAACGAGACGCTGGTGCTGTCGATCGCCATTCCGGACAAGGAACAGCTGCTCGAGATGGCGCCGGAGATCTATTTCCAGACGGACCACTACAAGGGCTGGCCGTCGCTGCCGGTCAGGGCGGCGGCGATCGGGGATGACGAGCTGCGCGGGCGGCTCGTCAATGCCTGGCTGTTCCGGGCGCCGAAAAAGCTGGCGGCGACCTATCGGGCTTAGGCCTGGTCTTTGGCCAATGCCGCATTGACGGCCGGGCGTTCCAGCATGCGGGCGTAGTGGGCGGAAACCTTCGGGAAGCGGGCCATGTCGACGCCGTCGCCGGGGAGCCACTTGGTCATGGTGAAGAGGTAGCCGTCAGCCACGGTATACTGCTCACCCATGGCCCAGGGGCCGGCGAACATCTTGTTCTCGATCATCTCAAAACTCTCGCCCATGGTCTGCGGCACCTTGGCGCTCATGTCGGCGATCGCGGCGGGATCATTGGCCCAGCGGGCGCCGCGGCGGCTATGGGCGTGGTTCACATGGACGGTGGAGGAGAGATAGCTGTTGAAGGCCTGCAGGCGGGCGAATTCGAAGGGATCGTCGAGCGGCGCGAGCTTTGCCTGCGGCACGGTCTGGGCGATATAGGCGAGGATGGCGATCGTTTCCGTCAACACGCCGCGATCGGTGACCAGCGCGGGGACGCGGCCCTTCGGATTGATCTTCAGATAGTCAGCCGCACGCTGCTCGTTGTCCTTGACGCTGAGCTTCTTCGGCTCATAGGCGAGACCCGCCTCCTCCAGGGCGATCAGGCTTGCGAGCGCGCATGTTCCCTGGGCGAAATACAATGTCAGCATGATCGTCTCCCTGTTTGGGGGAGATGTATAGCGTGGCGGCGGAGCGGCTGCCATGAGGAAATCGGACGCAGCCCCCTACCCTCCCTCATCTCTGTAACATTCCGTAGGCATCGCCCTAAGGGCACAGAGATGAGGGAGCTGTGCGCACCCTTACGCCGCCACCGCACATCCCGGCACATCCTCGAGCCGGTGCCAGACCGGGATGCCGCGTTCGCGGGCGATGCGGACGTCGTTGTCGGCGCCCTTGGAGTCACCCGGCAGGCGCAGAACGCCCTCGCAGAGCTCCAGCAGGCGGTGGGCGACGGGGTAGAAGATTTCCTCGTGCAGGGCGTCGCCGATCGTCTCACCGCCCGCGGCATGCCAGACCGGCAGCGCCACCCATTCGCCGATCATCGGCACATGGCCTGCCCGGAACAGCGCGTAGGACGGCTCTTCCAGCCGCTTCAGGTTGGCAGCCATCTTTGCCGGGTCGTCACCCGTGCCAGACCGGTAGGGACCGGCAATCAAAATCAACATGATCAAAACTCCACAACTCCCGGCCTCATGCACGGGATCTCACGATAATGCGCGAAACTGCTTGCTTGTCGAGTCATTTCGGGCAATATCGTGAGGTATCGTAAATTTCCGTGCAGGACCATGCTGACCACACAACGCAAATCCCTGATCCTCGACATCCTGCGCCGCGACGGCCAGGTGGTGGCCAAGCACGTTGCCGAAGACTTCTCGCTGTCGGAGGATACGATCCGCCGCGACCTCCGGGAGATGGCGGCCGAGGGCTTGCTGAAGCGTGTGCATGGCGGGGCGCTTCCGCTCTCGCCGGATCTGCCTGATTTTTCCGCGCGCCGCGCCGTCGCGTCAGATGCCAAGCAGCGGCTGGGCACGCTGGCGGCCGGGATGGTGAAGGCGGGGCAGCTGATCTTCCTCGACGGTGGCACGACGACGGCGGAGATTGCCCGGCGGCTGCCGCGCGACATCGCCTTTACCGTCGCCACCCACAGCCCGACGATCGCAGCCGAACTGGAGCATCATCCGACCGCCGAGGTGATCCTGACCGGCGGGCGGCTCTACAAGCACTCGATGGTGGCAACAGGTGCGGCGGCGATGAGCGCGATCTCGCAGCTGAGGCCCGATATCTTCTTCCTCGGCGTTACCGCCGCGCACCCGGTTCATGGGCTGTCGACGGGGGATTTCGAGGAGGCGGCGATCAAGCGGCATATCGCCCGCTGCTCGGTCGAGACCTATGTGCTGCTGACCGAAGAGAAGCTCGATCTCGCCTCGCCCTGCCCGGTTCTCGGCGTCGGTGAGGTTTCCGGGCTGATTGTGCCGGAGGGGATTGGGGAGGCGCGGCTTTCTCCCTACCGGGTGCTCAACGGCGCGATCCTCGTGGCATGAAGGGTTCGATCAGCCGCTCGCGCAGCAGCGCCAGGTCCTGCGGCAGCAGCGTTGCGGCCAGCCCGGCGGCGAAGAGGCCGAGCACCGTATAGGCGGGCACCATGCTGTTGGTTCCGAGATCGAGGGCATGTTCCAGCGGCGCCTGCAGGCCGGCGATCGAGGATGCGATCCAGGGCATGCCGATCAGGCGGGCGGGCGCGGCGGCGAAACCCGGCGTTTGCGCCAGCGCCGTCAGCGCGCCATAGGCGGTGCAGAACCAGAGCAGCCCCTTGAGCCAGAGCCATTCGCCGAAAGGCACGGTGCGCCCTTCCTCGAACGGGATTGCCAGATAGGCGCAGAGGACATTGATGAACAGGAACGCGGCAGGCAGGCTTTCGGCGACCATTTCCGGCCGCAACATGCCGGTCCAGCCGGCCGCCAGGATGCCCGGGAAACCCGCCGAGGCATAGAACCAGAGCAGCGCCACGGCGGCCCAGGCCCATCCGGCCTTGAGGTAGCGCAGCCGCGCCACGGTGCAGACCACCATGATCAGGCTCGCCAGCCCCATGCCGGCCGGCTTCATCGCACCCGACATGGTGAGCACGATCGGCCCGCAGGACCCGGCCACTTCGGCGCAGCCGGACATGGCGACGATCGCCCAGGTGACGTAATCGAAACACATGGAAAAGAACAGGAAGACCGCGACTGCGATCAGCATCCACCAGAGATAGCGGCCTGCAAACATATCCTGCCCTCATGGCATAGGAGGAGTGGAACCTCGCGCCATTGTAGGACAAATTCCGGCGGCCGCACGCGCAGCCGCCGGAATTGGTTTAATCCATATTAGTGTTTGCTGATTTTTGTAAAGCTTATGTGCCGCAACGGTACGAGTCGTTAGGAAAACGCAGCCGTGGCGCGCACCTCGCCCACCACTGCGCCATTGCGATTGTGAATCGGACGGGTGGCGAGCGCCATCAATGCCGCATGCGTTTCGCCGCCCTTTTCGAAAAAGCGGGCGAGTGTGGCGGCAACCATGGCTTCGGCGGCGCGCGTCGTGCCGTCTTCGCATTTCAGTGCGACAGCAATCCCCTGCTCCGGAAGCGTGGCGCAGAAGACGCCTTCGGCACCGGTCTTGGCGAAGATCTTGCCGGGGGCGATCTGCATCAGCGCCGTGCAGGTGCCGCCGGTGCCGGAGACGTAGAAGGGCTCGGCCATACAGGCTTCCATCAGCCGCTTCGAGGCGCGGGCGCGCAGCGGCTCGAGGCCGTTGCCGGTCGTCATCTTGGCAAAGCCATGCGCCAGGCGCCTCAGCGGTACGGCATAGGTCGGGATGGCGCAGCCGTCGACCCCGCAATTGTCATGGGCGAGCACGGCGCCCGTCAGGCTTTCCATCGTGCCGCGGATTTCCCGCTGCAGCGGATGGTCGTAGCCGACATAGCCCTTGGTATCGATGCCCTGATGGACGCAGGTGCAGACGAAGCCGGAATGCTTGCCGGAGCAATTGTTGTGAAGCGCATTCGGCTTGTCGATGGTGCGGGCCTGATGGATCAGCACTGCCTGGTTTCCCGACCAGTGGGTGCCGCATTCGAGCGCGCTCTCGTCACGCCCGGCGCGCGCCAGCATCGATGCGGCGAGCTCGACATGCGCATCCTCGCCGTAATGCGAGGAGCAGGCGAGCGACAATTCGCTGTTGCCGAAGCCATAGGCATCCGCCGCGCCGCTTTCCACCAGCGGCAGCGCCTGCATCGCCTTGCAGGCCGAGCGCGGAAACACCGCCGCATCGGCATCGCCCAGCGAGAACACCACCTTGCCGTCCCCATCGACGGCGACCACCATGCCGCGATGACGGCTTTCGACGAGCGAACCACGGGTGACTTCGACAGTGACGGGATTGGACATGGGGGTTTCCTGCGGCTGGTGTTTCGAGAGCAATAGCCATTTGCCGGAGCCTTGCCAACCGCTCAGTCAAAACCATGCTGCAAGCGACCCAGCGCTGTGGTAGCGTCCCTGCAACAAGGAATTTCCGATGCCGAAACCACAACACCGGATTGCCGTCGAACTGCCGGAAGAGCTGGAGAGCAAGGTCGCCTCGCTTGCAGCGAGCACCGGCCGCTCGCAGGCCGAACTCGTGACCGAGGCGGTGGAGAGCTATATCGCCAACACGGCGCGCTGGCAGCAGGACATGCAGGAGGCTCTTGATGGCATCGGCGATGGCGGCCATGACGGAGACGACGTCCTGAAGTGGCTCGACAGCTGGGGCACGGAACGCGAGCTTCCGCGCCCGGCCCTTCGTCCCGTCCGCTGATTTCCCGGCATGGAGCTTCGCTTCAGCCGCCAAGCGCTCGCAGATCTCGACGACCTCAAGCAGTGGCTTGGCCCACGCAGCCCGCAAGGACACAGAAGCGTTGCGGCCGCCCTTTCCCGCTGCATCCGCAAGCTGACCGACCATCCGGATGCCGGGCGCCCGACCGCCATGCCTGACATTCGCGAGCTGATCGAGCCCCGCTACGGCTTCATCATTCCCTATACACAGCGCGGCGGCATCATCTGGATCCTGCGGGTCTACAGCGCGCGGCGATATCCGCTGAACCTCACCGAAATCAAACGCCCGCCCGATGCCCCATGACGGGCGCAATTGCGCCATCATGGTCGGGAATATCATCCTATCGGCGCTGGTTGAGGGGCTTTGTCGTTCATGCGGTTTTTCAAGAGGCTGTTTCTGGCAATCGTGGTCATCTATCTGCTGCCGGCGATCGCGGCTGCCGGGTGGTGGGCGCTGAAGGAGCGGCCGCAGAGCTGGCGTGAGGCGAAGTGGACATCGGCGGGTGTTTTGCCGAAGCCGGATGCCGACGGCGAGGCGGCGATCTACATTCTCTCCGCCTCGACGGGCGGCATGAAAGGCGCGGTCGCCAGCCATTCCTGGATCGTCACCAAGGGTGCGGGAGACACTGCCTATAATCGCTATGACAAGGTCGGCTGGGGCTCGCCGATCCGCCGCAACAACTATCAGCCGGATGCCTACTGGTATTCGAACACGCCGCATATCGTGCGAGCGCTGAAGGGGCCGGAGGCGCAGGCGCTGATCCCCAGGGTCGAAGCGGCGATCCAGTCCTATCCCTATGCGGCGACGGGTGATTACCGCATCTATCCCGGGCCGAACTCCAACAGCTTCGTCGCCCATGTGCTGCGCACCGTGCCCGAACTCGGCACCGTCCTGCCGCCGGATGCCGTCGGCCGCGATTTCCTCACCGACGGCCGCTTCTTCGAGATCGACCCCGATGGACGCGACATGCATGCGACGCTCTACGGCCTGATCGGCTTTGCCGCCGGTGCCCGCAGCGGCTTCGAGGTGCATTTCATGGGGCTGGTGGCTGGCGTCGACATCGCCAATCCCGGGGTGAAGATCCCGGCATTCGGGCGGGTCGGGATTTGATCTCAGTGCAGCGTGGCGACGGGATTGAACACCTGCCCCAGGAAGGCGCGCAGGACATCTCGCGAATGATCCGACGGGATGTTGTGGCCGCAATCGAAGATGCGGAGCTCGACCGGAACACCCGCGTCTGACAGCGCCTCGGAGAATATCTCGGCCTGTGCAACGGAGGCGCGGTCGTCATGCCTTCCGTGCAGCAGCAATGTTTCCGCCTGGAATTTGCGGGCGTGATGGAGCGCCGAGCGGGCGCGGAAGGCGTCTTCCGACAGGCCGGCTTCGCGCTCGATCGCTTGGCGCAGACCCGGCCATGCGGTGTCAAAAGCGGCCTTCAAATCATAGACGCCGCCGGAGAGGATGATGGCGCGCAGATCATCGACTTGGGCCGCGGCCATCGCCGATGCGACGGCGCCGCGGCTGTGGCCGTAAAGCACGATGCGATGTGGATCGACGGTGGGTTGCTGGCGGAGAAACGACAGGGCGGCAATGATTGCCTGCTGGGTCTTCGGGCCGCAGAAATCGGGCGGGCCGTCTGATGCGCCGAAGCCCGGCTGGGAGACGGCGGCCGCCGTGATATCCAGTCTCGACGAGAAGCGGGCGAGCATGCCGGAATCGGCGGCTTCGCTGGCGCCGATCAGGCTGCCGCCCTGATTGCCGTGGACGAAAAGCAGCGCGCCTTTCGGCACCGGATTTGCCGGTTGCGCCTGGATGAGCTCGACGGTTGCCCCGTCTCCCCGGTCGATCAGATGCCGCGTTATCCTGGGCATGAAGGCTCCGCTTGATGAGTGCGCGCAAAAGTAGCGTCGCTTTCGCGAGTCGGCAATCACGCGCCGTCGCACCCCATCACACGAATTGACATCCCCATCACAAACTATCGTTTTCCGATCGCGCCTCGCGGGACTACAGGTAGCGCATCGGGAATCACATCCATGCCATCTGCCTTCTCCGTCATCATCCGCGAACCGAAAATCCGCATTCCGGCAATCACGCTGGTGGCGCTCGCCTTCACCTATGCCTCGACGCTGCCTTATCAGTCGATCATCGGCATCAACGAGCTCGGCATGAGCGACGGTGCCTATTCGGCGCTGGTGTTCTTCTCGGCGCTTGCGAATGTCGCGACCAGCCTGACGCTGGGGATCTGGTCGGACCGGATGGCCGACAGGCGGCCGCTGGTGCTGATGCTCTCGGTCTGCGGCATGGTCGGCTTCGGCTCGGTCTTCATCTTTCACACGGCGCCGGTCTTCGTTCTCTGCGTGCTCCTGCTGATCCCGATGAGCAACTCGACCTACTCGATCCTGTTTGCCAGCATCCGTGCCACGACCAACCGGATGGACCGGGGTTTGGCGGGGTCGATCTCGTCGACGGTGCGGGCGCTCTATTCGGGATCCTGGGCGCTGGCGCCGGGGGTGATCGGGCTTTATCTCGCGACCGCGCAGTCGATGACGCCGGCCTACGGGATTGCCGGGGCAGCAAGCCTCACCTGCTTCCTTCTCTATTTCTTCTTTGCCGGGAAGACGCGGAAATCTTCCGGGCCGCTTTCGGAGGCGCCGGGTTTCCTGCCGTCGCTGAAGCGCATCCTGCAGCCCTATATCCTGAAGCGGATCATCGCCATGTCGCTGCTGCTCGGATTGCAGCGGCTGAACACCATGCTGTCACCGCTGATCATCACCCATCCGGCGGGAGGTACCGTCGTCGATGTCGGCTTCATGGCGGGGCTGACGGCCTTTCTGGAAATGCCTTTCATGATGATGTGGGGGACGCTGCAGAAGCGCTTCCGCAACGTGCATATCCTCGCCGTCGGCAGCCTGATCTATTGCCTCTACCTGACGCTTGCGGGCTTTGCCTCGGCGCCCTGGCACATCTATGCGCTGGTGGGGATCAATGCCTGCGGGGCGGCGGCGATCCTCAGCGTTCCCATCACCTATCTGCAGGATCTGATCGCCGACCGGCCGGGGCTCGGAAGTTCGCTGATCTCGGTCAGCGTCTTCATCAGCAACGGCGTGGCGGCAACGATCTTTGCGATCGGCACGACGCTGACGGATTATTCGGGAACGGCGCAGATCGCAGCCTTCGCCGGTCTGGGCGCGATCGGCTTCCTGCTGTTTCTGGAAAGCAGCAAGCGGCAGCTGAGCGCGGCCTAGGCGCTGATCCGGTAGGCGCAGCGGCGGGCGCCGAGCAGGATATGTTCGGAGCGCTCGACATCAGCGCCGAGCACGCTGCGGAAGGTCTCGATTTCCGAGCGGCAGAAGCCCGCACAGACTGTGGCGGCGGCGCAGATCGGGCAGTGGTTTTCGACGAGCATGAAGGAGCCATCCTCCTCCTGCCAGCAATCGGCCATATAACCCTCGCGGCTTCTGACAGCGGCGAGCTGTCTGACGCGCTCGGACAGTGCCGCGGCCGAGACGTCCTGCCGGTAGCGCGCAAGGGTTTCCGTTTCGCGGGCGGAGATGACAGCGTCGAGAGCGGCTGGGCCGAGCTCGGCGGTGATGATCGAGAGCAGGCCGGCGGTGAGTTCGGCATGGCCGTCAGGGAAGGTCTGGTGGCCTGCCGGGGTCAGCTGCCAGAGCTGCTTCGGGCGGCCGCGGCCGGCCCCCTGCTCCGTCACCGGTTCGGCAAGCCCCTCTTCGGCGAGCTTCGTCAGCTGCTGGCGGGCCGCCTCCGCAGAAATGCCGAGATGGCCGCCGACATCGGCGCCCAGTTGCGGGCCTTCGGTCTTCAGCAGAAGCAGGATACGATTGGCAGGCGATTGGCGCATATATTTTTCCAAGTTCACACTTGTTTTAATAACACAAGCATGCAATTTTCCAACTTATAAATTGGAAAATCCGTCAGGGAAAACATCAAGGCATACAGGCATGACCAGCATCGACCAGGGCGCCGCCCCGAAATCTTCCGTCTTCCAGCTCTTCACTCCAGCCCTGCTTCCGGCGACGCTGATGCTCGGCGGCGGTGTGACGCTCTACGCCGTCGAGAGCTACATCATGGCGACGATCGCGCCGTCGATCGTGCGCGACATCGGCGGATTGCCGCTGCTCTCCTGGGTGACGACGCTCTATGTGGCGGCGGCGGTTCTCGGGTCGATCTCGGTCGCCATGCGCCCGCGCGGCATGGGTCTTCGGATCGCCTATGTGTTCGGCGCCGTGCTCTTCGGCGGCGGCAGCCTGATCTGCGCGGCAGCGCCAGCGATGGAAGTGGTGCTCGCGGGCCGCGCCGTGCAGGGTTTCGGCGCCGGCATTCTGGCGGCGCTGGCCTATGCCTTCGTGCGCTTTGCCTTTCCCGAACATCTCTGGCCCAAGGCCTCGACGCTCTATGCGGCGATCTGGGGCATTGCGACGCTGCTAGGCCCCAGCGCCGGCGGGCTGTTTGCCGATGGCAGCAACTGGCGGCATGCCTTCATCATTCTCGTGCCGCTCGGCGTGCTGATGGCCGTGCTTGCGCCCTGGCTGCTGCCTAAGGCCAGGGACGACCGGGCGGAAAGCAAAATCCCCTTCCTGCAGATCGCCCTTCTGATCGGCGCCGTGCTTCTCGTCAGCATCGCGGGAACGCTGGAGCATGCGGGCGGCAAGGCGCTGCTCGTGGCGCTCTCGGTGATCGCGATCGCGCTGATGCTGATGATCGAGCGACGGGGCAGGACGCGGCTGCTGCCGACGGGGGCGGTGACGCTCGTCAAGCCGGTCGCCCGCGTCTATCTCACCATGTTCACGCTGCTCGTGGTGCTGACCAGCGATATTTACATTCCCTATTTCCTGCAGGTCCTGCATGGCGTCACACCGCTGATCTCCGGCTACCTGACGGCGCTGGTGGCGCTCGGCTGGACCTTTGCCGCCTTCTTCAGCGGCAACCTGCGCGGACCTGCGGCCATCAAGGCGATTATCGCCGGATGCGTGATCGAGGCGCTGTCGACGGCGGCACTCGCACTGCTTCTGGCGCGGGAAAACCATGCGGCCGATATCCTGATCCTCGCACCGGCGGCCTTCGCGATGCTGATGATGGGCTTCGGCGTCGGGCTCGGATGGGCGCATCTCGTCACCAAGGTACTGCAGCTGGTGCAGAATTCCGAGCAGGACAAGGCATCGGCGGCGATCTCCACCGTGCAGTCGCTCGGCAGCGCCTTCGGCGCGGCCATCGCTGGCGTCATCGCCAACAGCACCGGGCTGGTGCATCCGGGCGGGGTCGAGGGCAACATTTCGGCGGCGCACTGGCTCTATGCGGCCATGGCCCTGCCGGGGATCGTGACGGTGGTTGCGGCGCTGTCGCTGCGGGACAAGAGGGTTTGAAGTCCCATCGTCGACCGTTGCAGATGCTCGGGACAGGCCCGAGCATGACGGTGGTGGGTGAAGCTCAGAGCTTCAGCATGATCTTGCCGATATGGGCGCTGGTTTCCATGCGGCGGTGGGCTTCGACGACATTCTCGAAGGCATAGACCTTGTCGATGACGGGGGAGACGGTGCCGGCCTCGAGCAGCGGCCAGACCTGCGAGAGGAGATCGTCGCGGATGGCGCGTTTTTCTTCTGCGGTGCGCGGGCGCATGGTCGAGCCCGTCACCGTCAGCCGCTTGACCATGATCGGCGTCAGATTGACCTTTTCGGCCATCGAGCCGCCGAGGAAGGCGATGATCGACAGGCAGCCGTCCTTGGCGAGCGAGGCGATATTCTTCTCGAAATAGGCCGCACCGATCATGTCGAGCACGACATCAACGCCCTGCCCCGCGGTTTCCGCCTTGATGACCTCGGCGAAATCCTCCGTCTTGTAATTGATCGCTTTCGCCGCGCCGAGCTTGACGCAGGCGTCGCATTTGTCGGCCGAACCGGCGGTCGCGTAAACGGTGGCACCGAAGGCCTTGGCGAGCTGGATCGCCGTCGTGCCGATGCCGCTGGAGCCGCCGTGGATCAGCACGCTTTCGCCTTCGGTCAATCCGGCCATCTGGAAGAGATTGGCCCAGACGGTGAAGAAGGTTTCCGGCAGTGCGGCAGCCTTGACCGCATCGTAGCCCTTCGGGAAAGGCAGCGCCTGGCCTGCCGGCAGCAGGCAATATTCGGCATAGGCGCCGCCATTGGCGAGGCCGCAGACCTTGTCGCCGATCGCGTAGCCGGTGACGCCGGGGCCGATCGCTACGACTTCGCCGGAGAGTTCGAGGCCGAGAATGGGGCTGGCATCCTTCGGCGGCGGATAGGCGCCCTGGCGCTGCGCGACGTCGGGCCGGTTGACGCCGACGGCTTCGGTCTTCACCAGGATTTGCCCCTCGCCCGGAACCGGCAGCGGTCCGTTTGCGATCTTCATCGCATCGGGCGCGCCGAAGCTTGGCAGATCGACGAAACGCATGGTCGACGGCAGGGGCATATCCGGTCTCCTCATTCCGAAAGCACAGGAGATAATTCAGCGCCGGATGCTTGAAAAGGCGAGAAGTAGCAAAGGCGTCAATTCGCCTCGCCCAGGAGATGGAAGACCAGACCGTCGAGGCTTTCCTTGGCCGCCGCCTTGACGTGAGCGATCTCGGTGCCGACGCGGTTGATATCGTCGATGACGAGGCCATCCGGCAGCTCGAGAACGCCGATCGAGCAGCGCATCAGCGGGAACAGCGCTTCGGCGCCGGAGCGGTCGTGGCCGCGGATGCTGCCCTTGGCGCGGTCATGATCGGAATAGAGCGCCAGCACATCCTCGTGGAAATCGCTGATCAGGCGATCGAGGATCTCGCTGAGTTCGGCCTGCGTCCAGCCGACAACGCCGATGAAGAAATCGTCGCCGCCGACATGGCCGAGGAAATGCCGCTCGGCGAAGAAGTAGCGGCGCATCAGCGCGGCAAACAGCGAGATCGCGTGGTCGCCGAGATGGAAGCCGTAGGCATCGTTGAACGGCTTGAAATTGTCGAAGTCGCAATAGCAGAAGTGGCGGACGCCATCGCCGTCGCGGCCGGACTGGCGCATGAAATCGCGGATCGCGTGATTGCCCGGCAGGCCCGTCAGCGGGTTCTGGTCCTGGGCGATCTTCAGCTGCTTTTCGTTGATGACCTTGATCAGCGCTGCGGCGGAGACGACGCCAGCATAGCGCATGTTATCCGTCAGGATCAGGCAGTTGCTGCCTTCCATATTGGCGAAGATCGACATCAACCGCTCGGCATCGCTGTCGAGGCTGACGATCGGGGCGATCTCGACGAATTCGGAGATCGGCCGCTCGTAGATCTTGTTCTTCAGCAGATCGCGGCCGAAGGGGTGGTAGATGTATTGCTTCAGGTGATGTTCGTGGATGATGCCGCGCGGCTCGCCATTGGCGTTCAGCACCGGGAAGAAGCCCTGGCGCGGATTGCGGCGGAAGAGCTCGAACACCGTATCGATGCTGTCGTTCTCGAACACCGTCGGCAGCAGCTCGATCTGCTTGCGGATCAGGATCTCGTCGAGCGACTGGGTGTTGCGCTTGTTTTGCCCGAGTTCCTGCAGATGCGGAAAGGCCGGGACGAGCTCCGAAATATGCGTGGTCGGGCGGGCGATGAACCAGCCCTGGACGAGATCGACGCCATATTCGCGGCAGGCCAGGAACTCGGCCTCGGTCTCGATGCCCTCGGCGATGACGCGGGTGCCGAGAACATGGGCGATGTTGACGATGTTCTTCAGGAGGTGCCGCTTGCGCGGCTTGGTATCGATATCGGCGACGAAGTGCCGGTCGATCTTCAGATAGTCGACGGCATAGTCGCAGAGCAGCTTCATCTCGCCGTGGCCGACGCCGAAATCGTCGATCGCCAGCTTGAAGCCGGTGCGGCGCAGCTTGGAGACCAGCGCCTCGAATTCCGGCACGCTGGTATTGTCGAAGCGCTCGGAGAATTCGAAGCAGACAGAGGACGGCGGCAGGTTTGCGGCCTTCAACTGCTGCAGCAGGTTCTCGATCAGCCGGTCGCCATGCGGGATCAGGCGGACGTCGAGATTGAGGAAGAGCGTCGATGTCGCGTAGTTGCCGAGCGTCGCGAACTTTGCCAGCGCGCGGCTGGCAACCATCTGCTCGAGCGGAAGAAGCTGGTTGGAGCGATAGGCCTCGTCGAGGATTTCGACCGGGGAATCGAAGCCGATGCGCTCCTGCCCGCGCATGAGCGATTCATAGCCGAATACCGTTCCGGTTCCGGCTTCGACGATCGGCTGGAAGGCGTTTTCTACGACGAGCTTAGCAAGCGTCACGATCTGATCGCTGGCATAGCGACGAACGACGCCGGGCGCGACGGCGGCAGTCAGAGACATGCCATTCTCCACTGTGAAGTCTTCTATTTCGCAGCGAAGATGGAGGAGAAGGGTCAACGAACCCTTTCCCCAATGTGAAACTTTTGTGAAAGCTGCAGGCGCTTGTGGCGCCCGCAGAGCAATTCAGATTTTTCTTATTTTATCAAGCGCTTGACTAGGCCGAGCGGCGGCGCACCGCTTCATGATCGGCGAACATGTCGGCCACGCAGCGGCCGCTCCTGGCATGGCTTTCGCCATCGAGAATGTCGTCCTTGTATTCGCCGAGCTTGCGGGCGGCATCCCAGAGGCGGAGCGCCTCGCGGACCACTTCGCTGCTCGATGCATAACCGCCGCTATCGACGGCATCGCGAATGCCTGCTGCTTGTACCGGTGAGATCGAGACTGTGACCATCGGCATGAAATTCCTCCCTTCGTTTTGCCGGGCAGAACCTGCCCAACGGGGGACGCATGACCATTCTTGGCGTGTTGTCCGGCGGTCCATCGCCGGTGCCTTGGTATTCCTGAATTTTAGTCTCACGTCATATGCTTGTCAAAAAAAGAAATAATCCGTGATCGGGCCTGTGGATTACGGTCATAAACTGCGGCGCAACGCGAGGCCGAAAGCGAGCATGGTGGAGCCCTGCAGCAGGAGGTCGGCGGCGAGGAAGAGACCGAGGATCCAGAGGCTGTTGACCGGCCAGCCGAGCGCAATGACGAAACCTGCGAGCGCGGTGACCACGCCGCTCGCGACGATCCAGCCCCACCCCCTGGCCGGCTTCATGCGCCGGCCGACCCAGACGCGGAAGACGCCGGCGATAACCAGCGCGACGGCCAGAAACAGCGTCAGCGCCGCGGACGCCAGGATCGGGTTCATGAAGGCGAAGAGCCCGGCCAGCACATAGAGAAGGCCGCTCAGCACCCAGAAGAGGATGTGATCCCAGCCCCGCACCTGAAAGGCATGGGCGAGATAGACGATGCCGCCCGCCAGCATCAGCATGCCAACATAGTAGACCGACGCGACGGTGGCGACGAAGATGTTTGCGAAGGCGATGACGCCGCAGATCATCAGCAGCACGCCGAGACCGGCGAACCAGATCCATTTCGAATGCAGGGACGAAGACGGCATTCCCAAGACGCTTGCCATGACACACCTCCTGTGAGCGGGAGATATGTTGCACGATCCCCATCCGGAAAGACTTGACCTTCATCAAGCCTTCACAAGATTTTTATTGATTGGTCAGTCAATCAAAAATAAGGTGACCTCAACTTCGAGAAAGTTGGATGTCATGCCGAAGGTCGGAATGGAGCCGGTGCGCCGCAAGGCGCTTGTGGATGCTGCGCTGCGGGTGATCGGCGATCACGGCTCGCTGACTGTCACCATGTCCGAAATTGCCCGCAAGGCCGGTGTGTCCCCCGCGCTCGCGCACCACTATTTCGGCAGCAAGGAACAGCTGCTGATCGAGACTGTACGCTCGCTTCTACGCCAGTTGCGCGACGACGCGGTGACAGCGCTGAAGGCGGCGCCTACGCCGCGCGAAAAGCTTTCGGCCGTCATCCGCGTCAGCTTCCAGGCCGACCAGTTCGCGCCCGAGACGATCGCCGCCTGGCTGGCGTTTTATGCTGAGGCGCAGAGCTCGGAAGAGACCCGCCGCTTCCTCGTCATCTACGCACGCCGCCTGCGCTCCAACCTGCTCGCCAACCTGAAAGCGCTTTGCCCCGCCGATGCCGCAGAACGCATCGCCGAGGGCGCAGCGGCGATGATCGACGGGCTCTATATCCGCCAAAGTCTGAAATCGGCTCCGATCAGTATCGAGGCTTCGATCGGGCTGACGGAGGATTATGTGAACGCGCTGCTTGCTACGGCTCCCCCTTCTCCCCAGCGGGGAGAAGATGTCCGAAGGACAGATGAGGGGGTGAGCGACGCAGGAGCGAACGGCCGCAAGGCCGAGAAGGCAGCCCCCTCATCCGGCCCTATAGGCCACCTTCTCCCCGAGGGGAGAAGGGACGACGAACACAAGCCATCCAAGGATAATTGACCATGAAAGCCCAGCCGAAAGCATCGCATTTCATCGACGGCGAGTATGTCGAGGATGATGCGGGCAGCGTGATCGAGAGCATCTATCCGGCAACCGGCGAAGTGATCGCCCGGCTGCATGCGGCAACGCCCGCGATTGTCGAGAAGGCGATCGCGGCGGCCAAGCGCGCCCAGCCGGAATGGGCGGCGATGAGCCCGACGGCGCGCGGCCGCATTCTGAAGCGGGCGGCCGAGATCATGCGTGAGCGCAACCGCGAACTCTCCGAGCTCGAGACGCTGGATACCGGCAAGCCGATCCAGGAAACCATCGTCGCCGACCCGACCTCGGGCGCCGACAGCTTCGAATTCTTCGGCGGCATCGCGGCGACGGCGCTGAACGGCTCCTACATCCCGCTCGGCGGCGACTTTGCCTATACCAAGCGCGTGCCGCTCGGCGTCTGCGTCGGCATCGGCGCCTGGAACTATCCGCAGCAGATCGCCTGCTGGAAGGGCGCGCCGGCGCTCATCGCCGGCAATGCCATGGTTTTCAAGCCCTCCGAGAATACGCCGCTCGGCGCCCTAAAGATCGCCGAAATCCTGCATGAGGCCGGCCTGCCGAAGGGGCTCTACAACGTCATCCAGGGCGATCGCGAGACCGGGCCGCTGCTCGTCAACCATCCTGACGTCGCCAAGGTTTCGCTGACGGGATCGGTGCCGACGGGCCGCCGCGTCGCGGCTGCGGCTGCCAGCCATCTGAAGCATGTGACGATGGAGCTCGGCGGCAAGTCGCCGCTGATCGTGTTCGACGACGCCGATATCGACAGCGCCATCGGCGGCGCGATGCTCGGCAATTTCTATTCGACCGGGCAAGTCTGCTCCAACGGCACGCGCGTCTTCGTGCAGAAGAAGATCAAGGGCGAATTCCTGAAGCGGCTGAAGGGCCGCACCGAGGCGATGGTGATCGGTGATCCGATGGACGAGGCAACGCAGATCGGCCCGATGGTTTCATGGGCGCAGCGCCAGAAGGTTCTCGAGTATATTGAGAAGGGCAAGGCAGAGGGCGCGACACTGCTGACCGGCGGCGGCATTCCCAACAATGTGGCGGGCGAAGGCTATTACGTGCAGCCGACCGTGTTTGCCGATGTGACCGACGAGATGACCATCGCCCGCGAGGAAATCTTCGGGCCCGTCATGTGCGTGCTCGATTTCGACGACGAGGCCGAGGTGATCGGCCGTGCCAACGCCACCGAATTCGGTCTCTCGGGCGGCGTGTTCACCGCCGACATGACCCGCGCCCACCGCGTCGTCGATCTGCTGGAAGCCGGCACATTGTGGATCAACACCTACAATCTCTGCCCGGTCGAAATCCCCTTCGGCGGCTCCAAACAATCCGGCTTCGGCCGCGAAAACTCGGCAGCGGCGCTGGAGCACTATTCCGAACTGAAGACCGTCTATGTCGGCATGGGGCCGGTGCAGGCGCCTTATTGAGACTTTGAGATAAGAGAACCCCTCTTCCGCTTTGCCATGCAGCCCCCTCATCCGCCCTTCGGGCACCTTCTCCCCGAGGGGAGAAGGGAACACGAGGCCGCGCGGCACATCCCTTCTCCCCTCGGGGAGAAGGTGGCGGCAGCCGGATGAGGGGGCCGCCCGGACGAACCTAGAAGAGAGACCCATGCAAGCAGATTTCGTCATCATCGGCTCCGGCTCGGCGGGCTCCGCCCTTGCCTACCGCCTCTCCGAAGACGGCAAGAACACCGTCATCGTCATCGAGGCCGGCGGTTCGGATTTCGGACCGTTCATCCAGATGCCGGCAGCGCTTGCCTGGCCGATGAGCATGAAGCGCTATAACTGGGGCTATCTCTCCGAGCCCGAGCCCAATCTCAACAACCGGCAGATCACCGCGCCGCGCGGCAAGGTGATCGGCGGTTCGTCGTCGATCAACGGCATGGTCTATGTCCGCGGCCATGCCGAGGACTATAACCGATGGGAAGAGCTCGGCGCCCAGGGCTGGGCCTATTCCGACGTGCTCCCCTATTTCAAGCGCATGGAACACAGCCATGGCGGCGAAGAGGGCTGGCGCGGCACCGACGGGCCGCTGCATGTGCAGCGCGGTGTCTTCCGTAACCCGCTGTTCCAGGCCTTCGTCGAGGCCGGCAAGCAGGCGGGCTTCGAGACGACGGAGGATTACAACGGCTCGAAGCAGGAAGGCTTCGGGCTGATGGAGCAGACGATCTTCGGCGGCCGCCGCTGGTCGGCGGCATCGGCCTATCTGAAGCCGGCGCTGAAGCGGCCGAATGTCTCGATCGTGTATGGTCTGGCGCGCAAGGTGGTCATCGAGAACGGCCGGGCCCTCGGCGTCGAGATCGAGCGCGGCAACAGCGTCGAGGTGATCAAGGCGAACCGCGAGGTGATCGTTTCGGCCTCCTCCTTCAATTCGCCGAAGCTGCTGATGCTCTCCGGCATCGGCCCGGGCGCGCATCTGCAGGAGATGGGCATCGAGGTGAAGGCCGACCGGCCGGGCGTCGGCGCCAATCTTCAGGACCATATGGAATTCTATTTCCAGCAGGTCTCGACCAAGCCGGTGTCGCTCTATTCCTGGCTGCCGTGGTTCTGGCAGGGGGTTGCCGGGGCGCAGTGGATGTTCACCAAGTCGGGCCTGGGCACCTCGAACCAGTTCGAGGCCTGCGCCTTCCTGCGCTCGGCGCCGGGGATCAAGCAGCCGGATATCCAATATCACTTCCTGCCGGTCGCCATCAGCTATGACGGCAAGGCCGCGGCCAAGAGCCATGGCTTCCAGGTGCATGTCGGCTACAATCTCTCGAAGTCGCGCGGCAATGTCACGCTGCGCTCGTCCGACCCGAAGGCCGATCCGGTCATCCGCTTCAACTATATGAGCAACCCGGAGGATTGGGAGAAGTTCCGCCATTGCGTGCGCCTCACCCGCGAGATCTTCGGCCAGCAGGCCTTCGACCAGTATCGCGGACCGGAGATCCAGCCGGGCGAGAAGGTACAGAGCGACGACGAGATCGACGCCTTCCTGCGCGAGCACCTGGAAAGCGCCTACCACCCTTGCGGCACCTGCAAGATGGGCGCTAGCAACGACCCGATGGCCGTCGTCGACCCGGAAACCCGCGTCATCGGCGTCGATAACCTGCGCGTCGCCGATAGCTCGATCTTCCCGCACGTGACCTACGGCAACCTCAACGGCCCCTCGATCATGACCGGCGAGAAGGCTGCCGACCACATCCTCGGCAAGCAGCCGCTGCCCCGGTCGAACCAGGAGCCATGGGTGAACCCGCGCTGGGCTGTGAGCGACCGGTAGGCGGGAGGCTAGTGGTAGTCGTCTTCGCGTTGGTGGCGGATGGCGGCAATGGTGACGGCCTGGCTTCCGTCGATGTGAAAGAGAACCACATATCCCGAGGAGCCAAAGGGCACCAGCAATTCGCGCATCAGCGTATTCTCGGCGCTCGCCTTGCGGCATGAGAATGGGAATTCCTCAAGCACGACCAGCGCCTTCATGATGGCGTCATAGGCGCGGTCGGCGAGGTCGAGGTCGTAGGCGATGAGATAATCGTAGAGGCGGTCGAGGTCTTCAAGTGCCTCGTCGGTGAAGCGAAGCTGATAGCTCATTCCTGCCCGGCCGCGCGCTTTGCCTTGGCGGCATCAAGCTTGGCCTTCAACATGGCCATCACGTCTTCAGCACTGTGATAGATGCCCGTCCGCTCGGCTTCCGCCAGCGACGCCAGTCCCCGCGCGATAAATTCCGCCTGCGTCTTACGATAGTGAACCTGGCGCCGCAGCGAGTCTTCCATCAGCGCCGAGAGGGTTTCCCCCTCCTTCAGCACGCTCTCGGCGGCAGCGCGCAATTCGGGATCTACGCGAAGGGATGGCAAGGTTGCGGTTTTCATGGGGCGCTCCATGCGTTGCAATTGCGATGCATGATGCCGAACTTCAAGTTCAGAATCAACTAGACGAAACCGATCCATCGTCCCGCGAGGAGACTCGCAATCCAGGCGCAGAAGGAGATGCCGGCCGCGTATCGGATGCGGGGTGGGGCGAGTTCGTTGGTCAGCGTTTGGCGCCAGCCCTTCCCTGTATGGATGAGGATGGCGTTCAGGATGCCGAGGGCGATGAGGGAGAGTTTGGCGAGGAAGGCGGGGTTCTCCGCATACTCGGCCGGGCGGACGCTGAAGAGGAGTGCGCCGGTGAGGATGGCGAGCACGAGGCCGGTGGCGGCGGCGGTGGAGAGGAAGGGGCCGATGACGGCGAGCGGCACCGACTGGAACCAGCCCATGAGCCTGAGATCGAGCGGCAGGATGGCGCCGATCAGCAGGCCGATCGACAGGATGTGGGCGGCGTTGACGAAAATGTAGAGAAGCGCCGAGCGCCGGAGGGCGACGGCCGGCGGCGCTGCGGCGATCCACTCGAAGAGGTCTGCGGTCATCCGTCAGTTCGTCTGGATGCGTTCGGGATAGATGTCGTAGCGCTTGCCTGAGACTGTGATGCGCACCGCCTTCATGCGCTTCTCGCCAGCGTCCTGCGAGCGGTTGCCGAGGGCGACGATGGCGTCACCATTCTTCGCCGAGCCCTCGATGAAGCCGGAGCGCTCCGTCTGGCGCGGATTGCCGAGCTCGACCCGCCAGACGCCATCGGCGGCAGCAACGTCGAGCGACGGATGCGGGCCGCCCATCGAAATCTGCTGGATCGTGCCCGTCAGCTCCATCTGCTCGGCCTCCGCCCAGGACCAGCCGTGATGGGCCGCGGCGCCTGTTGCGAAGACTGCGGCGAGTGCTGCGGCGGCGATCGATTTCCTGATCATGGATATGCGCATGTCATGTCTCCCTACCCTGTTCCGGCAAGGGGCAAGTGGCGCGGTGGGCATGCTTGGGAAGGTATTTCACCAAATGTTGAAACAAGGGGTGATCTTTGCCGACGATTGGGACTAGAAGGGGATGCCCCCATCACGTGCCAGAGTCCCCCATGCCCTCCTCCCATCGCAATTCCAAGCTGCTCCGCCGTTCCCGCGTCATCTGGGGATCCTTCTCGCTCTGGCGGCCGCGGCTGGTCTTCTGGTGCGGGGCGCTGGCGATCGGGGTGATCAGCGTCGGCTTTGCCAAGCTCGCCGATCTGGCGCAGAAGGCCTTTACTGGACTGACATCCTCGGGCGAATGGGCCTTCCTGCTGCCGCTCGTCCTGACGCCCTTCGTCTTCATGCTGTCGGCCTATCTGGCAGCGACGCTGTTTCCGAATTCGCAGGGCAGCGGCATTCCGCAGGCGATCGCCGCCCGGCATCTGCGCGACGAGGAAGACCGGACGCGGCTCTTGTCGCTCAGGATCGCCTTCGGCAAGATCGTGCTGACGGTGCTCGGGCTGTTTTCCGGCGCCTCGATCGGCCGCGAGGGGCCGACGGTGCAGGTCGGCGCATCGATCATGCTGGCGGTCGCCCGGTTCGGCGGCATGGCGCAGGCGCGCGGTCTGATCCTGGCGGGATCGGCGGCGGGCATCGCGGCAGCCTTCAACACGCCGCTTGCCGGTATCGTCTTTGCGATCGAGGAGATGAGCCGCACCTATGAGTCACGGGCAAACGGCCTGGTGCTCACCGCCGTCATCCTCTCCGGCCTGGCGGCGCTCGGGCTTGCGGGAAGCTACAACTATTTCGGCGAAGCCTCCGTTGCGCCAACGCAATTGCGCGACTGGGGCCTTGTGCTCGTCTGCGGCATCGGTGGCGGGGCGCTCGGGGCTGCCTTCAGCGGCTTTGCCCTGCATTTCGGCCAGAAGATCCGCCGCTGGGCACAGCCGCAGCCGCTGAAGCGCATGCTGGCGCTCGCCGGTATCTGCGGTCTCGCCATCGCCGTGATCGGCATCCTCTCGGGCGGCACGACCTTCGGCACCGGCTACGAGCAGGCGCGCGGCGCCGTTGAAGGCCACGCGCTGCCGCTCCTCTTCTTTGTCGAGAAACTGGCCGCGAGTTTCCTGTCGATGATCTCAGGCATTCCGGGCGGCATCTTCGCGCCGTCGCTTGCCGTTGGCGCCGGTTTCGGCAGCACGGTCGGCTCGCTGCTCGGCACCAGTCTCGCACTCGCCGCCATCCTCGGCATGGCCGGATATTTCTCCGGCGTCGTGCAGGCGCCGATGACCGCCTTCGTCATCATTCTCGAAATGACCGGAGACCACCAGGCCGTCATCCCGATAATGGCCGTCTCGATGATCGGCTACGTAACGTCGCGCATCCTGTCGCGTGAGCCGCTCTATCACGGCCTGTCGCGCGTCTTCATCGCCGCAGCCATCCGGGCGCGGCGAGCGATCGAGAAGGAAGAGGTGGCAGGCTAGGCCGGCATCGGTGAAAAGCGCAACGCTCCCCTCTCATTGCAGAGCAGGGCTTCCATCGTGAAAACGGACTGTCCAGGTAGTAACATCGCCTGATGTCGTGCCGGCAGCGAATAGAGCAATCACAGAAGCTTGGTCATCTCTGAACACACGATATTTGCCGAAATTAGGCACCACAGTCTTTTCAATTACCGCTTTCAATCCCTTTGCCCTGATATTCATCGTACCGTTGAACTTGTGAGTATCGGCAGTGAAATCGCCTGCGCCTTCGAGTTCGACGCTGTATTTCGTGCTTGCGATTGACGCCGAAAAACGAGGAAACGCAACGGGATATCCGCTATCCTTGCCACGTTCTGGTCGATCGAGTGGAACCTTGAACGTAGCATGCACCTTCGCATCGAAAGGCAGGAGATCACCAAGCGCTGCACTGAAATAATGGCCCAAGCCGTGAAAATCATTGAGCGAAAAGTCGAATACACCCGTTCCATGCTCTTCACCCTTGCGGATGACTGCGGATAAATCATCGATGCCAAAATCTAAATTGAGGACGGGTTTATTGACGATATTCTTGGATCTCAGAGAAAATTCGTATTCGCTCACCCTCGAAAAGACACCATCAAGCAGATTTTCATTCAGCGCACGCTGCAGCGAATAGCCACTAACGATATCTTTCCAGATGCCAGAAAAGTCGCCTTTCAGCTTCCAGTTGATCGATGCCGATTGCGTTTTCATCAGGGACAATTGGCCTGACCGCCAAGTCTCCGACTGTAGTTCCGACGACGTAATTCCTCCCTGAAGCATCGAAAGCGAAGTCTAGATGCCGTTCAACCGGCTCCAAAGATAAATCGTTCCAAATGAATCAACATCGCTATCACCATTGGCGCTCGTCGCGGAATTGACGTCGCGAAACTCGGCGGCCAAACGGCTTTCACCCAATAACTCATAGGCCAGCTTTGCGTTGACATTCATGCTGGCAATCTGCGTCTTGACGCTGGCCTGGCCACCCAGGACGAGATCATTCGAATAACCGGTGGCTTCCGTGGACCTTATCGCCCAACCGTCACTTTCGGGTTCAGCGCGAAAATATCCAACCTGCGGCATCAGATACGCGTAGCTCGGCAACCCGATTGCCTGCGCGAACTTGTCGCTGATGATGGTTAGAAATTTCACGGGGCCATCTTCCTCAACCAACACAAAATCCTGTCGGCTGGCATCGATGCCAAAAAACCGGGTAATAGAATCCTGTATCGCTCGGGCGCTTCCCGGGAGAGCATCGGTATTGCTGCCCGACTCTTTCGCCAGCGCAATTGAAGGAGACGACATCGCTGCAAAAACAACTACAAAAAATACAGAAATGCGATCCAATGAAATATCCCTGCTCGCTCATCCGCGATGCAATTTCATAGAAC
Organism: Rhizobium sp. 21-4511-3d; assembly: GCF_053522545.1. Classification (NCBI taxonomy): domain Bacteria; kingdom Pseudomonadati; phylum Pseudomonadota; class Alphaproteobacteria; order Hyphomicrobiales; family Rhizobiaceae; genus Rhizobium; species Rhizobium sp. 21-4511-3d. The sequence continues at coordinate 101,140 of NZ_JBNWCF010000001.1, read as the reverse complement.
TATTTTCACAATCCAGCCAAGGAACCGTGGACAGAATTTTGAACCAGAGCCCGATTTTCGATGCGTAAATCGAGAAAGTTTACGGCAGCAGGCTAGGCCAGCATCCGCGTCACGACAGCGCCCTTGGCGGGGGCGACGGCGTCGGCGATCGTCGTCGAGAACAGCACCTTGCGGGTGGCGTCGGCGACCTTGGCGAAGACGTGGCGGATTTCGCAGTTCTGTTCGCCGTCGCAGTCATCGCATTTGCGGTAGGCGGTGATCGACAGGCAGGGAAGCGGCGCGATGGGGCCGTCGATGATGCGCAGGATTTCGCCGAAGGTGATCATGTCGGCGGGCTTCAGCAGCAGATAGCCGCCCGCCTTGCCGCGGCGGCTGACGACGATGCCCTGATGCTTGAGGTCGAGAAGGATCTGCTCGAGGAATTTCTTCGGGATCTTCTGCTGTGCAGCAATATCCGAGATCATCACCGGTTCGTCGGCATCGGCTTCCGCCAAAACCGTGAGCGCACGGAGCGCATATTTTGCCTTCTGCGTAATCATTTTAGACCGTCACACACACCAGCGGCCCGTGAGCCCCGCCGCTTTTCAAGCTTACCTGCACCCCTATTGCACAACCAGCATGAACGGAATTTGAACGCGCCGGCAAAAGCCTTGAGATACAAGCATTTTGGCCCTGTTTTTCAAGCTTGGCCAATGGGCTTAATTCTACGTCAAAATTGCGTCTTCCGCATCTTTCGGCGCATCACTTCAGATTTCGAATTGACAGGCGGCGTGTAACTCTACTAAATCACTAGACATTAGCGCTGCCCGCCGGCTTTCATCGCCGGGGCGGCTGCTTTTCTGCATTGCGGCAGCTTCGGAGAGATATTTGCTCCTGCTTATGCTGCTTTCGAAATCCCTTTTTCTGTCCGATCCCTCCTCCAGCTGCGATACTCCGGCCAACATCGAGGACAGGATTGCCATGACTGTTATCCATACAATCGAAGAGGCCGAGGCGCTGAATGCCAAGCTCGCGTCTCTCGACCTTGCCGGAAGGCTGGCCTTTGTCGCCGGTCTCGGCGGCCGCGCCGTCTTCACGACGTCGCTCGGCATCGAAGACCAGGTGATCACCGCCGAGATCGGCAATCACCGTCTGCCCATCGACGTCGTGACGCTGCAGACCGGACGGCTCTTTCCCGAGACGCTGGCGCTGATCGACGAGACCGAGAGCCAGTACGACATCAAGATTTCTCGCTACGAGCCCGAACAGGCCGATATCGACGCCTATGCGGCGAAGTATGGCCTGAACGGTTTCTACGAAAGCGTCGAAGCCAGGCATGCCTGTTGTGGCGTGCGCAAGCTGAAGCCGCTTGCGCGCGCACTCAATGGGGCAACCATCTGGATCACCGGTCTGCGCCGCGGTCAGTCCAACAACCGCGCCGACACGCCCTTTGCCGAATATGACGCCGAGCGCCATCTGCTGAAGGTCAACCCGCTGGCCGACTGGGATATCGACGTGATCAAGGCCTATGTCGCCGACAACAGCGTGCCGGTGAACCCGCTGCATGCGCGCGGCTATCCCTCGATCGGCTGCGAGCCCTGCACCCGCGCCATCAAGCCCGGCGAACCCGAGCGCGCCGGCCGCTGGTGGTGGGAACAGGACGAAAAGCGCGAATGCGGCCTGCATGTTGCTGAAGAGGCGTCGGCGATCCCGGCTGCTCAGTAAGCGAGGGCAACGCCCGGAGCCCCCTCATCCGGCCCTTTCGGGCCACACGGTGCAACGCCGGTGAGGCCACGAAACAAGATCACGCAGAGGCATCTCTGCACACGAATTGAGAAGTCTGGAGTAGGAAATGCCCGATACCCGCAAGGATACGGAACTCAGCAATCCCCAGAGCAGCAAGCCGCCGCTCGATCCGCACCTGAAGGCACTTGAGAACGAAGCGATCCACATCTTCCGTGAGGTCGCTGCCGAATTCGAACGTCCCGTCATGCTCTACTCGATCGGCAAGGATAGTTCCGTCCTGCTGCATCTGGCGCGCAAGGCGTTCTATCCGGGCCGCGTCCCCTTCCCGCTGCTGCATGTCAATACCGGCTGGAAGTTCGCCGAGATGATCACCTTCCGCGACAAGATCGTGAAGGAATATGATCTCGACCTGATCGAGCATATCAATCCGCGCGGTGCGGCCGAAAACATCACGCCGTTCACCTACGGCTCGGCCCGCTATACCGACATCATGAAGACCGAAGCGCTGCGTAATGCGCTCGACGCCGGCAAGTTCGACGCTGCCTTCGGCGGCGCGCGCCGCGACGAGGAAGCCAGCCGCGCCAAGGAACGCATCTACTCGTTCCGCACGCCCGACCATCGCTGGGATCCGCGCAACCAGCGCCCCGAGCTCTGGAACATCTATAACGGCCAGATCCGCCAGGGCGAGAGCGTTCGCGCCTTCCCGCTGTCGAACTGGACCGAGGTCGATATCTGGCGTTACATCCAGGCCGAGAACATCCCGATCGTGCCGCTCTATTTCGCTGCGAAGCGCCCCTTCGTCGAGCGCGACGGCATGATGATCGATGCGACCGATCCGCGTCTGGAGCTGTTGCCCGGCGAAACGAAGCAGGAGGATTACATCCGCTTCCGCACGCTCGGCTGCTTCCCGCTGACGGGCGCCATCCGCTCGAACGCCACCAGCCTTGAAGAGATCATCGCGGAGCTGGAAATCGCCACGGTTTCCGAGCGCCAGGGCCGCGCCATCGACCGGGACCAGTCCGGCTCCATGGAAAAGAAGAAGCGTGAAGGATATTTCTGAGATGACCGCAGCAAACCTCGCCAACGCCGTTGCCCAGCCCGCAGCCGAGCCCGTTGCGGCCCTGCGCGACACGCGGCCGTTGCGCCTCATCACCTGCGGTTCCGTCGATGACGGCAAGTCGACGCTGATCGGCCGCCTGCTCTGGGATACCAAGGCAGTCAAGGAAGACCAGGCCGCGACCCTGCAGCGCGATTCCACCGGCAAGCAGAACGATCTCGGCCTGCCCGACTTCGCACTGCTGCTCGACGGCCTGCAGGCCGAGCGCGAACAGGGCATCACCATCGATGTCGCCTATCGCTACTTCTCGACCGACAAGCGCTCCTTCATCGTTGCCGACACGCCCGGTCACGAGCAGTATACCCGCAACATGGCGACCGGCGCCTCGACCGCCGATCTCGCCATTCTGCTGGTCGATGCCCGCGCCGGCATCCTCGAGCAGACGCGCCGCCACGCGACGATCGCTTCTCTGATGGGCATCAAGCAGTTCGTGCTGGCCGTCAACAAGATCGACCTGACGAATTACGATCGCGCAGGCTTCGACAAGATCACCCACGAATTCAAGGAATTCGCGCTGTCGCTCGGCGTCAAGCAGATCACCGCGATCCCGATGTCGGCTCTTAAGGGCGAAAACGTCGTCTATTCCGGCCAGGCAGCAATGCCCTGGTATAACGGCCCGACGCTGGTCGAGACGCTGGAGCTCGCCAGCGTGCGCTCGGGACAGTCGACCGGCTTCCGCCTTTCGGTCCAGCGCGTGTCACGCCCGGGCGAAAGCTTCCGCGGCTACCAGGGCACGGTTGCCGGCGGCTCGGTCAAGCCGGGTGACAGCGTCATGATCCTGCCGTCGGGCATGGTCGCCAACGTCTCCAAGATCGTAACCTTTGACCTGGTGCGTAACGCCGCCGTCACCGGCGATGCGATCACGCTGGTTCTCGACCGCCAGGTCGATGTCGCCCGCGGCGACATGATCGTCTCTATCGACGCACAGCCGCAGACCGGCATCAACTTCGACGCCCAGATCGTGGCACTGCAGCCCGAGGGCATCGAAGCCGGCAAGCGCTACTGGCTGAAGAGCGGCAGCCGCCGCCAGCGTGTCCAGGTGCAGCCGATCGCTCAGTTGGAACTGAAGTCCGGCGCCTGGGCTCCGGCCGACCGGCTCTACATGAACGCCATCGGCAAGGTCCGCCTGGTATTCGACGAAACGGCGATCTTCGACCCCTATGAGCAGAACCGCGCATCGGGCTCCTTCATCCTGATCGATCCGGAAACCAACAACACGGTTGCCGGCGGCATGGTGAGCGGCAAGCGCAGCGACGTCAGCGGCCTGCACGGCGGTGACGCCCGCGTCATTCTCTCGCTGCCGGCCGATCTCGCCGAGCAGATCATGGCAAGCGAACTCTTCGCCAGCCGCCGAGACGAAGCGCATGTGCAGCGGATGACCGCCGCAGAAGCCGCCGATCTCTGGAAGAATGCCGCCAGCGATATCTGAGCGGCATTCCGGAACGGATAAGACCTGCGATGACCGGCCATTGTTTTGGCCGGTCATCGAGAGCGTTTCTCAGACATGAGATTTCTGAAGCACGGCCTATAGTTCGCCCGTGTCTTCCCGAATCTTCAGGATGCGGTCGATAAGACCCCATTCCAGCGCCTCCTCCGCCGTCATGAAGCGGTCGCGATCCATCGCGCGCTCGAAGTCTTCGTAGGAACGCCCACAATGCTCGGCGTAAAGCCGCGTCATGCGGTGCTTGGTTTTCTGCATTTCCTCCGCATGGATCAGCATGTCCGAAGCCTGCCCCTGGAATCCGCCCAGCGGCTGGTGAATGTGGATGCTGGCATTGGGAAGCGCCGTGCGTTCGCCCGGCTGGCCGGACATCAGCAGGAACGAGCCCATCGAGCGGGCGGTGCCCATGCACAGCGTATGCACGGGGGCGCGGATGTAATGCATGGTGTCGTACATGGCGAGGCCGCTGGTCACGACGCCGCCCGGCGAATTGATATAGAGATGGATCGGCTTTCTGGGATTTTCCGCTTCCAGAAACAACAGTTGCGCGCAGACGAGCGCCGAGACGGTATCGTTGACCTCGCCATTGAGGAAGATGATCCGCTCGCGCAGCAGCCGAGAATAGATATCAAAGGACCGCTCCCCTCGGCTGGACTGTTCGACGACCATAGGGACGAGTTGCATCGCTTCGCGCATCGGCGACCTCCAGGCTTTCAGATTTTGAGGGGGAAGGCTCGCCGTCAGGCGGCGAGCATGAGCAGCGGGCTGTTGCTGTTTGCCGGCGCTCTGGTCATTTCATCGAGCCTCGCGTCCGTGAGCTCGTGGACGATCCGCAGGCAGGTGCCGCCATCGGCATTCGGGGTGAGCGTGAAGGTCACGATACTTTCAAGGAAAGGCGGCGTGTCGTCGCGCAGCCTGTAGCGAACCTGCTCACCGGGGGTGACCGATATCGCATCGGGATCGGCCAAGGATTCCTTCGGCAACCACCTTTCCCTAAGTTCGGGAATGGTGACGGCGCGCCAGACCTTTTGTGGCGGATCGCCGAGGTCGAACTCCAGCTCGATGCCGCTCTCCTGCTCGCTCACCTGCGCTTCGCTCATTGATCCATGTCCTTCAGCAAGACTTTGAGTGCTGCGATACGATCCGGCCAATAGGCGCGGTATTTCGCCAGCCACTGGGCGATGAGAGCCAGCCCATCGGGATCGACTTCGTAGATCACGAACCGCCCCTGCCGCTCTTCCCTGACGAGCCTTGCGCTGCGCAGAACCGCGAGGTGCTGCGACATCGCCGGCTGGCTGATCTCCATGCCCTCGCGCAAGGCGCTGGCGTTCATACTGCCTGCCGCGAGCTTCTCAAAGATCGCGCGGCGGGTCGGGTCTGCCAAAGCCCGGAAGAAATCGTTCTCTATCATGCAAACACATAAGCACGTACTTATGCGATTCGCAAGCGATTTCGAGGAAGGTTTCTGGCGGTGTTATGGAGATAGCGTCTAGCGGGTGGAGCCGCGCTCGACGATCTTGAAGCCGAAATCGACATGGGCTTCGTACGGCTCTTCCTCGCGGACAGCCTTCAGCAGCATATCGGCGACGCGGTGGCCGATATCGTAGCGCGGGATGCTGACCGTCGTCAGCGCCGGTTCGCAATGGATCGCGTAATCGAGATCGTTGAAGCCGCAGATGCCGATATCCTCGGGGACGCGCAGGCCGCGTGTCCAGCATTCGAGAAGCGCGCCGACGGCGAGGTCGTCGCTCTGGCAGAAGACCGCGTCGACATCCGGCGCGACCTCCACCAGATTGCTGAAGAGCTCGCGTCCGGCGCCGATGCCGATTGCACCCACCTGGCTTGCGACCAGTGCCTCGTCGAAACAGCCGGCTTCGCGCATGACATCGGCATATCCATCGAAACGGCGGCGCGGGCGGGTATCGCGGCGGCAGCCGACGAAAGCGATGCGGCGGTAGTTCTTCGACAGCAGCATGCGGGTGGCGGCAGCACCCGCCGCATAGTGATCGACGGCGGCGACCAGGCCCTCGGCCTTCTGGCTGGAATCGACGATATGGGCAACGGGGCAGGCAGCGGCGCTCAAAAGCGGCGCCAGCGCATCGTAATATTCCGCACCGGCAACGATGATGCCGGCCGGCTTCTGCGCCAGGAAGGATTTCAGCTGGTTCATTTCCTGGTCGGGATCATAGAGCGTATTGGCATATTGGACGCGCAGGTCGGTCGCCCGCAGGCGATCCTCGATGCCGCTCATGATATCGGTAAAGGAGTGCTGATGGAGGGCCGGCGTAATGACGCCGACGACGCCGCTGTGACGGCTGGCGAGCGCGCGGGCCGCGAGGTTCGGGACATAACCCATCTCATCGACAGTGCGCAGAATGAGTTGACGCAGATCTTCGGAAACGATCTCCGGATTGCGCAGTGCCCGGGAGATGGTGATGGGACTGACGCCCACCTTCTTTGCGACATCGCTCAATCTGACATGCGCTGAGCGCTTGCTTTCCCTACCCGGCACTTCATTCCCCATTCCGGCATTACACGCTGCGAACCCCTCCCCCTTCGACTCGCAGATGCCTTTGTGAAGAGAAATTAAATTAGAGTCCACTAACCCTTTTGCTTTTGCGACGAAAGGCGAAGCAAGGGGCCGTGTTTGCAGCGCTTTTAGATACGCTGGAGGCCGCCTACTGGATCACAGCCCCGATAGAACTGTCCAGATTCCGGAAAAATAGACAATCTTGGAATGGTGCGAGCCGCGGCGCGGCCTACTCCATGGCGACGAGGAGCTCGCCGCTTTCGACCATTTCGAACATCGAGCTGTCGATCAGCCTGACGGCATCGCCTTCGGCGGTGCACCAGAAGCGGGCGCCGACATAACGGCGCGGCCCGGCGGCGGTCTGGCTGAGGATCACATGGCGGCGCTCATAGAGCCTGACCGGCAGACCGTTGCTGTCGATACAGGCCCGCTCGCTGATCGTCTCGACCGTCTTCTCGCCGTCCATGTCCATGAGGATGCACTCGCAAAGCCATAAAAGAAAAAACCCCGCCGGAGCGGGGTTTTCGGCTGGTCGGAGTGGCAAGATTCGAACTTGCGACCCCCACGTCCCGAACGTGGTGCGCTACCAGACTGCGCTACACTCCGTGACCAGCGGCGCCTCTATAGAACGGCCCATCTTATTGCGCAAGCGCCAAATTTCAAAAAACTGACGCATTTTTTCGAGGCTCGCGAATGGCCGCTTGGGACGGCCTGAACTGCAACAAAAAGCCACACCGGCCGCAAATTTCGCAAATGCGAATGAAGGGCAATTTTCTTTTGCCGGGTTCCGCGCTAAAGCGCTTTCCGGGACAAGCGGAAACCGCTCGGACATAGCGATTCCCGCCGTCGAATGCGCGACAATTCAGGGACGATACATATGAAACTCCGCACCTTTGCCGCGGCCGGGCTCGCTATTGCGCTTGCCGGCTGCACGACCATTCCTTCTGCCGGCGATCCCGTTTCCGCACGCTGGAACGGCCAGTCGGCCGGAAAGTTCTTTGCTGCCTACGGCCCGCCGCTGAGCGACGCCGAAAACGGCTCCTCCGTCGTCTACACCTGGAAGGGCGGCTACAAGACCGTGCGCGTTCCGGCGAAATATGCCGAAGGCGACAACGGCAAGCGCGGCAAGCAGACGGCGCCGGCCCGCACCATGTATCTGCGCTGCCAGGCCGAAATCACCACCAATTCCGACTACACGATCCGCAGCATCCGCACGGTCAACGACATGCCCGGCGAAAGCGGCAAGTCCTACTGCGCCGAATTCCTGGCCCCGGCCCAGCCGGCAGGCTGATCGCGATCAGCGATCGGGTTTGATGCAGGCGGCCGGGAGGCCGCCTGTTTTCGTTTGTGCCCCTCAAAACTGCTGGTGACCGAACACACGAAATCGGCCGATAATCCCTTCGCTCGAAGCCCCGGCGAGGCATGCACGCATCATCGATATGAACTTGCGTTGCGCACAAAAATGTGCGCATTTGAGAGGGCGAATGAAACGCGAGCAGCTTCTGCGTGAACTTCGAAAGCTCGCCAAGGAAACGGGAAAGCAGTTCGACGTCTATGAAGACAGGGGCAAGGGATCGCATTATCGCGTCACGTTCGGAGACCGTTTCACGACGATAAAGTCGGGCGAGCTTACGCCCGGCTATGTCCGGCTGATCAGAAAGCAGCTTGGCGTCGATTGAACGCTGAGGCACGGAGAGAGCACGATGCGATATGTCTACATGGCAAATCTCGAAACCGATCCCGACGGCGGAATGCTTGTGACCTTTGCCGACGTGCCGGAAGCGGTCACCCATGGTGAAACGCTTTCCGAGGCGCTGAGCAATGCAAGGGAAGCGCTCGGCCTGGCACTGCGGGGTATCGTTCAGGAAGGGCGAACGACGCCGGTACCTTTGGCCGTTGATGGTGTGGCAGTGGCCGTCGATGCGGAGGAGGCAATCAAGCTCGCGGTCATCGAGGCGTTCCGCGAGGCCGGAATTTCGAAACGGGAGCTGGCGCGGCGGCTGAACAAGAGCGAAAACGAAGCCCGCCGCATCCTCGACCCGGACCACCCTTCCAAGCTCAGCCAGCTGCAGGATGCAATGCAGGCACTGGGCAAGACGATTGTCATTTCCGTGCTGGAAGCGGCGTAGGGAAGACAAGTAGAAACCAAAACAATGGCTGGGGCGCCAGGATTCGAACCTGGGAATGCCGGTACCAAAAACCGGTGCCTTACCGCTTGGCGACGCCCCACCAGAGCTTTTGCGGAAAACCGCTTTTGCCGAAGCGAGGCCTGATTAGCAAAGGTGGTGGCGCGTCACAATCACTAAGTTCGGCGGGCCAGCATATTTCTGTGCGCGCGGGCGGCAGGCGTGGTAGGTCTTCGGGCGAGTTATGAATGCCTGCCGGAGTTGCCATGAGCCAGTACCGTGCCCGCCCGCCTGCCCTTGCGACGCTGCTGCTTGACGATGCCGTGGTGCGCATCACCCGCTGGGACTTCGAGCCGGGGGCCGATACCGGGGTGCATACGCATGGATACGGCTATGTCGTGGTGCCGATGACGGATTGCGCCTTTCTGATCGAGGAAGGGGCGGAAAGCCGCCGGGTGGATATCGCCAAGGGTGCCGCCTACCGGCGCGAGGCGGGTACCGAGCATAATGTCGTCAATGCCGGCGATCAGCCGATGTCCTTCATCGAGATCGAATACAAGTAGATCATGCCGAGCCCGCGATTCGATCTGAGTTTCGACCCGGCCTATGGCACGCCCGTTGCCGTTGCGCCCGGCATCCAGCGGCTGACGGCCAATAATCCGAGCCCTTTCACCTTTCACGGCACCAACAGCTATATCGTCGGCGCGGGCGATACCGTTGCCGTGGTCGATCCAGGGCCGGAGAACGATGCGCATTTCGAGGCGCTGATGGCTGCGCTCGGCAAGCGGCGCGTCTCGCATATCCTGATCACCCATACGCATCGCGACCACTCGCCGCTTGCGGCGCGGCTGAAGGCAGCGACCGGCGCGCCGACGGCCGGCGAAGGGCCGCACCGGGCCTCGCGGCCGCTTCATGCGGGAGAGGTCAATCCCTTCTCGGAGAGTTCCGACATGGGTTTCATGCCGGATATTCCGCTTGCCGATGGCGACGTGATAGAAGGTGACGGTTTTACGCTCAGGGCGATAGCGACACCCGGGCATGCGGCCAATCACCTGGCCTTTGCTCTCGAGGGTAGCGACATCCTGTTGTCCGGCGATCACGTCATGGCCTGGGCGACCTCGATCGTCGCGCCGCCGGATGGGTCGATGGCCGATTACATGGCTTCGCTCGACAAGCTGATTGCCCGGCGCGACCATCTGCTGTTGCCCGGCCACGGCGGCCCGGTGAAACACCCGCTGACCTTTCTGAGAGCGCTGAAGACGCACCGGCGGATGCGCGAGCGGGCGGTTCTGGAGCGGATCAAGACGGGAGACCGGAAGATCGCCGACATGGTGAAGGCGATCTACCGCGATACCGATCCGCGGCTCCATGGGGCGGCGGCGCTTTCGGTGCTGGCGCATATCGAGGATCTCGTCGAGCGCGGCAAGGTGGAGACCAACGGCCCGCCGTCGCTGACAGGCGATTACTGGGTGGCCAAATGAGCGGGCAAAGGGATGCCTACAGCTTTCGCAGCGATGCCGGCGTTCCCGCCTTTCCCGATGACCAGCCGCTGATCATCTTCGACGGCGAATGCATCTTCTGCTCCGGCTGGGTGAAGTTTGCGCTGAAGCACGACAAATCCCGGCGCTACCGGTTTCTGACGGCGCAATCGCCGCTCGGCGAGGCGCTTTACCGGCACTATGGGCTGGACAGCCGCGACTACGAGACCAACATCTTCATCGACAAGGGCGTCGCGCATTTCAAATCCGACGGCTCGATCCGGATGATTGCCGGGCTCGGCTTTCCCTGGTCGCTCGTCACCGTCTTCCGCCTCTTGCCGCGGGCGCTTGCCGACCGGCTCTACGAATTTATCGCCCGCAACCGGCTGCGGATCGCCGGGCGCAGCAGCAGCTGTTTCGTGCCGACGCCCGAGGTGAGGAGCCGTTTCCTGGGATGACAAGCAGCGGGCTTCGCGTGCTCATCATCGGCGGTTACGGCACCTTCGGCAGCCGATTGGCGCGGCTGCTGAAAGACGATCCGCGCTTTCGCCTGATCATCGGGGGCCGGTCGCTTGAGAAGGCTCGTGGATTTGCGGCGGAGCTCGGCGGTCAGGCTGAGGGCGCGCGGTTCGATCGGGATGCGGAGCTGATCCCACAGTTGAAGGCGCTGATGCCATCGGTCATCGTCGATGCTTCCGGCCCGTTTCAGGCGATGGGGGAGGATCGTTACCGGGTGGCGGAAGCGGCGATCGCGCTCGGCATCTCCTATCTCGATCTGGCCGACAGCCTGGCTTTCGTTGCCGGGATCGACGCTCTCGATGCGGCGGCGAGCCAAAGCGGCGTCTTTGTGCTGTCGGGGCTCAGCAGCTTTCCGGCGCTCTCCTTTGCGGCGGCGGAAGTGCTTGCCGCTGATTTCAGTGAGGTGACCGGCGTCAGTGCGGGCATTGCGCCCTCCCCGCGCGCCGGGATCGGGCTCAATGTCATCAAGGCGATTGCGAGCTATGCCGGGAAGCCGGTGCAGGTGACGAAAGATGGGCGGGCGCTGGATGGGGTCGGCCTTGTCGATTTCAGGCGGATGGTGATCGCGCCGCCCGGGGCTGTGCCACTCCGGGCGCGGGATTTCCTCCTGGCGGATGCGCCCGATCTTGCGCTGCTGCCGATGCGCTTTCCGGGGCTGAAGACCGCGTTCACCGGCGCGGGAACGGAGCCGCGCTGGCTGCAATCGCTGCTGCGGCTTGCGGCACGGACAGTGAACTTCCGGCTGCTGCCGTCGCTTTCGCCGTTTGCCGGGCTCATCCATGCCGCGAGCCGCCGTCTTGCCTTTGGCGAGCATCGCGGCGGCATGTTCGTATCGGTCGAGGGCAAGGGGCTGGATGGCGGGGACTATCGGGCGGACTGGCATCTGATCGCCGAGGGCGATGACGGACCTTTCATTCCGGCGACCGGCGCAGCGGCGCTGCTGCGGGCGCTTGCGGATGGCCAGCGGCCGGCCTCCGGGGCGCGGCCGGCGATCGGTGAAGTGCCGCTATCGGCATTCGACGCGGCATTCCGGCCGCTGGCGATCCGGACCGGGATACGGCGGCATCGCGCTGGCGATCGCGACCTGCCGCTTTATCGGCGGGTGCTGGGCGATGCCTGGGCTGCATTGCCGCCGGCAGTCGCGGCGATGCATTCCGTCAGCGGCGGCGAATACCGCGTCTCCGGCCGGGCGCGGGTGGAGCGGGGCAAGGGTCTGCTTGCCTCGATGGTGGCCGCGGTGATCGGCTTTCCCAAGGCGGCGGAGGATATTCCCGTCAGCGTCACCTTCTCGGTCGAAGGCGGGCGCGAGACCTGGGTGCGCGATTTCGGCGGGCGGCGGTTCTTGAGCCGACAGCTTGAGGGCACCGGGCGGCATGCGCATCTGTTGGCGGAAGAGTTCGGGCCGGTCCGTGTCTATATCGCGCTCGTGCCCGAGAGCGGGCGGATGCGCCTGGTGATCCGGGGATGGCAGATATTCGGCGTAACTCTACCGCTGTTTCTCGCACCGGATGGCGATACGTTCGAGGAGGAGCGCGATGGGCGCTTCCGCTTCCATGTGGAGATCGGCAGTCCGCTGACCGGGCTGATCGTACGCTATACCGGCTGGCTGATGCCGGATTAACCGGCGATGCCGAGGAGCTCGGAATCCAGCGCTTCCAGGAACTGGTCGGCGAGAGCGGCGCTGAAGCCGAGATCGTGCGGGCCGTAGCGCGAGGCGACGCGGATATCGACGAAGGTGGTCTCGGCCTCTTCGCGCAGGCGGATGATGACATCGAAGCGCAGGCCGAGAATGAGGGTCTTGTCCTCGCCCTGCAGGGTGACGCCATTGGCGCCGCGGATCAGCTTGGCGACATCGTCGTCATAGGGGCGCGGGGTCGGCACCGGCACCTGATCGGGCGCTTCGGCCACGGCATCACCGGCGCCGGGTGCCGGCGGCTTGGCGGGCACGTCTTCCAAATCACGGCCAGGATCGCTGGCATCGCTGGTCTTGGTGATGACGATGCCATTCTGGCGGGCGACTTTCTTGACCGCTTCGAGAACGCGGTCGATGGCGCCCTCATAACGGCGGCCCGTCAGTTCGGGATAGGCTTCCAGCTGCTTTTCGCGGTCGGCGCCGGTTACTTCGGGGCTGCGCTTCATCCAGATCTGATCGGCATGCGGCTGGGAAAGCCATTCCGGCGCCGAGACGAGGTCAGTGGAGACATCATAGATCTCAGGCAGGGTGAAGTAGCGCTCGGCGGCGAGGCCGCCGAAAGCCAATGGTGCCGCGGCAAAGATGAGCGCCTTCAGCGCGTCGAGGCCGCCTTCGGCGCCTGTCAGCCACAGGCTTCTCAGGCCGACGAGCGCCAACAGCACGGCGAGCGCAGCACATCCGGTGGCGACGAGAACGAGCAGCACCATGTAGGGCGTGGCGAGGCCGCCGAAGCGATGGGCGGCGAGCACGGCCACCCAGAGGACCAGCGCAAACGCCCCGAAGCGCCGCGCGAAGCGGGCCGAACTGGAAACGGGGCGGTCGAAACGGATGGCCATCAAACTTACCGGTTATACGCGGGCACACGCCCGTCGCGGACACGCGAAGCACCCACACCTTGTTTATGGCAAGATTCGCCTAGTTTTTGAAACTGTTGTCTCTCGTCAGCGTCGCCAATCCACCGAAAGGCGGAGATGGTTTTTATGAGCGACATCTGATATGCCGTAAAATGGCCATTCTGGCGGGCTTTCATGCTGCCGGGAGGTTTGAAGCATGCTTAAGGCAAAAGCATGCGCGTTTCAGGAGAAGAGCCATGCTTTCACCGGAAATGACCGAAAGACAGCAATCGCCGGCGCTCGGTGCCGTCGATTCATCCGAACCCTTCCTGCCGATGGAGCTTCTTGAACTGGAGCTCTCGCTGGAAGGCTATAATGGCGGCGAAGCGGGTTTCTGCGAAGCCGTGCGCACCGCTGCCGGAAAGGCTGGCGGAGAGTTCCTTTTCGACCTGCCTGCAGCCGGCCTGATCGAGGACTGCCGCCGCATCGCGGTGCTGCGGGTTCCGACATCGAGCGACGACATGCGGGTGGTGCTGGCGGTGCTCGACCGCGATGGCGTCGAGATCCGGATGCAGGCGCCCGACGAGGATACCGTCCATCTCGTGCGCTTTGCCGATGCCTTCATCGAAGTGCTGGAACGAATCTGACTGCAGCCGCGTTGTCTCTGGCTGTTGATGCGGTGTTGACGCGGGCTGGCAAATCGCCTCATGTCCGGACGACCGTTTCACGCACCGGAGACTGTACCATGCGTCTTTCCGCCCTCTCGCTCACGCTCGCTGCCCTGGCGATCGGCCTTTCGGCCTGCCAGACGATGACGCCTGAAGAGCGGCGCGCGGCCGATGAGCGGCAGTGCCTGAGCTACGGTTTCAAGCCGGGCACCAACGGTTTCGCCACCTGCCTGCAGCGCATCGATCTCGACCGCCGCGCCGATGCCCGCGCCTTCCGCATCCAGGCCGACGAGAACTTCGACGACTTCATGGCCGGGCCGCGTTACTACCCGCGCTACTATTACCGCCGCTAGAATTGACCTGCCTCAATGGCCGCCGTTGATGGCGGCCTGCGCTGCCGCCAGCCGTGCGATCGGCACGCGGAAGGGCGAGCAGGAGACGTAGTCGAGGCCGATCCTTTCGCAGAAATGGATCGAGGCGGGATCACCGCCATGTTCACCGCAAATGCCGAGCTTCATGTCGTTGCGGGTGCGCCTGCCGCGCTCGGCGGCAATGCTGATCAGCTCGCCGACGCCATCGAAATCCAGCGAGATGAAGGGGTCATGCTCGATGATGCCCTTGCGCTGGTAGGTGGGGATGAAGGCCGAGGCGTCGTCGCGCGAGATGCCGAAAGTGGTCTGCGTCAGGTCGTTGGTGCCGAAGGAGAAGAATTCGGCGGCCTCGGCGATCGTATGCGCGCGCAGGGCCGCGCGCGGCAGCTCGATCATCGTGCCGACGAGATAATCGATCTTCATATCCGCTTCGGCCATGACCGCCTTGGCGATCGTATCGATGCGTTCCTTGACGTAATCGAGCTCGGAGCGCAGGCCGACCAGCGGCACCATGATCTCGGGGACGACGGCGGCACCGGTTTCGTGGGCAGCGGCGACGGCCGCCTCGAAGATGGCGCGGGCCTGCATCTCGACGATCTCGGGATAGGAGATCGCCAGGCGGCAGCCGCGATGGCCGAGCATCGGGTTGAACTCGTGCAGCGCATCGACGCGCTGGCGCAGCGCCAGCGGCTCCATGCCCATGGCCGCCGCGACATCGGCGATTTCCTCATCCGACTTCGGCAGGAACTCGTGAAGCGGCGGATCGAGCAGGCGGATGGTAACCGGCAGGCCGTGCATGACGCTGAAAAGACTGGTGAAATCCAGCCGCTGCATCGGCAGCAGCTTGTCGAGCGAGGCGCGGCGGCCCTTCTCGTCTTCGGCAAGGATCATTTCGCGCATCACATGGATGCGGTCGCCCTCGAAGAACATGTGCTCGGTGCGGCAGAGGCCGATACCTTCGGCACCGAAGGAACGGGCGGCGCGGGCATCGGCTGGCGTATCGGCATTGGTGCGCACCGTCATGCGGCGGACGCGATCGGCCCAGCCCATGATGCGGCCGAAATCGCCTGACAGTTCCGGCTGGATCATCGGCACTTCGCCCTTCAGCACCTGACCGGCGGAGCCATCGATGGTGATGATATCGCCCTTCTTCAGCGTCACGCCGACGCCGATCAGGCGCTCGTTGCGCAGATCGATGCGCATGGTGCCGGCGCCGACAACGCAGGGGATGCCCATGCCGCGGGCGACGACGGCCGCATGGCTGGTCATGCCGCCGCGGGTCGTCAGAATGCCTTCGGCGGCGTGCATGCCGTGGATATCTTCCGGGCTGGTCTCGACGCGCAGCAGGATGACCTTGCGCCCCTCCTCTTCCGCCGCAACCGCCTCTTCGGCGGTGAAGACGATGGCGCCGGTCGCCGCTCCCGGGGACGCCGGCAGGCCGCTGCCGATCACCTGGCGCTGGACGCGCGGATCGATGGTCGGATGCAGAAGCTGGTCGAGCGTCGAGGGCTCGATCCGCAGCACCGCTTCCTCTTCGGTGATCAGCCGCTCATCGACCATATCGACGGCGATCCGCATGGCGGCGCGGGTGGACCGCTTGCCGGAGCGGGTCTGCAGCATCCAGAGCTTGCCGCGCTCGATGGTGAACTCGATGTCCTGCATGTCGCGGTAATGTGCTTCGAGCTCCGAACAGATACGGGTCAGCTCGGCGAAGGCTTCCGGCATCAGCTTTTCGAGCGACGGGCGCTCCGAACCGGAATTTAGCCGCCCCTCCTCGGTGATGCTCTGCGGCGTACGGATGCCGGCGACGACATCCTCGCCCTGGGCATTGACCAGAAACTCGCCATAGAAGGACTTCTCGCCGGTCGAGGGATTGCGGGTGAACGC
The DNA here is from genome assembly GCF_053522545.1 of Rhizobium sp. 21-4511-3d. Classification (NCBI taxonomy): domain Bacteria; kingdom Pseudomonadati; phylum Pseudomonadota; class Alphaproteobacteria; order Hyphomicrobiales; family Rhizobiaceae; genus Rhizobium; species Rhizobium sp. 21-4511-3d. The sequence continues at coordinate 84,752 of NZ_JBNWCF010000001.1, read as the reverse complement.
GACGCCGGTGGCCGAGGCATTGCCGAGATTGCCGAAGACCATGGCCTGGATGTTGATCGCCGTGCCCCAGACTTCCGGAATATTGTGGAGCATGCGGTAGGTGACGGCGCGCGCGCTCATCCAGCTGGCGAAGACGGCGCCGACGGCGCCCCAGAGCTGGACTTCCGGTTCCTGCGGGAAGGCTTCGCCGAGCTCTTCTTCGATGACGTCCTTGTAGAGCGCGACGATATGCTGCCATTCGGCGGCGGTCAGCTCGGTATCGTATTCGTGGCCAAGACGCGCCTTCTCGTCCTCGAGGATTTCCTCGAAGACCTCGTTATCGAGGCCCATGACGACATCGGCATACATCTGGATGAAACGGCGGTAGCTATCCCAGGCAAAGCGCGCGTCGCCGGCATCATGGCCGAGCGCCTGCACCGTCTCGTCGTTGAGGCCGAGATTGAGCACGGTATCCATCATGCCCGGCATCGAAACGCGGGCGCCAGAGCGGACGGAGAGCAGAAGCGGATGGGCGGTATCGCCGAAGCGGCGGCCGGTCGCCTTCTCGATGCCTTCGAGGCCGCTGCGGATCTGCTCCTTCAGCGCGTCTTCGAGCGTGCGGCCGTTCTTGTAATAGGTGGTGCAGGCATCGGCGACGATCGTCAGCCCCGGTGGAACGGGAAGTCCCAGCGCACACATTTCGGCAAGATTGGCGCCCTTGCCTCCCAGAACGTCCCGGTCGCGCGCACGGCCTTCCGCCTGCCCGTTTCCGAACGTATAGACCAGCTTGGACATCTTCCCCCCGTCTCATTCTCCGGGACCACCTTAATCCCTTGGTCCGGAAATGAAAATCGACAAATACGGCAAAATGTTGCACCGCACAATGAATGCGGGACATCAAACCGTTTTAATGAGGGAAGCGCATAAAAAAAGCTTTGCGGGACTGCAACAACGGTCCCGCAAAGCCTTATTTCCGTCCAGCCAGGAAAACTGGACGGGGGGTCCACCTATGCCATCAAGCCCGGTTTCTGCCCTCGTCCCGGACCGTCTAGCAGTATCCAACATGCGCGACGGAGCTCACTTTTCAGCAATCTCTTTATTCGCTAGGACAACTTCTAATGCAAAAGCAAGCTGAAAGCATCACCCAATTGGGTTAAGGTTTCCGCCAGACCCGTACTTTTTTGGGGTTTTCTCGAAAAGCTATTATTTTCAAGCGGTTTCGCGCAGGCGTTCGGCCGTCTGAAGGTCGACGGATAAAAGCTGAGAGACACCCTGCTCTGCCATCGTCACACCAAATAGGCGATTCATGCGGGCCATGGTGATCGGATTGTGAGTGATGATCACGAATCGCGTTTCCGTCGAAGCGGCCATCTCGTCCATCAGGTTGCAGTAACGCTCGACATTGTGATCGTCGAGCGGGGCGTCTACTTCGTCCAGCACACAGATCGGCGCCGGGTTGGTGAGAAATACCGCAAAGATCAGCGCCATGGCGGTCAGCGCCTGCTCGCCGCCGGAAAGCAGCGTCATGGTCTGCGGCTTCTTGCCGGGCGGGCGCGCGAGGATTTCGAGGCCGGCTTCGAGGGGATCGTCGGATTCGATCAGCTGCAGCTCGGCGGTGCCGCCGCCGAAGAGGTGGGTGAAGAGGCGCTGGAACTGGCCGTTGACCACGTCGAAAGCGGCGATCAGGCGCTCGCGACCTTCGCGGTTCAGGCTCTGGATCGCGCCGCGCAGCTTGCGGATGGCGTCGATGACGTCGTCGCGCTCCTTGATCAGCGCTTCGAGCTTCTCGCTGAGCTCCTTCTGCTCTTCCTCGGCGCGCAGGTTGACGGCGCCGAGACGCTCACGCTCCATCTTCAGGCGCTCGAGATCACGCTCGACTTCGCGCGGATCGGGGATTGCCTGCATCGGCTGAAGGCCGGTGAGGCGGAAGGCTTCGTGCGGGGCGACGTTCAGCGCCTCGCGGATGCGGCCTTCGCTTTCCTGCCGCTTTTCACGGGCGGAGACGAGACGCTCTTCGGCGCGGCCGCGGCGCTCGCGGCTTTCGGCGAGTTCCGACAGCGCGGTGGCGGCCTTGTGATCGGCATCGCGCTGGACGAGCTCGGCTGCGGCAAGCAGATCGGCGGCGTTGCGGCGGGCTTCGTCGGCTTTCTGCAGCTCGCTCAGCAGCGCCCGGCGCTTGTCGTCGAATTCATCCGGCGCCATTTCCAGCTCGGCGGCTTCGTCGCGGGCTTCTTCCTCGCGGTCGCGGAGCGTTGCGATATGGTCTTCGGCGCTGGCGGCGCGCTGCCGCCAGGTTTCGCGCTCCTGGCCGATCGCCACGATGCGGCGCTGGCGGGCGTCGTTTTCGCGGTTCAGGCTTTCGTGGCGGGCGCGGGCTTCGGCAGCAAGGCCACGATCGGTCGCGACTTCGACCTGCTGCAGGCGCAGCCGCTCGTCGATCGCCGTCAGATCGGGCGCGTCTTCCAGCTCGATGCGGGCATTCTCTTCCTGGATCGAGAGGTCTTCCTGCTGCGACTGCAGCTGGCTGACGGCCTCGGCAACGACATCGCGGCGGCGCACGAGATCGCCGGAGGCGCGCTCGGCGGCGGCAAGCGCATCACGCGCTTCGGCGAGATGACGGGCCGACAGGCGGCTCATGTCGCGGGCGTCGTTGAGACGGCGTTCCTCGCCGCGGATACCTTCAGCGGCAGCGGCAAGCCGCTCCTCGGCCTCGGCGAGAACATCGCGGGCGAGCGAGACTTCGTTTTCCAGTTCCGCAAGGCGGTTCTTCTGGGCAAGGCGGAGGGCAGCGGCGCTCGGCGCATCGGCGCCGGTGACGTGGCCATCCCAGCGATAGACGGCGCCTTCCTTGGTGACCAGGCGCTGGCCGGGCTTCAGATCGCGCACGAGGCGGCGGGCATCGGCTTCGACAACGAGGCCGATCTGCTTCAGGCGGCGCGTCAGGGCAGCGGGCGCGCGGACATGGTTCAGGAGCGGCGTTGTGCCGGCGGGCAATGCGGGGTCAGCGGCGCCATCGCCGTTTTCGGACCAGTGGGCCGGCGCCTTCGGATCGAGCGGCGATTCCAGATCGTCGCCGAGTGCTGCACCGAGCGCCGTCTCGAAGCCACGATCGACGCGCAGCTCTTCGGCAACCGGCGGGAACTCGCCTGCGGCGGCACCGGCAGCCAGCATGCGCTGGATGGTGCGGGCTTCGGTTTCCAGGCCATTGAGCTTGGCGCGGGCTTCGTCGACCGGGGCACGCGAAAGCGCCTCGGTGCGGCGGGCTTCGGCGAGCGCCTGTTCGACCGCTTGGATCGCAGCTTCGGCCTCGGCAACGGCGATCTCGCCCGCCTCGACCATCGCGCGCTTCTCCTCGGGATCGGGAAGCGCCGAGACCTTTTCCCCGATGGCGGAGAGTTCGCGGTTCGCCTCGTCCATCTGCCGCTCGAGGCGCATCTTGCGATCGGCGAGATCGCGGATGGCGCGTTCCAGCTGATTGCGGCCGGCGGCGGCTTCGGCGCGCTCGGCGGTCAGCGAGGTGAAGATGCGCTCGCTGTCCGAGAGCTTGGCGGCGGCTTCCTCGAAGGCTTCGCGGAGCTCATCGGCGTGGCGGCCGGAATCGGCCAGGATCTCGGTGATATCGGCCTCTTCGGCATCGAGACGCGCGAGGATTTCGGCATTGTCGGAGACAAGACGCTCTTCGCGGCGGATGTCCTCGGCAAGCTGCGTCAGGCGGCGGGTCAGCTCGTCGCGGCGGCGCAGGATGCGGTTGGCATCTTCTTCCAGCTGCGTCTTGGCGATCTGCAGGCGCTGCAGGGCGGCGGCAGCGCGCGCCTCGGCATCACGCAGTTCCGGTAGCTTGAGGCTGGCGATGCCCTGAGACTTCGCCGCTTCCATCTGGATCTGCGCCTTTTCGGCGACGACGACGGTGGCCTGGTTCAGTGCGCTGTCGGCCTCGGCTTCGGCTTCCTTGGCCTGCACCCAGCGGATATGCAGCAGCATCGCCTCGCGGGCGCGGATATCGGCCGACAGCGTCTTGAAGCGGTTTGCCTGACGGGCCTGACGCTTCAGGCTCTCGATCTGGCTTTCGAGCTGCGAGGTGACATCGTCAAGGCGCTCGAGATTGCTCTCGGCGGCGCGCAGGCGAAGCTCGGCTTCGTGGCGGCGGGAATGGAGACCGGAAATGCCGGCCGCTTCTTCCAGCAGCTGGCGGCGGGCCTGCGGCTTCGCCGAAATCAGCTCACCGATACGCCCCTGGCCGACCATCGACGGCGAGCGGGCGCCGGTCGAGGCATCGGCAAACAGCAGCTGCACATCCTTGGCGCGGCTTTCCTTGCCGTTGATGCGGTAGATCGAGCCCTGCTCGCGCTCGATGCGGCGGGTGACCTGGATTTCGTCGCTGTCGTTAAAGGCTGCAGGCGCGGTGCGCTCGCCGTTATCGAGATAGAGCGCGACTTCGGCGGTGTTGCGCGCCGGGCGGTTGCCGGAGCCCGAGAAGATGACGTCATCCATGCCGGATGCGCGCATGTTCTTGTAGGAATTCTCGCCCATCACCCAGCGGAGCGCCTCGACGAGATTGGACTTGCCGCAGCCGTTCGGCCCGACGACGCCCGTGAGGCCGCGCTCGATGATGAATTCAGTCGGTTCTACGAAGGATTTGAAGCCGACAAGGCGGAGCTTGTTGAACTTCATGCGGTCGTCTCCAATCGACGGACCGTGTTAGGAGGCAGTAGGGACACCTTGAAGCTTGCGCTCCGTGGCCCCCTCATCCGCCCTTCGGGCACCTTCTCCCCGTGGGGGAGAAGGGAAGGCGCAGAGTAAAAGACGGGCGCGCGGCTTTCGCCGCCGCCCGTCAGATCAAAACGGTACGGTTCAGAGCAGGCTGTCGATAAGTGCCGACATGGAGTCAACCGTCATGTCCCCAGCGTAACGCTTGCCGTTGATCAGGAAAGTCGGCGTGGCGTTGACGCCGAACTCCTTGGAGCCCCTTTCCCGGGTCGCGTTCACTTCATCCAGAAGCTTCTGGTTCGTCAAGCACTTCGTAAAGCTATCCTCACTAAATCCAGCGAGTTTGGACATCTGCAGAAGTGCGGCGCGGCGATCGTCGGCAGCAGCCCAGGTTTCCTGCTGCTTGAAGAGCATCGAAACCATCGGGAAATACTGTTCCGGCGTGCTGAGCTTCGTCGGGTCGGAGGCGTTGCAGCGCGCCAGCATGAAGGCGGCGGCAGCGGCCGGATCGAAGGGGAACTCGCGGATGATGAAACGGACCTTGCCCGTTTCGACATACTTCTTCTTGATCTCGTCGAAGGTGGTGTTGTGGAAGTGGGCGCAATGCGGGCAGGTCATCGACATGTATTCGACGATCTTGACCTTGGCGTCCTCAGGACCGAGCGCCATTTCCGGCAGCTCGCCGGGCTTCAGCACCGCTTCCATATCGACATCGCCTTCCGGCTGCGGCATTTCAACCGCTGCATGGGCCGCGGTGGAGAGCGCGAGCGTCGCGGTCGCTGCGGCGACACCGCTCATGAGCTGGCGCTTCGTCAGTTGCATTTCAGAAAGCTGCATGGGTTCCCCATAAACAAAAAGTGGCGGCTGCATGTGCGATATAACGGCCAATGGCCGCGAACAAGGCACGCTTCGCCAACTTTCTTCAAAGAATTGTGACCTTGCGAAGGCTATCAGGGAAATTCTTCCGGCGGCAACCGTCCGGCGCCAGATTTCCTTGATATCATCGATCCTCGAAATGATATCGTCTACCGTAAACGGAGGCGCCGATGCCGACCATTGTCCTACGCAACCTGCCTGCGGAAACACACCGGGCGCTCAAGCTTCGAGCAAAGCTGAACGGCAGAAGCATCGAGGCCGAAATCAGCTCGATCCTTGAGGACGCGGTCAGACCCGCGGGCAGGCTGAAAATCGGATCGGAGCTTGCAGCATTTAAGGACGAGCTCGGTGGCAGCGAGATCGAATTTCGCCGTGACCTCACTCCCATCAATCCAGCCTCTTTCGAATGATCATTCCCGAAAAGCTGAGGGCGTGTTTCTGCCAGCGTAAAACATTCGCAAAATCTGGATGTTCGCTCGATGAAGCCGGTAGGCGATGGTGACGCGTTTCTCGTAGACGAGGATTCGCACGCCAGGCGAAAAGTCGTCGCGCGGCGAGCCTCGTTCCGGAAATTCTGAGAGGCTGGCGCAAAGCGAGCGGATACCTCTGACCATGGCGATGGCTGCTGTGGGATTTTCGGAGGCGATGTGGTGATAGATATCAAGCAGATCCTTCTCTGCCCGCGGGCGGAAAACGACCTTTGCCGTCACGAGCGCCCAGCCTTTTCCGCCTGCGCATGAAGCTGCTCGATACGGTCGAAGACGGTATCGGCGTCGATATCGGGAGCCGGATCATCGATCGCTTCTTCGATCTTGCGCCTGATAATTTCGTTCAGGGCGGCGTCTTCGCGGTCCAGTGCGCGCAGAGCGGCGCGCATGACTTCGCTGGCCGAGCTATACTCGCCGGAGTCCAGACGAGCATCCAGACTCTTCTGCTGGCTTCCCAATGTCACGGTGATTGGCTTGCTTGTTCGCATCGGCGTGCCTCGCTCTCTATTACACTGTAATACAGAGGCCGGTTATTTCAAGCTACCGCCGCTTCCCCAGCACCGCCGTACCCAGCCGCTTCACCGCCTCGCGCAGCTTGTCGCCCTCGATGCCTTCCATCATGCCTTCGAGCTTGCGGGCCGCTTCGCCTTTCAGGGGCGGCGGGGTGCGGGAGCGTTTGCTGGCCTGGGAGACCGGCTTCTGGACGATGCGGATCTGGTGGACGGCGGAGAAGCCGAAGAAGCTGTTGATGCGCTGGATGAGTTCGCCCTGCGCGTGGGTGAGGAAAAGGGCGCGCGCGCCTTCGCAGGCGATCGTGAGAACGCCGGGCTTGTAGGTGCCGTCTTCGCCGCCGCGGGCCCAGGCGATCTTTTCGGGGCGGGTGCAATCGGCAAAGTCCTCGCCAGCGATTTCGTCCCATGAACCGAGCAGCGCGGTATTGATACCGGCGCGCTTGGCGAGCACCGGATCGATCAGCCCGTTTGCCAGCTCGGAGATCTGCTTTTCACCTTTGCGTGGATAACTCATCGAAACCTTCTGATGCCGCCGCCAACTGGCGTTGCTGCCTTGATCGGGCGGCAATGCTTCGCCAATTATAGGCCACTCCCCGCACTCCGGTAAATGATGACTTCCACGACACTCATCGCGCCAAGCGCAAAAGCCCTGCTCGACTGGTACGACCGGCACCACCGCGACCTACCCTGGCGCGTCTCGCCGCCGATGGCGGCGCGCGGCATCAAGGCCGATCCCTATCGCGTCTGGCTCTCCGAAGTGATGCTGCAGCAGACGACCGTGCAGGCGGTAAAACCCTACTTCGCCAATTTCCTGGCGCGCTGGCCGACGGTGAAGGATCTGGCGGCGGCGCCGAGCGAGGACGTGATGGCGGCCTGGGCGGGGCTCGGCTACTACGCCCGTGCCCGCAATCTGAAGAAATGCGCCGAGGCTGTCGCGGCCGGTCATGCCGGCATCTTTCCCGATACCGAGGAAGGGCTGAAATCGCTGCCTGGTATCGGCGACTATACGGCGGCGGCCGTCGCCGCCATCGCCTTCAACCGGCAAGCGGCGGTGATGGATGGCAATGTCGAGCGGGTGGTCTCACGCCTCTATGCTATCGCCACCCCCGTTCCCGCCGGCAAGCCGCTGATGAAGCATAAGGTAGCTCTGCTGACGCCGGCAGACCGGCCGGGCGATTTCGCGCAGGCGATGATGGATCTCGGGGCGACGATCTGTACGCCGAAGCGACCGGCCTGTTCGCTCTGTCCGTTCAGGGATGCGTGCGAGGCGCTGCGCGTCCATGATCCCGAGAAATTTCCGGTCAAGGCGGCGAAGAAGGACAAGCCGGTGCGCGTTGGCGCCGCGTTCATCGCCGTCACCGCCGATGGCGAAATCCTGTTGAAGAAGCGCGTCGAGAGCGGGTTGCTCGGCGGCATGACCGAGGTGCCGACGACAGGATGGACGGCGCGGATCGACGGGGCGACCGGGACGGATGCCGCACCTTTCGCCGCCGACTGGCAGGCGTCGGGAACGGTCACCCATGTCTTCACGCATTTCGAGCTGAGGCTGTCGATCTATCGCGTCGCCATTGCCGATCCCATTGAAATCAATGACGGATGGTGGGAGCCGGTTACAAATCTTGAAGCCCAGGCGCTGCCGACCATCATGAAAAAAGCGATCGCAGCGGCTATTCCTCTCGCGTTCAAATCAGCCAAGGAACGATAGATGCCCATCAATCATATTGTCTTCGATATCGGCAAAGTGCTCATCCACTATGATCCCAGCCTGCCCTACCAGCGGCTGATCCCCGATGCCGGAGAACGCAAGTGGTTTTTCGACAATGTCTGCACCCATGACTGGAACATCGAGCAGGACCGCGGCCGCACCTGGGAAGAGGCCGAAGCGCTGCTGATCGAGGCGCATCCTGAGCGCGAAGAGCAGATCCGCCATTTCCGCAAATACTGGCACGAGATGGTGCCGCATGCCTATGACGATAGCGTCGCCGTGATGGAAGAGCTGATCGCGGGCGGGCATGACGTGACGATGCTGACCAACTTCGCCTCCGACACCTTTCGCGAAGCGCAGGTGCGCTATCCGTTCCTGACGAAGACGCGGGGCGTCACCGTCTCGGGCGATGTGAAGCTGATCAAGCCGGATGTGGCGATCTACGAGATGCATGCCGACAGCTTCGGCCTCGATCCGGCAACCACCGTGTTCATCGACGATACCGTCGCCAATGTCGACGGCGCCAAACAGGCTGGATGGCAGGCGGTGCATTTCACCGGCGCCGACAAGCTGCGCGCCGATCTGACCGCGCTCGGCGTGAGGGTCTGATCATGGCGTTCGATCCTGTCGAAGAAATCAAGCTCTTCCACGGCGCCATCAACGCGCTGGATTTCGAAACCATCGAGAATTACTTCGCGGAGGATGCGACCTACGTCTCCAACGGTGTCGGCAGTCTTGCCGGGCGCGACGAGATCATGGCGGCCTTCCGCAAGTATTTCGACGATTACCCGGACCAGACGGCAATCGATACGCTGGTCGAAAAAGTGTCGCCCCGCGCTGGGCGCGCAGTCTGGTCCGTCCGGGCCACGCATAGCGGCACCGGCAAGCCGCTGATCCGCGAGGGCGAGGAGACGATCACCTTCGACGAGGACGGCCATGTGACCCACGTGCAGGTCACCGACTACCAGGCCTTCTAACCGGCAGGGCGGCACCGCTGCCGCCCTTTCTGCAACAATCCCTGCAAATGTTGCAACCAACTCAAAGACTTCAGGAACATTCTCGGTTTCCCGCTGTTTTGATCCCAGCCGCATCGATTGCGGCATGCATCAATCAGCAGCCCGGCATGGCCGGCAGGAGGACTAGGATGGGTAGAGGTATATTGCTTTGGTTTCTCGGGGTTCCGATTCCGCTGATCCTGATCATCCTTCTGTTCTGGCACTAGGGGGATCACGATGTCGCAACCCCTATCGAGCGTCGTCACCGGCGCTCCGCAGGAATCGTCGTCCTCGGCCGTCAGCTGGGGACCGATCCTCGCCGGCACGCTGGCCGCCACGGCGATCACCCTGATCTTCATGCTGATCGGCTCCGGACTGGGGCTGACGATGATTTCCCCGTTTGCGGGCGATAGCAGTTCGCTGGCGACCATCGGTGCGACGGCAGCCGTCTGGCTGATCGTCGTGCAATGGGCATCGTCGGCGCTTGGCGGCTACATTACCGGCCGCCTGAGATCCAAATGGGTGGGCGTTCACACCTATGAGGTGTTTTTCCGCGATACGGCGCATGGCTTCCTTGCCTGGGCACTGGCAACGCTCATCGTCGTCGGTCTGCTCGGCTCCGCGATATCGTCTCTTGCCAGTGCCGGAGCCAGCGCGACGGCGACCGCAGTCGGCGCCACGGCCGCGGCAGGTGGTGCCGGAGCAGCGGCGGCAGCCTCTAACTCGGACAGCGCCGGTGGCTTCTCGACGTCGTATTTCACGGATGCCCTGCTGCGCCCGGCCGATGGCCGCAGCGCGCCGCAGAACCAGAGCAACGAAGCCGTCAGCGCCGAGATCTCCCGCGTGCTGATCAATGGTGCGGCACAAGGCGAGATTTCCGCCGACGACCGCGCCTATCTCGACCAGGTGGTCGCTACGCGGACCGGGCTTTCGGAAGCCGATGCGAAAACCCGTGTCGATGGCGTTCTGAAGCGCATCGACGACGCCAAGGCAGCGGCGCAGAAGGCAGCCGATACGGCGCGCAAGACGGCGTCGGGCGCTGCCCTCATCGGCGCGATGTCGCTGCTCGTCGGCGCCTTCATCGCCAGCGTCTCGGCCGCAATCGGCGGCCGCCAGCGGGACGACGACGAGGAGCGTCAGGCGCTGCTGCAGCGGTAAGCCGAAAAAGAAGACGCCCGGGGTGTTGATCCCCGGGCGCCATGGGCCTTCTTCCGTAACTGGAGGTACAAAAACCGGAAGAAGGTAGTCTCGACCGGTAAAGGCTTACGCTATTCCGCCTTTGCCAGATCACTGCGGATGACGGACCGGAGATCGTCGATCGGGCGCAGGGTCTGCCCGTCTTCGTAATGCCAGAAGGTCCATCCGTTGCATGCATCAAGACCCTGGACCTTAGCGCCAAGGCGATGAATGGAGCCGGCGTCACCGCCGGAAGCCACGGTGCCGTCGGCGCGGACGATCGCGCTGTAGCGGCGGCGGGCGTCATGCAGCACTTGGCCGGGCTTGATCAGGCCGCTTTCGACGAGAACGTTGAAGGCAACGCGCACTTCCTGCTTCTTGCCGGTCATGACCGTCAGCTCCGCCTTGCCGAGCGGCTCGACGGCGGCGATGCGGGCGGATGCCGCATCGATATAATCCTGCTCGCGCTCGATGCCGACGAAGTGGCGACCGAGGCGCTTGGCAACGGCACCCGTGGTGCCCGAGCCGAAGAACGGATCGAGGATCACGTCGCCCGGCTTCGAGGAGGCCATGATGACGCGGGCGAGCAGCGCTTCCGGCTTCTGGGTCGGGTGGACTTTCTTGCCGTCGTCGCCCTTCAGGCGTTCGCCGCCGCTGCAGATCGGGAACAGCCAGTCGGAGCGCATCTGCACGTCGTCATTGGCAGCCTTCATCGCATCGTAGTTGAAGGTATAGCCCTTGGCCTTGGCATCCGGGCTCGCCCAGATCATCGTTTCATGGGCGTTCTGGAAACGGCGGCCCTTGAAGTTCGGCATCGGGTTGGTCTTGCGCCAGACGATGTCATTGAGGATCCAGAAATTGAGATCCTGCAGCGTGGCGCCGACGCGGAAGATGTTGTGATAGGAGCCGATGACCCAGATCGTGCCCGTCGGCTTCAGGACGCGGCGGCAGGCGAGCAGCCAGGCGCGCGTGAAGGCATCATAGGCTTCGAAGGAGGCGAACTGATCCCACTCGTCGTCGACGGCATCGACCAGCGACTGGTCGGGACGGTGCAGCGTGCCGCCCAGCTGGAGGTTATACGGCGGGTCGGCGAAAATCACATCGACGGAATTGGTCGGCAGGGCCTCGAGGGCAGCGACACAATCACCCTTGATGATCGTGTCGATCCAGGAATCCGGTTTTGCGGAGGCCTTCAGATCGGCAAGCGGAAAGACAGACGCCATTATGATACTCGCTCATACACTTACGCTTTTTACTGATCGTTATGGTTACCCAGTTTGGTTACCAAAGCCTGAAGCGGTGAACGATTTCGGGAAATTATTCAAAAGATACACGCAGGAAATGAAGAAGGCGGGCACCCGGCCCGCCTCCCCTCAATTCGTCAGTCTGAGGCCGCTCGTGGCACTCGCCGCCTTGCTGAACAAGGCCGACATCGAGGCGGCCATGTCATCCGTCGGCTTCACCTCGAAGAACAATCCCTCGGTGGCGCAGGCTTTCAGATTGGGGCCGATATTCTTGGCGAAGACGGGGTTGATCGCCTGGTTCCAGATCGGATCAGTAGGGATCGGCAGGTAGGTGGTGTAGAGCACCGCCACCTTGATGCCGCGGTCTTTCAGGGCCGAACAGAGCTTGGGATCGATTGGCTGCAGGCAGCGGTCGGGATTGGACCACCAGGAGCCGCCGGTGCAGCTGTCCTTGCGGCTGTCGCCCATGCCGTCGGTGACGAAGAAGACGACTTCCTGGCGGTCGCCGGTGCTGGCGCCGGTGCCGCCATCGGTCTTGATCTCCTTGCCGATGCTGGTCAGCGCCGTATCGAAGCTCGTCAGTGCATCCTCGTTGAACTGGTGGTGCTGCGTCGTCATCAGGCTGATCTGGCCGATGGCGTTGCGCATCGTCGAGAGGTCGCCGGTCAGGCTGGCGATACGCGAGATGCTGTAATAGGGCGCGGTTTCGGAGGCGGCCGCACCGAAGGTGTAGGCGGCGAAGCGGTACTGGTTCGGCTGCGTTTCCTCGGCGGCATCGTCCATCAGACCCTTGACGGCATCGGTGACCACGTCGATGCGCAGCGTGATGTCGTTGGCGCGGGCGATGATGTAATCGCTGTCGGTGTTTTCGACGCCGCTGCCCCAGACCATGTGGCAGGCGAAGGCACAGTTGCGGCCGGCGGCATCCGGGGAATTGGCCGTCGCCTTCACCAGTGCGTCGATATCGGCCTGTGTCGCGCCGATACCCATCGAGGGCGTGTTGTCGAGCAGCAGGTAGAAATCCGTGTAGCTGGCGCTCGACATGCCGCCGCTCGTCGCCGTGGCCGTGCCTGCGACGGTCATCGTGTCGACGCCCAGAACCTTCATGAAGGTGGTCGGCGCATCGACGCTGAAATTGACGGTCGAGGTGACGACGCCGCTTGCTTTCGCGACCTTGATCGTGATGTTGAGCGGCAGGTCGGAGAGCGACTGGCTGAGGCCGCTGGAGCGCTGCGCCATGAACATGTCCCTGGCGTCCGCCTCGGCCACGGTGATCTCGCCATCGCCGGTCATGGCCTGGACGGCCTTGTAACCGGCGGTATCGGGAGCGATCGCGCCGAGGGCGGCGGCATCCGCGGCCTCCATCAGCTCGGTGTGCATTTCGCTTTCGTTGCTATAGTCGACGGCGATGCCTGCGGCGCCCAGGAGCGGCACCATGAGAATTGCTGTCATCACGCCGAAATTGCCGCGCCGGTCCTTGAGAAAGGGACGAAAAACACGCATTGAGAATATGCCTCGGATCTAAAATATAAATCCGTTATGCGGGAAATTCGATAATATACCGTAAGCATGGAAGCGCTTTCACGGCTTCGTGACAGTAAAATAATACTCTATATACTTTAGATGATAGTGATATCCAAGTTCTATTCTACCAGTAATGGAATGCCGACAGAATTGCCGGCACGCCCTCGTTGATATCGGCTTCAGGCGCCCGCTGCGTCGTGAACCCTGCGGCTGTCCTCGGGCGCCTCGTCCCGCTCGAACATGCCGTAGTCGCGCACGATATGGCCGATGCGCAGGCGGTAATCGGCGAAGACACCGTTGCGGCCGGCGGCCTGGGCGTTGCGGTGGGCCTCGCGGTTGCGCCAGTTCTTGACGGCCTCCTCATCGCGCCAGAAGGACAGCGACAGGATCTTGCCGCGCATGGTCAGGCTCTCGAAGCGCTCGATGGAGATGAAGCCATCCATGCTCTCGAGTTCGCCGCGCAGCTCCCCGGCGAGATCGAGATACTTGTGGCGCTCGCCCATGAAGGGCACGACTTCGAAGATGACGGCGATCATGGCAGCACCAGCTCGGCATGGGGAGCGGAGACATTCTTCAGGAAGATGCGGTCTTCCTTCAGGATGAAGCGCTCGCGTTTGGCAAATTCGTAGTTCTCACGGCCGAGAGGATCGGCGGCGAGCCTGGCACGATAGGCCTCGTAGGCGGCCAGGCTCTCGATATTGTAGACGCCGTAAGCCGTCGTCAGCGAGCCCTCATGCGGGGCGAAATAGCCGATCAAGTCGGCGCCGTTCCTCGGGATGGCCTGGCCCCAGTTGCGGGCATATTCGGCGAAGGCCTCCTTCTTGAACGGGTCGATCTCGTAGCGGATGAAGCAGGTGAGCATCTCTTTCTCCTGTTGTTGTGAGAAGAGTTTTGCATGTTGCCGCACCGACATGCTTCGGTTACGATCGAAGTATGAAAGAAGGACCAGACATCGCACAGATCGGCTCGCTCATCGGCGATCCCGCCCGCGCCAACATGCTGACGGCGCTGATGGGCGGCAAGGCGCTGACGGCGACGGAGCTTGCCGCGGCCGGCGGCATCACGCTGCAGACGGCGAGTACGCATCTTGCCAAGCTCGAAGCCGGCGGCCTGCTGGCGCAGCGCAAGCAGGGGCGGCATCGCTATTTCGCGCTGGCCGACGACGCGGTCGGCAAACTGCTAGAAAGCATCATGGGCTTTGCGGCCGGGCGCGGGCATCTGCGCCATCAACCGGGACCAAAGGAGCCGGCGCTGCGCAAGGCGCGCATCTGCTACGATCATCTGGCGGGCGACTACGGCGTGCGGATGCTGGACAGCCTGATCGCCTCAGGCGCGATCGATGCCATCGGCGACGGCTTGGTGGTGACCGAGAAGGGCGAAGACCGGTTCAAGTGCATCGGCATCGACCTGCACGGCCTGAAATCGTCGCGGCGGCCGCTCTGCCGCTCCTGCCTCGACTGGAGCGAGCGGCGCGCGCATCTGGCTGGCAGCCTCGGCAAGGCGCTGCTTTCGAGTTTCTTCGACAAGGGCTGGGCGCGGCGAACGGCGGAAAGCCGCTCGGTGATCTTCTCCCCGGAAGGCGAGCGGCAGTTCCTGCAGCTGTTTCCGGCGGACTAAACACAGCCGCCCACAGCGCGCATCGCAGCCATGCCGCCCTGCCCGTTGAGATTTTCCGTTCCATCGTGTAAACGGCGGCGTCCCCAAACAAGGCTGGAAGAATATGCAAGGCTTCGACCTTATTATCTTCGACTGCGACGGCGTTCTGGTCGATTCCGAAATCATTGCGGCGCAAGTCGAGTCCGGGCTTCTGACTGAAGCCGGTTATCCGATCAGCCCCGAGGAAATGGCCGAGCGTTTTGCCGGCATGACCTGGAAGAACATCCTGCTGCAGGTCGAGAAGGAGGCGAGCATTCCGCTTTCCGCCTCGCTGCTCGACAAGTCCGAGAAGCTGCTCGACCTGAAGCTCGAAAGCGAAGTGCAGGCGATCGCCGGTGTCGAGGCTGCGGTTTCGAAGCTGCCGCTGAAGCGCTGCATCTGCTCCAATTCCAGCTCCCACCGTCTCGACATGATGCTCGGCAAAGTCGGCCTCAAGCCGCTGTTTGCGCCGCATATCTTCTCGGCCAAGGATCTTGGACCGGATCGCGTCAAGCCGAAGCCGGATATCTTCCTGCATGGCGCGGAGAAGCTCGGCGTTTCGCCGTCGCGCACCGTCGTCGTCGAGGATTCGATCCATGGCGTTCATGCGGCGCGCAGTGCGGGCATGCGGGTCATCGGCTTTACCGGCGCTTCGCACAGCTATCCCTCGCATGCCGACCATCTGACCGATGCCGGCGCCGAAACGGTGATTTCGAGGATGAGCGATCTGCCGGGCGTCGTTGCAGCACTTTCCGAATGGGAAGGCGTGCTCTGATCAGACGAGGAGGTTGACTGCCCCGGGCAGCACCTCGAAACGCGCCGGGATATGGCCCGGCGCCTCGCCATCGCTGTCGATGGATGCCGGCTCCCCGGCCGGCCAGACCTCGACGAGCCGGGCCCGGCGGGTGCTGACCAGCGGGCTTTTCACATGACGGCCGCTATAGATGCTGTTCATCAGCGTCAGCACCTTGAGCCGCGCTGCCCCCTTGATGATCACCACATCGAAGACGCCATCGGCGACATCAGCCTCCGGCGCCACCTTCATGCCGCCACCGAACCAGGCGCCGTTGGCGATTGCGACAGCGGTGACCGGGCCGTCATAGACATCCTCGCCATCAAGGCGCAGGCGGATGCTGAGCGGCTTGTAGCGCAGGATCTCCCGGAGGCTGTGATAGAAGAACACCATCCGCCCCGGCAGCTTGCGGCCGCGGCGCGCCTCGTTGACGGCGCGAACGATCTCGCCGGAGACGCCGAAGCTCGCGATATTGATGAAGTGCCGGGTGCAGGTCAGGCCATCTTCGGTCTCGCAGGTGAGCAAACCGGCATCGACGGACCGGACCGGCGCGGTGACAAGATGCTCGGCGATCCTGGCGGGTTCACGCGGAATCTTGAAATTGCGGGCGAAATCGCAGCCGGTGCCTGTCGGGATGAAGGAGAACACAGCGCCCGGACGATGCGAGCGCAGGATACCACCCGCCACCTCTCCGACCGTACCATCGCCGCCGACGGCGAGCACCAGGTCGCAACCATCTTCGGCGAGCTCGCGTCCATGCCTTTCGGCATCGCCGAAACCCTTGGTCTCACGCAGGCTGATATCGGCCGAGCGTGCCTCGAGCGCACGCCGCAACGCGGACCAGAACAGCCGCCTGCCCCGCCTTCCGGACGCCGGATTGAGAACGATACCGATTTTCACGATCTAATCTCTCCCGCCATGACAGAAGCATGACGGGAGGGCCGAAACAAGCGGCGCGTTACGAGCTCTTGGCTTTCTTCGTCTTCGGGGCGTTGCCCTGATCGAAGCCGATATTGACGCGCACCAGCCCGCCCGAGCCGACCGGCAGCTTGAAGCCGTCGTGGCGGAAGAGAACCTGCGTCGAGGTCTGGCCGGGCGGGATCTGCGCGGTGAAGGGCACGGTTTCGCTGTTGATCGCACCCTGGCTATCGACGGCGCTGATGCGGATCGGCAGCGACACAGTGCCGGAACCGCCGGCCGGACCGGCGAGCACGCGAATCTGCGCGACGATGGTCATCGTCAGGTTCTGGTCGTTCAGCGTGCACTGGCGCGTGTAATCGGCGAAGGAGGCCTGATAGACGATCTGGTCAGTCGGCTGCGTATCCTGCTGGCCGGCGGCGCTGTTGACGACAGGCTTCTTGCCGCCCTTGGCATAGGTGCGGAAGATCGCGTCCTGATCGCGCATGTAGATCTGTGGGCAGGCGCCCTGAACGACGCGCTGGACATTGCCGGAAGCGTTGGTGGCGGTGCCGATCGACGGGTCGTTGGAAGACGGATTCTGCGGCGCCATCGGCATGATCTGGGCATTGCCGCTCGGCTGCGCCGGGGTCTCTGCCGGCTTGCTGTCGCCGCCCATTCCAAGGGAATTGCAGCTTGCGAGAAGAGCGGCCAACGATGCGGAAACGATGAGACGCGAGACTTTGCCGAACACGATTATTCCACCCTCTTACAAAGTTTTTTGGCAGGCCCGAAGTCGCGTTTGCAAGGCCTTTCGTCACAGTTTGCGATGGTCTATATCAGCGGCGCAAAGAAAAATCGATTGGGTAAGCACTGTTTTGATGCACATTTCAGCCCGCATCATTCCGGGGGCTTGCTTTCCTTCTCCGGATTTCCTCCGGCCATAACGTCAAGGATGAAGAACGTGGACTATATCTCGACCCGCGGCGAAGCCCCTTCCCTCGGCTTTTGCGATGCGCTTCTGACGGGTCTTGCCCGCGACGGCGGTCTCTATGTTCCGCGTGAATGGCCGCACTTCTCCAAGAAGGACATCCGGGCGCTGCGCGGCAAGAGCTATCAGGAGATCGCGTTCACGATTCTCTCGCCCTTCACCAATGGCGAAATCCCGGCAGACACGTTCCGCGCCATGATCGACGAGGCCTACGGCACCTTCCGTCACCCGGCGATCGCGCCGCTGGTGCAGACCGGCCCGAACAGCTTCGTGATGGAGCTTTTCCACGGCACGACGCTCGCCTTCAAGGACGTGGCGATGCAGCTGCTCGCACGCCTTATGGACTATGCGCTGGAGAAGCGCGGCGAGCGCGCCACCATCGTCGGCGCCACCTCGGGCGATACCGGCGGCGCTGCGATCGACGCTTTCGCGGGCCGCGAGCGCACCGACATCTTCATCCTCTTCCCGCATGGCAAGGTCTCGCCGGTGCAGCAGCGCCAGATGACGACCTCGACCTCGCCGAATGTTCACGCGCTCGCCGTCAACGGCAATTTCGACGACTGCCAGAACCTCGTGAAGGCGATGTTCAACGACGGCGCCTTCCGCGACAGGGTGAAGCTGTCCGGCGTCAACTCGATCAACTGGGCGCGCATCATGGCCCAGATCGTCTATTACTTCACGACCGCGGTTGCGCTCGGCGGTCCGGACCGAAAGATCTCGTTCACCGTACCGACGGGGAATTTCGGGGATATCTTCGCCGGTTACGCCGCCAAGAAGATGGGTCTGCCGATCGGCAAGCTGGTCATCGCCACCAACGAAAACGACATCCTGGCGCGGACGATGAAGACCGGCCGCTACGACATGAAGGAGGTCAAGGCGACCACCTCTCCGTCGATGGATATCCAGATTTCGTCGAACTTCGAACGCCTGCTGTTCGAAGCCTATGACCGCGACGCCTCGAAGGTGCGCCATGCAATGGACAGCCTGAAGCAATCGAACGGTTTCGAGATCTCCTCGAAGGCGCTTGCCGCCATCAAGAAGGACTTCCGTGCCGGCCGCGCCAGCGAGAAGCAGGTTGCCCAGACGATCAAGGAAACGCTTGCAAAAACCGGCTATCTGCTTGATCCGCATTCGGCGATTGGCGTCTTCGTTGCGGCCAAGCACGAGAAGCCGAACACGCCGATGGTGACGCTGGCGACAGCCCACCCGGCTAAGTTCCCGGCGGCCGTAAAATCCGCCTCCGGTATTGACCCGGCGCTCCCGACGTGGCTTGCTGATCTGATGCTTAAGGAGGAGCGCTTCCAAGTCATCGATCCGGAACTTAAGGCCGTTGAAAGCTTTATCGGCAAGCATGCCCGGACGTAATTCGGCAGGCGCAGAAAGATAGCCAATGACAGTTGAGTGCACCCGGCTCAAATCCGGGCTGACAGTAGTGACCCAGACCATGCCGCACCTTGAAAGTGCCGCGCTCGGGGTCTGGATCAAATCAGGTTCGCGCAACGAGACGGAAGACGAGCATGGCATCGCCCACCTGCTCGAACACATGGCTTTCAAGGGAACCGCACGCCGCTCGGCGCGCGATATCGCCGAAGAAATCGAGGATGTCGGCGGCGAAGTGAACGCCGCGACATCGACCGAAACCACCTCCTATTACGCCCGTGTCCTCAAGGATCACGTACCGCTCGCCATCGATATCCTCGCCGACATCCTGACGGAATCGGCTTTCGAGGAAGATGAGCTGGAGCGCGAAAAGCAGGTCATCCTGCAGGAAATCAACGCCGCCAACGACACGCCCGACGACGTGGTCTTCGACAAGTTCTCGGAGACCGCCTATCGCGACCAGACGCTCGGCCGGCCGATCCTCGGCACGCCGGAGACCGTCGTCTCCTTCTCGCCGCAGCAGATCCGCACCTATCTCAGCCGCAACTACACGACGGACCGGATGTTCGTCGTCGCGGCCGGTGCCGTAAAGCACGACGAGTTCGTGAAGATGGTGGAGCAGCGCTTCGCCAGCCTGCCGACCTCGCCGAGCGCCCCGCCCGTCATGGAGCCGGCCCGCTATATCGGCGGCAACGTGCGCGAGACGCGCGACCTGATGGACGCGCAGATCCTGCTCGGCTTCGAGGGCAAGGCCTATCACGCCCGCGACTTCTACTGTTCGCAGATCCTCGCCAATATCCTTGGCGGCGGCATGTCCTCCCGCCTGTTCCAGGAAGTGCGCGAAATCCGCGGCCTCTGCTACTCGCTCTATGCCTTCCACTGGGGCTTTTCCGACACCGGCATCTTCGGCATCCATGCCGCGACCGGCGGCGAGAACCTGCCGGAGCTGGTGCCCGTCATCATCGACGAGCTGCACAAGTCGGCCTCCTCGATCGAGCAGAAGGAAATCGAGCGCGCCCGCGCCCAGATCCGCGCCCAGCTTCTCATGGGCCAGGAAAGCCCGGCCGCCCGCGCCGGTCAGATCGCCCGCCAGATGATGCTTTACGGCCGCCCGATCTCCAACCAGGAGATGATGGAACGGCTGGAAGGCATCACCGTCGAGCGCCTCACCGACCTCGCCGGCCGGCTGTTCTTCGATACCGTTCCGACGCTTTCGGCGATCGGCCCGCTGGAGCAGCTTGCCCCGATGGAAGACATCGCCGCATCGCTTTCCGCCACGGTGCCGCAGTCCAAGCAAGCAAGCCGCTAGACCGCTTTCAGCCCGCCGGGAGTGATCGATGCCCAAATCGGTTTTTCGGTTCCTGTCGCGGCAGCCGGAAGCAGTCGAGCTGGAAAACAGCCGCTATGCGCTGCGGCTGCCCCGCTATCAGGACTTCAACCAGTGGCACAGGCTGCGCTCGGACAGCCGCCGGTTCTTGGAACCCTGGGAGCCGACCTGGCGGCGTGACGAACTGACGGAGGGCGCCTTCCGCGCCCGCGTCATCCGCGGCAAGCAGGAATATGCTTCCGGACAGGCGATCCCACTCTTCCTGTTTTCCAAGCCCGAGATGGAACTGCTCGGCGGCATTACCATCGGCTATATCCGCCGCGGGGCGGCGCAGAGCTGCATGATCGGCTACTGGATGGGCGAGAAGCACGCCGGCCAGGGCCATATGTTCGCCGCACTTCAGTTGGTTATACCCTATATCTTCGCAGGGCTTGAGTTGCACCGTATCGAAGCAGCCTGTATTCCAGACAACGCACGGAGCATTCGCCTGCTTGAAAAAGCCGGGTTTCAGCGGGAAGGCTATCTGCGCGGATACTTGAAAATAAACGGTCAGTGGCATGACCATGTGATGTTTTCACTGCTGGCCACCGACGCGGATACAGGCAGGAAAACCGACAGCCGATGACCACGAACCGCATGCTGCACCTATCACCGTCCGGCCGATTGATCGCGGTGATCGCAGCCCTCTTCCTGTCGGTGCTTGCGCTGGCTGCAGGCACCGCGCATGCGGCTGAACCGGTCAAGATTTCGCGTGACGACACGGCGCTCGACCTGACCAAGACTACCGAAATCTATGCCAACCAGGGCGAGGCCTTCCAGGTTTCCACCGCGGCCGGTGCCGACGGTATCCGGCGCCGTATTGAGGTACGTGCCAGCTCGGACAACCACCAGGGCGACTGGGCGGTATTCGCGCTGGCCAACGTTTCGGAAGAGCAGCTGGAGCGCGTCATCGTCGCCCCGCATTTCCGCCTCGTCAATTCCAAGCTTTTCTGGCCGGATCTCGGCTCGCAGCGCATCATGGCAATCACGCCGAGCGAGGGCTTTGCGCTCGACCGGCAGCCGAGCGACGAGGCCGACGTCTTCCGCATCACGCTGAACCCGGGCGCCGTCATCACCTTCGTCGCCGAGCTCACCAGCCCCGATCTGCCGCAAATCTATCTCTGGGAACCCGACGCCTACAAGGACACGATCAACGCCTTCACGCTCTATCGCGGCATCGTGCTCGGCATTGCCGGTCTGCTGGCGGTGTTCCTGACGATCCTGTTCGTCGTCAAGGGAACCTCGATGCTGCCGGCGACGGCCGCACTCGCCTGGGCGGTGCTCGGCTATATCTGCGTCGACTTCGGCTTCCTCGGCAAGCTGATCAGCATCGCTTCGGCGGACCAGCGAATATGGCGCGCCTGCGCGGAAGTGGCGCTGGCCTCGAGTTTCGTGATCTTCCTGTTTACCTATCTGAACCTCAACCGCTGGCACACGCATCTCGGCTATGCGACGCTCGCCTGGGTGCTTGGTCTCGCCCTGCTCTTCGGCGTGGCGATCTACGACCCGTCGATCGCCGCCGGTATCGCCCGCCTGTCCTTCGCGCTGACGGCGACGATGGGTCTGGTGCTGATCGTCTATCTCGGCCTGAACCGCTATGACCGCGCCATCCTGCTGGTGCCCGCCTGGGCGCTGATCCTCGTCTGGATCTTCGGGGCGTGGCTGACCATCACCGGCCGGCTCGACAACGACATCATCCAGCCGGCGCTCGGCGGCGGCCTCGTCCTCATCGTGCTGCTGATCGGCTTCACCGTCATGCAGCATGCCTTTGCGGGCGGCGCATTCCAGCAGGGACTGTTCTCCGATCTGGAGCGGCAATCGCTGGCACTCACCGGCTCCGGCGACATGGTCTGGGACTGGGACGTGGCGCGCGACCGTGTCGTCACCATCCCCGATGTGTCCGTCAAGCTCGGGCTTTCGCCGGGAACCATGCATGGCGCGGCGCGCAACTGGCTGCCGCGGCTGCATCCTGACGATCGCGACCGCTTCCGCGCCACGCTCGACGTTCTGCTCGAGCATCGCCGTGGACGTCTGAACCACGAATTCCGCATCCGCGCCGAGGACGGCCATTTCCATTGGCTGCTGATCCGCGCCCGGCCGGTGCTTGGCTCAAACGGCGAGATCATCCGCTGCGTCGGGACGATCGTCGATGTCACCGAACAGAAGAATTCCGTCGAGCGGCTGCTCCATGATGCGCTGCACGATAACCTGACCGGCCTGCCGAACCGCCAGCTCTTCCTCGACCGCCTGCAATCCGTTCTGGCGCTGGCGCCTTCCGGCGAGACACTGCGGCCGACGGTGATGGTGATCGATATCGACCGCTACAAGCTGGTCAACGATGCACTCGGCGTTGCTGCCGGCGACAACATCCTGATCGCGCTGACGCGCCGCCTTCGCCGCCTCTTGAAGCAGCAGGATACGCTGGCCCGCCTTGCCGGCGACCAGTTCGGCCTGATCCTGGTCTCTGAACGCGACCCGGCGAAGATTGCCGATTTTGCCGATGCGATCAGCAAGGCGATCATGGTGCCGATCAACTTCTCGAACCGCGAGATCATCCTGACCGCCTCGATCGGCCTCGCCTCCTGGGTGGATCAGCAGGAAAACGCATCGGGCATGCTGAGCGATGCCGAGCTTGCGATGTACCGCGCCAAGCGCGCCGGCGGCAATCGCGTCGAGCCGTTCCGCCCCGCCTTCCGCGATTTCGGCGCCGACCGTCTGCAGCTGGAATCCGACCTGCGCCGCGCCATCGAGCGCAAGGAACTGTCGATGGTCTATCAGCCGATCGCCGGGCTGGAGAATGTCGAGATCGCCGGTTTCGAGGCACTGATGCGCTGGGAGCATCCGAAGCGCGGCAATATCCCGCCATCGGAATTCATCCCGATCGCCGAGGCTTCCGACATCATCGGCCCGCTCGGTCTCTTCGCGCTCGAGCAGGCGACCAACGACCTGATGGGCTGGCAGAACCAGACCGGTGAATTGCCGATCTTCGTTTCGATCAATCTCTCCAGCGTGCAGCTGCTCAACAACGAGCTCTATGACGACGTGCGCTCGGTGCTCGCCAAGACGCATTGCGAACCCTCGCGCCTGAAGCTGGAGCTGACGGAATCGATGGTGATGGAGAACCCGGAACAGGCGCGCCTCGTGCTGCAGAAGCTCAAGGAAGCCGGTCTCGGCCTGGCGCTCGACGACTTCGGCACCGGCTATTCGTCCCTCTCCTATCTCACCCGCTTCCCGTTCGACACGATCAAGCTCGACAAGGCGCTGGTGCGCGACGACAGCGACAAGAAGGCGACCATCCTGCGCTCGGTCATCAACATGGCCCGCGAACTCGACATGAAGGTGGTGGCCGAGGGGATCGAATCCAACGAGGATGCGATCGAGCTGGCGAAGATGGGCTGCAGCTACGGCCAGAGCTACCTCTTCGGCCCGCCGATGCCGTCGGAATCGGTTCTGCGGCTGCTGAAGGAACGCTTTCCGCTGACGAAGCGGGCTTGAGCCGAGAATATCTTTTCGCGGGAATTTTCCCGCGAAACACTCCCTTCTGATTGCAAATTGCGACAGAACGATGTGACAAAGGCGTCACGTTTGAGGCGCTTTGCCACTTTTTTATACATGTGCGTTTAGCATATAATTGACGAAGCCGGCTCCCAGCGAGCTTAGTGTTTCCGTTGCCAATCGGCGCGTTCCCTCTCCGGCGTCCCCCTCGCGGCACCGCACGCCTCGCGCCACATGCGAGCCAACCGCAAGGTGGGCTCTGAAACGGAGACAAGCATGAACATCAAGAGCCTTCTTCTCGGCTCCGCCGCTGCATTCGCAGCAGTATCCGGCGCCCAGGCTGCTGACGCCATCGTCGCTGCCGAGCCGGAACCCGTGGAATATGTCCGCGTCTGCGACGCGTACGGAACAGGCTACTTCTACATACCGGGCACCGAAACCTGCCTGAAGATCGGCGGCTATCTGCGCTTCGAAGTCGGCTACGGCTTCGGAGAAGGCTATGAAGACAATGGCGTCGGCGGCAGCGGCGATCAGGACTGGGAAAGCCATACCCGCGCCCATGTGAGCTTCGACGCCAAGAGCGATACCGAATACGGCCCGCTGACCAGCCGCATCGTTCTCGAATCCAACTACTATGGCGGCGGGGGCCCCGCCACGCGTACCACCGAGTTTGTCGGCTGGTCGAATGCCGCCGCCTATGGCACGGACAATACGATCATCGACGAAGCCTATCTGGAGCTTGCCGGTATCCGCGCCGGCCGCTTCGCAAGCTGGTGGGACAACGACTTCTCCGGTGAATCCGATCTGATGACCGGCAACGACACCAAATGGAATGCGATCCGCTACGAATATGACAGCGACAGCTTCAATGCCGGCCTGTCGCTGGATGAACTGCCTGCAGACTTCGACGGAGCCGAAAGCGGTCTCGGCATCGACGCGATGATCGGCGGCAAGGCAGGCGTCTTTACCTGGCAGGTCTATGGCGGCTACGACGCCGCCATGCAGGACGGTTCCGTGACGGCGCGCATGGGCGCGGAAATCGGTCCGGGCGTCTTCGAACTTGCCGGCATCTATTCGAGCGGCCCCAATACCTACTACCAGGCCAGCGAATGGTCGGTGATCGCGCAATATGCGCTGAAGATCAACGACAAGTTCACCATAACGCCGGAAGCGCAATATAGCGGCCGGATCCGCGAAGCCGACGACGAATATCACGGCGGCAGCATGTGGCGCGGCGGCGTGACGCTCGACTACAAGATCGTTGACGACCTCACCCTGCATACGGCGGCAACCTACGTGGCCGAGAACCACGACTTCCCGGGCACCGACGACTCGCATTACGTCGAAGGCTTCGTGCGCCTCGAACGCGACTTCTGAGAGCGCTTGCTTCACAGTGAAAGAAAGACCCGGCGCAAGGCCGGGTCTTTTGCTTTTGTGCATTCAGGCCTACGGCACCCGCGCGATCACCTTGATCTCGAAATCGAAGCCCGCCAGCCAGTTGACGCCGACGGCGGTCCAGGTGGGGTAAGGCGCTTCGCCGAGAAAGGTCTCGCGGATCGCCATGAAGGTCTCGAACTGGTTTTGCGGATCGGTGTGAAAGCTGGTGACGTCGATGACGTCCTCGAACGTGGCGCCGGCAGCTTTCAGCACGGCATTGAGATTTTCGAAGGCGAGTTTCACCTGGCGCTCATAATCCGGCTCCGGCGAACCGTCGGCGCGGCTGCCGACCTGGCCGGAGACGAACAGCAGGTCTCCTGAACGCACGGCCGCGGAATAGCGGTGCGCGGTGTAGAGGGCGTGGCGGTCAGCCGGAAAGATTGCTTCGCGTTTGGTCATGTCTAACTCCTGATGACAAAGCGGACCCCGCGGGCAGACACGCGCCTGCCCGGCCTTGCACCGTGATCTGTGGTGAGGTCCGCACTTAACAAGTGGCAGCGATTTTGATATACGCTCCGTATGCGTATATGTTTGCATACGTCTCGTATGTCAATATGCATACGGGGCGTATGTTCGATTTCAGGAGAGTGCCGTGGTTGGAAAACGCCGCGCGGAAATGATGGAAGAGACCCGGGCCAAGCTTATCCAGGCGGGCCGGAAGGCTTTTGCGACAAAGGGTTATGCCGCATCCTCGATGGATGATTTCACCGCCGAGGCCGGACTGACGCGCGGCGCGCTCTATCATAATTTCGGCGATAAAAAGGGTCTGCTGCAGGCGGTGATCGACCAGATCGATGCGGAAATGCTGGTGCGGATGTGCGCCGCGCAGAAACAGGCACCGACCCGCTGGGAGGGCTTCCTGGCCGAGGGGATCGCCTATATCGAGATGGCGCTCGAGCCGGAGATCCAGCGCATCATGCTGCTCGACGGTCCCGCCGTTCTCGGCGATCCCTCGCAATGGCCGAGCCAGAACGCCTGCCTGACGACGACGGCGGCGACGATCCAGGCGCTGATCGATGAAGGCACGGTCAAGCCGGTGGATGCCGAAGCTGCCGCCCGCCTCTATAACGGCGCGGCGCTGAATGCGGCGCTGTGGATCGCCGCGGAAAAGGATTCCGCCGAGGTCTTCGCTAAGGCCGTCGAAGCGTTCAAGCAGCTCGCCAGCGGCCTCCTGAAGACGCCTGCCTGATCAGGCGGCCGCGCGCTGCCATTCCATATTGGCGCCCTGGATCAGGGCGTGCACATAGTCGAGCTTGGCGATGACGGGCGGCGAGAGCACGAAAGGATAGGAATCCGGCTGGCCCATGCTGCGCTGGATGGCATTGATGGCGACGCTGAGCGGGATCCAGGCGCTGGCGAGCTGTTCGGCATCCTTGGCTCTGTAAGGCTGAAAATCGACTTCCGCCGCCATTTCCTCGTGACCGCGCGGATCGATGGCGATGCCGAAGGCGCGCGCCGTCTCCAGCGTATCGACGATATGCAGGTAGTGCGCGAAGCACTCAGCGAAATCCTCCCAGGGATGAGAGGCGGCATAGGCGCTGATGAAGCTCTCCTGCCAGCCGAGCGGCGCGCCATTGGCATAGTGGTTTTGCAGGGCGACGGCATAATCCTGGCGCTCGTCGCCGAAGACGGCGCGGAAGGCATCGAAGCCATTGCGGTCACGCACCAGCTTGTTCCAGATGAAATGCCCGGTCTCGTGGCGGAAGTGGCCGAGCAGCGTGCGGTAGGGCTCGTCCATGGCGCTGCGCGCCAGCTCGCGCGTCACGTCGTCGGCTTCGGCGGCGCGGATGGCGATCAGCCCCTCCTCGTGGCCGGTCATGGCGGGTACGACATTGCCGTCGTTCTGCACCACGTCCTCCAGGAAGTCGAAAACCAGCCCGCCCTGCGGATCCTCCTCGCGGTCGGGATGCGGCAGATGCCAGCGCAGCAGCGAATAGAAAAGATGGCGCTGCGCCTGGCTGATGCGGCGCCAGCGGTCGATGCCGTCCTGCGTATTTGTGTTGGGCACCAGCCGGTTATGCCGGCAGGCGATGCAGAAGGGATTGGGATCATCGGCCGAGGTCAGCCAGTTGCAGATATCGAGAGCGGCATTGGCGCAGAAGCGCACCGCCCTCTGCGGCCTCGCGACCAACTGCCAGGCCACGTCATCGCGCGGCTCCAGCGCGTGCATCGCCAGATCCTCGGGCAGGAAGCCCAGGCGGTGATTGCAGCGCACGCATTGGCGATTGTCGAAATGGACGACCTGATCACAGTTGTCGCAGGCGAAAAGTCTCATGAAAGCACCCCGGCACGAACGGACGAAAAATGCCTGCCGCGCCGCTGCGCAACAGGCATGTGTCATGGAAATGGAAGGATGCTTACATCCGGTCGACGGCGTCCTTCAGCTTGTCCTTGGCCTTGCCTGCCGCGACCTGGGCCTTGCCCTTGCCTTCCTGGACTGCGCCCTTGGCCTGCATGCTGCGGTCGCCGGTCACCTTGCCGGCAGCCTGCTTGGCCTTGCCTGCAATCTCGTTGGTCTTGCCGGAAATCTTGTCGCTGGTGCTACCCATATCAGATGCCTCCTATCGCGCCGGGGGCGAGCTTGCCCTGGCTTGCGGAAGGACTAACGTCAGCTATCTGAATTCGTTCCGAAGAAAGTCAGGCGTGGCCGGCTTCGGCAGAGAGCATCGCCGCCGTGACGCCCATGCCCGCCAAAGCCCGCTCGTATTTGTCATCGAGGCTGCGATCGAAGATCAGCGCTTCGTTGGCCGCGCAGGTCAGCCAGCCATTGTTGCCGACTTCGGTTTCCAGCTGGCCGGCACCCCAGGAGGAATAGCCGAGCAGCATGGTGGCGCGCTTGGGACCGCCGCCCTTGGAGATGGCGCGGACGATATCGAGCGTCGCCGTCAGGCAGATATCGTCGCTGACGGGGATGCTGGAATCGCTCAGATAATCATCGGAATGCAGCACGAAGCCGCGGCCGCTCTCGACCGGGCCGCCGGTCTGGATCGGGAAGTCGCGGGCGTGATCGGGAAGAACGATGGAATCGCTGTCCTTGATCATTTCGAGATGCAGGAGGACGTCGGTAAAGGTCAGGCTCTGCGGGCGATTGATGACGAAGCCCATGGCTCCGGCATCGGAATGCGCGCAGATATAGACCACCGTGCGCGCAAAATTTCTGTCTTCCATGCCGGGCATGGCAATCAGGAACTGCCCGTCGAAAAAGCCGCGTTCCCGTCTGTTCTTCAGCGTCGATAAGGACATAATTCCTCCTGCTGCCAGACCGCGTGAAAAGGCCCCGACACAGGAAACATGGGGCAATGTCACAAATCAATCAACCGAAAATGAAGAATTAGAATCACTCCTCATATGGCAGCCTGTAGCACTTTTCGATAAACCTTTGTTCCATGAAGATTATTTCTTTTACGCGCCGGATCATCCGCGGCCTCGGTCTTTCTGCCGCAGCCCTTCTCAGCCTGGCTGCCGCCGCGCAGGCGGAAATAAGCGACTGGGTCGATAACGAGGGCGGCCGGATGCGGCTGATCGCGCTGCCGCCGGAGCGCGACGGAACGATCCATGGCGGCCTGCAGATCGAGCCGAAACCCGGCTGGATCACCTATTGGCGCGAGCCCGGCAGCAGCGGTATTCCGCCGCAGATCGCCGTGGCGCCCGAAAGCGGCGTGGCGCTGAAGGAGATCCGCTATCCGGTGCCGAAGCATATCAACGACGGCAAGGTCGACGACATCGGCTACGACGCCCCCGTCGTCCTGCCGCTGACCTTCAAGGCGGACGGCGACGGGACGCCCGGCGCGATCAAGGCGACGGCCTTCATCGGCATCTGCAAGGAGCTCTGCGTGCCCTTCCAGGCGGCCTTCGAGCTGCCGCTTTCGGACGCAAAGCAGTCGCGCCCGGAGGAAGAGGCGTTGCTGGAACAGGCGGAGAAAGCCCTTCCCGAAGTGGCCTCATCCGGCTTCCAGGTGGTGTCGCACAAGATGTCCGCCGACATGAAGGAGCTGTGGCTGGAGATCGCCCTTCCCGGCGGCGGCGACACGGCGCCGCAGGTGATCGTCACCGGGCCGAACGGCTATGTCTTCACCAAGCAGCTGATGAGCAAGCGCGACGGCAAGACCTTCTCGACTTCGGTCGCGATCGGCAAACTACCGCGCAACTATGCGCTCAAGGGCAAGACCTGGCATGCGCTCGTCATCGACGGCGGCCGCGCCATGGAGACACCGCTTGCCTTTGAGTGACCGGCTCCTATAGTCCCCACCGACCCCGCGGCATCTGCCGCTTCATCATCTCAACGAGGAGAGTTTCATGAGCATCGCAATCGGCGACAAGCTTCCGGCCGCCACCTTCAAGGAAAAGACCGCCGACGGCCCGGTCGAGATCTCGACCGAGCAGCTGTTCAAGGGCAAGCGCGTCGTGCTCTTCGCCGTTCCCGGCGCCTTCACGCCCACCTGCACGCTGAACCACCTGCCGGGCTATCTCGAAAACCGCGACACCATTCTCGGCAAGGGCGTCGATGACATCGCCGTCGTCGCCGTCAACGACTGGCACGTGATGAGCGCCTGGGCACAGCAGTCCGGCGGCGCCGGCAAGATCCACTTCCTGGCCGACTGGGACGCCGGCTTCACCAAGGCGCTCGGCCTCGAAGCCGACCTCTCCGCCGGCGGCCTCGGCGTCCGCTCCAAGCGCTACTCGATGCTCGTCGAAGACGGCGTCGTGAAGTCGCTCAACGTCGAGGAAAGCCCGGGCCAGGCAACGGTTTCGGGTGCAGCTGCGATGATCGAGCAGCTTTGAGGATTGGGGCGGCGGACTGGGGTTCGCCGCTTTTGTTTTGGGAGGGTGTGTTTCGAAGACTGCGGCCGGGGCGCGCCTGAGCGGCGGGCGAAACCATACACCGCGCCCGGAGCCCCTCACCCTGCCCTCTCCCCGCTGGGGAGTGGGATGTTGGCGCGAGAGGCAGCCGCGGTGCTCCCTTCTCCCCCGCGGGGAGAAGGTGCCCGAAGGGCGGATGAGGGGGCCGCGAGTACAGGTCTTCCCCATCTCTGTGCTCTTCACAGAGCCGGCCCAACTCCTTGCGCCGAAAAGACTTCTCCCGCCGCGCAGACGCGCGGCGACTGAATTCCTGTGACAAGCACAGGAGTGAGGGAGGAGAGGACCGAGTATCCTAGCTAGCGTTAAGTTTTTAGGCCAGCTATCCGCGCTGCCAACGCAGCACCCAGCTCGTCGTCGCTGACGTCGCCACCGGTCGCGATGGAAGCATCAATGATATCGCGCAGCTTTTTCAGCCGCGCCTCCCGCTGCGCGACGAGGCTCAATCCTGTGGTGACGACCTCTTCAGGTGAGCGATAGCGCCCCCGCGCTACCAATTTCTCGACAAAATCCTCCCACTGCTTTTCGATCGAAACCTTTATGGCGACACTCCCTTGCCCACAGGTTACCGGAAAGTCGTAGGCACCGCATCCACCCCGCTTGCACCCGCCCCGTTTTTGCCGTAAACGTTACAACATAACAGTAATGTTATTACATTTTAGAAAGCCTGCAATGCCTCGCCCCCTCCCCCATCTACTCCGGCAATCCGCCTTTGCGCGCGCCGGTTTCGTGTTGTTGCTGATCGCCTCTCTCTGGCTGGCGATCTATTGGGCGGCGGTGTTGCCGTGAGTGTTCCCCTGATCGAGCTTGAGAATGTCACCGTTACCTATGACCGGCATCCCGCCGTGCATCATGTGTCCGGCAGCATCCGCGAGGGTAGCCTGACGGCGATTGCGGGGCCGAATGGGGCGGGGAAGTCGACGCTTTTGAAGGCGCTGGTGGGGGAGCTGAGACCGGCGGCCGGGATGATCCGGCATCGGCTGGCGCGGCTTGATTTCGGCTATCTGCCGCAGGCGGCCGATATAAACCGGCGTTTTCCGATCTCCGTTCTCGATACCGTGATGCTCGGCGCATGGCGGCAGGCGGGTGCCTTCGGGCGCGTTTCGGAGGCCGAGCGGCTGAAGGCGCTGGAGGCGCTTTCGGCGGTCGGGCTCGATGGTTTCGACAACAGGCATATCGGCTCGCTCTCGGCCGGGCAGTTCCAGCGCGTGCTGTTCGCGCGGCTGCTGCTGCAGGATGCCCGGGTGATCCTGCTCGACGAGCCCTTTACCGCAATCGATGCGCGCACCACGCGCGACCTTCTCGATATCGTCGCCCGCTGGCATGGCGACGGGCGCACGGTGATTGCCGTGCTGCACGATTTCGAACAGGTGCGGGCGCATTTTCCCGAGACGATGCTGATCGCCCGCGAGCTGATCGGCTGGGGGCCGACAGCCGAAGTGATGTCGGCGGCGAACCTGATGACGGCGCGGGCGATGGCCGAGCGCTGGGACGAGGAAGCCGCCATCTGCGAGCCTGCCGCATGACCGCCTACGACATCTTTCTCGCACCCTTCGCCGATTATGGCTTCATGCGCCGGGCGCTCGTCGCCTGCCTCTGCCTCGGGCTCGGATCCGGTCCGATCGGCGTCTTCCTGATGCTGCGGCGGATGAGCCTGATGGGCGATGCGATGAGCCATGCGGTGCTGCCGGGGGCCGCGATCGGCTATCTCGTCGCGGGCTCGCTGTCGCTGACGGCGATGGGGATCGGCGGGCTGGTGGCCGGGCTGTCGGTGGCGCTGCTTTCGGGCGTCGTCAGCCGCATGACCGTGCTGCAGGAGGATGCGAGCTTTGCGAGCTTCTATCTGGCGTCGCTGGCGCTCGGCGTCCTCATCGTTTCGCTGCGCGGCTCGAATATCGACCTGCTGCATGTGCTGTTCGGCACGATCCTGGCGATCGATACGCCGGCACTTCTTCAGATCGGCACGATCACCTCGCTGACGCTGCTGGCGCTTGCCGTGATCTACCGGCCGCTGGTCACCGAGTGCTTCGATCCCGGCTATCTGCGCGCGGTCGGCGGGCGCGGGCCGGTCTATCATTTCCTGTTCCTGCTGCTCGTGGTGCTGAACCTCGTCGCCAGCTTCCAGGCGCTCGGCACTCTGATGGCCGTCGGGCTGATGATGCTGCCGGCCGCAATCGCCCAGCTCTGGTCGCGCAGCCTGCCGCAGATGATGGTGATCTCGGTCCTCAGCGCCACGGCGTCCGGCTATCTCGGCCTGATCGCCTCCTACCATCTCGAGCTCGCCTCCGGACCGACGATCATCATGACGGCGGCGAGCCTCTACGCGCTTTCGATCCTCTTTGCGCCATCGGGCATCGCCCGGCGCCTCTTCCCCCGCCCCCATCTCAAGGGCTGAATCCAAGGAGACTGACCATGCTATCGCGTACCCTGCTTCTATCCGCCGCCCTGCCGGCGCTGCTTGCCGCCTCGGCGATCCCGGCTTCTGCCGAGACGCTCAAGGTCGTCGCCTCCTTCACCGTGCTTGCCGATGTCGTCAAGCAGGTCGGCGGCGATCATGTCAGCGTCACCAGCCTCGTCGGCCCGAACGGCGACCCCCATGAATTCGAGCCCTCGCCTGCCGATGCCAAGCACCTGAAGGCGGCGCAGGTGACCTTCGTCAGCGGCGAAGGCCTGGAAGGCTGGATGGACCGGCTGATCACCGCTTCCGGCTACAAGGGCACGCCGGTCACGGCTTCCGAAGGCATCAACACGCGGACGATGGAAGAGGACGGCAAGACCGTGACCGATCCGCATGTCTGGAACAGCCCGGTCAACGTCAAGGTCTGGGTGGTGAATATCGAGAAGGCGCTCTCGGCTGCCGATCCGGCCGATGCCGCCGCCTTCAAGACCAATGCCGATCGCTACACGAAGACGCTCGACGAACTCGATGCCTATGCGCATTCGAAATTCGACAAAGTCGCCGACGATCGCCGCAAGGTGCTGACCAGCCACGACGCCTTCGGCTATTTCGGCCGCGAATATCAGGTGAGCTTCCTGGCTCCGCTCGGCGTTTCCACCGAGAGCGAAGCCTCGGCTGCCGACGTCGCCAAGCTGATCGAGCAGATCAAGGCCGAGAACGTGAAGACCTACTTCTTCGAAAACTCGAACGACCCGCGCCTCGTCAAGCAGGTGGCGAAGGCAACAGGCGCAAAGCCCGGCGGCGAGCTCTATGTGGAATCGCTCTCGGACGCCAAGGGACCGGCCCCGACCTATGAGAAGATGTTCCGCTACAATGTCGACCAGATCGCCGCGGCGATGGCAAAGTCGAGCTGAGTACGGACGGCCGCGGAGCGATCCGCGGCCTTTTCCTCAGACGTTGAGGTCGAAGACCAGGAGGCCGCCAAGGCCGCCATCGACGGATTCGACGATCTTCTCGCCGACCGCGACATGTTCAGGATGGATGAGGTAGGCGTCACGCGCTTCCGGGCTCTCGAAGGTGACCACGAAGCCTTCGACGAAGCCGCCATGCAGGCCTTCCGGCGAGACGTTCGGGCCATGCTTGATGTCGATGATCCCCGGAATGACCTGCTGCAGCGCAACGACCGAGCCGAACAGTGCCTGCTTCTCTTCGCCGGTCATGGCGGCCTTCAGCCGCAGAAATACGCAATGCAGGATCATATGGTGCCTCCCAGTTTCTGCGCGGCAGCATAGTGGGAATGACACCGAGGGCAAGCCCGCCAGAAATGGCGGGTCCGGTTTAAATCCCGCATCGCGGGCAAGGTGCCGCACGCTTTCCATCCCCGGATACATTTATTAGCGATAGCTTGTGGATGCGTTTGCGCAGGCGCAAAATGCCGCGCCGATGGGACGGGGGCTCCCATCGTAGGGAGGACCATCATGGATGATATGAACCTCACGACCCTGCAGAAGGGCCATAAAGTCATGCGCGCCGATGCGATCGAGGCCCTTGCGGCGGGATTGCGCGGGCGGCTGATCACCAAGGCGGATAGCGACTACGACGAAGCCCGGACGATCTGGAACGCGATGATCGACCGCAAGCCGGGAATGATCGTGCGCTGCGCCGGCGCCAGCGATATCATCAAGGCGGTCCGCTTCGCCCATGACAATCACCTGCTGCTCGCGATCCGCGGCGGCGGCCACAACATTGCCGGCAATGCCGTCTGCGATGGCGGCGTGATGATCGATCTCTCGGCGATGCGATCCGTCTGGGTCGATCCGGCGACGCGGCGCATGCGGGTGGAGCCGGGTGCAACGCTTGCCGATGTCGATGCGGAAACGCAAGCTTTCGGCATGGTTCTGCCGACCGGCATCAACTCGACGACGGGCATTGCCGGCCTGACGCTCGGCGGCGGCTTCGGCTGGACGACGCGCAAATACGGGCTGACGCTCGACAACCTGATCTCGATGGATGTCGTCACCGCTGACGGCAGGCTGAGGCGGGTCAGCGAAAAGGAGGATCCTGATCTCTTCTGGGCGCTGCGCGGCGGAGGCGGCAATTTCGGCGTCGTGACCTCCTTCGAATTCCGCCTGCACGATCTGCCCGGCAATGTGCTCGCGGGCCTCGTCGTTCATCCCTTTGCCGATGCCGAGATGGTGCTGAAGCAGTATCGCGCCGCACTCGAGAAGGCGCCGGACGAGCTGACCTGCTGGGCGGTGATGCGCCAGGCGCCGCCCCTGCCCTTCCTGCCCGCCGAATGGCACGGCAAGGAAGTCCTGGTGCTCGCCATGTGCTATTGCGGTGATCTCGCCGCTGGACAGGCAGCAACGGCGGAGCTTCGCGGGATCGGCAAGCCGATCGCCGATGTCGTGGGGCCGGTGCCCTTCGCCGCCTGGCAGCAGGCCTTCGACCCGCTGCTCACGCCCGGCGCCCGGAACTACTGGAAGAGCCAGGATTTCGCGGCGCTCTCCGATCAGGCGATTGCCGTGCTGCTCGATGCGGTGCGCAAGCTACCGGGGCCGGAATGCGAAATCTTCGTCGGCCATGTCGGAGGTGCCGCCGGCCGGATCGCCGGCGAGGCGACGGCCTTCCCGCAGCGCAGCTCGCATTTCGTCATGAACGTCCATGGGCGCTGGCGCGATAAAGCCATGGATCAGAAAGGGATCGCCTGGGCGCGAGGGCTGTTCGAAGCCACCAAGCCGCATGCGATCGGCACGGCCTATATCAACTTCATGCCCGAGGACGAGGCAGACCGGGTGGAGAAGGCCTATGGCAAGAACTACCGGCGGCTGGCCGAGATCAAGCGGCACTACGACCCGGAAAACCTGTTCCGCATGAACCAGAACGTCAAGCCACTGCCGGAGATGCGGGCGGCAAGCTGACGGCGCGCTGGCTCAGGCGGCTTGCCATGAACAGGCCGGCGGATGCGCTCCGCCGGCCGGCTAACGGGCTTGCGGGAACGGCCAGTCGATGACGCCGCCCGCATAGAGCGCCCACCAGACAAAAACCGGTTGAAAGGCCAGCCGCGGCACATGATAGAGCCAGGCATAGGTACTGGCGTCGACCGCCGACAATCCGTCGATCGCATGCTTGATATTGGCGGGATAGACGCAGACCGCATAGGCGGCGAGCCCAATCCCTGCGGCGGCGCGAAAGGGCGACGAAAGCAGCCCGGCCGCGGCTGCCACCTCGCATGCGCCGGTGATGAAGACAACAGCAGTCGGAAACGGCACCAAAGCCGGCATGATCCTGAGAAACGGACCCGGTAGCAGCATGTGAAGAATGCCGACGGTCAGGTAGATCGCCGACAACACAAGCCGCCACCAAAATCTCGATTCCAGGGATGGTTCAAACCACATCCCAATGTGCACGGCCATTCAATCCTCGCATCGCGCTTCACAGACGTTGATACGAAGGTGATCGGTTTGTGGATGTGTCCGATTGGAACGACGCTGGTGCAAACGCTCAAATCCGGCGCAGGATTTTCTTGCGCAATCTCCATTCAATTAAACCCGCTTAAAGGAAAAAGCCTTACAAATGCGGGGATTGGCGCGTCTGGGTTCACTAGCACTGCATGAATACAACCTGGCAAATACTGATCGGCAATCTTGCCATCGTTGCACTTGTGATCTCGATCTGGGCTCACATCTATTTCCGATTCCGGCTGATGACCGACCTGCAGACGAAGCTTGCCTTCGGCGCGGTGATGGGCGCCGGGACGATGGCTTCGATGATGATGTCGGTGCCGCTCAGCAATGGCGTCTTCATCGACCTGCGCTATTCGCTGGTCGCCATCTCCGCGCTGTTCGGCGGCGCGCCTTCCGCCATCCTGACGATCCCGCTGGCCGTCGCCTTCCGCCTGCAGATGGGTGGCGCCGGCGCGCTTGACGGAATGATCAGCATTGCCTGCGTCGGAGCGGTGTCGCTGACGCTGCGGGTGCTGCAGAAGCGCCGCAAGGCGAGGCTTGCCGATACGTTCATTCTCGGCGCGCTGGTTTCCGTCACGCTGTTGGCGACGATGCTGGTCCTGCCGGCGCAGATCAGCGCCATGGCGCTGCAGCTGGTCGGCGTGCCTGCTGTCGTGCTGAATTTCGGCGCGATCGTCGTTGCCGGTGCGCTGCTCCTGCAGTTCGAGCATATGGCACTGGACCGCGATCTCTTGACCGCAGCGCTGACGCAGACGCCGGATTTCCAATATGTGAAGAACCGCGACAGCGTCTTCGTCGTCGTCAACCGCAATGTCGCCGAGCATCATCATTTCACTTCTCCGGAAGCGATGGTGGGCGCCACGGATTTCCACATCGCCACCCAGCGCCGCGCCGAAGTCCTGTTTGCCGAAGAGCAGGCGCTGATGCGCAGCGGCGAGGCGCTGATCAACAAGATCGAGCCGCTGCAGCAGGGCGACACGGAGCACTGGTTCCGCACCTCGAAAGTGCCGCTGCGCGACCGTGACGGTATCGTCATCGGCCTTGCGGGCGTCACCCGCGACATTACGGAGGAGCGCAGCATCGAGCGCGAGCTGCGCGCGAACCGCAACATGCTGTCGCACGCGATGTCCGGCATGTCCGATGGCTTTGCGATGTACGATCCGAAGGGCGACCTCGTTTACGCCAACCCGCAATATGCGCATCTCTTTCCGCTTTCCGGCGTGGTGCGCGTTGCCGGCTTCAACATTCGCGACATCCTGCGCAAGGCGGTCGAAACGCAGGAGCGCCGCAGCTTTCCGGCCGAGATCGACGAAGAGTGGATCGAGACCGCAGCACGCGACCTGCACCGCGACAAGGACGAGGAAATCGACCTCTATGACGGCCGCTGGCTGAGCCTGCGCACCCGCATGACCGCCGATGGTATGGCGCTGGTCGTCGTCTCCGACGTGACCGCGATGAAGCAGGCCGAGCACTCGCTGCGCGCCGTCGCCGACCGGATGAAGAGCCTTGCCGATACCGACGGCCTGACCGGCATCGTCAACCGCCGCGCCTTCGACGAAGCCCTGGCGCTGGCGCTCGCCCGCAGTGTGCGCGAGCGCACGCCGCTCAGCCTGCTGATGATCGATGTCGACCGCTTCAAGGCCTATAACGACACCTACGGGCACCTGGCCGGCGACGAATGCCTGAAGGCTGTTACCGACTGCCTGCGCAAGGCGGCCCGGCGCGATACCGATATCGTCGCCCGCTTCGGTGGCGAGGAATTCGTCGTGCTGATGCCGGAAGCCGACGAGGCGGATGCCTGCCGTGTCGCCGAACAGTTCCGCGATGCGCTGCATGCACTGAACCTGCCGCATACCGGCAGCGAGTTCGGACGGGTGACGGCGAGTGCCGGCATTGCCGTCAAGCAGAGCCGTGCCCGCGCGACGACGCCTGCCGAGTTCATGCAGCATGCCGACGAGGCGCTTTACGACGCCAAGCGCAATGGACGCGACCGGATCTCGATCTGGGAATCGCCCGCCAATGCGCGGACGGCAAACGGCTAGGCGATATCCAAGAGCAGAGCGCAGTGATCGGAAACTTCGGGCTCGCTGACGACCTCGAAGCGAGTAACGCTTACGCCCGGCGAGACCAGCATGTAATCGGCAAAGCGCCCGTCCTTCGGATAAAGCGAGGTGCGCGTTCCCGCAAAGCCGCCTGATGTGACGAGCTCGGTGAGGCCGAGCTGGCCCAGGATTTCGAAGGTGGCGCTATCGGGCAGCACGTTGAAATCGCCGCAGACGACGAGCGGTTCATCCTGCTTGCGGATACGCCCGATCAACGCGACCAGCGCCTCGGCTTGCGCCAGTCTGGCCGGTGTATCGCCCTTGCCGGCCATGTAGCGCAGGCCATGCAGCTGGGCAACGACGAGCGGGCGGCCTGAGGCGTAGTCGAAGAGGCGCAAAACCTGCGCGTTGCGCGGGCGCGGATGGGCGCCGTAACCATCGGGCGAGAAGGCGCCGTGGACGAAATCCATCGCCTGGCCGGAGATGGCGAGCGAGCGGTGGACGAAGGTGGCGAGGCCGAACTCGGAGGGGACGGCTGTCTCGCCATCCAGGAGTTCACCGCGCGAGGCAGGGGCGAAGATGCCGTCATGTTCCGGCAGAACGGCCTTCACCTCGTCGAAGAGATTGGCGCGCTGCGGCAGTATGTGGCTGCCGTCGCGATATTCCAGCCAGCCGCTCGTGACGCCGACGGAGCGGGTGACTTCCTGCAGGCAGAGAATATCGGCCCTGGCGCCGGCGAGGTAATCGACCAGCGGCTGATGGATCTTGCCGCCCCAGGCGTTCAGAGAAATGATCCGCAGTGCCGCCTCCCCAGCTTTGCCTGCCTACTTCTTTTTGTAGGGTGCCATGCCCATGCGCGCCAGTTCGTCGGCACGCTCGTTTTCCGGGTGGCCGGCATGGCCCTTGACCCAGTGCCACTTGACCTTGTGGCGCTGATTGGCTGCGTCGAGCGCCTGCCAGAGCTCGCCATTCTTCACCGGCTTCTTGTCGGCGGTCTTCCAGCCGTTCTTCTTCCAGCCGAAGATCCACTTGGAGATGCCGTCCATGACATATTTGCTGTCGGTGTGGAGATCGACTTCGCAGGGGCTGTTCAGCGCCGAGAGAGCCGAGATTGCCGCGAGCAGCTCCATGCGGTTGTTAGTGGTCTCGGCTTCGCCGCCCGACAGCTCCTTCTCCACCTCGCCGTAGCGCAGGATGGCGCCCCAGCCGCCTGGGCCGGGATTGCCCGAGCAGGCGCCGTCGGTGAAAATCTCGACATGTTTCATGCGGAAAGTCCGTATTCGGCGGCAGACTGGATCTGCCGGTGGAAGCGCAGCTTGCGCAGATATTCGAGCGGGTCCTTCTTGGTGACCATGGCGCCCTCAGGCGTCGTCAGCCAGTCGTAGAGGCGGGTCAGGAAGAAGCGCAGCGCCGAGCCGCGTGCCAGGATCGGAAGAGCCGTGCGTTCGGCTTCGCTCAGCGGGCGCACACTCTGGTAGGCGTCGAGGAAGGCCGTGCCCTTGGTGATGTTATAGGCGCCGTCCTTTTCGAAGCACCAGGCGTTCAGGCAGATCGAGACGTCGTAGGCGAGCAGGTCGTTGCAGGCGAAATAGAAGTCGATCAGGCCGGAGAGCGTATCTCCGAGGAAGAAGACGTTGTCAGGGAAGAGATCGGCATGAATGACGCCTGAAGGCAGATCCTTCGGCCAGTGGGCCGAGAGGAAATCCATCTCGGCGCGAACCTCGTCCGACATGCCCTTCTCGACCTCGTCGGCGCGGGCTTCGGACTTCTCCCACAGCGTCTTCCAGCCATCAATCGAAAGCGCATTGGGACGCTTCAGCTCGAAGCCTTCGCCGGCGATATGCATCTGCGCCAGCGCCTTGCCGACTTCGCGGCAGTGCTTCGCCTCGGGCTTGCGCAGCCACATGCCTTCGAGGAAGGAGATCAGCGCCGCCGGACGATCGGAGAGGCGGCCGAGAAGTGCGCCATCCCTGCGCGGCAGCGGCAGTGGGCAGGACAGGCCGCGGGCGGCCAGGTGATGCATCAGCCCGAGAAAGAACGGCAGATCGGATTTCTCGACGCGCTTTTCATAGAGCGTCAGGATCAGCGGGTCCTTCGAGGTGTGCAGCAGGAAATTCGAGTTCTCGACGCCCTCCGCAATGCCCTTGTAGGAGAGCAGCTCGCCGGTCTCATATTCCGTCAGGAACCACTTCAGATCGTCTTCGGAGATATCGGTGTAAACGGCCAA
The DNA here is from genome assembly GCF_053522545.1 of Rhizobium sp. 21-4511-3d. NCBI lineage: Bacteria > Pseudomonadati > Pseudomonadota > Alphaproteobacteria > Hyphomicrobiales > Rhizobiaceae > Rhizobium > Rhizobium sp. 21-4511-3d. The sequence goes on along the minus strand of NZ_JBNWCF010000001.1, from coordinate 44,561 downwards.
GGTGCGGTCTCACGGTCGGTTCATAGAGTGGAAGCCTTCAGGGCGCTACCCCTCTGCCCTGCCTGACATCTCCCCCACAAGGGGGGAAATCGGCCTGCGGTGGAGCTTTCCCCAAACAAATCATCTTGGAGCGAGCGGCAGAACAGAGGCAAGTGCCCCCGCAACGCCGCTCTAGCCGTTCACGAAAGCCATATCCGCCGCGGTCAGCTCGATATTGCGGAGCTCGCGGTTGACGAGGAAGTGTTCGTTTTCCTGCACCGTCTCGGCAAGCTCGACCTGGGCAGCGAAACGGGCGCGAAAGGCTTCGATGATCTCGTTGACGATGACCTCGGGGGCCGACGCGCCGGCGGAGAGGCCGAGCGTCGAGATCTGGCCGATCTCGTCCCAGTTCAGTTCGGAGGCGCGCTGCACCAGGATCGACTTCGTCGCCCCTGCCCTCAGCGCCACTTCGACGAGGCGCTTGGAATTGGACGAGTTCGGTGCACCGACGATGATGAAGAGATCGCAGCCGGGTGCGGCCTGCTTGACGACTTCCTGGCGGTTGGTCGTGGCATAGCAGATGCTGTCTGCGGCCGGCGCCGTCAGGTTCGGGAAGCGCTGCTGAAGGCGGGCGATGACACCGGCGGTATCGTCGACCGAGAGCGTCGTCTGCGTCACGTAGCCGAGATTGTCAGGGTCGACCGGCTGATAGGCATCGGCGTCCTCGACGGTCTCGATCAGCGACACCGAGCCTTCCGGCAGCTGGCCCATCGTGCCGATGACTTCCGGGTGGCCGGCATGGCCGATCAGCACGACATGGCGGCCAAGGCGGTTGTGGCGCATCGCCTGCTTGTGGACCTTGGAGACCAGCGGGCATGTGGCGTCGAGATAGAAGAGGTTGCGGGAATTGGCATCCTCGGGAACCGACTTCGGCACGCCATGCGCCGAGAAGACGACCGGCTGGGCGCGGTGTTCTTCCGGGATCTCGTTGAGCTCCTCGACGAAGACGGCACCCTTGGCTTCCAGGCCCTCGACGACATAGCGGTTATGGACGATCTCGTGGCGGACATAGACCGGGGCGCCGTAGGATTTCAGCGCCAGAACGACGATCTGAATGGCGCGGTCGACGCCGGCACAGAAGCCGCGCGGCCCGCAAAGCCTGATCGTCAGAGGAGGTTTCGCTGCGATATTCATGTTCAAGTCCGATGTCCGTTGTCCCGGGTGTCTAGCCCAATATGGGGACGAATTGAAGCAATACTATTGCGCCGGGGCGCCGCGGCGGCCGCGGAACCAGGAGACGCCGACGATGGCGACCAGAACGGCGGCCAATCCGTACCAGGTGAAGGCGTATTCCAGGTGGTTGTTGGGCAGGTCGATCTCGGTGACGCCGCCGATCGGGAAGCCCTTGGGGTTCGGGGTCGAATCCGCATCGATGAAGAAGGGCACGACCTTCGAGGCATCGAAGCCGTCGCTCGATGCCATCGCGTCGATATCCTTCCAGTAGAAGATGTTCTTGGCGATATCGTTGTCAGGCACCACCCAGGAGGGCTTGCCGGGGAGACGGTTGCGGGCGAGGCCGGTGACGCTCTGCTGGCCGGTCAGCTGGCCCTGCATGCGCATTTCCGGCTCCTTGTTCTCATAGGGAACGAAGCCGCGATTGACGAAGAGGTAGCGGCCGTCGGCAAGCTCGAGCGGCGTATAGACGTAGAAGCCCGCCTCCCCACGCCAGGTGGCGAGGAAGTGGCGCTCCTTGTTGTTGACGTAGCGGCCGGTGACGGTGACCGGGCGGTATTCGATATCGGTGCCGGAAGAGAGCATCTGCTCGATATCGGCAAGCTGCACCGGAGCGGCATTGCGGCGCGCGGCGATATCGGCGAGCAGGCCTTCCTTCCAATAGAGGCGCTCGACCTGCCAGGTGCCGAGGGAAATGAGAATGGCGAGCGCAATCAGCACCGCGATGCCGGTGAAGACCGGCAGCTTGCGGCGCGCGGCCGGGATGTTCATGTCAGTCACTCAGGCGTCCTTCACGGGCATTGTGGCGGTATTGCATGGCGATCAGGATGCCTTTGCACCAGCGCAGCGTCAGCAGCGACAGGATGATCGTCAGGGGGCCGAAGAGCAGGATGTGCAGCCAGATCGGCGGCGCGTAATTGACCTCGAGCCAGAGCACGCTGCCAATGACGACGAAGCCGACGAGCAGGATGACGAAGACGGCAGGACCATCGCCCGAATCGGCAAAGGCATAATCCAGGCCGCAGGCGGCGCAGCGCGGCTTCAGCGACAGCAGGCCGTCGAACAGCTTGCCATTGCCGCAGCGCGGGCAGCAGCCCTTGATGCCTGTCTTGACCGGGTCGACCGGAGGAAAGAGAGCGGTGTCTTCTTGCATGTGGATTCCCGTGGCGTCACCTAAAGCCGCCTTAACTCTCCCATAAAGTATCCGCAGGACGAAGGGAAATACCTGCGCGATTTCGCCTCAGCGATTCGGGCCAATCAGAAAAGAAGAGACATGAGCACCGACAGCACCGCAGCCCAGATCGTCATTCTCAACGGGGCGCCGCGCAGCGGCAAGACGACGATCGCGCGCGCCATCCAGCAGCAATTCGACGGGCCGTGGCTCAATTTCGGCGTCGACAACTACAATGCGATGACGCCGTCGCAATATCTGCCGGGCATCGGGCTGCGGCCGGGCGGCGAACGGCCGGATCTGGAGGAGTTCGTGCCATTCTTCTATGCCGCGCTCTACGAATCGATCGCCATCCATGCCGGGCTCGGGATCAATGTCGTGGCCGATCTCGGCCATCACGACGCCTATTCGCAGCCGCTCGGGATTCTGGCCGATTGCGCCCGCCGGCTCGATGGTTTCCCGGTGCTTTTCGTCGGCGTGCGCTGCCCGCTGGAGGTGATCATGAAGCGGCGCGAGATCGACGAGCCGGGCCGCGAGGAACTCTATGCCAGGGCAAGCGCCGAGATCGCCGTGCCGGATGCTGTCAGGCGCTGGCAGGACGAGGTCCACAAGCCCGGCATCTACGATCTCGAAGTCGATACCTCGCTCCTGACGCCCTACGAATGTGCCGAGGCGATCCGCCAGCAGCTCGATATCGGCATACCCGACCCTTCCGCCTTCGAGCGGATCGCCGGGGCACGGTGAGGACAAAGAAAAAGGCGGGCGCCGATGGCACCCGCCTTTTCTATTGTCCGTGTGAACCGGATCAGCCGTGGGCGACCGGTGCACCCCATCCACCCCAGATGTAGATGGAGAAGAACAGGAACAGCCAGACGACGTCGACGAAGTGCCAGTACCAGGCAGCCGCTTCGAAGCCGAAATGCTGCTTCGGCGTGAAGTCGCCGCGGATCGCGCGCACCAGGCAGACCAGCAGGAAGATCGTGCCGATCAGAACGTGGAAGCCGTGGAAGCCGGTCGCCATGAAGAAGGTCGCGCCGTAGATCGATGCCTTGAAGGCGAACGGAGCGTGGGCGTATTCGTAGGCCTGGACGAAGGAGAACAGGATGCCGAGCAGGACGGTCAGCGTCAGGCCCTGGATGAGGCCCTTGCGGTCGTTGTGCAGCAGAGCATGGTGTGCCCAGGTAACCGTCGTGCCCGAGAGGAGCAGGATGACGGTGTTGTAGATCGGCAAGTGCCAGGGATCGAGGACTTCGATGCCCTTCGGCGGCCACTGGCCACCGGTGAAGGCAAGGCGCGAGGCCTGGATCGCTTCGTGCGGATAGAGGCTGGCGTCGAAATAGGCCCAGAACCAGGCAACGAAGAACATCACTTCCGAAGCGATGAACATGATCATGCCGTAGCGCAGGTGCAGCGAGACGACGCGCGTGTGGGCGCCCTCATGGGCTTCCTTCACGGTATCGGCCCACCAGCCGTACATGACGTAGAGGATCAGCGCGAGGCCGATGAAGAACAGCCACGGATGAGCCCACTCGACACCGAAGAGGTGCAGCGAGCCGCCGTTCAGATAGCGCATGTAGCCGACGCCACCGAAGGTGATGATGAAGGCGCCGATCGAGGCGAGCAGCGGCCACGGGCTCGGATCGATAATATGGTAGTCGTGATTCTTTTGATGCGCGTCGGCCATCTCTAATCCCCGGATCTCTTCCTCGCTCGCCCCCGGCATAGCCGGAAACGAACCTCAATCAAAGTTTCTTTTCAACCTTCTCCGCTCCACCCTCATTCGAAGCCAGCGGCTTCGGTCCCTCTTTCGGGTAGAACGTATAGGATAGCGTGACCGTGTGAATGTCCTTCGACTCCACGGCCTTGGTAATTTCCGGATCGATGTAGAACACCACCGGCATTTCAAGCTTTTCGCCCGGCTTCAGGTCGGTCTCGTTGAAGCAGAAGCACTGGACCTTGTTGAAATAGGCCCCGGCTTCGCCTGGCGTGACGTTGAACACGGCCTGGCCGCGCTGGGTTTCGTTCGAGCGATTCTCGGCGATGAAATTCACCTGGATCGTCTCGCCGATGCGCGGATTGACTTCGCGCTGGACCGGCTTGAACTCCCAGAAGAGACCCGGAGCGACATTGGCGTCGAAGGTGACGCGCATTTTGCGGTCGAGGATCTCGGTCGACGCCTGTTCGACGCGCTGCGTCGTGCCGTTGTAGCCGGTGATCTGGCAGAACATGCGATAGAGCGGAACGGCCGCGTAGCTCATCGCGCCCATGCCGACGACGAAGCTCAGGCACATGAAGACGACAGCGCCGTTGTTGCGGCCCGGCTTCTTCGGTGCGTTGGCGGTGTCGCTCATCGGCTCAGCCTCCATGTCCCAGGAATTTCACGATGGTAATCAGGTAGAACAGAACGCAGAGACCGGCGAGAACGAGGCCGAGTGCCACGTTGCGGTTCCGGCGCGACTTGCGCTGCGCTTCGGTCAGCTTCACGGTTTCCATCAGATGATACCTCCTGCATGGAAGACCAGGATCGATGCCAGCCGGTCGAACATCAGCGCGGAGAAGATCGCGAAGAGATAGAAGATCGAGAAAGCGAAGAGCTTCTTGGCCGGGATCATCTTTTCATCGCCATCCGGCATGCGCCAGACGGCGATGGAACAGCTTATGAAGACGGTGCCGAGCAGCGTCGCGACAAGACCGTAGCCGAAGCTCGCAAAGCCGAGCAGCGACGGGATGACGCCGCAGATGGCGGTCAGCACCGCATAGGCGACGATCTGGTGCTTGGTGGTGCGCTCACCCGAGACGTTCGGGAGCATCGGGACGCCGACGGCTTCGTAATCGCGCATCTTGAAGAGCGCGAGAGCCCAGAAATGTGCGGGCGTCCAGAGGAAGATGATGAGGAACAGCACGGTGCTTTCGATGGTGACCGAGTTGGTCACGCAGGCCCAGCCGATCATCGGCGGGAAGGCACCGGCAGCGCCGCCGATGACGATGTTCTGCGGCGTCGAGCGCTTCAGCCACATCGTATAGACGATCGCGTAGAAGAAAATCGTGAAGGCGAGGATGCCGGCCGACAGCCAGTTGACGGCGAGGCCGAGGATCGTCACCGAGAAGCCCGAGAGCACCAGGCCGAACGCCAGCGCTTCCTTGGGCTGAATGCGGCCCGCGGGGATCGGGCGCTGCGCCGTGCGGGTCATGACGGCGTCGATATCAGCGTCATACCACATGTTGAGAGCACCCGACGCGCCAGCGCCGACAGCAATGCAAAGGATCGAGATCAGGCCGAGAACGGGATTGATTTGACCCGGCGCCAGCACCAGGCCGGCAAAAGCCGTGAAGACCACGAGCGACATGACGCGCGGCTTCAGAAGCTCGAAATAATCGCGCGCGCCCGCTTCCGAAAGGCGGAGTTCGCCTTCCTCTGCAAGTGCCTCGTGATTGTCGATGACCGTCATTATTCCGTCCTGCTCGGCTCAAGCGCGCTGCGATCCTTCAGATCGGCTGGATGCGCTCTGGCCTCTTGTTTTTTCCGCATGCCCTACCGCGTCATGCGTTAAGGCCGGACGCCGCATCGGAATGCGGCGCCCGGAATTTGGAGCATCTTACTTGATGCGCGGGAGCTGTTCCCACTGGTGGTACGGCGGCGGCGAAGGCAGCTGCCATTCCAGGGTGGTTGCACCCTCACCCCACGGATTGTCGCCAGCGAGGCGCTTCTTGGCGAAGGCTTCGAAGACACCGTAGAGGAAGATCAGCACCGCGAAGGCCGAGATGTAGGAGCCGATCGAGGAAACGTAGTTCCAGCCGGCAAATGCATCCGGATAGTCGATGTAACGGCGCGGCATGCCTGCGAGACCGAGGAAGTGCTGCGGGAAGAACACCAGGTTGACGCCGATGAACATGACCCAGAAGTGCAGCTTGCCGAGGAACTCGTTGTACATGTAGCCGCTCATCTTCGGGAACCAGTAGTACCAGGCAGCGAAGATGGCGAAGACGGCGCCGAGCGACAGAACGTAGTGGAAGTGAGCCACGACGTAGTAGGTGTCATGCAGCGAGCGGTCGAGACCGGCATTTGCCAGCTGAACGCCGGTGACGCCACCGACCGTGAACAGGAAGATGAAGCCGATCGCCCAGACCATCGGCGTGCGGAACTCGATCGAGCCACCCCACATCGTTGCGATCCAGGAGAAGATCTTCACGCCCGTCGGAACGGCGATGACCATCGTCGCGAAGACGAAGTAGCGCTGTGCGTCGAGCGACAGGCCGACCGTGTACATGTGGTGAGCCCAGACGACGAAGCCGACGGCACCGATGGCGACCATGGCGTAGGCCATGCCGAGGTAACCGAAGATCGGCTTGCGCGAGAAGGTCGAGATGATGTGGCTGACGATGCCGAAGCCCGGCAGGATCAGGATGTAGACTTCCGGGTGACCGAAGAACCAGAACAGGTGCTGGTAGAGGATCGGGTCACCGCCGCCTTCCGGCGCGAAGAAGGTCGTGCCGAAGTTGCGGTCGGTCAGCACCATGGTGATGGCGCCAGCCAGAACCGGCAGCGAGAGCAGCAGCAGGAAGGCCGTGATCAGAACAGCCCAGGCGAAGAGCGGCATCTTGTGCAGCGTCATGCCCGGTGCGCGCATGTTCAGGATCGTGGTGATGAAGTTGATCGCGCCGAGGATCGACGAGGCACCGGCGACGTGCAGCGAGAAGATCGCGAGGTCGACGGCCGGACCCGGCTGGCCCGCGGTTGCGAGCGGCGGATACATCGTCCAGCCACCGCCAGCGCCGTAAGCACCTGCCGGGCCTTCGACGAACATCGACAGCACGAGCAGCAGGAAGGCCGGAACGATCAGCCAGAAGGAGATGTTGTTCAGACGCGGGAACGCCATATCCGGGGCACCGATCATGATCGGAACCATCCAGTTGGCGAAGCCGCCGATCATCGCCGGCATGACCATGAAGAAGATCATGATGAGGGCGTGAGCGGTGGTGAAGACGTTGAACATGTGCTTGGCGCCGTCGATCGCGGCGTCGCCCTCGAAGCCGTAAACCATCGAGGCCAGACCGTGGAAGATCTGGATGCCAGGCTCCTGAAGCTCCATGCGCATAGCAACGGAGAGCGCCCCGCCGATGATGCCGGCGAAGATCGCGAAGATCAGGTAGAGCGTGCCGATGTCCTTGTGGTTCGTCGAGAAGAACCAGCGATTGACGAAGCTCGGCTTGTGCGAGTGATCGTGATGGTCGTCATGCGCATGTGCGTCATGGCCATGATGATCATGAGAATGATCGTGGGCGGAACCAGCCATTTTTCCGAGTCCCTTCTAGATTACTGAGCGTTTTCGGCGACATCGACGGTCTTTGCAGGACCATCGGTGGCAGCCATGAGAGCCTTGTAGGCTCCGGGAAGATCGGAAGCGGCAGCCGTGAGCCACTGCTTGTACTTGTCTTCGGAAACGACGCGGATCGCGATCGGCATGAACGCATGGTCCTTGCCGCAGAGCTCGGAACACTGGCCGTAGAACAGGCCTTCGCGCTCGGTCTTGAACCAGGTTTCATTGAGGCGGCCCGGAACGGCGTCGATCTTGACGCCGAAGGACGGCATTGCGAAGGCGTGGATCACGTCCGTCGGAGCGGCGGTCACGAGAACGCGAACGACCTTGTTGACGGGCAGGATAATTTCGTTGTCGACGGCCAGCAGGCGCGGATAGGTCGCCAGATCCGTCTTGCCGGCAGCGGCACGATCCGGATCCTTCAGGAGGTAGGAATCGAAGGCCAGCGGATTGTCGCCGGTGCCTTCATATTCGTAGTTCCACTGCCACTGGGTGGCTGTCGCCTTCAGCGTCACATCCGGATTTTCCGGAAGCGTCAGCTGTGCGGTGAGCAGGTTGAACGACGGAACGGCGAGGAAGAGAAGAACCAGGACCGGCCCCACGGTCCAGATAACTTCGATGACGGTGTTATGGCTCGTCTTCGACGGCACCGGATTGGCGCTCGCACGGAACTTCCAGCAGACGACGATGAGCAGGACCAGAACGAAGAGCGTGATCGGTACGATGAACCACAGCGTATATTGTTCGAACCAGCGGATTTCCCGCATAATCGGCGTTGCCGCCGGCTGCAGCGTTGCCTGCCACGGCATCGGCTGATCGGCATATGTGCCGGAAGCAAAAAGCAGACAGACCAGCGCGGTCAGAGCTGCATAAGCCTTCTTAATCACCTTAGTATCTCCCTCGAGCGCTTGACCTGCCTTAAATCGAACGCAGAATCCTTGCCATCTTCAGCGCTTCAAACCACAGTTTGCAACTGACCGCAACAGGCCAGAGCGATTGTCTATGCGGCATTTTTGCCAGAAGCCGATTCACAAGCAGGCACAAAACATTACCGAATATTTGCACCATCATACGGAAAAGGCTTACGCGGGCCAATCCAAAGCTCCAACATTATTGCGGAAAGGTCCTATTTCTGCCGTAGTCCCCCGGTTTTCACGGGGCAGGTCTTTTCATTTCCGGTCACGGCCTTCAACAATACCGTCACCGATTCGAATTCCAGAGGTTTTCATGGGTTTCCGTTCCCTTGTGCGGTCGTTTGTTCTGACCACCACTCTTGCAGCAGCAGCGGCAGCCCCCGTTTTCGCCCAGCAGCCGGCAGCCCCAGCCCCGGCCCAGCCCGCTCCCTCGCAGCCGGCACCGGCCCAGCAGGCAGCGCCCGGCCAGAGCCAGCCGCAGGCGCCGGGCACGGTGAAATCGAACCACGGCGCATGGTCCGTCGTCTGCGACAAGCCGGCCGGCGCTTCTGCCGAGCAATGCGCGCTGATGCAGAATGTCATCGCCGAGGACCGCCCTGAAGTCGGCCTCTCGGTCGTCGTTCTGAAGACCGCCGACCGCAAGTCGAAGATCCTGCGCGTGCTCGCCCCGCTCGGCGTGCTGCTGCCGAACGGCCTCGGCCTCAATGTCGACGGCAAGGATATCGGCCGCGCCTATTTCGTCCGCTGCTTTGCCGACGGCTGCTATGCCGAAGTCGTGCTCGAGGACGAACTCTTGAAGACCTTCCGCAGCGGCACCAGCGCCACCTTCATCGTCTTCCAGACGCCGGAAGAAGGCATCGGCATTCCCGTCGACCTGAAGGGCTTTGCCGAAGGCTACGACGCGCTTCCCTGATGTCGGCCCGATAGGGGCTTGCTCGAACTGCCCTGCGGTCCTACATCGGCTTTAAAGCATTCCTGCTTTGAAGCGGAGCATACCATCATGAATACCGATCTCCTGACGCTCTTCGATGCCGACGAAGCGACGACGCGCAAGCTCGTGGCCGAGGCGCTTTCCGGCTCCGATGACGGCGAGCTCTATATCGAACATGCGCAGGCGGAATCGCTGATGTTCGACAATGGCCGCCTGAAGGGCGGCAGCTTCAATACCGAGCAGGGTTTTGGCCTGCGCGCCGTTGCCGGCGAAGCCGTCGGCTATGCGCATGCCGGCGATCTTTCGGTTTCGGCGCTGAAGCGCGCCGCTGATGCCGTCGGCGCCGTGACCCGCGGTTATTCCGGCAGCTATGCGGCTGCGCCCCAGGGCACCAACAAGAAGCTCTATACCGACGAGAACCCGATCGGGACGCCGACCTTCGAGGAGAAGGTGAAGATCCTCACCGATATCGACGCCTATCTGCGCAACAAGGATGACAAGGTGCGCCAGGTGACGGCTTCGGTCGCCGCCAGCTGGCAGGTGGTCGATATCCTGCGCGCCGACGGACACCGCGTCCGCGATATCCGGCCGATGACGCGCATCAACATCTCCGTCGTCGTCGGCGAAGGCGACCGGCAGGAGAGCGGCTCCTTCGGCCAGGGCGGCCGTATCGGCTTCGGCGATTTCATCACCGAAAGCAGCTGGCAGACCGGCGCCGACGAGGCACTGCGCCAGGCGCTCGTCAATCTCGAAGCGATCGAGGCGCCGGCAGGCACGATGGATGTCGTGCTCGGCTCCGGCTGGCCAGGCGTCATGCTGCACGAGGCCGTCGGCCACGGGCTGGAAGGCGATTTCAACAGGAAGAAGACTTCGGCCTTTGCCGGCCTGCTCGGCCAGATGGTTGCCGCACCGGGCGTGACCGTCGTCGACGACGGCACGATCGACAGCCGCCGCGGCTCGATCACCATCGACGACGAAGGCACGCCTTCGGCCTATAACGTCTTGATCGAAAACGGCAAACTGGTCGGCTACATGCAGGACCGGCAGAATGCCCGGCTGATGGGCATGGCGCCGACCGGCAATGGGCGACGCCAGGGCTATTCGCATGTGCCGATGCCGCGCATGACGAACACCTATATGCTCGGCGGCGACAAGACGCCCGAGGAAATCATCGCGTCCGTCAAGAAGGGCGTCTATGCCGTCTCCTTCGGCGGCGGCCAGGTGGACATCACGTCGGGCAAGTTCGTGTTCGGCTGCACCGAGGCCTATCTGATCGAGAACGGCAAGATCGGCGCGCCGATCAAGGGCGCCATGCTGATCGGCAACGGTCCGGATGCGATGAAGCGCGTCTCGATGATCGGCAACGACATGAAGCTCGATACCGGCATCGGCAATTGCGGCAAGGGCGGCCAGTGGGTGCCCGTCGGCGTCGGCCAGCCGCATCTGCGCATGGACCAGGTAACAGTCGGCGGCACACAAGCCTGACGCGGCAGGAGGCGGCGATGAGCGACATTGAGATCAGGCCCTTTGACATCGCCGATATCGACGGCGTCTTCTCCGTCATCCTGCCGATCCAGCGCGATGAATTCGGCATCGCCATCACCGCCGACGACCAGCCCGATCTCGCCGTCATTCCGGACTTCTACCAGGCCCGCAAGGGTCAGTTCTGGGTGGCCGATCTCGACGGCACGATCGTCGGCACGGTCGGCCTCAAGGATATCGGCAACAACCAGACGGCACTGCGCAAGATGTTCGTGGCGGCCCATGTGCGCGGCCGCGAGCACAACGTCGCCGCCCGCCTGCTCGACGCGCTGTTCGCCCATGCCGAAGCCGAGGGGATCACCGACATCTTCCTCGGCACAACCGACAAATTCCTCGCCGCCCACCGCTTCTACGAAAAGAACGGCTTCAGCGAAATCAAGCGCGACGACCTACCGAGGTCTTTCCCGCTGATGGCGGTGGACAGCAAGTTCTACCGGCGGAAGGTCGCTGCCGTTTCTTGAGAAACCCAACACGTTGGGTTATCGTCAGGTATGAAAGTAAATTTGGACATCGACGACGCGTTGGCGCGTGGCAGGAACACGCGAGCCAGCGAGCCGCGGGCGCTTTCCGCACGTTTCGATGCGCGCAACGGCCGGATGATCGTCGACCTCACCAATGGCTGCACCTTCGCCTTCCCTCCCCGCCTCGTGCAGGGGCTGGAAGATGCAGGGGATGGCGACTTAAGTACCGTCGCAATCCTTGGCGCAGGTTACGGCCTGCATTGGGAAGCGCTCGACGTCGACATCTCCGTTCCCGGTCTTCTCGCCGGAATATTCGGGACTAAATCCCATATGGCACGCCAGGCGGGCAAAGCGACGTCGGCCGCGAAAGCCGAGGCGGCGCGGGCGAATGGCGCGAAGGGCGGTCGGCCTCGCAAATCGGCTGCACAGTAATCTAAGGCCTGAACAGCCATTTGCGCTCGATTGCGGCTTCGAGATCGAGGCGGTTGTTGTGGGCGAAGAGGAGGATGTGGCCGAGGAGGTCGGCGGTTTCGTCGGCAAGGTCGCTGCTCATGTCGTCCGCGCTGCGGCCCTTGGCGCGGCCCCTGCCCGTCAGGCGGTTCCAGGCCTGGGTGAGTTCGCCCATTTCTTCCTGCAGCTTCAGCAGAAACCAGTCGGGATCACGCTCCAGGCCGTTGGCTTCGGCGTAGATTTTTGAGGCCCGTTCGAACTTGTCGGCGAGGTCTTCAAGCATATTCGTTCTCCTTTCGTACGCATGCAGGAGAACCGTGATTCCTCGCTTATGTCCATAGCAGACAGCGGCCGGGGGCGGCCGCTGTCTGTGCCAGGCTGCTCAGTTGCGGAGCAGGCCGAGGCGGATCAGGCTTTCGGCAGAGGCGACGATCGCTTCCTCCTTCGGCCGCGGTGCCCAGCCGAGCAGGCGCTCGGCCTTCTCGCCCGTTGCACTCATATCGTAGTTCAGCAGCGGCACGACGCCCTTCAGCTGTTCGTTGGTTTCACCGGCGATGCGGACCTGTTCGTCCGGCCAGACCTGCGTCGAGACCTTTTCGGCGGCCTTGCCGAAGCGTTCGCGCAGCAATTCGGCGACCTCGATCATCCACATGCTCTTGCCGGAGGTCGCAAGGAAGCGTTCGCCCTTCGCCGCTGGATCGATCATGGCGCGCAGATGGAGATCGGCGACATCGCGAACGTCGACGCAGCAGGAATTGACGTTCAGGCAGCCCGGCTGCCCCTCAAGCATGTTGGAGATCAGGCGGATCGAGTGGGAAAAGTCAGCTCCCAGCGCCGGTCCGTAGACGGCGACCGGATTGACCGATGCAAGCTCCAGCCCGTTGCCCTCGCGGGCGATGAAATCCCAGGAGGCGCGCTCCGAGAGGGTTTTGGATTTCTGATAGGGGGCGACGTCGCCGGTCAGGTCGCTCCAGTCGGTCTCGTCGAACGGGCGGCGGTGGCCGGGCTTGTGGCCGACGCCGATCGCGCCGAAGGCGGAGGTCAGGACGACGCGCTTGACGCCGGCGTCGCGAGCGGCGCGCAGAACGCGGAGATTGCCATCGACAGCCGGGCCGATCCAGTCTTCCTCGCGGGTCTGGTCGCCAGAGGGCGTCGGCGAGGCGCCGTGCATGACATAGGTGCAGCCTGCAGCAGCTTCCGCCCAGCCGGCATCGTCGGTCAAATTGGCAACGACGAAGGACAGCCGGTCGCCGGCTTCGACGCCGCCGGTTCTCAGATGCTCGCGCACCTCCCCTTCCCGCTCAAGCGAGCGGACGGTGGTGCGCACGCGGTAGCCGGCGTTCAGCAGCGCCAGCATGCAGTATTGCGCAATGAAGCCGGTGCCGCCGGTTACGAGAACGATTTCGTCTTTCATATCATACCTCAAGGAGTTTCACGGCAGCCGACATCGCCGCCGCTGATTGACATGACGTGAAAGTAGGTCGGGCATCTTGCACTGTGAATGCTTGAAAGTGCGCGTTACTTGCGCGACAGTACGAGAATGGCTGTCGATCCCTTTTCAGACGTTCTCACTCTCAGCAAGGCCGAAGCCGTCGTCACCGGCGGCTTCACGGCGGGTGGCCCGTGGTCGATCCGCTTTCCGGCGCGCGAGAAGATCAAGTTCTTCGCGGTGGTGAAGGGCAGTTGCTGGGTGCATCTCGAAGGGGCGCGGGAACCGCTTCTGTTCGAGACCGGCGATGTCGGCCTGCTGGCAAAGCCGCGCGTCGCCGTTCTTTCCAGCGACCCCGCCCTTGAGCCCGTCGATGCGATGAGCCTGTTTTCGAATGTCGGGCGCAACGCTGTGGCCGTCGTCGGCGATGGCGGCGATTTCGGCTATATCGGCGGCCATGTGATGCTCGATCCGATCCGCGGCAAGCTGCTGGCGGATATCTTGCCACCGTGGATTCTGACGCGGGCGGCCTCCCCGCACGCGGCGGCGTTTCGATGGCTGCTGGACCGGCTGATCGAGGAGCGCACCGGCGGCCGGCCGGGGTCGCAGCTCGCCTCATCGCAGCTGACACAGCTGCTGTTCATCGAGATCCTGCGCTCGCATCTCGGCACCGCCAAGCTGATGCCGGCCGGTTGGCTGCGGGCGCTGGCCGAGCCGCGGATCGCGCCGGCTTTGCGGCTGATGCATGGAGATCCGGCGCGTTCATGGCATCTGGAGGAGCTCGCCAAGGCATGCGCGATGTCGCGGACGTCCTTCGCCTTCCATTTCAGAACGGTGGCAGGCGTTGCGCCGCTGACCTATCTCGCGACCTGGCGGATGCATCTCGCCGAACGCTCGCTTCGCGACGAAAGGACGGCCGTAGCGACGGTGGCGCGCTCGCTCGGCTATACGTCCGAGAGCGCCTTCAGCAATGCCTTCAAGCGGGCGAACGGCAAGTCGCCGAGTGCCTATCGCGCATCCGTCTCAGGTCTGGACAAGACCGTGCCCGAACAAACGAATAACGCCGCCCCGGCAAGCGAGACGGCGTTCTGAGAATAGCCTTCAGGTCTGTCTGATCAGCCGTTGCCGCCAACCGTCATGCAGTCGTAGGAGCGCTTCTTCAGCGCGTCGCAGGCGGCTTCGGCAGCGTCCTTGCTGTTGAAGCCGGTGAAGCGGGCTCGGTAGACGGCGTTGGCGCCGGAGCCGACGGCCTGGGTGAAGGGCGAAGCGGATTTCAGGGCAGCGCCGCCTTCTGTCTTTGCCTGTGCGAGCAGCGCCTGGGCGGCTTCGGCGCTCGGAGCAGCCGAAATCTGGATCTGCCAGCCACCGGCGGAAGCCTGCAGGCTGCCGGCCTTGCCCATCTTCGTCAGCGGCGACGGACGATCGAGCGGAACGGCGGCTTCGTTATAACCAAGCGCAAACGGGATGGCTTCGGCATCGCCCTGGGCGCGCGGCGCGTTTACCGGAACCGGAAGATCGGCATCGTCGGCAGCGGAGGCGACTTCCACGGGTGCGGCTGGAACCGGGCGCTGCTTTCCGCCGATGCTGGCGACGAGGCCGCCGCCGCCAGAGGCGCGGTCGAGATACTTGTTGAGCAGTGCTTCCATCTTGGCGTCACGGGCGCGCGCCGTGCGGCCGCCGAGCACGACGCCGACGACGCGCCGGTCGCCATCGCGCACGGCGCTGACGAGGTTGAAGCCGGAGGCATTGGTATAGCCGGTCTTGATGCCGTCCATGCCTTCGTAGCGGTACATGAGATTGTTGTGACCGCGGATCTGCTTGCCGCGGAAATTGAAGGAGGCGACCGAGAACATCCGGTACTCCCTCGGGAAATTCTTGATCAGCGCCACGCCGAGGGTCGACATGTCGCGCGCCGTCGTCACCTGGCGGCTGTCGGGCAGGCCCGACGCATTGTAGAAGGTGGTGCGGCTCATGCCGAGCTGGCGGGCCTTCTGGGTCATCATCCGGGCGAAGTTGCTTTCCGAACCGCCGAGCTTCTCGCCCATGGCAGCCGCGGCATCATTGGCCGACTTGACGATCATGCCGTAGACGGCTTCGCGAACGGTGATCGTGCTGCCGGGCCTCACGCCGAGCTTGGTCGGTGGGCGGCTTGCCGCATATTTCGACATGACGATCTGGCTGTCCCAGCTGAGCTTGCCGCGATTGATCGCTTCGAAGGCCAGGTAGAGGGTCATCATCTTGGTCAGCGATGCCGGGTGATTCAGGGTATCGGCATTTTCCGAAGCGAGAACCTTGCCGGTGCGGGCATCGAGGATGAACGACGCGCTGCCGGCCATAGCCGCGACGGGCGCCGACACGGCGAGCGTCACGCTCAACAAAGCAGCCAACAACCTCTTCATGGATTTCCCCTCTAGGTGCCACGCATGCGCGGCATTGCCAAAATATGTCCCGTTCTGTGACAGAGCCTGCACATTCGCGCGACTTTGAGGCAACGGACACTGGTTTTCTGAGTTTTTTCCACCCGTGGTGAAGGAAACGTAAAGATTTCAGTCGGAAAAGCAATCTTCAACAAGGTTTAACACCAGAATTGGTAGGATCCGCACCTTTCACGGAGCTGACATGCAGGGGTTGTGGAAAAAACGGGCCAGGAAAGCTGCCATCACCGCCGGTCTCGAGGCGGCGCATCTGATTTCGGCCGCACGGCTGATGCGCGGCGCGCGTGGCCGCGGCGCGATCTTTACCCTGCATCATGTCCGCCCTTACGAAGCGCATGACTTCGAACCGAATGCGCATCTCGAGATCACACCCGAATTCCTGGATGCGGCGCTGACGAGACTGAAGCAGGACGGCTACGAGTTCGTGGCGCTCGCCGATGTCCCTGCCCTGCTCTCAGGCCCCGCCCGCGAAGCGCCGTTTGCCGCATTCACGCTCGACGACGGCTACCGCAACAACCTCGTGCATGCCTATCCGATCTTCGAGAAACACGAGGCGCCCTTCACGATCTTCGTCGCCAAGGGTTTGACCGAGCGGACGCATACGATCTGGTGGGAAACGCTGACATTGCTGCTGCGCCGCACCGACCGGCTGCATTTCGACTTCGGCCGTGGCGAGGAGGTTCTGGAGACCGATACGCCCGCCGAACAATACTCGGCATTCGCGAGATTTGCGGCCTTTCTCCACATGAGCGACGAGGAGAAGGCGGTGCGCTCGCTCGACGTGCTTGCGCGGCGCTACGACATCGCTCCGGGCGAGCTGGTCGAGGATCTGGTGATGAGCGAGGCCGAGCTCAATCTCATCGAGGCGAGCCCGCTGGCAGCGCTCGGCGCCCATACGATCAGCCACCGCGCCCTGGCGCGACTCAGCGAGGCGGAAGCCCGGGAAGAGATGCTGCGGTCGGCGGAACACGTAAAGGTGATCACCGGCAAGACGCCCGCGACGATCGCCTTTCCCTATGGCACCCGCGAAGCCGCGACGCTGCGCGAAGCGGCAATCGCGGCCGAGCTCGGCTTTACGGCCGCGGTGACGACACAGCCCGGCGTGATCCGGCCCGGCATGGCGGGCGGGACGACCTATCTTCCGCGGCTCTCGCTCAACGGGCTCTACCAGAAGCCGCGCTATGTCTCGGCGCTGGCTTCAGGCATTCCGTTGAAACTGATGGGAAAATAAGAGGTTACGGATACATCCGTACCTTGTCCCAATCGGCTTCCGGCGTCTCGCGGCGGAACTCGACGCGGTCGTGCAGGCGGAAATTCTGGTCTTTCCAGAACTCGATCGAGACAGGGTTGATGCGAAAGCCGGACCAATAGGGTGGGCGCGGAATTTCGCCGATGGCATAGCGCGCCGTGTACTCGGCGACGGACTTCTCCAGCGCGAAACGGCTCTCCAGCGGGCGCGACTGCTTCGATGCCCAGGCGCCGATGCGGCTGCCTCTCGCACGCGATTGGAAATAGACGTCGGCCTCCTCGTCGGTTACCACCTCCACCGGACCACGCAGACGCACCTGGCGGCGCAGCGTCTTCCAATGGAAACACATGGCGGCCTTCTTCTGCCCCAAGATTTCGCGACCTTTCTGGCTCTCGAAATTGGTGTAGAAGACAAAGCCTGCTGTATCGAATCCCTTCAGGAGAACCATGCGGACATTGGGAAGACCAGCTTCGTCGACGGTTGCCAATGCCACGGCATTGGGGTCGTTGACCTCCGAAGCCTCGGCTTCCTTCAGCCATTCCGCGAAAAGCTTGAATGGTTCGCCGCGTTGGGTAAAGTCACCGCTTGTTAACTCATTTGCCGACATATTAGCTCAAATGCCCCGGGGTTTTAGGTTGAATGCCCAGCTGGTAGCGACTGGACAGGACACAGGGTGGAAGTCATAGCAAAGTCAACTCACCATACAAAGGGGCTCCTGCGACGCAGCAGCTCTCTGATTCTGATCGGGGTGGCGACGCTGTCGCTCTCCGGCTGCATGACGGGTGGTTTTGACTTCCTGAGCGAATCCAAGGTCGACCGGTCCGTTGCGACCGGCACCGTGCCGCAGAACCCGCCGAGCACCGATACGCTTTCCGATGAAATGACCGTGCGCAATGCCGTGACGTCTGCCGATGTCGGCCGGATCGGCGCGCAGCCGCTTGCCTGGGCAAACGCCTCCACCGGCAGCGCCGGCGTCATCGACACGATCGTCGAGAACAATGAATCCGGCCAGGTCTGCCGGCAGTTCCGCACCACCCGCCATTCCTATGACGGCATTGCCAAGTTCATGGGCAAGACCTGCCTCGTCGGCGGCGGCAACTGGCAGCTTCTGAGCTTCCAGCCCGAGAGCTGATCCGTTTTCCACACATATGCTTAATACCGGCGCCTGCGGCATTGCGATGCTTAGCAGAACGATAACCATTTGCCGCAAAAGCCGCCGAGCGCCCGGCGAAAATAACAAGTGATTAGCAACTCTCCCGCACGATCCAGCCCATAAGCGCGAGGTCCGGTTGAACCGGATGGCGCGCAAAGAGTTGATATTGGGCTTCGGCTGCCAGAAGGGACGGCAGCCGCACGGACACCGGCGGATTACTATGCGCGATCCATATAAGGTATTGGGCGTCCAGAAGGACGCAGGGGCAGACGAGATCAAGGCAGCATGGCGCCATATGGCGAAGGCCGTGCATCCCGATCACAATCAGGGCGACCCGAATGCAACGGCACGTTTTGCCGAGATCGGGCGCGCCTACGAGACCCTCAAGGACCCGAAGAAACGCAGCCTCTTCGACACCGCGGCCCGCATGGCCGAGGCGAAGATGGGCGGCGGCGAAACCATCATGCAGCAGCGCCAGGCGGCCCGCGAGGCTGCAGCCCGCGCCAAGGCTGCGCAGGAAAATGCCGAACGGGTGATGGAAGAGCTCGCCCGCGCCAACGCCCAGAAGGCGGCAAAGGCTGCGGCTGAGGAAGCGGCCAAGCAGAAGGCATCAAACACGGCAGGCGCCGAGAGCGCCGAAGAGGTTGTCGACCGGATTTTCGGCACGCAGACCAAGGCTGCGGGCGGGACCGCCGGCAATGCCGGTCAGGCGCAATCGCAGGCACAGGGACAAGCTCAGGCCCAGGCAAAGGCCAAGCCGGCAGAGGCCGAGACCGCCAAGAGCGAAACGGAAGCGCCGAAGACCGACGCTGACGCCATCGACCCGAATGCTGCGGCTTCGGCCGGCATTCTTCAGCCGTTCAGCATCCTGAATGCGCTGGTGCGCCGGTTCACCGGCACCGCCCCTGCCCCGGAAAAGGCGCCCGATCAGTTCGCTCAGGCGACCGTGACGATCGACGACCTGATGAAGGGCAGCCGCATCATCGTGCCGCTCGGCGAAGGGCAGGAAGCAAGCTTTACGCTTTCGCCGGGAACGACCGAGGGCCAGCAGATCCGCCTCAAAGGCCAGGGCCTGAAGCTGCCGAACATGCAGCGCGGCGACGCCGTGATCGGCGTCCATATCGCGGCCGATCATCGCTTCACCGTGCACGGCTTCGACCTGCACACGGTTCTGCCCGTGACGATCGAGAATGCCGTGCTCGGCACCGAGACAGAGATCGAGGGCCCGGGCGGCCGGCTCAAGGTCACCGTTCCGGCCTGGTCGGGTTCCGACAAGACCATCCGGATCGAAGGTCAGGGACTGCCAGACGGCAACAGCGGACGCGGCGATCTGGTGGTCGAACTGCGCATCATGCTGTGGGAAAAACCCGACGATAAGGTCACGGATTTGATGCGCAGCATGCGCGAAGGTCTTTTCCTGTGAAATTTTCGTGACATGCGCACCCTTTGTTACGCTCCCTAACAGTTGATGATTGCTCCCAATCTTGAACCGATTAACGGCCTATGCCATAGGCAATTTCCAATTGGTTCATTAGGGGGCAAAATATGGCTCAAGCAACAGGCCTCATGTCAGGCAAGCGCGGCGTCATCATGGGCGTCGCGAACAATCGCTCGATCGCGTGGGGCATTGCGAAGGCCATTCATGCACAGGGCGGCGAAATTGCCTTTACATATCAGGGCGAGGCGCTGAAGAAGCGCGTCGAGCCGCTGGCTGCCGAACTCGGCGGCGTTCTGGCCGGCCACTGTGACGTCTCCGACGAAGCAACGATCGACGAAGTTTTCGCCAATGTCGAAAAGATGTGGGGCAAGATCGATTTCGTCGTTCACGCCATCGGCTTCTCCGACAAGGACGAGCTGACCGGCCGCTACGTCGACACCTCGGCCGACAACTTCGCCAAGACGATGAACATCTCCGTCTTCTCGTTCACCTCGGTCGCTCGCCGCGCCGAGAAGCTGATGACGGACGGCGGCTCGCTTCTCACGCTCACCTATTACGGTGCCGAGAAGGTCATGCCGAACTACAACGTCATGGGCGTTGCCAAGGCTGCTCTCGAAGCCAGCGTCAAGTATCTGGCCGTCGACCTCGGACCGAAGAACATTCGCGTCAACGCGATCTCTGCAGGCCCGATCAAGACGCTTGCAGCATCCGGCATCGGCGACTTCCGCTACATCCTTAAGTGGAACGAGTACAACGCTCCGCTGCGCCGTACCGTGACCATCGAAGAGGTCGGCGACGTCGGTCTCTACATGCTGTCCGACCTGTCGCGTTCGGTTACCGGCGAAGTCCATCACGCCGACAGCGGCTACCATGTCATCGGCATGAAGGCTGTGGACGCGCCGGATATTTCCGTTATCAAGGACTGATCGAACTCCAAGAAGCGGAATATGCCGTGCTTATCTATGTGGTCCGACACGGCCAGACCGACTGGAATGCCGAACGCCGCCTTCAGGGCCAGAAAGACATTCCGCTGAACGCCATCGGCCGCGAACAGGCGCGGCTGAACGGCATCGATCTCGCTGAGATCCTAAAGGTCGAAGGCATTGCCTTCGACTTTGTCGCCAGCCCCCTGACCCGCACCCGCCAGACGATGGAAATCATGCGCACTGCCATGGGGATCGACCCCAGCGGCTACCGCACCGACGAGCGTCTCGTCGAGGTTTCCTTCGGCGACTGGGAAGGCTTCACGCTCAAGGAACTGAAGGCGACGCAGCGCGACCGGGTCAGCGAGCGCAACCTCAACAAATGGGATTTCATCCCGCCGGGCGACGACGCGGAGAGCTACGAGATCATGTCGTGGCGCAGCGCATCCTGGCTGAATTCCGTTGACAAACCAACGGTTTGCGTGACGCACGGCGGCGTCATCCGCAGTCTCTTCAAGATGATTGGCGATGTTCCTAAGCACGAGGCCGCTGAGGGAGAAATCTGGCAGGACCGGATCTTGAAGATCGATACTGCCGAGCGGCTGATCGGCTGGATCTGAACCGGCTTACTGAACGATATCGAGATCGTTGATGACGCGCTTGCCGTCGACTTCGGTATAGAAGATCACGACCTTCACGCCGGCCTTCAGACCATCGAAATTGAACTCTTCAGGCGCCTGGTAGGTCTTGCCGTCATCGAGCGTCAGGCTGAGATTGGCGGTATCGACCTTCTTGATCGTCGCCTCGACATCCGCGCTCTCAGCAAAACCGCTGATCGGCGACAGGAAACTTGCGGTGGCCAACAGCGTGGCAACAAAAAAACGCATCGCGGCAACCCTCTTCACACTCGACGCTAAAATCTTATCAAACACAGATAATCCCCTGAATATGGCAAAAATCGCCCGGAAGAATGGCTTTCACCGCCCAATTGATGAATAGCATTTTAACAATAATCAAGAGGCGTCGTTAACCATCCACTCTGTCTTGTTTCGGCACCCGAAATATAGAAGGCCGGGCAATCGTAAATTAACAAGTTCCCCCTACAGTTGCTTTTAAACAAAGGGGAACTTGTTTTGCTTATCGGGCTGGGCGGCCACAGGCAATTGCGGCGAATTTTCAAGAATACCTGGCTTTCGCTGCTGGTCTCCGGCTTCGTCGCCTTCATGGTCGTCGCTGTCGGCATCACTCTTGATCGCGCCAATACTGCCGCCCATCTGCGCGAACTGCAGATCCGCACCGAAAACGAGACTAACCTGATCCGCGCCCGCATGGCAGCGCAGATCAACATGGACATTACTATCGTCCGTGACCTCTCCAACATGATTTCACTGAGCGCGCGCACCAATGACGAGGAAATGGAGCGGCAGATCAACTGGCTGCTGATCCAGAACCCGCATTTCCTCAATGTCGCCGTCGCCCCCAATTTCATCGTCAGCAACGTCTATCCGCCACAATCCGACAAGGACCGGATCGGCAAGGACGTGCGCGAGGCGCTGTCGACCATGCAGTCGGTCGGGCGCAATACCGGCGACCAGCAGGCGCGGTTCTACGGCCCGATCAAGACCGCCGAGGGCAAGGATGCCTTTGCGATCTTCTTCCCGATCTTCGTCAAGGAAAACGGCCAGCGGAAGATCTGGGGCGCCGTCGAGGTCACCATCGACCGCGACATGTTCTACGAGAACACAGGCCTGAAGCCGGCGCGCAACAGCGAGAACCAGGAGCGCTACCCGCATCTCGATCACCTGTCGATCGCGGTGCGTGACCTCGGCACGGCTGCGGCCGATGCCGCCCTGCCCTTCTTCGGCAATACCGATGTCTTCCACAAACAGCCGCTGCGCCGCAAGATCGCCTTTGCCGGCGGCCGCTGGGAACTCTCGGCCGTACCGACCACCGGCTGGAACGAGGCGCCGGCGAACCAGTCGCAGCTGCGCGTCATCATCATCACCGCGGGCTGCGTCATCATCATCCCGATCTTCTTCGCAACACTGCTGCTCGGCGAGCGCAACCGCAACATCTCGCAGCTCGAACGCCGCGAAGCAAAGCTGCTGGAGCTCTCGCAGCGCCTGAACCTGGCGCTCGATTCCTCCAACATCGGCATTTGGGAGCTCGAAGAAGGCGGCCACAGCCTCTATTGGGACGGGCGCGCCTCCGCGCTGCACGGCGAAGCGGCAGGCGAAGGCAGCCATCCGCTGGAGAACTGGTTCTCGCGGATCGCTCCCGACGACCGGCATATCGCCGAAATGCATTTCTTCAACTGCAGCGTTGCCGGGGCTTCCTGCACTGCGCAGTATCGCATCCTTCTCGATGACGGCACGGTTCGCTACCTGCGCTCCGTCGGCTCCTTCTATACCGATGCCGGTGGCGTCGGCCGCACGATCGGCATCGTCGCCGACGTGACAACGGATGCGGAAGCGGCCGAAACGCTGCGTCACGCCAAGGATGTCAGCGACATCAAGAATGCCGAGCTGGAACTGGCGCTGGACGAAATCTCGCGGCGCGAGGCGCAGCTCACCGAAATCTCCGGCAAGCTCGATCTGGCGCTCGACGCCTATCAGTGCGGCATTTGGGACGCGACCTGCGGTGAGCAGGGCTCGCTCTGGGACGAGCGCATGCACGAGCTCTACGGCCTGCCGGCCCAGTACGGCTTCGTTCCCGAAGAACTCTGGCTTTCGCGCGTGCATCCTGACGACCGGGCTGCCGCCGTCGAGAGTGCGCGCTACTTCAAGCAGCCGGGCGACACCCATACGCTGATCTGCCGCGTTCCCTGCGACGATGGCAGCGTCCGCTACGTGCGCTCGACCGGCAAGGTGCACCAGACGCCGTCTGGCACCACGAAAATCATCGGCGTCGCCTTCGATGTGACGGAAGATTCGCTGCTGACCGCCGAACTGAAGGCGGCCAAAGACGAGGCGGTCGCCAAGAATATCGAGCTCGAACTCGCCAAGAACCGCATCGAGCACAATTCGCTGCATGACCCGCTGACCGGCCTCGCCAACCGCCGCAAGATCGACATCGCGCTCGAAAGCCTGACGGTCGATGCCCGCTCGCAGCGCCAGAAATTCGCAATCCTGCATATCGACCTCGACCGCTTCAAGGAAATCAACGACACGCTCGGCCATGCGGCCGGCGATGCGATGCTGGTCCACGCATCCAAGGTTCTGTCGAAGAACGTGCGCGGCAGCGATCTCGTGGCACGTATCGGCGGCGACGAGTTCGTGATCCTGGCGCATGACGTCAGCGACGTCGATATGGCGGAGCTTGCCGGACGCGTCATCGAGGAGATGCGCCAACCGATCGACTTCCAGGGCTTCTCCTGCCGCTGCGGCGTCTCGATCGGCATTGCACTGGCGAACGGCATCCATGTCGATGCGCGCAAGGTGCTGATCAATGCCGATATCGCGCTCTATCGCGCCAAGAGCATGGGCCGGAACCGCTACGAGTTCTTCAACCAGAACCTCCAGGCCGACATCATCAACAACAAGCGCACCGCCGATGAGATCCTCGCCGGTATCGAGAACAACGAGTTCACCGCCTGGTACCAGCCGCAGTTCTGCGCCCGCACCATGAAGCTCGCCGGTGTGGAGGCGCTGGTGCGCTGGCACCACCCGACCCGCGGCGTGCTGACGCCCGACAAGTTCCTGCGCATCGCCGACGAGATCAACGTGGTGCAGACGCTCGACAGCATCGTTCTGGAGACGGCGCTGAAGGACAAGATGCGCTGGACCGCCCATGGCCTCATCGTGCCGCAGGTCTCGGTCAACGTCTCGGCGCGGCGCCTGCATGACGGCAGCCTGTTCGAGTCGCTCAGCCACCTGCATATCCGCCCGGGCGAACTTTCCTTCGAACTGGTGGAATCGATCTTCCTCGACGAAAGCGAAGACGTCGCCGCACAGAACCTCGACCGCATCAAGGCGCTCGGCATCGATATCGAGATCGACGATTTCGGCACCGGCCATACCTCGATCGTCTCGCTCCTGAAGCTGAAGCCGAAGCGGCTGAAGATCGACCGGCAGCTGGTGCAGCCGATCCTGCATTCCTCGCAGGAACGCACGCTGGTGCGCTCGATCATCGACATTGCCCGCTCGCTCGGCGTCGAGACGGTGGCAGAAGGCGTCGAGAGCCTCGACCATGCCGACATGCTGCGCGATCTCGGCTGCGACATGCTGCAGGGCTATGCCTTCTCGCGCCCCCTCTCCTTCGACGACTTCACGCAGGCAGCGCTCGGCACCGCCTGGCGTCTCGCCTCCTGAGCCCATCGTTTCCAAATTGCGGAAACATCATTCTCAGATCCGGCCGCATTTCGGCAAAGAAAGGCGTTTGCCCGCCTGGCTTTTTGGCCTATGAGTGACCCCGAATTCTAAAGGTTGGCGCTGCCGGCAACGGTCCGTGCGGCGCGCATTGGTCGGTACCACATGTCGCATAATACATTCGGTCATCTTTTCCGCGTCACGACCTGGGGCGAAAGCCATGGGCCGGCCCTCGGCTGCGTCGTCGACGGCACGCCGCCCGGCCTGCGCTTCAAGCTCGAGGACATCCAGGTCTGGCTCGACAAGCGCAAGCCCGGCCAGTCGCGTTTCGTCACCCAGCGCCGCGAGGCCGACCTCGTCAAGGTGCTCTCCGGCGTGATGCTGGACGAGGACGGCGAGACGATGATCTCGACGGGTACTCCGATCTCCATGCTGATCGAGAACACCGACCAGCGCTCCAAGGATTACGGCGAGATCGCCCGCCAGTATCGGCCGGGCCATGCCGACTATACCTATGACGTGAAATACGGCATCCGCGACTATCGCGGCGGCGGGCGCTCCTCGGCGCGCGAAACTGCGGCCCGTGTTGCCGCCGGCGGCATTGCCCGTCTCGTCGTTCCCGACATGAAGGTGCGTGCGGCGCTGATCCAGATCGGCAAACACAAGATCAACCGCCAGAACTGGGACTGGGATCAGGTCGACCAGAACCCGTTCTTTGCGCCTGATCCGGCGATCGTTCCGGTCTGGGAAGAATATCTCGACGGCATCCGCAAAAATGGCTCGTCCGTCGGCGCCGTCGTCGAGGTGGTTGCCGAGAATGTGCCGGCAGGCTTGGGCGCACCGATCTATGCCAAGCTCGATCAGGACATCGCCTCGCTCCTGATGTCGATCAACGCCGTCAAGGGTGTCGAGATCGGCAACGGCTTCGGCGCGGCGGAAATCACCGGCGAAGAGAATGCCGACGAGATGCGGATGGGCAATGACGGCAAGCCGCTGTTCCTCTCCAACCACGCCGGCGGCATCCTGGGCGGCATTTCCACCGGCCAGCCGGTCATCGCCCGCTTCGCCATCAAGCCGACCTCCTCGATCCTGACCGAGCGCCAGTCGATCGATGCCGACGGCAAGAATGTCGAGGTGCGCACCAAGGGCCGTCACGACCCCTGCGTCGGCATCCGCGCCGTGCCGATCGGCGAGGCGATGGTTGCATGCGCCATTGCCGATCACTATCTCCGCGACCGCGGCCAGACCGGCCGGTTGAAATAGGAATTACCCCCATGCCTTACGATCAGAAGCGTGTCGTCGATGCCATCCGTGCCTTCGAAGCCGGCGAGATCGTTGTCGTCATGGACGACGATGACCGCGAGAACGAAGGCGACCTGATCGTCGCTGCCGTGCATTGCACGCCGGAGAAGATGGCCTTCATCGTCCGCCACACGTCCGGCATCGTCTGCACGCCGATGCCGAAGGAAGAGGCCAAGCGCCTGAACCTGAACGCCATGGTCGCCGAAAACGACTCGGCGCATACGACGGCCTTCACCGTTTCGGTCGACTTCAAGCATGGCACGACGACGGGCATTTCCGCCGACGACCGGACGCTGACGGTGCGCAACCTCGCCAACCCGAATGTGGGTGCGGCCGATTTCGTCCGTCCCGGCCACATCTTTCCGCTGATCGCCCGCGAAGGCGGCGTGCTGATGCGCTCCGGCCATACGGAAGCCGCGGTCGACCTCTGCAAGCTCGCCGGCCTGCCGTTGATCGGCGTCATCAGCGAGCTCGTCAATGACAACGGCACCGTGATGCGCGGCCCCCAGGTGAGCAGCTTTGCGGAAGAACACGGCCTCAAGCAGGTTTCGGTCGCCGATCTGATCGCCTACCGCCAGCGCAAGGAAACGCTGATCGAGCTCGGCCAGAGCTTCGACATCGAGACCCCTTTCGGCAAGGCCAAGGCCCATACCTACTCGCTGCCCTGGGACCCGATGCAGCACCTCGCCGTCGTCTTCGGTGACATCCGCGACGGCATCGACATTCCGGTGCGCCTGCATCCTGAGAACGTCGCCGAGGACCTGTTCGGCAAGAAGAGCCCTGTCGACCACTATATGCAGAAGATCGCCGAGGAAGGCCGCGGCATCATCGTGTATCTGCGCGAAGGCTCCGTCGGCGTCGGCCATATCGACAACGGCCGCAAGGCCCGCAGCCAGGGCCGCGAGTCGCACGCCGAGGCAGCAACGCGCGAGAGCGAATGGCTGGAAATCGGTCTCGGCGCACAGATCCTGAAGGATCTCGGCGTGACCTCGATCAAGCTCTTGACCACCCGCGAGCGGCACTATGTCGGGCTCGAGGGTTTTGGGATCAAGATCACCAAGACTGAACTCGGCTGATCACAGCAGATATGCTTAAACGCCCGCACTCAGGCAGCGATACGCTTGAAGCGGGGGCGGACGTTGCGCATGTAATATTTGCCCGGTGACTGCGAGGTGACCATGGCGATGACATGCGCCTCGTTGACGCCCTCGAAAGTCCGGTCCTCGCCGTTGCTAAGGCAGACGCGAAGACGGCCGTCCTGCTGGCTGAAATAGACCGCGTCGATCAGCGCCGACTTTACCGCGACCGGCTTCATCGGCTCTCGCTGTTCGCCCATTGAGACAGTTGAGGCCGCCGCGGCACGGGCGTCGCGGCGGTTGCGGATCAGAGCCCTGACCCTGCGGCCCAGGTCGTTCCAAGCCAACCATGCGGCGTATCTGATGGGGTGCGTTTTCATGCGCCAACCGTAGGGGAACGGTGTTTAACAAGTTCGGCACGGGCATGGTAAACCGACGTCAAGATTAACGTCGAGTAATTTCGAAAAAACTTCTTAAAATCCAATCAATTGGCATTGGCTACCCGAGCCAGCCGTCAGCAAGGATCACGCGCTCCACGCCGGCAAAGCGGGCGACGCGGTCGAGCTCGGCAGCAAGCCTGTCGAGACGTCCGGCGGAGGCCCGCACACCCGGCTCAAGCCACAGACGCTTCACATCCAGCGTGCCCTTCTTCCTGTCAGCCTTCATGTCGATGCGGCCGATGAGTTTATCGCCTTCGAGCAGCGGGAAGACGTAGTAGCCGTATTCACGCTTCGGCTCGGGCACGAAGATCTCGATGCGGTAGAAGAAGCCGAACAGGCGTTCGGTACGGTTGCGGTCGCGGATCATCGGGTCGAAGGGGCTGAGCACGCGGATGCGGGCCGGCGGCTCGGGGAAATCGGCGATCTCTGCCGGAAATTCCGCGAGCGCCCAGGAGTGGCGTGGCTTGCCGCCAAGCGCGGGTTCGATGATGATTTCGGTGAGTTCGTCGCGATGCGCGGTGACCCAGGCCTTCGCTTCCTCCGGCGAGATCAGGCGCCAGAAGGCCGCTATCTCGCCTGATGTGGCAAAGCCCAGACGCGTCAACGCGCTGCGGCAGGCCCAGTCGACAAACTCCTCGCGGCTGACTTCCTGCTCGCGGAACTCATCGGGGATGACGCGCTCGACGAGGTCGTAGATCTTCTGGAAATTCGAGCGCCCGGCGATGGCGAACTTGCCGGTGTGCCAGAAATATTCGAGTGCGGTCTTGTTCGGATGCCAGTTCCACCAGCCGCCGGAAACGTGATCGTCCGCCTTGATGTCCCGCGCCAGGATCGCGCCGTTCTGGACGACGCGGTCATAGGTTTCCTCGAAAGCGTGTTCGAAGCCCTCGCCCTGCCATTTGCGCCAGCGCTCGACCAGCACCTCCTCCTGCTGGACGAACTTGTGCTTCCAGTACTTGAAGAAGCTGCTCGGCAGGATCGAGGCGTCATGCGTCCAGTGTTCGAAGAGGGCGCCATCCTTCTCCAGCAGCGAGGTCAGGTGTTCGCGCCGGTAAGTCTGGTTGCGGGAGAACAGGATCTGGTGGTGGGCACGTTCCACCGTCTGGATGCTGTCGACCTGGACGAAGCCGAGATCGTGGATGAGCTGCAGAAGCCCGTCCTTGGTCAAGGCGCGGTTGGGCGGAGTACTCAGGCCCTGCTTGGCGATGAAGACGCGGCGGGCATCGGCATTCGAGAGCAGATTCGTCATGACGGCATCATATGCCGGAAAATCTTCCTAGCCACCCGCTTTTGCACTTTTGCCGCCGCCGCTATAGAAGCGAGCGCCAGAAGGATGAGGGACTGCATTTGGACATCCGTTTCGAAGGGGCTTCGGTCAGCTATGGCGCGCGCCAGGCGCTGGCACCGCTGACCTTGCAGCTGAGCGAAAACCGCATCGGCATCATCGGCCTGAACGGCTCCGGCAAGACCACCTTCGCGCGGCTGATCAACGGCTTGGCGAAGCCGACGGCCGGACGCGTTCTCGTCAATGGCCGCGATACGGCGGGCGAGCGCGGCGCGCTTTCCGATGTCGGCTTCATCTTCCAGCAGCCGCAGAACCAGATCATCCTGCCTGTTGTGAAGGACGACATCGCCTTCGGGCTGAAGAGCCGCGGCGTTGCGAAGGGCGAGATCGAGGCGAAGGTCGAAGCCGTCCTCTCACGTTTCGGCGCCGCGCATCTGGCGCCCCGCCGGGCGCATGAACTTTCCGGCGGCGAGTTGCAGATTGCGGCTCTGGCAGCGGTGCTGGTCACCGGGCCTGATATTCTCATCCTCGACGAGCCGACCAACCAGCTCGACCTCAAGAACCGGGCGCTGGTGCAACGGCTGATCGAGGGGCTGCCGGAAAATGCGATCGTCATCACCCATGACCTCGAGCTGATCGCCGATTTCGGCCGGGTGCTGGTCTTCCACGAGGGCACGCTTGCCGCCGATGCGCCAGCCGCCGAGGCGATCGCGCGCTACAGGGAGATCGCCGGCTGATGCAATCGCTCTATGTCGAGGGAGAGAGCGTCATGCACCGCCTGCCGGCGCGTGCCAAGCTCGCGGTGCTCGCGATCCTCGGCGTCATCCTGTTCACGACGCGCGAGATACCGCTGCTGTCGCTGGCGGTACTGGCGACGGCGGCCATCTATTTCCGGCTCGGCATTCCGCTTGCGCAGGCGCTCGACCGGCTGAAGCCGGTACTGCTGACGATCGCCATTGTCGCGCTGTTCAGCCTTGCCTTCAATCCCTGGCATGGCGCGGTCGTGGCGCTGCTGCGGCTGACATCGCTGATGTTCTTTGCGGCGGCCGTGACCGCCACGACGACGATTGCCGAGCTCATCGACGAGATTACCCTGCTGGCGCGGCCGCTCGAGCGGATCGGGCTGGTGCAGGCCAATGATGTCGGTCTCGCCGTCGGGCTGGTGGTGCGTTTCGTGCCTGAGATCCTCGGCCGCTATCAGGCGATCAAGGAAGCGCATGCGGCACGCGGCATCAAGGTGCGGCCGGTGACGCTGCTTGCGCCGCTAATCATCCTCACCCTCAGAGATGCGGATAACATTGCCGCGGCGATTGACGCGCGCGGCATTCGGCGGCATGTCAGTTAACCGATCGTAAACACGGAGCCCATAATGAGCACCCGCGACCTCGTCTTGTCTGCCCTTTTTGCCGCGATCATCGTGGCGCTCGGCATCCTGCCGCCGATCACCCTCGGCTTCATTCCGGTGCCGATCACCGCGCAGTCGATGGGCGTGATGATGGCCGGTGTCGTGCTCGGCGCGCGCCGCGGCTCCATCGCCGTGCTCATCGTCTGGGTGCTCGTGGCCATCGGCCTGCCGGTTCTTTCGGGCGGCCGCGGCGGACTTGCCGCCTTTGCGGCGCCGACCACCGGCTTCCTGATCGGCTGGCTGTTTGCCGCCTTCACGACCGGCTATCTCAGCGAGCGCCTCGTCAAGGCCGAGCAGTCCGGTCTCGTCCAGACCGTCGGCTTCTTCCTGTCGGCGATGATCGGCGGGATTGTCGTGCTCTATGCCTTCGGGATCATCTATCTGGCGATTGCCGGTGGTGTCAGCCTCGAGCCGGCCTTTGTCGGCTCCATGGCCTTCGTGCCCGGCGATGTCGCCAAGGCCTTCGTCGCAGCCCTCGTCGGCCGCGCCGTCATGGTCGGCTATCCGCTGTTGCCGGTTCGCGCCTAATCGAGGAACGTGTAGAGCCAGTCGCGCGTCTCTTCAGGCAGCGACACCGGCTCGCCGATCTCGCGGCTGCGGGCCTGCCAGGTGATCTCCACTTCGGCGGCACGCTCTCCATCCGCATCGACGGCGACCACGAAGCCGACGGACCTCAGGCCGATCTTGTCGACGGCGGCGGTGAAGACCGCGTCCTCTTCGTATCGCAGCGGGCGGTGCAGCGTGCAGGAAACCTTGCAGGCAATGTAGAGCGGCTCATCGGCGAGTTCCGGCCGCATCGACCAGAAACCGGCGAGCGCGGATTCGGCATAGGAGATGTATGAGGCGAGAAACATCTGCCCGTTCATGTCCACGTCACGGAACGGAATGCGGATCTGCTCTCTGTTCGAGCGCGCTGCCTTCACCATCGTCTTCCGGCTCCCCCTGCCATCACGAGCAAGACTAGGCCCGGCCCGAGGTGAAGTAAACGCTTGCCGTGACGTGGTTGCGACAGCATGTGTCTGTTGAAATAGCCCGCCTCAGCACCATCTGCTGTGGATCATGACAGGGCCAGAGGATAAGTATTTCGCCATGAGCACCCGTCTTTACGAACATCCGATCTTCCTCGAACATGTGACGCCCGACGGCCATCCGGAGCGGCCGGACCGCATGCGCGCCATCAATGTCGCGCTCGGCCATCCGAATTTCGAGCGGCTGGACCGCAAGGAGGCGCCGCAGGCCAATGAGGACGCGGTGCTGTTGGCCCATCCCGAAGAGCACCTTTTCGCCGTGATGCGGCAGATCCCGGAAGAAGAAGGCGAAATCAACCAGCTGGAAGCCGATACCTATGCCAGCGCCAAGAGCCTGCAGGCGGTCTTGACCGGCGTCGGCGGGGCGATGGCTGCCGTCGACGACGTCTTCACCGGCAAGGCCGACAATGTCTTCGTCGCGGCCCGTCCGCCCGGCCATCACGCCGAGAAGAACAAGGCGATGGGCTTCTGCTTCTTCAACAATGCCGCGATTGCCGCCCGCCATGCACAGAAGCGCTACGGCGCCGAGCGCGTCGCGATCGTCGATTGGGACGTGCATCACGGTAACGGCACGCAGGACATCTTCTGGGACGATCCCTCGGTTCTGTTCTGCTCGACCCACCAGATGCCGCTCTATCCGGGCTCCGGCGCCAAGGACGAAAGCGGTAAGCACGGCACGATCGTCAATGCGCCGCTCTCGCCGAATGTCGGCAGCGACCATTTCCGCGAGGCCTTCAAGTCCCGCGTGCTGCCGGCGCTCAACGACTTCCGGCCGGACCTGATCATCATCTCCGCCGGCTTCGACGCCCATCACCGCGATCCCCTGGCGCAGATCAATCTCGTCGGCGAGGATTTCGACTGGGCAACCGGAAGATTGCTGGAGATAGCCGACAAAAGCGCCTCCAACCGGGTCGTCAGCCTGCTGGAAGGCGGCTATGATCTCGAAGGTCTGGCCGAATCGGCCGGGCTACATGTGCTTCGATTGATGAAGGGTTGAGTATGACTGACAGCGCCAAGCCTGAGGTTTCAGGTCTTTCCTTCGAAAAGGCCGTGGCCGAACTCGAAAGCATCGTCGCGCGCCTGGAACGCGGCGACGTGGCGCTGGACGAATCCATCGAGATCTACGAGCGCGGCGAAGCGCTGAAGAAGCATTGCGAAACCCTGCTCTCGGCCGCGGAAAACCGCATCGAGAAGATCCGCCTCGACCGCTCTGGCAAGCCGCAGGGCGTGGAGCCTCTCGACGGGGCTTGACTGGCCTAGAGGGCGATCACCGTTCTGATTTCGTCATAGCCGGTGCGCAGACCGTTTCCATCCCGCTCGATCAATCCGGCTTCGGAGAGAATTTCGACATCCTCGTGCACCCGGCGATAATCGCGCCTCAGGCTTTTCGCCAGTGCCGAAATGCTCGTCTGCGGATGCCGGTGGAGGTGACGCAGCAGCTCCAGCCGCTTGGCCGTCATCGTGCGCGAAAAGGCGTCCCAGCCAACGAAGGTGAGATGATCCTCGGAGACCGTCTCGCCTGCTTCGGCTCGATGCCAGGCATCGGCGACGCGCTTGGCCGCGTCCGCGAAGGAGCCGCCGATATGCAGTTCGATATCCTTGCTCATATCCGTTCTCCTCTCAGCCTTTCGACGTCGGCCTGAAAATCCAGAAGCATCTGCTCGATCGAGACGAAGGTGTAAGCTTCCTCGCGCTCGCCACAATGGCGATGGTCGCCCTTGCCGCGCTCGTTGTCATAGCCGATCAGCCGCTCGCCCGGCCTGCCGTAGAAAAGCGAGTATTTCAGCATGTGCCGGGAACCGGGCACCTGCACGGGAACACGCCAGACTTTCATTTCGAGTATCGCGCCGTCACCGAAAACGATGCGTTCGCGAATGACGCGCTCGGCTTTCATCGCGTAAATATGTCATTACATGACATATGTCGTCAAGCGACATAGAAACTTTCGCTACCACCGCCTCGCCGAACTGTTTAGGTTGGCGGCAAATCCCGCTTGGAGAACCGCCATGTCCTTCTTCCCCGGTAAAGATCCCCTCCCCGGCGATGCCTTTGCCTGTGATGCGATCGAGAATCTGATCATTCCGCGCACCAGCGATATCGGCGGGTTTCAGGTGCGTCGCGCGCTGCCGACCAGGCAGCGGCGGCTGGTGGGGCCGTTCATCTTCTTCGACCGGATGGGGCCGGCGATCCTCAGGCCCGACGAGGCGCTGGATGTGAAGCCGCATCCGCATATCGGGCTTTCGACGGTGACCTATCTCTTCGACGGCGAGATCCGCCATCTCGACAGCCTCGGCACCGAGAAGGTGATCCGGCCGGGCGATATCAACCTGATGACCGCGGGGCGCGGGATCGTGCATTCGGAGCGGACGCCCGACAACCTGCGCGGACATCCGCTGGCGATGTCCGGGCTGCAGACCTGGCTGGCGCTGCCCGATGAAAAGGAAGAGATGAACCCGGAGTTCACCCATACCGAAAAGGGCGACATGCCTGTTATCGACGATGGCGGGGTGACCGGGCGCGTGGTGATCGGCTCCTTCGAGGGGCTGAAGTCGCCGGTGAAGGTTTTCACCGATACGCTCTATGCCGATATCAGCCTGCAGCCGGGATCGAAATTCCCCTTCGGCGCTGCGCATGAAGAACGCGCCGTCTATGTTCTCTCCGGCGAAGTGGTGATTGCCGGCGACCGGTTTGCGGCCGATCAGCTGCTGGTATTCCGTCCCGGCGATGCCATCACGCTCGAGGCGGGTGAACAGGGCTGTCACCTGATGCTCTTCGGGGGTGCGGCACTGAATTCCAAGCGCTATATCTGGTGGAACTTTGTCTCTTCGTCGAAAGAGCGGATCGAGAAGGCCAAGGAAGAATGGCGCACCGGCCGTTTCGACATCGTTCCGGGGGATGAAGAGGAATTCGTGCCTTTGCCTGAAGGCTGAACTTCTCTAGAATGGAGCGGTTGCGGTTCTTGAAACGCACTTGTTTCGCCGCAATTTAATCGGAATAAGCATCTCCGAGAATGATAAGAAAGAGCGCCCGCCCGTGACACAACCGCCGAAGACACCGCTGCTCGATCAGGTCAAGCTTCCAGCCGACCTGCGCAAGCTCGATGACCGCGAGCTGCCGCAGCTCGCACGCGAGGTTCGCGACGAGATGATCGACGCCGTGTCGCGCACTGGCGGACATCTGGGTGCAGGGCTTGGCGTCGTCGAGCTGACGATCGCCATCCACAGCGTTTTCAATACGCCCGACGACCGGCTGATCTTCGATGTGGGGCACCAGTGTTATCCGCACAAGATCCTGACCGGCCGCCGCGACCGCATCCGCACGCTGCGCCAGGAAAACGGTCTCTCCGGCTTCACCCGCCGGGCCGAGAGCGAATACGACCCCTTCGGCGCCGCGCATTCCTCGACCTCGATTTCCGCCGGTCTTGGCATGGCCGTCGCCGCCGAGCTCGACCAGACCGACAAGCGCGTGATCGCCGTCATCGGCGACGGCGCCATGTCGGCCGGCATGGCCTATGAGGCGCTGAACAATGCCGGTGCTCTCGACGCGCGGCTGATCGTCATCCTCAACGACAACGACATGTCGATCGCTCCGCCGACCGGCGCGATGAGCGCCTATCTGGCGCGTCTGGCGTCCGGGCGCACATACATGGGCTTCCGCGATTTCGGCAAGAAGCTGACCGCCTATCTCGGCAAGAAGGTCGACCGCGCGATTACCCGCGCCGTCGAGCACGCGCGGGGCTATGTGACCGGCGGCACGATGTTCGAGGAGATGGGCTTCTACCATATCGGCCCGATCGACGGTCACTCCTTCGAGCACCTCTTGCCGGTGCTGCGCAATGTTCGCGATCATGCCGAAGGCCCGGTGCTGATCCATGTCGTAACGCAGAAGGGCAAGGGCTATCCGCCGGCCGAAGCTGCCGCCGACAAGTATCACGGCGTCAACAAGTTCGACGTCATCACCGGCGCCCAGGCGAAGGTGAAGCCGAATGCGCCGAGCTATACGAGCGTGTTTGCCGAAGCGCTGGTGCAGGAAGCCGAGCTCGACGACAAGATCGTCGGCATCACCGCAGCGATGCCGAACGGTACCGGCCTTGACAAGCTGGCGAGCCTCTATCCGGCCCGCTGTTTCGATGTCGGCATTGCCGAGCAGCATGCGGTGACCTTCGCCGCCGGTCTCGCCGCCGAAGGCTACAAGCCGTTCGCCGCGCTCTATTCCACCTTCCTGCAGCGCGCCTATGACCAGGTCGTCCACGACGTGGCGATCCAGGGCCTGCCGGTGCGCTTCCCGATCGACCGTGCCGGCTTCGTCGGCGCCGACGGGCCGACGCATGCCGGTTCCTTCGACACGACTTTCCTGGCGGCACTGCCGGGCTTCGTCGTGATGGCGGCGGCCGACGAGGCGGAGCTGAAGCATATGGTGCGCACGGCGGCTGCCTATGATGCCGGTCCGATCTCGTTCCGCTATCCGCGCGGCGAAGGTGTCGGCGTAGAAATGCCCGTTCGCGGTGAAATCCTGCAGATCGGTAAGGGCCGGATCGTCAAGGAAGGCACCAAGGTGGCGCTGCTCTCCTTCGGCACCCGCCTCGCCGACAGCCTGCTCGCAGCCGAGGATCTCGATGCGGCCGGTCTGTCTACCACCGTTGCCGACGCGCGCTTTGCCAAGCCGCTCGATCACGACCTGATCCGCCAGCTCGCCGCCCACCACGAAATCCTCATCACCATCGAGGAAGGCTCCGTCGGCGGCTTCGGCAGCCACGTCATGCAGTTCCTGACGATGGAAGGCCTGCTCGACAACGGGCTGAAGGTTCGCTCGCTTGTGATGCCCGATATCTGGATGGAGCAGGCGAAGCCCGAGGCGATGAATGCCCATGCAGGGCTCGATCGCGCCGGGATCGTTTCGACGGTGTTCCGGGCGCTTGGCCGTGGTGTTGCGGTGGGGGTTGCTGGGTAAGTCTGAAACTTTCCTACCCGGAGCCCCCTCATCCGCCCTTCGGGCACCTTCTCCCCGAGAGGAGAAGGGAATTGCCGCAACGTCTCCGATCCCTTCTCCCCCGCGGGGAGAAGGTGGCCCATAGGGCCGGATGAGGGGGCCGCGGGCACCACCTCCGCGTCAGAGCTACTCAACCATCCCATCCCGATAAAACACCATCCCGCCATGATGCAGCACGTTGCCGCCGACGAAATCGCCGTCGGCGGTGAAGCCGGTGTCGTCCCAGTATTCGATATGGTCGCCCTCTACCTCGTAGCGCCCCCGGTAGGCGCTCTTGCGGGTGCCGCGGGCTTCGTCGTAGCGGCCGTTCGGCAGTAGCTCCTGGCGGATATGGCCGTCGGCGGTGATCCACATGCCGATATAGGAATGGGTCTGCATTGTCGTCTCCTGGTCATTGGCGAAGGCAAGGGTGGCGCCGCAGAGGGCGGCGCCTGTTATCAGAGAGAGCCCGCGCATGGTCAGATCGCCGCGTTGGCGGTGGGGCGGATGGTGATCTCGTTGGTATCGACATCGTCGGGCTGCTCGATCGCGAAGCGGATGGCGCGGGCGATCGCATCGCCCTGCAGCGCGATGGCGCGGTAGGTGGCCATGGCATCCTTCGCGAAGGGCTCGGTGATGGTGCTGGCGAGCTCGGATTCGACGACGCCGGGATTGATGCAGGTGACGCGGAGCTTGCGGTTCTCCTGGCGCAGGCCATCCGAAATCGCCCGCACCGCAAACTTGGTGGCGCAATAGACCGCCGCGGTCGGCGACACCGCAAGGCCGCCAATCGAGGAGACGTTGATGATCTGACCGCTTTCCTGCGCATTCATGATGGGCAGCACGGCGGCGATACCATAGAGCACGCCCTTGATATTGACGTCGATCATCCGGTCCCATTCCTCGACCTTCAGCGACGACATCAGCGATAGCGGCATGACGCCGGCATTGTTGACGAGAACGTCGATGCGGCCGAAGGCATCGACCGCCGACTTGGCGAAAACCTCCATATCGGTGCGGTCGGTGACGTCGAGGGCGCGGAATTCGACGGTGCCGCCTTGATTGCGGATTTCGGTTGCGAGCGCCTCCAGCCGGTCGGTGCGCCTTGCGCCGATGACGAGCCTGGCGCCGGCGGCGCCGAGTTCGCGGGCGGTTGCGGCGCCGATGCCGCTGCTGGCGCCAGTGATCAGAACTGTCTTGCCTTGGATGCCGGTCATGTCTTCTTCCTCATGCTGTGGCTGTGACGGCCGCCAATCGCGGCCCCGGCAGAAGATGCTCGCTTGATGGCACCGGCCGGTAGCAGGCTTCTCCGGATTTCTTGCACGATCTTCCGGAAGCGGTGCATCACGGCTTGGCATTTGCGCCGCTGCCATTCATCCTGCTGCAATGGAAAAGATTGCCCAGCTTGCAGAATTGATCGATCGCCATGCCGGAACTGATGGCAGCTTCGACACCGCCCTACCGCGCGTCGGGATCATACGATCCTCGGCCAAGACCGAGCCGATCCACACGATGTACGAGCCCTCCTGCTGCATCGTCGCGCAGGGGCGGAAGCGCGCGGTGGTGGGAGACCGGGTGCACGTCTATGACAGCGCCCATTATCTCGTCGTCGGTGTCGACCTGCCCGTGATCGGCGCCGTCGTCGAGGCGAGCGCTGACCGGCCCTATCTCTGCATGCGGGTGCAGCTCGATCGCGGCATGCTGGCGGAGCTGATGCCCGCGGCGGACGGCAAGGCGAGTGAGAGTGCGGCAGCCGGCGTCAGCGCTTCGACGCCGGAGCTGCTTGATGCGGCGGTGCGGATGCTGCAGTTGCTGGATGCGCCCGAGGATGCTGGTATCCTGGCGCCGATGATCGAGCGCGAGATGCTCTACCGCCTGATCCGCGGCCCGCAGGCGCCGCTGCTGAGGCAGATCGCCAATCGCGAGAGCCGGCTGAACCAGATCGGCCGGGCCGTCGATTTCATCCGGAAGAATTTCAGCGAGCCCTTCGCGATCGAGCATCTTGCCTCGGTGGCGGGTATGAGCGCCTCGACCTTCTACGAGCATTTCAAATCGGTGATGGCTATGAGCCCGCTGCAGTTTCGCACGCAGCTGAGATTGCAGGAGGCGCGGCGGCTGATGGTGACCGAGGGGCTGACGGCGGCGGAGGCGGGCTTTCGGGTGGGCTATGATAGCCCTTCGCAGTTCAGCCGGGATTATGTGCGCGTGCATAGCGTGCCGCCGCGACGGGATGTGGAGCGGATGCGGGTTGTGGCGGGGTAGGATCGTAGCCCCAGCCGCTAACGTCGCGCCTGGAGCCCCCTCACCCTGCCCTCTCCCCCAAGGGAGAGGGGAAGCTCGAGTTTGGAGCAGGCCTTTCGTTCTCATAGCTGAGCGGGCGAGCGAGCGAGCGCCGCACTCCCCTTCTCCCCTCGGGGAGAAGGTGGCGGCAGCCGGATGAGGGGGCCACACCCGCAAACGCCCAAAACAAAAAGGCCCCCGAAGTTTCCCCCGGAGGCCCCGTTTCAAACAATCAGGCTGGTCTCAAAACTCTTCCCAATCTTCCTGCACGGCAGCAGCGGCCGTTGCAGCGCGGCCGCCAAAGGCGCTGGCGACGCGGTTGTTCAGTGCGCGGGCCGGAGAGGCGACCGGGCGGGAGGCCGGCTGGGCGATGGCGGCGCGCGGGGCGACGGCAACGGCTGCGGCGGCACCGAGCTTGAACTGGTGCAGGAGGGCATCCAGCGATGCAGCTTCCAGGGCCAGCGAGTGGCTGGCGGCCGTCTGTTCCTCGACCATGGCGGCGTTCTGCTGGGTGCCCTGGTCCATGTTGTTGACCGCAGTGTTGATCTCCTGCAGGCCGACGGACTGTTCGCGAGTGGCGGTGACGATCGCGCCGACGTGGCGGTTGATCTCCTGCACCTCGGTGACGATCTCGGCCAGCGCCTTGCCGGTCTGGTCGACCAGCGAAACGCCGGTGCTGACCTGCTCGCCCGAGGTGTTGATCAGCGCCTTGATTTCCTTCGCAGCGTTTGCGGAACGCTGGGCCAGTTCGCGAACTTCCTGGGCGACGACAGCAAAGCCCTTGCCTGCTTCACCGGCACGCGCGGCTTCGACACCGGCGTTCAGCGCGAGCAGGTTGGTCTGGAAGGCGATGTCGTCGATGACGCCGATGATGTTGCCGATCTCGCCCGAGGACTTCTCGATCTGCTCCATGGCGGTGACGGCCTTGCGGACGACGTCGCCGGAGCGCTCGGCGCCGAGGCGGGCGCGCTCGACAAGCTGGCCGACATCTTCGGCGCGCTTGGCGCTGTCGCGAACGGTGGTGGTGACCTGTTCGAGAGCTGCTGCGGTCTCTTCGACGGCTGCGGCCTGCTGCTCGGTGCGGCGGGCGAGATCATCGGCGGCCGAACGGATTTCACCGGCGCCGGCATTGATCGCCGAAGCGTTGCGGCCAACGGACTGCAGGGTCGCCTGCAGCTTGCCGGCGGCATTGTTGAAGTCGGTGCGCAGACCGTCGAACTGGGCGGAGAACGGCGTGGTGATGCGGCTTGCGACATCGCCGTTTGCGAGGTTCGAGAGGCCGGTTGCCAGGCCATCGACGACGAAGCGGATGTCGGCGGCTTCGCGGGCCTTCTCCTCGTCGGAGAACTGGCGCTGACGCTCGGCATCGCTGCGCATGCGGTCGGTTTCGCCAGCGAGGCGGAGCTTTTCGGCAGCCGCATCCTTGAAGACCAGAACCGACTGGGCCATGCGGCCGACTTCGTCGCGGCGGTCGAGGGCGGGAACGTCGACATTGTGATGGCCGTCGGCAAGGCGGCTCATCGCCGTCGTCATGCCGATGATCGGCTGGACGATGGCGCGCGACAACAGCCATGCGAGAACGGCAGCGGCGAGCGAGGCGCCGATACCACCGAAGAGCAGCGTGCTGTTCAGGTCGCTATCGGCATCGGCCTGGATGGCGGCGAGCGACGCGGACTTGTCGCGGGCGGCAGCCTTGATCTTGGCGGAAGCCTGACGGAAGCCGTCGAGCTGGCCCTTGGTGGCGTTGACGCCGATCTTGACGACATCGGCGATCGGGGTTTCGGTTTCCTTGCGGGCCTTGGCCTGCGGCTCGGCGAGCTCATGGAAATAGATGTCGGCAGCCTTCTGCATGCCGTCGATCATGTCGAGGATTTCGGGCTCGCCGGCAGCGGTTTGCTTGGCGGCGGCAATCGCCTTGAGCATGCGCTCGCGGTTGGCGAAGATATCGCCATAGGTGCTGTCGGAGCGGAAGAGGATGAAGCCGCGCAGATTGACGGCCTGCTCGAGCATGGCCTGCAGCGCGTCGTCTACCTGGTTGACGAGCAGCTCGGATTTTTCCTGCTGTGCGGAGGCCTCAGCGGAGGCGTTTGCCTTCATATAGACGAAGGACGAGACGGCAACGAAAATGACGATGAGGGCTGCGAACGTGGCCGCAAGCTTCCCCTTGAGTGAGATATTGGCGAACACCGGTAATTCTCCTGGCAAATAATCGGCGTGTCTGATCGGGCCACCGCGGGGCGACGGCAGCAGGCTAAGAAATTTGGGAGGAACATGATTTGCGGGCAGAAAATGCGTGCCGTCATGGCAAAAGCGATTCAGGCGAACCACTGCAATCGGGGCGAACCTAGGCGGCCGGGCTTTAAAATTGTTTAAGTTTGCACCGCACAAAAATAGGGGATGGCGATATTGCGCCACCCCGACGCTTACTGGACCTGCCCGGGCGCGTTGAGGATCAGAATATCGAGATCCCGCTCCGGCCAGAAATCCGCCGCCGTCATCTCGAATGTCGTCGGGCCGGTTTTCTTGACGGTCGAGCCGCAGAAGCTGATGAGGTTTTTCGGGTCGCCCTTATCCAGCGTCAGCTTGAAGCTTTTGATCGGGCCGTTCCAGTTGGCGCCGGTCTTCAGGATGTAGGAAATCCAGCTTTCGGTATAGTTCGGGCCGCCATTCGCCTCAGCCTTCGCAAGTTTCTGCGCCGCTTTGACGAAGCCTCCGTCCATGCAGTAGCGGCTATTATATTCTGCAAAGCGGTCACCCTTGGCCTGCCCCTCCTCCAGGAAGCTGATTGCCACCGTGCCGCCGACGCTCGGCGTGTAGCGGTGCGAGACCGTCACCTTCGCCCTGGCCGGAAAGACGGTCTTCCACCAGTAGGTG
Organism: Rhizobium sp. 21-4511-3d; assembly: GCF_053522545.1. Lineage (NCBI taxonomy): Bacteria > Pseudomonadati > Pseudomonadota > Alphaproteobacteria > Hyphomicrobiales > Rhizobiaceae > Rhizobium > Rhizobium sp. 21-4511-3d. The sequence continues at coordinate 2,970 of NZ_JBNWCF010000001.1, read as the reverse complement.
GAGCGCAGCGTCCAGAGCGGCGTCATGTGATGCTTCATGCCGCTGCCGTCATTGTCATAGACGTCGTCGTAGAGCAGGCCTCGGGAGAGCCAGTCCTGCTTGACCGCGTCGGGGAGCTTTTCAAGCGCCTCGGCCGTGCCTTCGGCATAAGGGAGCGGCGGAATGTTCTGCGCCTTCAGGTCATCGGTGACGTCGATGCTGGCGGCGATCGCCCGCTGCTGTAGCGCCGGCGTGATCGGCTTGCCGTCCTGCATCACGGTGAAATCAAGGAAATTGTCCTTGCCGGAATCGGCGATGGCGATATCGCTCTCCACATGGCCCGGCAGATCCGGCATCGGGAAGGCGACGAGGGTCTCGACATCCTTGCCGGCGCTGTTTTCGAAGACGTAATCGACGCGCACCTCCCTGGCCGAGATGAAGAGCGCCTCGCTCTCCATGCTGACATCAGGCGACTCGACGAAGGTGAGACCGCCGGTCTTCAGCTCGGCCATCGTATCGTTGGCGAGCGCCGGGGCGGCAGTCAGGACGGCGGCGATCAGAGCCATGCTTCTCGATATCGGCATGCCGTCTCACTCCCCTACCCCATGACCGGAGCCGGAATTATCGCCGGGTGCCGGCGGGCGTCAACGGCGCCGGTGCAAACAAAAGGCTTGCAAGCGCGGGTTTTGCCAGTCATGGACTGCCAATGTCCGATCAGAACCCACAACGTCTCGACCAGCTGCTCGTCAGCCTCGGTCTTTTTGCCAGCCGCTCGCGGGCGCGCGATGCCATCGACCGCGGCACCGTGAAGGTGGGCGGCAAGGTCGTCACCAAGCCGGGCGCGCTGTTTGCCGAAACGGCCGAGATCGAAATCGACGATCCGGCGCAGGATTACGTCTCGCGCGCCGCACTGAAGCTGACAGCGGCGCTCGACCACTTCCGGCTCGATCCGGCCGGGCATCACTGTCTTGACGTCGGCGCTTCGACCGGCGGCTTTACGGAAGTGCTGCTGGAGCGCGGTGCGACGCATGTGACGGCGATCGATGTCGGCCACGGGCAGATGCATCCGCGCATTTCGGCCGATCCGCGCGTGACGAATATAGAGGGGCTGAACGCCCGCAATCTGATGGCCGACGATATCGGCCATGCGGTGACCTTCTTGGTTTCCGACGTCTCGTTCATTTCGCTGAAGCTGGCGCTTGCCCCGGCACTCGACATCGCCGAGCCGGGCGCCAAGGCGGCCCTTCTGGTCAAGCCGCAATTCGAGGCGGGCCGCGAGGCGATCGGCAAGGGTGGCCTGTTGAAAGACCCCTCCTCGGCGCCGTCGGTGGCCGCAGAGCTGGAGCGCTGGTTTACCGAAGACATGGGCTGGAAGAGCCTCGGCCTCATCGCCTCGCCGATTGCAGGCGGCGACGGCAATCAGGAATATCTACTTGCAGGAATAAAGCCGTGAGCACCGAAACAGTCACGATCAAGAAACTCGGCGGACAGGGCGACGGTATCGCCGAAGGCAGGGATGGCGCGATCTATGTGCCTTTCGCACTGCCGGGCGAGGAGGTGGCGATCGCGCGCGTCAAGAACCAGGGCACGATCATGTCGATCGCCAAGGCCTCGCCCGACCGGCAGGAGCCGGCCTGCCGTCATTTCGGCCCCGACGGCGTCAACGGCACTTGCGGCGGCTGCACGCTGCAGCATCTTTCGGACGCGCCCTACCGCGCCTTCAAGCGGCAGCTGGTGGTCAACGCGCTGAAATCGCAGGGGATCGATGCCGAGGTCGGCGAACTCGTTGCCGCCCATCCCGGCGAGCGTCGCCGCGTCGTCTTCGCGGCGCGCAAGACCGAGAAGGACATGCTGATCGGTTTCAACCAGGCCGAAAGCCACCATATCGTCGCAATCGAGGAATGTCCGATCTCGTCGGCGGGGATCATGGCCCGGCTGCCGGCGATCAAGGCGATCGGCGCGGCGATGGCGACGAATGCCGAAGCCTTCCGCATTTCGGTGCTGGAGACGCTCTCCGGCCTCGACCTCGCCGTCGACGGCATCAAGAAGCTTCCCGACCAGCAGCGCCGCAAGGCTGTCGAGACCGTGCTCGGCATGCGCGGTATCGCCCGCGTGTCGCTGAACGGCGAAATCCTCGTCGAGCCGCAGAAGCCGGTGGTCGATTTCGGCGGCGTGCAGGTCTCGCCTCCGGCTGGCGGCTTCACCCAGGCGACGAAGCCTGCCGAAGAGGCGATGGCGGAACTCGTCGTCGCCCATGTCGGCAAGGCGAAGCGCATCGCCGATCTCTTCGCCGGTTCCGGCACCTTCTCGCTCCGGCTCGCCCGCATCGGCCGCGTCCATGCGGTCGAAGGCGACGACAAGGCGCTCGCGGCGCTCGATCACGCTGCCCGCAAGGCGCAGGGGCTGAAGCCGGTGAGCGTCGAGAAGCGCGACCTCTTCCGCCGTCCGCTGATGACGGCGGAATTCAAGCATTACGACGCCGTGGTCTTCGACCCGCCGCGTGCCGGCGCCGAATTCCAGTCGCAGGAACTGGCGCGCTCAGCCGTCAAGAAGGTCGTCGCCGTCAGCTGCAATCCGCTGACGCTGGCCCGCGATCTCGCGATCCTGATCGAAGGCGGCTACCGGCTGACCAGCGTGACGCCGATCGACCAGTTCCTCTGGACGGCGCATGTGGAAGTGGTGGCGACGCTGGAGAAGTAGGCGCCGCCTCCCTCATTCCTGTGCTTGTCACAGGAATCCAGTGCGCCCCAGTCCTGGGGCGCGGGAAACTGCGTTGAAGAGGAATGAGGGAGATGCCCCGGGTGCGGCCCCCTCATCCGGCCCTTCGGGCCACCTTCTCCCCGAGGGGAGAAGGGAACGCCGCGTCCGCAGCTCGCGCCAACACCCCCTTGTAACTTCCCTTTATCCGCTATCGAGGCTGTAATGCCTATCGCGGTGGCGAGCGAGAGACCGAGGCCCCTCTGGGACACCAAGCCCGCGGGAGAGCATGGG